>NZ_JAMDHK010000009.1 GCF_024721115.1 Salipiger pentaromativorans | reverse complement strand
GCCCGTCAAACCTCTCGATGTTATCTCCGCCTCGTCTGCGTCAGCGCCGCGTTCCCGCCTCGCCGCCGCCCCGTCTGGCGTCCCAGCCGCACCTCAGCGCCGCCGGTGAGGGGGTATTTACGGTTTGATGCCGGGGGCCGCAAGCGGTTTCTGCGAGAAACGTCATCTTTTTTTTAATTTCCTGAAGTTTCGTTCAAAATCAAAGCGTTGCATCGGAGCTTTTTTCGCCACGCGGTATCGGAAGCGCTTTGAGCCCAGCGATTTCAGGAGGCTCCGGCGGGGAGTCCTACCAGATTTTGCGTTACCCACAGAGTTACCCCCAACCCGGGCCGACTCCCTCGCGAAAATCGCCGCGAGTCACCCCGCTGACTCGGCCGAAATCCCTCCAACTGAGTCTGAAGGAGTTCCCAGACCAAAGGCCCTGACTCGCGCCCGGAGCAAATTTCCCGCCGGTTTTCCGGTCTGAGGCCCAAAATCGACCGATTTTCGGAAAATACGCGATTCTCGCAGCGCCCCAGATACGGCAATGCCTCCTCGACTCTGCCCGGTTCTTGCGCGGTTTGAGAAGAATGTCGCGATTCCACCGCCCTCAAAGCCCAGAACACCGATTTCAGCCGCCCTGCCCCCTGCTCTCAAGAGAGTGCGCACAGAGCTTTGGCACCTATCCGCGCTGCCCGGACCGCCTCGCCACCGCTATTCCCGGCAGGCGCAGCGCCAGCAGGCCCAGCACAACCGTCAGATAGACCAGCGGTTCGATCTGAAAGCCTTTCGCCAGCATCATGTAATGCAGCGCCCCCAGCAGCACCGCGCCATAGGTCAGCCTGTGCAGCTGACGCCAGCGCCTGCCCCCGAGCCGCCGCAGCGACAGGTTGTTCGAGGTCAGCGCCAGCGGGATCAGCAGCGCGAACCCGAGCATGCCCACGGTGATATAGGGGCGCTTGACGATGTCGGCCCAGATCTGCGCCGGGATCTGCACGTCGAGCGCCAGCCAGACCAGCAGATGCAGCGCAACATAGAGAAAGGCGATCAGCCCCACCGCGCGGCGGAACTTCAGCAGGTTCACCCCCGCCAGCTTGCGCAGCGGCGTGATGCAGAGCCCCGCGATCAGAAGCTGCAGCGCCAGCTCCCCCAGTTCGTGTTCGAGCGCCTTGATCGGCTCGACGCCCAGCCCCCCGGTGAGACCCTGCCAGAGCAGCCAGAGTGCCGGGAGCGGACACAGTATATATAGGGCCCAGTTCGGCACCCGCCGCGCGGCGGCATTGATCCGGTCCGCCAGCATCAGAAAGACTTGCTCAGATCCATTCCGGCATAGAGGCCCGCCACCTCCTCCCCGTAGCCGTTGAACATCAGCGTGGGTTCGCGCTTGGCAAACAGCCCGCCGCCGATGCGGCGTTCGCTGGCCTGGCTCCAGCGCGGGTGGCTCACCTCGGGGTTCACGTTGGAATAGAAGCCGTATTCGCGGGCATTGGCCTTGTTCCAGCTGGTCGGCGGCTGGCTGTCGGTCAGGGTGATGCGCACCACCGATTTGATCGACTTGAACCCGTATTTCCACGGCACCACCAGCCGCAGCGGCGCGCCGTTCTGGTTGGGCAGGTCGCGGCCATAGATGCCGGTTGCCATGAGGGTGAGCGGATGCACCGCCTCGTCGAGCCGCAGCCCCTCGACATAGGGCCAGTCGAGCACACGGTAAGCGGTGCCCGGCATTTCCTCGGGGCGCAGCACGGTTTCGAACGCGACGTATTTCGCCGAGGGCTGCACGCCCGCAAGATCCAGCAGGTCGGCCAGCTCGAACCCGGTCCAGGGCACCACCATCGACCAGGCCTCGACGCAGCGGAACCGATAGATCCGTTCCTCCAGCTCCATTTGAGCCAGAATATCCTCGAAGGCGTAATCGCCTGGGCGGTCGACCAGCCCGTCGATCTTGACGCTCCAGGGCATGGTGGTCAGCCCGCCCGCGTTGCGCGCCGGATCGTCCTTGCCGGTGCCGAACTCATAATAGTTGTTGTAGCTGGTGATCTCTTCCCAGCTGTTGGGCTCCAGCGCCGCTTCGGCCCGCGCGCCGCCGGCGAGCCCGGCGAGCCCGGCGAGCGCCAGACCGGCAGAACCGCCCAGCATCTGGCGGCGGTTCAGCCACAATGTCTCGTCGGTAACGTCGCGGTCCTTCAGACCGCCTTTCCAGCGCAGCGCCATGGGGCCCTCCTAAGCTCCTGTCCTTGAGGAAAGGTAGCTGCGGAGGGCCATTCCACAAACCAACAAAGACTCACGTTGCGGTGTCTGTCCTGTAACTTGGGCGGATCTTGTTGAAGGGGATCGAGCTGCCATCGGCCTGCACGATGCGCACATGACGCCGCCGCATCTGGCGCGGCTCCGACACGCCGACGGAATGCGCGATGGTCTCGACCTCCTTGATCACCGATTTGGCGTAATTCGCGACCTTCACATATTTATCCTCGACCACGAGCCCTTTCTGAAGACGCGGGTCATGGGTGGTGATGCCCGTGGGGCAGGTGTTGCGGTTGCATTTCAGCGCCTGAATGCAGCCCATCGAGAACATGAAGCCGCGCGCCGAGGTGATGAAATCGGCGCCGATGCAGATCGCCCAGGCCACATCCGCCGGGTTCACCAGCTTGGCCGAGGCGATGATGCGGATGCGGTCCTTGAGCCCGTAGCGGTCGCGCAGATCGACGATGCGCGGCAGCGCCTCGCGGATCGGCATGCCGACAAGGTCGATGAGCGGCATGGGCGCGGCGCCGGTGCCGCCCTCGCCGCCGTCGATGGTGATGAAGTCGGGCGCGCTTTCGGCGCCACGTTCCACAATCATCTTAAAGAGGTTTTCCCACTCGTCCGACGAGCCGATCACCGTCTTGAACCCCACCGGCTTGCCCGAGACCTCGCGGATATGGCCGATCACGTTCAGCAGATCGCCGAAATCGTCGATCTCCTTGTGCCGGTTGGGCGAGATGCCTGCCTGCCCGACCTTGAGGCCGCGAATGGCCGCGACCTCTTCGTTCACCTTCTCGCCGGGCAGGATGCCGCCCTTGCCGGGCTTGGCGCCCTGCGCCAGCTTCAGCTCGAACATCTTCACCTGCGGATCGGCGGCCACCGCGCGCAGCTTGTCGTCGCTGAGATTGCCATGCTCGTCGCGCAGCCCGAACTTGGCGGTGCCGATCTGGAACACCAGATCGCAGGGCGCCGCCTTGTGATAGGGCGCAAGCCCGCCCTCGCCGGTGTTCAGCCAGATCCCAGCCTTGAAGGCGCCCTTGCTCAGCGCCTCGACCGCCGGGCGCGAGATCGCGCCATAGCTCATGCCCGAGATATTGAAGATCGACTTGGCCACATAAGGGACGCGCGCATGCGGGCCGATCACCATGGGCTCGGTGGTGGCGAACTGATCGTCGAGCGGCGGGAAGACCGCGTTCACAAAGATCGGCGTGCCGGGAATGTTGAGATTGCGAGTCGAGCCGAAGGCCACGGTGTTATCGCCGCCCTTGGTGGCGTGATAGACCCAGTCGCGTTGTGCCCGGTTGAACGGCATCTCCTCGCGGTCCATGGCAAAGAAATACTGGCGGAAGAACTCCCCCAGCTTGGTGAAAAGTCCGCGAAACCGCCCGATCACCGGATAATTGCGCCGGATCGCATCGCCCGCCTGCGTGCGGTCGATCACAAACAGCACCAGCGCCAGCAGAACGGCGGCGCCGATGACCGCGACAAAGACCAGTGCGAGAACCTGCAACGCATACATCGCCGCGCCCATGTTACCCCCTCATATATTCATTGATTTGCATGATTTTCGGTTTCCGCGTATCACCGGCACAGTGACAATCGCCGCCGCGTTCGGCAACCACTCGGGAGGAGAGAGATGAAAAAACTGCTGGCTGCGCTGGTTTTGGCCACGGGCCCCGCGTTTGCGGAGGATGTCGTGACCTACGATACCGACCAGAGTTTCGACGACGTGTCCTTTGGTCTGGAGAATGCCATCATCGACGCCGGGCTGGTGATCGACCATGTGAGCCACACCGGCGAAATGCTCGAACGCACGCGCGGCGATGTGGGCTCGGATGTGGTGATCTTCGACGTGGCCGACATCTACAGCTTCTGCTCGGCCAAGCTGTCGCGCGAGGTGATGGAAGCGGATCCGATGAACGTCATGTTCTGCCCCTACGACATCTTCATCATGGTGCGTCACGACAAACCCGATGTCACGACCATCGGTTTCCGCGCCTATCCCGAGGGCGAGATGCAGAAGATCCAGGAGCTGCTCGACGGGCTCGCCCGGGCGGCGATCGGTCTGGACTGAGCGCAAGCGGGTGGTGGGCAGATTGCCCACCCTACGGGGTCTGCGCCATGCAATGTAGGGTGGGCAATCTTTGCCCACCGTCGCCAACCAGTCTCCGCTTCGCAAAGATCGAGAGCCGCGCATGCGCCGGACCGTGGGCTGGCGCTCGGCCTTCTGAGCCTCTCGATTTATCCCGGCCACGTCCGAAAGACCTCAACACTTGACGCGGTCGTCACAAAAGCGCCAGACCGCCGGGACGGTCCGGCGCTTGCGCGGCGCCCTTCGGGCTTGTTCCGCGCCGGGACAACGCTCATTTGTAGGGTGGGCAATCTGCCCACCATCCCTCAAACCGAACCCAACGAAAAAGGCCCGCCAACCGGCGGGCCTTTTCCTGTTCATAAATGCAACACTCAATGCACGACCGCATCGTCCGGGCGCGGGCGGTTCGAGGCCCCGACGCGCTCGCCGATCAGCAGCCCGTCGGCCCCGGCGCTCACCGGCACCAGATCGCCGTCATGGATGTCGCCACCGAGGATCATCTCGGCCAGCGGATCCTGCAAGGCACGCTGGATCACCCGCTTGAGCGGACGCGCCCCGAAGACCGGGTCGTAGCCTTCCTCGGCCAGCCATTTCTTGGCCGCCTCGTCCAGCTCCAGACGCACCTTGCGCTGCGCCAGCCGCTTGAGCAGCCGCGACAGCTGGATCTCGACGATACCATCCATATCGTCCCGCTTCAGCCGGTCGAAGATGATCGTCTCGTCCAGACGGTTGAGGAACTCGGGGCGGAAATGCGCCCGCACCGCGTCCATCACGTCGCGCCGTGCCTGCGCACTGTCCGCGCCTTCCGGCAGCTGCGACAGCGCCTGAGACCCGAGGTTCGAGGTCAGGATGATCAGCGTCTGCTTGAAGTCGACCGTGCGGCCCTGACCGTCGGTCAGCACCCCGTCGTCCAGCACCTGCAGCAGCACGTTGAACACGTCCGGGTGCGCCTTTTCGACCTCGTCGAACAGCACCACCTGATAGGGGCGCCGGCGCACGGCCTCGGTCAGCACACCGCCCTCGTCATAACCGACATAGCCCGGAGGCGCGCCGATCAGACGCGAGACCGCGTGTTTCTCCATGAACTCCGACATGTCGATCCGCACCATGGCGTTGTCGTCGTCGAAGAGGAACTCGGCCACCGCCTTGGTCAACTCGGTCTTGCCCACGCCGGTCGGCCCGAGGAAGAGGAACGAGCCCAGCGGACGGTTCTCGTCGTTCAAGCCCGCGCGCGCCCGCCGCACGGCATTCGCCACGGCGCGCACCGCCTGCGCCTGACCGACGACCCGCTTGTGCAGCCCGTCTTCCATGCGCAGCAGTTTCTCGCGCTCGCCCTCCAGCATCTTGGAGGTCGGGATGCCCGTCCAGCGTTCCACCACCTCGGCGATCTGCTCGGGACGCACGGCCTCTTCGACCATGACATCGTCCTCGGCGCTTTCCGCCTCGGCGAGCTTTTTCTCCAGCTCCGGGATGCGCCCGTATTGCAGCTCCCCGGCCTTGGCGAAATTGCCCTCGCGCTTGGCGATCTCAAGATCGGCCCGCAGCTTGTCGAGCTCTTCCTTGATGTCGCGCGCCGAGGCCAGCTTGTCACGCTCGGCCTGCCACTGGGCGGTCATCTCGGCGGATTTCTCCTCGAGATCGGCCAGTTCCTTTTCGAGCTTTTCGAGCCGGTCCTTCGACGCCGCATCGTCTTCGAGCTTCAGCGCCTCGACCTCGATCTGCATTTGCAGGATGTTCCGGTCGAGCTGGTCGAGCTCTTCGGGCTTGCTGTCGACTTCCATCCGCAGACGCGACGCCGCCTCGTCCATCAGGTCGATGGCCTTGTCGGGCAGGAAGCGGTCGGTGATGTAGCGGTGCGACAGCGTCGCGGCGGCCACAAGGGCGCTATCCGAGATCCGCACACCATGGTGCAGCTCGTATTTCTCCTTGATGCCGCGCAGGATCGAGATCGTGTCCTCGACCGTCGGCTCCTGCACCATCACCGGCTGGAAGCGCCGGGCAAGGGCCGGGTCTTTCTCCACATGCTTGCGGTACTCGTCGAGCGTGGTGGCGCCGACGCAGTGCAGCTCACCCCGTGCCAGCGCCGGTTTCAGCAGGTTCGAGGCATCCATCGCCCCGTCCGCCTTGCCCGCGCCGACCAGCGTGTGCATCTCGTCGATGAAGAGGATGATTTCGCCCGCGGCGCTCTCGATCTCCTTCAGGATGGATTTCAGCCGTTCCTCGAACTCGCCACGATATTTCGCGCCGGCGATCAGCGCGCCCATGTCGAGCGCCAGAAGACGCTTGTTCTTCAGGCTTTCGGGCACGTCGCCATTGACGATGCGCAGCGCCAGCCCCTCGGCGATGGCGGTCTTGCCGACACCGGGCTCGCCGATCAGAACCGGGTTGTTCTTGGTCCGGCGGGACAGCACCTGCATCGAGCGGCGGATTTCCTCGTCGCGGCCGATGATCGGGTCGATCTTGCCCTGTTCGGCACGCTCCGTCAGGTCCAGCGCGTATTTCTTCAGCGCCTCATAGCCTTCCTCGGCATTGGCGCTGTCGGCGGTGCGGCCCTTGCGGATGTCGTTGATCGCCTCGTTGAGCTTTTGCGGCGTCACGGCACCGGCTTCCAGCGCCTCCTTGGCACCGGATTTCTCGATGGCCAGCGCCATGAGAATGCGCTCCACGGGCACAAAGCTGTCACCGGCTTTCTTGGCGATCTTCTCGGCCTCGTCCAGCACCTTGCCGGTCGCAGAGTCGAGATAGACCTGCCCCGCGTCGCCCGAGACTTTCGGGAATTTGGCGAGCTTCTGCTCCAGCGCCTCGACCACACGGTTGGGCTGACCGCCCGCGCGGGTGATGAGATTGGACGCGAGCCCCTGGTCGTCGTCCATCAGCGCCTTGAGGATATGTTCGGGCGCCAGCCGCTGGTGGCTTTCCCGCATCGCAATGGTCTGCGCCGCCTGAATGAAACCGCGCGACCGCTCCGTGAACTTCTCCAAGTTCATGGTGTCTCTCCTTCCATTAAGCGCCCGATCGGGATTTGCAGCGCCTGCCAGGCAGCACGCGGCGATGTCGGGCCTCATCCCTCAAGATGGTCCTGAGAGCGCGTGCCTTCAAGTCCCGTGATCACAAAATCCGCAGCGCGGTTCCGCTGAAAATACCCCGGTCTTCCGCACCGCATAACGAATCTTTTGGCAAAAGCGCCCACCCCCTGTTCCCGAGGCTTGACGCTGCGGAGCCGCCGCCGCATGAGAGGCCCGTCCCAAACATACCGCCCACATATAAGGAGCGCCCCATGTCCGACGACCGCCTGATCGTTGCCCTCGACGTGCCCAACGCCCTGGAGGCGCTGAAGCTGACCGACGCCATCGGCGACGCCGTGTCCTTCTACAAGATCGGGCTGGGCATGCTCACCGGCGGCGGGCTGGCGCTGGCCAACGAGCTGAAGCAGGAGCATGGCAAGCGCATCTTCCTCGACATGAAGCTCTTCGACATCGGCCAGACGGTGGAGAACGCGGTGCGCGGGCTGGCACAGTTCGATCTCGATTTTCTCACCGTGCATGGCGACCCGCATGTGGTGCGCGCCGCCAAGGAAGGCGCGGCGGGCAAGGATCTCAAGATCCTCGCGGTGACCATTCTCACCTCGCTCGACCGCACCGATCTGGATGACAGCATGATCCGCGCGGGCGAGGTGCCCGATCTGGTGGTGGAACGCGCTGCCCGCGCCTTCGAAGCGGGGGCCGATGGCGTCATCGCCTCACCCAACGAGGCCGCCCGCATCCGCGCGCTGCCCGAGGCCGAGGGGCGTCTGATCGTCACCCCCGGCGTGCGCCCCTATGGCACGGCGGATGACGACCAGAAGCGCATCGCCACCCCCGCCAGCGCCATCGCCGCCGGGGCCGACCATATCGTCGTCGGCCGCCCGGTCTGGCGCGCGCCGAGCCCGCGCGACGCGGCGCTGTCGATCCAGCAGGAGCTGCGCTCGCCGCAGGCCCAGCGCCCCAACCGGGGCTGAGGCCCTTGCTCCCGGCGCGGCAAGCGTCTAACCAGCAGCGCATGACCCGCGCCGTGACCCATACTCAGTTCTGGTGGCAGCCCTCGTAACAGGGCGGCCCGCGCGATTCATGCAAACACAGGCCGCCGCATCGGGCGGCCTTTTTCACATCCCCTCCCCCTGCGGCGTCCCGTCCCTTCCAAACGGAGACCCCACATGACCAGACCCGTGATCCTGACCGGCGACCGCACCACCGGCCCGCTGCACATCGGCCATTACGCCGGTTCGCTGAAAAACCGCCTGAGCTTTCAGGACAGCCACCGGCAATTCCTGCTGCTCGCCGACACCCAGGCACTGACCGACAATGCCGACGACATCGGCAAGGTGCGGCGCAATGTGCTTGAGGTGGCGCTGGATTACCTTGCCGTCGGCATCGACCCGGCGAAAACCACGATCTGCCTGCAATCGCATCTGCCCGCGCTGGCGGAGCTGTCGATGCTCTACCTGAACTTCGTCACCGTCGCCCGGCTGGAGCGCAACCCCACCATCAAGGACGAGATCCGCGCGCGTGGCTTCGGGCGCGACATCCCGGCGGGGTTTCTCTGCTATCCCGCCGCCCAGGCCGCCGACATCACCGGCTTCAAGGCGACCGTGGTGCCGGTGGGCGAGGATCAGGCGCCGCTCATCGAGCAGACCAATGAGATCGTGCGCCGCATCAACACCGCCGCCGGGCGCGAGGTGCTGCCCGAGGCACGGGCGGTGATCCCCAAGGCGGGGCGTCTTCCGGGGATCGACGGCAAGGCCAAGATGAGCAAATCCGGCGGCAATGCCATCGCCCTCTCGGCCAGCCCCGACGAGATCTCGGCGGCGGTGCGCGCCATGTACACCGATCCGGGCCACCTGCGCGTGAGCGATCCCGGCAAGGTCGAGGGCAATGTGGTCTTCACCTATCTCGACGCTTTCGACGAGGATCAGGACGAGGTCGCGCGACTCAAGGAGCACTACCGGCAAGGCGGCCTTGGCGATGCGGTGGTGAAACGGCGGCTGGAGGACATCCTTCAGGCGCTGCTCGCCCCGATCCGCGCGCGGCGCGCCGAGTATGCCACGGATCTGGCCGAGGTGACGCGCATCGTCGCCGAGGGCACGCAGCAGGCGCGCGAGGTGACCGAGGCCACCAAGCGCGAGGTGATGGACGCACTCGGCGTCTTCCGGCTCTGAGCCCGAGGGCCCGTCCCGAAACCGGGGCGGGCCGTCAGTCTTCGTTGATGTCGCGGTCCCAGTGCTTGATCTGGCCCTTGCGGATGCCCACCACCTGCCGCAGCGCCAGCCAGGCGGCCAGCGAGACCAGCGCAAAGATCAGGAACAGCCAGGGCCAGGCCAGCGCATAGCCCGCCAGCAGCCAGAGCCCGACCGCCGCCGCCCCGATGGCAAAGCCCAGAAAGACAAAGGCCGGGGCCAGCATCTCCAGCACCAGCAGGATCACCGCCGCCGCCAGCCAGACCCACCAGAGCGTCACCATCAGCTCCGCCCCTTCAGCATCCCGAAGGCGTTCTTGAACGCGTCCAGCGCGTCGGCGGGCACCACGATGGTCTGCTTGCCCTCGCCCTTTCCGAGCGAGACCAGCGCCTCGACCTGCTTGAGCGCCACCTGATACTGCGCGGCCGCAAGACCATGCTCGGCAATGGCCTGCGCCACGACCTGGGTCGCGTAGGCTTCGGCATCCGCCGCGATGCGCCGCGCCTTGGCCACCTGTTCGGCGGCGTAAAGCTCGGCGTCGGCGGAAAGCTCCACCGCGCGTTTCTTGCCCTCGGCCTCGGTCACCTGCGCGCGGCGCGCGCGCTCGGCATTGAGCTGCTGGAGCATCGCGTCGCGCGTCGCCTGATCGAGATTCACGTCGAGGATCTCGGCCCGCGTGACCTCGATCCCCCAGTTGTCGACCGCATCCTCGACATTACCCTTGATGGTCGAAATCAGTGCCGAGCGGTTGGACTGCACCTCGTCCAGCTCCATCTTGCCGATCTCGGCCCGCACGATCCCCGCCACGGTGGTGGCGATGGCCGCGTCCACGTCGCGAATCCGGTAGACCGTCTTTTCCGGCTCCAGAATGCGGTAGAAGACCGAGGTTTCCACCTGCACCAGCACGTTGTCGGCGGTGATGGCATCCTGCGAGGCGGTCGGAAGCTGGCGTTCCAGGATCGACACCTTGTGGGCAACCCGGTCGAGAAACGGCACGATGAAGTTGATCCCCGGCCCCAGCACCGCGCGCAGCCGCCCGAAGCGTTCGACCACATGTTTTTCCGACTGCGGCACAATCCGCACCCCAAGAAGGATGGCGAGGATGAGGAACCCCGCCAGCAGCAGGATCACAAGGTTCCCGCCCATAAAAATCTCTGCAACAAGCTCTTCAACGTTCATAATGGCCTTCCTTCTCTATGCGCGCAGTATGCCCTGCCGCGTGAGGGCCGAAAAGCGGTTTCGGACCCACCGCGCGTCCTTGGCAGCTCTTGGCAAACCGAGTGGAATCGCGGACAGAGAGCGCCCATCGCGTCCCCGGGCGCCGTCACCCCTGTGTCGCCAGATAGGCGGACAGCATCTCCTGAAAATGTGGAATCGCATCGTCACGGCGGGCGTATTCCTCGGGCGGCATGAGCTGCCAGCCATAGCCCTCGCCCCCGAACCGCACATCCTCCGCCCGGCCGGCGGGCAGATGCGCCGCGAAAAACCAGCTCGGCCCGTTGCGGCGGCGCCAGACCAGCGCGCTGCGCGGCAGCGTCAGCCCCACCTCTTCCTGGGTCTCGCGCAAGGCGCACTCCTCGGCGCTTTCAGAGCCTTCGCGGCCACCGCCCGGAAAATCCAGATAGCCCGGCCAGGGAATCCCCGTGCTGTGATCGCGCCGGATCACCAGCAGATCGCTGCCCAGAAACAGAATAAGTTTCGCACCTGCAAAGCTCACGGCGTGGCCCCACGCTCCATTCCCGCGTATAAGGAAGAGGTAACCACTCATGGCGGAATTACCACCCATGCCCGCGCTTTGCCGCGACTGTCTGGCAGAATTCGACGCGGGCACGCGCTGCCCGAGCTGCGGGCGCCCCAGAATCGTCTCGCATGACGAACTGTGGTCGCTGTCGATCGCGCATATGGATTGCGATGCCTTCTATGCCAGCGTCGAGAAACGCGAGAATCCCGCGCTGGCCGACAAGCCGGTGATCATCGGCGGCGGCAAGCGCGGCGTGGTCTCGACCGCCTGCTACGTGGCGCGCATCCGGGGCGTGCGCTCGGCCATGCCGATGTTCAAGGCGCTACAGCTCTGCCCCGACGCGGTGGTGCTGAAACCGCGCATGTCGCTTTATGCCGAGGTCTCGCGCAAGATTCGCGGCTTCATGGAAGAGCTCACGCCCGCCATCGAACCGCTGTCGCTGGACGAGGCGTTTCTGGATCTGACCGGCACCGCGCGGCTGCATGGCGCGCCGCCCGCCGTGGTGCTGGCGCGGCTGGTCAAACGCATGAAGGCCGAGCTGGGCGTCACCGGTTCCATCGGGCTCTCGCACAACAAGTTTCTCGCCAAGATCGCCTCGGATCTCGACAAGCCGCACGGGTTTTCGGTGATCGGCGCGGCGGAAACCCAGGCCTTCCTGCGCCCCAAGCCGGTGCGGATGATCTGGGGGGTGGGGCAGGCGACGCAGGATGCGCTGGAACGTTCGGGCATCCGCAGTTTCGAGGATCTGCTGCGCTGGGAGCGCGAGGATCTGACCGCGCGCTTCGGCTCGATGGGCGATAGGCTCTGGCATCTCGCGCGCGGTGAAGACCACCGGCGCGTGACCCGCGATGCGCCGGTGAAGTCGATCTCGAACGAGACCACCTTTCACGAGGATACCGCCGACCCGGATCTTCTCGACGGCCATCTCTGGCGCATGTGCGAAAAGGTTGCCGACCGCGCCAAGGCCAAGGGGCTGGCTGGGCGGGTGGTGGTGCTCAAGGTGAAGCGCGCGGATTTCCAGCTTATCACGCGGCGCCACGCGCTGGGGGATGCCACGCAAATGGCCGACCGGATCTATCGCGAGGCGCGCGCGCTCTTCGACCAGCTCGGACCGCGCGGCCCCTATCGACTGCTGGGGGCCGGGATCTCGCAGCTTGTGCCCGCCGAGCAAGCCGACCGGCTGGGAGATCTGCTCGACCCGCAGGCGGCGCGGCGCGCCGGCGCCGAGCGCGCCACGGATGCGATCCGGGCGAAATTCGGCGAGGACGCCATCGTCAAGGGGCGCGCCCTGCGATAGCGACCGGTGTTGCGCCAGGTGACCTGACCGCGGCCGCCATCCGGAAGCCCTCCGGCTCTAGCAGAGGGGAAAGGTCTTTGCGTCACATTCGCCTAGTGGGGCGCTTCAGGAGACGACAATGACCGAAGCTGACATCGACGCCGCCCTTGGCGATGCGATCCGCAAACATGTTGAATGGAAAGTCCGTCTGTTCAAGGCCGCCTCCACCGGGCGGCTCGACGTTTCCCCCGCGATGATCGGAAACTGCCAGGGCTGTGCCTTCGGAAGATGGCTGGACGACCCCAGTATGACCCCGCAGATCCGCGCCGGCAAACCATGGCAGGTCGTCTACCGGCTGCACAAGGAGTTTCACGAGATCGCCGGCGACGTGGCAGCGCTGATTGCCGAGAACCAGACCGACCAGGCTCTCGACATGATGCACGGCCTTTACAAGCAGAAATCCGACAAGCTGGTCTCGGCGCTGGCTCTCTGGCGCTCGGAACTGCGGCTGGGCGCAGTACACGCCCCCGCCTCCTGACAGGGAGGCGGATCGCCGGGCTTAGACTCAGGCTCAGGCGCCGCGGCGCAGCAGCTCATCTTCCTCGTCGGAGGAATCGTAGCCCAGCGCTTCGAGGCCCGCTTCGAGATGGTCGGCCACATGCGGCGTGCCGATCAGGTAGTCGGCCGTAGGTGTCGAGGCTTCGGCGACGGCGGTCGCATAGGCCTCGGCCCATTCGTCGGCATCGAACGCGTCGCGGCCGATCCACATGATCGCGACCAACGCGGCCTGTTCCTCTTCGGTCATCTGGTCGATGATCCCGCGCAGCTCGCCTTCGCCGCGGTCGATCTCGCGCGCCAGCAGGATCACATGGGCGACCTTACGGACACTGATCTCTTCCATTTCCCCGTCTCCTCTATCTGGCCCGGCAGCATGGGCGCGGGCCGGCCTCCCGTCCTTGATCTTGCGCAAGAATACGGCAGGATGGCCCGTCTGGCAAAACATGTCCGATCCGCAATACGTAAGAATTCATCCGGTGGGAAGAGCGCGGCGTCCGCGCGGGCTCAGGAATTGCGCGGCAGCGGCACCACCGTGTCGGCGCGCCGGTCCTCGAAATCGAAATCGTCGAGCCTGCGCGCGCGCCGGCCCGCCTTGTCGGCGCTGATGCGGATTTCGGACACATCCCGGGCGGCCTGGGCGAAATGCCGGTCGAGATTCTCCACCCGCGCGCCCAGCCGTTCGACATCCGTGTTCAGCAGCGCCAGCTCGCGCCGGATCGCCCCCGCCTGCTCGCGCATCCGCGCATCCTTGAGCACCGCGCGCAGCGTGTTAAGCGTGGCCATGCAGGTGGTGGGCGAGACGATCCAGACCCGCAGCTTGAAGCCTTCGCGCACCACCTCCGGGTGGTTGGCGTGCAACTCGGCATAGACCGCCTCCGAAGGCAGGAACATCAGCGCCGAGTCGGCGGTCTCGCCCTCGATCACATAGCGCTCTGCGATGTCGCGCAGGTGCTTGCGCACCGAGAGGCGAAAGGCCTGCGCCGCGCGCGTGCGGCTGTCGCCCATCTCGGCCCGCATCAGCGCCTCATAGGCTTCGAGCGGGAATTTCGCGTCGATGACGATGGGGCCCGGCGGCTCGGGCATGTGGATCAGGCAATCGGCCCGGCGCCCGTTCGACAGCGTCGCCTGAAGGGTATAGCTGTCCGGCGGCAGCGCCTTGCCGACGATGTCGGTGAGCTGGATCTCGCCAAAGGCGCCGCGCGTCTGCTTGTTCGACAGGATGTCCTGAAGCGACAGCACGTCGCCCGAAAGCCGCGAGATATTCTCCTGCGCGCGGTCGATGAGTTTCAGCCGTTCCTGCAACTCGCCGAGGCTGTGGGCGGTACGGCGGGCGGTGCCGTGCAGGCTTTCCGACATATGGCCCTGCACCTCGGCCAGCCGCCGCTCCATCAGTTCCAGCATGGCGGTCTGGCTTTGAAGCTGCGCCTCGGTGACGTGGTGCAACCCGCCCGCCAGCCGCTCCTGCCCCTCGCCCAGCGCATGCACGCGGGCATTGAGCTGCGCCAGCGGCTGCGCCAGACTCGCGGCGCGGTTGGCAGCGCGGATCGCCAGAAACAGGACCAGCAGCAGCGCCGCCAGCGCCAGGCCCGCCCAGAGGCGCGGGTCGTCCAGCGCGACCGTGACCCCGCCGAGATCGCTCATGTGCGCCCGAACAGCCGCTCGATGTCGGAGAGTTTCAGTTCCACATAGGTCGGCCGGCCATGGTTGCATTGGCCGGAATGCGGCGTTGCCTCCATCTCGCGCAGGAGCGCGTTCATCTCTTCGGCGCGCATCCGGCGGCCCGACCGGATCGAACCGTGACAGGCGACACGCGACAGGATCGCCTCGATCTTCTCCTGGACAAGCTGGGAACTGCCGTAATCGGCAAGCTCGTCGAGAACATCGCCGAGCAGCGCCTTGGCATTGACCTCGCCGAGAATGGCCGGGGTCTCGCGCACCGCGACGGCGCCGCCTCCGAACGGCTCGACAGTGAGCCCCATGCGGGCGAGCTCCTCGGAAATAGAGAGCAGGCGCACAAGATCGTCGGCAGAGAATTCGACGATTTCGGGGATCAGCAGCGCCTGGGCGGCGACGCCGCGCTCGGCCATCTGGCGTTTCAGCTTTTCATAGACGAGACGTTCATGCGCGGCATGCTGATCGACGATGACGATGCCGTCCCCGGTCTGGGCGATGATGTAATTCTCATGCACCTGGCCGCGCGCGGCGCCAAGCGGCAGCGTCTCATCGGCGCCTTGCGGCGCCTCTTCGACCGGATCGACACGGCCGGAATAGGCCTGCGCCATCTCGGCGAACCCCGCCTCGGGCTGCGGTGCCGGCATCGGCGCCTGCGCCCGCCAGGCGGTGGAGAGCGCCCCCTGCGAGGGCCGGTCCATCTGATAGACGCGCGGAGCCACCGGTTCCGGCCGCATCGCCCCCAGCGTGGCGCCCGCCACGGTGCTCGACGCCCGGTGCCCGGCCTCGGCCAGCGCGTGGCGCAGCGCCGAGACGATCAGCCCGCGCACCACGCCGGGATCGCGGAACCGCACCTCGGATTTCGCCGGGTGCACGTTCACATCCACCTTGTGCGGGTCGCAATCGACAAACAGCGCCACCGCCGGGTGCCGCTCGCGGCTGAGGAAATCCGCATAGGCGCCGCGCAGCGCGCCATGCAGCAGCTTGTCCTGAACCGGGCGCCCGTTGACGAAGAGATACTGCGCCACCGAGGTGCCCCGCGAATAGGTCGGCAGCGCCGCGAGACCGGTCAGCCGGAACCCCTCGCGCTCGGCATCGACGGAAAGCGCATTGTCGGTGAACTCCGCCCCCATCACCTGCGCCAGCCGCCCGCGCAGCGCGTCGAAGAGATCGCCCGAGCAGGGATCGGCGCGGAAACTCACCCGGTCCTTGCCCTCGCTCACATCGCGCAGGGTAAAGCCCACCGAAGGCTCGGCCATGGCCAGCCGCTTGATCACATCGGAAATCGCCTGCTGCTCGGCGCGGTCGCTGCGCAGGAATTTCAGCCGCGCCGGCGTGGCGAAAAACAAATCGCGCAGCGTCACCACCGTGCCGCCGTTCAGCGCGCAGGGCTTGGCCGGCGTCATCTTGCCGCCGGAGACCGAGATCTCGGCCCCTTCCTCGCCCGCGGCGCGGCTCTGGATCGTCAGTCGACCGACAGCGCCCAGCGAGGGCAGCGCCTCGCCGCGGAATCCGAAGCTGTGGATGTTCAAGAGATCGCTGCCGTCGATCTTGGAGGTGGCATGGCGCGACAGCGCCAACGGCAGCTCTTCGGCGCTCATGCCGCAGCCGTCGTCGCTGACCCGGATCAGCGTCTTGCCACCGTCCGCCACCTCGACCGTGATCCGCCGCGCGCCCGCGTCGATGGCGTTTTCCACCAGCTCCTTCACCGCGGAGGCGGGCCGCTCCACGACCTCCCCCGCCGCGATCCGGTTGATCGCGGCCTCGTCGAGCTGACGGATGACAGGGCGCATATTGGGGCTGCAAGTATTCATCCTACAAAACCTAGCAGAGCCGCCGCGATTCTGAAACGGGGGAATCGCAGCGCATCACTGCGGTGCCCGAGCATGAAACCAAAGTCGCACTTGGCTCGAAGGGGAAATAAATGCAAAGATTTAACACGGAATGACGCAGCATTGTTGCGTTACTCCGGGAGCAGTCAGAGGAGGCCGAGATGCCCGTAACCCGCTTCGCCTATGAAACCATCGCCGCGCTTTACGGCCAGAGCTTTGCACAAACCTGGTTCCGCCCGGTATCGGCGGTCTTCAAGGACGCCGAGTAAAGAGCGGTCAGCCCTCGCTCGCCGCTTCGAACCAGCGGCGGATGACCTCGCGTTCGCCGTCCTCCATGAAGGACAGGTTGGCAGGCGGCATGGCCCGGCTCAGCCCGGCCTGAAGATAGATCGCCTTGGCATTGGCCGCGATGCCCTGCGCGCTGTCCAAATGCACGCCCTTGGGCGCCCAGGCGAGCCCGTCCCAGCCCGGCTCGGCGCTGTGGCACATGGAACAGCGGCCCAGCACGATGTCCTGCACCTCTTCAAAGCCTTCGGCCTGCGCATAGCGCAGCGTCGCCCCCTGCGCTTCGGCCTCCCAATCCGACTCGCCCGGCAGATCCAGCGTGGACAGCCACATGATCGCGATGAAGAGCAGCGCCGTGACCAGCCAGGTCCAGTAGGGCGTGCCCTTGCGCGCATGCATGGAGTTGAAGAAATGCCGGATGGTGACGCCCATCAGGAAGACAAGGCTGGCGATGATCCAGTTATACTCGCTGGCAAAAGCCAGCGGGTAGTGGTTGGACAGCATCAGGAACAGCACCGGCAGCGTCAGATAGTTGTTATGGGTCGAGCGCTGCTTGGCGATCTTGCCGTATTTGGGATCCGGGGAGCGGCCGGCCTTCAGGTCCTCGACCACGATCTTCTGGTTCGGGATAATCACGAAGAACACGTTGGCGGTCATGATCGTCGCGGTGAAGGCGCCCAGATGCAGCAGCGCGGCGCGGCCGGTGAAAACCTGCGTATAGCCCCAGGCCATGATCACAAGCACCACGAAGAGGAACAGCATCAGGCGGGTGTTGTCCTCGCCGAATTTCGATTTGCAGAGCAGGTCATAGGCGATCCAGCCGATGCTCAGCGACAGGAGCGAGATCACGATCCCGGCCCAGATCGGAATATCCAGAACCTCGGGATCGACGAGATAGAACTCGGCGCCCAGGTAATAGACCAGGATCAGCATGGCGAAGCCGGAAAGCCAGGTCACGTAGCTTTCCCATTTGAACCAGACAAGATCGTCCGGCATGTTCGCGGGCGCCACGAGATATTTCTGGATATGGTAGAAGCCGCCGCCATGAACCTGCCATTCCTCGCCATCCGCCCCCGAGGCGAGATTGCGGTCGCGGTGCAGACCCAGATCGAGTGCGATGAAATAGAACGAAGACCCGATCCAGGCGATCCCGGTGATGACATGCAGCCAGCGCACCGCAAATTCCACCCAGGCCTCGGCCGCCAAGAAATTGATCATGTCCCGTCTCCGTCTTCTTTTTCTTCTAGGTTTTTCCGTCCGTCCGGCGCATCCCGCGCAAACGACCGTTTCCTTTAGAAAACCCAGTTTTGCGCGAAATGCATCCGGAAAACCGCCCCCCTGCGCCGCGCCGGCACATTTCACAGGCGTTCTGCCCGCCCGGTGACCATCTCGCGCGCCGAAACACGCGGCGCGATGCCGCGTCGCAGAATACGCCCCCTTGCGCGACAGCCGTCCGAGACGCACTTACTTAGACAATCACGCTTCACAACGCCCGAAAGGAATTGCGCCATGAAAACCGAACAGGTCGGCGACGGCATCCTCGAAACCTGGACCGTCGAAGAGGTCGATGAGGCCTTCAAGAAGAACGAGATCGTTCTGATCGACGTGCGCACGCCGCAGGAATACATGTTCGAACATGTGGAAGGCGCGCTGCTGATGCCGCTGTCCTTCTTCAAGGCCGAGAAACTGCCCGGCCAGAGCGACAAGCGCATCGTGTTCCACTGCGGTTCGGGCGTGCGCTCCGAACGGGTGGCCCGCGCGGCGCTGGACGCGGGCTTTGCCCGTGTGGCGCATATGGAAGGCGGGTTCGGCGCATGGAAAGGCGCCAAGAAACCCTATATCGGCACCAACATGGCCACCGGCGCGCCGCATCTGGTGAGCTGACGCATCGCTCTGGTGCCGCAACCTCTGGCCGGCGCCGTTTTTTGCGTATTTGACAAGAGAAGAAGGGCCAAGAGCGATCCTGGCCCTTCTTCTTTTTCATAAATACGCAACCGCAGCCTGGCCGCCGGGCGCGCCGTCAGCCGCGCTGGCCGGCCACCATGAGCCCTTCGGATTTGAGCGCCGCATGGCACTCGTCGAGCGAGGTCCAGGCACGTTCGATGAGGGTGTCGATCTCGGCCTTGGTCAGCACCAGCGGCGGCGAGATGATCATCCGGTCGCCCACATGGCGCATCACCAGATTGTTGGCGAAGCAGCGCTCGCGGCAGATATAGCCCACGGTGCCCGCCTCGGACGCGAAGGGCGCACGCGCCGCCTTGTCCGGGGTCAGCGCGATGGAGCCCATGAAGCCCGCGATCTTCGCCTCGCCCACCAGCGGGTGATCGGTCAGCGATTCGAACTTCTCTTTCAGATAGGGGCCGGTCTCCTCGCGCACGCGGGTCACGATGTTCTCTTCGTCGAGGATGCGCAGGTTTTCCAGCGCCACGGCACAGGCCACCGGGTGGCCGGAATAGGTGTAGCCGTGGTTGAACTCGGTGCTGGCGATGACCTCGGCCACCTCGTCGCAAAGCACCGACCCGCCGATCGGCTGGTAGCCGGAGCTGAGACCCTTGGCGATGGTCATGATATGCGGCGTGATCCCCATGGTTTGCGAGCCGAACCAGTTGCCGGTGCGTCCGAAGCCGCAGATCACCTCGTCGGCGATCAGCAGGATGCCGTATTTGTCGACGATGCGCTGGATCTCGGGCCAGTAGCTGGCGGGCGGGATGATCACCCCGCCTGCACCCTGGATCGGCTCTGCGATGAAGGCCGCGACCTTCTCGGGGCCGATCTCCTCGATGGCAGCTTCGAGCTGGCGGGCGCGCTCCAGGCCGAACTCCTCGGGGCTCATGTCCCCGCCCTCGGCCCACCAGTGCGGCTGGTCGATATGGTGCACATCCGGGATCACGCCCCCCTGCCCGTGCATGCCCTTCATGCCGCCGAGGCTGGCCGAGCCCACGGAAGAGCCGTGATAGGCGTTCCAGCGCGAGATGATCACCTTGCGCTCGGGCTGGCCCTTTTCGGCCCAGTAGGTGCGCACCAGGCGGATATTGGTGTCGTTCGCCTCCGACCCGGAGGACGCATAGAAGACGTGGTTGAGATCGCCCGGCGCCAGCTCCGCCAGCCGCGCCGAAAGCTGGATCGCGGGCACATGGGTGGTCTGGAAGAAGGTGTTGTAATAGGGCAGCTCTTCCATCTGGCGGGCGGCGGCGGCGGCGAGTTCCTTGCGCCCGTAGCCCACATTCACGCACCAGAGCCCGGCCATGCCGTCGAGAATGCGTTCGCCCTCGCTGTCGGTCAGCCACGAGCCTTCGGCGCGGGTGATCACCCGCGCACCCTTTTTGGCAAGCTCGTTACCATGGGTGAAGGGATGCACGTGATGGGCGGAGTCCAGCGCCTGCAGCTCGGCTGTGGGCGCGTTGGGAGAAATGAAGGTCATGGCCGCGTCTCCTGAATTTCGGGGGTCGAGGCGCAGAATATGATCAAATTATTTCCTGTCAATCGAATCAGGACAATCCGGCGGCGATCTGCGTCATCCCCTGCGCGACATCGGCCTGCATGGCCGCGGCGGCCCCCTCCGGGTCGCGGCGGGCCAGCGCGGCGAGGATCGCCTTGTGCTGGTCGGGCAGGTTGCGCGTGCCGAACTGGCCGCAGACCACCCGCAGCGACGGTCCGAAGCGCAGCCAGAGCCCTTCGACCAGATCGGTCAGTATGGGGGCGCCCGCCACCGCATTCAGCTCGGCATGGAACTGGTGATTCTCGACCAGGTAACCGCGCACGTCGCCCTTGGCGATGGCCGCATCCAGCCGCGTGTCGGTGGCCGTCAACAGTGCCACCGCCGCGTCGTCGCAGCGCAGCGCCGCACGCCGCGCCAATTGCGGCTCAAGCGCCACGCGCGCCAGCGTCAGCTCCTCGACCGCGGCCGCGTCCAGCACCGGAACGGTGATCCGCCGGTTGCCCTGAAACACCAGCGCCCCTTCGGCGATCAGCCGCCGCAGCGCCTCGCGCACCGGGGTCATGCCCGCCCCGAGCCCCTCCACCAGCCCCTGGATCGTCACCGGCTGTCCCGGCTCCAGCTCGCCGAAGAGAATCATGTCGCGCACCTGGCGATACACCACTTCATGGGTCGGCAGGCCCGCACCCTCTGCCCGCAAGTTCACCATCTGCCTCCTGTTTGACCAATCCGCCCGCAAACCCATCTTGCACGCTCCCGCAGCCCGTGAAAACATCTCGTATGTTGCCATATCGCGCAACATTTGATCAAATCCAAAGGCCACGGGGCGACAAGACCCCATGTCCAACGGGAGCACATGATGAAAACACCCCTTCTGACGATTACCGCGACCCTCGCGCTGGCCACGGGGATGGCCCAGGCCGAAGAGGTCCGCGTCTACAACTGGTCGGACTATATCGACGAGGATCTTCTGACCAAGTTCGAAGAGGAAACCGGCCTCGATCTGATCTACGACGTGTTCGACAGCAACGAGGTGCTGGAGACCAAGATGCTCGCCGGCGGCTCCGGTTATGACGTGGTGGTGCCCACCGGCACCTTCCTGCAGCGCCAGATCGCCGCGGGCGCATTCCAGAAGCTCGACAAGTCGAAGCTGCCGAACATCGCCAATATGTGGGATGTGATCGCCGACCGGACCTCGAAATACGACCCCGGCAACGAATACGCGATCAACTACATGTGGGGCACCACCGGCATCGGCGTGAACGAACCCAAGGTCAAGGAAATCCTCGGCGAAGACGCGCCGGTGACCTCCTGGGACCTGGTCTTCAAGCCCGAGAACATGGAAAAACTCGCCGCCTGCGGCGTGATGTTCCTCGACGCCCCGACCGAGATGATCCCCGCCGCGCTGAACTATATCGGCGAGGATCCCGACAGCCACGACCCCGAGGTGATCGCCAAGGCCGAAGCGGTCTATATGCCGGTGCGCCCCTATATCCAAAAGTTCCACAGCTCGGAATACATCAACGCGCTGGCCAATGGCGACATCTGCGTGGCGGTGGGCTGGTCTGGTGACGTGCTGCAAGCGCGCGACCGCGCGGCCGAGGCCGACAACGGCGTCGAAATCTCCTATTATGCGCCGGACGAGGGTGCACAGATGTGGTTCGACGAGATGGCCATCCCGGTCGACGCCCCGAACCCCGATGGCGCCCATGTGTTCCTGAACTTCATCATGGATGCGCAGAACATGGCGGCGGCGTCGAACTACGTCTATTACGCCAACGGCAACCTCGCCTCCCAGGAATTCCTCGAAGAGGACGTGATCGGCGATCCGGCGATCTATCCGACCCCGGCGGCGATGGAGAACACCTTCACCACCACGCCCTATGAGCCAAAGGTGCAGCGTGTGGTGACGCGCCTCTGGACCAAGATCAAGTCGGGCACCTGAGACCCCGACGGACCGGCCCGCGCCCCAAAGGCGCGGGCCTTTTCTTGACCCAGACAGGACAGTATTCCGCATGGCTCAGACCGTTTTCGCCCCGTGGACAGACCCCGATCAGAAACCGCTGATCGAATTCCGCAACGTGACCAAGCGCTTTGGCGACTTCACCGCCATCGACACGCTGTCGCTCGACATCTACGAGCGCGAGTTCTTCGCCCTGCTCGGCCCCTCGGGCTGCGGCAAGACCACGATGATGCGGATGCTCGCCGGGTTCGAGACGATCTCGGACGGCGAAATCATCCTCGGCGGTCAGAACATCAGCGCCGTGCCGCCCAACAAGCGCCCGGTGAACATGATGTTCCAGAGCTACGCGCTGTTTCCGCATCTGTCGATCTGGGAGAACATCGCCTTCGGCCTGAAGCGCGAGAGCCGCGACAAGGACGCCATCGCCGCCCGCGTGGAAGAGATGCTGCGCCTCACCCGGCTGACCAAATTCGCCAAGCGCAAGCCGCATCAGATTTCCGGCGGCCAGCGCCAGCGCGTGGCGCTGGCCCGCTCGCTCGCCAAGGCGCCCAAGCTGCTGCTGCTCGACGAGCCGCTGGGGGCGCTCGACAAGAAGCTGCGTGAGGAAACGCAGTTCGAACTGATGGACATTCAGGAAAAGACCGGCACCACCTTCGTGATCGTGACCCACGATCAGGAAGAGGCGATGACCGTCGCCTCCCGCATCGCGGTGATGGACGAGGGGCGGCTGGTGCAGGTCGCCACGCCCCCGGTGATCTACGAACAGCCGAATTCGGTCTATGTGGCCGGATTCCTCGGCGATGTGACCGTGCTCGAGGGCAAGGCGCGCAAGGCGGGCGATGTCTATGAGCTGCACTGGGCCGAGGGCCAGCCGCCGCTGCGCTGCGCCTCGCCGCTGGTGCTGTCCGAAGGGCAGACCGGCTATGTGGCCGTGCGGCCCGAGAAGGTCGAGATCCACCACAACAAGCCCGAGGACGACAATGTGCTGCGCGGCAAGGTGATCGACATCGGCTATCTCGGCAACCTCTCGACCTATCATGTCGAGCTTGGCAACGGGCAGATCATCAAGGCGCAGAACTTCAACACCGAACGCGACACGCGGCGCAGCTTCACCTGGGAAGACGAGGTCTGGGTGAACTGGACGGACCGCTGCGGCGTGCTGCTGGAGGGCTGAGCCGATGCTGACCGCCCTCCCTCGCCACCCGTCCCGGCCCCCGCGCCGGGACCTCGCCGGTGGAACAGATGACAGATGTGGAGGCCCCGGAACAGGTCCGGGGCGGGTTTCGCAAGCCCCGAGCCGGGGAGGCTTCTGAGATGCGCCGCTTCGCCCTCATCGCCGTGCCCTATCTCTGGCTTCTGGTGCTCTTCCTCGTTCCCTTCGTGATCGTGCTCAAGATCTCGCTGTCGGACGTGGCGCTGGCCCGCCCGCCCTACACGCCGCAGCTCGATTTCTCCGCTGGCTGGGAGGGGCTCAAGACCTTCTTCTCGGAGCTGGACTTCGAGAATTTCGTCTTCCTCACCACCGACTCGCTCTACTGGAAAGCCTATCTCAGCTCGCTGAAGATCGCCGCGCTCTCCACCGTCCTGACGCTGCTGGTCGGCTACCCCGTCGCCTATGGCATGGCCCGCGCCGCCACCGAATGGCGCCCCACCCTGCTCATGCTGGTGATCCTGCCGTTCTGGACCTCTTTCCTGATCCGCGTCTATTCCTGGATGGGGATCCTCTCGACCGAAGGCGTGCTGAACACGGTGCTGCTCAAGATCGGCATCATCTCGGACCCGCTGATGATCATGAACACGCCCACGGCGGTCTATATCGGCATCGTCTACACCTACCTGCCCTTCATGGTGCTGCCGATCTATTCGGCGCTGGAAAAGATGGACGAAAGCCTGATCGAAGCCGCCGAGGATCTCGGCTGCTCGCGCTTCGCGGCCTTCTGGCTGGTCACCTGGCCGCTGTCGAAAAACGGCATCATCGCGGGCTGCTTCCTGGTCTTCATCCCGGCACTCGGCGAATTCGTCATCCCCTCGCTGCTCGGCGGCTCGGGCACGCTGATGATCGGCAAGGTGCTCTTCGAGGAGTTCTTCTCCAACCGCGACTGGCCGGTGGCCTCGGCGGTGGCGGTGATCCTGCTGTTGATCCTGATCATCCCGATCATCCTCTTCCAGCGCAACGAGCAGAAGGCACGGGAGGCGGAAGGATGACATCTCTTCCCACCCCCCTGCGCTTCTTCTCTTTCCAAATACGCAAACCCGACCCTGCCGCCCGCGCGGCGCGGGGCATGGAGGCGCAGGCATGAGACGCTTCTCCTGGTTCAACGCCACCTCGCTCACGCTGGGCTTTGCCTTCCTCTACCTGCCGATGATCCTGCTGGTGATCTACAGCTTCAACGAAAGCCGTCTGGTCACCGTCTGGGCGGGGTTCTCGACCAAATGGTATGGCGAGCTGTTCCGCGATCAGGAGTTTCTCGACGCCGCCTGGGTCACGCTCAAGGTGGCGGTCTTCTCCTCGACCCTCGCCACCGTGCTCGGCACCATGGCCGCCTATGTGCTGGTGCGCGCGGGCCGTTTCCTTGGCCGCACACTGTTTTCCGGCATGATCTACGCGCCGCTCGTCATGCCCGAGGTGATCACCGGCCTGTCGCTGCTGCTGCTCTTCATCGGCATCGGGCTCGACCGGGGCGTCTTCACCATCGTTCTGGCCCATACCACCTTTGCCATGTGCTATGTCTCGGTGGTGGTCTCCTCCCGGCTCACCAGCTTCGACAAATCGCTGGAGGAAGCCGCTCTCGATCTCGGCTGTTCGGCCTTCGAGGCATTCCGGCTGGTCACCCTGCCGATCATCGCGCCCGCGGTGATCTCGGGCTGGCTGCTGGCCTTCACGCTCTCGCTCGACGATCTGGTGATCGCCAGCTTCACCACCGGGCCCTCGGCCACCACCCTGCCGATCAAGATCTTCTCGGCGGTGCGCTTGGGTGTCAGCCCGCAGATCAACGCGCTCTCCACGATCCTCATCGCCATCGTCACCGTAGGGGTGATCAGCGCCTCGATCATCACCAAACGCGCCGCCGTGGCCCAGGCCCGCGACGAACAGGCCGCGATCCGCACCGAAGAATGAAACGCATCTACGAACCGGCCGCCTACGGCCCGCAGGGCGCCTGTTTCTGGGCCGATACCGTGCCGCCCGATGACTGGCCGACATTGCCCGGCCCGCGTCACACCGAGGTCGCCGTCATCGGCGGCGGCTTCACCGGGCTTTCCGCCGCACTGCATCTGGCGCAGGACGGGGTCGGGGTCACCGTGCTGGAGGCGGATCACGCGGGCTATGGCGCCTCGGGGCGCAACGGCGGGTTCTGCTGTCTTGGCGGCGCCAAGGCCTCGGGCGCCAGCCTGCGCCGCAGCTACGGCGCCAAGGGGTTGAAGGACTGGCGTGCCACCGAAAAAGCCGCCATCAACACCGTGGCGGGGCTTATAGAAGCCCACGGGATCAACGCCGACTCCCATTCCGAGGGCGAGACGCTCATCGCCCACAACGCCCGCGCCTTCGAAAAGCTGAAGGCGGGGGTTGAGGAGACACAAACCGACTACGGGGTCACGCCCCGGCTCATCGAAATGGAAGACATGGCCGCCGAAGGGCTCGGCGGACCGTTCTTCGGGGCGCTCACCACGCCGCTCGGCTTTGCGCTGAACCCGCGCAAATATCACGCGGGCCTCGCCCGCGCCGCGCAATCCGCCGGTGCCACGCTCCACGCCCACAGCCCGGTCACCAGCCTGAAGAATAACGGCACATGGCGACTTCAGACGCCGCACGGCACGCTGACCGCCGATAGGGTGCTCCTCGCCACCAACGGTTATTCCTCCGAGGATCTGCCCGACTGGCTGCGCGGCCGGTATCTGCCCGTGCAGTCGAGTGTGATCGTCACCGAACCGCTCTCTGACGCGCGCAAGGCCGCGCAGGGCTGGACCTCGCATCAGATGGCTTATGACACGCGATTTCTGCTGCATTATTTCCGCCTGATGCCCGACAATCGCTTTCTCTTCGGCATGCGCGGCGGACTCACCGCACGACCGGGCAGTCAGGCGGCGATCTCGCGCAAGATCCGCGCCGATTTCACCCAGATGTTCCCCGGCTGGCGCGATGTGGCGCTGACCCATGAATGGGCCGGGCTGGTCTGCCTCATGGCAAGCCTCACCCCTTTCGCCGGGCCGGTGCCCGGCCACCCCAGCCTTTTCGCCGGCATGGGCTATCACGGCAACGGCGTCGCCATGGCCAGCCACACCGGCATGATCCTCGCCGATCTCATGCAGGGCAAAGCCCCCCGGGCGCCGCTCCCCGAGGCCATGCGCCATCCGCCGCGCCGCTTTCCGCTGGGCCGGTTCCGCCGCGCATTGCTGGCACCGGCCTATGCCACCGCCAGCCTGTTCGATCTGTAAACGACAGCCTCCCACGCCCCGATGACCCGCCGCTCAGCGCGGCAGCGTCAGGCAGCCCGGCCTCTCACATCTCGAAACCAGTTTCGGCGAGATGCTGCGCAAATCGTCCGGAATGGATATACTCCCAAACCGTCTCGCACAGCGCCCCGGGCGCCCCGAGGCGCAGCCCCCAGAACTCGGCAGCGATGGCCAGTTCAGGCGGCGGTTCCAGCATGGTGAGCTCGGGATAAAGCGCGACGGCCTGCCGGGCGCTGCTCGCATAGGTCAGGAACACATCCGCCAGCCCCTCTGTCACGATCCAGCCGTAGTGATGGGTTCCTTCGGGCGCCGAGGGCGCCCCCGGCCCGCCGGCCAGCAGGCGGACCTTGCGCTTCAGCGCCTCGCGGGCCCCCGGACGCAGCGTTTCGGCCTTGTCGAATATGCTCCAGGCATAATCCCCCGAGGGATCGGCCAGCGGAGTCGAAGTCGCCAGCGTGACACCCTCGGCCAGCAGCAGGTCGAGAAACGGTCTGTCCCGCGGCACGGACGGGCCCAGCAGCGCGACGATGCGGTTGCCGCAAAAACGCCGCGGCACCTGTCCCAGCCCGCGCAAGACCAGCCTGTCGATATGCGCGCGCGCGGCGGACAGGAAGATGTCGGGCCGGGCACCGCCCTCGATGCGCTGCCGCAACGTTCCGGAAGGGCCGCATTGCAACGCAAGACGGATGCCCCCTGCGGCAAGATCGCAGCGCGCCTTCTCGAGCGGCAGCACAAGGCTCCCGGCAGCCCAGAGCAGCACATCGCCCCTGTCGGCGGTATCACGCATGGCCGCCACCGGCACCGATGTCGCCGGGCGCCACCGACACCGTCTTGACGACCGCATGGGCCGTGACACCCGGCGCAAGCCCCAGTGCCGCGACCGAGCGGCGGGTGATGCGGGCAAGAACCCGTCCTCCGGGCGTGTCGAGCGCAACGATCGCGCCGGGCCCCTCCCCCGAACGGATTTCCTTCACGGTTCCCCGAAGGATATTGAGCGCCGAAAGGTTCTCGGGGCGGCCCCGCGCCAGAATCACGTCATGCGCCGCGATGCGCACGCGGATCTGGCTGCCCAAAGGCTGCGCGATATGCGGCAGGAACAGCGGCGTGCCCCCCGCGCTGAGCTCGGTCAGCCCGTCCGGATGGTGTGCCGCAACGGTCGCGGTCAGCACCGCGCCGGCCTCGCGCGCGCCGGCGGGAAGCACGGAGGGATCGCCCAGAATCTCCGATGCCGTGCCCTGCCGGATCACCTTTCCGGCGTCGAGCGCCACGACCGTGGTTGCCAATCGCGCCACTTCCGAAGCCGAATGGCTGACATAGAGGATCGGCACCGACACCTCGTCGCGCAGCCGCTCGAAATAGGGAAGGATCTCCGCCTTGCGTGCCTCGTCGAGCGCGGCCAGCGGTTCGTCCGCAAGGATCAGGCGCGGCGAGGACAGCAGCGCGCGGCCGATGGCGACCCGCTGCTTTTCACCGCCCGAAAGCGCCCCGGGGCGGCGATCGAGAAGATGGCCCACGCCCAGCAGCTCGACCACCCGGCCAAGATCCTCGCGCGGCGCGTCCTTCGGCGCGAACCATGCCCCGTATCCGAGGTTTTGCCGGACGGTCAGATGCGGGAAGAGCCGTCCTTCCTGAAAGATATAGCCCAACCGGCGGCGATGCGGTTTCAGGCGAATGCCCCGCGCGGTGTCGAGCAGCACCCACTCCCCCGCCGCGATGCGCCCCTCATCCGGGGTGAGCAGCCCCGCCACCGCGTTGACGATGGTGGTCTTGCCCGATCCCGAGCGACCGAACAGAACGGTCACCCCCGGCGGCGCCTGAAACCGCGCCTCCAGCGTGAAGCCACCGAAGGAATGGTGCAGATCGACCTCCAGCATCACTTGCCCCCCACCCGGGCCGCGACACGGCGGGCGATCAGCTCGGACACCAGAAGCGCGCTCATCGCGACCGTGACCGAGACGAGCACCAGCTTCATCGCCGAGCCCTCCCCGCCCGGCACCTGAAGAAAGGCATAAATCGCCGACGGGATCGTGCGGGTCTGGCCGGGGATGTTCGAGACGAAGGTGATGGTCGCGCCGAATTCGCCCATCGCCTTGGCGAAGGCAAGGATCGCGCCCGCGACGATGCCCGGCAGCGCCATCGGCAGCGTGACGGTCAGAAACACCCAGAGCGGCGCAGCCCCCAGCGTGGCGCTGGCCTGCTCCAGCTTGGGGTCGACCGCCTCGATGGACAGGCGGATCGCGCGGACCATCAGCGGAAAGGCCATCACGCCGGCCGCCAGCGCCGCCCCCGTCCAGCGGAAGGCGAACACGATGCCGATCTCGTTAAGCAGGCTGCCGACCGGTCCGCGCGTGCCGAACGTCAGCAGCAGGATATAGCCGGTCACCACCGGCGGCAGGATCAGCGGCAGATGCACGATCCCGTTGAGAAGCTGCTTGCCCGGAAAGGACCACCGGGCAAGCGCGTAAGCCGTGAAGACCCCGAGCGGAAGGCTGACAAGCGTCGCCCAGAACGACACCTGCAACGAGAGCGCAACCGCCCGCCATTCCTCGGGGCCCAGCCAGTCCATCCGGGTGCCTTACTCCGCCACGACGACAAACCCCTGGCGTTCAAAGGCCGCACGGGCCTCTGCGCCACGGAGATAATCGAGAAATTCGGTTTCGGCGGGGAAATCGCGATTGGCGAGATCGGCGGCCGGATAGACGATCGGCGGATGGCTGTCGGCGGGGAAGGTGCCGACCACCGACACGCTGTCCTCGGCGGCCGCGTCGGTGGCATAGACGATGCCATAGGGCGCCTCGCCCGTCGCCACGAGCGCCAGCGCGGCGCGCACATTGTCCGATTGCGCCACCTGCGGCGCAACGCTTTCCCAAAGCCCGAGGCTTTCCAGCGACGCCTTGCCATAGATCCCGGCGGGCACCGCATCGACCAGCGCCATGGCCAGACGGCCCTCGCCGAGCAGCCCGGCCAGATCGGTATCCGGCCCGATCTCGACCGGCGCGGCATCGGCGCCATGGGCGATCAGCACGATGGCATTGTTCAGCAGATCAAAGCGCGTGCCCGGCTCGACCAGCCCATCGGCCTCGAGCGTGTCCATCCATCCCGGGTTGGCCGAAACGAAGATATCCGCCGGCGCGCCCTGCTGGATCTGCCGCGCCAGCGCCGAGGAGCCCGCCAGCGAGACGACCAGATCGTGACCGCTGGCCGCCTCGAACCCCTGCTCGATCTCGGCAAGCGCGTTGGTCATGCTGGCGGCGGCAAAGACGGTGATTTCGTCGGCCGATGCCGCGCCCGGCGCAAGTGCCGCAAGGCTCAGCGCGAGGCCGGCAGCCCCCGCCGTCATGTGGTGAATAGAAACAAGTGCCATCGAGAGACATCCCCCAGCCAGTTATGGTTTGGAAAACATATCGCAATCCTGTCTGTGGCTGGCAAGCGTTATTTTCCTTCGGGAATATCCCGCAACATCGAGCGGATGAGTCCGATCCGGGCGGCACCGGCCTCTGCCGTGATCTCCTCGAGCTTGCGGTAATTCGACAGGACGGTTTCGCCGGCCTCCGTCAGATGCGCGCCACCGCCCTTGGCCCCGCCCCGGGTCGAATCGACAAGCGGCTCGCGAAACGCCTTGTTCATCTCTTCGACCAAGGACCAGGCCCGCTTGTAGCTCATCGACATGGTGCGCCCGGCCGCCGCGATGGAACCGGTATCGCGGATGCGTTCCAGCAGATCGGCCTTTCCCGGCCCCAGCATCGCGCCGTCTCCGAAATAGATCCGAAGCCGCAGGCGCGTTTCGGTGTCATGGATCGCATCGTCGGTCATGCCGCAACTCTGCCCCGCCGCGAGGCCCCGGGCAAGCGCGAACCGCAGCCCCGAATACCGGTGCGAACGGCCCTTCCAGCAGTTCGATATATCTGACAAAATATAGCGAATCACGGATAAGCTGCCCACCCGCACCGGAGCGCCGATATGAACACCCCGTCTCCCGCGACACGCAAAGGCGTTTTCTGCTGCCTGAAGGCGTCAGCAATCACGCTCTTCCTGTTCTGGCTCCTGCTCACCTTCACCGATGCGCAGGGGGCGGCAGGAGATGGCTTCGTCTGGCCTCCCGCGCCCGACAGGACAAACGCGGCCCGGTAGCGCCGCCGCCGAAAGCGCGCCGCTCGACCCTACCGTCCCGGACAAGCGCCTCCCCGGACCACCGCCGCGCCGGCGCCTTCTTTTCCTCGCCGCCGCACCAAAGTTTAAGAACTTGTTAACCACCTTCCGCCAAACAGGGTGCCGGAGGGGGCAGAAACCCGCATTGTTTGACTCAGAGATCCAAAGTCATTCCATAGACCGCGATTCAGAGGGGCGCGTAATTCGTGATGCTTGTGCCGGACCCGCACGTCCATGTCCCCGAAACCAGCCCTGCCGCGCAAGAGCTCGAGCAGCGGATCGAAAGCGTCCTGGCGACGCTGCTCTCGCCGCATATCGGCGCCGTGTTCTTCCTCCCCGCGCCAACCCGCTTCCTGCCGCAGCTCGCGCCGCTTTCGCTGGCCCGCGATGCGGCGGACCGCGCCGCGCTTGGCTGCTGGCTTGCCCGGGTCGCAACGCTGACCAATTGGCGCGAAGCCCTGCGCGGCGTGGTGCAGGCAGACTGCCCGGAGCTGCTGGAACGCGGAGAGGCCGGCACCTTCAGCGCCTCGGTGGTCGCAGCCGGCGATGACGCCTGTTTCGGGATCCTCGCGCTGAAATTCGGTCCGGATCTCGCGCCGGGGGATCCTTATCTCGATCAGGGACCGCGGGCGGGCCGGCTTGTCGGGCAGACCATTCAGCAATGGCGCAACGCCCGCGTGCTGGAACTCGAACTGGCGGGCGAGACCAGGCGCACGCAGCGCCTTGCGCAGCAGGCCGAACTGGACGGGCTGACGCGGCTCCTGAACAACCACGCCTTCAAGCTGAAATGCACCGAGACGCTGGGGCACAGCCATCAGAAGCAGGCGCTGATGATGATCGACGTGGACAATTTCAAATCGGTCAACGACATCTACGGCCATCACTTCGGCGATCTCTATCTGCGCGAAGTCGCCCACGCCATCGTCCGCGCGCTTCCCGAAAGTGCGATTGTCGGCCGGCTCGGGGGCGACGAATTCGCCGCGCTCGTCCCGCGCCCCAGCCAGTGCGAACCCTATCTCGAGCGGCTGATGCTGGGCTGCGCGACCGATGTGCAGCGCGCCGCCGCACGTCTCGGCAAACCGAATCTCGGCCGTGTCAGCATCGGCTGCTCGATCGAATCCGAGGCCTGCCCGAACGTGGAAAAGCTGATGCAGGGCGCCGATGCCGCGCTTTACGCCAGCAAGAAGAACGGCAAGGGCGTCGGCGCGATCTTCGATCCGGAAAGCCACCAGAACCTCAGCGCGCAATTGATGCGCCCGCGCTTCCTCAGCGCATTGCAGCGACGCGAGATCCAGCCGTTCTTTCAGCCGGTGATCGCGCTCGAGACTGGCAGGACCTGCGGTTTCGAAGTGCTGGTACGCTGGCAGGACCCGGAAAAGGGCCTGCTGGGCCCCAGCGATTTCACTTCGGTGCTCGAAGCGCCCGAGCTGGCCGAAAAGCTGACCCGCCGGCTCTTCGCCGACGCGCTCGAACATTTCGTGCGGCGCCCCGGCTACCGGGCCGAAACCCTCGCGATCAACCTGGGCACCGTCGATCTGATCAAGCAGGAATTCGTCTTCGACCTGCAAAGCCTGCTCGACCGCTATTCCGTCGACTGGCATCAGATCGTGATCGAGGTGACCGAGAACACCATGCTCGGCCCGATCAGCGGACCGGTGTTCCAGAACCTGACAGAGCTGCGCAGCCGCGGCGCCAAGGTCGCGCTGGACGATTTCGGCACCGGCTATGGCGGGCTGTCGCATCTGCGTTCCTGGCCGGTGGACATCATAAAGCTCGACCGCAGCTATGTCACACCGGCAACGCGCAGCCCGCAGGACGAGATCTTTGCCCGCGCGCTGATCGAGATTGCGCAAACCCTGGGTCTGGAGGTCATCGCCGAGGGCGTGGAAACCGAGGAGACGGCGGCATTGCTGCGGGGTCTGGGCTGCGACAAGGCGCAGGGGTTCTATTTCGCGCGCCCGGCCCCGCCCGACCGTTTCTGAGCCGCCATCACCGTGCGGATGGCATTGGCGAGCACCCGCAGCCGCACCGGTTTGCGCAGCACCAGCCCGCCGGGCGGCACGGCGCCGCGCTTGCCCTGAAACCCGCTGAGCAGCAACATCGGAAGCTCGGGAAAGCGCTGCGCAACGATTTCCGCCAGATCGGTGCCGCTCATGCCGCCGGGCAGGCGAATATCCGACAGCACAAGATCGAAACCCGGCCCCCTCTCCAGCCGCTCCAGCGCCCGCTCGGCCTCGACGAAGCGTTCCACCTCGGCCCCGAGCTGGAGCAGCGCGGCAGGCAGTGCCTCGCGAAACTGCGGATCGTCCTCCACGACCAGCACCCGCAGCCCGGCAAGGCTCTGCACCGGCTCCGCAGGTTCCCCGTCATGCCGCTCCCCGCTCTCCTCCCGCAGCGGCAGGGTGATCTCGACCGTGGTGCCCGCGCCCGGCGCCGAGCGGATCGACAGCTCACCACCGCTGCGCCGGGCAAAGGCCTCGACCATCGACAGGCCAAGCCCGGTGCCGCCTTCTCCGGCGCGCGAGGTGAAGAACGGTGTGGTGGCCCGCCGCAGAGTCTCTTCGTCCATGCCCGCGCCCCGGTCCTGCACGGTGACGCTGGCCATCTCGCCCGCGGGGCGCAGCGTGAGACGGATCAGGCGCGCCGCCCCCGGCGCCGCCCGGATCGCATTCGCCGCGTTGATCACGAGGTTGAGCAGAGCCGCCTCGAAATCGCTGCGGTCGAGCTCGGCATAGAGCGGCGCATCGGGCAGCGCGAAAGCGAGCTCGATGTCTCCGGGCAGAGCTGCGATGAGCACGGGGGCGGTGGCGCGGGTCAGCGCGACAAGATCATGCGCCGCCAGCGTGCCCAGACTGTCGCGCGACAAGGTAAGCAACCGCTCGGTCAGATCGGCCCCCCGGTCGCAGGCCCGCACGATCGCCTCGAAGGGCGCGGCGTCCTCGCCCGAGCATTTGAGCAACCCGACATCCGCGCTGAGCTGGATCACCCCGATGATATTGGAGAATTCATGCGCCGCCCCGCCGGCCATCACCCCCACCGCTTCCAGCCGTTCGATCCGGGTGATCTGGTCGCGGGCGCTCCAGCTCTCGGTCTCGTCGAGGATGGTGAGGATCGTCATGTGCCGGCCGCTCAGCGCGTCGCCGATGCGATGCGAGGACAGGCGCAGGCTGTGCTCCCGCCCCGCACCGTCGAGCCAGCCGGCATAGAGCCGGGCATCGCCGCCCCCGGGCGACACGAGATTGCGCGGATGCCGCCCCCCTGTCAGCGGCTCATAGGTGCCCGGAATGAAAAACGCCGTTTCCTGCAGCCACTCCGCCGGCGCGCCATCGGTCAGGCTCAGCGCCAGACGGTTCGCAAGCACCAGATCGCCGGCATCGTCGAAGCCGAAGGCCGCCGCTTCGGTGGCATCCAGCACGTCGCGCAGCCAGGCCATTTCGGTGATCATCCGCGCCTCTTCCTGGCTGCGGTTGCGGGCGATGAGAACCAGCGAGCCCACTGCGGACACCATCAGCACATCCGCGAGCAGCGCATGGCTGAGCGCAATCGAGAACACCCCGTGATCGGCCGCCGCCAGTGCGAGCGCCGTCAGCACGAAGGGCGCGACAACCGACGGCACGAGCAGCAGGCGGGCCAGCCGCGCCCCCGCGCTGCGCCCGAGCAAATGACGCGGCCAGCTCCGGTGCCCGTCCTGAAGCAGAATCGCCATCGAAAGCAGAAGCAGGCAAAGCGCGGTCGGCACCGACATGCCCGACAGCAGGAAGAAATCGTACAGCCCCGGCGCGTCGAACGCGTATCCGGTGAGACAGACAAGCGCCAGAATGCCGCCCAGCGTCGCCGGCAAGCCGGGCTGCAACAACAGGCTGTCGGCCCGCGCGGTCAGTTCGAACAGCGCGACGCAGACGAGGACCAGCCCGAGCGCCGTCCCCACCGACACCCGGTCGCTGTGCAGGTCGATCTGCGACAGCGTGACCGCGACCGCTCCCAGCCGCCACAGTGCAAAGGCCATAACCGCCCCGGCCAGAAGACGCGCGCTGCGGCGCCAGCCGAACCGCGCGGCGGTCAGCGCAAGAGCGGCGCCCATGACCGAAAGCGCGGTCGGCGGCACCATCGCCGCAAAACCCGGCCAGAGCCGTGACAGCGGCAGCCCGGGAAACAGCCGGTCGCCGATCAGGATGACGAAGGCCAGCACAAAGGCCAGCGCGGCGCAAAGCTGCGCCCAGCGCCCCAGATGGTCGAGACCCGCAGCCGGAACCGGCGCCCCATGTGTCTGGTGGTACAGGGCCGGCCGGTGCATCGCTCAGCCGGAGAGGAGTTCGGTGACAACGGCGTCCAGATCGCGCAGCTTGGTCGATTTCCGCAGCCGCCGCTGCGCCGACTGCAAGCCACGGGTGAAGATCGGCGAATCCACCAGTTCGGTGCGACCGGTGATGACCACCACCGGAATATCCCCCCACAGATCCCGGATCCGATGCAGCGTGCTGACCGCGCCGCCGCCGCTCATCACCACATCGAGAAACACCAGATCAAAGCCACCCTCCGCCTGCGCCAGCATATCGACCGCCTCGTCGCCCGTCTCGGCGGTTTCGACCTCATGGCCAAGCGCCGTCATACCCGCCCGGAACGCGGCGCAATAATCCGGATCGTCATCCGCAAGTAGAAGCCTTGCCATGAGAGCTTTCCCAATGGTTGTTCCAGCTCCACTATGTGTTAGGCTTCGAAATGCGACAAGACGTGTTTGGAGTTGGGTTGTGGTGACGGAAGACCCCGGGGGCGAAGACGCCGAACAAGCGCCACGAATTCCGGTGGTCGCCATCGGCGCCTCTGCGGGGGGGTTGAGCCCGCTCGAAGCATTTTTCCAGAACGCCCCCGACGATCTTGGCTGGTGCTACATCATCATCCAGCACCTCTCGCCCGATTACCGTTCGATGATGGACGAGCTTCTGGCACGCAAGACCAACCTCGAGATCCGCCATATCGAAGACGGGCTCGAGATCGCCCCCGATACGATCTATCTCAACCGCCCGAACACCGGGTCTGTGCTTGAGGGCAACGTCTTCCGCACCTTCGGCTACAACAAGGACGACAAGGTTCCGCATCTGCCCATCGACAGCCTGTTCGCCTCGCTCGCCTCCCGGGGCGGTGCAAAGACGGCAGCGGTGGTCTTGTCGGGCTCGGGCAGCGACGGCTCGAGCGGCGCGCAGATCCTGCATGCGGCGGGCGGCGCGCTGCTCGTCCAGACGCCGCAAGAGGCGGATTTCCCCTCGATGCCGCGCGCCATCCTGTCGCTGGGTATCCACGACCGCATCGTCGATGCGGCAAAGCTGCCCCTCGCGATCCGCGAGATCTTCGAGACCGGGCAACGCGCCGCGCCCGATACCACGACCGGGACCAACGACGACATCAACCTGTCCATCCTCGCCCTGCTCGAACAGCAGCACGACCTCGATTTCAGCTCTTACAAGGAGATCAACGTGCAGCGCCGCATCACCCGGCGCCAGCATCTGCGCGGCCTCGACAGCCCGCTGCAATATCTCGAACTTCTCTCCTCCTCGCCGGAGGCGGTGGACGAGCTCTATCAGGATCTGCTGATCGGCGTCACCGAGTTCTACCGCGACCCCGAAGCGATGGCGATCCTGCGGGAGACGGTGATACAGCCGCTGGTCGATACCGCGGAATCCGAAGATCCGGTCCGGGTCTGGGTCGCCGGCTGCGCCAGCGGCGAAGAGGCCTATACCATCGGCATCGAGCTGTCCGAGGCGATGCTGGCGGCGGGCGACCTGCGCAGCTTCCGGATCATCGCCACCGATGTTCACCGGCAATCCATAGATTTCGCCTCGGTCGGCCGCTACTCGGCCGAGTCCGTGCGCAACATCCCCGAAGCGCTTCGCAAGAAATACTTCAACCGGCAGGGAGCGTTCTACTCGGTCAAACCCTCCCTGCGGCAGAAGATCATCTTCTCGGTCCATGACGCGCTCACCGATCCGCCCTTTCTCGACCTCGATCTCGTCTCCTGCCGCAACCTGCTGATCTATCTGCGCGAAGAGGCGCAGGCGCGGGTGATCTCGATGTTCCTCTTCGGGCTGAAGAAACAGGGCGCGCTGTTCCTCGGCCCCTCCGAGACGCTGGGACGGTTCGAAGAGGAATTCGACACGATCAACGCTCGCTGGCGTCTGTTCCGCAAAGCCTCGTCGCAGCGCGTCTTCGACCGGACGATGCTGCCCAGCCGGATCGGCCGGCGCAGCCAGCGGCTGCTGGCGCATAACGACGACGACCTGCCCGGCACGCGGCAATATATGTCGCCGGTGCTGCGCGAATTCGCCGATCTGCGCGGGCGCGAGGCGCTCATCCGCTCTTATGATATCCTGCTCAAGAACTACGCCCCCTCTTCCTTCCTCGTCACCTCGGACGCCGAGGTTCTGAGCTGGTTCGGAGCCGCCACCGCCTTTGTCGATACACGCAGCAACCTGACCGACTGGTCGGTCGAGCATATCCTGCACCGCGACCTGCATTTCGTGATCAACGTGGCGCTCGAGAAACTGCGCACCGGCGAACTCGAGACCTTTTCCCGCCGAGTCGATGTGGACATGGGGAAAGCCCACGATCAGGCGGTGACCCTGACCTTCGAGCCGCTCGACAAGGTCAACAAGCCGCGGCTCATGCTCATCCGAGTCCGGCTCGAGGCCGAGGTCGCCGACGAGGCCATCCATGCCGCGGTGAACGCGGATGCGATCACCTCCGAAGACGCGATGGTTCTGGCCAAACGGGTCCACGAGCTGGAGCGCGACCTGCGCCTGACCGAAGAAACCCTGCAACATGTCACCGAGCGGCTGGAGGCGAGCGGCGAGGAACTGCAAGCCTCCAACGAGGAGCTTCAGGCCTCCAACGAAGAGCTTCAGGCCTCCAACGAGGAGCTGCAAAGCTCCAACGAGGAACTGCACGCAGTGAATGAGGAGCTGGTGACCGTCAGCGCCGAACACGAGCGCAAGATCGTGGAACTGTCCTCGCTGAACAAGGAAACCGAATATCTGCTCGACGTTCTCAAGATCGGGCTGATCGTCGTCGATCACGAGCTTTACGTGAAGCGTTTCAGCGGCCTTGTGGCGCGCCGCTTCAGCCTGGAACCGCATGATGTGAACCGCAGACTCAGCGTGATCGGCCCGCGGTTCGATTTTGTCGACCTGCCCGAGGCGGCCGGCACCGTGCTCGAAACCGGCACACCGGTCGCCGCACAGGGCATCCACGAGGGCGAGCGGATGTCGGTCGAGCTTCAGCCGATCACCGGCGACGGGCTCCGCAACCGCGCGATCGGCGCCTTCATCATCTTCCGCCCCTCAGAAACCGCCCCCGAAGACGCCGGCGCCTGACCCTCAAACGGGCGTCCGCGCGGCGTGGCACTTGGGGCAACGCCCCCGACACCGCCACCCCTTCGCCGAAACCCGCGAATGTTGCGACGCGCCGCCGCTCGGGGGTTGCACGCCTGTGAGGTTGCGGCGAAAACGAAAGCAATTTTGATCCATCTCTGATTAGGAGAGACTTCATGGCTCCCAAATTTGGCACCAGCGGTCTGCGCGGCCTTGTGACCGAACTCACCCCCGCGCTGGTCGCCGATTACACCCGCGCCTTCCTGGCCGCCTGCCCGCATGGCGGCGCCGTGCATGTCGGGTGGGATCTGCGGCCCTCCTCCCCCGGCATCGCCGAGGTCGTGATGGAAACGGTGCAGGCGCAGGGCCTGCCGGTGCGCTGCTGCGGCGCGCTGCCCACCCCGGCGCTGGCTCTGGCGGCGATGCAGGCGGGCCATGCGGCGGTGATGGTGACCGGCAGCCACATCCCGGCCGACCGCAACGGGCTCAAGTTCTACGTGCCCGGCGGCGAGATCTCCAAGGCGGACGAGACCAGCATCCTCGCCGCGCTGGGGCAGGAGGCGGTCAATGCCGCCGCCGCGCCGCGCCTGGACACGCCCGAGGCGCTCGACGCCTATGTCCGGCGCTATGTCGCCGCCTACGGCGCCGAGGCGCTGGCCGGGCTGCGCATCGGGGTCTATCAGCACAGCTCCGTCGCGCGCGACGCGATGGTCACGGTGATCGAGGCGCTTGGCGCCCAGGTCGTACCGCTGGCGCGCTCCGAAACCTTCATCCCGGTGGACACCGAGGCGCTGGACCCGGAAACGCGGGGTATGCTGGGCGGCTGGTGTGCCGAACACGGGCTCGATGCGGTGGTTTCGACCGATGGCGACGCCGACCGGCCGATGGTGGCCGATGCCACCGGACGGGTGGTGCCGGGCGATGTGCTGGGCGCGCTGACCGCCCGGGCGCTGGGGGCCGAGGTGGTCTGTACCCCGGTCAATTCCAACACCATGGTGCTTGAGATGGGCTTCGGCACGGTCACCTCGACCCGCATCGGCTCGCCCTTCGTCATCGCCGCGATGGAAGAGGCGCTGGCCGCCGATCCCGCCGCGCGGGTCGTGGGTTACGAGGCCAATGGCGGCTTTCTTCTGGGCTTTGCCGCCAGCGCCCCCGCCGGGCCGCTCGCGCCGCTGATGACCCGCGACTGCCTGCTGCCGATCCTCGCGCCGCTGGCGGCCGCCAAGGCAGCGGACCAGGGCCTGGCCGAGCTGGTGGCCGACCTGCCGCCGCGCTTCACCGCCGCCGACCGGATCGCCGGGATCGAACCCGAGGTGGCGCGCGCCTTCATCGCGCGGCTGACCGAGGACGCGACGGCACGCGCCGGCTTCTTCGACGGCATGGGCGCGGAAGCCGGGCTCGACCTGACCGACGGGCTGCGTGTGCGGTTTGCCAGCGGCGCCGTGGTGCATCTGCGCCCCTCCGGCAACGCCCCCGAATTCCGCTGCTACGCCGAGGCCGAAACCGCCGAAACCGCCGAAACCCTGATGCGGCGCTATCTGGCCAAGCTGGGCGAAGAGCTCGCCGGCTGAGCTCTGCGGCACCGGCGGCGGGGCGGTCCATCGCCCGCCCCACTGCCTCGTCCCCGCCCGTGTCCCGGGAGGCATATCTCCGCCGTTTCCCCCCGGATGCGGCGGCCCCGCCCGTTGACATGCGCCGGGGGGCGGCTCATGAGAGGCGCAAACGGGCCGGAAAGGGGCAAGGACCATGAAAATCGCAATGATCGGCACGGGCTATGTTGGGCTTGTCTCGGGCGTGTGCTTTTCGGATTTCGGCCACGAGGTCGTCTGCGTGGACAAGGATCCGCGCAAGATCGAGATGCTCGAACGCGGCGAAGTGCCGATCTACGAGCCGGGGCTCGACACGCTCATGGCCAAGAATGTCGAGGCCGGGCGGCTCTCCTTCACCATGGATCTGCAAAAGGCCATCGACGGTGCCCGGGCGGTGTTCATCGCGGTCGGCACGCCTACCCGGCGCGGCGACGGCCACGCGGATCTGCGCTATGTGATGGCGGCGGCGGAAGAGATCGCGAAAGCGGCGAAGGATTATATCGTCGTGGTGACGAAATCGACCGTACCGGTGGGCACCAACCGCGCGGTCCGGGAGGTGCTGGCCAAGGCCAATCCCGCGCTCGATTTCGATGTCGCCTCGAATCCGGAATTCCTGCGCGAAGGCGCGGCGATCGACGATTTCATGAAGCCCGACCGCGTGGTCGTGGGCGTGCAGTCCGAGCGCGCCGCCGATGTGATGGCCGAGATCTATCGCCCGCTCTATCTGCGCGATTTCCCGATCATCACCACCGATCTGGAATCGGCGGAGATGATCAAATACGCCGCCAACGCCTTTCTGGCGACCAAGATCACCTTCATCAACGAAATCGCCGCCCTGTGTGAAAAGGTCGGCGCCGATGTAAAGCAGGTCTCCAAGGGCATGGGACTCGACGGGCGGATCGGCAACAAGTTCCTGCACGCCGGGCCGGGCTATGGCGGCTCGTGCTTCCCCAAGGACACCAAGGCGTTGGCCCGGATTGGTCAGGATCACGCGATCCCGATGCAGATCACCGAGACGGTCATCAAGGTGAACGAGGAAACCAAGCGCCGCATGGTCGACAAGCTGCTCGACCTCTGTGGCGGCAGCTTCAACGGCAAGACGGTGGCGGTGCTGGGGGTGACGTTCAAACCCAACACCGACGATATGCGCGATGCACCGTCGCTGACCATCGTGCCCGCTCTGGTGGGCGGCGGCGCCAAGGTGCGCGCCGTCGATCCGCAGGGCCAGCGCGAGGGCGAGGCGCTGCTGCCCGGCGTCCAGTGGATGGACGACCCTTATGCCGCCAGCGAAGGCGCCGACCTGCTGGTGCTGCTGACCGAATGGAACGAGTTCCGCGCGCTCGACCTCACGAAGCTCGCGGAAAACATGGCCGCGCCGCGCATGGCCGACCTGCGCAATATCTATTCGGTCCGGGATGCCAAGCGGGCCGGTTTCGAGGCCTATGACAGCATCGGCCGCGACGGGTTCGGCATCGCCGAGTAACTCCCGCCGCCGCGCCTGCCTTCCCGGTCGCGGCCTACCCGCAGGCCGAGTCTTTGCCATGCCGCCGCTGCGCGCGGAGAAACACGCGCAGGAACAACCAAAACGGTAGCCCGCCACCCCATCACGCGCAGGGCGCGATCTTTCCGGCCGCGCTTGTGTCGTAGCGGCAACATTCGGAAATCTGGCACAAATTCGCCCGGAGTGCGGCTCACAGCAGGCTAGGCAGCGCCTGTCGATTTTGGTAGGTCTTTGACCATAAAACAATAAGAGCAGGCATACAGGCACATGGGAACGGGCTTTCGAGGCACGTTCGTCATCTCCTGGTCGCAGACGAGTATAGACGGTCTAGAGGCCGCGCCACTGTCGTCCCTGCAAGTTGGGGTAGCGTGGTCGTGGCTGGGTGAAGCCGTTCGGGTGGACGGGCCTTCGCAGCTTCTGGAACTTGTCCAGGCCGATGGCGAGACGGATATTCGCAGGCGCGCGGCGCGTATGGTCCGCCGCCTCGTCGGTGCGGCGGTGACGAACACGACACGACTCGACGAGGTCGAGGTGGCGCATCCGCTGGCGGACACCAGCTTTGTCGTCACCGACGGCAGACAAAGCTACACGGTGACAGCAATCGAGGTCGAGGGCACCGCTGGCCCCCTGCTGATGTTCCTGGACGAGATTCCGCCCCGCGGTGCCGATCTCTGGGTGGTGCATCTGGCGCTCAGCCACAGCGCACGCCACGCCGATGCCGAACAGACCGGCGGCGTGATCTGTTTTACCCCGGGCACGCGGCTGCGCACACCGCGCGGCACGATTCTGGTCGAGGATCTGCGCGAAGGCGATCTGGTGCAGACCAAGGACAATGGCGCGCAGGAGATCCAGTGGATCGGCAGCCGCCGGATGAGCGGCGCGCGGCTCTACGCGCTGCCCAAGCTGCGCCCGATCCGCATCCGCGCCGGCGCCTTCGGGCTCGAGCGCCCCGACGAGGAATTCCTGGTCTCGCCCGAACACCGCATGCTGCTGACCGGACCGGTGGCGCAGGCGCTGTTCAACACGCCCGAGGTGCTGGTGGCCGCCAAGGATCTGGTCAACGGCCGGACGGTGACGCGCGATCTGACGGTGCGCGAGGTGACCTATGTGCACCTGCTCCTGCCCCGCCACGAAGTGCTGTTCGCAAACGGCGTCGAGACCGAGAGCTTCCACCCCTCGAATACCGCGCTTTCCACGATCCGCGAGATCGACCGCCTGCGCCTGCTGGCCATGCTGCCCGAGATCCAGAACAATCCGCAGACCTATGGCTGCCACGCCCGCCGCAACCTCTCGTCCACCGAGGCCGCCATCCTGATGCATGAGGCCGCCTGAGCAGGAACGGAGGCGCCGGTCAGACGCGCAGCACGCCCGGTGGCACGGGTGGCCTTGATCGGTTCAAACAACGGAAAAGGGGCCGCCCTGGCCCCGCCCGCTGCGCGTCAGTCGCGCAGCTCGTCCGGCGCCACGCCCCAAAGCGCGGTCTTCCGGGCCCAGCCCTCGTAGCCGCCGGCGCTCAGCTCGCACCATTCCGGCCCGCAATCGCCCAGCCGCGCGATGACGCCCAGCGCCAGCTTGGCGGTCACCGGCGTTGTCTCGCCGGCCCGGCTATGCAGCTCTAGCATGTCCTCTTCGACCAGCACGGTACGCGCGCCCGACAGCAGCGAATAATGCACCCAGCCGCCTGCGCCATCGGCATCGCGCACCCGGCGCCAGTGCCCGTATTCGGCGGTGATCTCAAGCGGCATGTCCCGGCGCTTGTAGACCCAATCGATGCGATGGGTCAGCGACGGGCCGCGCCGCACATTGCCTTCGGAGGCCTTGAGAGACACGTAACGCGGGAGTGGCAGATTGGTCACCGGCCCGCGCTCTTCGGTCGCGCCTGCGGCGGCGCCCGTGAGAAGGGCCGCAACAAGCCCCACGATCAAAGCGGCTTTGCTCATTTCTCTGTCCTGCCCGAGTTTTTCCGGCGGGGTTCTTGTGCCCCGAACGCTCATAAGACAGTGTGCCAAACAGGACGAGCGATGGAAAGGGAGGGGAGGGGAACCATGCCTCAGAAACGCCTGAGTGTTGTCGTGACGCGACGCTTGCCGGAAGCGGTCGAGACGCGTCTGAGCGAACTCTTCGACGTCACCCTGCGGGAAGACGACACCCCGATGACCCGCGCCGAGCTGGCCGAGGCCATGGCGCAGGCCGATGTGCTGGTGCCCACGATCACCGACCAGATCGACGCCGGGCTGATCGGCCAGGCCGGCGAGAACCTGCGGCTCATCGCGAATTACGGCGCCGGGATCGACCATATCGACGTGGAAACCGCGCGGCGCCGGGGGATTCTCGTCTCGAACACCCCGGGGGTGATGACCGACGACACCGCCGATATGGTCATGGCGCTGATGCTGGCGGTGACCCGGCGGATGCAGGAAGGTCTGGCGGTGATGCAGGCCGGCGAATGGGACGGCTGGGCGCCCACCGCCTTCCTCGGCACGCGGCTGGGCGGCAAGCGGCTGGGCATCCTCGGCATGGGCCGGATCGGCCAGGCGGTGGCCAAACGCGCCCAGGCCTTCGGCATGCAGATCCACTATCACAACCGCCGTCGTCTGCGCCCCGAGATCGAAGAGAATTTTGAAGCGACCTGGTGGGAAAGCCTCGACCAGATGGTCGCGCGCATGGATGTGATCTCGGTCAACTGCCCGCACACGCCCAGCACCTTCCACCTGCTAAACGCACGGCGGCTGCGGCTGCTGAAACCCCGCGCGGTGATCGTGAACACCTCGCGCGGCGAGGTGATCGACGAAAGCGCACTGACCCGCATGCTGAAGGCAGGCGAAATCGCGGGGGCCGGGCTCGACGTGTATCAGCACGGCATCAAGGGCAACCCGGAGTTGGTGAACATGCCCAATGTGGTGATGCTGCCGCATATGGGCTCGGCCACCATCGAGGGCCGGATCGAGATGGGCGAAAAGGTGCTGCTGAACGTCAAGACCTTCGCCGACGGGCACCGCCCGCCGGATCAGGTCGTGCCTGCGATGCAGTGATCCGCATTTCGGCTCCGGGCGGCGCAATCGGCCCGCCCGGGACCGCCCCTGCCCGGAAGAGATGAGGCGCCCCGCGCGCCGTTCAGACGCGCCCCAGCGCCGCCGCTCCCGCCATCAGCGCGGTTTCCAGCCGTCCCTGCCGGTGCAGCCCCAGCTTCTGCCAGCCCGTCAGTACACAGACGCCCTTGCGCCGGCGCAGCGCAGCGAAGTCCTGCAGGATCGCCCGGTTTTCGTCGGTCAGCAGATGCTGGCTGCGCTGAAGGGCCACGAGATTGCGGGTGATCCAGTGATGATAGCGCCCTTGCCAGATCGTCCCCAGCCGCGCATAGCGCGCCACCAGTCCCCGGTTGCGGCCAAGCTGGTTGCCGTGATGCTGGCGGTAGAACAGCGTCGGCTGCCGGTCGTACAGGATCTCGCCGCCGGCGCCGGCGAGAATCTGGTAGAACCACCAGTCGTGGAAGGCGGGCAGCGGCTCGATCCCCGCCGCGCGCGTCAACGCTACCGCAGCCGGCGACATCACCATGGTGTTGCCCCCCGCGACGGTCTGGATCAGCGCGTTCCGGAACGAGGGCGGCCGCTGCCAGAGCGGCGAGGTGCCCACCGGCTTGTCCGGATCGTAGCCGACTTCGGTGCGTGAACAGTAAAGCGCAGGGCGGTCCCCCACCCGCGCCAGATGGTCGAGTGCACGGCCAAGCCGGTGCTGATACCAGATGTCGTCCTGATCGCAGAAAGCGACCGGCCCCTCGGGCAGCTCGGGATGGCAAAGCAGCGTGAGGAAATTCGCGGCAACCCCCCGGCAAGGGCCGTCGAGAACGCGCACCTCCTGCGGCACCGACCGTGCGAAGGCCGCCAGAATCTCGCGCGTGCCGTCGCTCGACCCGTCATCACCGACCCAGAGGCACCAGTCGCGGTGATTCTGCCGGGCCAGCGAATCGAGCTGCTCCTGCAAGTGCGCCGCGCCGTTCCGCGTTCCCATCAAGATCGTGATCTGCATTACGGGTGCCTTGGCCCCAATAGGGCGTCTTCTTCCAATTCCGCTTCGGCGGGCGTCAGCCTTTCGGCCCGGCCACCCCGACAGGCGCAGCGCGTTCTAGATCCTGTTTTGCCGGAAACGTAAATCATGCCGCGTCCGATTTATTTTCAATCCATCCAAGAAATACAGGGCCGAAATCCGGCCCCGGGCCTTTGCCCTTATCATCGTGCCCGGCGCGCGGTTCGGCAAGCCTGTTCTTGTTTCACCGGCGGAACATCGCAACTCTCTGGCTTTTATGAAAAACCCTAGGGGAAAGCCGCGGTATCGCCGCTTTCCCGTGCCCGCCGCCGCCACGCGACAGCCTCAGCCTTGCCCGACGTGATGGTAATTTTGGGCTGAATACAGGTGTATCGTGGTGGAACCGATCTTTGGTGCAACGCTCCCGCAGGGGGCAACCGGTGCGGCAACCGGGTTTCCGGACATAGAACTGACGGAAGCGGGAAACGACACGTTTCTGTTCTCCGCCTCCGCCGTTGTGGCGACCGAGGTCTCGTATAACCGAGACACAAGCCCCGCCTTCGGGAGGATGGGCGATCACGCCGGCCCCGGCGGGCTCGACGGCGCGGATCTCGCGTTGGCGGATCTTGCCGTGCACACCTGGCCGTCTGGCGCGCATTACGGCGAAGAGGCAGAGGCGGCGCAGGGCGGCGCGCCGCAGGGCGTTGCCGCCTGGGGCCTGATGACCGGCCCCGAGCTGCGCGACGCGGTGGCACAGGCCTCTTACGGCGACCTGCTGTTCACCGGGCGCCGGATGGGCGGGCTGTCGACGATGAAATGGGAGGGCGACGGCAGCGTGCGCAATCTGCGCAACGCGGCGGTCAGCCTTGGCCATTTCGTCACGCTCGAAATCGTCGAGGAATTCGAAGAGGACTTCCTGATCGGCGTCTCGGAAGCCGGCAAGCTGCTGCTCTCCTGGCGGCTTTCGCCAAGCGGCGAACTCTCCGAGATCGCCCGCATCGGCATTGAACAGGATCTGGGAATCGCCTCTTCCGGCGGTATGACCGTGACCGTGGTCAACGGGGTTCCCTATGTGATCCTCTCCGATGCCGACGGCACCTCGCTTAGCGCACTCACGCTCGGAGAGGACGGCAGTCTGAGCCCCGCCGATCATCTGCCCGGCGATAGCGATCTCGGACACGGCGAAACGGCCTCCGCCGACACCCCGCCGCCCGCTGTCGATACACCCGCCGTGCCAGAGCACAGCTCCGACGACCATGGCCCGGCGGCGGGCGCCTTCGGCAACGCCTCGGACGGGCAGGAGCGCGCGGAATCGGATCACATCCCGAATCTGGCGGGCGACGGGGGCGCGGCCCCCGTTCTCCCCCAACACGGACCCGACGCGCCGGACCCAACGCGCGGCCCCCTGTTCGACGCGCCGGAAAGCCCCACGCACACTGAGACGCCCGGCAGCCCCGAACAGCCCGACAATGGCCCTGAAAACCCGGCTGGCGGCCCGCAGGGCGCCACCGAGCTGCTGCTCCGGCTGGGTGCGACACCGCAGGCCGCCGACTCGCTGACGCTCGACAATCACGCGACGGCGCAGAGCCTGGACATGCTGTTCGATGAAGATGAGACCGACAGCTTTCAGTTCCGGACCCCGGACGAACGAACCGCCCTGCCGCCCGCGCCGGGGCTCTTGCAGCGTCTGGAAGACGGGCCGGGGATGGAGATTTTTGCCGAACTCACCGGAGATCTGAATGTCTGGACAGACGCTCCGGCGCCGGACGGCACGGATCCGATGCCGCACGACAGTGACCCCCATCCCGATTCTATCGGCGCAATACCGGATGCCGAGCTGTCTCTGCTGGACACCGGCCTGCCGGATGCAAGCGATCTGCCGTTCTGAGACCGGCAAGTCGCTGCCGGTCGCGGGGGCTGCAACCGCCCCCGCGACGCTAAATCAGCTCACATCCTTGTAGCTGATTTCCTTCACATCGCCGCCGGTCTTGCCCCGGCGCACATGCAGACGGTTGAGCGCGTTGACATAGGCGCGGGCAGAGGCGACCACCGTGTCGGTATCCGCCGACTGGCCGGTGGCGATCTTGCCGTCCTCTTCCAGACGCACGGAAACGGTGGCCTGCGCATCGGTGCCCTCGGTCACCGCGTTCACCTGATAAAGCTGAAGCCGCGCCTTGTTGGGATAGAGCTTGCGCACCGCCTTGAAGGTCGCATCCACCGGGCCGTCGCCGAATTCGTCGGCGCTCATCTCTGCGCCGCCGACTTCCATCTCAAGCACCGCCTCGGCCTGACCGGCCGTGCCGCAGATCACCTTGAGCGAGACGATCTCCAGGTGGTTCTCCTGCTCGTCGGCCATATGGGCGGTGACAAGCGCGAGGATGTCGTCGTCGAACACCTCTTTCTTGCGGTCGGCAAGATCCTTGAACCGCACGAAGATGTCCTTGAGCTGGTTGTCGCCCACATCGACACCGAGATCCTTGAGCTTGGCGCGCAGCGCGGCGCGGCCCGAATGCTTGCCGAGCGGCAGCGAGGTGCCCGCGATACCCACATCCTCGGGGCGCATGATCTCGAAGGTCTCGGCGTTCTTGAGCATCCCGTCCTGGTGGATGCCGCTCTCATGCGCAAAGGCGTTCTTGCCGACGATGGCCTTGTTGAACTGCACCGGGAAGCCCGACACCGTCGAGACGCGGCGCGAGATATGCATGATCTTCCTGGTGTCGATCTCGGTGTAGAAAGGCATGATGTCGCCGCGCGTCTTGAGCGCCATCACCACCTCTTCCAGCGCGGTGTTGCCCGCGCGCTCGCCCAGCCCGTTGATCGTGCATTCGATCTGCCGCGCGCCGCCCTCGACGGCGGCAAGCGCGTTGGCCGTCGCCATGCCGAGGTCGTTGTGGCAGTGGGTGGCGAAAATCACCTCGTCGGCGCCGGGCACCGTCTCGATCAGCCGCTTGATGAGGCTCGCGCTTTCGCGCGGCGCGGTATAGCCCACCGTGTCGGGGATGTTGATCGTGGTGGCGCCCGCCTTGATGGCGATCTCGACCACGCGGCAAAGGTAATCCCACTCGGTCCGCGTCGCATCCATCGGCGACCATTGCACGTTGTCGCAGAGGTTGCGCGCGTGGGTCACCGTTTCATGGATGCGGTCGGCCATCTCGTCCATGGTGAGGTTGGGAATGGCACGGTGCAGCGGCGAGGTGCCGATGAAGGTGTGGATACGCGGGCGCGGCGCGTGTTTCACCGCCTCCCAGCAGCGGTCGATATCGGGGAGCTGGGCGCGGGCGAGACCGCAGATCACCGTCTCCTTGCTGCGTTCGGCGATGTCCTTCACCGCCTTGAAATCGCCCTCGGAGGCGATGGGGAACCCGGCCTCGATGATATCGACGCCCATATCCTCGAGGAGCTCGGCGATTTCGAGCTTTTCGTCATGGGTCATGGTTGCGCCCGGCGATTGCTCGCCATCGCGAAGCGTCGTGTCGAAAATATACACGCGGTCTTTGGATTGGTCGGTCATGTCTCTGGAATCTCTGTAAGGTCTTCGTCCTGGGGTTTCGCCGGCGCGAAACGGTCCTCCTCTGAGCGGTCGCGCCGGGTCTGCGCGCTCAGAGGCGGATTAGGAGAAGAGACAGGCCAAGCGCAACCGGCGCGCCAGGGGCGCGGGCAAGGGGAGCGATATGGCCAAGGGTCATCATGCGGCGGACTATACGCCCAAAAAGGTAAATGAAAACCCGCAAAATGCGCGATTTCCCGCAGAAAAACTCGCTGCAACGCAGCGTTCCGGAAAGGGGGGTTGAGCGCCCCGCTGCCTGATCCATATTGAACCAGAGGTTTCGGGGAGCAGGGAGAGCGGGCGATGTTCGCGCGGGTATTACGGGCTGTCGTTTTGGTGACCATCGCTCCGCTCATGGCGATGGCCGAGGGCCGCGACGAGGCCGATGTCTATGTCTTCGGCAACAGCCTGGTGCATTATCTCGGCGAACAGCCGCAATCCAACGTTCCGCACTGGATGAACGAAATGGCCCGTGCCGACGGGCGACGGCTGGCGCTGGACGGGCAGTGGGGGTTTCTGCGCGGCTTCGCCGAAAGCCTGCCGCCGGCGCCCAACTGGTCGTTCGACGGGGTGACCAGCCTGTGGGATCCCGGACGCGGCAGCTTTGCCGATGCCGGGTTCGACGCGGTTCTGATCACGCCCGCGAATTTCATCCAGTACCAGCCCCCCGAAGCGCCCTATGAGGGCGACAACCCCTCGGGCGCCAGCCCGCTGAGCGCCACGCTGACGGTGGTCGACTGGCTCCGGGGCCGCATCCCCGAAACCCCGGTCTATCTTTACGAAGGCTGGGCGGACATGTCGGGCGTCGCGGGCCGCTTTCCGCCATCGAACCGTGCGCTGCGGCGCTATCACGATTACAATCTCGGCGACTACCACGATTGGTACGAAACGCTTCTGGCCGATCTCCGCGCCGAACGGCCGGACACCGACCTGCGCCTGATCCCCGTCGCGCGGCTGCTCTCGTCGCTGCTGGGCGAGGGCGGGCTGCTCGAGGAGGTGCCGGTCGAGGCGCTTTATGTCGACCCCGATCCGCATGGCACACCCACGCTCTATTTCCTCGCGGCGATGATCACCTATGCCGCGCTTTACGAGGCGCCGCCGCCTGCCGGCTACACACCCCCGGCAACGCTGCACCCCGAGGTGGTCGCCGCCTATCCCGAACTGGCCGCCTGGGTCTGGCAAGAGATCTCGGCCACCGAGAGCCTCAGGAGCACCGCCACCGCAGCGCCTGCCGCTGCGGCCCCCATCCAGACCGCCGCAGCACCGACCCCCGAAACCCTCGCCGACGCGCCGCTTCCGGCCCGGGGCGAGGTCTCTCTTCCCGCGCCCGGCGCGCGGCCGCAGGGCCTGCCCGCGCTCGGCATGGGCCTGAACGGGATCGCCGACTGGTCCACTCAGCAACCCTTCATCGACCTGATGAAGACCGCACGCGAATGGATCGGGCATCTGCCCGGCCAGTGGGGCGGGGTCAGCGCCGACGAGCTGCGCGCCGAAGGCGTGCTGGACGACAATGGCTGGCCGCTGCGCCTCCCCGAGCGGGTGGAACGGCTCGAGGCGCTGCTGCTGACCGACCAGCCCGAAGCGGCCGAACATCTGCGCGGCACCTATCTGGTTCTCTATGACGGTCAGGGCAAGCTGGAACTGACCGGCCGCGCGCGGCGGGTGCTCTATGACGAGGGCGAGGCGCAGTTCTCCTACAGCCCCGGCGAGGGCGCGGTGGGCATCTCGATCAGCGCCACCGATCCGGCAGACCCGATCCGCAACATAAGGGTGATCCGCGAGGACCAGCGCGATCTCTACGAGGCCGGCGTGCTGTTCAACCCCCTGTGGATCGACCGCATTCACGATCTCCGCAGCGTGCGCTTCATGGACTGGATGATGACCAACGGGTCTCCGGTGCAAAGCTGGGCCGACCGGCCCCGGGTCTCCGATTACACCTGGTCGGCCTGGGGCGTGCCACTGGAGGTGATGATCGCGCTGGCCAATCAGATCGGCGCCGATCCCTGGTTCAACATGCCCCATATGGCCAATGACGCCTATGTCCGGTCCTTCGCGGAAACGGTGAAGGCGGGGCTCGATCCCCGGCTCAAGGCCTATGTGGAATATTCCAACGAGGTCTGGAACCACATCTTCCCCCAGGCCGGCTGGGCCGAAACCCAGGCCGATGCGCTCTGGGGCCGGTCGGAAACCGGCTGGATGCAATATTACGGGCTGCGCGCGGCGCAGATGATGCGGATCTGGTCGGATGTGTTCGGAGCCGAGATCGACGACCGGCTGGTCCGGGTCATGGCCACGCATACCGGCTGGCCCGGGCTCGAGGAAAACGTGCTTGTCGCCCCCCTCGCCTATCTTCAGCTCGGCCATCCGCCGCAAGAGGATTTCGATGCCTATGCGGTCGCCGCCTATTTCGGCTACGAGCTGGGCGGCGAGGAGATGGCGGCGCAGATGGACAACTGGCTGGCCCGCTCCGAGGCGCAGGCCGTGGCCGAGGGCGAGGCCGAGGGTCTGCGCCGGGTGGCGCTGCGGGAATTCGTGAAAGGACGCCGCTACGAGGCGGCGGTGGCCCCGGTCGCGCTGGCGCTCCAGGAAGGCTCGCTGAAAGAGCTGATCGAAGAGGTACTGCCCTATCATGCCGGCGCCGCCGAGGCGGCGGGGCTGCACCTGGTGATGTATGAGGGCGGCACCCATGTGACCGCGCAGGCCGCCCGGGTCGAGGACGAGCGGCTGACCGGCTTCTTCGAATATTTCAACTACACGCCGGAGATGGCCAAGCTCTACGAAGAACTGCTGACCGGCTGGGTCTCGGCCGGGGGCACGCTGTTCAACGCCTTTGTCGATGTCGCCCCCGCGTCGAAATGGGGAAGCTGGGGGGCGCTGCGCCATCTCGAGGACGCGAACCCGCGCTGGGACATGCTGATGGCCTACAACGCTTCCGGCCCCTCGGACTGGGAAACCCGTGACCCCGCCGCCTTTGCCGATGGGCTGCTGCGCCGCGGTGAGGCCGGAGCCGACCGGCTCGAAGGCACGGCACAGGCCGACATTCTGCTGGGCGGGGCCGGCAACGACCTGCTGATTCCGGGCGGCGGGCAGGATCACCTGCATGGCGGGCCGGGACAGGACCGCGCGCTGCTGCCGGGATCGCAGGACGGCTACAGCTTCACGCGCGACGGCGCGCGGCTTGTCGCCAAAGGGCCGGCAGGCACGGTGACCATGGTCTCGGTCGAACAACTGAGCTTCGAGGCCGCGCCCGACACCGAGATCGCGACTGCGGGGCTCTGATCGCCGCTAGCCCTGCGCCCGCGTCGCCAGGATTTCCTCCACCAGCGTCTCGGCGCCGAGGCTGGCGCGGAAATGCGCCTCCACATGCGCCCGCCCGGCGGCGCTGAGCCGCTGCGCGCTCTCGGGGTTCTGCGCCAGTTCGCGGATCGCGCGGGCCAGCGCGGTCGGGTCCTTGGGCGGCACCAGCTTGCCCGTCACCCCGTCCTCGATCAGCTCGCGCACCCCGCCCGCATCGGTGCCGATGGTCGGCACCCCGCAGGACATCGCCTCCATATAGGCAACGCCCAGCGGTTCGTGCCACGAGGCCAGAACGAAGACATGGCTCTCGATCAGCTTGTCCTTGACCGCGCCCGCGTCGATCGCGCCCAGCAGCTTCACATGATCCTGCAAGCGCAGCTTGCGCAGATGCGCCTCCAGTTCCTTGCGGAACCCCTCGCCACCGGCATCGTCCTCGCCCGCGATCTCGAGCCGCACATCCACGCCCTGATCCAGAAGCTGCCGAACCGCCGACATCAGGTCCTGATGCCCCTTCACCACGTTCAGCCGCCCGCAGGAGAACAGCTTGATCGGGCGGCCCTTCTCGGGCGGCTGATACGGCGTGTCGCGGCACAGCACGCGGGTGTCCACCCCCATCGGCCGGATCGCCAGCCGCTCGGGCAGCGCGTCGGGCAACTCGTCCTGCATTTCCCCCAGCAGCTTGTGGGTGATGATGGTCGCAAAGGCCGCGCCGCGCCATTTGAACCGCTGGCCCGGACCGTAATCCGACAGCGGCCCGTGCAGGGTCAGCGAATAGCTCGGCCCGCCCATCTTCTGCGCCAGCGCCGCGATCAGCGCCGCACGGCCGCAAGAATGCACATGCACATGATCCAGCTCATGCTGCGCAGCATAGCGCAGCAAGGACTGCGCCGCCGAAAGCGTCACCGCCACATCCTTGGCAAAGCCGGCGCCCTCCTGCGCGACCCATCCGGCCAGCCCCCTGGGCAGCAGCGCACAAAGTGCCCGGGCCGCCGCAACCGGTTCGAGCCGGCCCAGATAGGTCGTCCGCGCGATGGCCTCCTGCGACCAGTCGTGCGAGATCAGCCCCGAGGGCGGCATCCGCGTCGACAGCAGATGCACCTCGTGGCCCATCTCCTCCAGCACCTGTACCTCGCGCCAGAAAAAAATATGGGTCTGCCCCGGGAATTGGGGCACCAGATACCCGATCCGCAATCGCTGCGACACGCGTTCCCCCGCTCTCAGGCTTGTTCCGGACAAATTTGTCCGGAAATTACGACAACTTCTATTCGATTTCTTTTTTTGGCCACAGTTTGATGGCAGGCCCGTCACATCTATGGCCAGGAAATAGTGCATGTGTGACCGCTTGGGTACGGATAATGACGGATAATCGAAAAACTGCCGGAACACCCGCGGTTTCGGTGATCCTACCGGCGAGTAATGAGGCAGCGCTGATTGCGCAATGCCTGAGGGCGCTCTGCGCATCGCACTGGTCCGATACCGCCCCGGTCGAGGTGATCGTGATCGCCAACGGCTGCCGCGACGACACCGCCGAACGGGCCCGCGCCGAAGCGCCGGCCTTTGCTGCGCGCGGCTGGGCCCTCACGGTGATCGAGCGTGCCGAAGGCGGCAAGCTCGCCGCGCTGAACGCCGGCGACGCCGCCGCACGCGGGGCGATCCGCATCTATCTCGATGCCGACGTGACCGTGAGCCCGGAACTTCTGGCACAGATTCGCGATACCCTCTCCACCGAGGCGCCCCGCTATGCCAGCGGCCGGGTCAACATCACCGCCCGCGGCTGGATCTCGCGCGCTTATGCCCGCATCTGGCGGCAGGTGCCCTTCATGGCGCAAGGCGTGCCGGGCTGCGGCGTCTTTGCCGTGAACGCCAGCGGCCGCGCCCGCTGGGCGCGTTTCCCCGACATCATCTCGGACGACACATTCGTGCGCCTCAGCTTCACCCCCGACGAGCGTATCTCTGTCCCCGCCTCTTACGACTGGCCCATCGCCGAAGGGTTCGGAAACCTGGTGCGGGTGCGGCGACGGCAGGATGCCGGCGTGACCCAGATCGAAGCGCGCTATGCCGCGCTTTTGCAGAACGACGACAAGGCCCCCTTCCCGACCGCCCGCAAGCTCGCCATGGCCCTGCGCGATCCGCTGGGCTTTGCGGTCTATGCCGGCGTGGCGCTGGCGGTCCGGCTGCGCCCGGCAGCAAGCGGATGGAGCCGCGGACGATGAGCATGACATTCTGGCACCGGGTGCAGGGCAGTTCGCTCACCGCGCGCGCGCTGCGGTCGTCGCTGCTGACCGTCGGCGGCTTTGGCTTCAGCCAGGTGCTGCGGCTGGCATCGAACCTGATCCTGACGCGATTGCTGTTCCCCGAGGCTTTCGGCCTGATGGCGCTGGTCTCGGTCTTCATGATGGGGCTGCAACAGTTTTCCGACGTCGGCGTCACCCCCGCGATCCTGCAAAGCAAGCGCGGCGACGAACGCGATTTTCTCAACACGGCCTGGACCATACAGGTGCTGCGCGGCGCCGGGCTCTGGCTGGTCGCCTGCGGGCTGGCCTGGCCCATGGCCTGGTTCTATGACGAGCCGCAGCTGTTGCAGATCCTGCCGGTGGCCGGGCTGGCGCTGCTCATCCTCGGGTTCCGCCCCACCCGCATGGACACGGCGAACCGCCATCTGCTGCTGGGCCGGGTGACGCTTCTGGAATTCGTCACCCAGGTCGTCGGGCTGCTGACCGCGATCCTGCTTGCCTGGCTCACCGGTTCGGTCTGGGCGCTGGTGCTGAGCGGCATCTTCAGCAGCGTCGTCGAGGTGATCATCAACTGGCTCTTCCTGCCGGGCGAACGCAACCGGTTCCGCTGGGAAAAAGCCGCCGCCGACGAGTTGGTGAATTTCGGAAAGTGGATCTTTCTGTCGACCGTCTGCGGTTTCTTCTTCAGCCAGAGCGACAAGCTCCTGATCGGCAAATACCTCTCGCTCGATCACTTCGGGGTCTACAATATCGGCTATTTCCTGGCCTCCTTCCCGATGCTTCTGGGCGGCATGGTCACGCGCAAGATCCTCATCCCGATCTATCGCGAGACCCCGCCGACCCAAAGCCGCGAAAATTTCCTGCGCCTGCGCAAGATGCGCTTCGCCGTCACCGCGATGCTGATCCTGATGGTCGGCGGCTTCGCCATGCTGGGCGGCTGGATCGTCGATCTGCTTTACGATCCGCGCTACGCGGCGGCCGGGGCGGTGGCGGTGATCGTCGCCTGCATGCAGATGCCGCAGATCATCGTGCAGACCTACGATCAGGCGGCGCTTGCAGCGGGCGACAGCCGCAGCTTCTTTGTCCTCGCGCTGGCGCGCGCGGTGCTGATGATCGGCTGCATCCTTGCCGGGCTCGAGATGGCCGGGCTGATCGGCGCGCTGCTCGGCATGGGCACGGCCTTTCTGCTGGCCTATCCGGTGGTGGTCTGGCTGGCGCGGCGCATGGGGGCATGGGATCCGCTGCATGACGCGGTTTTCGCGGTGATCGGATTCGGCCTCGCGGCGCTGGCGGCAACCATCAACTGGCCCGGAATTGTGGCACTGGCCAGCGTGGGCGGATAAACGCCACCGGTTCCATATTGGCAACAATTCCCCTTGTTTGCGACACTGTCCCCCAGTGCATAACAAGCCATGGGCGCAAGCCGATGAATCGTGGCGATCTCGGGGTGGATACCTAAAAAGCGCCGCATTTTCTCCCCATTCCTCCTTTACCGGAAGGGACAGGTCACATGTGACGGGGTATCAGGTCATGAGCGCAGAAACGCAGCAGCAAACGGGCGAAAACGACATCGCCATCGTCGGCATGGCGGCGCATCTTCCGGGTGCGGACAGCATTCTGCGCTATTGGGAAAACCTGCGCGCGGGCCGCAGCGCCATCCGCCGGCTGTCGGAGGAGGAGCTGCTGGCAGCGGGCGAGGATCCCGGCCTGATCCGCCACAAGGATTACGTGCCCTTCGCCGCGCCGCTCGATGATTTCGAGATGTTCGATGCCGAGTTCTTCGGGTTCTCGCCCAAGGAAGCGGCGATCATGGATCCGCAGCACCGGCAGTTCCTGGAAACCGCCTGGGAAGCGCTGGAGAACGCCGGCCACGTACCCGAGACTTTCGACGGTCAGGTCGGCGTGTTCGCGGGCTGCGGCATGGGCAGCTATTTCTATTTCAACGTCTGTTCGAACCCGGATCTGGTCGAGAACACCGGCATGTTCCTGCTGCGCCACACCGGCAATGACAAGGATTTCATGACCACCCGGCTGAGCCATGTGCTCGACCTGCACGGGCCCTCGATCAACCTGCAAACCGCCTGCTCGACCTCGCTGGTGGCCACCCATTACGCCGCGCAGGCGCTGCTCAACGGCGAATGCGACATGGCGATCGCCGGGGGCGTGACCATCGAGCTGCCGCAGGGCCGTGGCTACCTCTACAAGGAAAACGAGATCCTCTCGCCGGACGGCGAATGCCATGCCTTCGACCACCGCGCCCAGGGCACGGTGTTCGGCTCGGGCGCGGGGGTCGTGGTGCTGCGCCGGCTGGCGGATGCCATCGCCGACGGCGACCATATCTATGCGGTGATCAAGGGATCGGCCGTCAACAACGATGGCGCGCAAAAGGCCGGCTATCTGGCGCCCTCCGTGGACGGTCAGGCTCAGGCGATCGCCGAAGCGCAGGCGGTGGCGGGGATCGACTCGGATACGGTGGATTATGTGGAATGCCACGGCACCGGCACCTATCTGGGCGACCCGATCGAGGTCGCCGCGCTGACCCAGGCTTTCCGCGAAACCGCAGAGGCCACGGGCCATTGCCGCATCGGATCGGTGAAAACCAATATCGGCCACCTCGATACGGCGGCAGGGGTCGCCGGGCTGATCAAGACCTCGCTGGCGCTGCACGAGGGCGAGATTCCGCCCTCGCTGGGCTATGAGGCGCCGAACCCGGCGATTGATTTCGACACCTCGCCCTTCATGGTTAACGACAGCCTCACCCCCTGGCCGCAGACCGGTCGTCCGCGCCGCGCCGGGGTCAACGCGCTTGGCGTCGGCGGGACCAACGCGCATGTGGTGCTGGAAGAGGCGCCCGCGCGCGCGCCCTCGGGCGAAAGCGACTGGCCGTTCCAGATCCTGACCCTTTCCGCCCGCAGCAAGGCGGCGCTGGACGAGGGCGCAAAGCGCCTTGCCGCGCATCTGCGCGCGCATCCCGAGCAGCCGCTCGCCGATGTTGCCTGGACGCTGAAAGAAGGCCGCCGCGCCTTTGAAAAGCGCCGTATCGTGGTGGCCGAAAACCATGAGGAGGCCGCCCGGCTGCTGGAGGAGGACGCGCCGCGCCGGGTGCATTCCCACAGCGCGCTGGACCGGCCCGAGACCGTCTTCATGTTCCCCGGCGGCGGCGCGCAATATGCGGGCATGGCGCATGATCTCTACGAGACCGAGCCGGTCTTCGCCGAATGGATGGACCGCGGCCTCGACGCGCTGGCCGAGATCTCCGACCACGACATCCGCGCGCTGTGGCTGCCGGAAGACGGCGCCCGCGAAGACGCGGACGCCGCGCTGACCCGCCCCTCGCTGCAACTGCCGCTGATCATGATCACCGAATACGCGCTGGCCCAGCTCTGGATGAGTTGGGGCGTGACGCCCGCGGCGTTGGCCGGCCATTCCATGGGCGAGAACACCGCCGCCTGCCTGGCCGGCGTGATGAGCTTCGAGGATTGCATCGGCCTCGTGCATCTGCGCGGTCGGCTCTTCGACAGCGTGCCCGCCGGCGGCATGCTCTCGGTCAATCTCACGGCCGAGGCGCTGCAACCCTATCTCGGCGAAGATCTCGACCTCGGCGCCGTCAACGCGCCTGAGCTGACCGTGGCCTCCGGCCCGCAGGCGGCGCTCGATGCGCTGGAAGCCCGGCTCAAATCCGAAAGCATCGACTGCCAGCGCATCCAGATCGACATCGCCGCGCACAGCCGGATGCTGGAGCCGATCCTCGATCAGTTCCGCGCCTATCTGCGCTCTATCGACCTCTTCCCCCCGCAGATCCCGCTGACCTCGAACCGCACCGGCCAGCTCATGACGCCGGAACAGGCGACCTCGCCCGATTACTGGGTCGAGCATCTGCGCGGCACCGTGTTTTTCGCCGACTGCATCGGCACTCTGGCCCAGCCGAACCGCATCTTCCTCGAAGTCGGCCCCGGCAAGGCGCTGTCCGCACTTGCCCGCCAGCATCCCGACGTCCCCGGTCAGCAGGTCCTGTCCTCGCTGCGCCACCGCGACGATGCCATCGCCGACGACAAGCACATGTTCGAGGTTCTGGGCCGTCTCTGGGCGCTCGGCGCGCCGATCGACTGGAGCCAGATCTGGGGCGAGGCGCGCCGCAATCGCGTGGTGCTGCCCTCTTACGCCTTCCAGCGCGCGCCCTATTTCATCGCCCCCGGCAAGCGCCAGTCCGACACCGCGCCGCAATATCTGATGCGCAGCGACGATGTGGCGGAATGGGGCTGGAAGCCGGTCTGGCGCCCGCGCGCGGCCGAGGTCGAGGTCGATGTGGCCGAAGGGCTCGCCGATGCCGATCCGCAATGCTGGCTGATCTTCATGGACGAGGCCGGGCTCGCCGCCCGCGCCGCCGCGAAGCTGAAAGCGGCCGGTCATACCGTCGTCGAGGTGCGCCCGGGCGACAGCTTTACCCGGCTGTCCGACACCTCTTACCTGCTGGCCTCCGAACGCGGCCGCGAAGGCTATGACCTGCTGGTGCAGGATCTGGCGCTGCGCGGCCATGTGCCTACGCGCATCGCGCATTTCTGGATGGTCACCGAAGGCGAGCATCACCGCCCCGGCTCCAGCTTCTTCCACCGGGTGCAGGAACAGGGCTTTTATTCTCTGCTCTTTCTCGCCCAGGCCGTGGCCGAGGAAAACCTGCCACGCCCGCTGCATCTGACCGTGGTGACAAACGGCGCCGCCCGCCTGCGCGACGAGGCGCTGCCCTATCCTTCCAAGGCGACCGTCGCCGGCCCCGCCCGCGTGATCCCGCGCGAATTGCCGGGGGTCAGCGTCTCGACGCTCGATCTGACGCTGCCCGAAACCGCCCAGACCGGGCTCTTCGGCGGCCGCAAGGCGCAGGCCGCCCGCGACGCAGCCCTCGAGACGCTGACCCTGCAAGTGCTCGAAGAGCTGCTCTCCGAACCGGCCAATGCCATCGCGGCGCTGCGCGGGGCGCGGCGCTTCGAATGCGCCATGAAACCGGTGGCACTGCCCGAGGCCGCGCCGGTCGCCGCCGAAGGCGGCACCTATCTCATCACCGGCGGCTTCGGCGGGATCGGCCTGACTCTGGCGCAGGATTTCGCCGCCAGGGGCGCCAATCTGGTGCTGGTCGCGCGGCACGATCTGCCCGAGCGCGCGCAATGGCCCGACTATCTGGCCCGGCACGCCCCGCAGGACCGCACCGCCCGCCGCATCCGCGCCGTTCAGGCGCTGGAAGAGACCGGCGCCCAGGTGACGATCGCCGCCGTCGATGTCTGCAACCTCACCCAGATGCAGCGCGTCAAGGAGGCCGCCGAAGAGCGCTTCGGCCGGATTTCCGGTGTCATCCACGGCGCCGGCGTAATCGCCGACGGCCCGCTGATGACCAAGAGCCCCTCCTCCGTCGAGGACGTGTTCACGCCCAAGATCCACGGCACGCAGGTGCTGGGCGAGGTCTTCCCCGATGGCAGCACCGACTGGATCGTGCTCTTCGCTTCCTCCTCCACCGTGACCGCCCCGGCGGGTCAGGTGGATTACGTCGCCGCCAACGAATATCTCAACGCCTTCGCGCAGGCCCGCGCGGGCGGCAAGACCCGCGTCGTCGCGATCAACTGGGGCATCTGGAACGAGGTCGGCATGGCCGCCGAAGCGGTGGCCGCGCGCCGAGGTGAGATACCCAAAGCGCCGGTGGAGCCCGCGGGCGTGCCGATGCTCGACCAAAAGACCTTTGACGCGCAGGGCAACCGGCTCTTTACCGCGCGCTACTCGGCGGCGGATTGGTTCATCGACGAACACCGCACCAAATCCGGCGACGCGCTGCTGCCGGGCACCGGCTATCTGACGCTGGCCGCCGAAGCACTGAAGGCGCAGAACGAGCCCGGCGGCTTCGAGATCCGCGACCTGACCTTCCTGCGCCCGCTGCGCGTGGCCGATGGCGGCGCCCGCGACGTGCGGCTGCGGTTGACCCGGCGCGACGAGGGCTATGGGTTCGAGATGCTCGCCGACGCGACGCTGGGCGGCAAGCGCGGCTTTGCGCTGACCGCACAGGCAACGCTGGCGCTGGTCCCCATGCGGCGCCCGGCGCCGCTGGACCTGGCCGCGATCCGCGCCCGCTGCGGCAACCCGGTCGAGGCCGCCGCCGGCGGCAAGCTCGCCGCCGCGCAGGAGGTGCAGCTCGCGTTCGGGCCGCGCTGGAAAGTGCTCGACAGCCGCGCGCTGGGACAGGGCGAGGGCATCGCCGATCTGTCGCTGGCGGCCAGCGCCCGCGCCGATGGCTGCCTGCTGCACCCCGCGCTGATGGACATCGCCACCGGCTGGGCCATGGAGCTGATCGAGGGCTATCAGCCCACCCATCTCTGGGTGCCCGTCTCCTATTCCCGCGTGCGGGTGCACGCCCCGCTGACCGATCACGTGGTGAGCTGGGTGCGCAACGCCGCGCAGAACCGCGCCGATGCGGAGACGGCGAGCTTCGACATCACGCTCTGTGCCCCCGATGGCATGGTGCTGGTCGAGATCTCGGGCTTCACCATCCACAAGCTGGCGCAGGCGGACATCCTGCATGCCGCGCCGCGCCTCACCGCCGCCGAGCTGGAAACCGACGCGCCGCAGGATGCCGCGCAGCCGCTCTCGCCCGCCGAAGAGCGCCTCGCGCATAATCTCAGCCAGGGCATCCTGCCCGCCGAGGGCGTGAGCGCCTTTGCCCGCACGCTGGCGTTCGACGTGCCTCAGGTGGTGATCTCGTCGATGGATCTCGATCAGCTCACCCGCCAGACGGCCGCCTCGACCGAGGACAGGGGCGAGATCCAGAAATTCGACCGCCCGCAGCTCGAAGGCGATTACGTCGCCCCCGAGAACGACATCGAACGCACGCTGGTCGGCTTCTGGGAGGATCTTCTGGGCGTGCAGAACGTCGGCGTCGAAGACAGTTTCTTCGATCTCGGCGGGCACAGCCTCATCGCGGTACGGCTCTTTGCCATGGTCAAGAAAGCCTGGCGCATCGAGTTCCCGATCTCGGTGCTGTTCGAGGCGCCGACGATCCGCAAATGCGCCGCGCTGATTGCCGAACAGACCGGCATCGCCACCGAGGGCGCCGTCCCCGAAGGCCAGCCCAAGGCCCCCGAGCGCCGCTTCAAGCATCTGGTCGCCATGCATGATGGCGAAGGCGGGCCGCGCACGCCCTTCTTCCTGGTGGCCGGCATGTTCGGCAACGTGCTGAACCTGCGCCATCTGGCGCATCTCCTGGGCGCGGACCGGCCCTTCTACGGGCTTCAGGCCAAGGGGCTTTATGGCGGCGAAGACCCGCATCAGAGCATCCAGGACGCCGCGCGCGACTATATCGCAGAGATGCGGCAGGTGCAGCCGGAAGGCCCCTATATGGTCGGCGGCTTCTCGGGCGGCGGCATCACCGCCTTCGAGATCGCCCGGCAGCTCGAGGTTGCCGGCGAAGAGGTGGCGCTGTGCGTGCTGCTCGACACGCCGCTGCCCGCGCGCCGGCCGCTGTCGCGCAAGGACCGTCTGCTGATCCAGATGCAGGAGCTGAAGGCCAAGGGGCTGTTCTATCCGGTGATCTGGGCGCGCAACCGGCTCCGCTGGGAGATTGCCAAGCGTCAGGCCAAGGACACGACCGAGGCGCAGCACAGCTTCCACAACGCCGAGATCGAGGCGGCCTTCCTGAGCGCCGTGGCGCAGTATCAGGTGCAGCCCTGGGACGGACGGCTGGTGCTCTACCGCCCGCCGCTGGTCGGCAAATGGCAGGTTTCGGGCGGCCGCATGGTCAACTCCGAACGCGCCTATGTGATGAACGATAACGACTGGGGCCAATATGTGCCGCATGTCGAGGTGCATGAGGTGCCGGGCGATCACGACTCCATGGTGCTGGAACCCAATGTGCGGGTGCTGGCCGGCCTGATGCGCGAGGCGATCACCGGCGCCGAGGCGCAGATGCGCGGTGCGCAGGTGGTCGAATTCCCCGGCAGCCGGGCAGCGGAGTGAGACAGATGGATCCCAAACTTCTGGTCGTTTCGCTGAACTTCCGTACCGCCGAGATGACGCTGCGCTCGGTGCAGTTCGCGCTGCGCGAAATGGCGGGGCTCAACGCCGAACTGGTGATCGTGGACAACGACAGCGGCGACGGCTCGTTCGAGGCGATGCAGGCGGCGCTGTCCGCCGAACCCTGGGCGCAGGGCGCGCCGATCCGGCTGATCCAGTCGGGCCATAACGGCGGGTTCGGCGCCGGCAACAATGTGGGCATCCGCGCCGGCTGGTCGGACGGGTCGGAACCCGATTACGTCTACCTGCTGAACTCCGATGCCTTTCCCGGTCCGGGCAGCCTGAAAGCGCTGCTCCGGCATCTCGAAACCCATCCCGAGGCGGGGTTCGCCGGAAGCTATATCCATGGCGAGGACGGCGCGCCGCATCACACCGCCTTCCGCTTCCCCACGATCCTCTCCGAGCTGGAAAGTTCCGCGCGCTTCGGCCCGATCTCGCGGCTGCTCGAAAAGCACCGCGTCTGGCTGGAGATCCCCGAGGCGACACAGCGGGTCGATTGGCTGGCGGGTGCCTCGCTGATGATGCGGCAGGGTGTTCTGGACGAAATCGGCCTCTTCGACGAGACTTTCTTTCTCTATTTCGAAGAAACCGAGCTTTGCCTGCGCGCCGCCCGCGCCGGCCATGAAACCCATTACGTCCGCGAGAGCGAAGTCGCCCATATCGGCTCTGTCTCGACCGGAATGAAGATCTGGAAGCGCGTGCCGGCATTCTGGCTCGACAGCCGCTGGTATTATTACACAAAGACCCGTGGCCGCGCCTATGCGGCCATGGCCACCCTCGCGCATCTGGCGGGCGGGGCGCTCTGGCGGGTGCGGCTGGTGCTGCAACGCAAGACCCCGGCAGACCCGCCGCATTTCCTGCGCGATCTTCTCGTCCACGATCTTAAGGCGCTCTTTCGGCCTTTGCCGGAAAAGCGCATAGCGGGGACCGTCCGCCAGACGGCACCCGCGCTTGAAGCACAAGCGGAGTAGGCAACATGGCCCAGTTTTCCAGTGTGGTAATCGGCAACGAATCCCTTCTCGTCCAGTGCAGCGAAAAGCTGCTGGCCGCAGGGCACCCCATCCGAGCGGTGATCACCCGCAACGCGGACATCGCGGCGTGGGCGGCAGGCCGCGGTCTGACGGTGGTGGCCCCGGGCAAGGGGCTGGCCGAGCGGCTTGAGGGCCTCTCCTTCGACTGGCTGTTGTCGATCTCAAACCTCGACATCATCCCCGCCGCCGTGCTGGCGATGCCCGCCAAGGGCGCGGTCAATTTCCACGACGGCCCGCTGCCGCGCCACGCCGGGCTGAACGCGCCGGTCTGGGCGCTGATCGAGGGCGAAAGCCGGCATGGCATCACCTGGCACATGATCGAGGGCGGCGTGGACGAGGGCGACATTCTGGTGTCGCGCGGCTTCGACATCTCGGCGGCGGATACGGCGCTGACGCTCAACACCAAGGCCTATGAGGCCGCCATCGACAGCTTCGGCGATCTGATGGAGCAGCTCGAACACGGGCTGCGCCGGGTGCCGCAGGATCTGTCGCTGCGCAGCTATCACGCGCTGGCCGACCGGCCCTCGGCGCATGGGCTGCTGGATTTCACGCGGCCCGCTGCCGAACTGGCGCAGCTCTGCCGGGCGCTGGATCACGGCGGCTATGCCAACCCGCTGTCCTCCCCCAAGGTCCGGTCGCATGGCAAGCTCTGGCTCGTGGGCAAGGCCGTGGCCGTCGAAGGCGCCGGTGCGCCCGGCGCGGTGCTGGAAGCGACCGACGATCATCTGACCATCGCCTGCGGCAGCGGCGCGCTGAAGATGGAGCATTTCACCCATGTCTGCGGCGCACTGGCGCTGGTCGCGCAGGTGGGCAAGCCGGGTGAGGTGCTCGACGTTCTTTCTGCCGACGAGCGTAGGACTGTGGATGCGAAGATTTCGCAGGTCGCAGGCGGCGAAGGCTACTGGCGCAAGCGCCTGACCTCGCTTGCCCCGGTCGAACTTCAGGGCCTTGGCAAAAACGGTGGCGAACTGGTCTCGCGCCCGCTGTCGCTGGGCTCGGACGTGACCGCCATCGCGCTGGTCGCCGCCTGGGCGGCGCGGCTCGACGGGCACGAGATCTGCGATCTGGCCTATGCCGACGCGACGCTGAAAGGTCTCTCCGAAGGCGGCTTCATCGCTCCTTGGGCGCCGCTGCGGGTCGAGGCGACGGGCACCGTTCAGGCGCTGTCCGAGGCCGTTGAGGGTGAACTGGCCAAGGTGCAGAAACACAAAGGGTTCGCCACGGATCTGCCCGCCCGCGACCCCGCGCTTTCCGGCGCGCCGCAGGTGCCGCATGTGGGCCTGAGCTTCGGTGCAGGGCATATCCCCGGCACCGCCGTTACCGTCGAACTGGGCGCAGATGGCGCCACGCTTCACACCGACACGGGCCGCATGCCGCAGGCGCAGGCCGAGCTGCTGGCCGCGCGGCTGGAGCTGCTGGCAGGCGCGGCGCAAAGCGACGCTCAGCTCGCCTCCCTGCCCGCGCTGCCCGAGGCCGAGCGTGATCTCGTGCTGAACGCCTGGAACGCCACCGGGCAGGAGCATGACCGCAGCCTGACCATGCAGGCGGCCTTCGAGGCACAGGTCGCGAAGACCCCCGACGCCGTGGCGCTGGTCTTTGAAGACCAGTCGCTGACCTATGCCCAGCTCGACGCGCGCGCCAATCAGGCGGCGCAGGTGCTGCGCGGCATGGGGGTGCAGGCGGGCACGGTTGTGGGCCTCTTCACCCGCCGCTCGGTCGACCTGATGGTCGGCGCCTTGGGCATCCTCAAGGCGGGCGGCGCCTATCTGCCGCTCGACCCGTCCTATCCGGCGGACCGGCTCAAGCATTACATCGCCGACAGCGGCGCGCCGGTGATCGTCACGCAATCGGCGCTGAAAGCCGACCTGCCCGAACACAACGCGGAAATTCTGGTGATCGACGCCGACCCGCGTCTTGCGCAGGCCACGTCCGAACCTCTGGGTGCCGCCAGCACGCCCGAGGATCTGGCCTATGTGATCTACACCAGCGGCTCGACCGGCACGCCCAAGGGCGTGATGATCGAGCATCGCAACGTGCTGAACTTCTACCTCGGCATGGATGCCAATGTGCCGCACGATCCGGCGGGCACCTGGCTGGCGGTGACCTCGCTCAGCTTCGACATCTCGGTGCTGGAGCTGTTCTACACCACCGCGCGGGGCTTCAAGGTCGTGCTGACCTCGGACGAGGATCGCGGGCTGATCTCCAAGGGGCCGATGCCGCTGTCGGATCACGAGATGGCCTTCTCGATCTACTACTGGGGCAACGACGATGGCGTCGGCCGCGACAAATACGCGATGCTGCTGGAAGGCGCGAAATTCGCCGACGAGAACGGGTTTTCCGCTGTCTGGACGCCGGAACGCCACTTTCACGCCTTTGGCGGCCCCTACCCGAACCCCTCGGTGACCGGCGCCGCCGTGGCCGCCGTCACCCGCAATATCGCCGTGCGCTCGGGGTCTGTCGTCGCCCCACTGCACCACCCGGCGCGCATCGCCGAGGAATGGGCGGTGATCGACAACCTGACCAACGGGCGCGCGGGGCTGGCCATCGCCTCGGGCTGGCAGCCCGACGATTTTGTGCTGCGCCCCGAGAACACGCCGCCCAACAACAAGCCCGCGATGATCGAGAATATCGACCAGATCCGCAAATTGTGGCGCGGCGAGCCGGTGCCTTTCCCGCGTCAGGACGGCACCATGTTCGACGTTGTGACCCAGCCGCGTCCGGTCTCGTCCGAATTGCCGATCTGGGTGACCACGGCGGGCAATCCCGACACCTGGAAAGAGGCGGGGCGGCTCGGCTGCAACGTGCTGACCCACCTGCTGGGCCAGTCCATCGACGAGGTCGCCGACAAGATCCGCATCTATCACGCGGCGCTGCGCGAGGCGGGCCACGACCCGGCGGATTTCAACGTCTCGCTGATGCTGCACACCTATATCGCGGAGACCCGCGACGAGGCGCGAGAAACCGCGCGCGGCCCGATGCGCGAATATCTGCGCTCGGCGGCGGGTCTGATCAAGCAATACGCCTGGACCTTCCCCGCCTTCAAGCGGCCCAAGGGGCTCAACAACCCGTTCGAGCTGGATCTGGAAATCCTCACCCCCGAGGATCTGGAAGCCATTCTCGATTTCGCCTTCGAGCGCTATTTCAACGAAAGCGGCCTCTTCGGCACCGTCGAGGACGCGCTGGCGCGGACCGAGCAGCTCAAGCGGATCGGGGTGACCGAGATCGCCTGTCTGATCGACTACGGCATCGCGCGCGAGCAGGTGCTTGAAGGGCTGCGCCCGCTGGCGAAAGTGGTGAAGGCGGCCAATGTGGCGCCGGAGCTGGATGCCGACGATTTCTCCATCGCCGCGCAGATCCTGCGCCATGGCGTGACGCATATGCAGTGCACGCCCTCCATGGCCCGGATGATCGCGATGAACGACGAGGCGCGCTATGCGCTGTCGAAAGTGCAGCATCTGTTCCTCGGCGGCGAGCCGCTGCCCGGCGCGCTGGTGCAGGAATTCGCCAAGATCACCGAGGCCTCGCTCACCAATATGTACGGGCCGACCGAGACGACGATCTGGTCCTCGACCGAGGTCGCCTCGGGCGCGGACGGTGTGGTGAATATCGGCCTGCCGCTCGCCAACCAGCAGCTCTATGTGCTGGACGACGCGCAGCAGCCGGTGGGCGTGGGCATGCCGGGCGAGCTGTGGATCGGCGGCGAGGGCGTGACGCGCGGCTATTGGGGCCGCGAGGAGATGACCGCCGAGCGCTTTGTCGAAAACCCGTTCCATGGCGGTCGGATGTATCGCACTGGCGATCTGGTGCGCCGCCGGATCGACGGCAAGATCGACTTCATCGGCCGGGTCGATCATCAGGTGAAGCTGCGCGGCTTCCGCATCGAGCTGGGCGAGATCGAGGCGGTGATGGAGGCGCAGGCGGGCGTCACCCAGGCGGTGGTTGCCGCGCGCGAGGATCAGCCGGGCGATGTGCGTCTGGTGGGCTACTACACCTCCGAGGCACCGCTGAACGAGGCGGCAATGAAGGCGTCGATGGGCGCCGATCTCCCCGCCTTCATGGTTCCGACCCATCTGGTACGGCTCGACGCCTTCCCGCTGACGCCGAACAAGAAGGTGGACCGCAAAGCGCTGCCGGCGCCGATGGCAAGGAAGGTGGCCGCGCCGAAGCCGGCGATGCCGCAGGCCGCGCCGGTGGTGCAGGCACTGCCGGTGACGGCGCAGGGCACGGTGAAGCTCCAGGCGCAGATCGCCGAGATCTGGTCGACGGTGCTAGGCGTCGCCGACATCACCGGGCGCGACAGCTTCTTCGATCTGGGCGGGCATTCGCTTCTGGCGGTGCAGGCGCACCGGTCGATCCGCGACGAGCTGGGGGCCAAGGGGCTGTCGATCACCGACATCTTCCGCTTCCCGGTGCTCGAGGATCTGACCGCCCGCGTCGCCGCGCTTGTGGAACCGGCTCCCGCCGCGACCGCAGCGCCCGAACCCGCGGCTGCCGCACCCGCCGAAGCCTCTGCGGGCAACGACCGCGCCAACGCCCGGTCCGACGCCATGGCCCGCCGCCGCGCGATGCGGGCCCGGCGCAGCGCCTGAGGAGATGTCTCCCGAGCGGCTGAGCGCTGCCCTCGCCCGGTCCGGCCTTCCCGCCGGTCTGGGCTGGGCCATCTGCAAACCGACCAGCGACCCCGGCGCGCTCTTCCCCGAAGAGCGCGCCGCTTTGCGCAACGCCCTGCCGACCCGCGTGGCGGAATTCGCCGGCGGACGCCGCGCCGCGCGGCAGGCCATGGCGCAGCTCGGCCTTGCCCCTCAGGCAATCCCGATGGCCCCCGACCGTGCGCCTGTCTGGCCCGAGGGACTCGTCGGAAGCATCACCCATAGTGCGGGGAATTGCCTGGCACTGGTCGGCCGTGCCTCGGACTGGCACGCCATCGGTGCCGATCTGGAACCCGACGCCGACCTGCCCGCCGACATCATCTCGGAGATTGCCACGCCGGAGGAACTGCTCCGCCTGGCACCGATTCCCCCCGCCCGCGCCGCCGCGCGCCTCTTCAGCGCCAAGGAAGCGGCCTACAAGGCGCAGTACCCGCTGACGCAAAGCCTGTTCGGATTCGATGCCATGCAGGGCGATCTTGTGGCAGGGCAGATGCGCATGGTGGCGGAAATTGGGCTCGGAAAAGGCGCCCTTCTGCCCATGCGACAGAAGATTCTGCACGGTCTGATCCTGTCTCTGTGCCTGATCCCGGCAAAAGCCTGACAATATGTCGAAAATGTGACCCAAATCCCCGAACCGGACACGGTTTGTTTCCCGAAACGCGCGTAAAAACGATGGCGAGAAAGGGGCAATTTGGGTAAATTGTGACACGAAAGCGGCGCTTCCCTCGGGTGATATGTGATCCCACAGGTCGGTTGGGCGGTAAGACGGGTTTTCGGTACGCAGGGTGGGGGCCACACGTTGCGGGAGCAGTAAGATGAACCAGTTCCAGTCGATCGGCGAGGTGTTCGCAGCACTGCGGCGCCGGACCTTTCTGATCTTTTTTGTGACCCTGCTCGGCTGCGCCCTGTCGGTGTGGATCGCGCTCAACCAGACCAAGACCTACGAAGCCACTGCGGTGGTGCAGATCGAAGAGGCCCAGGTGCCGGATTCGCTCGCTGGTGCCACGGCGCAGGGCGAGGATGCCGCGCGCCGGGTGCGTCTGATCGAACAGCGCCTGATGTCGCGCGACAATCTCGTGCGGATCATGGAAGACCATGCGCTGTTCACCAGCGATCCCGACATGACGATCAACGAGCGCGTGTTCCACATGCGCCAATCGGTTCGCATCGAGGAAATCCGCGCAAATCCCAATGCGTTCCAGGCCACCCAGGAGGCGCCCTCGGGCCTGCTCATCACCGTGACGCTGGACGATCCGCAAAAGGCTGCGGATCTCGCGAACCAGTTGATGCACACGATGATCGACCAGTCCCGCAGCCGCAGCGCCGGCCGTGCCCGCGAAACCCTGAGCTTCTTCGAAGGCGAGGCGGCGCGCGTCGAAGCCGAGATCGAAGAGATGGACGCCCGCGTTGCCGCCTACAAGCGGGAAAACGCTTCGGCCCTGCCGGGCGGGCTGATCTCGTTGCGCGACCAGCTGACGACTCTCCAGGACAACGAGCTGGAGCTGGATCGCGAGATCGTCGCGATGGAAGCGAACTCCAGCCGCCAGCGCGAAGAGGTTCTGGCGCGGCAGGTCACGCTGATGCGCGAACAGCGCGCGCTGGTTCAGGCCCGCATCGCCGAGATCCAGGACACGATCCTGCGCGCCCCCGAGGTCGAGCGCGAACTGAACGGGCTGGAACGGAGCCTCTCGCAGCTTCAGGACCAATATAGCGTCATCACCCGCCGCAAGGCCGAGGCCGAGATGGGGCAGATGCTGGAAGACCGTCAGCAGATGGACCGGTTCGAGGTTCTGGAAACCGCGCTGGTGCCCGAGGTGCCCTCGTCGCGCAGCCGCAAGAAAGTCGCCACCATGGGCGCCGTGGCCAGCGTCATCGCCGGGATCGCCGCCGCTTTCATCATCGAGCTGATGAACCCCGCAATCCGCAGCGCGGCGCAGATGGAACGCGCCCTCGGGATGCAACCGGTGGTCGCCATCCCGCCGATCCGCTCGCGCCGCGACCGCCGCCGCAAGGGGCTGGGCATCTTTGCGAGCCTCGCTCTGCTGGCCGCCTCGGTCTGGGCAGTGATCCGCTTCGCAGGCGACCGGATCCCCTGGCAGGCGCTGGTGGAGAAACTGCTGCCGCGCACCGCGCAGCCCTGACGCCCGCGACCGCAGGCCGAAAGCGATTGCCCGGCTCATGCCGGGCAATATCGTTTGAAGAGACCGTTCAGGATCTGCCGACCCGACAGCGATGCACCTGGCCAGGAACCGGACACCGGCCCACACTCCCGAACGCCTCCGGCGGGCGTATTGTCCCAAGAGAAGAAAACCACAGGACCGCAAGCGCCCTGTGGTTCTTCTCTTTCCAAATACGCAGATTCTGTGGACGCCCCACACGGAGGCAGGCCTACCGGACGCTGTTCAGTAGCTGTATTTGCGCAGCTTGGTGCCTTCGGCCTTGTTCAGCACCGTGCCCAGAAGCGGGGTGCTGTCGCCCAGGCGGCGCTCGACCTCGCGCACTTCCTTTTCGGTGGTCAGACCGCCGCCGACCACCAGAAGCACGCCGTCGAACAGCGGCCGGAAGGCGATGACGTCGTCATAATAGAGGGCCGGCGGCAAATCGAACAGGATCACATCCGGCGCGAGGCGCGTCTCGATCCCTTGCAGCACCTCTTCGGTTCTGGGGTCCTGAAGCAGCTCGGACGCATAGGGCTCGACCGCTCCGTTGAAACCGAAGGCGATGTTGCGCCCGGCATGGATCGTGTTCGGCCCAAGCCGCATCAGGTGATGCTCGGGCGGGATCCGACCGCGCAGCATGTCGCCCATCGAGCCGGGATTGCGCAGCCCCAGGACCTTGTGCAGCGTCGGGCGGCGCAGATCGCAGTCGAGCAGCAATGTCCGGCAGTTTTCCTGCCGCGACAGGCTGATGGCGAGATTCGCCGCGGTGAAGGTCTTGCCGCAATCCTTGGTGGGAGAGGTGATCGCCACGCGTTTCCAGCCATTCTCGGAAAGCGCCTGCAAGAGACGGGTGCGCAGCACGTCGAAGGCGGCATGCGCCGGATCCTGACGTTCGGCGGTGACGATCCGCTGACGGGCGAGATGGCGGGCATCGACCGAAAATTCGGGCAACCTGTCCCATAGCTGGACGGGGGCCGCGCGGCGCTCTTCCGCGCGCGCGGCAGCCTCGGCCCGGGCGGTCTCTTGCGCGCGCCGCGCCTCCTCTTCGGCACGCGCGTCCTCTGCCCTGCGCGCCTCTTCTGCCTGACGGGCGTCTTCTGCCTCGCGCAGCGCTTGGGCCTTGCGGGCCTCGTCCGCACGGCGGGCCCGTTCGGCCTTGCGCGCGGCGTCGATGCGGGCGCGACGGGCGGCCTCGCGGGTCTCCGCCTCGCGCTGTTCCCGGGCGCGCTGTTCAGCCTCTTGCTCGAGACGGGCCTGTTCCTGCGCCGCACGTTTCTGGCGGGCGGCCTCGGCCTTGGCCCGGCGTTCGGCGTCCAGCCGCTCTGCCGCGCGCCGCGCCTCCTCTGCCCTGCGGGCCTCTTCGGCCTTGCGCCGGGCCGCGTCTTCCTGCGCCTGCCGGGCGGCCTGTGCCTGGCGCCGCTGTTCGGCACGGGCAGCCGCTTCCGCCGCGGCCTGCGCACGCGCCTTTTCCTCGGCCGCCGCGCGCCGGCGGGCGAGCCGCTCCTCGCGGGTTTCCAGCGGCTCGATCGGGCTGTCTTCGGCAAAGCCCTGCGACGCGGCCTCGTCCGAAGGCCGGCGTTTACGGCGGAATTTGGGGCGATCGACCATGTTCATGCCTCTTGGCTCCGCCAGACACATGCCATCCCCCGGCTGCCGTTCCGGCATCCTTGCGGGTCGTACTGTACCAAATAATCGGTCGTTTGCATCTGCCTGCCCATTTCCGGCGCTCTGCGCGTTTCAGCCCGGATCGCTCGTTAACCTTGCACCTTTAGACCAGAGGAATCTGTCAAGAATAAGGATTGTTTTAGGGCATTGTTTACCCCTCAAGCCGATCCGTCAGAATCCGATCAGGTTGGCCTGCGTGATGGCCTGTTCGATAAACGCGCCGCGGTCGGCTTCCGGTTCCCAGCCCAGAACCTCTTTCGGCTTGCTGTTCACGAAGGGCGAGAAATGCGCCCGGCTCTTCCAGTCGGCGAGCGAGGGGCGGATCACACCGCGCTTGCGCAGGGCGTATTTCTTGAGCCCGTATTTCACCGCGTCCGACAGGTAAAAGGCCGTGAGATTGCCGCTGGTCACGCGAATCTTTGCGCCCAGCGCCTCGTGGATGGCGTCGAAATAGCCGCGTGCCGACATCATCGGCTCGCCGATCAGGTTGAAACTCTGGCCGATGGCGGCGGTGCGCGTGGCCATGCGCACCAGCCCGTCGGCCACATCGTCGATCAGCACGAAGGGCAGGATGTTCTCGCCCGGCCCCCAGATGCGCACGGCCCCGGCACCGTGCCAGCGCCCGATTCCCCAGTGCTGGAGCGGGCCGCCATGGCCGACCACGATGCCGGGGCGCGCGATGGTCAGCGGCAGCCCGCGCTCGCGGTGCAGCCGCATGAGCTGGCGCTCGCACTCCGCTTTCGATCGGGCATAGAGGTTGCGGTCGGTCATGTCGTCGGGGAAGGGCGTATCCTCGGTGATCTGCTGCGCCGGGTCCGACATGTCGTAGCTGGCGATGGTACCGGTATAGACCAGCCGCTTCACCCCCGCATGTTCGCAGGCCATGCCGACACGGGTGGCCACGCCGACATCGTTGATGAGCGCATCGGCCCAGGTCTTGTCCATCGACTTGGCGAGGTTGAAGACCACGTCGATGCCTTTCATCGCCTCGGTCAGCCCCTCCAGATCGTGCAGCGACACGCCCACGGTCTCCACCTGATCGGGCAGGTCGGGGAAGGGGCCGCTGCGCCCGCGCGACAGCACGCGCACGTCGTGCCCGTCGGCCACAAGGCGACGGGTCAGAGCGCGGCCGATAAAGCCGGTGCCGCCGATCACCATGGCGGTGGGTTTCGGCTGCCGCGTCTGCACGGCGGGGGCCTTCACCGCCAGCTTTTCCGCCGGGATCAACGCCAGCGCATCGTCGAGCGCCTGCATCACCGTTACGGCGCTTTCGCCGCTGAACCGCGCGTCCTGCGGTGCGCTCATATTGCCGTAAAGCGCGCGGTCCATGCCCCGGAAGCTGAGCGCATAGGGGCCTTTCTGGTTCAGCGATTTGGCCTGCGTCCAGGCGTTGCGCAGGCCCTCACGCAGATGCTGGCCGCTCAGGTCGAGCTGTTTGCGCAGCGGGTTCACAATCAGGTCCGAGGTATTCTCGCGCTCGACGATCAGCACGTCGCTGGCGAAATCCAGCCGTGCCCGTGCCGAAGAGCCGCGCAGCGTCACCGAACGGTCGTCCTGCGTTTCGACCAGAGAGACGGTCAGCGCCACCTCGACCTCGCCCGCGCGGGCGAGGATGCGGAAGGCCTGCGGACGCGGATCGTTGCCGGGCAGGTCCACGGGCTTGGTCGCCTCGGCAAAGGTGATCTCGGGCGTGCCGAACAGATCGACCACAAAGCCCATCAGGTGCGGGCCGACCTCGAGCAGCAGGTTCTTGGGTTCGCGCAGCAGCCAGAGGTTGAAGGGCCCCGACCGCAGCGGCGACAAAGGCAGCGCATAGCTGATCTCGGCGGCGGAGACGCGGCCCAGCTCGCCCGCCTGCACCATCTGTTTCAACCGCTCGTAGGAGGGCAGGCCAAGGAAGTTGTGCCCGGCGCTGAACCGTTTGCCAGCCGCCTGCGCGGCGGCGAGGATCTCGCGCGTTTCCCCGGCGCTTTCCGCGACCGGCTTTTCGACCAGCACATGCAGACCGGCCTCAAGGCACTGGATCGCCAGCGGCTTGTGCAGATGCGGCGGCGTCAGGATGTGCACCGCGTCGCAGCAGCCGCTCTCGATCAGCGCCTCGACCGATGTGAAGGGCTGGGCGCCATAGGCGTCTGCCATGCCCTTGGCGGCGCTTTCCGAAACATCGCAGATCGCGGCGACGGTGACGCCCGGCGTGGCTTTCAGCGCGTCGGCGTGCCAGGTGGCGATATACCCGGCCCCGATCAGGCCCACTCGTGTCGGTTCGGACATGGACTCAGTCCCTCACTTGTATTCGATGATGCGCATCTGCGCGTTACGGAGCCGGCGCCAGTGGAAGGTCGCCATGCCGATGAGATTGGGGAATTTCGACAGCGTCAGCAGGATGGAATGCCGGAAGGCCTCTGCCCGTGGCAGCCCCTCGCGCATCAGCCCCTGTGCGGTGCGCAGATAGTTCAGCGCGTAGGCGACAAGACCCAGCACCGGCAGCCCCCACCAGAGAAACGCGCCGATCAGGATGAAAAGCGGCAGCGCCAGCCCGTAGACCAGCACGCGCTTGCGCTCCTTCACGAAATACTCGGGGTGCAGATGCCCCACCTGCGCAAAGCCGTGGCCGGTGCGCACGGCGCGAATCCACCATTCGCGAAAGCGGTGCATATTGGCGTCGTGGCGGGTCATCTCTGCCGGGATGCGCTCCAGCACCCAGCCCGCCTTGCGCAGCCGCGTGCAGAACTCGTCATCCTCGGCGGCGATCACCGTGGGGTCGAACCCGCCGACGCCCTGGAACGCCTCGGCCCGCACCATCATGTCGCCGCCGCAGGCGAGGATCTCGCCCGCAGGACGGCGCCATTCGAAATCGGTGAGCTGGTTGTAGAGCGAGGCGTCGCGGTGGATTTCCGACCGCCAGCCGGTGACCATACCGAGCTGTGGGTGCGCCTCCAGATGCGCCCGCGCGGCGTCGAGGAACCCCGGCACCAGCGCGCAATCGCCGTCGATGAACTGCACCAGCTCCGGCACCTCCAGCGCCTCGAAACCCGCATTGCGGGCGCGGGCGGCGGTGAAGGGCACCGACATATCCAGCTCGACCACCGTGGCGCCGATCTTGCGCGCCTCGGCAATGCTGTCGTCGGTCGAGCCCGAATCCACATAGACCACCTGACGCGCAGCCCCGGCGACCGAGGCCAGCGCCGCGACCAGACGGGCGCCCTCGTTGCGGCCGATCAGGACGACATCCACCGGGATCATTCCAGCACCTCGCGTTTCGGCGGCGAGGGCTCTCCCGCGACATAGGCCGTGAAAAGCGACGACAGCCGGGCCGCCTCGCTGTGGATCGAATACTCCGCCTCGACCATGGCCCGGCCCGCCGCGCCCATCGCGCGGCGCTGGCCGGGGTCGCTCAGAAGCTGGTCGAGCGCGGCGGTCAGCGCCTCGGCGTCGCCGGGCGGCACCAGCACCCCGCTTTCCCAGGGGGTGACCAGTTCGGGGATCCCCGCGATCTGGGTGGTGACCACCGGCACGCCCGCCGCCATCGCCTCCATCAGCACCACCGGCACGCCTTCGGCAAAGCTCGGCAAGACGAACACATCGGTCCTCGCCAGCGCCTCGGCCACCTCGGCCTGGCTGCGATAGCCGAGAAACGTCACCGTATCGCCCAGCCCCGCGGCCCGCGCCTCGAGCGCGGCGCGTTCCGGCCCGTCGCCGATCAGGGTCAGGCGCAGCCCCGGGTGGCGCTCTTTCAGCGCGGCCACCGCGTCGAGCAGGATCGGCACGCCCTTGACCCCGGCCAGCCGCCCCACAAAGAGCAGATGCTGCCCGTCATGCGGCGCCGGGCTGTAGCGGTCGGGGTCGATGCCGCAATGGATGACATGCAGCTTGTCCCAATAGGCCGGCGCGGCGAAACACATGAGCTGCGACCGGCAATAATCGCTGATGCAGGCGACGAACCGCGCGCGCGCCGCCTTTTCGTCGATCCGCCAGTGCTGCGGTTCGAAGAAGATGTCCGGGCCGTGAATGGTGAAGCTGTAGGGGATGTCCGACAGCGCGCTGGCCAGCATCGCCACCGTGCAGGACGCCTTGGCGATGTGGTTGTGCAGATGCTGCACCCCCTCGCTGGCGAGCCTGTCGGCCAGAACCCCGGCCTCGGCGAAATAGATCAGATTGAAGAGCCGTCCCTTGATGCCTTTCGGCGCGGTGCGCCAGGCGAGTTTCAGGGCCGAGAGGTAACGTCCGGGCCGCAGCATCCAGCGCAGATGCGCCTTGATCAGCCGGAGCGGATTCTTTGCCGCGTCCAGCACCTTGAAGGTGCGGGCATGTTCCTCGCGCTGTTCCGGGCCGACCAGATGCTCGGGCCCGGTGGTGCGGATCGAGCAGGTCAGAACCTCGTGGCCCTGCGCCCGCAGCGCCGCCACTTCGCGCTGGATGAACGTGTCGGATGCCCTTGGGTATTCCCCGGTGAGATAAGCGAGCTTGGGCAGCGTCATGTTCGGATCTCCACCGAGCGGGTCAGCATCTCGTCGAAAGCGGCGTCGTCCTGGCCGCCAAGTGCCGCGCGCAGCGCGGTGTTGGGCCAGCGCAGCGGCATGATGCGGGCGCGCAGGATCGGCTCGCGCAGCAGGCCGGGCAGGCGCGCGGCCAGAGGGCGCACCAGCTTCGTGAGACCCAGCCAGAGCGTCCAGGGCAGCGTCAGCGCCAGCTTCGGCCAGCCGGTCGCCCGGCGATGCGCCGCGACGAAGCGCGCGCGCGTCGGCAGGTCGTCGTCGATCACGTTCAGCGCCGTCACGCCCCCGGGGTCGGTCTGGGCGGCGCCGACCAGCGCCCGCGCCACCTGTGTCACATGGGTGAGCGGCAAGGCCCCATCCGAGCCGAGCGTCACCTGAAGCGGTCCGACGGCAAAACCGTTCAACGCGTGCCATGTGCGCCCCGGCCCCCAGACCGCGCCCGGCCGCATCAGCCAGAGCGGATGGCCCGAAGCCCGGCAAAGCGCTTCCTGCGCCAGCTTTGCCTCGGCATAGGCGTCATGCGCCTGCCCCGGCACGGCCAGCGGCGTGTCTTCGTCGATCACCGTGCCCGGCACCACACGCATCGTGTCATAGACAGTGATCGAGCTGACCAGCACCAGCCGCAGGCCCGCAGGCAGCGCCGCAAGCAGATGGCGCGTTGCGGCAAGCGTGTCGGCCTCGAGCGCAGAGGCATCGCCCCCCAGATGCGCCGCAGCGTGGATCGCCGCATCGCACCCCTGCACCGCCTGCGACAGCACAGGAATGGCCCCGGGATCGGAAAGATCGGCCATCACCACCGTGATCCCGGTATCCTCCGACCACGCGGCGGGACTGGTCTTGCGAACCAGCGCCACGACCTCCAGCCCCCGGGCGCGGGCCTCGGCAACCGTTGCACGGCCGATGAACCCGCCCGCGCCGGTGATCAGGATGCGGGTCACTTCGCCCACGGCATCGGCTCCATGGGATCGCAGCGGGTGGTCATGGCCTGCGCCCCCGAGGTTTCTCCGGCATTCTGGATCGCCAGCGTGACCTCGGTCATGTGCAGCGCGAAATCCGCCGACAGCCGGCAGGCGCGGCCCGTTTCCAGCGCCTCGAGCATCTCGGCCGGGCCGAGCATGAAATTCATCGCCGCCGCGCCCCAGCGCTTCACCTTCGGATGGGTCTGTTTGCCCAGCGTGATGCGGCGCGGGAACGGGTGCTCCATCAGCCGCCGCCGGACCGTCATGCGCTTGGCAAAGCGCACCTTGGCGGCATTGTCCCAGGCGGCATCGCAGCGCAGCACACCCTTGTCGCCCACGATCCGGATCGAATGATCGTGCGGCGCGACGATCGAGCAGGTCAGCCGCGTCACCGGGCCGTTCTCGAAAAACAGCGTCGCCACCGACAGATCCGGCGCCATCGGCCCGTTGCCCGTCTTGTCCGGGATGGTTTCGGCGCTGGCGGCCACCACCGTGCGGACGGTGCCGAACCACGCGATCAGCCAGCCCAGATAATAGCCCGCATGTTCCAGCGTGCAGCCGACGCGGAACTCGTCCTCATAGGGCCAGGGCGCGCCGGTCTCGGACAGCCATTTCGTATAGGCGGCCTGCGGCACGAACCCGTCATCAAGCTCGGCATAGATCGCGCGCGGCGTGCCAGCGATCTGCTTGCGCAGCGCATGGCCCAGCGTCTGCGCCGCCTCGCCCAGCACCGAACAGGGCGCCGAGGCCAGCAGCAACCCGCGCGCCTTTGCCAGCGCATGCAGCTCTTTCGCCTCGGACACCTCCATCGCGAGCGGCTTTTCGGAATAGACGTGATGCCCCGCCTCCAGGCAGGCGCGGTTCAGCTCGTAATGCGCCGAAGGGTTGGTGAGGTTCAGGATCACCCCGCCCGGCGGCGCATCCGCCAGAAACTGTGTCAGCGACTGTTTGGCGGGCAGGCCCCAATGCGTGCAGAACCGGTCGAGCCGCGCAGCATCGCGGTCATAGACGCCGGCCACCTCGATCCCTTCCATCGCCTGAAGCGACCGCAGATAGAGATCGGCGACAAAGCCGCAACCAAGGATCGAGATCCGCTGCATCACGCCCCCTTTCGCGCGCTGCGCAAAACGATGAACGGCCCGCGTCTGCGGGGTGGGGTGTGAATGGTCATGACGTTCCTACTCGCGAATCCCGACCCTGCCGGTTAACGCTTCATTCACCAGACAATCTTGACGATATTTCGGCAGACTGCCCCATTTTGGCCATGATCCCCGCTCCGTGCCGGAAATGCCGCGCGGCTGAGGCGCCGGGGACACGGTTCGCCGCAAATCGGCATGTCCCGGCCCTCCGTTTGCCACAGATTTACGCTATGAGGAGGAGCGGGGCCGGAGGGATGTGTCGGAATATGGATTTCAGAATAGCCGGTGAACGGATTTCGGTGAACGTGCCGACCTGGGCGGCGTTGCAGGCCCGCGTGACCGAGCGGCTGGCACAGAAGCAAGGGTTTGCCCTGGCGACGATCAATCTCGACCATCTGGTCAAGCTGCGCGCCTCGCCGGCGTTCCGCCGCGCCTATCTGGCGCAGGATTTCGTGGTGGCCGACGGCAACCCCATCGTGTGGATGTCGCGGCTGGCGGGCCGTCCGGTCGAGCTCATTCCCGGATCGGACGCCATCCTGCCACTGGCGCGGCTGGCGGCCGGGCAAGGGGTGAGCGTGGCGCTGGTGGGCAGCACCACCGCCTCGCTTTCCGCTGCGAAAAGCTATCTGGAACGCGAGGTGCGCGACCTACAGGTCTCGGCGATCATCGCCCCGCCGATGGGCTTCGACCCCGAAAGCGATGGCGCGGACGAGGTCTTTGCCCGGCTCACCGCCTCGGGCGCGGGGCTGTGCTTCATCGCCCTCGGCGCGCCCAAGCAAGAGATCTTTGCCGCGGCCGGGCGCCGCAAGGCACCGCAGATCGGCTTTGCCTGTATCGGCGCCGGGCTCGATTTCTTTGCCGGCACCCAGAAACGCGCCCCGGACTGGGCCCGGCGCTTTGCGCTGGAATGGCTCTGGCGCGCGCTGAGCAGCCCGCGCCGGCTGGGGCCGCGCTATCTCAAATGCCTGGCGATCCTGCCGGGACAGGTGCTGCGCGCGATGCTGCAACGGTTCCGATCTCCGCAACACTGACGATCCCGGCCCGCCCGCTGGCGGGCCGCGTCATGTCAGCCGGCGCGGTTGCCGGCGCCGTAGCAACAGCAGATCCTTGAGCTTGCCCTTGAGCCCGCGCGGCGGCAGGACTTCGGTGTCCATCTCGAACACCGCGCCGGTCAGCGCCGGATCGGCCCGCAGCGCCAGCTCCGCCCCCCAGCGCGCCGAAACCTCGGGCGGCACGCCATCGGGAATGCCCATGGAGGTCTTGAGCATCCCGGGCATCCAGTCACCAATGACAATGTCCGGAAACCGGTCGCCCAGATCGGCGATCAGCGCACGAGTGAAAATCCGCGCCGCCCCTTTCGACACCGCATAGGCGGCGGAGGCCGGCAGCGGATTGAGATCGGCAAAGGTCGCGACGTTCAGGATCCGCCCGCGCCCGGTCTCGCACATATCCTCGAGCGCGGCGCGGGTGCAGGCCACCGTGCCGCCAAGATTGATCGCCACCGTGTCCATGAAACTCTCGGCGCTTTCATCCAGGAAATCGCGCCGCGGATAGACCGCCGCATTGTTGATGAGCAGCGCAATCGCACCGTGACGCGCACGGATCCCGGCAATGGCTTCGGCCACCGCCCGCGGATCGCTCACATCCAGCGGAAGCGGGTGAAACCGCTCCGGCGCCTCTGCCCGCGTCTCCTCCAGCGCGGCGGCGCGGCGGCCGGTTCCCACCACGGTAAAGCCCTGACGGGCCAGTTCCAGCGCCAGCGCCCGGCCAAGCCCCGACCCCGCGCCGGTCACGATGGCGATGCCGTCCTGCGGTGAAAGGCGGGTCATGGCTGCTCCTTCATCATGGCATCGGCCACGCGCAGCGCGTTGGCGGCGATGGTCAGGCTCGGGTTCACGCCCATCGAGCTGGGCATGAACGACGCATCCGCCACCCACAGGTTGGCCAGCTCGTGGGCGCGGCAATTGGCGTTCAGCACCGACATGGCCGGATCGTCACCAAAGCGCAGCGTACCGCTGGGATGGCCGAAATTCAGCTCTGGCCCCATGCCGAGAAACACCCGCCGCTGCCCCCGGAACGCCCGCGCGATGGCGCGGCGGAAGGCGCGGCGGCGCGTCAGAAGCTCGGGATGGAAATCGTAGCGCACCGACAGCCGGTCCGGATGCTCGGGCGCATAGGTGACGCGGTTCTCGGGATAGGGCAGATCCTCCATCAGCCCGACAAAGATCTGGGCATGGCCAAAAAGCCTGGCCGCAATCGCCGCGGGGATGCGGGTCAACTGGTTGAGCCCCGGCACCCGGCGCAGCGGCGACCGGGCCAGCATCAGGTTCAGGTAATGCACGATTTCGCCATAGGAGGCGCGAATGCCCATCGCCTGCACCATGCCCAGCCGCGCGCCCTCTGTCAGATAGAGATCGCGCAGCGAGATGGCCTTGGTCGCGCCGCCATCGGGCGTGCCGCGCGGCGGCCAGAGCGCGAACATCTCGTTCAGATGGAACATCAGGTTGCGCCCGACCAAGCCGGAGCCGTTCGCCAGCCCCTCCGGCCAGCGCTCGGACGCCGAGGCGAGCAGCAGTTTCGGCGACCCCAGCGCGCCCCCGGCAAGAACGACCTGCCGCGCCGCGAACACATGGGGTTCACCGCCGATGCGGGCCTCGACCCCGGTCACGCGGTCCCCCTCGGCCAGAAGCCGGGTCACCTCGGCCCGGTCGATCAGCGTGGCATTCCCGGTCTCCAGCGCCGGCTCGACCCCGGCCGAGCGCCCGTCCATCTTGCAGCGCCGCGGGCATTTGGTGCCGAGGCAGTTGAGGCACCCCTCGACCCGGTCGATGGCGGTATGGGCATGATAAGGGTGCAGCCCGCGCGCCTCGAAGGCCGCCATCAGCGCGGTCTCGGTCGCGTTCAGCGGCGGCGGCGCCGTCAGCGGCAGCGGCGGCTCGGGCGAAAGCGGATCGGGTGTGCCGTGGATGTGATAAAGCGCGGCGGCGCGGTCGAACCACGGGCGCATGGCGTCGAAACCCACGGGCCAGCCGCCGGTGGGGTGAGGACGGTCGGGCAGATCGTCGAGATCGTGGCGTTCCGGCCGTTCGAGCGTTGCCGCGTAGAACACCGAGGAGCCGCCGACCCCCGCCCCCAGCGGCGCGTAAAAGGCGCTGTCCTGCCCGTTCACCGTGGCGTGCAGCGGCCCGGGCCAAAGACCACGCGCCAGCCGCGCCTCGGGCACGAAGACCTCGGACAGCCCGTTGCGCGCGCTGCGCTTTCCGACGGCACCCTGTTCGAGAAACAGCACCTTGCGCCCGGCTTCGGCCAGCGCCCGGCCGGCGGTTCCGCCCCCGACCCCGGTTCCGACAACGATGACATCCCAGGCGACCTCGCTTGCGGGATGGCTCACGATCCGGCCCCCTCGCCCGATGCGAAGACCGGCGCGAACAGGTCGCGCAGCGCGCGCGCGGCACTGTTGGTCACATGGTTGTTGTCGAAATAATAGCCCGCATCGTCCACCAGCGCATGGCAGGCCGTGTCATCGCAGATGCGCGGCCAGGGATCGAGCCAGGTGACCACACCGGATTCGGCCAGTGCCCGCCAGGGCGCTTCCGCCGGGGCGATCCGCTGGGCCAGCGCGGCGCGCGGGATGTCGGGCTGCGTCACCGGCGCCTTGGCCAGCGGCCAGCCACGATGCGCCGCCTCGCGCGCCGCGAGGCGGCTGTCGTACTGCGCGATCTCGGGCGGCTGGCGCAACACGATCACCTCCTCGAACGTGTCGAGCAGCCTGTTCACCGTCGCCTCGGCGGCGGTGGCGACGATTGCCGCCTGCGGCTCGCCCAGATGGGTGGGCGTTTCGACCGGATGAACCGCGATTGTGTTCTCGGCATCAAGCCCGATGCCCGTGCCATTGGCGTAATAGGTCCAGCGGCCGATCAGCAGCACCTTCTTCAGCCCGTCCAGCCGGTCGAAGCTCTGCTTGATCTGAAGATTGGCGTTGGTGCAGGCAGTGTCCTGCGCCTGCGTGGCGGCGCTTTCCACCTTGCGCACATCGAAAAGCGGCGGACAGCCCGCGCGCCAGATGATGAGCCCCGGCGTGCCCGCCTCATGCGCCGCAAGGTCGAGCCCCTCCTTGAAGGCGCGCACATGGCTGTCGCCCCAGACCAGCACTTCGGGGGTCCCGTCGGGCCCGATCGGGCAGATCTCGAGCCCCATGAGCGGGCCCTCAGCCGGCGTGTGACAGCGGCTCCAGTCCTGAAGGAAATCGGCGGAGGCGGCGATATGCGGGCGCACCTCGGCGCCGAAGCGCCCGGGCAGCCCGTCCTTGAGATACAGCCAGCCGCCCAGACCCAGCATCGCCGCCGAGGCCAGCGCCGTGCCGCCGAGAATCGCCACCCCCGGCACCCGCAGATGCCGGACCGGGTTTTCCACAAAGCGCCAGGACAGCCAGGCGAGCCCCACCGAGACCGCCATCCAGACCACCGCCTCGGCCAGATTGGCATAGCCGCCGCGCAGGTAGACCGACAGCGTCATCACCGGCCAGTGCCAGAGATAGAGCGAGTAGGAGATCTTGCCGAAGAACACCGCCTCGCGGGTCGACAACAGCCGGTTCACCGGATTGCGCCCGCAGCCATTGGCCAGCAGCAGCACCGCCCCCAGAACCGGGAAGACGGCGAACAGCCCGGGGAAATGCGGCCCGGCCGGGATGAACAGCAGCGAGCCCAGCACCAGCGCCAGACCAAGGCCGCTGAGCAGCGCATGGCCCCGCCAGCGGCGCCCGGTCTCGCAGCCCCAGATCGCCAGAAGAACGCCGCTCAGCAGCTCCCACGCGCGGAAGGGGAAAAGGTAGAAGGTCGCGGTCTGGTGGCTGGGCGTGAACCAGATACAGGCCGCGAGCGAGGCCGCCCAGCAGCCCACCAGCGCAACGAGCAGAGCCCGCCGGTTGCGCGAGAACAGCAGGATGAACAGCGGCAGAAAGACATAGAACTGCTCTTCCACCGCCAGCGACCAGGTGTGCAGCAGCGGCTTGTCCTCGGAGGCCGTATCGAAATAGCCAGCCTGGCGGAAAAACAGCACGTTCGACAGATAGATCGTGGCCGAGATGAGCTGCTTGCCGAATTCGCGGAACTCGAACGGCAGCAGCAGCGCCCAGGAGAACAGCGCCGTCACCATGGCCATGGTGAAAAAGGCGGGCGCCAGACGGCGGAAGCGGCGCACATAAAAATGCCGCAGCCAGATCCGGCCGGTGGACTCGTATTCGCGCCACAGGATGCCGCCGATCAGGAAGCCGGAGATGACGAAGAACACATCGACGCCGACGAACCCGCCGTCAAAACCCGGCAGACCGAAATGATAGAAGAGCACCGCCAGAACGGCGATGGCGCGCAGCCCGTCGATGTCGCTGCGGTAGGGCAGCGAGGTATAGCCCGGGTCCTGGGCGCTGGAGTCGGTCGTGGTGGCCGGGGCCTGTCTCATCACTCGCAATCCGGGTTCTCCGGTGAACGTTTCGCGCCGCATGCCCCCAGTGGCGCGCCTCGCGGTTACCTAGCGGATCGAGTGGGGCGATTCAAAGGCAATGCGGCGGCGCGGCCGAGGCTATTCCGCAAGTGTTGCCGGAACGTCAATCTTGCCCGGGCTTGCCGAAACAATGTCACCGAAGGGCTGGGACTGTCTCGCAAGACCGGGAAAGCCGCGCGGCTCAGAAGAATGTCGGTTTGGGGGCCGGAGCGCCCGCGCGCAGCCAGTCATAGACCTGCGCAACCTGCCCGGCCTTGCGCGCCCAGGTGAAGTGGCTCTGCACCCGTGCGCGGGCCGCGTCGGCCATCGCCGGCAGGCCGGACGGATCCTGCGCCAACGCCTCCAGCGCCCGGGCAAAGCCGTGCACGATCTCGTCCCGCGTGCCGCAGGGCACCTTGAGACCGGTCCCCGGCACCACCAGTTCGCCAGGCCCCGCGTAATCGACGATCAGCGGCACGACGCCCAGCGCCATGGCCTCGAGCACCACCCCGCCGCCGAACTCGCGGATCGAGGGGAAGGACAGAAGATGGCAGCCGGCCATGATGTCCTGCACCTCGCGATGCTCCTTCCAGCCATGAAAGGTCACCCCGGCGGCGGCGCCCAGCGCCCCGGCCTGCGCCACCAAGCCCGCCATCATCGGCCCGTCGCCGATCATCTCCAGCCGCATCCGGCCGTCCCGCAACAGCGGCGCGGCAGCCTCCAGCAGCATGTCGGGCCCCTTGTAGGGCACCAGCCGGCCCACGAAACAGGCGCGCAGCACGCCGGGTTCGGGCGCCGCGACGCGGTTGAACCGCGCCGGGTCGATGCCGTTCTCGGGGATATAGAGGGTCTTTTCCCGATGTCGGGAAGGAATCTCGCCTTCTGTGTGGCGCGAGCCGACAAGGATCGCCGCCGCCTGATCCAGCGTCGCGCCCCGTCCCGGCAACAGCTTGTAGGCCGAGCGCAGGTAGCTCAGCCATTCTTTCTCGCGCCGGCGCTCTGCGTCGAACCCTTTGGGCCAGGGGACTCCGCCGTTGAGCGGCCCCAGCACAAAGGGCACCCTCGCCCGGGCGCAACGGCCCGCGAGAGATGAGGAGATCGTCGGTGACAGCGGCGTGATCCGGTGCACCACATCATAGTCCCCGGCCCGGATCGCGGCGCCGAAGCGCTGCCAGACCAGCCGCTCGAACCAGGGATAGCTCAGCGCGTTGATCGCCTGCACCATGGTCCAGCCCTTGCCCTCGCCCATGCGCAGCTTTTCCGCCAGCTTCCACATCGGGCGGGCGAAGGTCTCGGAATCGATGGCGGTGAATTCGGTGCCCTCGGTCAGCCCGGCGCGCAGGAAGGCGTCGCGGTTGCGCACCTGGGTGACGATATGCACATCGGCCACGTCGCGCAGCGCATTGGCCAGCGACCAGCCGACCAGCGGAACGCTGACCCATTCGGGATTGGCCGCTTCGGCAATCGCCAGCACGCGGGGTCGTTTCACCTCAGTCATCGGACGCCTTCACATGATGGATTGCCATTTCAGGGCCCGACCGTTCACCGGGCCCTGTTTCAGCCGCTCTGCCTTGAGCGCCTCGGCATAGCCGGTCAGCGCCCCCGCCAAGAGCCAGGTCAGCGGCGTCAGCGTGGCGTTCGGAATCATATCGAACACATTGATCGCCAGCATGAGAGAGAGCGGCGCGATAAAGGGCGAAACCGCATCCCGCCGCGCCGCGATCGCCTCGCGCCAGAGCAGGAAGAGCGGCAGCACCAGTAGCCCGAATTCGGCCAGGAATCCGACCCAGCCATAGATCCCGATGACGATGATCCAACGCCCGTCGGTGACGGTCTGGATATTGCCGGTGACCGGATCGAGGATGTGATTCCGCCCCCAGCTTCCCCAGCCGAAGACCGGCTTGAGATAGGCCCGGTCGAGCAGGATGTTCTCGTTGGTAAAGCGGAACTCCAGCGAATTGGCGCGCTCCGGGTCGATGCTCGCGGCCTGCGCCAGAATCTTGTCCTCGGGCACCAGATGGGCGCCCTTCAGGATCGGATAGCCGATCGCCAGCACCCCGATCAGGATCGCCACCTTGATCTGCGTGACCCGCCCGAGCAGCACCACGCAGGGGATCATCGCCACCGCAAAGATCAGCGACCCCAGCGATTTGGCCAGCACCAGGATCAGCGTCAGATACAGCGCCGCGCCGATCACCTTCACATTGTGCATGCGCTCGTCGAGGCGCCAGAGCGCAAAGCTCGCGACTGCGGCGGTCATGATGAAGAAAGCGACCCAAAGCCCGTGATAGAGGAAGATCACGGGCCGGTAGCCCCCCGCCCGGATCGACTGGCCGAAGAGGTGCTGGTAGTAGCCGTAGATCCAGTTGTTGAGCTGCGGCGACAGCCGGATCTCGATCAGCATCAGGAGCGAATAGACCAGCCCGCACCACATCAGCGCCACCAGGAAATCGCGCTGTGCCCCGCCGCTGGTCAGGAACTGCCGGGCCAGAAGGAAGGGCAGGATCAGCAGGAACTGCTGCACCATCAGCGCCAGGGCATCCTTGACGCTGAGACCCGGCAGGCCGATCCGGCCGTAAAAGACCGGCTCGGTGTTGTTCACCGCCGTCATGATCGGCGACAGGATGAAGGTCAGCAAAAGCACCTTGCCCACCAGCGACTGCGGCAGGATCGAGCCCCCGGGGCCGTATTTCCAGAGACAGAAGGCAAAGGCGGTAAGAGCTGGGATATTGTGCTTGGTCAGTGGCGGCATCAGCGGCAGGTCAAAGGCCGCCGGCGGTTCCGGCAGGAACAGATAGCCCACCATCAGCGACAGGATCAGCGCCCGTTCGACCGGCAGCCGGCGGAACAGCATGATGGTGACCAGCGGCCAGATGGCCAGCATGAGATAGGCTAGAGGGTTCGGCATCCTGTGCTTCGCAAATCCCGGGCTCGCGGCATCCTGCAGGCCCCCCATGCCCCAGACTGCGAGCGCGACAATAACAGGCAAGATGGCGGCTGTCGCCCTCTAGAAACCGAAACAATCGAGAACTGGCAGATATGGCACAATCGAGGAATTGACCTATTCTGGCAAAGATGGGTCATTATGACGCCGTATTGTTTCGGCAAAGCGCATTTGGGACCGGAAAGAATAGAGGCAGGACGGGTGACATCACCGCGGCTGAACATCGCTTATTTGTGCGATTTCTCCCCGCTCGACCGGAATTTCTATTCCGGCGGCAATGCGCGTATCTATGACGCGCTGCGCAAACATGCGGGCAACGTGACGATCCTCTCGCAGTCCTGGGGGCTGGCCGAGCCTCTGCGCCGTGCCATATGCCGCCTGCCCGACGACATCGCATTGCGGCTGCGCTGGCGGGCGCATCTGGCGCTGGCCCCGCTGATCGCACGCCATGTCCGGGCAGAGCTTGCGCGCGGTCGCTACGACGTGCTGTTCTGCGCCTATTCCTTTCATTCGCTCTACAGGGTCGCGCCGCCCGCGCCGCTGGTGACCGCCTTCACCTCGGACGCCACCCAAACCGTCTACCGCAATTCCGAGATCGGGCAGGCGCACCCGTCGAAATACCCGGGCGGACGGCGCCTCGACAATTGGGTGGAGCGCTGCGAAAGCCGCGTCTTCCGCAACACGGATGTCCTGTTCTGGCCCTCGCAATGGCTCAAGGACGCGGCGGACAGCCGCTACGGGCTCGACCAGAGCGCCTCTCTGATGGTGCCCTGGGGCGCGGGCATCGCCCCGCCTCCGCCCCCGACCCCCTCGCCCATCGCACGCGACCGGTCGGTCGAACTGCTGCTGGTCGGCCGCGACTGGTTTGCCAAGGGCGGCCCCATCGCCTTCGACACGATGGCGGCGCTGCGGGCGCGCGGGCTCGACGCGCGGCTCACGGTGATTGGCTGCGTCCCGCCGGAGTTCCACCGCAACGAGTGGGTCACCGTGCATCCGCAGCTCGACAAATCCGTGCCCGAAGAGGCCGCAACCTTTGCCCGCGCCTATGAGACGGCGCATTTCCTCGTCCAGCCATCCTACGAAAGCTATGGCTTCGCCTTCTGCGAAGCCTCGGCCCACGGCCTGCCGGCGCTGTGCCTGCGCGTGGGCGGCGTGCCCGTGCGCGACGGGATCAACGGGCATGCGCTTCCTCCGGGCAGCGAACCCGCGGCGTTTGCGGACATGATCGAAGGCTACGCCGGCACCCCCGAGGCCTATGCCGCGCTGTCGCGCGCCGCGCGGCGGGAATACGAAGAACATCTCAACTGGGATGCCTGGGGACGGCGCGTGGCCGATGTGCTGCACGAGACGGTGGCGCGGCAACAGCGATAGCCGCAGCAAACGAACCTTCGTTTTTTAAAGCGATTCAGGCGAAATACTGGCACGCGGGCCGGGTCTCGCCTAAGTCTTCGGGGGACAGCCGTTCCTTTCGCCGGGTCGCCCGGGCTCGGGAAAGGGCGTATATCGCAAGAGGAGACCCCGCCGCCGCATGACGGACGAGCCGCATATCGACCTGGCCCCGCGCGTCTCGGACGAGGTCCGGCAGACCACCTGTTACATGTGCGCCTGCCGCTGCGGCATCAACGTGCATCTCCGGGGGGGTCAGGTCTCTTATATCGAGGGCAACCGCGACCACCCGGTCAATCGCGGCGTGCTCTGCGCCAAGGGCTCGGCGGGGCTGAAGCAGGTCACCGCGCCCTCGCGCCTGCGCGCGCCATTGCGGCGGGTGGGACCGCGCGGCTCGGGCATGTTCGAGGAAATCTCCTGGGACGAGGCGCTGGAAACCGCGGTCTCCTGGCTGAAACCCCTGCGCGAGACGGCGCCTGAAAAGCTCGCCTTCTTCACCGGGCGCGACCAGTCGCAGAGCTTCACCGGCTGGTGGGCCCAGCAATTCGGCACCCCGAACTTCGCCGCTCATGGTGGGTTCTGCTCGGTCAATATGGCCACGGCGGGGATCTATACGCTGGGCGGATCCTTCTGGGAGTTCGGGTCGCCCGACTGGGAGCACGCCAAGCTGTTGCTGCTCTTCGGCGTGGCGGAGGACCACGATTCCAACCCGATCAAGATGGGTCTGGCAAAGCTCAAGGCGCGCGGAGCAAAGATCGTCGGCGTGAACCCGATCCGCTCGGGCTATAACGCGATTGCCGACGAATGGGTGGGGATCACGCCGGGCACCGACGGGCTCTTCATCCTGTCGCTGGTACATGAACTGCTGCGCGCGGGGCGGATCGACCTCGACTTCCTCGCTCGGTTCACCAATGCAGCGGTGCTGCTGAATACCGATCCGAAATCTTCCGATTTCGGCCTTTTCCTGCGCGACGAGGCAGGAAACCCGCTGGTGATCGACCGCCGCACCGGCAAACCGGCACCCTGGGACGGCGCCGGGGTGGAGCCCGATCTGCGCGGCCGGCTCCGGCGCGCCGGGGTCACGCACCGCTCGGTCATGCATCTGATCGCCGAACGCTATCTCGACCCCGCCTTCGCCCCGGAAAAGGTGGCCGGACGCTGCGGCATCGCGCCCGGCCAGATCCGGCGCGTGGCGGCGGAACTCGCCCGCGCCGCCTTCGACACACCCGTTGTCCTGCCCCGCACCTGGACCGACTTTCGCGGCAAGCGCCACGAGACCATGCCGGGCCGCCCCGTCGCCATGCACGCCATGCGCGGCATCTCGGCCCATTCCAACGGGTTTCAGACCTGCCGCGCGCTGCATCTGCTGCAAAGCCTGCTGGGGGCGGTCGAAACCCCCGGCAGCTTCCGCTTCAAGCCGCCCTACCCCAAACCGGCCGAAGCCCACCCCCGCCCGCATTTCCGCGCCACCCCCGGCCAGCCCCTCGACGGCCCGCATCTGGGCTATCCGCAGGGGCCCGAGGATCTGGCGCTGAAGGACGACGGCAGCCCCGCGCGCATCGACAAGGCCTTCACCTGGGAAAACCCGCTTTCGGCGCACGGGCTCATGCATATGGTGATCTCCAACGCCGTGGCCGGCGATCCCTACCGCATCGACACGCTGTTCCTCTACATGGCCAACATGGCGTGGAACTCGTCGATGAACACCCGCGGCACGATCGAGATGCTGACCGCAACGGACGAGACCGGCGCCTATCGCATCCCGCATATCATCTATTCCGATGCCTACCGGTCCGAGATGGTCGCCTATGCCGATCTCATCCTCCCCGACACCACCTATCTCGAACGGCACGACTGCATCTCGCTGCTCGACCGCCCGATTTCCGAACCGGACGCGGCGGCGGATGCCATCCGCTGGCCGGTGATCGCGCCCGACCGCGACGTGCGCCCCTTCCAGTCGGTGCTGCTCGACCTCGGCGCCCGGCTCGGCCTGCCGGGCATGGCCGACGCGCATGGCCAGCCGGTCTATGCCGATTACGCCGATTACATGGCCAACCACGAACGCAAGCCCGGGATCGGCCCGCTCGCCGGCTGGCGCATGGGCCCGCACGGGCTGACCCACGGGCGCGGCGACCCGAACGCCGCGCAGATCGACAGCTATATCAACAACGGCGGCGTGTTCACCGCGCCGCTGCCCGAAGAGGCCGCCTATTACAAACCCTGGAACCGCGCCTATCAGGACTGGGCGGTCTCCTTCGGTCTCCTCGACAGCCCCCGGCCCTATCTGCTCCAGCTCTATGCCGAGCCCCTGCGCCGCTTCCAGCGCGCCGCCGAGGGCAAGACCCCGCAGCAGCCCCCGGCCCATCTCCGCGGGCGCATCGCCACCACGCTCGACCCGCTGCCGGTCTGGTACGCCCCCATGTCCGATGCCTTCGAGGATCCGGCGGAATATCCCATTCATGCGCTCACCCAGCGCCCCATGGCGATGTATCACTCCTGGGGCGGCCAGAACGCCTGGCTACGGCAGATCCACGGGGTGAACCCGCTCTACCTGCCGACCTATTGGTGGGAAAAGCTGGGCCTCTCCGAAGGCGACTGGGTGCGCGTCATCTCCTCGCATGGGGAAATCACCGTACCCGCCGCGCATATGGCCGCGCTCAACAAGGATACGGTCTGGACCTGGAACGCCATCGGCAAGCGCAAGGGCGCCTGGGCCCTCGATCCAGAGGCGCCCGAGGCCACCAAGGGCTTTCTGCTCAACCACCTCATCCACGAGCTGCTGCCCGAGCGCGGCGACGGGATGCGCTGGAGCAATTCCGATCCGGTGACCGGTCAGGCCGCCTGGTTCGACCTTCGCGTCCGGCTGGAGAAATCCGCCGCCCCCGACGAAGCGCTCCCCGTCTTCCCGCCGATCCCCGGCTTTCATCTTTCCGCAAATACTCAAGAAACAACCGCACCAGATGCACCGCCGGAAGAAGGCGGCGCCTCATGACCGCCCTGCCCCCGCAAACCGGCAAGACACTCGGCCTGGTGATCGACCTCGACACCTGCGTCGGCTGTCACGCCTGCGTCGTGGCCTGCAAGGGCTGGAACGATCAGGCCTATGGCGCCCCGCTCTCCGACAGCGATGCCTATGGCGCCGATCCCTCCGGAACCTTCCTCAACCGCGTGCACAGCTATGAGGTCGTGCCCGAGAACGGCCCCGCGCAGCATGTGCATTTCCCGAAATCCTGCCTGCATTGCGAAGACCCGCCCTGCGTGCCCGTCTGCCCCACCGGTGCCAGCTACAAACGCGCCGAGGACGGCATCGTTCTGGTCAACGAAGACGCCTGCATCGGCTGCGGCCTCTGCGCCTGGGCCTGCCCCTATGGCGCGCGGGAAATGGATCCGTCGGCGGGGGTGATGAAGAAATGCACCCTCTGCGTCGACCGCATCTACAACGAAACCCTCCCCGAAGAAGACCGCGAACCCGCCTGCGTGCGCACCTGCCCGGCCAGCGCCCGGCATTTCGGCGATCTCGGCGATCCCGAAAGCGCGGTGTCGCAACTGGTCGCCGCGCGCGGCGGGATCGACCTGATGCCGGAACAGGGCACGCGGCCGGTCAACAAATACCTGCCCCCGCGCCCCCGCGATAGCTGGAGCGGTGAAACCGATGTGCTGGCGCCATTCCTCGACCCGGTCGCCGAAGACCCCTCGGGCTTTCTCGGCTGGCTCGACCGCACATTGGGAAAGCTCTGAATGCACCCGGCCCGCTCGATCATTCTCTTCACCACGCTCTCGGGACTCGGCTTCGGCCTGCTGGTTTGGCTCGGCATCGACCCGACCCCGCCGACCGGCTGGGTGGCCTTCGTCTTCTTCGCCATCGCCTATGCGCTGGCGCTTGGCGGGCTGGCGGCATCGAGCTTTCACCTGCACCACCGCGAACGCGCGCTCAAAGCCTTTTCGCAATGGCGCACGAGCTGGCTCTCGCGCGAGGCCTGGGGCGCGGCGGCAAGCCTGAGTGTGACGGGCCTCTACGCGCTGCTCCTGCTTTTCGGAATCGCGGTGCCGCCGCTCGGCTGGCTGGGCGCCGCGCTGGCACTGGCCACCGTGGGCGCCACGGCGATGATCTATGCCCAGCTCAAAACGGTGCCGCGCTGGCACCACTGGTCGACACCGGCGCTGTTCCTGGCGCTCGCCCTGACCGGCGGCGCATTGCTGTCCGGCAGGGTGATCGCCGCAAGCGCGATGCTCGCCCTCTCGGGCGCGCTGCAACTCTGGGTCTGGTGGGACGGCGACAAGCGGTTCGCCCGCAGCGGCACCACGCTCGCCACCGCCACCGGCCTCGGCGGATCCGGCACGCCCCGCGCGCTGTTTCCGCCGCACACGGGCAGCAATTACCTGCTCGACGAGATGGTCTATGTGGTCGGCCGCCGCCACGCGCGCAAGCTGCGGGTCATCGCGCTGCTGCTCATGTCGCTGCTGCCGCTTGGGCTGCTGCAACTCCCCCATCCGCATCTTTTCGGGCTGCTGGCCCTTGTCTCGCACGCCACCGGCGTGCTTGTCTCGCGTTGGTTGTTTTTTGCCGAGGCCGAACACGTTGTGGGCCTCTATTACGGGAGGCGCTGAGTGCCCTTTCTCGCCGGGTTCGATGCCCGCTGGCAGGATGCCGCCGAGTATCTCGACGCCTTGCGCCGGGATCTTGCGGAGGGGCGGCGGCTGGACCGCGTTCCCGAATATCTGGCCCCCGACATCCTCGTGACCGACGGCGCGAGTTCGCTGCTCGGGCTGGAGGCGGCGGGCACCGCGCTGGCGGCGCGGCTGGCGGCGCTGCCCGGGCTTGCACTGGTGAGCGAAGAGATGCTCTGGGCGCCCTCGGCACAGAATGCGTTTGTCGCCGCGCAGCGGTTTCACTGCGCCGCGCGGCATGACGGGCCGGGGCTTTACGGGCCCCCCAGCGGCAAGGCCCTCCGCTACCTGACGATGAGCGAAAGCTGGTGTGTCTCGGACAGGCTGCGCGCCGAATGGGTGCTGCGCGACGAGGCGGCGATTCTGGCGCAGATCGGCGTGACGCCGGAAGAAGGCGCGCGCTGGCGTCTGGCGCAAATGGCCGAGACCGGGGCGACGCCACTGCCCGACCCCGGACAGGGCAGTGACGATGCCTGGGGCCATACGCTCGGCGATCTGATCCACCGCCTGATGAGCGGCGATCTTTCGACGATCTCACGCCATTACGATCCGGCGGCCGAGCTGTTCCACCCCGGCGCCGCGACCGGCAGCGGCCCGGCAGAGGCCGAAGCCTTCTGGCTGGCGCTGCGCGCTGCCTTCCCCTCGGCCCGTTTCGAGGTCGCGCATCTTCTGGGCGCCGAAGAGCCCCTGTCGCCACCGCGCGCCGCGATCCGCTGGACGCTCACCGGGCGGCATGACGGCTATGGCGCCTTTGGCACGCCCACCGGCGCCGAGGTCACGGTGCTGGGCATGACACAGGCGGAGTTCGGGCCCGACGGGCTGCGCCGGGAATGGACCCTCTACGACGCGCCGGGCGTCTGGGCGCAGATCCTGCGGGCCACCGGGGGCTGACGCATTCGGTTCCCCGCGCCTGTGCCCGCGGGCGAACCCGAGTTGCCTAGCGGGACCGCTTGAACAGCCCTTTCAGCCAACCACCGGCATCGTCGAGATTGTCGCCCATCTCGTCCAGAACCGGGTCGATCCGCGCTTCGCGGAACCGGCGCCAGCGCACATAGACCGCCCAGCAGAATGCCACGAGCAGCGTGAGCAGGATGATGTTCATCCACGGAATGATCCGCGCATCGGGCCCGTCCACCGGCTTCAGGCTGATGGCGTTGGGATAGATCGACAGGAATTCGTTGCGCCAGCCGTAATGCTTGATCGCCACCCATTGCGGCGCGGCGGCGGTCGAGCGCAGATCGGCGGCCTCGGCCTGAAGGTTCGACGTGTCGAACTTGAAATAGGGCGGCCAGCTCCAGCCGGTATCCTCGTTGCGGTAGACCATCACCTTGTCGTTGTTCAGCCGGGTCTGGATGAAGAACACGTCGCGCCCCGTCACCGCGGTGCTTTCGCCCGAATCCGCCTTGCTCCAGAACCAGTGGTTCGACCCCGGATCGATCCGTTTCTCGTAGGTGTCGGTGATCCGCGCGATGTCATGCTGCGGCAGCGTGTAATGCAGGAAGGCCGCGACCAGCGTCCAGAACAGCAGAATGACAACCCATTTCACATAGCGCATGGCGGCCCCCTAGTAGAAATTCGTCAGATAGGTGATCAGAGCGATAAGGCAAAGCGGCAGGATATACACGCCCAGGATCAGCTTGCGGCGCAGAGAATGATCGTATTCCTTCAGCCCCTCCTCGACAAAGCGGTCGCGCGGGCCCGGGCCCTGCGCCTCGTCCCACGCGAGCTCCAGCTTGCGCCGCCGGACCGAGCGCGACCAGAGCGACAGCGCCACATAGATCACCGTCAGAACGATGAACCCGATTCCGAGAAACCGTGCGAGGGCCAGCATCTGCGCTCCCTGAGGCCGGGCCGTCCGTGAACCCGCTCTTCACCTGACCCGTCACGCCACGAAAATCAACCTCTGCCCGGCGGAAAACGCCAAGGCGCCCCGCCTCCGCCACGGGCCGGCGCGGCGGGGCGCCCCTGCGCGAAACCGCGGCACGGTCGGGATTTCCGCACCTTGCCGATGGCCCGGCTCTCCGGCATCGTGCGGCCACAGATCATTCTAAGACAAAGGCTTCCCATGTCCCCCCGCATTCTTCTTGCCCTTCCCTTCAGCCTCTGCCTTGCCGCACCGGCACTGGCCGACGAGATCACCGACACGCTGCAATCGGCCATCGAGGCCTATGAATCGGGCGATGTGCAATATGCGCTCGAAGAGCTGGACTTCGCCCGCTCCAAGCTTCTGGAGATGAAGACCGACGCGCTTGGCGCCTTCCTGCCCGAAGCGCCCGAAGGCTGGACGCGTGAGGTCAACGACGAGGCGAATGCGGCCATGACGATGATGGGCGGCGGCGTGGCGGCCGAGGCCGATTACGTCGCACCGGGCGGCGAGAGCTATCGCATCCAGATGTTCGCGGATAATCCGATCGTCGCCAGCATGTCGGCAATGATCACCAATGCCGGCGCGATGGGGCTGAAGACCGACCGGATCGGGCGCCAGAAATTCGCCATCCAGGACGACCAGACCATGGGGCTGATCGCCAACCGGATTCTGATCCAGGTCGAGGGGCCGGACGCGGAGACCCGCAAGACGCTGCTCGAAGCGATGGACTTTGCCGCCATGGCAAGTTTCGGCTCCTGAGCGGTCACATACGCCCAACAAGCGTCTACCCCTAAGCGCAAGCGCAACAAAACCCTGCGACACCTTCCATCCAGACAATATGGAAGGTGTCGTGATTCGGGCTCCTTCGCATCGTGTCGCCCACGCCCCGCGCGCAAGGCGCTTCAGGCCGATACCGGCGCAGCGGTATCCCATTGGCGCAGCGGCTTTGAGACGGTCGCCGAACCGCGCTCGGATCGCGACTGCGCCCAAGACCCGGTTCGCGACAGATTCGAAGATCTGGCAGAAGAAATGCGCCTGACGGATCCCGTCAGGCGCCTCTGCCGCGCGGCGGTCAGCCCACCACGTTGAACCCAGGCCCGTAGGGATAGCCGGTGATGTTCTCGCTGCCGTCCTCGGTGATCACCAGAATGTCGTGCTCGCGATAGCCGCCCGCGCCGGGGGTGCCCTCGGGAATCGTCAGCATCGGCTCCATCGAGATCACCATGCCGGGCTCCAGCACCGTGTCGATATCCTCGCGCAGCTCCAGCCCCGCCTCACGCCCGTAGTAATGCGACAGCACGCCGAAGCTGTGGCCATAGCCGAAAGTGCGGTATTGCAGCAGATCGCGCTCGGCGAAGAAGGCGTTGATCTGCTCGGTGACGGCGGCGCAGCTCACCCCCGGTTTCAGCAGGCTCATGCCATACTCATGCGCCGCGACATTGGCCTCCCAGATCTTCAGTGAGGCGACATCGACCTCGCCAACGAACATGGTGCGCTCCAGCGCCGTGTAATAGCCCGAGATCATCGGGAAGGCGTTGAGCGAGAGAATATCGCCGCGTTCCAGCACCCGGCCCGTCACCGGGTTATGCGCCCCGTCGGTGTTGATGCCGGACTGGAACCAGACCCAGGTGTCGCGATATTCGGCCTCGGGAAAGCGTTTGGCGATCTCCAGCTCCATCGCGTCGCGACCCGCCATCGCCACGTCGATCTCGCGCAGGCCCGCGCGCACCGCGTCGCGGATCGCGTAGCCGCCGACATCGGCAACCTGCGCGCCCTGCCGGATCAGCGCGATCTCGGCGGGGGATTTGTGCATCCGCTGCCGCATGGTCGCGGCGGCGATGTCGACGGTGACGGCGGGCGACAGGAAATCCTCCAGCAGCTCGCGCTGCGCCAGCGTCAGGTGGTCGGCCTCGTAACCGATGGATTTGCCCTCGCCGGTGACCGAGAGGATGGCACGCCAGTAATTATGCCGCGCCCAGTCGGTATAGGTGATGTTGTCGCCATGACAGCGCCGCCAGGGCTGCGCGGCGTCGATGCCCGCCGAGATCGTGACGCTCTCGGTTTCGGTCACCACCAGCGCATAGGGGCGTCCGAAGCTGCAATAAAGAAAGCCCGAGTAATAGGCGATATTGTGCATCGAGGTCAGCACCACGGCCTCGGCGCCCATCTCGTCCATAATGGCGCGCAGCCCGGCAAGGCGGGCGTCGTATTCCTCGGACGTAAAGGGCAGCACGCGCGGCCCCTGATGAAAACGGTAAAATGCGGGGCGGTCCATTTCGGCCCTCCTTCGAAGGCGCGGCGGGCGGAATCCGACCCTGCCGCGCTGGCAAAGCAAGATCCCGGCGTTCAGGACGGGTGAGGTCGGGCGTGCCTATTCGGCACCGGCGACGCCATCGCCTGCCCGGAACGGACGATGCTGCCTCGCGCGCGATTTGGCAAGGGGGTGCCTGCGGCCCGGCAACGTACCGCGTGGCGGGACCGGACGCCTCCGGCGGGAGTATTTTCCGGAAAGATGAAGGCGTGTCAGGGATGCCCGAGCCAGAGCTTGTATTGCAGCCGGGCGCCGTCGCGTTCGGCAAGCCGCAGCTTGCTCTGGAACAGGGCAAAGGCCCTGTCCGGGTCGCGATGATCGTCCCAGTTCTCGCCGGGCGCATCGGCACCGAGGATCTCCCACGCGATGTCGCGCGGCGGTTCGTGCATGGTGAAGGCGGCGGCCTCCATCATGCGGACCCCCTCGCCGCGTGTCAGCGCATAGCGCGCCAGCGCCTGCGCCTGATCGCGGGTCAGCCAGGGCGTGCCGCCGCCACGATGCGCGGCATTGAGCCAGGCAAGGAGCTGCTCCTCGCCCGGTGCCGGGTCGGACGCGAGAAAATCCTCGCGCGCCGGGCTCATACGCTCAGGCAGACGTATTTCATTTCAAGGAAATCGTCGATGCCGTGGTGGCTGCCCTCGCGGCCAAGGCCCGATTGCTTGACGCCGCCAAACGGCGCCACCTCGGTCGAGATGATGCCGGTGTTCACCCCGACGATGCCGTATTCCAGCGCCTCGGCCACCTTGTAGACCCGGCTCAGATCCTTGGCATAGAAATACGAGGCCAGACCGAAGATCGTGTCATTGGCCAGCGCAATCACATCGTCCTCGGTCTCGAACTTGAAGAGCGGTGCCAGCGGGCCGAAGGTCTCGTCGGTCGAGAACATCATCTCCTTGGTGGCGCCGGTCACGATGGTGGGCGCGATGTAATTGCCCGGCCCCTGCACCACGTCGCCACCGCCCAGCACCACCTGCGCGCCCTTGGCCTTGGCGTCGGCGATGTGGTCTTGCACCTTGGCGATGGCATCCTGGTTGATGAGCGGGCCGAGGTCGGTGCCCTCTTCCAGCCCGTCGCCCACCTTCATCCTGGCCACCGCCGCCGTCAGCTTTTCGGCAAAGGCGTCATAGACACCGGCCTGCACATAGATGCGGTTGGCGCAGACGCAGGTCTGGCCGTTGTTGCGGAACTTGCACATGATGGCGCCTTCCACGGCGGCATCCAGATCGGCATCGTCGAACACGATGAAGGGCGCGTTGCCGCCCAACTCCATCGAGCATTTCATCACCTGATCGGCGGCCTGACGCAGCAGGATGCGGCCCACCTGGGTCGAGCCGGTGAAGGTGATCTTGCGCACCTTGCCGTTCTCGCAGAACTCCTTGCCCATCTCCGAAGCGGCGGTGCCGGGCACCACGTTGAACACGCCCGCCGGGATGCCCGCGCGCGCGGCCAGCTCCGCCAGCGCCAGCGCCGAGAGCGGCGTGTCCTCGGCGGGACGGGCGACAAAGCTGCAACCCGCGGCCAGCGCCGGGCCGGCCTTGCGGGTGATCATCGCGTTGGGGAAGTTCCACGGCGTGATCGAGGCCACCACGCCAATGGGCTGCTTGATCACCATGATGCGCTTGTCGCGCTGGTGGCCGGGGATGGTCTCGCCATAGATGCGCTTGGCCTCTTCACCGAAGAACTCGATGAAGCTGGCGCCATAGGAGATCTCGCCCATGGCCTCGGTCAGCGGCTTGCCCTGCTCGGCGGTAAGGATGGTGGCCAGATCCTTCTGGTTCGCCATCATCAGATCGAACCACTTGCGCATCACCACCGCGCGCTCCTTGGCGGTCCAGCCCGCCCAGTCTTTCTGCGCGGCATAGGCGGCGTCGATGGCCTCGGCCACCTGCGCGCGGGACAGGTCGGCAACCTCGGCGATCACGTCGCCACGGGCCGGGTTGGTCACCTCGAACGTACCGGAGGCGCCGTCGATCCAGGCACCGTTCACATAGGCCTGGGTCTTGAGGAGGCTCGGATCGTCGAGACGGGCGGCAAGGTTGGTGGCGGTGTGATCGAGCATGACATCCTCCTAGAATTTCGCTGCTGCACCGGGCAGAGCATCAGATAGCACGAAAGTCTAGTACCAGACCGGAGAAAAGCCATGGACCTGAGCGACGCCTATGCAAACGGCCCCCATATTCCGCAGGCCGAAACCTATCCCCCTCGCTGGGCCGCCGCGGCGGCGGCCTATCGCGCGGAGCGGGCGGCACAAGGGCGGCTGCGAAGCGGGCTGCCCTATAGCAGCGGCGCGCGCGAGGCGCTGGATTTGTTCCTGCCCGACGACGCACCGCGCGGGCTGATGGTCTTTGTGCATGGCGGCTATTGGATGGCCTTCGGGCGCGAGGACTGGTCGCATCTGGCAGCGGGGGCGGTGGCGCGCGGCTGGGCAGTGGCGCTGCCCTCTTACGATCTTTGCCCGACGGTGCGGATTGCGCAGATCACCCGGCAGATCGCGCAGGCGGTAACCGTTGCGGCGGCAGAGGTGCCGGGACCGCTGCGGCTGGCGGGCCATTCGGCGGGCGGCCATCTGGTCGCGCGCATGCTGGCGCCGGGCCTGCTGCCGGAGCCAGTGGCGGAACGGATCGACCATGTGATGCCGATCTCGCCGCTCGCGGATCTGCGACCGCTGATGCAGACGGGCATGAACGCCAAGCTGAGGCTCGACGCGGCAGAGGCCTGGGCCGAAAGCCCGCTGGCCATGGCCGCGCCGGAGGTGCCCGTGACCGTCTGGGTCGGAGCGGAGGAACGCCCGGCCTTCATCGACCAGGCGCGCTGGCTGGCGGAGGGCTGGGGCTGCGGGCTGGTCATCGACCCGCAAAGACATCATTTCAATGTCATCGACGGGCTGGCACACCCCGAAAGCGACATGACCGCCACCCTGCTGGGCTGAAAAGCTGGGGGCTTTCGCAAATCTGTAACAGCGGTGTCACACGGGCGTTACCCTCGGGTTCCAAGGCGATGCGCGGAACCAACAGGGGACATTCCATGACATTCCGCACGATCTGCCTCACCTCGGCGCTCGCGCTGTCGGCACATGCCGCCGCCGCCGAGATGAATTTCAACCGCATTGCCAGCTTTGCCACGCCGCTCAACATGGCCGAAGGCGAAGACACCGCCCGCGAAACCTCGGCCGAGATCATCTATGCCACCGAAGACGGCATGACCCTGGTCTATACCGACAGCCCGCTGGGTGTGATCGGCCGTATCGACATCACCGACCCCAAGGCGCCGAAACCCTTGGGCAACATCGACATGGGCGGCGAGCCGACCTCGGTCGCGATCCTCGGCACCACCGCCTTTGTCGGCGTGAACACCTCGGAAAGCTACACCGATCCGTCGGGCAAGCTGGTGGTGCTCGACGCGCTGTCGGGTGAGGTCGCGGGCGAATGCGATCTCGGCGGCCAGCCGGATTCGGTGGCGCTCGCCAAGGACGGCAGCTTTGTCACCATCGCCATCGAGAACGAGCGCGACGAGGATCTGGGCGACGGCCGCGTGCCGCAGATGCCCGCCGGTTACGTGGCGATCCTCGATCTGGCCGACGGCATGGCGCAATGCGACAGCCTGGTGAAAGCCGATGTGACCGGCCTCGCCGAGATCGCGCCGGAAGATCCCGAGCCCGAATTCGTCGATGTGAACGATCTGGGCGAGATCGTCGTCACCATGCAGGAAAACAACCACATGGTGGTGCTGAACAAGGCCGGCGAGGTGCTGTCGCATTTCTCCGCCGGGTCCGTTGACCTGACCGGCATCGACGCCACCGACGAGCGCGGCGCGCTGATCTTCACCGAAAGCCAGCCGGGCCGCCTGCGCGAACCCGACTCGGTGCAGTGGATCGACGACAGCCATTTCGCCATCGCCAACGAAGGCGACATGGACGGCGGCTCGCGCGGCTTCACCGTGTTCAACAAGGACGGCACCGAGGTTTACGAGGCGGGCACCAGCTTCGAATACGCGGTGATCGAGGCCGGCCACTACCCGGACAAACGCTCCGACGCCAAGGGTGTGGAACCCGAGGGCATGGAAGTCGCCACCTTCGGCGGCACGCCCTTCATGTTCCTGCTGTCCGAGCGCGGCTCGGTGGTCGGCGTCTATGACATGACCGACCCTGCGGCGCCGGTGCTCAAGCAGATCCTGCCGTCGGGCATCGCCCCGGAAGGCGCCGTCGCGATCCCCGGCCGCAACCTGCTGGCCACCGCGAACGAGGCCGACCTGATCGAAGACGGTGGCGTGCGCAGCCATGTGATGCTTTACGAATATGCCGAGGGTGCCGCACAATACCCGACGCTGACCTCCGCCGGGGCTGATGAGCTGATTGGCTGGGGCGCGATCTCGGGCATGGTCGCGGGCGAGGACGGCATGGTCTATGCGGTCAACGACAGCTTCTACGGCTACCAGCCGACGATCTTCACCATCGACCCGTCGCAGACCCCGGCGAAGATCACCAAGGCGCTGCGCGTGACCCGCGCGGGCTATCCGGCGCAGAAGCTCGACATGGAAGGCATCACCACCGACGGCGAGGGCGGTTTCTGGGTTGCTTCCGAGGGCCGTACCGACCGCGTGATCCCGCATGCGCTCTACCACGTGAACGCCAAGGGCGCGATCAAGGAAGAGCTGGGCCTGCCCGCCGAGCTGCTGGCCGGTGAAAAGCGCTTCGGCTTCGAAGGCATCACCAAGGTCGGCGACGTGCTGTGGATGGCGGTGCAGCGTGAATGGGGCGGCGACCCCAAGAACCACGTGAAGCTTGTCTCCTACAACACCGACACCAAGGAATGGGGCGCCGTGCTCTACCCCAAGGCAGAGCCCGCCACCGGCTGGGTCGGCCTGTCCGAGATCGTGGCGCATGGTGACTGGTTCTACGTGATCGAGCGCGACAACCAGATCGGCGCAGCCGCGGTGACCAAGAAGATCTACCGCATCCCCGCCGCCGAGATGGTGCCGGGCAAGATCGGTGAAGAGCTGCCGGTGGTCACCAAGGAAGAGGTCCGCGACCTGATCCCCGACCTGCAAAGCTGGAACGGCTATGTGGTCGACAAGATCGAGGGTCTGGCGATTGCCGCAGACGGCACCGTCTATGTTTCGACCGACAACGACGGCGTGGACGACAGCTCGGGCGAGACCTTCTTCTGGTCCTTCAAGCTGGACTGATCTCTTCGCCTGCTACGACAAAGACGCGCCCCGCAGGATGCTGCGGGGCGCTTTGGATTCGTGCAGAGCGTTGTGCTGCGCTCAAAGGCCCGGCAGACCAAGTCACGAACGCGGAAGGCATCCGGCGTTGCCGCGAAGGGCCCGTTGGCGCCCGCCCTGCCTGACCGGCTGCGCAAGGACGGCAGCGGTGTTCAGCTTGGCAAAGCTCCGGCTCCGGCCCATCACCATGCGATGGGGGAGCCTGCGGGCAGATATTTCCGGATCGCATGGAGGAAGATGTCGATCTCCAGCGCCAGACCCACTTCGAAATCATTGAGCTCGGACCCGCTCCAGCGGTGCTCCTCGAGGCGTTCGAGAAACTCCCGGCGTATCTGGTCTTCGCGCGGGTCCAGCGGCAGGGTCCCGGCGACGCGCAGCAGGTCGATGCGCTTGTGCACCTCACACATGCCCGAGAAGGCTTCCATCATCACCCGCGTCAGGCGCGGATCCGTCTGCCAGGACTGGCCGGCGAATACCTCCTGAACGACACGGTTTCCGGCCCCCAGGCAATCATAGGCGACGCAGCCCGAAAACCCTTCCTGCGTGAGCCTGTCGTGGATCGAGCACCTGTGCCCCGAAAGGTTGCGGCAAGGCTCGCAGGGGTTCTTGGAAAAGGCGAAATCCTTGCCCTTGTCGAAGGCCAGCACAAGGCAGCAAAGCGCTGCGCATTTTGAACAATCGGTCTTGAGATGGTCGGTCTGAGGCATTGAGGCACCCGATTTTCAGTGGTCCGCCCAGAGGAGGGTGTTGCGCCGCCGTATCCCGCGAAATGCCACCGGAATGCAAGTTGCGGCCTTGCCGCCGCGGTCTCGCCGAAACATCTCGCTGGGCCGATGACACCTGTCTGGCCCGCGGATACGAGACCGCCCCCTGCCGAGGCGTGTTCGAGAGGTTGCCACGGGCTCCAGGTGTGGCCCATGTCAGCTTCGAAGCCGTCTTTGGAAAATTGATGCAGATCATATTTCGCGCGGCTGTAATCTGTGCAAACTGATCGCCTGACCAAATGGCTTTGAAGGGGACTTGAACATGCGAAGACTAATCACCCTTATCGCGGCGTCCTCGACGCTCGGGCTTGGCGCATGCATCAAAGCCGACACGGATCTCGAGCGCGCCGCCGTGGGCGCCGTTATCGGTTGCGCAGCGGGCGAAGTTCTGGTCGAGGGGCGTTGCGTAGAGGGCGCCATCGTCGGAGCGGGCGTCGGTGTCCTGACCAACTAGGCAGTCAGGGAACCACTGACGCACACCATCCGCGTCCGAAAGCGTTTCAAACGAAGCCCCTTGGAGGGAGGCCCGCGTCTCTCGCCACAACGGTTCACGTCGAAGCGCCGGAAGGCTCGTGCCGTGCGACGGTGAAAGACCCAGTAGACAGGCCCGCCTGCCGCGCCCTGCCGGCCTCCCAGATCGGACCGGCGCAGGGCAGATTTCCAGATCACCGCAGGCCAAATGCGCAAACGAAAAAGCCCCGGCTCAAACCGGGGCTTTGCTTGATATGGCAACAGGCTCAGTTCACAGCCTGGGCGTCCACCACATCCTTTTCGATGGCGGGTGCACCGCTGGCCCGCGCGATGGCGATCCGGCGCGGTTTCAGCGCCTCGGGAATCTCGCGCTTGAGGTCGATGTGCAGCATGCCGTTCTCATGCGTGGCGCCGGTGACGCGCACATGATCGGCGAGGGTGAAGCGGCGCTCGAAGGCGCGGGTGGCGATGCCGCGATGCAGATAGGTCTTGCCGCCGTCTTCCTCGGCCTTGCGGGCGGAGACGACGAGCTGATGCTCCTTCATCTCGACCGACAGATCCTCGTCCGAGAACCCGGCCACGGCAATCGAGATACGATAGGCATCGTCGGCGGTCTTTTCGATATTGTAGGGCGGATAGCTGGGCTGGGCCCCGTCGCTGGACAGTGCCCGGTCCATCATGTCGGCGATCTGGTCGAAACCGACGGTTGCGCGGTAAAGCGGTGCGAAATCAAAGTGACGCATGGGTCATCCTCCATTGAGCGATACCATTCCTGATGCGCCTTCCCCTCATGGGACAGGCGGCTTGCAGAGAACCGGGGCCCAGACAGGCACCCCGGATGCAAGTTACGTGGGAAAGCGCTCTTGGGGTTTCAAGACCTGCGCCGTCAGGGCCGCACGAAACGCGCGCCCGATGCCTCGCGCCCGCCGCCCACGATGACGCGCTTGGCGCCTGCCGTGACCTTGGGGCGGGACTCCGCCCGCATCAGACGGCCGGACAGTTCCGAAACCAGCCTCGGCAGGCTCGGGCCATAGGATTCGCCGCTGGCGGTGCCAGAGGAGATCACCGACAGGATGCGCAGACGCCCGTCTTCGCGCACAAAGACCGGTGCACCCGACGAGCCGAAGGTCACATCGCAGTCGAAGCCCAGAATATCGCCTCGATAGCGCCGGGTCATCTGGCAGTCGGGCTCGCGCGAGAGCACCTCTTCGCGACCGCGACCGTAGGAGACCACGCTGACGCGGGTGCCGTCGGCGGAGTCCTCATGCACGCGGAACGGATCGGCCTCGGCGCTCGACACCGCGCTTTCGAGCTTGAGCAGCGCGACATCGGTCGCCACAGCGGCCCCCGTGGTCGGCGACCCGCCACCCCGCATGATCGCCTCATAGGCTTCGGGCGCAACCCAACGCGCGACCCGCCGCGCGACGATCTCCGATCCCCGGTGATAACCCGCCCGAAACATCATGCCCTGCGCCGGTCGCGGCTGGCCCGTTTCCGTATCGTAGACGCAATGCGCGGCGGTCAGCACCAGATCGCGCCCGATCAGCGCACCGGTGCAAAATCCTCCGGGCAGATCGAGACGGCCCACCGCCTCCCAGCCCAGCAACGCGCCGCGGTTGTCCATGACGTCGAAAACCGTGCGCTGCTGCGCCGCCGCCGGGGACAGGGCGGACAAGAGCGCCAGAACGAGCGCGGCGAGATATGTCAGGGCTTTATGAATTTCGCCCCCGTATCCCGCCGTTCGCCGGCGCTGACGGTTTGCCGAACCCCGTCCGCCGCCATGGCGGCGCGCAGCACGGCAAGGGAGTCTTCGAGTTCGGTGCCCAGAGACACCGGCCGCCCGTCGGCCTCGGCCTTGGCCGAGATCACCGAGACGATCCGCGGCACCCCGTCGGCATAGGCAAAGACCGGCGATCCGGAACTGCCGAAATCGACCTGACAGGACAGCACGAACATCCGTCGCTGCCGGTCGAGAACCTCACAATAGCCCTGAAGCGACGGCGCCTCCGAGCGGTCATGCGCATAGGAGACCACGCTGACCTCGGCCCCGGTCTGCGGATGCGGCCCGGTGGCGAAGGGGAGGATCGTGGTGTTGCGGATCGGAAGCTGAAGTTTGATCAGCGCGATGTCCTTGCGCACGCGCTCGGGGCTGGCCGGCGCGTTGAAATCGTATTCGGGATGCGCCATGGCGCGCCGGACACGGCGATAGGCTGCGGCCCGCCCGTTGCGCCAGCCCGCGAGAAACTGGATCTCATCGACCGGAATCGGCGCGCCGCTGGCGGCGTCGTAAAGGCAATGCGCGGCGGTCAGCACCAGATCCGGCGCGATCAACGCGCCGGTGCAGAACGCCTTGCCCGCCAGCTCCAGGCGGCCCACCGCCTCCCACATCCGGCCGTCCTCGCGGCTCTGCATGGAAAACAGCCCGCTTTCGGCCGACACGGCCGTCGCCAGGCAGATCGCCATCAATGCCAGAAATGCCCGCACCGGTGTCCCCTCTTTCTCCTAGAGGGAGTTAACCGGAAGTTTTGTCAAAAATTGGGCGAAGGTCGTCTTTCCGGCGCAATGGGCAGCACTCAGTCCGCCGCCACCAGGGCCGGGGGCTTCGGCCCCCCCGTCGCCCAGTCGAGCAGTTCCACCGTATGCACAATCGGAATCCCGGTGCCCGAACCGATCTGCATCATGCAGCCGATATTCCCGGCAGCGATCACATCGGGGCTTTTCGCCTCCAGCGTCCGCAGCTTGCGGGCCTTGAGCAGGGCGGAAATCTCGGGCTGCAACAGGTTGTAGGTGCCCGCGCTGCCGCAGCACAGATGGCTGTCGGCGGGCTCGACCACCTCGAAGCCGGCGCGCTTCAGTAGCGTCTTGGGGTGGGTCTTGATCTGCTGGCCGTGCTGCAAGGAACAGGCCGCGTGATAGGCGATGCGCAGCCCCTTGTCGCCGCCCTCGGGCAGATCGAGCTGCATGAGCAGCTCGCTGATGTCCATCGCCAGCACCGAGACCCGCGCCGCCTCAGCCGCCAGCGGTTGGTTGCGGAACATGTGGCCGTAATCCTTCACCGTCGTGCCGCAGCCGCTGGTGTTGATCACGATGGCATCCAGCCCCGCACCGTCGAGTTCGGCGCCCCAGGCGCGAATATTGCGTGCCGCCGAAGCGTGGCTGTCGCCCTCCTTGCCCATGTGATGGGTGAGCGCGCCGCAGCAGCCGGCGCCCTTCGCCACCACCACCTCGCAGCCCAGCCGGGTCAGCAGGCGGATCGTCGCATCGTTGATGTCGGTGTTGAGCGCCTTCTGCGCGCAGCCCGTCATCAGCGCCACGCGCTTCTTGCGCGGCGCCTGCGGGGCAAAGCTCTGCGGATCGTCGTTGCGGCTGACCGGCGGGATGGTCTGGGGCGCCATGTCCAGCATGGCGCGCAGCCGCGCGTCGGGCATCAGCCCCTTGAACGGCTGGCCCAGCTTGGCGCCCAGAAGCGCCAGCCGGAACCGCCCCGGATAGGGGATGATCCGCGCCAGCAGCCAGCGCAGCGCGCGGTCGCTCCAGGGCCGTTGATAGCGCGCTTCGATATAGGCCCGGGCCTGATCGACCAGATGCATGTAATGCACCCCCGAGGGGCAGGTGGTCATGCAGGCCAGACAGCTCAGGCAGCGGTCGATATGTTTGACGGTCTTCTCGTCCGGCTGCCGCGCGTTCTCCAGCATGTCCTTGATGAGATAGATCCGGCCGCGCGGGCTGTCGAGCTCGTCGCCCAGCACCTGATAGGTCGGGCAGGTCGCGGTGCAGAACCCGCAATGCACGCAGGCGCGCAGGATCTCGTTGGCGCGGGCGATGCCCGGATCCTTGAGTTGCTCTTCGGTGAAATTCGTCTGCATGGGAAAGGTCTCAGGACAGCAGGGAGCGGGCGGTGGCAAGCCCGAACCAGGGAAGCGTGGTGGCCAGAAGGCCGGCGATGATCACCCAGCGGCGCGGGACCGATGGCGGCAGGCGGCGGCGCAGCGTCAGCGCCACCATCGCCACCGCCAGCACCCAGGCGAGCCAGAGCATGCCCAGCGAAACCAGCAGCGCGCCCCGGTCCTGCAACAGCAGCGCCAGAAGCACCGCGCTCACCACGCCGAGCGCGAGCGCCAGAAGCAGGGTGAGCGACTGGCCGAAGCGCATCAGCAGCGCAAACAGCAGCGGCCCCGCGACGAAGCAGAGGGTGAAGAGAACAAAGGCTTCGCGCGTCATGCCAGTCATGCCATCAGCCCCGGGTTCAGGATGCCGCGCGGGTCGAAGCGCGCCCGCAACCCAGCGCTCAGCGCCGCCACCGGCGCCGGTTCCGGCTGGAACACCGGCACTGCCGCAGCGCCACGCACAAGCGTGGCATGACCCGCGAAGGCCCCCAGCCGCGCGCGCGCATCCCCCCCCTCGGGCACCAGTGCCCAGATCAGCCCGCCGCCCCAATCGAACAGCAGCGCCTCGGCCCCCAGCCGTGCCGCCAGCGCCGGCGCGTCGGAGGGCTTGCAGGAGATCCGCCAGACATCGCCCGCGCGCTCGTGGAACGGCGCCACATCGCGCAGGTCGCGCCACAGCGCGGCATTGCGCTCCGGGTCGGTCTCGACGCGCGGTCCCCGCGCCGCGAACTGCGCGCAAAGCCGCTCCGCGCGATAGCCGACGGAGTCCGAAAACCCCTCGATCCGCAGCAGCGTGCGCGGCGTGCCCTCCGGCCCGTCGGGCAGATGCGCCGCGCCGGTCAGATCGTAGGGCGAGCCCAGCGCCGCGGACATCGCCGTCACGGCACCCCCGATTTCCAGCCCCTCGAGCAGCACTGTCGCCACCGCCTCGGGTTTCGGCAGCACCTTGAAGGCCACCTCGGTCAGCACCCCCAGCGTGCCCCAGCTTCCCGCCATCAGCTTGACCAGATCGTAGCCGGTGACGTTCTTCATCACCCGCCCGCCATTGCGCAGGATCCGCCCGGCGCCATCGACGAACCGCACCCCCAGCATGTAATCCCGGCAGGCCCCGGCCTGCACCCGCCGCGGCCCCGACACATTGGCCGCCGCCATGCCGCCGACCGTCGGCGCGCCGGAGGTGCCCAGCAGGGCGCGGTGATCCATCGGCTCGAAGGGCAGCCGCTGCCCCTCGGCCTCCAGCGCCGCCTCGATCTCCGCCAGCGGCGTGCCGGCGCGTGCCACCAGCGTCAGCGCCCCGGGCTCGTACAGCACGATCCCCGACAGCCCGCCGGTTTCCAGCAAGGCGCCGGTCGTCCGGCCGATTGCCCGCGTACCGCCGCCGCGCACGTGCAGCGGCCCCTGCGCCGTCTTGATCGCCTCGGCCAGCTCGGTTTCCGTCTCAGGTCTCATGCGTTTCCATTGGCTTTAAATATCCCGGGGAGTCCCGGCCCCGGCCGGGACGGGGCAGCGCCCCAAACTCTCACTCCGCCGCCACCGCGCGCCGCGTCTCCGAGGCAGCCAGCGGAAACACCTTGGCGGGGTTCAGCAGCCATTGCGGATCGAACACGTCCTTCACCGCCATCTGCACCTCGAGATCCTCCGGAGTGTATTGCACCGTCATCAGATCCCGCTTCTCGATCCCCACCCCGTGCTCGCCGGTCAGGCAACCGCCGACCTCGACGCAGAGTTTCAGGATCTCCGCACCGAAGCGCTCGCACAATTCCAGATCGCCGGGCTTGTTCGCGTCGAACAGGATCAGCGGATGCATATTGCCGTCGCCGGCATGGAACACATTTCCCACGTCCAGCCCGAATTCCTTCGACATCTCGCCGATGCGCCGCAGCACCTGCGGCAGTGCCGAGACCGGGATCGTCCCGTCCAGACACATGTAGTCGTTGATCTGCCCCATGGCGCCGAAGGCGCTCTTGCGGCCCAGCCAGATCCGCGCCGCCTCATCCGCATCCCGCGCCTCGCGCAGCTCCACCGGATTGTGCCTGCGCGCGATCTGCAGGATCAGCCCGAGTTGCTCGGCAATCTCCGCCTCCGAGCCCTCGACTTCGACGATCAGCAGCGCCTCGCACATCGGATATCCGGCCTTGGCAAAGGCTTCGGTCGCCTCGATACAGGGCCGGTCCATGAACTCGATGGCCACCGGCAGCACGCCCGCCTTGATGATGTCGGACACGCATTCCCCCGCCACCTCGTTCGCGGCGAAGCCCATCAGCACCGGCCGCGCGCCCTCGGGTTTGCGCAGGATGCGCAGCGTGGCCTCGGTCACCACGCCAAGCTGCCCCTCGGAGCCGCAGATCACCCCCAGCAGGTCCAGCCCGCCCGCATCCAGATGCGCGCCGCCCAGCTCCACCACCGTGCCGTCCATCAGCACCATGGTAACGCCCAGCAGATTGTTGGTCGTCACGCCGTATTTCAGGCAATGCGCCCCGCCCGAGTTCATCGCGATATTGCCCGCGATGGCGCAGGCGAGCTGCGACGACGGGTCGGGCGCGTAGAAGAAATCCCCTTCCTCCACCGCGCCGGTCACGCTCAGATTCGTGCGGCCGGTCTGCACCCGGATGATGCGGTTGGCATAATCGGTTTCCAGCACCGCGTTCATCCGGGCCACCCCCAGGATCACCGAATCCGCCGTGGGCAGCGCTCCCCCCGCCAGCGAGGTGCCCGAGCCGCGCGGCACCACCGGGACGCCCTCTTCGTGGCAGATGGTCAGAACCGCCGCGACCTCTTCGGTGGAGGAGGGCAGCACGGCGCAAAGCGGCGGGCAACGATAGGCGGTCAACGCATCGCACTCATAGGCGCGCGTCTCCATCGCATCCTCGATCACCGCGTCGGCGGGCAGCACGCCGCGCAGGCGCGCCACGATCTGGGCCTTGCGCGACAGCACCCGTGCATCGGGCTCCGGCATCTGCATCGGACGATCCTCCCTAGAATTGGTCAGGTGATATAACCAATTTCCCGATTCCGCCAGCGCTTTTCCCCTGCGCGCCCGCGCCACCTTGCGCTTGGCGCGGAAAACAGATCACTACTGCCGTATGGATTGGGTAAAGATCATACACATTCTCTGCGTCATGGGATGGATGACCTCCATCTTCGCGGTGCCGCGCGCGCTGATCTACTGGAAGCGCGAATACACGCGGCTGGGCGAATTCGGCCCGCTGGGCGATCTGACCGTCCGGCTCTACCGGTTTTCCGCAGGGCTCGCGGTGATCGCCATCGCCACCGGGCTCTGGCTGGCCTGGCTTCTGGGCTGGCCCGGCTGGGTGCATCTCAAGATCGCGCTCGTGGCGCTTCTGGCGGTGCATTACATCTGGACCGGACGGCTGGTGATCCGCGCCCGGCGCGGCATCTTCGCGGAATCCGAGCTGTTCCTGCGTATCTTCAACGAAGTCAGCGTGATCGGCGCCATCGCGATCCTCTGGGTCGTGGTGGTCAAACCGTTCTGACCGCATGATCTGGCTCGATCAGTTCGGCGATTTCACCGCGCTCGACCTGGCCGCGACGCTGTTTCTGGCGATCACCTGGCTCGGCAGTTCCTGGGTGGTCGAGCATCCGCCCGCGCGCCGGCCCTCGGTGTCGCGGCTGATGGCGCATTACCGGCGGCTCTGGATGCGTGAATTCGTCACCCGCCAGCCGCGCATCTTCGATTCCCAGATCGTCGCCTCGCTGCGCCAGAGCACCGCTTTCTTCGCCTCCGCCTCGATGATCGCCATCGGCGGGATCTTTGCGCTGCTCGGCAATGCCGATCAGCTACGCGGCGTGGCGGGCGATCTGGCGGCAGGCGACGCGCCGGTGATCGTCTGGGAGGTGAAGCTGCTGCTCACCCTGCTCTTCGCCGCCAACGCCTTTCTGAAATTCGTCTGGTCGAACCGCCTGTTCGGCTATTGCTCGGTGATGATGGGCGCGGTGCCCAACGACCCGGACGAAACCGCCTATGCCCGCGCCGCCAAGGCGGCAGAGCTGAACATCCTCGCCGCGCGCAGCTACAATCGCGGCCTGCGGGTGGTCTATTTCGGGATTGCGTCGGCCGCCTGGCTGCTGGGCGCGGGGGCGCTGATCCTTGCCACGCTGGTGACGCTGACGGTGATCCTGCGGCGCGAATTCGCCTCGCAGTCGCGCGTGGTGCTGCTGCAAAGCGAGCCGGAAGACCGATAGGCCGCAAAGCGCTTGCAAATCGCGGACAAAAGTTTTGCTCTCGGCGCAAGCTGTCTCTGCAAGGAAGCCTCATGACGACCGCCCCCTTCTTTCATCCCGTGTCCGGTTTCGAGCTGCCGCGCTACGCGGGCATTCCCAGCTTCATGCGTCTGCCGCTGATCGAGCCGGACCACGCGCGTTTCGGAGAGGTGGAGATCGGCATCGTGGGCGTGCCCTGGGACAGCGGCACCACCAACCGCCCGGGCCCCCGCCACGGGCCGCGCCAGCTACGCGACGCCTCGACCATGATCCGCGCCGAACATCCGGTGACCGGGCTACGCCCCTTCGAGACCAGAGCCTGCGCCGATCTGGGCGATGTCGGGCCGAACCCGGCGGATATTCTCGACAGCATGGAACGGATCACCGCCTTTTACGGCCGGCTCATGCGCAATGGCACGCGCCCGCTGACCGCCGGGGGCGATCATCTGACCTCCTTGCCCGTGCTGCGCGCACTTGGCCATGACACGGCGCTCGGCATGGTGCATTTCGACAGCCACACCGACCTCTATCACTCCTATTTCGGCGGCACGATGTATACCCATGGCACGCCGTTCCGCCGCGCCGTGGAAGAGGGGCTGCTCGATCCCAAACATGTGGTGCAGATCGGCATCCGCGGCACGATGTACGACCGCGAGGATCGCGACTTCGCCGCCGCCAACGGCATCCGCATCATTCCCATCGAGGAATTCCATGCCCGCGGCGTGGCCGATGTGATGGCCGAGGCCCGCGACATCGTCGGCAGCGCCCCCTGCTATGTGAGCTATGACATCGACTTCGTGGACCCGACCTTTGCGCCCGGCACCGGCACGCCCGAGGTGGGCGGTCCGAACAGCTATCAGGCGCTTCAGGTGGTGCGCGAGCTGGATGGGCTGACGATTGTCGGTGCCGATCTGGTCGAGGTCTCGCCGCCCTTCGACCCCAGCGGCGGAACCGCCTTCCTGGGCGTGTCGATCATGTTCGAACTGCTCTGCGCCATGATCGGCAGCGGCAAGGCCGGTACGGCGGGGTAAGCCCCCGCCTGCGGCGCGGCGCCCCTCCGGTCACTCCACCGGGCGGATCAGCTTGCGTTCGAGCACGCGCAACACCGTGCGCAGATCGTGCCCGCGTTTCAGCACCTGCCCGTCCATGCCGATGACCGCATATTCCCCCTGCCGGTTGCGCAGCTTGGGGCGCTTCTCGATGCGGTAGAGCGGATTTTCTGCGGTGCGCCGGAACACGGAAAACACCGCCATATCCCGAAGCGAGGAGATGCCGTAATCGCGCCATTCGCCGGCCGCCACCATGCGGCCGTAAAGAGACAGGATGACATTCAGCTCCGTCCGGTGGAACGCAACGACCTCGGCCCCGCGCCCGCCCCCCGGAAAAGGTGTAAGGCTGTTCATGCTCTCAAGCTGCGCTCGTTGTGCGCGCAAATCAAGGGTTTGATGGTCGGAAACGCCCCGCCGCGGCGATTCTGAGCAGCGCCGTCACCGACGGGCCTCGGGCAGCCGAACGGGCCTATCCGAAATCCGATGTCATCGCCCGGCTGCGTCGCGCGGTTGGAGCGTTGTTCAAGACTGAGCCGGAAACACCCCCACAGGCCCGGCATGCCCGCGAATCCGGCTGCTCGAGGACCGGCAAACGCGCATTCCACGCCGAAGGCTGGATTGGATCAAGCCGCTCAGAGCGTAGTCCTGCGCCCAGACGAAGGACACCCTCACTCGGACCTGTCGGCATCGGCTCACCGCAACCTTCGTCAGACAAACAGGCTTGCGTCGTAGCCATAGACCACGCCGGAGCCGTCGAAAGCAAAGTAAACGACAGTCTCGGCCCCATGGCCAATCTCGGCGTCGAGGCTGATATCCTCCTGCGCGTAGACCTCGAACGTCGTGCCGCTCAACCCCGATCCCCGCGCCCAGGCCGGATCCGCGCCGCCGAAGCTCGACAGCATCGCCACAACACCGTCCGCCGCCAGATCCAGCGTCACCGACGCATCCACATCGCCAACGCCCGACGCCCGACCAGCCTCCCAGGAAAACCCGCCGACCGTGCCGCTGCCCGTCGCCGCTCACGATGGGTCCGAACCGTTGCGCTGCGTTCAGCCCTGCCGGACAGCACACGCATGGCGATTGTGCCGTTTATCCGGTTCGCGTCTCCGGTGCGATGAGGGGATGACTGGCGGTCCGAAACCGGCCTCAAGTGGCCCTTCGCGCAATCGCGCGATGAACGTTGGTGCGGGTGGAGGGACTTGAACCCCCACGCCTTGCGGCGCCAGAACCTAAATCTGGTGCGTCTACCAATTTCGCCACACCCGCTGAATGCCGCGATGTCCTAGCAAAGCGGGGCGGCCAAGGCGAGCGGAAAATACCGCCCAGAAATGGCGCGACATTTACCGAATCTTGCCGTACAGTGGGAGATAATAAACGAGGCAGAACAAACAGGACGGCGCCCATGGAACCGAAAACGGTCCGGCGCGATGACGGGACTCTTCCCGCGCGCCATGTCGAGTCATCCGACTCTCTGAATGCGCTTGTCGCGGGCACGGTGGTGCTCACGCTCGATGGCGCCTTGCCGGTGGAATATCTCTCGCCCGGCGATCGTGTGATCACCCGCGACAGCGGCACCGCCGTCTTGCGGGGCATCCGCCGCCGCAAGGCGCAGGCCAAACTGGTGGCGATCCGCGCCGGCACGCTGGGCAGCGCCCGGCCGGACTCCGATGCGATCGTGCCGGCAGGACAGGAAATTCTGGTTCGCGACTGGCGCGCCAAGGCCCTGTTCGGGGCCTCCCGGGCGCTGGTCCCGGCAGAACGGCTGGCCGACGGCGAATTCATCCGCGTGATCGGCACCCGCGAGGTCGAGCTGCTGGAATTGCAGTTCGACGCGCCGCATATCCTTTATGCCGACGGGCTGGAACTCGCCTCGGCCGCACCGGCGACCGTGTCGGCCTGAACGGCGCCGCGCTCAGCCCTGCGGCGTCATGCCGGGGCGGGCGCGGAACCGCTTCAGCCCCAGATAGCGTTCGCGCAGGATGATCGCGACACCCGAGGCCACCACGACGCCCGAGCCCAGCAGCATCATCGGTGTGGGAACCTCGGAAAAGGCCACATAGCCGATCAGGATCGCGAACAGGATCGAGGCATAGTCGAAGGGCGCCAGAAGCGCGGCTTCGGCACCGCGATACCCCGAGGTCAGACAGATCTGCGCGACACCGCCGATCAGCCCCGCCGCGATCAGAAACGCCGCGTCCCGGGGCGAGGGCAGCACCCAGCCGAAGGGCAGCGTCAGCAGCGAGAGCACCGTCGCCGTCAGCGAGAAATAGAACACGATGGCCGAGGTCTGCTCGGTCTTCACCATGCGGCGGATATGGATCTGCACCAGCGCGCGCAATACCGCCGAGGCCATGACAAAGCCGATCCCCAGCAGCACCGTGTCGCTGACCTCGGACACGGTGAGCAGCGGCCACATCACCAGCCCCACCCCCAGAAGCCCGGTGCCCACGGCCGAGATCCGGAAAAGCCGCACCTTCTCGCCCAGCAGGATCGCGGCGAAGATCACCGTCAGCAGCGGGGCGGCATAGCCCAGCGCCGTCACCTCCGGCAGCGGCAGAAGCACCAGCGCGGCAAAGTTGCACCCCATGGCCGAGACGCCGACGATGCCGCGCAGGAAATGCATGCCCGGCCGATGCACCCGCAGCCCGGTGGCGAGATCGCCGCGCCAGAGCAGCCAGATCACGATCACCGGCAGCGCAAAGAACGAGCGGAAGAACACGGCCTCGCCGGTCGGCACGTCGGAGGCGGCCTTGATCAGCGCCGACATGATCACGAAAAGAACGACAGAGGTGAGCTTCAGCGCAATGCCGCGCAAAGGGGTCATGATGGCTCCGGACTGACAACCGCGCCACACTGGACCGTGACGCCGGCAAGCGCAATCGCCCGGCGCCGCAAACCCGCCATGCCCAAGGGCTGGCCCGGGTTACATCGTCTCCAGGCAGTGCCGGCGGAAAGCCCGCTTGAGCATGTCCAGCTCGGCCCGCAACAGCGACATCTCGGCGCGGATGTCATCGCCCAGCGCGTCGCCCGCGATCAGCGCGAAGCTCTCGAGTTTCTCGTCCGTTGCCGCATCGGAGATGAGAAAGGTCTGCACCCCGTCGCCCAGCGCCTCGACAGGCACCGGCACTTCGACCGCCCAGCGCCCCTCGGCCCCGGCCTGCACGACGGTAACCCCGCGCACCGGAATGTCGTTCAGCGTGACGACAATCTCGGGTGGCGGCGCGCCTTTCTCCTCGGCCGCCAGAAGCCCCTCCCAGATGCCTTCCCGAAAACGTGTCTTGGTCAGCGAATAGGCGCTCATGGCATCTCGTCTCCGTTACAGCTCGGCCCGGGGGCGGCGGCTGAAGGTCAGATCCCGCAGGATCACCTCGTTCATCTCCGGCCCCTCGAAGATCAGATCGAGCCAGATCCGCTCGATCCGCTTTTCGTTGAGCTTGGTATAGGCAAGATCGAATTCGACCCGGATCTCGTCTTCGTGCAGCGGCAGCTCGCGCACGATCTGTTCGGTATTGGGCCCGTATTTGATATTGAGCCGCGCAAAGATCTCGATGGGTTTCTCCATCTCGACAATGCTATCCACCCGGATCAGATGCTTGCGCTTGAGGCCCTCGCCCGCCTCCGGCGGCAGGTCGACGGCCAGCGACAGATAGGATCCGTCGAATTTCAGCACGTCGAGGCGCAGCCCGTAGGCGGCGAGATCGGCTTCGCGCGTATTGCGGATCTGGCGCAGCGTGATCTCGGATTGGGCGCAATCGTGGAACAGGGTGATGTCGCTGCCCAGCATGGATTTCGACGGCACCGAGGCAAGGCCGGCGACCGGCAACGGGCCGCACCAGGGTTCGGGGCGCCAGGTCCAGTCGGCATCCGGCGGATGCGGAAAGCTCTGATTGCCGACCACCGGCAGGGCGAGACGGCCATCGGCGATGAAGATCAGCTTGTCGATGCGCTGCTTCAACCGCCGCGCCGCGGCGCGCTGCCGGCGCAGCAGGCGCAGGTCGGCGGTTTCGGCGTCGCGCGCCGCCACGCTCCAGCGGCGCAGCATCGCCGCCGAGAACACGCGGTCCATCCATCCCTTGCCGATGCCTGCCATTCGCTCCGCCCGTGGTCTGTCGCCGGTCCTTGGGCCCGGCCGTTGCGCCGGTGACCGTCTTTGCCAATGTTATCGCAAATCCTTTGCGCCGAATAAACGTCCAAACAGCCCGTCTCCCGCAGCGGCGGCCGGAGGCGGCGCGGTTTGCTCATCCTCCGGGCGCGGCGGCGCGGCCTCGGGGCTGAGACGGAGAATGCGGGTCTGCACCGCGCGCAGCATCTCGCGGCCATCGGCACCGGCCAGGAAGCTGCCGCGCGGCGCGTAGAGCGCCAGGCCGATCATCCGCCCGTTGTGCAGAAAAGCGCCCCGCCAGTAGCGCGGATCGCCATCCTCGAGCACCTCGGTGCCGCCGCCCGCAAGCTGCGCGGCGACAAGCCCATCGCGGGTGCTGCCGCCGATCAGCTCCTGCCCGGCCTGAAGCGCCAGCGCCGAGGGGGCCGGAAGGGCCGCCGCGCTGTCGATGCCGCCCACCGTGACGGTCATGATCATCGGTTCGACGAACATGCCCGCCTTGCCACCCGACAGGATGTTGCACGAGGCGATCACCGCGAAATCCCGCCCGGCGCGCCGTGCCAGCGTCACCGGATCGACGCAATAGCCCTCGGGCCCCGCCACCACCACATCGCCACGCACAAGATCGGCGCGCGCAAGCGGTGTGGGGCGCTGCGGCTCGGGCGGTTCGCCGCCCGCCGCGAAGAGCCCGCCAAAAAGCCCGCCGCCGTTCTCGGCGGCCTCGTCCGGAGGGGCAGTATCTGGCGCGGTCTGCAGGCACCCGGCCAGCCCGAACACCGCGATCACCCCGGCCAGACCCGTCTTCCGCCTCATCGCTCGCAGCCCCTGCACCCGTTCCCCAACATCTTCGGAATAGCGAAGCGCTTGCAGTGAAACAAGAATTTATTGCCCGCCTGGCGTCTGGCCGGAACGCGGGAGCGACCCGGAAGGCGCGTGAGAGCCGCCGGGCGGGGCAGAGGGACACCTTGCGGGACAGGGCGCCATTCCCTAAGTGCCCATCATCCGCCCGGGGTTTCACCGCCCCGTCCCGCCGCGACTTCGGGGAGCGCCCAGATGTCTTACCGCGCCTTCGACCTGATGACCCGGCCCGCCCGGGGCGCCGAGCTCTGGCGTCTGGCGCTCGGGCTGATCCTGGCGATGCTGGTGACCTACGGGCTTGGGCAGGGAGTGATCGCGATGGCGGCCCTCGTCCTGCCGCGCGAGAGCTACTGGGCGCTGATCGCACAGATGGAGCGGGGCGAAACGCCGGTGGGGCTGCTGGCGCTGCTGTTCAACGCCGGAACCATGGGCATCGGCGCGCTGGTCGCGGCGCAGACGCTGCACCGGCGCGCGCCGGCAAGCCTGTTCGGCCCGCTGCCCCTTGCGTTGCGGCAGTTCCTGCGCGTCGCCGCCGCGGTTGCGGTACTTTATATCGTGATCGCCGCGCTGCCGCCCTGGACGCAGGCGGAAACCCTGGTGCCCGGGCTCGCCCCCGAGCGCTGGCTGACGCTGCTGCCGCTGACGCTGACCGCGCTGCTGATCCAGACCGGCAGCGAGGAGCTGCTGTTCCGCGGCTATCTACAATCGCAGCTCGCCGCGCGGCTGCACCATCCGGCGGTCTGGCTCATCGCCCCTTCGGCGCTTTTCGCGCTGGGGCACTGGGCACCAGGCGTCTATGGCGGCAATGCCGGGCTGGTGGTGCTCTGGGCCTTCGCCTTCGGGCTCTCCGCCGCGGATCTGACCGCGCGGGCGGGCACGCTGGGCCCGGCGATCGCGCTGCATCTGCTCAACAACCTCGCGGCCATCGCCATCGTCTCGCCGCAGGGGCTCATGTCGGGGCTGGCGCTGTTCCTGCTGCCCTTCGATCCCGCCGACGAGGCGGCGGTGCGCGCGCTGCTGCCGCTCGATCTGATCTCGGTCTTCCTGAGCTGGCTCACGGCGCGCATCGTCCTGCGGGTCTGAGCCCGCGATTGCATTTCGTCGCAACCGGGCATAAGTCAGCCGCAACCACGGAGCCGCGAAGGGCGCAAGCCATGAACTGGATCACAAATTACGTCCGCCCCCGGATCAACTCGATCTTCTCGCGCCGCGAGATGCCGGAGAACCTGTGGACGAAATGCGATAGCTGCGGAACCATGCTGTTCCACCGCGAGGTGACGGACAACCTGGGCGTCTGCACCAGCTGCGGCCACCACATGAACATCTCGCCGCGCGCGCGGTTCGAGTCGCTGTTCGACGGCGGCGTGTTCGCAGAGCTCAAGGTGCCCGAACCGCTGGCCGATCCGCTCCAGTTCCGCGACCAGAAGAAATATCCCGACCGCATGAAGGCGGCGCAGAAATCCACCGGCGAGAAAGAGGCGATGCTCGTCGCCACCGGCGAGATCGGCCGTACCCCGGTGGTCTGCGCGGCGCAGGATTTCTCCTTCATGGGCGGCTCCATGGGGATGTATGTGGGCAACGCCATCATCAAGGCGGCGGAAGAGGCACGAAAGCTCAAGCGCCCGCTGATCCTGTTCTCGGCCGCCGGCGGCGCGCGCATGCAGGAGGGCATCCTGTCGCTGATGCAGATGCCGCGCACCACCGTCGCCGTGCAGATGCTGCGCGAGGCCGGGCTGCCCTATATCGTCGTGCTGACCCACCCGACCACCGGCGGGGTCACCGCCTCTTATGCCATGCTGGGCGACGTGCAGATCGCCGAGCCCAATGCGCTGATCTGCTTTGCCGGGCCCCGCGTGATCGAACAGACGATCCGCGAAAAACTGCCCGAGGGCTTCCAGCGCGCCGAATATCTGCTGGAGCACGGCATGCTCGACCGCGTGACCGACCGCCGCCAGATGCGAGACGAGCTGATCACCATCACCCGGATGCTGATGGGTCTGCCGCCTGCCGTGGCCGGCGACCTGCCCCCGCCCGCCGAAGAGGCGCCGGCGAAGGAATGAGCGCGCAGGGCTCGGACGTCATCCTGCAACGGATGATGTCGCTCCATCCCAAGATCATCGACCTGACGCTGGATCGGGTCTGGCGGCTGCTCGACGCGCTCGGCCACCCCGAGCGCGCGCTGCCGCCGGTGATCCATGCGGCCGGCACCAATGGCAAGGGCTCGACCCTGGCGATGATCCGTGCCGGCTACGAGGGCGCGGGCAAGAGCGTGCACGCCTATACCTCGCCACATCTGGCGCGGTTTCACGAGCGCATCCGGGTGGCGGGCAAGCTGATCTCGGAAGACGCGCTGAGCGCGGTGCTGGACGAATGCTGGACCGCCAATGGCGGCGAGAGCATCACCTATTTCGAGATCACCACCTGCGCCGCCTTCCTCGCCTTTGCGCGGACCCCGGCGGATGTGACGCTGATGGAAACCGGGCTTGGCGGGCGGCTCGACGCCACCAATGTGTTCGAAAAACCGGCACTGACGGTGATCACGCCGATCTCGCTCGATCACCAGCAGTTCCTGGGCGAGACCCTGGCGGAGATCGCCGGGGAAAAAGCCGGAATCCTCAAGCGCGGCGTGCCCTGCGTGGTCGGCCCGCAGCCCGACGAGGCCATGGAGGTGATCGAAGCGCGGGCGGCACGGCTGGGGGCGCCGCTGCTGGCGCATGGCCAGCACTGGCACGCCTGGGAAGAGCGCGGCCGGCTGGTGTTTCAGGACGAGACCGGGCTGATGGATCTGCCGCTGCCCAACCTGCCCGGCGCGCATCAGATCGAGAACGCCGGCGCGGCGCTGGCGGCGCTGCGCCATCTGGGGCTCGGCGAGGCCGCGTATGAGGCCGCCGTGACCCGCGCCGAATGGCCGGCCCGGATGCAGCGGTTGCGCGAAGGGCCGCTGGTGGAGATGGCCCCGGACATCGAACTCTGGCTCGACGGCGGCCACAACCCGGCGGCGGGCGAAGCTCTGGCAAAACATCTCGCAACCCTGCCCGACCGGCCCACGCATCTGATCTGCGGCATGCTCAACACCAAGGACGTGACCGGCTACCTGCGGCCGCTCGCGGCACGGGCGCAAAGCCTGACCGCCGTGTCGATCCCGGGCGAGGCAAATACCCTGCCCGCCGAAGAAACCGCAGGGATCGCGGCCTCGGTCGGGCTGTCCACGGGCACCGCCGCGTCGGTTGCGGAGGCGCTTGCGCAGATCGTCGCAAAGGCTCCTGCGGCGCGTGTGCTGATCTGCGGGTCGCTCTACCTCGCCGGGCATGTGCTGCGCGAAAACGGCTGAAACCGCTGAATCGGGACGGGAATTCCCCCTTAGGGCAGGCCCCTGCATATTGACTGATTCTCGTCCAATCGCCTATATTTTGCGGCAAATAAGACGTCCGGTTGTGCCTTTGGTTCCGGTGTAATGAGGAAAAGCAGATGTTGCAGGGTGTTCGCCTGACCGGTTTCGGGCTGGCCGCGGTGTTGGCCGCCGCCCCGGCAATGTCCCAGCAAAGCCGCATCACCGCCAACGACCCGGGCTTTCACGTCCTTCTCAACGGCACCGAAATCAGCATCACCCGCGAGGGCGCGGCCTGCCCGCCCGCCTGCGTGCAGCCGATGCAGGCCGCGCCCGAGATCGCCACCATCGGCGAGCTCGAGGTGCTGGCCTTTCTCGACGCCGTCGCCGCCAAGGGCACCGGCCTTCTGGTGGATGCACGCCTGCCCGACGGTTTCGCCGCCGCCACGCTTCCCGGCGCCGTCAATGTGCCGGCGGCGACGCTTGTGCCCGGCAACCCCTATCGCGACGACCTGCTGGCGGCGCTGGGGGTTCACGGCGGCGATTTCTCGGAAGCCTTCGATCTTGTGATCTTTGCCGGAGGGCCGGATTCGCCGGACGCGCCGCAGGCGCTGCGCAGCCTGCTCGATGCGGGTTATCCCGGCGGGAAACTGAAATACTACCGGGGCGGCGTACAAGCCTGGACGGCGCTGGGGCTCAGCACCGCAGCGGGGCAGTGAGCCGCACAGACGGCAGCAAGGGGAGGATCGCATGATCCGTATGGTGCTTCTCGGGATCGGCTTTCTGGCCATCACCATCGCGCTGATCGCCTTCCAGCCCGGCGCGCGCCGCAACGCCCTGCCCGATCCGCGCGACGGCACGGTGACCCGCGCCGATCCCGCGCTCGCCGCGCTGCCCGAGCCTGACCTCAGGCCCGCGACCGCGCCAGAGCCGGTGCCCGTTGCCGTGGCGCCTGCGCCGAAACCGGTGGCAGCGCCCGTTCGGCAGGCGGAGCTGGACGACAGCGCGTTGCGCAAGATGACCTGGCAGACCCTGTCCAACCTCAACAGCGCCACCGGTCACGACACCGCGCCGGGCCAGCCCGGCAGCCTGCTGCACACCATCGTCAAACGCTCGCTGAGCGAAACCGGCACCGATGCAGCCGCCCCACAGCCGGACACGGCAACCGAACCAAAGGCCACGCTGCCCGAGCTCTATGTCGTACAGGCGGGCGACAGCCTCGTGAGCATCGCGCAAGCGCTTTATGGGGATGTGAACATGACGGGCCCGCTCTTCGCCGCGAACCAGGCCCTTTTGGCCCGTCCCGACGATCTGCGCCCGGGCCAGACGCTGATTCTGCCCAGCAGATAGGCAGCGGCCAGCTTCAACCAATGGGGCCCGGAAGAAAAATCGAACATAGTTTTAGAAACCGCTACTAAATGTTGACGGTTTGCCACAGTTCCCCCTATCCTTCAGCAAAGAGCAGCGTTCCGCCGGTTGGGCCCGGCGCGCGAGCTTGGGGGACAACGGAATGGGGACGAAAACGGCTCTTGCGGGGAAAACCCCCGTGGGAACGACGGGGGCAAAGCCATGATCCGGCTGCCGTCCCGGATCGTCCTTCGCATCTGCGGCCGCTGCGCCGCTCTTTCTGACAGTTTTACCGTAAATACCGGTGCAAAACCGGATTCCGATCTCCTGCACAGCGGATCGGAACGGTGCCAAAGTCACTAAACAGGCAAAATCGCCATTCGAGCAGCCTTGAGGGTCCTTCGGGACCCTTCTTTTTTCTCACAGCGGGTGGTGCCCCCAGTCGGCGCCCTGCATCTCCTGCAACCGGCTCGCCGTCCGCTCGAATTCAAAGGCCCCCGGCCCTTCGATATAGAGGCTTTCTGGCACATCCACCGCACTGGCGATCAGCTTGACCTTGGCCTCGTAAAGCGCGTCGATCAGCGTGACGAAGCGCTTGGCCTCGTTGAAGTTGCTGCGCCCCAGACGCGGGATGTTCTCGATCACCAGAAGCCGTAGCGCATCGGCCATCGCAAGGTAATCCGCCGGCCCCAGCGGCTGCCCGCAGAGATCGTAGAACGAGGCCCGCGCGACGCCGTTCCAGTAGCGCGGCAGTTCGACCTTGCGGCCCTTCACATGCAGCACTAGCACCTCTTCGCGATCATGCGTCAGCTCCTGCCAGACGCGGTTGATCTCGGCCCGCGCGGCGGCATCCACCGGGGTGAAATAGACCCGCGCGCCTTTCAGCCGGTCCTGCCTGTGGTCACGCTCCGAGGCCAGCTCGCGCACCGTCAGCCGCTCCTTGATCAGCGCGATGAAGGGCAGGAAGAGCTGCCGGTTCAGACCATCCTTGTAAAGCGCATCGGGCACCCGGTTCGATGTGGTCACCACCACGGTCCCGGCGGCGAAGAGCTGTTCGAACAGTCGCCCCACCAGCATCGCATCGGCGATGTCGGTGATCTGCATCTCGTCGAAGGCCAGCACCTTCACCGCGTCGCTGACCGCCTTTGCCATCGGCTTGACCGGATCCTCGACCCCCTCGCCCCGCAGCCGGTGCAGTTCCGACTGCATCTCCTGCATGAAGGCGTGGAAATGCACCCGCCTGACCGGCACAGCAAGGCTTTCGACAAAGAGATCCATCAGCATCGACTTGCCGCGCCCGACGCCGCCCCAGAGATAAAGCCCCCTGGGCGGCTCCGGCGCCTTTCGGAACAGGCCCTTCTTTACCGGCTGCGCCAGCGCGGCGCGGATGCGCTCGAGCTCGGGCAGCGCTTCTTCCTGAGCGGGGTCGCGCAGCAGCCGCCCTTCGGCGACCTGTTCGTCATAGAGGTCGATCAGCGTGGTCATAAGGGCCGCATAACGCGGCTGCGGCGGTTTGTGTAGAGGCGATACGCTCTGCCCGTGCCGGCAAAGATGATTGTAACGGTTACATTTCTCGAATTGACGCCACCGGCCCAGCCGCCCAACTTGCCGCCGGAACAGGAGCCGCACCGATGGACAAACAACCCAGCATCTTCACCCCCGTGCTCATCGTGGGGTGTTTCATCATTCTGGTGTCCTTCGCCGTGCGGGCGAGCTTTGGCGTCTTCCAGATCCCGATTGCCGAAGAGTTCGGCTGGATGCGAACCGAGTTTTCGCTGGCCATCGCAATCCAGAACCTTGCCTGGGGCATTGGCCAGCCTCTGTTCGGCGCCATGGCGGAAAAGATCGGCGACCGCAAAGCCATCGTGCTGGGCGCGCTGACCTATGCGGTGGGTCTGGTGCTGTCGAGCCAGTCGGTCACCCCCGGCGCGCTACAGCTCAACGAGGTGCTGGTAGGCTTCGGCATCGCGGGCACGGGCTTTGGCGTGATCCTTGCCGTCGTGGGCCGCGCCGCCTCGGACGAGAACCGCTCGATGTCGCTGGCCATCGCCACGGCGGCGGGCAGCGCCGGACAGATCTTTGGCGCGCCGCTTGCGGAATGGATGCTGGGCATGTTCCCGTGGCAGACCGTGTTCCTGATCTTTGCCGCTGCGATCCTGGCAATGCTGGCCGCCCTGCCGCTGATGCGCGCTCCGGTGCAGCCCGCCAGCCGGGCCGAGCTGGAGGAGAGCCTGGGCACCATCCTGCTGCGCGCGGCGCGCGACCCGTCCTTTGCGCTGATCTTTCTGGGCTTTTTCTCCTGCGGCTATCAGCTTGCCTTCATCACCGCGCATTTCCCCGCCTTCGTGACCGAGATGTGCGGCCCGATCCTGCCCGGCGGACTGCTGCACGACATCGGCATCACCAGCACCTCGGCGCTGGGGGCGGTGTCGATCGGGCTGATCGGCATGGCCAATATCGCCGGCACGCTGACGGCGGGCTGGGCCGGCAAGCGATGGCCCAAGAAATACCTCCTAGCGGGCATCTACACCGCGCGGACCATCGCCGCCGGGCTCTTCATCATGCTGCCGATCACGCCGCTTTCGGTGATCGTGTTCTCGGTCGCCATGGGGTCGCTCTGGCTGGCCACCGTGCCGCTCACCTCGGGGCTGGTGGCGCATATCTACGGGCTGCGCTACATGGGCACGCTGTATGGCATCGTCTTCTTCTCGCACCAGCTTGGCGGCTTTTTGGGCGTCTGGCTGGGCGGGCGGATGTATGACATCCACGGCGATTACACGCTGGTCTGGTGGATCGGCGTCGGTGTCGGCGCGCTCAGCGCCATCGTCCACCTGCCGGTTCGGGAAGACCGCACACCGGCGCCCGCGCTCGCCTGACCTCTGCCACCCGACCGGGCGGGCTCAGACCGCAATGCCCTCGGGCAACAGCCCGTAGGACACAAGACAGTCGGCCCAGCCCTTCGCGTCGCGAAACTGATGCCCCTGCCAGCCCCGGGCCTCGGCGGCGGCGATATTCTCGGCGCGGTCGTCGGCAAAGAGCAGCGTTTCCGGTGCCAGACCGCAATCGGCCTCGACCAGCTCATAGATGCGCGGGTTGGGTTTGGTCACCTTCATCGCGCCGGAAATATACTCCCGGTCGAATTCCGACAGGAACGGGTAGGCGCCCCGCCCCAGCGCCAGCGTGCCCTCACCGATATTGCTGAGCGCGAACACCGGAATCCCCTGCCCGCGCAGCGCCCGCAACAGCCGGACCGAACCGGGGATCTCCGGCGCGGCAAGCTCGATCCAGTTGTCGTGCCATTGCCGGATCTCGTCGCGCCAGCCGGGGTATGTTTCGGCGGTGTCATAGATCACCTCTCGGAAATCCTCACCGGCATCGACCCGCTCGTTCATGCCATGCAGATCGACCTCCGCAAACATCGCACGACGCCGGTCCTCTCCGATTGTCCGGTCGTAATAGCGTTCGGGCTGCCATTCGATCAGCACGTTCCCGATGTCGAAGACCACCGCTTCGATGCCCATGCCTACCTCTTTGCCTGCCTCATCTCGCGTTCGAGCGCATCCAGAAAGCGCGAGCGATCCGCCTTTGTAAAGGCCCTGCCACCGCCGCCCTGGCCCAGCGGATTGGCAGCGCGCAGATCCGCCATCAGATCGCGCATGGCAAGCTGCTGACCGATATTGGCCTCGGTAAAGCGCTCGCCGTTGTGTCGCAGCACCCGCGCCCCCGTGGCCACGCATTTCGCCGCCAGCGGAATGTCTCCGGTCACCACCACATCGCCGGGACCGCAGCGCTCGGCGATCCACATATCGGCAACATCCGGCCCCTCGGGCACGATCACCGTCTCGACCAGCGGATTGGCCGGCGGCCGCAGCCCGCCGTTTGACACCAGGTAAAGCCGGACACCGTGCCGGGTGGCGACCCGCTCCGCCTCGGTCTTGACCGGGCAGGCGTCGGCATCGACGTAAAGCGCGGTCATGGGCTCACCAGCGCGATCACGGCGCTGACGGTGAAGATGCTGGCGGTGGTCGAGATCAGGATCGCGGCCGACACCCGCTGCGGCGCCACGCCGTAATGCTGCGCCAGGATGAACACGTTGCCCGCCACCGGAAGCGCCGCGGCCGACACCACCACGGCGGCCTGGAAGGGCGTCACCGGGAAGAACAGATAGACGCCCGCGGCGACGAAAAGCGGGTGCAGGACGAGCTTGGCAAAGCTCAGCCAGCCCGACACCGCGATCCGCTCGGCGGATTTCGAGGCCAGCGAGGCGCCGATGGCGAAGAGTGCGCAGGGCGTCGCGGCATTGCCGAGGATGGTCAGGAATTCGGTCAGCACATCGGGCAGCGGCAGGTTCAGCGACGACACGACCAGCCCGGCCGAGATCGAGACGATCATCGGGTTCTTGAGCAGCCCCACCCCCACGATGCGGAAGATCCCCAGCGACATGCGTCCTTCGCGCGCCCCGGTCACCAGGATCACCAGCAGCGACGAGAACACGATCAGGTCGATGCAAAGCACCAGGATGATCGAGCCGACGGCCTCGGGCCCGAACAGCAGCGCCAGCATCGGCACCCCGAGAAAACCGGTATTGCCGGTACAGGCGCATTGCGCCTCGATGGCCGCCGTCTGCACGTCGAGCCGCCGGGCAAAGGCGACCGCGGTGCCGATGGCATAGACCGCCAGGCTGCCCCAAAGATAGGCCGAGGCCAGCCGCGCGTCGAAGATCTCGGAAATCGACAGCGTCGCGGAGAAGCGGAACAGCATCGCCGAGAGCGCGAAATAGAAGACGAATTTCGTCAGCGCCGCGGTGGCCTCTTCGGGAAAGAACCGCGTGCGCCCGGCGCCATAACCGAGGCCGATCAGGGCAAAGAACGGAACGGTCTTGAGGAAGATGGCAAGCATGTCACCCAGTCGGCTGAGGGCGGGCCCGCATCACCCGGCCCGGGAGGCGGGGCTCAGACCTTGCCTTCGAAATCGCGGTGGATGTATTTCGCGTCGCAATAGGGGCATTCGACATAGCCCTTGTCGTGCGGGATGTTCAGCCAGACCCGGGGATGGCCCAGCGCGCCCTCGCCGCCGTCGCAGGCGATTCGGTGGCTGTCGACGATCTTGATCTCCGGGGCTTCGGTGGTCATCCTGCGGTTCCCTTTTCGCCAGAGCTGCACTACCTGCGTTATGAGCGAAGAACAGCACAGGGGCAAGGCTCGGCATGACAGGCGACGCGATCCGGATCGAAGGGCTGCGCAAGACCTACGCAGGCGGCAAGCAGGCGTTGAAGGGGGTGGACCTGACGGTTCCGACCGGTTCGATCTTCGGCCTGCTCGGGCCGAACGGCGCGGGCAAATCGACCCTGATCAACATCCTGGCCGGTCTGGTGGTGAAAAGCGCAGGCAAGGTGACGATCTGGGGCTGGGACCAAGACCGCAACCCGCGCCAGTCCCGCGCCGCCATCGGGATCATGCCGCAGGAGCTGAACCTCGATCCGTTTTTCACCCCGCGTCAGGCGCTCGAGGTGCAGGCGGGGCTCTACGGCGTGCCCAAGCGCCTGCGCCGCAGCGACGAGATCCTCGGCATGGTGGGGCTGTCCGACAAGGCCGAAGCCTATGCCCGCACCCTGAGCGGCGGCATGCGCCGCCGGCTTCTGCTCGGCAAGGCGCTGGTGCACGCCCCTCATATCCTGGTGCTCGACGAGCCCACCGCAGGCGTCGATATCGAGCTGCGCCAGATGCTCTGGGCCAATGTCCGCAAGCTCAACCGCGAGCGCGGCATGACCATCATCCTCACCACCCATTATCTCGAAGAGGCCGAGGAGATGTGCGACGAGATCGCCATCATCGACCAGGGCGCGGTGGTGGCCCGCGACAGCACCCGCAACCTGCTCGGCCAGCTCGACGCCAAGACCATGGTGATCCAGCCCGAAAGCCCCCCCGACATCCTGCCGCAGGCCCCCGGCATCAGCGCCGAGCGGCGCGAGGGCGGGCTCATCGCGCTCAGCTATCACGCCTCGCAGACCGCCGCCGAGGAGGTTCTGGAACTGGTGCGCGGCGCCGGCATCCGCATCCGCGACGTGCGCACGGAACAGGCCGATCTCGAGGATGTGTTCCTCGAACTCACCCGCAGCACGCCCGCCGCCTGACCCGGACCGGCCCTTTCATCTTTCCCGAAAATACTCCCGCCGGAGGCGTCACAACACCCGCACCGGCGCAGCACCCGGCAAACCCGTCACGCCGCCAGAGGCGCCGATCCGCCGCCCCGGGGGCGGCGGAGAGAAAACCTGTGCGGCCAGCGGCCGCGCCGTTGGATCAGGCCGGGTTCAGCATCCGGCCCAGCGTGCGGCCGCCCAGAATATGCACATGCAGATGCGGCACCTCCTGCACGCCATGCATGCCGGCGTTGGCGATCATGCGGAACCCGTCGGCCTCCACCCCCGACATCTCGCAGACCGTGCCGATGGCGCGGGTATAGTCGAGGATCTCCGCATCCGAGGCATTGCGGGCGAAATCGTCGTAATTCACGTATTTCCCCTTGGGGATCACCAGCACATGCAACGGCGCCTGCGGACGGATGTCGTTGAAGGCGAGGCTGTGCTCGGTCTCCAGCACCGTATCATTGGGGATCTCTCCGCGCAGGATCTTCGCGAAGATGTTCTCGTCGTCGTAAATATAGGCCATTCTATCCTCAGTCGGCGAACAGGTAGTCGGTTTCCGCGATCTCCAGCGCCTTGTCCTCGGGCAGCCCGAGGAAGACGGAAATCGCTTTGGCGTTGGTCGCGGGCGGGTCGATTTCGCGCAGCCGCAGGTGATTTTCGAAATGCGCGTCGCGGATGCGGTCGCTCTCGTGCATCATGTCGTTGCGGATCGTCGGCAGCAAGCGGTTCAGCGTCTCGCGTGGCGTGCGGTCGCCCGCCAGCCCCACGCGCATCGCGTGGCCGATCAGATAGCTGTCGGAGAACCGGCATTCGATCTCGAGCAGCCGGGTGACCGAGCGGTCGCGCACGAAATCCTCCATCAGCTCCAGATTCGACGGATCGAGGCAGATGACCAGCCGGTCGCTTTCGAAATAATCGAACAGCATCCGCATCAGCGCCCGCCGGTGACGGTGCCGCTTGCCCATGGTCGACTGGATCCCGCCGAGATCGGGCAGCGGACAGCTTTCCTCGTTGAACAGATAGTCGATGCAGGGAATGTCGGTCACCTGCCGCATGCGTTCGAGCAGCCGCTTGGCCACGTGCCATTTCTTGCAGACCACGATGAGCAGCTCGCGCTCGCGCCCCAGCGAGCTTTCGGTTTCCCAGAAGCGCGGAGCGAACCGGCGGCCGATCCGCCCCCGGCCGGTGAGGAACTTGAACAGCGACCGCCCTTCGTTGGAAATCTGGAACCGCGCCCCTTCCGAGGAATACAGCACCCCCAGCCGCCGCTTCAGTTCCTTCGCATCCGGGCTGATCTTGCGCGCGAACAGGAAATCCTGGCTCAACAGCAGGTCGTAATGGTCGTTGTGAAAGACCACCGGCATGCCGTAATCGGTGAACATCAGGAAGGTGAGCGTCCGGCTCTCGATCTCCTGCTCGGGCACCAGATGGCGCACCAGGGTCTGGAAGAACGTCTCGTCGGGAATCCAGGTGGTGCGGAAAAAGCGCATCACATCGGGGCGGCGCTTGCAGAACTCGAGGATCCATTCGATGGTCCGCCGGCGCAGGCACCACCATTGCGAGCCGATCATCACCTCGATGTCCTCGGGGATTCGCCGTGTGATCCCCAGACGCCGCTGAAGCCGGAACATGGCGTAGAACCGTTTCTTCTGCGTCCGCTCGTTGAACCAGTGGCGATAGATCAGCCGCTCTTCCTTCCAGCCGGTCTTGATCCAGTCGGATTTGAAGAAATCGAAGCTCTCGATGTAATCGACGTCGCGCCGGTCGAGGAACTCATGCGCGTATTCCGCCGATTTGATCGCCATGCAATCGCCAGACAGCATGTAGAAATGCGTCGCGCGCGGAAAGGCCTCTACCGCCGCCTCGACCGCGTTCAGCGTCGCCTGCACCAGACTCCACGCCCCCCAGCCGCATTTGATGCGGCGTTTGGCAAAGGCGACATTGGGGTTGTCGGCAAGCGCCTTGCGGATCTTGTCATAGGCCGATTGCGGCGCGCGCGCATCGAAATGGATGGACATGTAATCGCCCACGGCCGTCAGGCTCTGCGCCTGCTTGATGATGGCGTCAGGGTCCTTGTGACACAAAAGGATGAAGGCAATTTTCGCCATTCAGGAAACAATCCGCCCCATTTTCGCCTAATTGTTCAGGTTGATAGCCATCAACGGGCGTTGAAGAAACCGGGTTCTTCTGCTTTTTTGCACCTGCACGCGCCCGCGACAAGACAAGGGTGCGCATGGGAGGCGAAAGTAAATGGGTTTTCCAGGCACTTGGATGACCGAAAGCGAAAGCATGGTGTATCGGGTCGTTCCGAAATGCGCTTGCTCGACGATTGGCCAGATCATGTTCTATTCGGATCATGGCCGGTTTTACGACGGTGACATCCACGATGCGGAGCACGGTCTGCACAAATGGGCGCTGGACGACAGCCAGTCCGCGATCAAGGCCAATGTGAAGACCCGCAGCTCCTATGCGTTCACCTGCGTGCGCAATCCCTATACGCGCGTCCTGTCCAGCTTCTTCGACAAGATCTGCGGCATCCAGCGCAACGGCAAGCGCTATCGCGGCAATCTCGTGCCGCTGCTGATCCAGAAATACGGCATCGAGGTCGGCGGCGAGGACGGCAAGGAAGAGTTCGACCAGATCAAGAGCTTCCGCCGCTTCCTGCTCTTCGTGCGCGATACCATCCGCTGGCGCCGTCCGATGGATCCGGACATCCACTGGTCGGCGATGTCCGGCCATGTCTCGACCTTCATCGTGAACGGCGGGCGCTACAACAAGATCTTCTGGACCGAGAGGTTCAACGACGGCATGCAGGAGGTGCTCGACGCGGTCGAGACGCCGCATGCGGTCGATCTGTCGGCAATCCCGCGTTTCAACGAATCCGAAGGCCACGGGCCCAAGCGCGCGCACCCGGTCGAGGCCTATTTCGACGATCTCGCGATGCATCTCGTCTACGAGATCTACAAGCGCGATTTCGACCTGTTCCGCTACGATTTCGAAAACCCGGGGAACAAGATGCCCATCGGAGAGATCGACCTCGACGAGGTGCACGCAAAGCTGGGCGACTGACCGGCTACCGGGGAGCGCGCAGCGCCTCGGCCGCGTGCCAGAGATAGCGCAGCGAGGTCACGCCAAGCACCACGGCCAGCAGCAGCGTCCGCGCCGGGTCGGACCAGATCGGAACCTCTCCGGACAGCGTCAGCGCGCCCCGGTCGATCAGCATCAGCGCGGTCAGCCAGATCCCGCCCAGCGCGGCAAATCCGGTGGCCAGCGCCGGAACCTCGTCGGCCTTGTCCCGGTGCAGGAACAGACGCACGAACAGCAGCAGCGGCACCAGCGCGCACAGATAGAAGGCCGCGATTTCCGCCGTCGCGAGCAGCAGCGCCGAAAGTTCGGGCGTGCGCAGATCGAGCGCGCCGAGATAGGGCAGCTCGATCGGGGCGCCGGCGCGCAGCCGGGTCTGGGCGAGATAGAGATTCTCCAGCGTGCCGATGATCAGCGCGGCCGGCAACAGCAGGACGTTCGGCGGAAACGCCGCCCGCCCGCGCTCGGGCCATCGGCGCGACGCGACCAGGGGCTCGGGGTGAAACAGCCAGGCGGCCAGGGCGCGCGGCAAGCTCAGCGGCAGGGCCATCAGCGCATCGGTCAAATTGAGCGGCGGGGTCTTCGAAAGCGACATCGTCTAAATCCTTTTGTCCGGGGACACCGGAAACCAATGCGCTAAGTCAAATCCGGATCGCCTGCCGGATCAAGTCCGAGATACCCGACTATCGCGGGCAGAAGCCGGCGTTCTATACGGGCCAGATCGGTCTCGCCCGCGAACAGCGCCGCATGGACCAGCCCCTTACTCATCGCGGTAAGATCGCGCGCCACGACGGCGGGTTCGGGCACACCATGGGTCTGTAGCAACCCCGCCAGTCGGGCATAGACCTCGGCAGTGACCGCCTCCGCCTCGGCGTCGAGCGGCAGGTCCCGTTCCAGCCGCTCCAGCTCGCGCGAGAGTTCCGGCGCGCGGGCATGGTGGCGGATCGAGGCCGAGAGCACGACATGCGCCGCCTGGCGCAGCGGCAGATTGGACGCCTCTTCCAGCGCCCCCACCAGATCCTCCACAAGCTGGGCCTTGAGCCGCCGCACCAGCTCTGCCGCGATGGCCTCCTTGCCGGGGAAATACTGGTAGAGCGTCCCGATGCTCACACCGGCACGCTCGGCCACCGCATTGGTGGTCAGCGCAGCCGCGCCCTCGCGTTCGAGAATCTGAGCCGCCGCCGTCAGGACCGCCTCATACGAGACGCGCGACCGGCTCTGTCGCGGTGCTTTTCTTGGCTGAAGCGAGGTCGGGGCAGGCATGGCGGAAATGCGAGTATGAAACCTGAGTGAATACTCACATTCTTGCCAGAAATTCGGACAACGGGCAAGGAGCAGGGCGATGGAGCCTTTCTGGAACGGCAAGAAGGTGCTGCTGACCGGCGCGACGCGCGGGATCGGCCGCGAGATGGCACGGCAGCTTGGGGCGGCGGGGGCGCAGGTGCTTGCGGTGGCGCGCAACCCGGCCGCGCTGGAGGCGCTGTGCCAGACCGGGGATTGCGTGGATTTTCTCGAGGCGGATCTGGCCGATCCCGAGATTCCGCTGGGCGTCGTCAACTGGATTCGCGACGCTCACCCGGACTGCGCGGTGCTGATCAACAACGCCGCCGTGATGCGCTATCCGCTGCTGACCGACGGCACGGCGGATCTGGCCGGGATCGAGGAAGAGACCCGCATCAACCTGATCGCGCCGATGCAGATCGCGGTGGGACTGCTGCCCGTGCTTGCAGAGCAGGACGAGTCGCGAATCGTCAACGTGACGTCTGGGCTGGCGGTGGCGCCCAAGGCCGATGCGCCGGTCTATTGCGCCACCAAGGCGGCGATGCGCAGCTTTACCCGGACGCTGCGCTATCAGACCGAGGATGCGGGATTCGGCACCGGAATCTGTGAAGCGCTGTTGCCTGTGGTCGATACCACGCTGTCGCGCGGCGCGCCCGAGGGCAAAATGGCGCCCGACGCGGCGGCGGCAGCCATTCTAAACGGTGCGGCGCGCGGCATGCCGGAAATCTGGATCGGCAAGGCGCGGCTGTTGCGCCAGATCATGCGGCTTTCGCCCCGGCTGGGCCATGGCATGATGCGGCGCATGGCCGCGTAGGGTGGGCAATCCTGCCCACCGCCCCCTTAGGGCAGCTCGACCGACGGGATGATCGGAAAGAACGCCCCCGAGGACCAGACGCCGAACCAGCTCTGGCCCTCGACCTCATGATGCGTGCCGCGCTCGACCAGCCGGTAAAAGCTCTTGCGGTCGATGAGCGCCTCGAGATTGGCGCGGATCAGCACATAGGGCGCGGGTTCGCCGGTTTCCGGGTCGCGCACCACGCGGATCGGATGTTCGGGCCCCGCCACCGCCGTATCGCCCACATGGGTGTGGAAGGTCAGAACCTGCTCGTCCCCCGCCCCTGCGGTTTCGAAATCCGTGGCGACAAAGGGCGCGTCATCGACGGTGATTCCCACCTTCTCCACCGGCGTGACGAGGAAATACGCCTCGCCATCCTTGCGCAGAATGGACGAGAACAGCTTCACCAGCTCGAACCGGCCGATCGGCGTGCCAAGATAGAACCATGTTCCGTCGCGGGCGATCCGCATGTCGAGATCGCCGCAAAACGGCGGGTTCCACTTGTGAACGGGCGGCAATCCGCGCTTGGAAGCGGCGCGCGCAGAGGCAGCCAGACCCTCGGCGGACGGTGTAACGGAATTTTGTGTGCTCATTGCTTTTGCCATTTTCCAACCCCGCGATAGAGTTGACTCGTAAAGAAGAAGTTTCAAGGAGTCAGGACATGGCGGAAGACCTGGTCGCCGAGATCGAGGCGCTGGAAGAAAAGCTGGCCGAGGCCAAGCGGGCGATCACCAGCCGCTTCATCGGCCAGGAGCGGGTCGTCGAGCTGACCCTCTCGGCGCTGCTCTGCGGTGGCCACGGGCTGCTGATCGGCCTGCCCGGCCTGGGCAAGACCCGGCTGGTCGAAACGCTTTCGACCGTGATGGGGCTGAACGGAAACCGCATCCAGTTCACCCCCGACCTGATGCCCGCCGACATCCTCGGCTCCGAGGTGCTGGAAACCGGCACCGACGGCACGCGCGCCTTCAAGTTCATTCATGGCCCCATTTTCTGCCAGCTTCTGATGGCCGACGAGATCAACCGCGCCTCGCCCCGCACGCAATCGGCGCTGCTGCAGGCGATGCAGGAGAAATCCGTCACCGTCGCGGGCGAAACGCGCAAGCTCGAGCTGCCGTTCCATGTGCTGGCCACCCAGAACCCGATCGAGCAGGAGGGCACCTATCCGCTGCCCGAAGCGCAGCTCGACCGCTTCCTCGTGCAGATCGACGTGCAATATCCCGACCGCAAGACGGAAAAGGACATCCTGCTCGCCACCACCGGCACCGAAGAGGCCGAGGCGCATGAGGTCTTCGATCCGGCCTCGCTGATCGCCGCGCAGCACCTGCTGCGGCGGATGCCGGTGGGCGATGCGGTGGTGGAGATGATTCTCGACCTGGTGCGCGCTTTCCGCCCCGACGACCCGTCCGCCTCCCAGCGGGTGCGCGACACCGTCGCCTGGGGCCCCGGCCCGCGCGCGGCGCAGGCGCTGATGATGACCGTGCGGGCGCGGGCACTGCTCGAAGGCCGTTTGGCACCCTCGCCGGCGGATGTGATCAATATGGCCCGCCCCGTGCTCGTCCACCGCATGGCGCTGACCTTCTCGGCCCGCGCGCGCGGCGAGGATCTGGGCAAGATCATCGACGATGTGGCCGGCGGGCTGATACCGGGTGAGGCCGCCGCTTGAGCGAGCGCATCGCCCTTCTTCGCCGCGACGCGCAGGAGGAAGCCAGCCGCTTCCCCGCGCTGCTCGCCCGCGCCGAGCATCTCGCCGGCACCGTGCTGCTGGGCGAGCACGGGCGGCGGCGTTCGGGCATGGGCGACGATTTCTGGCAGTACCGCCCGCTGCGCCCCGGCGACACCTATCGCAGCATCGACTGGCGCCGCTCGGGCCGGGGCGACGAACAATTCGTGCGCGAGCGCGAATGGCAGATCGCGCAGAGCGTGCAGCTCTGGGTCGATGGCGGCGCCTCGATGCGCTTTGCCTCGGACAGGGATTTGCCCAGCAAGGCCGAGCGCGCGCGTCTGGTGGCGCTGGCCACGGCAATCCTGCTGATCCGGGGCGGCGAGCGCGTGGGCTTTACCGGCTGGTCGCTGCCGCCGCGCAACGGCGATGTGCAGATCCTGCGGCTGGCCGAGGCGCTGTCGGAAGACGGCGGCGAGGATTATTCCGAACCCGAGGCGCGCGGCATGATTCCGCATGCGCGCGCGCTCTTCGTGTCGGATTTCCTCGGCGATCTGACGCCGGTCGAGGCGGCACTGACCAAGGCCGCCGACCGGGGCGTGCGCGGCGTGCTCTGCCAGGTGCTCGACCCCAGCGAGGAAAGCTTCCCCTTCAAGGGCCGCACGATTTTCGAAAGCGTCGGTGGCACCGTGGCGCATGAGACGCTCAAGGCGGGCGACCTGCGCGCGCGCTATCTCGACCGGCTGGCCGAGCGCAAGGACCGGCTCGCCCGATTGTCGCGGTTAACGGGTTGGCAATACCTGTGTCATCATACCTCTGACAGCGCGCAATCGGCGCTGCTCTGGGTCTACCGCGCGATGGATGGAGGCCACGGATGACCATGCTTGGCCCTCTGGGCTTTACCGCGCCCTGGCTGCTGCTGGGGCTGATCGCGCTGCCCGTGCTCTGGGTGATCCTGCGCGCGGTGCCCCCGGCGCCGATCCGCCGGATGTTTCCCGGCGTGGTGCTTCTGCTCGGTCTCAAGGACGAGGAACAGGTCACCGACCGCACCCCCTGGTGGCTGCTGCTGATGCGCATGCTGGCGGTGGCGGCGGTGATCGTCGGGCTCGCCGGGCCGGTGCTGAACCCGCAGGACGATGGGGGCGATCAGGCGGGCTCTGGCCCCTTGCTGGTGGTGATGGATGCGAGCTGGTCGAGCGCATCGGACTGGCGGGCACGGCTGCAGGCGCTGGAGGCGCTGCTGACCCGGGCCGAACGCGAAAGCCGTCCGGTGGCGCTGCTGCGGCTGACCGCGCCCGAGGCGGTGCAGTTTCAGGCGGCAGGCGTGCTGAAAAGCCGGCTGAGCGGCATTCTGCCCGAACCGTGGCAACCGGATGCAACGCAGATGGCCCGCGCGCTGGCGCTGCTGCCCGACGGGGATTTCGACAGCTACTGGATGTCCGACGGGCTGGCCCGCGACAGCCGGGCGGCGCTGCTGGCGGCGCTGGAGGCGCGGGGCGCCGTCACCGTCTTCGAAAGCCCGCGCGCGCATTACGCGCTGACGCCGCCGCGTTTCGAGGACGGGCATGTGGCGCTGACGTTGCGCCGGCTGCGCCCGGGGCCGGAGGCCGAGGTCTCGGTGGCCGCGCATGGGCTCGATCCGGCGGGCAATCCGGCGCTGCTGGCGCGCAATCCGGTGATTTTCGAGCAATCGGCCACCGAGGCGGAGCTGGTGCTGAACCTGCCCTCGGAATTGCGGGCGCGGATCACCCGGTTCGAGATCGAGGGCGCCCGCAATGCCGGCGCCGTGGCCCTGCCCGACGACAGTCTGCGCCGCCGCGAGGTGGCGCTGATCGCGGGCAACGAGAACCGCGAAGGGCTCGAACTTTTGTCGCCGCTGCATTTCCTGCACAAGGCGCTGGTGCCCACCGCCGATATTCTCGACGGCGCGCTGATCGACGTACTCCCCGCCAATCCCGATGTGATCGTGCTGGCGGATGTCGCCACGCTGTCGCCGGACGAACAGGCCGGGGTAAGCGACTGGCTGGAGAAGGGCGGCACGCTCCTGCGCTTTGCCGGGCCGCGTCTGGCGGCCAGCGATGTCAGCCGCAGCGAGGAAGACCCGCTGATGCCGGTGCGGCTGCGCGCGGGCGGGCGCAGCGTGGGCGGCGCGATGAGCTGGGGCGAGCCGAAATCGCTGGCGCCCTTCGCCGAGGACAGCCCGTTTTTCGGCCTACCGGTGCCCGGGGATGTCACGATCAGCTCTCAGGTCATGGCGCAGCCCGATCCGACGCTGGCATCGCGGGTCATCGCGCAGCTGACCGACGGCACGCCGCTGGTGACGCGCAAGCGCGTGGGTCAGGGCCAGGTGGTTCTGTTTCACGTCTCGGCCAATGCGGAGTGGTCTTCGCTGCCGCTGTCGGGACTCTTCGTGCAGATGCTCGAACGGCTGGCGGTGTCCTCGATGCCCGCCGCGCCGGATGCGCAGGATCTGGCGGGTACGGTCTGGCAACCGATCCGCGTGCTCGATGCTTTCGGCAAGGTCGGCGACGCAGGCAACCTGCCCGGCGTCGCGGGCGAGGCGCTGCTGAGCGACCCGCTGGGGCCGGAACTGCAGCCGGGGCTCTATCAGGGCGAGGACCGCAGCCTCGCGCGCAACGTGGTGAGTGTCGATACGGTGCTCGAGCCAACGCTCTGGCCCGAGGGCGTTCCGGTCGAGGGGCTGTCGCGGCCGCAGGAAACGCCGCTGGCGGGCTGGCTGCTGGCCGGCGCCATCGCGCTGCTTCTGGCGGATGTGGTCGCCTCCTTGGCCCTTTCGGGCCGCCTCGGCGGCACCCGCGCCCGGGGCGCCACCGCCGCCGCGCTGACCGCACTGGCGATCCTGGTGTTGCCGCAGCCGGGCCAAGCACAGGATCAGAGCGACGATGCCGCCGCGATCCTCGCGGCCTCGGAAGTGACGCTGGCGCATGTGCTGACCGGCGACCGGCAGCTCGACGATCTGGCTCAGGCCGGGCTGCGGGGTCTGTCGGAAACGCTGTTCTTCCGCACCTCGGTCGAGCCCGCCGAACCGGTGGGCGTGGATCTGGAAAGCGACGAGCTGGCGTTCTTCCCTCTGCTCTACTGGCCGGTCACGCCCGGCCAGCCGGCGCCCTCGGCCGCCGCCTATACCAAGCTCAACGACTACCTGCGCTCGGGCGGGATGATCCTTTTCGACACGCGCGATGCGGATGTGGCGGGCTTCGGCACCGCCAGCCCCGAGGGGCGCAAGCTGCAGCAGCTTGCCGCGCCGCTCGACATTCCGCCGCTGGAGCCGGTGCCCGCCGATCACGTTCTGACCCGCACCTTCTATCTGCTGCAGGATTTTCCCGGCCGCTACAACAGCCGCGATGTCTGGGTCGAGGCCGCCCCGCCCGATGCGGAGCTGATCGAGGGCATGCCCTTCCGCAACCTCAACGACAACGTGACCCCGGTGGTGATCGGCGGCAATGACTGGGCCGCCGCCTGGGCGATGGACGAGCGTGGCAACCCGCTGGTGCGCATCGGCTCGGGCTTTGCGGGCGAGCGTCAGCGCGAGATCGCCTATCGTTTCGGGGTCAATCTGGTGATGCATGTGCTGACCGGCAATTACAAATCCGACCAGGTCCATGTGCCTGCGCTGCTCGACAGGCTGGGCCAATGACCGGACAGATCGTTTTCGACCCGCTTCTGCCCTGGGTGGCGATCTATGCGCTTGGCGCTGTGGCGCTGGCGGGGGTGGTTCTGGCGCTCTGGCGCGGGCTGACCGGCTGGCCGTTGCGCTTCTTCGCCGGGCTCATTCTGGTCGCCGCGCTCACCCAGCCCAGCTTTCAGGAGGAAGACCGCGCGCCGCTTTCGGACATCGTGCTGATGGTCGTGGACAAGAGCGCCTCGCAACAGCTTGCCGACCGGCTGGAGGTGACCGAAAGCGCGGCGCAGGCGCTGGAGGCGCGCATCGCCGCCCGCCCCAATACCGAGCTGCGCCGGATCGAGGTCGGCGACGGCGAGGGCGACAGCGGCACGCAGCTCATGACGGCGCTGTCCGCCGCCATGGCCGAAGAGCCGCGCGGGCGCATCGCGGGGATCTTCCTGCTGTCCGACGGACGGCTGCATGATCTCGAACGCGCACCGGGCCTGCCCGCGCCGATGCATCTGCTGCTGACCGGCCACCAAGACGACTGGGACCGGCGGCTCATCGTCAAGAACGCCCCCGCCTTCGCCATCCTAGGCGAACCGGTCACCCTGACCCTGCGGGTCGAGGACGACGGGGCCGCGCCGCAGGAAACGCGCACGACGCTGGACATTTCGGTGGATGGCGGCGAGGCCCAGAGCTTTACCGTACCGGTGGGCGAAGACGTGGAACTGCCCATCGAGCTGCCGCATGGCGGGCTGAACGTGATCCGTTTCGCGGTGCCCGAAGGCGCCGGCGAGCTGACCGACCGCAACAATGCCGCGCTGGTGCAGATCAACGGCGTGCGCGACCGGCTGCGGGTGCTCTTGGTCTCGGGCGAGCCGCATGCGGGCGGGCGCACCTGGCGCAACCTGCTGAAATCCGACGGCTCGGTCGATCTGGTGCATTTCACCATCCTGCGCCCGCCCGAAAAACAGGACGGCGTGCCGGTGACCGAACTGTCGCTCATCGCCTTCCCGACGCGCGAGCTGTTCCTCGAGAAGATCGAGGATTTCGACCTGATCATCTTCGACCGCTACAAGCGGCGCGGCATCCTGCCGGCGATCTATCTCGACAATGTGCGCAACTATGTCGAAAACGGCGGCGCCGTTCTGGTGGCGGCCGGCCCCGATTTCGCCAGCGCCGATTCCATCTACCGCTCGCCGCTCGCCGAAATCCTGCCTGCCGAACCCACCGCGCGGGTGATCGAGGAAGGCTATCGCCCCACCGTGACCGATCTGGGGCAGCGCCATCCGGTGACCGCCGGGCTGTCGGGCGCCGAGAGCTGGGGCCGCTGGCTGCGGCAGATCGACCTGACCCCGCTCGAAGGCGATGTGGTCATGTCCGGGGTCGAGGGCAAGCCGCTGCTCATCCTAGACCGGGTCGGCGAGGGGCGCGTGGCCCTGCTGGCGTCGGATCATGCCTGGCTCTGGTCGCGCGGCTATGAGGGCGGCGGGCCGCAGCTCGAACTGCTGCGGCGGCTGGCGCATTGGATGATGAAGGAACCCGAGCTCGAGGAAGAGGCGCTCTGGGCCGAAGCCACGGGCCAGACCATGCGCATCATCCGCCGCTCGCTGGACGAAACCGTCGGCGCGGTGACGGTGACCCGCCCGGATGGCGGGACCGAGGAAGTGACGCTGGACGAGGTGTCGCCGGGCCGGTTCGAGGCGCTTTACGAGGGGCCCGAGATCGGCCTGTACCGGCTGAGCGAGGGTGACCAGGAGGCGGTGATCGGCCTCGGTCCCGCCGCGCCGCGCGAATTCGAGCAGACCATCGCCAGCGGCGACGCACTGGAGCCGGTTATCGACACGATGCGTGGCGGCGTGATGCGGCTCGACGACGGAATTCCCAGCATCCGCGCGGTCTCCGCCGGACGGCCCGCCGCCGGGCGCGGCTGGATCGGCCTGACCCCGCGCGAAGCCTATGAAACGATGGATGTGCGCCAGATCCCGCTTCTGCCCGCCTGGCTGACGCTGCTTCTGGCCTCGGGCTTCATCATCGGCGCCTGGCTACGCGAAGGGCGCCGCTAGGGCAGATCGAGAGGGTTGCGATCCGCCGACCAGCCATCCACGAGGCAGCGCGCGCGGATATAGACGCGCGCCATGCCCTGCGGGATCGCGACAGTGGAAAGCGACCGCGTGAAGGGCTGCTCGGCCTCATGCGGATGCGTGAGGACACGGGTGCCGAGGATCGTGCCGTCCTCCGCCTCGATCCGCCAGCCATCCGCATAATGCGCCCAGCCAGTATCGGGATGGCGCAACGTGACCGAGATGCGCCAGCCATCGCTTTGCGGCACGGCCTCTGCCGCGACGATCTTGGACGGGTCGGCCAGCGCGGGGGCGCCAAGGAGCAGGAGGGCGAAAAGCGGTCGCATGCCGCGACCCTAGCATCCCCGCTTTCGCGCCGGAGATCACATCTTGGAAAAGCGCCGCGAGGCGCTGCGCTTTCAGCCCGGCATGCGCCAGTAGAGGCCCCGCTGCCCGGCGATTTCCTGCAAGGTGGGCATCCGCAGCTTTGGCGGGCGCTGCCCGGTCAGGAACAGCGCGCCGAGATCGTCGAGCACGCCGCGATCCTGCGCATAGACATTGTGGTTGAGCGAGAACAGATCGGTGCCCACGGCGCTGACGTCGATGGAATCGACCCCGGGCACCACCATCGGCCCGTCGGGGCCCACATCGCCCAGACGGATATAGTTGCCGCGGATCTTCTGCGCCGCCAGCAGCGCCCGGTCCGAGGCGCAGGCGTAAAGCGTCACCCCTTTCGCCACGGCGGTGAAATGCCGGTAGATATTGCCGAACTCGCCGGCGTCCAGATCGGGGGCCGCCAGCACCATCTGCTCGATCGCCTGCCCCCGCTGCCCCAGTCGGGTGCCGGCATGGGTCAGAAGCTGCGCCAGCGCGGCATTGCCCATGGAATGGGCGATCAGATGCACCTTCTCGACCCCCGGCACGTTGAAGACGACCTCGAGGAACCGGTCCATGAAGGGGGTGGCGTTGTCGGCGCTGTCCATGTCGGTGACATAATCCAGCGTCTCGCCCACCGAGGGCCAGCTATAGGCGAAGGCCGGGCCGTCAAAGCCCAGATCATGGGCAAGTTGCGCGGCACGGAACATCGCCTCGGCGAAGGTGGTGTTGAAACCGTGGATGAAGACAAAGGCGGTGTTGGCATAGGTTTCCGCGCTTTGCGCCGCTTCGGCGGCCATGTCGGTAAAGGCGGTCTCGGTCAGGATTTCGGTCTTGTGCACGGTGAAGTGCTTTGCCGGATCCTCTGTCTGTTTCCAGAGCGTGACCTTGAACAGCGTGATTTCCTTGGGCCGCTCCACATGGCCCAGCCGATGCGCCCCGCGCGGGATGGTGATGTCGGTATGGCCGAGCGTCAGCGTATTGGCGCGCTTATGGCCGAAGACCGGACCGGTCTCTTCCTGACGGTCGATAGTGCGGTCGGTGCCGAAAAACAGCCTTTGCACCCAGAACCGATCATCCTCGGGGGCCAGCGCCGTGGCCTCGGGCAGTGGCGCGGCCTCTTCGCGCTCCCAGGGCGGCTCGGCACGGGAGGGCTCTGGCGCGGGCGCCGGCTCGGGCGGAGGGGCCGCCTCCTCAGCCTGCTCTTCCGGCTCGGGCGGTGCGCTGCCGCGGGTCTCGGGCGGGGTGGATCGGTTGGCCCCGTCGCCCTTACGCCGCACCAGCATGAAAACCAACACCAGCAAAAGCAGCACGAGAATGGAAATGACGGCAGTGTCGGCCATGCCGGAAAACCCTTTTGTGAAAACCACGGCTTGCCGCGAAACCTGCGGCGTATGACCGTGAGCCTATCACATTTCGGCGCAACCTATAGGGGATATCCGGACCCGACATCGCAGCAGGCTGCAAAGTCAGAAGGTCCCAGAAACGACAAACCCCCGAAAGGCCGTTGCCCCGGGGGTCGTCTGAAAGGTGTCGGAAGAACCGCTACCTGGCCTTTTGCGAGGGTCTTAGAGAAGACCTTCGCGCTGGGCTTTCTTGCGTGCCAGCTTGCGGGCCCGGCGAATCGCCTCGGCCTTTTCGCGTGCTTTTTTCTCGGACGGTTTCTCGAAATGCTGCCGAAGCTTCATTTCACGGAACACGCCTTCACGCTGCAGTTTCTTCTTCAGGGCGCGGAGCGCCTGATCGACGTTGTTGTCGCGAACACTAACCTGCATGTGGTTTTCACCACCTTTCTAAGTTTGAGTTGCAAGGAATTGCAGGAAGCCGCCGTATAGCGCGACTTGGCAGAATTGTCTAGACTCCTAAGTGTTGAGTCGAAGGAGAGGCCCCATGACAGATGACATAGCTGGGCGCCTGCTGGATGCGGCGCTAAACCATGTCGCCTTCGATGGCTGGTCGGAAACGACCTTCCGCGCGGCGGTGACGGATGCGAATATAGACCCGGTGGTAGCCCGGGGGCTTTATCCGCGGGGTGCGGTGGACATGGCGGTGGCGTTTCACAAACGCGGCGACGATGCCATGGTCACCCAACTTCAGGAAATGGACGATGACGGGCTCCGATACCGGGACAAGGTGGCGCGGGCGGTGCGCACCCGTATCGAGGTGGTCAAGGACCGCGAGGCGGTGCGGCGCGGCACGACGCTGTTTGCCCTGCCGATCTATGCGCCTGACGGTGCCAAGCTGATCTGGTGTACGGCGGACCGGATCTGGAGCGCGCTCGGCGACACCGCGCGCGATTTCAACTGGTACACCAAGCGGGCAACGCTGAGCGGGGTCTATTCCTCGACGGTGTTGTACTGGCTGGGAGACGATTCGCCCGATCACCAGGCAACCTGGGACTTTCTCGACCGGCGTATCGAAGATGTGATGCGCTTCGAGACCACCAAGGCGCGCATGCGCGACAACAGGTTGCTGAAACGGGTTTTCGCTGGCCCGGAGCGGGTGCTAAGCAGTATTCGTGCACCGCGATCCGTGCGCGAGAACGATTTGCCGGGCGGCTGGACCGCCCCAAGATAAGGAACATCCATGACTGACAGCATGCGCGCCGTCGAGATCTCGGAACCCGGCGGCCCTGATGTGCTGCGCCTGACGATGCGGCCAGTGCCGCAACCCGGTCATGGCGAAGTGGTGATCCGCGTGGCCTGGGCCGGTGTAAACCGGCCTGACGCGCTGCAACGCGCCGGCAGCTACGCCCCGCCCAAGGGGGCAAGCGATCTTCCCGGGCTTGAAGCCTCGGGCGAGGTGACGGCGGTGGGCCCCGGGGTGACCTGGCCTGCGGTTGGCGACACGGTTTGCGCGCTGCTGCCCGGTGGCGGCTATGCGGACTATGTGGCGACGCCCGCAGCGCATTGCCTGCCTGTCCCCGACGGGATGGCCTTGCGCGAGGCGGCCTGCCTGCCCGAAACCTTTTTCACGGTCTGGTCGAACGTCTTCGAACGCGGCGGGCTCCAGGCCGGCGAGCGGTTTCTGGTGCATGGCGGCTCCTCAGGCATCGGGACGACGGCGATCCAGCTTGCCCGTGCGTTCGGCGCGCGGGTCTTTGCCACCGCCGGGTCGGACGAGAAATGCGCGGCCTGCCTGTCGCTCGGGGCCGAACGCGCGATCAACTACCGCGAGGAGGATTTTGTCGAGGTGATGCGCGCCGAAGGCGGTGCGAACCTTATCCTCGATATGGTCGGCGGGGAGTATCTGCCGCGCAATGTGAAAGCGCTGGCCGACGAAGGGCGGCTGGTCCAGATCGCCTTTTTGCAAGGCCCCAAGGTGGCGTTGAACTTTGCCCAGGTGATGATGCGGCGGCTGACGATCACCGGATCGACGCTGCGTCCGCAAAGCGATCTGGCGAAGGCCCGCATCGCCGCCGGGCTGCGCAAGGCGGTCTGGCCGCTGCTCGATGCGGGCCGGGTTGCGCCGGTGATGGATTCCGAGTTTCCGCTGGAGGAGGCCGCAAAGGCCCACGCGCGGATGGAAAGCTCGGCCCATGTGGGCAAGATCGTGCTGAAGGTGGCCTGATCCGGCAGTTGCCGGGAGGGGAGCAAGGCTTGCCCCCCTCACTGGCGCGCCTAGACCACCGCGCGGCGGTAAAAATGCCAGCTCGCATGGCCCAGCACCGGCAGCACCACGATCAGCCCCAGAAGCAGGGGGATCGCCGCCAGCACCATCATCGCCGCGATCAGCGCCCCCCAGCTCAGCACCACGCGCGGGTTCTCGCGCAGCACACGGATCGAGGTGGCCACCGCCAACGGCGCGCCGACATGCCGGTCGAGCACCAGCGGGAAGGACACGACCGAGGTGGCCAGCGCCATCAGCGCGAACAGAAAGCCCACGCCGCCGCCGATGACAATGAGCGCCCAGCCCCCGGCGGTGGTGAACACCTGCGCCGCGAAAGCACCGAGGCTCTCGGGCACGGCCGGCCCCATGATCGCCGCATGAATCTCGGCTGCGGTGAGCATCCAGACAACGAACAGCGCGGCCAGATACAGCCCCATGATCAGCATCGCGCCGAAGCCGGGCGAGCCCAGCACCGCGAATGCATGGCCCCAGCGCGGCGCCTCGCCCCGCTCGCGCTGGCGGCTCATTTCATAAAGCCCGACCGCCGCGACCGGCCCGAGGATGGCAAAACCCGAAATCAGCGGGAAGAGCAGCGGCAGAAGTGCCATTTGCAGCCCGATCCCCATCAGCAGCAGCCCCGCGACCGGATAGACCAGCACGAGGAACATCACGTCGCTGCGGCAGGCTTCGAAATCTTCCCAGCCCGCGCGCAACGCGGCGCCGATGTCCGACATCTCCAGCCGCCGGATCTGCGGTTCGGCAATGTCCTGACTGCCCAGCGCGCGCGAGGCGGCGGCAAGGTGATGACCGGCGCCGCTCAGGCGCTGCGCGGTCCAGGACAGCGGGTTTCCGATTGTGTGAGCCATGGTTCTCCTCCCTTTGGCGTGGGGCACCAGGGCGGGTCTGGCCGGAGCGCGGGCGGGGCCAGACCGACCGGCACCGCGTACGGCCCAGCATAACACGGATCGCGCGGGGCGGCGGTCACGTCCCCTTGTGCCCGCGCGCCCGAGAGCGCAGGGTGCGCGGCAAACACGCGCCGAACGCAGAGGAGAGGACGATGGGAGAAACGGCCAAGACGGTGATCATCGAGGAACAGGGCGGACCCGAAAAGCTCAAGCTCGTGGACCTGCCCGTGGGCGAACCCGGCCCGGGCGAGATCCGCATTCGCCAGGCGGCCTGCGGGCTCAACTTCATCGACTGTTATCAGCGCTCGGGCCTGTATCCGATGACCCTGCCGCATGCCCTGGGCATGGAGGCGTCGGGCATTATCGAGGCGGTGGGCGACGGGGTGACCCATCTCGCCGTGGGCGACCGCGCCGCCTATGCGGCGGTGCCGCCGGGGGCCTATGCCGAAGCGCGGGTGATGCCCGCGGCGCAGGTCTGCAAGCTGCCCGACGCCATCCCCTTCGAGGAAGGCGCGGCGATGATGCTGAAGGGGCTGACGGTGCAGTATCTCTTTCACCGCACGACCCCGCTGAAGGCGGGCGATACGGTGCTGTTTCACGCCGCCGCCGGCGGGGTCGGGCTGATCGCCTGCCAATGGGCCAAATCCGAAGGCATCCGGCTGATCGGCACCGCCGGGTCGGACGAGAAATGCGCACTGGCGCTGGCCCATGGCGCCGATGCCTGCATCAACTACGCCACCGAGGACTGGGCGGCGAAGGTGCGGGAGCTGACCGACGGCAAGGGCGTGGACGTGGTGATGGATTCGGTCGGGAAATCGACCTTCGAGGGCTCGCTCGACTGCCTGAAGCCGCTGGGGATGATGATCTCTTTCGGCAATGCCTCGGGGGCGGTGGAGAACTTCAACCTCGGCATCCTGGGGCAGAAGGGCTCGCTCAAGCTCACCCGGCCGACATTGTTCACCCATATCGCCGATCACGACGCCTGCCAGGAGATGGCGGCGATGCTCTTCGCCAAGGTGGTGTCGGGCGATGTGAAGATCCGCATCGACCAGCGCTTTCCGCTGGCCGAGGTGGCCGAGGCGCATCGGGTGCTGGAGGCGCGGCGGACAACCGGCCAGACGATCCTGACGCTCGATTGATCCGCGGGGCCCCGGGACGCGGCGATGGCCCGTCCCGGACTGTCGCTAGGCCAGACGGGCGTGCCGGGTGACCGGCCCGTCGCCCTGCGCCTCGATGCGGCGGATGGCTTCGTCGAGCGGCTCATAGGCCACCGCCATGTGAAACACATTGGCGTGCAGCATGGTCTGCGGGTCCGAGACCAGCGCCACATGCCCTTTCCAGAACAGCAGGTCCCCGCGTCGCGGCGCGGTGCCGGGGGGCAGGGTCTCTCCCAGCGCGGCCTCTTGCAGGTCGCTGTCGCCGGGACAGAGGATGCCGCAGGCGGCCAGCCCCGCCTGGACGAGCCCGGAACAGTCGATGCCGAAACCGGAATTGCCGCCCCAGAGATAGGGCGTACCGAGATAAAGCGCGGCGACCGCGACCCAGTCCTTTGCCGGCTCATCGGTCAGATGCACGCTCGGCACCCAGCCGCGCTCTGTCTCGGTAAAGCGCCCCTCCTGCCGCCCGACGGAGAGAGTCGACAGGTGGCTGAGCGCGCAGCGTTCGGGGGTCTTGAAATCCGGGGCGCTGTAGGCGTGGGTCTGGCGCACCGCCACCCGATGGGTGGCGCCTGCCCGGTCGGTCGCGGGGCGCAGCGCCGCCATTGCAACCCAACCCGCGTAATTTGCATCCGGCGCATGACCGAAGGCATGATCGCCCCGGCGTTCCAGCACATCGAAAGCGTCGCCGTATCGAAGCTGCCGGTCGCGTTTGCCGCCGGGCGAGAGGCTCAGATCCAGCACCGGCTCGGCGATATAGCAGGGCTCGGGATCGACCGGGGTCAGATCCTGAAAGCGATCGGCCAGGCGGCGGGCGACGACCCGATCATTGGCCGGGGTCTGACGGCGGTCGCTCACAGGCCCAGCACCTGCGGAAGCGCGCCGAGAATGGCGCGCGGACCCTGACCAAGACCGCCTTTCGGGCGTGCCGGGGCGGGGCTTGGCTGCCAGGCGTAGATGTCGAAATGGGCGTAACGCGGCGTCTCGGTGACGAAGCGGCGCAGGAACAGCGCGGCGGTGATCGACCCGGCCATGCCGCCCGCCGGCGCGTTGTCGAGATCGGCGATGCCCGGCTCGATCTTGGCTTCGTAGGGATCCCAGAACGGCAGGCGCCAGAGCGGATCGGCCGCTGCCGCGCCGGCCTGCGCAAGCGCGGCGGCCAACGGTTCGTCATCGGTGTAGAAGGGCGCAAGATCGGGCCCGACCGCCACCCTCGCGGCGCCGGTGAGCGTGGCCATGGAGATGATCAGATCGGGCGTTTCCTCATCCGCCAGCGCCAGAGCGTCGGCCAGCACCAGACGGCCTTCGGCGTCGGTGTTGTTGATCTCGACGGTCAGCCCCTTGCGCGAGGTCAGGATGTCCTGCGGGCGGAAGGCGTTGCCGGACACCGCGTTTTCCACCGCCGGGATCAGCACGCGCAGCCGCAGCGGCAGGTCGAGCGCCATGATGGCGCGGGCGAGCCCCAGAACATTCGCGGCACCGCCCATATCCTTTTTCATCAGCCCCATGGAGGCGCCGGGTTTCAGGTTGAGCCCGCCGGTATCGAAACAGACGCCCTTGCCCACAAGCGTCAGCGTCGGGCCGGACTGGCCCCAGCGCAGGTCGATCAGACGCGGCGGGCGAGTGCTGGCGCGGCCCACCGCATGGATCATCGGAAAGTCGTCCTCCAGCCTGTCGCCGGAGATGACGGCGATGCTGGCGGAGAACTCGGCGGCAAGGCTGCGCGCGGCGTTCTCAAGCTCTTGCGGACCCATGTCGGAGGCGGGCGTGTTGACCAGATCGCGGGTCAGGGCCTCGGCTTCGGCAAGGATCTCGATGCGCCGGGCATCGAGCCCCTCGGGCGCGACCAGCGTTGCGCTTTCGGCAGCCGTGCCGGCGTAGCGGGTGAAGCGGTAGGAGGCGAGCAGCCAGCCAAGCGCCTCTTCGGCGGCTGTCTCGGCGGGCAGGCCAGACGCGATGCGGAAACAGCGCGACCCGAGACGCGGGACCGCCGCGGCGAGGGCGAAGCGGGTGCGGCGGCGGGTCTGCGCGGTGCCGTATCCGGCCAGCGCGGTGGCGGGCAGACCATTGTCGCCCGGCAGCAGCAGCGCATCGCCAATGGCACCGCGAAAGCCGCTGGCCGCGATCCAGGCACGGGTGGCCTCGGGCTGGGTTGCCAGCCACTCGTCGAGCCCGTCGGACGTGACGAGATGCAGCGGCAGCGCTTCGGCTTGCGGATCGGCGAAACGGTACGGCATGGGCGGGCCCCTTCTGGCATGTGACGTTGCCCGGAGCCTAGCGATGCCTGCGGCGCCTGCAAGGGGCGCTGGCTAGACGGTCAGATCCTGCAGATCCCAGACCGCATAGAGCGAGCGTTCACCCATCCGTGCCATGCGCGCCAGCGTCGCCGCCAGCGCCACCGCATCGCCATCGTCGATGCATTGCACCACATCCGCCGAGATCCGGCACAGCCCGCTCATGCCGATCTGCTCGGCGATGGCGCCCAGCGCGCGGGTGCATTTGCGCATGCCCGCAAGATCCGCCTGTTCATAGAGCCGGTCTGCCATGCCCAGCCGATAGGCCAGCTCTTCCATCGCACGGCAAACCAGGTTTTCCCCTTCCTGCGTGCCAAACCGGGCGTAAAGCCCGTGGAGACGTTCGGGATCGAGCCCGGCCTTTTCGGTCGGACACAGCGTTGCGACCTGTTCCACCACCTCGTCCATTCCTTCACCACGTCCCCACAGAGGAGGGACTAGCGCGGCGAGGTTCCCAAAAGGTTAGACACGGTGCATTTATTCTCTCGAATTCCAATTGAATCCCGCGTATTGCCTAGTCGGATCGTGATGCGAACAGGAGGATGTGATGCAGGCCGCAAGACCGCTTCCGCAATATCTCGTGCAGCGCTTTCAGGGCTGGAAGGCCACGAGCTATAGCGAAAACCATGCCTGGTACCGGCGACTGGCGTCCGAGGGGCAACATCCCCGGGCCATGGTGATTTCCTGCTGCGACAGCCGGGTGCATGTGACGTCGATCTTCGGCGCCGACACCGGCGAATTCTTCATTCACCGCAACATTGCCAATCTGGTGCCGCCCTACGAGCCCGATGGCGACCATCACGGCACCTCGGCCGCGGTGGAATACGCGGTGACGGCGCTCAAGGTCGCGCATGTGATCGTGATGGGCCATTCCAGCTGCGGCGGCGTGCAGGGCTGTCTCGACATGTGCTCGGGCAAGGCCCCGGCGCTGGAAGAGAAGTCGAGCTTTGTCGGGCGCTGGATGGACATCCTCCGTCCGGGCTATGAGAAGGTGAAGGACCTGCCGGAAGAGACGATCTCGAAAGCGCTGGAGCAGCAGGCGGTGCTGACTTCGCTGGAGAATCTGATGAGCTTTCCCTTCGTGCGCGCGGCGGTCGAAGCCGAAGAGATGACCCTGCACGGGCTCTGGCACGAGATCGGCAAGGGCACGCTCGAAGTCTACGACCCCAAGGTCAGCGGCTTCGTCGAGGTCTGAGGTCGCTCAGAGATCGAGTTCCGCAGAGCAACCATCGGGGTTGAGACGCAGCGCCGGGCGGCCCAGCCGCCCGGAGAGGCTTTGCAACGGGGCGCCAAGCATCCGCCCGGTGCAAAGCGCGGCGCCTGTCTCGGCGTTGAGAATGACCATGTGCCCCATACGGAAGGTGATGTCATAGCCTTTCCGAGCGAGGGTTTTGGCCAGAGTCTTCCAATCCGGCGCGGTTTCGAGAACCGGCAGCAGCACCTGGCGCAGCAGCGCCGCGGTTTCGCAATCGAGCGGATCGGGGAGCGGCGCGGAACTGGCCCAGCCGGCCGCAGTGTGAGTCTGGAGTTGCATCTTGACCTCCTTGCCTGTGCGATCAGGCTGCGCCCGAAGTTGGGCGCAAATTGGGCAGGGTTCACACAAACGCCGCAGCTGCGGCAGCGGTGCAACAGCCCTGCAAGATCAACAACGCTAACCTGTTGTTAACGCTGATCCGTCAGGCTGGCGGACATGTTGGAGCAAGATGTGACAGTGCGGTTGCCCGGACCGCTCTATGAGGCAGCGGTGGCCCTGGCACGGCAGCGGGATGAGACGCTGGGCCGGGTCATCCGCGAAGCATTGGCAGCCGAACTGCGGCGGCAGCGCAACGGGGCGAAGACGCCCAATCGGGCGGATGAGCAGCTCCTCGGCCCCTTGCGGGTCCTCCTCGCGACGGATCTGGCCGAAGCGCGCGGTTGGGGGGAGCTTTGTGCCCGGCTGCAAGAACGCGGCTTCGCGCTGCGCGAAGCCGGCGGCGGGCTCGCACTCTACAGCCATCCCGACGGGGAACGCTTGTGCAAAGCCTCGGAACTGGGGCACAGCTATGCCACGTTGATGCGGCGCTTCGGCCGTCCCTTTCCCGGACATGCGCATCGCTGGATGGCCGAGCGGGTCCTCGGCGCAGACCAGTCAGCGGACCAAAGGACAGATTTGGGCGACGACGATTTCGAGGTCATCGAGCGGGAAACCGGCCCCTTGTGACCCCCGCGGAACCGCCACCTTGCGGCAGCCGCGGGGGTCGAGGCTTGCGATGTCCGCTGGACCCGGGAGAGAGAGTGAGAGAGAGCGGGCCTGGCGGACAGCAGCGGAAGAGCCGGTGCCGGTCCGGCCGCCCCGCGAGGCGACCAGAGAGATGGGCGGGTGCGGCAGGATCAGAGCCCGAACAGGCGCAACGCGCGGGAAAACGGGCTGACAACCGGACGTTCGTGGCGCTCACAGAGCAGCAGGCTGCGGGCGGTGAGAGCAGCGACGCGGCGGCCGCGGGCGAGTTCGATCAGATCGGTGGTCATGGCTGGGCTCCTGCAAAGGTCGGGGTGCCCTTCTGAGCCTGTCGCGCTGCGTTCTGCCGCCGTCTACGCAAACAGGAATAGCGCAACCGGCTCTGCCAGGCCAGTTTTCCGACGGGTAGAGGCGGGATCGCAAAGGGGCTGGCGGCCTATCCTTCGGAATAGGTCCCATTTGATACAAAAAGAAAACGGCGCCCGCCCGGGACGCCGTTTTCTTGTTTCAAAGGAAGGGGATCTGCCGGATCAGCCCTTTTTCAGCGCCTTCTGCCCCAGCACTTCGGCGATCTGCACCGCATTCAGCGCCGCGCCTTTCCGAAGGTTATCCGAAACACACCACAGGTTCAGACCGTTCTCGATGGTCGAGTCCTGGCGAATCCGGCTGATGAAGGTGGCGTAATCGCCCACGCATTCCACCGGTGTCGCGTAGCCGCCGGGCTCGCGCTTGTCGATCACCATGATCCCCGGCGCTTCGCGCAGGATGTCGCGGGCCTCGTCCTCGTCGAGAAACTCCTCGAACTCGATGTTGATCGCCTCGGAATGGCCGACAAAGACCGGCACCCGCACGCAGGTCGCGGTGACCTTGATGCTCGGATCCACGATCTTCTTGGTCTCGGCGACCATCTTCCACTCTTCCTTGGTCGACCCGTCCTCCATGAACACGTCAATTTGCGGAATGACGTTGAAGGCGATCTCTTTCTGGAACTTCTTCGGCGGCACCTCGGAGACGGGATTGTAGACCGCCTTGGTCTGATCCCAGAGCTCGTCCATGCCCTCTTTGCCCGCGCCCGAGACCGACTGGTAGGTCGAGACCACCACGCGCTTGATCTTCGCACGGTCGTGCAGCGGTTTCAGCGCCACCACCATCTGCGCGGTCGAGCAGTTCGGGTTCGCGATGATGTTCTTCTTGGTGTAGCCCATGACCGCCTCGGCGTTCACCTCGGGCACGACCAGCGGCACGTCCGGATCGTAGCGGTAGAGCGACGAGTTGTCGATCACCACACAGCCCGCCGCCGCAGCCTTGGGGGCGTATTTCTTCGTCGCGTCCGAGCCGACGGCAAACAGCGCGATGTCCCAGCCGGTGAAGTCGAAAGTGTCCAGATCCTGGGTCTTGAGTGTCTTGTCGCCAAAGCTCACCTCGGTGCCGAGCGATTTTCGCGACGCCAGCGCCGCCAACTCGTCCACCGGAAACTCGCGCTCGGCGAGGATGTTCAGCATTTCTCGGCCCACGTTCCCCGTGGCACCGGCGACAACCACCTTATAGCCCATCTGGGTCTCCTTGCATTTTCGGTCCGCGCGGGCGCCGGTTTGCGCCGCATCGGACTGGCGCGCGTCATATCGCATGGCCGGACGCAACGAAAGGGGGCTTTCGGGGGCCGCATCACGAAAGCCGCCGCGAATCGCGCCACAGCCGCGACAGGTCCCGATCCGCGCCGCTGGCGGCCACTTGGAACCGGGGATCCGTCTGAAATTGTGGCAAGCGGACGAGGATGCCGAAAATGCTGGCAAACGGAGCGGTCTATCGGTGAAATCCCGCCAATTCTCGCAGGTGCAGAAATTCCTGACTTGTCTAACGATTGGGCAGTCGCGTAGAAAACCCATGAATTTGATCACTGGTTAAGCAGATGAATCGCGTTGTGTGCCGTTGTTCTGGGTGAAATCTCGTCAGTTGCGCCACGCTTTTTGAGAACTTGTTAAAGCGAACTGCGTTCGTGGAGGACGGAATATCATGTTCTACAGGATCGTCACATCTTTGACGCGAACGCAGAAGCAGCTTCTTTTCATGTTGATGGATGCCGGCATGATCGGGGTGGCGATGTTCGCCGCGCTCGCCCTGAACGCCACCGTCAACCCCAACCTTCCGCTGATGATGCGTCTGATGCCGCTGGTTGGTGCCCTTGTCGTTCTCGGCGGAGTGGCCTCGTGGTGGCTCGGGCTGCCGCGCTTCAAGCTGAATGCCTATGACACGCGGGGCATCACCCGCACCGCCGCCTTCGCGGCGGTCTGCGGCGTTGCCGGCGTTGCACTGGACGGGCTGCTCGTCCCCTCGCTCTCGATGGCGGTCTATTTCAACTTCGCCCTGCTCCTGCTGGTGCTTTGCGCGTCCTGGCGCATCCTGCTGCGCTACGCCACGACCGAGATCTACCGCCGGGGCCAAAACCGGATGCGGGTGCTGATCTACGGCGCGGGGCAGACCGGCCAGCAGCTTGTCGCGGCGCTGCGGCACGACAATGCCATCGAGGCGGTGGCCTTCATCGACGACAACCCGACGCTGCAAAGCCAGGTGATTTCCGGCCTGCGGGTGAACGCCCCCTCGGCAATCAAGGATCTGATCGCCCGCAAGGGGATCGACCGGGTGGTTCTGGCCATGCCCTCGATCAGCCAGCCCCAGCTTGCCCGTATCGCGCACCGCCTGCGCAGCATCGGCTGCGAAGTGCACGCCCTGCCCTCTTTTGCCGAGCTGGTCGGCGAAGGCGAGCTGAAAAAGCGCGTGGCACCGGTGACGATCGACGATCTTCTCGGACGCAACCGGCTCGAATCGGAGCTTCCCGGCGTCAGCCACGCCTATTCCGGGCGCCGCATCCTGATCACCGGCGCGGGCGGGTCGATCGGGTCCGAGCTTTGCCGTCAGCTCATCGGCTGCAAACCCGACTGCATCGTGCTCGTCGATCACTCCGAGCTGGGCCTCTACAACATCGACAAGGAACTGCGCGATCTGTCCGAAGGGCTGACCGTGGTGCCGGTTCTGGGCTCGGTGCTCGATGAAAAGCTGATGGCCCAGGTGATGGCCGAGCACCGCATCGAAGTGGTCCTGCACGCCGCCGCCTACAAGCATCTGCCGCTGGTCGAATGCAATGTCCTGTCGGGGCTGAACAACAACGTCGTGGGCACCAAGGTTCTGGCCGAAGCCGCGCGCGAAGCCGGCGTCGAGCGCTTTATCCTGGTGTCGTCGGACAAGGCCGTGCGCCCGACCAACGTCATGGGCGCATCCAAGCGCCTGGCCGAACTGATCGTGCAGGATCTGGCCACCCGCAGCACCGGCACCCGGTTTTCCATGGTGCGCTTCGGCAATGTGCTGGGCTCGTCGGGCTCGGTGATCCCGCTCTTCGAAGAGCAGATCGCCCGCGGCGGGCCGGTCACGCTGACCGACCCCAAGGTCACCCGCTACTTCATGACCGTGTCCGAGGCGGCGCGGCTGGTGCTGCTGGCGGGCTCTTTCGCGCGCGGCGGCGATGTCTTCGTGCTCGACATGGGCGATCCGGTGCCGATCGAGAAACTGGCGCGCCAGATGATCGAAGGTGCCGGCTATACGGTGAAGGATGTCAACCATCCCGATGGCGACATCGAGATCCAGATCACCGGTCTTCGCAAGGGCGAGAAGCTGCATGAAGAGCTGCTGATCTCCTCCGACATGCTGACCACGCCGCATCACAAGATCATGCGCGCGCAGGAAAGCTACCTGTCGGAATTCGAGGTCGCCACCGCCCTCAAGGATCTGCGCAACGCGATTACCGGCCTCGACGAAGAGCTGGCCCGCAGCGTCATCGCCCGCTGGGTGGAACGCGGCGAAAAGGTGCCCCATACCGAGGAAAAGCAGAGCGTCTGACGCCTGCGCCCATCATTCGGTTCCGTTGCGGGAGGCCATGCGGCCTCCCTTTTTATTGGCCGAGGGTCAGCGCCCGGGAATGTCGTCGCGCGCAGGCGCCGGGCCCCATTCCTCGATGATCGCGGCGGCCTCGTCGGCGTTTTCCACGAAGCGGAACAGGTCGAGATCCTCGGGGCTGATGGTGCCGGCATCTTCCAGCGCGCCCCAGTCGATGATCCGTTCCCAGAAGGCGCGCCCGAACAGCAGGAAGGGCACGCGGTTCATCCGTCCGGTCTGGATCAGCGTCAGCGCCTCGAACAGCTCGTCCAGCGTGCCGAAACCGCCGGGGAAGACGCAGATCGCCCGCGCGCGCATCAGGAAATGCATCTTGCGGATCGCAAAATAATGGAAGTTGAAGCACAGGTCCGGCGTCACATAGGTGTTCGGCGCCTGCTCGTGCGGCAGCACGATATTGAGCCCGATGGACACGCCGCCCGCTTCCTCCGCGCCCAGATTGCCCGCTTCCATCACGCCGGGGCCGCCACCCGTGGCGACGACGAACTCGCGGTTCCCCGAAGCGACGGATTTCGCCGTCATCTTCTGCGCAAAAAGCCGCGCCTCTTCGTAGAAATGCGACAGATCCGCCAGGGTCTGCGTGCGCGCCGTGTGTTTCTGCGCCGGCGAGGGGATGCGCGCGCCGCCGAACAGCACCACCGTGGATTCGATGCGGCGCTCGTCCAGAATGAGCTGCGGTTTCAGCAGTTCCAGTTGCAGCCGCACCGGGCGCAGCTCGTCGCGGCAGAGAAACGCTTCATCGGCAAAGGCCAGCCGGTAGGAGGGCGCGCGGGTCTGCGGCGTATCGGGGATCTGCTCGGCGGTTTCGCGGTCGAGCCCGGCATCGCGAAAGATGGAATGGCGGTCGTCGTTCATGCGGCGGTCATCCTTGTGCTGCGCCTTCCCTGACTATAGCGTTCGCCCTCGTCGCGCCAGAAGGGGAGTATCCGAATGAACTGGAAACCGCAGATCGAGGCCGCCGCTGCCCGGATCGAGGGCCATGTGCAGGTCACCCCCGTGATGACCAGCGCCACCTTGTGGGACCGCCCGGTGGCGCTGAAGCTGGAGCAGCTCCAGCACACCGGCAGCTTCAAGGCGCGCGGCGCGTTCAACACGCTGTTCGCCTCCGAGGTGCCGGAGGCCGGGGTGGTCGCCGCTTCGGGCGGCAATCACGGCGCGGCGGTGGCCTATGCAGCCACGCGGCTGGGTCACAAGGCGCAGATCTTCGTTCCCGAGATGGCGGGCCCGTCGAAGATCGCGCTGATCGAGCGCACGGGCGCCGGGCTGACCGTGGTCGCGGGGGAATATGCCAACGCCGCCGAGGCGGCCGAAGCCTATGAGGCCAAGACCGGCGCGATGCAGATCCACCCCTATGACCGGCCCGGGACGGTGGCCGGGCAAGGCACCCTGATGCGCGAATGGGAGGCGCAGGGGCTCGACGCGGATACGGTGCTGATTGCCGTGGGCGGCGGCGGGCTGATCGCGGGGGCGCTGGCCTGGCTCCAGGGCGCGCGCAAGCTGGTGGCGGTCGAGCCCGAAACCTCCTGCGCACTGCATGCGGCGCTGGAGGCCGGTCGGCCGGTGGATGTCGAGGTGTCGGGCGTCGCGGCCAATGCGCTGGGGGCGCGGCGCATCGGGTCGATCTGCTTCGATCTGGCGCAGACGCATCTGGGCGCGTCGGTGCGGGTGTCCGACGCAGCGATCATTGCCGCGCAGCGGGCGCTCTGGCAGGCGCACCGCCTGCTGGTGGAGCCCTCGGGCGCCTGCGCGCTGGCGGCGCTGCTGTCAGGCGCCTATGTGCCCGAACCCGGCGAGCGGGTGGCGGTGCTGCTGTGCGGCGGCAATATCGCGCCGGATCCGCTGGGCTAGCGGGCGCTTTCTCAGAATAGGAAATCATTGGCGCCAAGATCGCCCGCGTCGATGCCCACGAGGGTGATCGTATTGCCGTGACCGTCGTCGATCACCGCGTTGCCACCGATGTCGCGCAGGTGATTGGCGGCCAGATCGGCAAAGCCCGTGATCGCGGAAACGCCGCTGAGGTCGATGACCTCGCCCCATTGGCGGATCTCGAAATCGGCGATGCGGTCGTTGCCGAACCCGTCGGTGAACAGGAACACATCGCGCCCGCCGCCGCCGCTGAACAGGTCGTCGCCCTTGCTGTCGCACAGCGTGTCGTTGCCGGCGCCGCCGATCAGCGTGTCGTCGCCCCAGGCACCGTTCAGGACATTGTTGCCGCTATTGCCCCGCAGCACATTGTCGCCGGCATTGCCGACCCCCGAAAGGTCCTCCGTCCCGGTAAGCGTCAGGGCCTCGATATACTGGCTGTGGTTGCGCAGGGCGGTATCGACCGACGCAAAGACCAGATCCCGGCCCTCGCCCTCGCGCTCGACGATCCGGTCTCCGGGCGAGTCGAGATAATAGACATCGTTCCCGCTGCCGCCGATCAACAGATCGGCGCCGCTGCTGTCGCGCAGCGTGTCGTTGCCGGCCCCGCCCACCAGCGTGTCGTCGCCCCAGGCGCCGTTCAGAAAATTGTCGCCGGCATTGCCGGTGATCCGGTTGGCCTGCCCGTTGCCGATCCCGGTCAGATCGCCCCGGCCCAGCAGCGTCAGCGTTTCGAGATGCTGGCTATGCTGGCGCAGCTCGATCGAGATGCTGGAAAAGACCCGGTCGAACCCCTCGCCCGGCGCCTCGACGATCACATCGCCGCGGTTGTCGATGTAATAGCGATCGTCACCGCTGCCGCCCACCATCCGGTCGGCGCCGCCGTCGTCGCGGAACGTGTCGTTGCCGGCCCCGCCCACCAGCGTGTCGCTACCCCCGGCGCCGTTCAGGACATTGTCACCCGCATTGCCGGTGATCCGGTTGGGTTGTGCGTTTCCTGTCCCGTCGATATTGCCGGTCCCGGTCAGCGCGAGATTTTCCAGATGCTGGCTATGATCGCGCAGCGCGAAGCTGACCGAGGACAAGACCCTATCCCAGCCTTCCCCCGCTGCCTCCACAACCCGGTCGCCCGGGTCATCGACATAGTAAAGATCGTCCCCGGCCCCGCCGACCATCAGATCCGCGCCCTTGCTGTCGCGGAACGTGTCGTTCCCCGCGCCGCCATACAAGCGGTCGTCGCCCCAGGCACCGTTCAGCAGATTGTCACCGGCATTGCCGGTGATCCGGTTGGCCTGCCCGTTGCCGATGCCGGTCAGATCGGCGGTCCCGGTCAGCGTAAGCTCTTCGAGATACTGGCTGTGGCTGCGCAGATCGAGACTCAGCGCGGCAAAGACCCGGTCGTATCCCGCGCCCTCCGCCTCGATGATGCGGTCGCGCGGATTGTCGACATAATAGGTATCATCCCCCGCAAGCCCTTCCATCACCGTGGCGGCACCGTCATTCAGGAACCGGTCGTCGCGAGCCGTGCCCCGATTAGTCGCCCCGGCGGCCCCGCCGCCGCCAAGGCTCTGTTCGGGAGGATCGGTGAGGGTGGCGACCAGCGCATTGGCGAGACGCTGGGCGAAGGCGTCGGAATAATGCAGCCCGTCGCTGAACATGGCGTTCTGCCGGATCCCGGCCCGCGCAGCCACATCGTCGGGATCCACGCTGCTAATCAGCCGGCCGCTCGCACCGAGCCTTTCCTGCGCCGCGATGATCTCGTCCCAGGCGCCACGTCCTTCGGCGGCGGGGGCCTGCTCGGACAGTTCCGAAATCACGATACGGGCGGTTTCGGCGCCGGTGACCCCGGACCCGAATTCCGCCACCAGCGCCCGGCGGAGCCCACCGAACAGCGCCACGAAATCGGAGGCGTACTCTTCCGGAGCGCTCGCCCCGACGGTGTCGCCCTCGCCCTGTACCCAGATGATCCCCACGAACCGGCCGTTCGGCGTATCGTTCAGCGCCGCGATGGCGTTGCGCAAAAGCTGGTTGGGCAATTCGCCCCGGGTCGCCCAGTCGGCATTGCCGTCGCGCGCGCGGGTCAGCGGTGCACCGGCGGCATAGACCTCGACCAGCCGGTATCTGCCCGCGCCGTATTCCGCATCCAGCGCCGCGACGATCTCGTCGGAAATGCGCGAGGCGTTGCTTTGCCCCGCCAGAATGATGATGGGAGTTGCCATGCCAGACCACCGAGTTGCGATGGTCCGAGTGATGCGCGAGACGCCCTAAGGTTTCCTTATCCGAGAAATCCGGAATATATTCTTATTTACAATGATTTACTTCGAATTTTAGAGGGTCGGCAGCGCAGCGCGGAGGCTGTCGAGATAGCGCGCCCCGAGCGCCGGGCCGGCGTGCAGGACATCGTCCCGGGGCAGCGTGTCGGTCTGACTCAGCCGCACCGCGTCGCGGGTATAGGCGGCGGCGGTCAGGAAATCCTGGGCGATGGTGTCGGCGGGTTGGTCGAATGCCACCAGCCCGGGGATGCCGGCAAAGGCGCGGGCGTGGGCGCTGCGCAGACAGGCCGCCAGCGCCGCCGCGTCGCCACGCCGGACCACCCGCCGGAACATCGGATATTTCTTGTCGCCGTCGAACAGCCGGTCCGAGGGGAAGGGCTGCGGGATGACGCAAATGGGCACGGCGCTTGCGGCGCGCAGCGCGGTGGCCAGCTTGTAGGTCAGGTTTCCGCGGATCAGATCCGTGAGCGCGGCAAGATAGGCGGGTTCGGAAAGCATCGGGTGTTTCAGCGGCGCCGCGAAGGGCGTCAGCGCGCCGGAGATCATTTTTCTGGCCGAGGGCCAGCCCGACACCCGATGCCCCTGCAACAAACGCACCGCGGCAAAGGCCGACGCCGTGCTGCCGACAAACACCACCCCGTCGAACGCGGCGAGGTCCACATATTCCGGCGTTCCCAGCCTCTCCAGCCGCGTCACGAGATCGGGGTCGCGGGCACAAAGCCTGCTGCCGTCGAGCACGGCCTCGCCCTCGGCCAGACCCGGCTTGGCGAACCAGGTGATGTCCATATCGGCCGGAGCCGCATCGCGCAGCGCCGCCATCAGCATGGCCACATGCGAATTGCCGATCACACAGAGCTTCATTTTGGCGCCAATGCCTCCAGCATTGCCTCTTCGCAGACCACCGCGTCCTCTTCGTCGGGGTCGCTTGAGGGCCGCGCCAGGCCGGTGTCGGGCCGGTCGACCGGGGCCAGCCCGTCATGCGCGCCAAAGAACACCGACATGACCCTCTGCACACCCTCGGTGGTGACGTTGCGCAGATTGTCCTTGTAGTTGCGCGCCCCGAACGGCGTGCCGGTGATGATCTCGTAGGACGGGAAATAGTCGATGCCGGGATCGAGCGCGGCGACCTCCTCGGCCACCGCCCGCAGCACCGATTTCGAATAGGTCGTCGCCCGCAGCACATGATGGCCGCTTGCGGTGGCGGTCAGCGGCACGGGCGAGACGGTGAGCAGAATCCGGATTTCGGGCGCCAGCTCGCGGATCAGCGTGATGGCGGCGGACAGATCCTCCAGCGTTTCCCCCATGCCGAGATTGAGAAAGGCGTGGCGATCCGGGTCGAACTGCCCCGCGATCACCCCGGGCGCGGTGGGAAAGACCACGCCGGTGTCCGTATCGGTCCAGGTTTCCGTCAGCCCGAGGGTGAAGACAAAGACATCCGCCGTGTCGAAGATCGCCCGCACCCGGCGCAGATGGTCGAGACGGTGGGCGCGCAGCTCGTCTTCCGACCCCAGCCCCTCGGGCTCGGTATTGGGACGCAGCCCGTCATAGAACCGCCCGTCGCGCTGCCAGAGCGTGCAATCGTGCAGCCGGTCGCCCACCGCGTCCTCCAGCAACTGGCGCAATTGCCGCGCGGTATAGATGTTTCCGTAACGCGCCGAGAACAGCCCGTAGCCGAACCGCTGGGCGGTTTCGGCAGGCATCAGGGCGGGGGCCGGTTCGGTATCGACCAGCTCCAGTTCCGAGGCGCGGACATAGCGGCCGATATTCTGCGCAAAGCAGCTCCCGGCGGTGGCGATACGCATCCCCGGGGTCAGCGAGAATTTCGGCTGGTAGATGTCGGACAGCAGGAAATCGCGGTCGTTCCGGCAGAGTTTCCAGAAGGCGGACGGCGGCAGGGAAGAATAGGGCATGCGGTCTCGGGCCTGATCACGTGTCGTGAAGCCTAGGGGAAAGCCCCCCGCGCCGCCAGCAAAATGGCCGGGATGTCAGAGCAGCGCGCCCAGCACCAGCCAGCCGGCGGTCTCGGAGCAAAGCTGTACGGCGCCCAGAACGTCGCCGGTCTGCCCCCCAAGCCGCGCCTGTGCCCGCCGCGCCAGAACCAGCGCCGTCAGAGCCATCACCAGCAGCGCGGCAAGCCCCGCGCCGCCCAGCGGCAGGCAGAGCAACACGGCAAGCGCCCCGCCCGGCAGCCAGCCGGCACGGCTGCCGCGGCCCCCCGAGGCCATCTGGCCCAGCCCGTCGCCGCGCGCGGGCGGCAACGTGTCGAGCACGACCAGCATCAGCAGCCGGCTCGCCACCGCGCTCAGCAGCAGCGCCGCCGCGCCACGGGGCGTGACGGGCAGCTCGGCCAGCGACGCGGCGCCCAGAGCGAGGACCAGCACGAGGGCAAGCACGCCGTAGCTGCCGATGCGGCTGTCGCGCATGATCTCGAGCCGGCGCGCCCTGTCGCGGCCGCCCATGCCATCGGCGAAATCCGCCAGCCCGTCGTGATGCAGCCCGCCGGTTGTCAGCGCCAGGGCCGCCAGCGCAACCAGCGCCGCGACCAGCGGCGCCAGGCCCAGCGCGGTCCCGCCCGCAAACGCAGCCCAGCCGATCAGGCCCACAGGCACGCCCGCCAGGGGATAGACCCAGCGCGCCGCCGCCATGTCGGGCGGAGTCTCGAACCGTCCGACGGGCAGACGGGTGAGCAGCATCAGCGCAAGCCGCGCCTCGTCGATGCGGCGGCAGGCGGTCACCCGTCCGACACGCCGGCTTCGGCAAAGGTGGCCATGCCGTTGTGGCAGGCCAGCGCCCCGCGCAGCACGCCAAGCGCCAGCGCCGCGCCCGAGCCTTCGCCCAGCGCCATGCCGAGATCGAGCAGCGGGCGCTTGCCCATCGCTTCGGTCATGCCGCGATGCCCCGGTTCGGCGCTGGCATGGCCGATCAGGCAGTGATCGAGCAGCGCCGGCGCCGCGCCATGCAGCGGCGCCACCGAGGCGGTGCAGATGAACCCGTCGAGCAGAACCGGAATCCGGTTGCGCCGCGCCGCCAGCACCGCGCCGCAGATCGCCGCCTGTTCGCGCCCGCCGAGCGCCGCCAGCACCTGCATCGCGCTTGCCCCGCCATGGCGGGCCACGCCGCGCGCCACGACCTCGGCCTTATGGGCGATGGCCGGCGTATCCGACCCGGTGCCGCGTCCGACCCAGTCTTCGGGCCGGCCACCAAAGATCGCATGCGCGAGCGCCGCCGCCACGGTGGAATTGCCGATGCCCATCTCGCCCAGCAGCAGAATATCCGCCGCCGGATCAACCGCCCCGGCGCCCCGCGCCATGGCCGCCAGCGTCTCGGCCTCGCTCATCGCAGGGTCTTGGGTGAAATCCGCCGTCGGCGTATCAAGATCGAGCGGCACCACCGAAAGCGCCGCGCCGGTCAGCGCGCAAAGCTGGTTGATCGCCGCGCCGCCGGCTTCGAAATTCGCCACCATCTGGGCGGTGACCTCCTGCGGAAACGGGTTCACCCCCTGCGCGCAGACCCCGTGATTGCCGGCAAAGACCAGCGCCTGCGCGGTCTCGATCCGCGGGCGTTCGCGGCCTTGCCAGCCGGCAAGGAACACCGCCAGATCCTCGAGCCGGCCAAGCGAGCCCGGCGGTTTGGTAAGCTGCGCCTGCCGGGCGCGGGCGGCCTCGGCGGCATTGCTGTCGAACGCGGGCAGGGCCAGCGCGGCCACATCGTCGAGCCGGTCGAGAAAGAAGCCGTCGGTCATGTCATTTCACCTTCATCGGATAGCCTGCCACACAAAGCCAAAGCTCGTCGCTGGCGGCAGCGATCTTTTGGTTGACCAGCCCCGCCGCATCGCGAAAGGCGCGGGCCAGCGCATTCTCGGGCACGATCCCGGCGCCCACCTCATTGGTGACGAAGACCACCGGCGCGCGCATCCGCGGCAGCAGCGCGGCCAGCGCGTCGGTCTCGGCCTCCCAGTCCCGTTCCGCCAGCATCAGATTGCTGAGCCAGAGGGTCAGGCAATCCACCAGCCGGGGGGCACCGCCATCGCTTTCGCGCAGGACCCGAGCGAGGTCCATCGGCTCGGCCAGCGTCTGCCATTCCGCGCCACGCCGAGCGCGATGACGGGCGATGCGGTCGGCCATTTCGTCGTCGCGGGGCTCGGCGGTGGCGATATAGATCGCCGGCTGGCCCAGCGCGAGCGTCATGCGCTCGGCAAGACGGCTCTTGCCCGAACGGACGCCGCCGGTGATGAGGATCGACTTTCCCATGGCGCCGTGACAAAGCAGGTTCCGCGCGATTTGGAAAGCCCGGATGACACCCCCTGACCGCACCGAGATGCTGCTGATCCGACACGCCCCCGCCGATCACGGCGGGCGGCTTTGCGGTCGCCGGGACGTGCCCGCGCGGATAGCCGAAGGCCCGGCGCTGACCGCGCTCCGCACCTGGCTTTCGGCCTGTTCCGAGGTGGTGACAAGCCCCGCCCTGCGCTGCCGCCAGACCGCCGGGGCGCTGTTTCCGGGCCGCCCTCTGGCCTCGGACCCGGCCCTTTGGGAGCAGGATTTCGGAGACCATGACGGGCTGCGCTTCGAGGAGATTCCCGATCTCGGGAAATTATCCCAAGACGAGCTGAGCACCTATCGCCCCCCCGGAGGAGAGAGCTTTGCCGAGATGGCCGCGCGGCTTCGCCCCGTCCTGACCGCTTTGTCGCGGCGGGCGCAGGCGGGCGGGCCGCTTGCGGTGGTCGCCCATGCCGGAACGGTGCGCGCGGCGCTGGGGATCGCCCTGGGGCAGATCCCCGCCGGGCTGGGGTTCGAGGTGGCGCCGCTGTCGGTGACGCGGCTGCGCTGTTTCGGCGATGGGTTTTCCGTCGCCGGGGTCAACTGGCCGGGCCCCGCAACATGAGCTTTGCCGGACTGATGGTCGTGGCCTTCGGCATCGACGCCCTGCTGGGCTGGCCCGCCGGGCTGTTCGCCCGGATCCGGCATCCGGTGGTCTGGCTCGGCACGCTGATCGCGGCGCTTGAGACAAGGCTCAACGGCGGCGCCCCCCTGCGGCGGCGCGCGGCGGGCGCGCTGACGGCGGTGGTGGTCCTGACGGCAGCGCTCTTGCCGGCGCTTCTGGTGCAGGCGGCGCTGCCCGCCGGCTGGATCGGCATCGTGCTGGGCGGAGTCTGTGCCTGGCCCCTGCTGGCGGTGCGGTCGATGCACGATCACGTGGCCGCCGTGGCACGGCCGCTCGCGGCTGGCAACCTGCCCGCCGCCCGGCGCGCCGTGGCGATGATCGTCGGCCGCGACCCCGAGCGGCTCGACGAGGCCGGGTTGGCAAGGGCGGCGTTGGAAAGCCTGGCCGAGAACAGCTCGGACGGGATCGTCGCGCCGCTGTTCTGGGGGCTCATCGGCGGCTTGCCGGGAATCGCGGCCTATAAGGCGGTGAACACGATGGATTCGATGATCGGCCACCGAAACGCCCGCTACGAGGATTTCGGCAAGGCCGCCGCGCGGCTCGACGATCTGGTGAACCTGATTCCCGCTCGACTGACCGGGCTGCTGTTCGCGCTGGCCTCGGGACGCATGCGCACCGCGTTGCGGGTCATGGCGCGGGATGCCGCGCAGCACCGCTCGCCCAACGCGGGCTGGCCCGAGGCGGCGCTGGCCGGCGCCCTGCCCGCCCGGCTTTCGGGGCCGCGTGCCTATGGCGACCGGGTGTCCGAAGAGCCCTGGGTCAATGGCGGCGCGCCCGATCCCGGCCCGCAAACACTGTGGCGCGGCCTGGCGCTCTACCGCCGCACCATGGCGCTCTGCGCGCTGATCCTGCTCGGCCTGGCGCTGATCTGAGGGCATGTGCCGCTCTGCTGGGCAAAGCCCCGCCGATGGGCGGGCTCTGCCAGTCACATCTTTGCGCCAGTGGCTGCAAAGCGCCCGGCTTCGCGCTATCCTGCAAGTGCCCGAGTTCATGCGGAGAGCGCCCATGGCCGCCTTCGATCCCGTTCTTGCCGATATCCGATTTGGCTGCGGCCTGTCGCCCGCTCTTGCGCCGGCGCCGGATGCCGCTGCGTTTCTGGCAACGCTGACCGGTCCGGACGACAGCGCCGCGCGCCACCCGGTCGAGCGTTTCGAAACCTTCCTGACCCGCTTGCAGGAGGTGCGCAAATATCAGCAGATCCGCCGCAAGAATCGCGGCACGCCCGAAGGGCTTGCCGCGCGCGACGCCATCCGCGATCTCAACAAGGTGGCCAATGTCGCCCAGCTTCACTGGATGGCCCAGCGCCTTGCGCGCCGGGTCACCACCGCCGCGCCGTTTCGCGAGCGGCTGGCGGCGTTCTGGGCGGATCACTTCACCGCGACGGGCAAGGCCGGGGTGATGCGCCGCGCGGGCGGGCCCTATGTGGAAAGCGCCATCCGGCCCCGGCTCGCGGGCAAGTTCGAGGATCTGCTGATCGCGGCGGTCACCCATCCGCTGATGGTGCATTATCTCGACCAGGAGCGCTCTGCCGGGCCGAATTCCAAACGTGCGCAGAGCGGCGACAAGAAACTGGGGCTGAACGAGAACCTGGCCCGCGAGATCATGGAACTGCACACGCTGGGGGTCGGCGGGCCCTATACGCAGACCGATGTGCGCGAACTCGCCGAGCTGCTGACCGGGCTGACGATGAACCGCACCGTGGGGCGGCAATTCCGCAAGGATATGGCCGAACCCGGCGCCGAGACGGTTCTGGGCAAACGCTACGGTGGCGGGCAGCCCCGGTTCAGCGACATCGAGGCGGTGCTGCGCGATCTGGCGCGCCACCCGGCCACGGCGCGGCATCTGGCGGGCAAACTGGCCACCCATTTCGTATCGGATTCGCCCGATCCGGCGCTCACCGGCGCCATCGAGGCGGCGCTTCTGGAGAGCGGCACGGATCTCAAGGCCGGCTATGAGGCGATGCTGGCGCATCCCGCCGCCTGGAGCACGCGCAGCCCCAACGTGAAGCGGCCCTTCGACTTCATCGCCTCCGCGCTGCGCGCGCTGGAGGTGCCGCCCGAGACCTTCCTGTCGCTCAAACCCGGGATGTTCCGGCGCCGGTTCCATGTGCCGATGGTGCTGATGGGCCATGTCTGGGAAAAACCCGTGGGGCCGGACGGGCTGCCCGAAGAGGACAGCGCCTGGATCACCCCCCAGGGGCTTGCGGCGCGGCTGCAATGGGCGGTGACGGTACCGCAGCTTCTACAGGACGAGCTGCCCGACCCGCGGGCCTTTGTGACACAGGCGCTGGGGCCGCGCGCCACGCCCGCGGTGCATTTAGCCGCCAAGGCGGCCGAGAGCCGCGCCGACGGGATCGGGCTGGTTCTGGCCTCTCCGTCTTTCCAGAGGATGTGATCGCCATGGCTCAGGATCTTTCGCGCCGCGCCTTTCTGACCCGCTCTGCCGCCATCGGCTGCTCGCTGGCGGCCAGCCCGCTGGTCACCCCGGTGACCCTTGCCGCGGCGCCGGGCGAAAACCGGCTGATCGTGATCATCCTGCGCGGCGCCATGGACGGGCTCGGCGCGGTGATGCCCTATGGCGATCCGGCCTGGACCGCGCTGCGCGGCCGGCCCGCGCTGGGGACCGAGGACGGGCCCGCCGACCTCGACGGGTTCTATGCGCTGCATCCCGCGCTGAAACCGCTTCTGCCGCTCTGGTCGCAGGGGCAACTGGGGTTTGTGCACGCGGTCTCGACCCCTTATCGCGACAAGCGCAGCCATTTCGACGGGCAGGATCTGCTCGAGGCCGGAATCACGGATCTGAGCCACGGGCTCAGCCGCGACGGCTGGCTCAACCGGATGTTGCGACATTACCCCGGGATCGGGACGGAAACCGCCTATGCAGTGGGGCGCGACACGCTCAAGCTGCTGAACGGCCCGGCGCCGGTCTCGCGCTGGACGCCGGAATCGGATCTGGCGCTGAGCCCGCAGGCAATCCGCCTGGCGGAGCTTGTGATGCAGGACGATCCCGTCTTCGCCGCCGCGATGGCGCAGGCGCTTCAGATCGCCGACAACGACGGCGATGCGGTGGCCAGCACCATGGCCCCCGCCGAGATGGACGCCATGATGGCAAAGGAGCTGAACTCCAGACGGGGCGAGACCGGCGAGGCGCGCATCGCCCAATTTGTCGGCCGCCAGCTTCGCGGACCCTCGCGCATCGCGGCCTTCTCGATCAACGGTTGGGACACGCATGAACGGCAGGGGGTCTATCTGACCCGCTCGCTGCGCCGCCTGACGGACGCGATCCTGAGCCTGCGCGAAGAGCTGGGCGGGCCGGTCTGGCAGAACACCGCCGTGGTGGCGATGACGGAATTCGGGCGCACGGTGCGGATCAACGGCACGCAGGGCACCGATCACGGAACCGGTGGCGCGATGGTGCTTGCCGGTGGCGCGATCCGGGGCGGGCGCGTGGTGACGGAGTGGCCCGGGCTCGACGAAGCCTCGCTCTACAACCGGCGCGACCTGATGCCGACCCGCGATCTGCGCGCCCATGCGGGCTGGCTCATCAACGGGCTGTTCGGGCTCGACCGCGGCACCATCGAACGCGATGTCTTTCCCGGTGTCGAACTGGGCGGCGATCCGCGCCTGCTGCTTTGAGCCGCCCAGAACGCAGCGCGCGCTCAGAGGGCACCTAGATCGCCACCCGGTCGGCCAACCGATCCTGCACAAGCCCGGCGACCCGGGCGATGTCGGCCTTGGTCGGCCGGCCTTCGGCGCGGGTCTCAGCCAGCCCTTCGGCGGCGGCCTGAAGCACATGGTCGCCGGCGCTATGGGCCACGCCGCGCAGGAAATGGGTGACGTAATCCAGCATCCGTTCGTCGCCGTCGTCGCCCAGGACATCCGCCGCATGCGCCATGTCGTCACGATAGGCCAGCGGGTCGGGGCGGATCGGGTCGTCGGAGACCATGCGCAGCCCCTTCGGCTGCCGCTCTTCCGGCAGCGCCGCGATGATTTCGTTCTGGAAGGTAAGAATGCTCTCGACCGGTTTGGCAAGAAAGCCGTCCGCCCCCGCCGCAAAGGCCACATCCTCGGCGAAATTGTCGCCGCTGGTGCCCAGGATCACCGAAACCCGTGGCAGGGTCGTTGCCAGTTCCGAGATCAGCTCGGCCCCCGATCCGTCGGGCAGGCCAAGATCGACGATGGCCACCGTAGGCCGGTACACCATCAGGTGCCGCCGCGCCGATTGCAGGCAATCCGCCCGGCGAATCCGCGCACCGCTGCGCAGACAGAGCAGGCGCATCGCGTCGCAGGCAAAGCGGCTGTCCTCGACCACGAGAACGGTCATCCCCAGCAGGGGCCGCGTGGCAGTGGGGCGCGGGATCGCGGTGAATCCATCCGAGTCGGTCATCTTGTCCTCCATAGGGCTCCGACCGCAGCATTCCGCTTTGTCCCTAACGGCTGGTTAACGCTCGCACCATCTTGCGAAAACGGGCGCGCACGGGCGATAAGCGAAGCCAGACAGCACCCAAGGGAGAATGATATGATCGGTCGCCTGAACCACGTCGCCATCGCCGTGCCCGACCTCGAGGCCGCGGCGGCGCAATACCGCAACACGCTGGGCGCCAAGGTCGGCGCGCCGCAGGACGAACCCGATCACGGCGTGACGGTGATCTTCATCGAACTGCCGAACACCAAGATCGAGCTTCTCTATCCGCTGGGCGAGAACTCTCCCATCGCGGGGTTTCTGGAAAAGAACCCCTCGGGCGGCATTCACCATGTCTGCTACGAGGTGGACGACATCCTCGCCGCCCGCGATCACCTGAAGGCCTCGGGCGCCCGCGTGCTGGGCACCGGCGAGCCCAAGATCGGCGCCCATGGCAAGCCGGTGCTGTTCCTGCATCCGAAGGATTTCCAGGGCACGCTGGTGGAACTGGAACAGGTCTGAACTAGGTTCGGACCGAAAGGGAGGTCACCATGGCGATCACATCGGCGATCGTGCTTTTTGCCGTCATCTGGTTCATGACCTTTCTCGTTGTCATCCCCTTCCGGCTGGAAACGCAGGGGGATCGTGGCGAGGTGGTCGAGGGCACCCATGCGGGCAGCCCCGAGGTGCACAATCTCAAGCGCAAGGCCTGGATCACCACCGGGATCGCATTCGTGCTCTGGGTGATCATCGCCGGGGTGATCATCTCCGGCATGATCAGCGTGCGCGACATCGACGGCTGGATGTTCAACCGCATGGGCCCCGCGCAGGGGCACATAGGGGAGTAACCCGGCCGACCGCTTCAGGCGCGGGCGCTGCGCGCCTGAAGCCGGTGGAAGAGATGGGTGAAGGTGGCGGCGCCCAGAATCGGGATAATCAGGTTCACCAGCGGCAGCGAAAGCGGCAGCGCCATCAGCACGCCCGCCACCCAGATCGTCGCAAAATGGCGTTTGCGCAGCTGCGCGGCGCCCTCGCGCCCGACCCGACGCATGGCCGCCAGGGTGAAATATTCGCGGCCCAGAAGGAACCCGTTCAGGCCCCAGAAGATGAAGGGCGCAAACGGGGCGAGGAAGATGTAAAGCACCAGCGCCACGATATTGGCGCCGATCAGCACCCCGAGAAAGCTGAGAGTATCGCGCAACGCATCGGCCAGCGGCACCTGCATCGCGGGCCCGAGGCCGGGATAATGCTTGTCCTCCACCGCCTGCGCCACGTCTTCCAGAAAGAACGACGTGATCGCAGAGGCCACGGGCACCATCAGCACGACCGAAAGCAGCAGCATCAGCGGCACCGCGCCCCAGCTTATGACGTTATCGACCCAGCCCACCGTGCCGATCCAGGGCAGGGTCACGCTATCGCCGACCAGCCAGCCCACGACCCAGACGAAAACCGCGTAGAAGGCCACGAAGATACCGATGGTAAGGCCCAGCCCTTTCAGCAGCACCCCGCGAAAGCGCGCATCGCCGATCTGGCCGAGCGCGGCGAGGAAGGCCGCCGGGATCATGCCGTCACCCATTCGGTGATCGCCGCGATGTCCGGGCGTGGCCGGTCGGGCGGAGCGACGGTTTCGGTGCCGAGATGCAGGAATCCCGCGATACGTTCGTGAGCGGCGAGGCCCAGCTCGGTCTCGACAAAACTCCTGTCCTCCGAGATCCAGCCGGTCAGCCAGTTCGCGCCCCAGCCGCTGGCCAGCGCGGCGTTGAGCAGCGCGAGGCAGACGGCACCGGCGGAATAGGTCTGTTCGATGGCCGGCACCTTGGGGCTGTCCTTGGGCGATTCCACCACCGCCACGCAGAGCGGGCTGTCGGCGAACTGCCGGCGGCCCTTCTCGGCGGTCTCCGGAGCCAGCCCGAGCGCGGCGCCACGGGCCAGCGCCGCCGCGGCCAGCCGGTCGAGCGCCGCGCCTTCCAGAACGACAAAGCGCCAGGGTTCGAGCTTGCCGTGATCGGGGCTGCGCGCGGCGGCGGTCAGGATGGGAATGAGCGCGTCGCGATCCGGCGCCGGGCCTGTCAGCGTCTTGGCCGGGCGCGAACGCCGGGTCAGCAGAAAGTCCATCGCGGCCGGGTTCGGGCTGGGCATGAGCGTCTCCTTGATCGTCCGCCCTTATGTCTGCCTTTGTCCGCCGGGATTCAACCGCCCCGGCACAGCGACGGGCGCTTGCGCAGTACCACGCGCAGCGATTAAGGTCGCGGCGTTCTCAGGGCGGGGTGAAATTCCCCACCGGCGGTAAGCACCCGAAGGTGCAAGCCCGCGAGCGCCTCGGCTCTCTGGAGTCGGGGGTCAGCAGATCAGGTGAGAATCCTGGGCCGACGGTCATAGTCCGGATGAAAGAGACCACGCCTGTGCCCGGCCTGCCGCCGGGCATAGCGCATGTGATCGCCTTGGGTGACGTGTCGTTACGAAAGGAGATCACGATGACACACACCCGTTATGCCTTTGTCAAAGCTGGCTGGCATGCCGATATTGTCGACCAGGCGCTGGTCGGATTTCTTCAGAAGGTGCCGGAAGAGGCTGTCGAGGTTTTCGACGTTCCCGGCGCTTTCGAGATGCCGCTGCTGGCGCGCGATCTGGCAAAGACCGGACGATACGACGCCGTCATCGCCGCCGCCTTCGTGGTGGACGGGGGTATCTATCGCCACGACTTCGTCGCGCAGGCCGTTGTCAACGGGCTGATGCAGGCCGGGCTTGAAACCGGGGTCCCGGTTCTCTCCGTTTCGCTGACCCCGCATCAGTTTCAGGAGACCGAACATCATACGGCGATTTATCGCGAGCATTTCGTCGTCAAAGGACGGGAAGCCGCCGAAGCGGCTCTGAAGCTGCGGCAGTCGCGCGCGGTGCTTGCTGCGTAAGCTATGCCCGGCGGCACGCGGGTGTCGCCGGGTCCCTGCGCGCGAGTGGCTATTGCGCATTGTGGAAGGTGGCGGGGAGGTGTGTTGCGGTTCGCGGCATTCTGCGCAAGTGACGGTATGCGGACGAAGTTGCCGTTCGAACTGCCGTAATCAATGGCCGCTTTCGGTGGCGCCGGGGGGTAGGGTTCACTATGTCAATTAGGTTTGGCGCGGTGCATTCTTGCAATTTCGGAATTCGACCTTGCCCACTGCGATCCAGCGGTGGTTTGATGGTATTGCCATTGTAAATGCCGCTAGATTTTACCCGCTGCAAAAGGGCCAGACCCAAGTGAAATTGTCAAAGAAACTAATTCCGCCTGCATTCAGCATTTTTGCCTCATTGTATGTAGCAAATTGAACGGCAAATAGCGCTTGCGCAGAGACTATGCCATTAAACAACCTGCCGTTGGTTGAGATACCAGCCTCAGAACACCATTCGGTGAAAGCTTCTTTCTGGCCTAAATAGGTTTCTTGAAGCGCGGCCGCCAAAGATTGGCCAAACTCTGACTTAGTAAAATCCATACGATCAGCTGTCATTGCTTCAAACTTTGAGGACTGATCAGCGAACAACATGTTTCGACCATCTCTCCCCAAAAAGGGAGAAAACGATGCATCCCATGCCGTTCTGGCCCCACTCGACCAAAAAGGCTGATTCTCATATTCAAATGGCCCACCCAGTAGGCTTCGAATTTGAATAAACTGCCAGGAAAGGTTACGAAGGAAGATGAATTCATCTCCCCCGCCATCAACGCGACCGTTGAACAAGATACCCTGGTATTCGTCGGTATTCTGGGCTTCTACAGTGAAGGGAAGTTGTGTGATTAGCAGAGCCGTTGAAGAAACAAGTGTTTTTTTGATGAAATCGCGTCGACAAATCATCATAAATCCTTCTCATCTTCTGTTTATTGCAACAAAGACAGCGCCAGCGACAATGGACATTAGAAAAGCCAAGAACTGTAGTCCAGAGATGACCTGGAGGCCTGCCATTGGTGCGCTGCCGAAATTCTGATTGCCAAACGATTTCGAAGTGTCGAATTCAACAGAGAATATCTGCGGAGCCATTTCAACCAACATTCCTGAAACAACATAGCTCAATGCAATGGATGCTGCGGCCAAAGTCATAGAGCTCCACATTAACCAAACATGCCTTAGGGAACGTCTGATCTACCGTTTTGGCTGTGCCGATTTCCATGCAATCGGGCTTTGATTTAGCATACAGGGACCGATTTTGGGCTC
>NZ_JAMDHK010000008.1:137765-187647 GCF_024721115.1 Salipiger pentaromativorans | reverse complement strand
GCGGGCTGCTTGGGCATGATGGGGCTTCCTTCTTCGTCCCGCAAAGTCTATACCAAACCCCTCAGAGCGCGAGGTTTTTCAGACCTTCCCGAAGATCTCGATGCCGCGATGCGCGAGGGCCGGCTTCTGCCGGCGCTGCGCTACCGCCTCGGCGGGCTGCGCCTGGATCTGCCGCCGCTGCGCGCGCGCAGCGACATCGGCGCGCTGGCGCTGCGGTTCGCACAATCGGTCCGCCCCGGGATGCGCCTGGAGGACGGGATCGTGCCCCGGCTCTGCGCCTATGACTGGCCCGGCAACGTGACCGAGCTGCGCGCGGTGGTCACCCAGGCGGCGCTGCGCAGCGACGCGGGCACGCTGCGCAGCGAAGATCTCGACGGGCTGCTGCCCGACAGCGCCCCCGAGGGCGAGGCCCACGAGACCTGCGCACAATGCGCAGGCGTGCCGTGGAAGGAACAGCAATGCCATGTGATCCGCCGCGCCGTGGACCGGCACGGCGGCAACGTGACCGCCGCGGCGCGGGCGCTCGGCATGTCACGCACCACGATCTACAAGCATCTGACCAGAGCCTGAGCGGGTCCGGCCCCGGCGCCCTTACTCGCCGAGGGCGATGCCCTCGCGGCGCGGATCCGCACCGCCCTTCAGGCTTGCGCCCAGGGAGATCGCATGCAGGCCCGAGTTCAGCGCGCGGGTGCTCACCTCATAGCCCAATGCGCCCAGCGGATCGGCCAGATCGGCGGCCGCTGTGCCCTCTTCCAGATCGTAGGACCCGAAGCGGTTCACCAGGTGCGGCATCGCCACCGCCTGCTGCACATCCATGCCCCAATCGAGATGCGCGATGATCCCCTGCGCCACATAGCCGATGATGCGGCTGCCGCCGGGGCTGCCGATCACCAGCACCGGCGCACCGTCCTTCAGCACGATGGTGGGTGCCATGGACGAGCGCGGCCGCTTGCCCGGCTCGATCCGGTTGGCGATGGGCACGCCATCGCTGTGGCTGCGAAAGGAGAAATCCGTCAGCTCGTTGTTGAGCAGGAAGCCATGGGTCATGAGCCGCGAGCCGAAGCCGTTCTCGATGGTCGTGGTCATCGACAGCGCGTTGCCCGCCGCATCGACGATGGAGATATGCGAGGTCGAGGGAAACTCGATGCTCTCGTCATCGGCGAGCCGCATCGCGTGATCCCATTCCGGCTTGCCCGGGGCGGTCTCGGGCAGCGCGTCGTCGCCCGAAAGCAGCGTGGCGCGATCGCGCAGATAGTCCGGCGCGACCAGCCCCTTCACCGGCACCGGCACAAAATCGCTGTCCGCCATATAGCGACCGCGATCGGCGAAGGCGAGCCGCGAGGCATCGCCGATCAGCCGCCAGGCCTCGGGGCTTTGCGGCCCGAGCGCGGCCAGGTCGTAGCTGTCGAGCATGCCCAGGATCTGCCCCACGGTCAGCGCCCCCGACGAAGGCGGGCCCATGCCGCAGACATCGTGCGCGCGATACTCCGCGCAGACCGCGGGCCGTTCGATCACCCGGTAAAGCGCCAGATCGGCGGTCGAGAGCCGCCCGGGATTGCCCTCGGCGCCGCGCACGGTGGCGACCAGATCCTCGGCGATCTCGCCGGTGTAGAAAGCATCCGCCCCGCCCGCCGCGATCCTGCGCAGCACCTCGGCATAAGGCGCGTTGGTCAGCCTGTCGCCCGCCGCGATGGCGGTGCCGCTGGGAAAGAAATAGGCAGCGGTCGCGGGGAAGCGCTGCAACCGTTCGGCATCGCCGGCCACCAGCCCGGCCAGACGCGGCGAGACCGTGAACCCGTCCTCGGCCAGCGCGATCGCATCGTCGAAGAGCCCCGCCCAATTCGCACGGCCCCAGCGCCGCTGCGCCGCTTCCATCAGCGCGGGCGTGCCCGGTGTGCCGACCGACAGCCCGCCGACCACCGCATCGAAGAACTTCAGCGGCGTCCCCGCCGCGTCCTGGAATTGCCGGGGGTCAGCGGCCAGAGGCGCGGTCTCGCGCCCGTCCAGAGTCGTGATCTCGCCGCTTGCGGCATCGTACCAGACCAGGAAGGCACCGCCGCCCAGCCCCGAGGATTGCGGCTCGACCAGACCCAGAACCGCCTGCACGGCAACCATCGCATCCGCCGCCGTGCCGCCCGCCCGCAGCACCTTGGCCCCCGCCTCCGCCGCCAGCGGGTTGGCAACCGCAACCATCCATTGCGCGGCTTCGGTCGGCATACCGGCCTGCTTGGCCGCAAGCGCGGCCTGCGCCGCATCGGACAGGCCGGCAAAGGCGGCGGCGGGCTCCGTGCGGGTTTCCGGCGCGACGGCATCCGCCGCCTCCTGCGCGAAAACCGGCAGCGCGACAAGGCCCGCAACGGCGGCCAGAAGGGATAGTCGGGTCATCGGCATCTCTCTCTGCGAACACAATCTGAACGCGAGCCTAGCACGCCGGACCCCCGGGGTCATCGCCACGCCGACAGGATGCGGAAACCGGCCTCCCGGCGCACCGGGGGACGAAGACAGTTGCCCTTCGGTCAAGGCCGGTTTATGCACGCTCTTCGGCCTCGTAACGATTTATCGTTTTCATACAAACGATTAGGCCGCAGACCCGGAGGAAAGACCCGCTCATGCTCGACCAGACCGCCATCGCCGCCGCGCTCGGAGAGCACTACGATCTCGCACCCTCGCCCGCCGCCGCCGAGCGGCAGAGCGCGCTTTACGCGCGCATGAACCGGGTGATCTCGCCCGCCGACTGGGCGATCCACGCCCCCTATGTCGAGGCGATCAACCGGCTCAAGACAGAGCGTAACGCCGTGATCCTCGCGCATAATTACATGACGCCGCAGATCTATCACGGCATTGCCGACGTGGTGGGCGACAGCCTTCAGCTCGCCATCGAGGCGACCAGGGTCGAGGCGGATGTGATCGTGCAATGCGGGGTGCATTTCATGGCCGAAACCTCCAAGATCCTGAACCCGGCCAAGACGGTGCTGATCCCCGATATGGAGGCGGGCTGTTCGCTGGCGGAAAGCATCACGCCCGAGGGAATCGCCGAGATGCGCCGCCGCTATCCCGGCGCGCCGGTGGTCACCTATGTGAACACCTCCGCCGCGGTGAAGGCCGCCTCGGACATCTGCTGCACCTCGTCCAACGCCGCGCAGATCGTTGCCGGGCTGGAGGCGCAGACGGTGATCATGACGCCGGACAAATATCTCGCGCAGAACGTGGCCAAGCAGGTGCCGGAGAAAAACATCGTCTGGTACGACGGCTCCTGCATCGTGCACGAGCAGTTCACCGCGCAGGAGCTGCGCGACTTCCGCGGCTGGAACCCCGACACGCGCATCATCGCGCACCCCGAATGCCCGCCCGATGTGGTGGCCGAGGCGGATTTCTCCGGCTCGACCAGCGGCATCATCGACTATGTCACCCGCGAGCTGCCGGAAAAGGCGCTGCTGGTCACCGAATGCTCGATGGCGTCGAACATCTCGGACGCGCTGCCGGGGGTGGAGTTCGTGGGGCCCTGCAACATGTGCCCCTATATGAAAAAGATCACCTTGGAAAAGGTGCTCTGGTCGCTGCACAGCATGGAAGGCGCGGTCGAGGTCGACCCGGAGGTGGCCGAGGGTGCGCGGCAGGCGGTGCAGCGGATGATCGACATGTCGCGGCGTCTGAGCGCCTGAGATCATGCAGCAGGTTTCCACCGGCCGGGTGGTCATTCTGGGCGCCGGTCTGGCGGCGCTTTATGCCGCGCTGGCGCTGGCGCCGCGCCCTGTGCTGCTGGTCTCTCCCGATCCGGTGGGGCAGGGCGCCAGCTCGGCCTGGGCGCAGGGCGGCGTCGCCGCCGCCATGGCGCAGCCCGACAGCCCCGAGGCGCATGCCGCCGACACGCTGCGCGCGGGCGCGGGGATCGTCGATCCACAGGTCGCCCGCTCGGTCACGCAGGAGGCGCGCGACCATATCCTCGCGCTGACGGAAATCGGCGCGCCTTTCGACCGTGACAGCGCCGGGGCCTATCTGCTCTCGCGCGAGGCGGCGCATGGTTTTGCCCGCGTCGTGCGGGTGCGTGGCGATCAGGCCGGGGCCGAGATCATGCGCGCGCTGGTGGCGCAACTGCGGCTCACCCCGTCGGTGCAGGTGCTTGAAGGCTATGCCGCCACCGGGCTGCGCGCCGAGGCGGGCCGGGTGACCGGCGTCGAGGTGGCACCCGCCGCTGGCGGGGCGCCGGTGCTGCTGTCGGCGCCGGCCTGTCTGCTGGCGGCGGGGGGCTCCGGCGGGCTTTATGCCTTGACCACCAATCCGGCGCGGATCCGGGGCGAGGGCGCGGGCATGGCCGCGCGCGTGGGCGCGATGATGGCGGATATGGAATTCGTGCAGTTCCACCCCACCGCCATGGACATCGGTCTCGATCCCGCGCCGCTCGCGACCGAGGCGCTGCGCGGCGAGGGCGCGGTGCTGATCAACCGGCTGGGGCAGCGCTTCATGCGGGGCGAACACCCGGATATGGAGCTGGCCCCCCGCGATGTGGTGGCCCGCGCCGTCTATGCGCAAAGCCAGGCCGGGCTGCGCCCGATGCTCGACACCCGCGAAGCGCTCGGCCCCCGTCTGACCGCCGAGTTCCCGGCGGTCGCCGAGGCCTGCGCCAAGGCCGGGATAGATCCGGTGACAGACCCCATTCCGGTGGCCGCCGCAGCGCATTACCATATGGGCGGGGTCGCGACCGATGCCGCCGGGCGCAGCTCTCTCGCCGGGCTCTGGGCCTGTGGCGAGGTGGCCTCCACCGGGCTGCACGGCGCCAACCGGCTCGCCTCGAACGGGCTGCTGGAGGCGCTGGTCTATGCCCGCCGCTGCGCCGCCGACATCGCGGCGGAGCTGGGCGGCATCGCCGAGGCGCCCGCTCTGACCCTGCCCGCCGCCGCCCCCGGTACGCTGCCCGACCCGCAGCTTGTGACCCGGCTGCGCCGCGCGATGACCGCCGGGGTCGGCGTGGTTCGCACCGAGGCGGGCATGCAGGCAGCGCTGCGCGAGATCGCCGCCGTCGAGGCGGCGCAGCCCGGCAGCCCCGCGTTGCGCAACATGACCGCCACGGCGACGCTGATCGCTGCCGCCGCCCTCACCCGCCGCGAAAGCCGTGGCGCCCATTTCCGAACGGATACGCCGCACAGCACCGGCGAGACCGGCCAGCGCAGCCGCATGACGCTGGATGCGGCGCTGGCCCTCCGTGACACGCTGCAAAAGGACCCCGCGTGATGACCCTCCCCCCGCTGCCCGACATGATCCTCGACCCGCTGGTCCGCGCCGCGCTGATGGAGGATCTGGGCACCTATGGCGATCTGACCACCCGTACCGTGATCTCCGAGGGCACCCGCTACAGCGCCCGGATCCGGGCACGCGAACCGGGCGTGGTCTCGGGCATGCAGATTGCCCGCATCGCCTTTCACCTGATCGACCCGAGCCTTTCCCTGACCCAGCACAAACCCGATGGCGCCCGGATCGCGCCGGGCGATGTGCTGATGGAGATCGAAGGCGATGCCGCCGCGATCCTCTCGGCCGAGCGCGTGGCGCTGAACTTTGCCGGACGGCTTTCGGGCATCGCCACCATGACCGCCGCTTTCGTCGCCGAGACCGAGGGCAGCAAGACGCGCATCACCTGCACCCGCAAGACCACGCCGGGGCTGCGCGTCGTCGAGAAACAGGCGGTGCTGCATGGCGGCGGCTTCAATCACCGCTTTTCGCTCTCCGATGCGATTCTGGTGAAAGACAACCACATCGCGGCGGCGGGCGGCGTGCGCCCGGTGTTGCAGCGGATCAAGGCGCAGGCCTCGCATATGGTGCGGGTCGAGATCGAGGTCGATACGCTGGACCAGCTGCGCGAGGTGCTCGACGAGGGTGGCGCCGATGTGGTGATGCTCGACAACATGGACACGGCCACGATCGGCGAGGCGGTGCGCCTCACCGCCGGGCGGGTCTGCCTTGAGGCATCGGGCAATATGCGGCTGGAGCGCATCGCCGAGGTGGCCGAGACCGGGGTCGATTACATCTCTGCCGGGGCGCTGACGCATTCGGCACGGACGCTGGACCTCGGTCTCGATTTCTAAGGCGCCGCGCGCTCAGGGTTTGCGGCGCGGCGCGTCGTTGCCGCCGGGGCGCGGAGCGCCCGGCTTGCGGGGCTTGCGCGCCGAAGGCTTCTGCCCCGGCGGCGTGAAGCGTTTCGAGCTGTCGCGCGCGTCGGTCGGGGCGGCCTTCGGCTTGCCCATGGGCTTGCCGGGCTTCTGCCCCGGTTTGCCGTCCTGCGCTTTCGAGGGTGCGCCTTTGCCTTTGGGTTTCCCGTCATAGGCCTTGTAGGGCGCGCCCTTGCCCTTCGGCTTGCCGTCCTGAGCCTTGTAAGGGGCCCCTTTGCCCTTGGGTTTGCCGGGGCCGGCCTTGCGGTGAGGCGCGTCGCTGTCGGACCTGTCATCGCGGCGCGGGCGCGGACGATCCGCCGGGACGGGAGACTCCTCACGCGGCTTGCGGGCCGGTTTGAAGGAATCCGCACGCGGCGGGTTGCGCTCTTCCCTGGGCTCAGTGGGCGTGGCGTGGCGCGGCGCGTCTGCGACGCCCTCGGGCTTCGGCGGGCGCGCCGCCCGCTGCGGGCGCTCGCTGGTCTGCGCCTCCCTTGGCTTGCGGGGGCGGTCGCCGCCCGGCTTGCCGCCACGCGGCTGGGGCGTCCATTCGGGCGCGCCGTCCATCGGCTGCACGGTGATTCCGTCTTCCAGCGTGCCCTCCGCCCCCAACGAAGAAAGAAAGCCGTCGACGCGGGCCTCGGCCAGCTCGACATAGGTTTCCGCGTCCTGCACGCGGATCGCACCGATGGCGGATTTGTCCAGATTTCCGGCGCGGCAGAGCAGCGGCAGCAGCCAGCGCGCCTCGGCCCGCTCGTTGCGCCCGACCGAGAGTTTCACCCAGCGGCTGGGACCGAATTCGCGCTTTTCGCGCCGCGCGGGCGCGGCATCGGGCGACATCAGCTCTTCCGGCGCCGCGTGGCGCGTCTGATAAAGCCGCAGATAGGCGGCGGCGATGCGGTCGGGGCTGTGAAGCGCCAGCAGCCGTTCCGCAAAGGCGGCCTCTTCCTCGCTCGGCGCGTCGTCCCAGAGCGGATCGCTCAGCAGCCGCTCCTCATCCTTCCGGCGGACATCCTCGGCCGAGGGCGGCAGGGTCCATTCGGCGGTGATCTTGGCCCATTTCAGCAGGCGCTCGGCCTTTTTGACTGCTTTCGGCGGCACGATCAGCGCCGACATGCCCTTGCGTCCGGCGCGGCCGGTGCGGCCCGAACGGTGCAGCAGGCTTTCGGTGTTGCTGGGCAGCTCCGCATGGATGACGAGGCTCAGGTTGGGCAGGTCGATGCCGCGCGCCGCCACATCGGTGGCGACGCAGACCCGCGCCCGCCCGTCGCGCATCGCCTGAAGCGCATGGCTGCGCTCGGCCTGGCTCAGCTCGCCCGAAAGGCTGACGGTGGCAAGGCCGCGATTGGCCATCCGCGCGGTCAGGTGGTTCACCGCCGCGCGGGTGTTGGCGAAAACGATGGCGCTTTGATCGCCGTGAAAGCGCAGCAGGTTGAAGATGGCGTGATCGCGGTCGGCATCGGCCACGCGCAGCGCCTGATAGGAAATGTCGGCGTGCTGGTCGGTGGTGCTGAGCGTGCTGACCCGCTGCGCATCGCGCTGATACTGCTGCGCGAGCTTGACGATCATCGGCGGCACGGTGGCCGAGAACAGCAGCGTGCGCCGGTCCTCCGGCGCCTCGCCGAGCATGAATTCCAGATCCTCGCGGAAACCCAGGTCGAGCATCTCGTCGGCCTCGTCCAGCACCACCGCGCGCAGTTCGCCGAGATCGAGCGCGCCGCGTTCGATGTGGTCGCGCAGACGCCCCGGCGTGCCGACGACGATATGCGCGCCACGCTCCAGCGCGCGCCGTTCGGTGCGCGTGTCCATGCCGCCGACGCAGGAGGCGACGACGGCGCCGGTTTTCGCGTAAAGCCAGGAGAGTTCGCGCATCACCTGAAAGGCCAGCTCGCGGGTCGGCGCGATGATCAGCGCCAGAGGGGCGGCGGCGGGGCCGAAACGGTCCTCTTCCCCCAGCAGCGTGGGGGCGATGGCCAGGCCGAAGCCCACGGTCTTGCCCGAGCCGGTCTGCGCCGAGACCAGCAGGTCCGAGCTGGCCAGCTCCGGGGCGATCACCGCCTCCTGCACAGGCGTGAGAGTGTCGAAACCGCGCTCGGCAAGCGCATCGGTCAGGGGCGTAATCATGGGCGAAAGATCCGGGATAGTGCCAAGGGCGGCCAGCGGGGCCGTGGGCGATCCGCGTCTATAGCGGCCTTCCCGAAGGAAGTATATGGCGAAAATCGCGGGGCGCCCCGGCGATTGTGCCGCAAAGCGGCAGCCTGCCCGCAGCGGCGGCACCTTGCGGGCGATCATCGGCACCGCCCCGTCTGCCGCGCGGTCGGGCATTGACCTTGCCCGCGGATCGCCGCCACCCTGACGCGACACCACGAGGGATCATACCATGGCCGCGCCTCTGCTGCTTCGGAACCGGAACTACCGCCTGCTGTTCGCCGCCGGCGCGCTCACCAATCTCGGCGACGGGATGATCGTGCTGGCACTGCCCTGGCTTGCCACGCTGATGACCCGCGATCCGGTGGCGATCGCCGCCGTCGCGGCGGCGGGGCGTCTGCCCTGGCTGCTCTTCGCGCTGCCCGCCGGGGTGATCATCGACCGCACCGACCGGCGCAAGCTGATCGCGCGGGCGGACCTGCTGCGCGCGAGCATCGTGACGGCGATCCTCCTGCTGGCCCTGGGCGAGCCGGTGCCCGGCGCGGTCTGGGCGCTGGCGGGGCTGGCCTTTCTACTCGGTTCGGCAGAGGTGCTGCGGGACAATGCCGCGCAGACGATCCTGCCCGCCCTGGTGGCGCCCGAGGATCTCGAAGCGGCCAACGGGCAGCTCTGGAGCGCCGAGCAGCTCACCGGGCAGTTCATCGGCCCGCCGCTGGCGGGCGTGCTGATCGCCGCGGGGATCGGCCTGCCCTTCGGGCTCGATGTGGCGGCGCTGGTGCTGGCGGCGGGGCTGGTCTGGCTGATCGCGCTGAAACCCGAGATCCCGGTGCAAGCGCGATTCTTCAAGGCCATGGCCGAGGGCATCGCCTTCATGCGCGACGACAGGGCGCTGCTACGGCTGGCGGTGGTGTTGGGGGCCGCGAATTTCCTCGCGACGATGACGATCACCGTGCAGGTGCTTTTTGCGCAGGAGGTGCTGGAACTGTCGGCAGCGGCCTTCGGCGTGGTGCTGTCGGTGGCGGCGGCCGGAGCGATCACCGGCAGCCTGACGGCACCGCATCTGACGCGGCTTCTGGGCGTGCAGCGCTGCCTCTACCTCTCCATGGCGACCTGGGCCCTGGGCTATGGCGCGATCGGGCTGAGCGGCAGCGGCCTCGTCATGGCGCCGGCCCTGTTTGTCGTGATGAGCGCCGCGATGCTCTGGAACGTCATCACCGTTTCCTGGCGGCAGCGGCGAATTCCGCCGGCGCTGCTGGGCCGGGTCAACAGCATCTACCGCTTCTTCGGCTGGGGCTCGATGCCGCTCGGGGCGCTTGCGGGCGGGGCGGTTGTGGCGCTTCTGGAGCCGGACATGGGCCGCGAGGCGGCGCTGCGCGCGCCCTTCCTCGTGGCCTCAGCGGGCAGCGTCTGTCTGCTGATCTACGGGCTGTTCCGCTTGCGGCTGCGCTAGGCGTTCAGGGCCGCCAGGCCAGCGCCTCCCGCAGCGCATCGGCATCGAAGAACAGCGCCATCTGGCGCAGATGCGCGCAGTTGCGCTTGACCAGCAGGTCGAGCTCGGGCGGGTATGGCGCGGCGTCGCTGTAGGGGGTCGTGAAATCCAGCTCGCCGAAATCGTTGAGAAAGCGCGCGCAGACCTCTTCCTCCGGCACGACCACGTTTTCGATGGCCTGCATGCGGTGCTGCGGCATCGCCCATCCCAGCGGCAGCGCCATCGCGGCGCTGTCCACCCGCGACTGGAAGATGCCCGCATAGATCTGCGGATTGGGATCGCCGCTGCCCACCGCGTCCAACTGGGCCGCGCAGGCGCTGCCCTCGAAAAAGCCGCAGCGCCGTTCCTCGAGCGTGGCGATGGCCAGCCCGCCGCGCGCGCCCCGGCTTTGCAGCAGGGTCTTGATCGGATCGGTCAGAAAGGATTGCGGCCCGCCGCTGGCCGGCTCGGGCGCGCTGTTGCGCACCAGCACCGTGATCAGGAAATAGGGCATCTCGCAGGGGGTCCAGACCGCATTGTCGTGCAGCGACTGGAGCGGACGGCCTTCCAGAAACTCGCAATCCCCGACATCCGGAAGGGCCCGGTGCGCGTAATCGCTATCGACACCGTACCAATGCAGCCCGTCGCCCTGGTTGATCCCATCGCGCTGCAACATGACCGTGTTGTCCTCGCGTCCGATCGAGGCGAGGATCTCCGACACCGTCTCGGCGCCGGTGTTCTCGAAATACCCGCCATCGACCAGGTTGACCGAACCCGATTGCGGCGGCCCGTCGGTGCGGTAGTCCTCTTCGGACGTGTCGGGCGGATTGTCGAGATATTCGTTAAAGGCGCGCTCCCACGAGAACCGCAGGCTCGGCGTGACCCAGGGAAAGCTCGCCGAGGCGAGCGCGGCGCTGCCCAGCGACGGCGCGACGAGCTTTTGCCGGGCCTCTTCCAGATCCCCCGAAGCCTGGAAGAGATCGAGATAGCTTTCCCCCCGGGTCGTGAAGCGGAACGGCGAGAACACGAAGCGGTTGCCGGTCTGGACATTCACCGTGACCGAAACGAGCGCGGGTTTGCCGCTCAGCCGGTAAGCGAACATGTCGTGATCCGGCGCAAAGCGCCAGAAATGCTCGTCATAGGCCACGTCGGGCACCGGCGCATAGGCGTCGGAGGTCTTGTTAAAGCTCTCCAGCAGCACATGGCTGCGCCCCGGTTCGGCGGCACCGAGAAACAGCAGCTTGCGCGGGATCTCGACGAAGAGCAGATGCGCGAGAAGCGGCGAGAGATGGTCGGTCGAGAGATAAGCGCTGTTTGAGGCCGGCGCGCTGTCGCCGCAGGCGCTTACCCGATCGGTCTGCGGCACGTCCATATTGGCGTGGTAAAGCGTGTTGCCGATCTGCCCGCCGGACACGCCGACCAGCGCAAAGAGGTGCTGGCCGAAATTCGGGCAGCGCGCGCCCATCTTGCTGAGAAAGCTGAACGCATGGGCCATGGCATAGCCGCCCCCGCCCTCGGAGGCGACGAGGAAGACCGGATAGGGCAGATCGTTCTCGCGGTAATAGGCGGCATCGGGCCGGTCGAAGAGCCAGAGCGCAAACGGGTCGGCCCCGGCGTATTCGGCCCCCGCATCCGGCTGCATCGGACGGTATTGCGCCTCGTGTTGAAGCTCGTGGGTGCCAAGGCTCAGCCCGATTGCCGCCAGCACCGCGACAAACAGCCGGCGCCGCCGCGTGAGCAGGTCGATCAGCACCGACAGCAGGCCCAGGAACAGCGCCACCAGCGCAACCGCCCCCAGATCGCGCGGCAGATCGACCCGAAACACGCTGAAGAGCGCATAACAGACGATGAACACGCCGATGACCATACCCAGCAGACGGTCGGTGGCGGCCTGGCGGACATGCTCCGTCCGCCGCGCAATCGCCAGCAGCACGACCAGTTCAACCGCCAGCACGACCGCCGGCGCCAGCCAGTTTCCCCCGCCCCAGGGCGGCAGGAACCCGATGATCGCGGGCGGCAGCAGATGCAGCCCCAGATCGACCCGCTCCGCATGGCGCAGGGGCGTGTCGCGGCGGATGGCGAAATGGGCGAGCGCCGTCAGCGCCGCGCCGATGGTCGCCGCCAGCCGGTCGACCGTTCCCGCCGATTCCGTGAAGAAGGCGCGGATCTGAAGATTGTCATGGGTGGCGACGAGAAACAGCACCAGCGCAAAGCCCAGCAGAACCCCCCGCGCGATAAGATGATCCACGATGGCCCGCACCGCGTTTCTCAAACCGTCCATCGTCACCCCCTACCCCTCTACCGCGAGCCCGCCGCCGGCGGCACTTGCCCTTACGACAACTTCGCCAGCCCGGAGCGGCCGGTCAAGCCTCCTGTGAGCCGCGCGGCGCCCGATGGGCCACGGGGATGAAAAGCGCCGCGTTTCGGGCGATGCCACCGCTTTGACCACGGCCCCGGCCCAAGGCCGCAGGTGACCCCACGTCGCCGGACCGCCACACGTCATACGGTGGTTACAGTCAACGGACACACCCGCCCCAAGAGTTTCTTTTTTGGATTCGGAGATCCCCGACATGATGTTCAGAGCCCTCACCGCAGGCAATGCCTCCAACGCGCGCCGGACCCCGCACAACGACTCGCTCGGAACCCGTGGGGCGGATTCGCTGACGGGCACGGATCGCCGCGACATCCTGATCGGTCTGAAGGGCGACGATACGCTGAACGGCGGCGGGTCGGGCGATCTGCTGATCGGCGGCCCCGGCTCCGATGTCGCCGCCTATGCCGGCGGGATCGACGATTACCTGATCCGGACCGGGCCGTTCGGCTTCGGCCCGATTGCCGTCAAAGCGCTAGCCAGCGCCCCCGAAACCGGCACCGATACGCTGATCGGCATCGAGGCGCTCTATTTTGCGTCGGACGATTACACGCTGCATCTCGACGGCACCAACAACGCGGTCCTCGCCCGCGACGACAGCGCCGTGACCGGGGAAAACGACGTGCTGAGCCTCGATGCCGCCGATCTGCTGGCCAATGACCGCGAGTTCGACGGCGACACGGTCACCCTCGTCTCGGTCTCGGCCAACTCCACAGCCGGCGCCGCGCTGAGCTTTGACGGCACGGTCGTGCAGTACGATCCGGGCACGCTGTTCGACGCGCTTGCCGAGGGCGAGACCGCACAGGACAGCTTCACCTACGTGGTCGATGACGGCAAGGGCGGCACCGATACAGCCACCGTCACCGTCACGATCACCGGCCGCAACGACGCCCCGGTGCTGAGCGCCCCGAGCCAGATCACCGTCGCCGAGGGCACGCTGCTCGTCGATGCCGGCCTTTCGGCCAGCGATGTCGATGGCGATGCGCTGACCTTTGCGCTGTCGGGGGCCGATGCGGCGCTCTTTGCCATCGACCCCGCCACCGGCGCGCTGAGCTTTGTGACCGCCCCGGATTTCGAGATCCCCGCCGATGCCGATGGCGACAATGTCTTCGACATCTCCGTCACCGTGACCGACCCTTCGGGGGCCTCGGACAGCGCCGGGCTCAGCCTCGCCGTGGCCGATATGGACGAGGGTCTGCTGCGCATCTACGAGAGCTTCGAAACCGCCGCCGCCGGGTCGCAATACGAGAACGACAGCGCCGACGGCAGCGGGCTCGCGCTTGGCGAAGAGGTCGATCTGACCAACAACCCGGGCCAGGCCACGGTCGACAGCACCGTCGCCGGCGGGCTGGGCTACGATCTGACCTGGGTCAACACCCGTGGCGATGTCGGCATCTCGGACGGCGATTATATCGGCGTGCAAACCTTCACCGGCACCGTCGGCGCCTACACCGACGGCAGCCAGGGCTATGAGCTGCAAGACGCGGACGGGCTGTTGCGGCTGACCTTCCAGACCGTGAACCTGTCGAACACCGGCGACGTGCGCGTCTCGCTCGATGCGTTCTTCCAGTCCACAAGCTGGGAGACCGACGATCTGGCCCGCATCCTGGTCGAGACCGATCAGGGCATCGTCACGCTGTTCGACAGCACCGGCGAGGACATCGACGACCTTGGCGTCGAGGGCGCCTGGACGCGGTTCGAGACGGTGCTCGACGCCTCGGTGACCGAGGCGACGCTGATTGTGGAACTCGACAGCAACGCCTCGGCGGAATCGCTTTTCGTCGATAACATCGCCATCGAAGAGCTGTTCTCGATCACCCAGAGCTTCGAAACCGAGGCGGTCGGCCGCCAATATGTCAACGCGGCGGCGGATGGCGGTCTTGTCGCGATGGGCGCCGAGGTCGATCTCACCAACAATCCGGGTCAGGCCTCGGTCGACAGCACCGCGGCCAGCGACGGCCTGCTGGGCTACGATCTCACCTGGATCAACACCCGCGGCGATGTCGGCATCTCGGATGGCGATTACATCGGCGTGCAGAATTTCGCCGGCACCGTCGGCGCCTATACCGATGGCGCGCAGGGCTACGAGATGCAGGATGCCGACGGTCTGCTGCGCATGACCTTCGACGCGGTGGACCTGAGCGATGTGGGCGCCGTCACGGTCTCGCTCGACGCCTTTCTGCAATCGACCGGCTGGGAGGCCGACGATCTCGTCAATATCTATGTGCTGACCGATCAGGGCACCGTGTCGCTGCTCGACAGCACCGGGCAGGACATCGACGACATGGGGATCGAGGGCGCCTGGATGACCCTCACCGCCGAGCTGGGCGCCGCCATCGACAGCGCGCAGCTTGTGGTCGAGCTCGACAGCAATTCCAGCTCCGAAAGCCTCTATATCGACAATGTGGCGATCTTCGAGCCGGTGGCGGGCAACGATACCGCCCCGGCCGAGATCACCCTCATCAGCGTGGTTCAGGGCAGCGGCGAGGAAAGCGCCCTGCAAGGCACCGAGGTCACCGTCGAGGCGGTCGTGACCTATGTCACCGACAGCGGTTTCTTCCTTCAGGAAGAGGACGCGGATGCCGATGGCGATGCCGCGACCTCGGAAGGTCTGTTCATCTACACCGGCAGCGCGCCGACGGTCGCCGTGGGCGATCTGGTCCAGGCGACGGGGCTTGTGGCCGAATATAGCGGGCTGACCGAGCTGACCTCGGTCAGCGATGTGACGGTGCTGGGCTCGGGCATACCGCTGCCCACCGCCGCCACGATCCTGCTGTCGCCCGACACCGCGCAGAATTACGAGGCCGTCGAGGGGATGCAGGTTTCGGTCGCCACCGGCACCTCCGAGGCGCTGACCATCATCGAGAATTACAACCTCGACCGCTACGGGCAGATCAAGATTTCCGCCGGAACCCAGACCCAGCCCACCCAGCTTTACGACGCGCAGACCGAAGCCGCCGAGATCGCGCAGCTTGCCGAGGCCAACGCCAATGCCGCGCTGCTGATCGACGACGGCAGCTCGGCACAGAACCCCGACGCCTTCGCGTTCCTGCCGGGCGGCGCCGGCGACAACGGCAACGGCTATCTGGATGTGGGCGATGATTTCTCGCTCAGCACCGTGCGGCTCGGCGCCGAGATCACCGGCACCGTCGAGGGCGTGCTGACCTTCGCCTTCGGAGACTGGACCGTGTTCGCTTCCGAAACGCTGGAGATCGACGAAAGCACCAATTCCGGCGCGCGCGAGACGACACCGGCGGATGTGGGCGGCACGCTTCAGGTGGCGTCGTATAACGTGCTCAATTTCTTCACCACGCTGGACAACGGCGCGCTGACCGGGCCGGACGGCGATCTCGAACCGCGCGGCGCCGACACCGCCTCGGAATTCGACCGCCAGGCCGACAAGCTGGTGGCGGGCATTCTCGGCACCGGCGCCGAGGTGCTGGCGCTACAGGAGATCGAGAACAACGGCTCGGGCGCCGGATCGGCCATCGGCACGCTGGTCGAGCTGATCAACGCCGAGGATGCCAACGCCAATTTCGCCTTTGTCGATCCCACCGGCAGCGGCGGCTTTATCGGCGAGGACGCCATCACCACCGGAATCGTCTACGACACCGACGCGGTGACGCTGCTCTACAGCGATTACATCGTCTTCGAGGAAAGCTCGGCCGCGACCACCGTCGCGCTCGCAAGCGCCATCGCAACTGCCATCGGCCACAATTTCAACGCCTACGACCAGCTCAACCGCCCCTCGGTCGCGGCAACCTTCGTCGATCACCTCAGCGGCGAGACCTTCACCGTCGTCTCCTCGCATTTCAAATCGAAGGGCGACAGCGGCCTGGTGGCGCTGGCCGAGGCGGCCGAAGCCTATCTGGCCGGCGGCGGCACGGCGATCACCCAGGCCGATCTGGATGCGCTCTATGCCGATCCGAACTTTGATCAGGGCAACGGTCAGGGCTTCTGGAACGCGGCGCGCACCGATGCGGCGATGGAGCTGTCGGAGTGGGTCACCACCGAATACAACGGCGGCGTGAGCAATGTGATCCTGCTGGGCGACATGAACTCCTATGCCGAGGAGGATCCGGTCCAGTATCTCGACGACGATGCCGGCTTCACCGATCTCATCGACGCCTTCATCGGTCAGGACACGGCCTATTCCTATGTCTTCGACGGGCAGCAGGGCACGCTGGACCAGGGCTTTGCCGACAGCCAGCTCGCCGCCTCGGTCACCGGGGCGACCGAATGGCATATCAACGCCGACGAGCCCGATCTGCTGAACTATGACGAAAGCTACAAGGACAGCGGCTTCTACGACGCCGGCCTCTTCGGCAGCTCGGACCACGATCCGCTGATCATCGGGCTGAACTTCTTCTCGATCCTCGGCTGATCCCTTCTCTCTCTCTCTCTCTCTCTCTCTCTCGACAAGGGGCCGCCCGGGCATCGCACCCGGGCGGCCCCGCCTTTTGCGGGGCACGGGCTTTCGCTTAGGCACCGCGCCGCGCTAGGATCTCCGGGCACCGACTGCCGCAGGAGACCGACATGACCCACCCCCTTCCGCAACCGCTGTCCGACGCGGACTGGCCCGAGGCGGCGCTGGCCCTGCGCGACGGTTTCGCCGGCAAGCTCAACGTCTATCGCGTGATGGCGCATCACCCGGCGCTGCTCGCCGCCTGGGCGCCGCTGCGCAAACATATCGTGCTCGACAGCGCGCTGGGGCTCGACCGCAGCGAAGTGGTGATCCTGCGCACGGCGCACCGGTTCGGGTCGGCCTATGAATGGGCGCATCACGTCTCCCGCGCCCGCAAGCTGGGTTTTTCCGACGCGCGCATCGCGGCGCTGCGGGACATGCCCGAGGGCGAGGACGGGCTGATCGCCCGGGCCGTCGATGCGCTGATCGACCAGCGGCGCCTGCCGCCCGAGCTCGATGCCGAGCTGGCCGCCGCGCTGGGGCGCGAGGCGGTGTTCGATCTGATCGCGACCGTCGGGTTCTATTCGGTTCTGGGCTATCTTCTGATGAGCTACGACACCCCCATCGACGACGCCATCGCCGCGGAGATGGCCGCGGCGCCGCTCTAGCCGGGCGGCGCCCGCCGCTACAGGACGCGGGTCAGGAATTCGCGGGTGCGCGCATGCCGGGGGCTGCGGAACAGGATCTCGGGGCGCGCGGCCTCGACAACCCGGCCGCCATCCATGAAGACGACCTTGTCCGCCACCTCTTCGGCAAAGCTCATCTCATGGGTCACCAGGATCATCGTCATGCCCTGCCCCGCAAGCTGGCGCACCACCTCCAGCACTTCGCCCACCAGCTCGGGATCGAGCGCCGAGGTCGGTTCGTCGAAGAGCATCAGCTTCGGTTTCATCGCCAGCGCCCGCGCGATGGCGACGCGCTGCTGCTGACCGCCCGAAAGCTGGTGCGGATAGGCGTGCAGCCGGTCGCCAAGACCCACGCGGCGCAGCAGCGCCTCGGCCTCGTCGCGCACCTCGGCCTTGGGGCGTTTCAGCACGCCGACCGGCGCCTCGGCGACATTTTCCAGCGCGGTCATATGGCTGAACAGGTTGAACCGCTGGAACACCATGCCGATCTGCGCCCGCCGCGCGGCGATCTCGCGGCTCGGCAATTCGCGCAGCGTGTTGCCGCTGCGGCTGTAGCCGACCAGTTCGCCATCGACCTTGATCAGCCCGGCATTGAGCTTTTCCAGATGGTTGATGCAGCGCAGAAAGGTCGATTTGCCCGAGCCCGACGGCCCGATCAGGCACATCACCTCACCGCGTGCAACCGTCAGGTCGATGCCTTTCAGCACCTCGACCGTGCCAAAGGACTTGCTGACGCGGGTCGCCTCCACCATCGGAACGCTCATGGTCTGGCTCCTTCGCCCTTGGGCTCGAACCGTTTCTCAAGCCGGCCCTGTAGGAAGGTCATCACCGAGGTCAGCAGCAGATACCACAGACAGGCCACGATCAGCATGGGAATGGTGTCGAAGGTGCGCGAGGAGATGGTCTGCACCGCGTAAAGCAGATCGTACATGGCGATGACGCTGACCAGCGCGGTCATCTTCAGCATCCCAATGGTCTGGTTGCCGGTCGGCGGGATGATGATGCGCACCGCCTGCGGCAGCACGATCCGCCACAGGATCCGGCTGTTGGTCATCCCCAGCGCGCGCGCCGCCTCCTGCTGGCCCTTGTCGACCGACATGATGCCCGAACGCACGATCTCGGCCATATAGGCGCCCTCGTTCAGCGCCAGCCCCAGCAGCGCGGCGGTATAGGGCGTGATCAGATCGTTCGCCGAGCCGGAATAGAGCACCGGACCGAAGGGGATGCGAATGGTGATCTCGGGAAAGAGAAAGGCAAGGTTGTACCAGAAGATGAGCTGCACCAGCAGCGGCGTGCCGCGAAAGAACCACAGATAGGTCACCGCCGGCAGCCGCAGCCAGAGCTGCGGCGCCATGCGCATCACCGCGAGGATCACCGCCAGCGCGATGCCGATCGCCATCGCCGCGACCGTCAGCCAGATCGTCAGCCCCAGCCCGCGCAGGACGGTAGGTTCGAACAGGTAGTCAAAGACCACATGCCATTTGAAGTTCGGGTTGCGGATCACTTCCTGGAGGATGAGCAGCCCGACCAGCAGCACCGCCGCCAGCCCGACCCGGTCGCCCCATTTCGGCCCGGACACCACCACCGGCGCCTCGGGCGTGCCCTCTGCCGCCACCTCCCTGCGGGTGCGGCCCTCGAGCAGCGCGCGGAACAGGGATCTTCGGGGGGCAGGATCAGCCATATCGGCGCCATTCACGCGTTCTGTGGTCATTCGGCAATGTCCGCTTTCCGGTATTGAGCAGGGGGACTCGTCGGGACGGGAGGGCCAGCGCCTTCCCGTCCCGGTCTCGGTCACTTGCCGGCGGTGTTGATGCCCGGTTCGCGCAGGATGATATGGGTCAGGCCCCATTTCTCCATCACCTTGTCATAGGTGCCATCCTCGAGGATCGCCTTGGCCCCCGCAAGCAGCGCCTGCGCCAGCTCGTCATTGCCCTTCTGCACCACGATGCCATTGATCCAGCGCGGCAGGATGTCGGGGATCACGACCTTGAGCGGCGCATCGGATTTCTCCATGATGAAGGCCGCCGAGGATGCGTCGTTGACCAGGAAATCGACCCGGCCGGAAAGCAGCGCGAGAATGGTCGCGTCCTGCGACTTGAACTCCTGAAGCGCGATGGGCTCCTGGCCGTTCTCCTCGCAATAGGGCGACAGCACGGTCATCACCGTGTTGCCATAGGTGGTGCCGGTCTGGGCGCCGCTGGTCAGGCCGCAAAGCGTCAGCGGATCTTCGGTCACGCCGCTGGCCTCCGGAGCGAAGATGCCGTTGGTCGAGATCGAGACATTCACGAAATCGACGATTTCCTCGCGCGCCGGCGTGTCCGAGATACATTGCATCGCCATGTCGAACCGGCCGCTCTGCACCCCGGGGATCAGCCCCTCGAAAGCGATGGAAGTCGGTTCCAGCTTGATGCCCATCTTCTTGCCGAGCGCCTGACGGTAATCCTCTTCCCAGCCGGTGAAGGTGACGTTGTCCTCTTCCATGAAATCGCAGGGCGCGTGACGGGCATCGGTGCCGACCTTGATCATCCCCGCCTCGCGGATCGCCTCGGGCAGCAGCGCGTGCAGCGCCGGGTCTGTCTCGACGGTGGCGTTGATCGCCTCGTCCGCCTGTAGCGGAGCGGCGAGCGCGGCAGCGCAGATGAGGGCGGCGGTGGCCCGGGTGACGGTGGGTTTCATTGGGCAAACTCCTGTTGGTGCGGCGCCCGCTCTGCGATGCGCCGGTTCTGGTTGGATTTGGGGCCGCATCGCGGGGATGCGCCCGTCCGTCTGGTGATCAGAGCGCCCGACCGTGCCGGACGCCCCGGCTGTTACTGCGCGAAATCCTTCTGGGTCTCCTGAGACCGTTCGGTCCGCGCGCGCACCCGTTCAAGAGCGTCCGTATCCAGATCCAGATCCGAATAGGCCTCGATCTCTCCGAGATAATAATCGGCCTCCGCCAGCCAGAGGAACGAGGTGATCCCGTCCAGCAACCGTTGGATTCCGTATTTCATTCCGGTCAGCGAGGCGCCGGAATAGCCCACGCTGGCGGTCGCCATGTAGGTGAAGTTGTGGATGTGCTTCAGGAACGGCGCGGTGCCCGGCACCTTCTCCTGAAAGGACAGATCTCCGGAAAGATAGGGATAGGTCTCGACCGCGTCGCCCTGGTCGGCCTCGGGCGGCTCGAACGCGTCGCGCCACAGCCGGATCTTGTCGGCAAAGGGCGCCAGCTCGGGGCGCTGGGTCAGGTCGATGGTATAGCCGGTGCCCAAAACGAGGAAATCGCAGAGATAGCGGCTGCCGTCGCTGAGCGTGATCTCGACCTCGTCGCCGATCATCCGAAGATTGGTCCAGACGACCCCGGTGGTGATGGCATAGCTGTCATGGGCGGTGCAGCGGTTCACCCCGTCCTGCGTCGGCGGCTGGCCATTGCCGGTGATCGCCATCATCCAGCGCCAGCGGCGGGCGTCGGTCATATCGGCGAAATGGTGCAGGAACCCGGCGCGCTCCATCAGCCGGAACGGGTTCACGTCGGGCACCCGCTTGCGGCGCACGAACTGATGCACCTCCGCCGCGCCCAGCTCCAGCGCCGAGGCGGCGGTGTCGAAGGCCGAAGCCCCCGCGCCCAGCACCGCGACCCGTTTGCCCCGCACCTTCCCCAGATCGTATTCCCAGTTGGTGTGCATGAACCGCTCGGGCGGAATATCGTCGAAGGGCAGGTTCGGCAATTGCCAGGCGCCGTTGCCCTCGATGCCGGTCGACAGCACCACCTTGCGCGCCAGCCAGCTCAGCGGAGCACCGGTGGCAACGTCGTGGCCGCGCACCCGGACCATCTCGCCCTCGGGGTCGAGCCCGGTCACCTCTGTGCCGTTGCGCACCGGCAGGTCGAGTACCTTGCGATACCAGATCAGGTAATCCTGCCAGGCCCCGCGCGGCCATTTCCCGAGCTGCTCCCAGGCCGTCTCGCCATAGGTGGCGACATACCAGGCCTGCGGCGTCAGCGAGGCCACCCCCAGATCGGGGCCCGTCACGTGTTTGGGCGAACGCAGCGTCAGCATGCGCGCATAGGTGATCCAAGGCCCCTCGCGGCCCTCGGGCGCGCGGTCGAGCGCGATGACGTTGTCGACCTTCTCGCGGCGCAGGCCGAAGGTCAGCGCCAGACCGCCCTGCCCCGCGCCGACGACGACCACATCCCAGATATGCTCGCCCGCGTCGGTCTCGCGCGGGCTCACCCAGCGCTCCATCGGATAATCGAGATAGCGCAGGTCGCGCTGGACCTGTCGCTCCAGCGCCTCCAGCCGCGCCGCCGCATCGGCGAGCGGCACCGCGTCGATCCCCGCCGTCGGCGGCAGCAGCGACAGGGCCGTGCGCCGGAACAGGCCGTCACGTTTGGGGCTGGGATCTTCGGTCGCGCTCATGCTCTTTCCTTCGGTCATTCTGCAAGTCCACCCCAAAGCGGCGCCGGGGTCTGCGCGCGAGACGGGGCCCCGCAGGCCCCCGCGCAAGCCACCCCGGCCTGCGCCCGCGCGCTCCGGAAACAGCCCCGGCCGCCGGCGCTCCGCAGCCCGAACCAAAGGGCGTCAGTCGGCATATGGCAGCGGCGATGCAGCACGTTCCGGAACCTTTCAAAAGTGTCTACAGCTTTCAGATTTCGCAGATATTTCTGAGTGTCAATTAAAAATATCACAGAATATTTCTTAGGAGTATCTGTTCGCCGGAATAAGATATAATCCAGAGCGAAGTTTTCCGCGGAGCGGTGAAAAATCGGGCAGCGGGCCAATGGGACGGGCACAGCTTTCCCGTCCGCAGCGGTGCCCGGGAATCGCAAAACGGCCGCCCCGAGGGGCGGCCGTATCCGGTGCGGAGCGTGGGTTTTCGGGCCGCGATCAGAAGGCCAGCGCCAGCCCGTCCTTGCGCGGGTCGGACCCCGCGACATAGCCCGCCCCGCTGCGCAACACGAGCTGCGCGCCGCCGAAGCCGAACACCGCATCGGGGCTTTCACGATGAACCTGATGGCCAAGCGCGGCCAGCTTTTCGGCCAGCACAGGGTCGAAATCGCTCTCGATGGCGAGCCCCCGCCCCTCGGTCACCCGCCAGCGCGGCGCGTCGGCGGCGGCTTGCGGGTTCTGCCCGAAACCCAGCACCCGCAGCGCCATCTGAAGATGGCCCTGCGCCTGCATCGGGCCGCCCATCACGCCGAAGGACAGAACCGGCTGCCCCGTCAGATCGGTGGCGAAACAGGGGATGATGGTCTGGAACGGCTTCTTGCGCGGCGCCACGATGTTCACATGCTCCGGGTCGAGCGAGAACCCCGCGCCCCGGTTCTGCATCGAGATCCCGGCCTCCGGCACCACCGCGCCCGACCCGAACCCCATGAAATTGGACTGGATGAAGGACACCATGCGCCCGTCGCGATCCGCCGCCGCCAGATAGACCGTGCCCCCGGGCGCCGGCGTGCCATGGCCCGGATCGCCGGCGCGCGCCGGATCGACCAGCGCGGCGCGGCCGGCAAGATAATCCGGCGTCAGGAAGGCTTCGGGCGCATGGCGCATATGGCCGATATCGGTGATATGTGCGTAAGCGTCTGCCAGCCCCAGCTTCACCGCCTCGATGGCCAGATGCAGCGTGGCCGGATCGTCGGGACCGCCCGCATGCCAGTTGCAGCGGTCGAGCACGCCCAGGGCGATCAGTGCCCCGAGCCCCTGCCCGTTCGGCGGCAGCTCGTGGAGCATGTGATCGCCGAAGCGCGTCGCAAGCGGCGTAACCCATTCGGGCACATGCTCCGCCAGATCCTCCGCGCTCAGAACCGCGCCATTCGCCGCCGCCGCGGTGGCGATGCGGGCGGCGATGTCGCCCCGATAGAAGGCCTCGCCCTCGGTCTCGACGATCCGCCGCAGCGTCGCGGCATGGCCCGGCAGACGCATCCGTTCCCCGGCGTTCGGCGCCCGCCCCCCGGGCAGGAAACACGCGGCAAAGCCGGGCTGATCGCCAAGCTGCGCCGCACCGTTGGCCCAGAGCTGCGCAATCACCGGGCTGACCGGAAACCCCTCCTCGGCAAAGCGGATCGCAGGCGCCGCGATCTGCTCCAGCGGCAGCGTGCCGAAGCGGCGCCAGAGCGCGATCCAGGCCGAGACCGCCCCGGGCACCGTCACCGCATCCCAGCCGCGTTGCGGCATCTGCGCCCGCCCGGCAAAGCGCTCGGGCGTCCAGCCCGCCGGCGCCCGGCCCGAGGCGTTGAGCCCGTGCAGCCGCGCCCCGTCCCAGACCATCGCATAGCCATCGGAGCCCAGACCGCAGCCGGTGGGCTCGACCACGGTCAGCGCCATGGCGGCGGCAATCGCCGCATCCACGGCGGTGCCCCCGGCAATCAGCATGGCCATCCCCGCCTGCGCCGCCAGCGGCTGCGAGGTGGCGATGGCGCTGTCGCCCATCACGGGCTGGCGGATGGAGGGGTAAGGCAGGGTCGGGTCGATCACGGGCAGCTCTTCGTCTTGCGGTCTCGGGCCGGCTCAGGCCGGCGTTTCGGTTTCGATCCGGTCACGAAATTCGCTCCAGGGCAACCACAGATAGGGCCCCAGCGTGGCAAAGGCCCGCAGCGGCACCGGATCGGGCTGCGTGATCGGCACGACGAAATCCTCGGCGCTGGTCCGGCCCGCCAGGAAGCGACCCAGCTCGTGGCCGAAAGCGGTGGTCAGCGCCACCCCCCGGCCATTGCAGGCGATGGGCGCCCAAAGCCCCTCGCCCAGCCGGTAAAGCCGGGGCAGCCCGTCGAGCGTCACCGAGACGGTCCCGGTCCAGGCATATTCGGCGCGCACCGCGCCCAGCTCGGGCAGAAAGCGCGCGAAACGGCGCTCGAAACGGCGGCGGGTCCGCGCCATGCGCCCGGGCCCGGGATAGACCAGCCCGCCGCCGACGATGCGCCCGTCCGGCGACCAGCGCGCGGCAAAGAGATGGCGGCGGGTGTCGGCCACCGGCGCCCGCGCGGGCAGGATTCGCGCCTGCATCTCGGCATCGAAGCGCTGCGTGGCGATCTGAAAGCTGCGCGTCGGGATGATCGACGCATCCACCTTGCGGCACAGCGGGCCCACCATGGCATTGGTGGTCAGCACCACCTCGCGCGCGGTCACCTGACCGCCGGCGCTGCGCAGGCGCCAGCCCCCGCCCGGCGCCGGCGCGATCCCGGTCACCGCCGAGCGCGCAAAGATCCGCACCCCCGCCGCCAGACAGGCCCGCGTCAGGCCGCGCGCATAGGCCAGCGGGTTCACCTGCCCGCCGGTCGGAATATACATCGCCCCGTGATAGCCCGGCATACCGGTCATCGCGCGGGTCTCGCCCCGCCCCAGCAGCCGCACATCGAACCCCAGCGCCTGCCATTCCGCCACCTGCGCCCGGTTCGACTCGAGCGCGGCGCGGCTATGCGCCGGCTGCAACCAGCCGGTCTGCTCGGCATCGGGAATGCCCAGGCGCTGCACCAGCGAAAACAGCCGCTCTCCCGATCCGCCGATCATCCGCGAAAACGCCTCGCCCCGCGCCTTGCCGAAGCTCGCCACGACATTGGCGGGCGACAGCGCTTTCTTGAGCGTCGGCACCACAAAGCCGGTGTTGCGCCCCGAAGCGCCGAAGCCCGGCTCCTGCGCCTCGATCAGCACCACCGAAACCCCTTCGGCGGCCAGCGTCAGCGCGGTGTTCAGGCCCAGATAACCCGCACCCACCAGCACGATATCCGCGACCTCCTCGCCGGCCAGCGCGGGCAGGTCGGGGCCGGGCGGCGTGATCGCCGACCACAGCGATTGGGAAAAGGTATCTCCCACCATCAGAGCCTCCTCATGCCGCGCCCGCGACCGGCGCCAGCCCGCTCCGCGCGCCCACCCGCAGCGGCGCCTGCGCAAAGGCGGTGTAAAACGCCGCCAGCCGCGCCACCGTCACCTCGAGCAGCGCCGCCCCCGAGGCGGGATCGGCCGCCGCCGGGTCGCCGTAATAGCCGCAATCGCCCAGTTGAAAGACCGGCGGCCAGCCCGCCCCGGCGGCGGTGACCGGATCGTCCTCCGCCCCCTCCGCCATCCAGGGCTGCACGCAGCGGGGCGGCAGATCCGCCGCCGCGGCTCCTATGCGCGCACGGGCCTCTGTCCCGGTGTCGGGCAGCGCCAGCATCACCGCCGTCTCGTATTCGCAGGCATGCCCCACGCGGGCGAGCCCGCCTTTCAGCATCGGCCGCCAGTCCGGCTCGGCGGGGGAGAAATAACTCACCATGCCCACCGCGTGGCCATCGGTCACCAACTCGGTCACCAGCGCCCGCAGCGGCGCCTCGTTGCCGCCATGCCCGTTGACGAAGAGCACGCGGGGGAAGCCGGTTTCGAGCACCGACAGCGCAAGGTCGCGCAGCACCGCGAGATAGGTGCCGAGCCGCAGCGACAGCGTGCCCGCCCAGGCGGAATGATGCGGCGAAAATCCGAAACCCAGCGGCGGCGCCACCACCACATCGGTGCCGCGACAGCGCGCCGCCGCCAGCGCGGCCGCCCCCGCGGCCAGCGCCGTATCGGCGCCCACCGGCAGGTGGTCGGCATGTTGCTCGGTGGCGCCCGTGGGCACCACCACCAGCGCGCCGCGATCGCGCAGCGCGGCCAGTTCGGCGCGGGTCAGATCCTGCCAGAGACGGGGCCAGAGACGGGGCATGTCGTCGTTCGGGGTCATCGGCGCGGGGTCACATGTCGCCGTGTTCTTTGGACGGGTTGGCGCAGACCGCGACAACCAGCCCCGCCTCGCCGATGATATGGCGGTAGCGGTAGGTCTTGGGCAGATACATCGCATCGCCCTGCTTGAAGATCCGCTCTTCGCCGGTCTCCTCGATGATCTGCCGCGACCAGCCGTGCAGGCAGTACAGCACCACCTGGTTCTCGCCCTTGCCTTCCACCATCACGTCGAAATGCGGCATGTAGGTGGTGATGTGGAACGAGAAGGAGCAGCCGTTCTGCTTCTTGGTGATCAGACGGTGCGAGAACTCCTTGCCCTCATGCACCCAGGTCAGCGGCACGTCTTCCTGCCGGGACCACTGGATGGTGTCTTCAAGCGCCTTCGCCATGGGATGTCCTTTCCTGCACAGATCGCCGCATCGGCCGGGGACGGACCCCGCTGCGGGCGGAAAATAGATATTTCTGTAAAATATCTGAGATATTCAAAAGCGGATGTCCAGCCGCCATGCGTCGCTGCCGGACAAGAATCTCGCGCCTGCCCATTTCGAAGGCGCGCCGCCGCGACAGCCCGATCTATCTGTTTGAAAATTGCGTCACTATGATATATCAGAAAGTACATCTGATAAGCGGCACAGGGAGATGGCGCCTTTGAACGAGATCGCACAAAGCGCGCCCCGCGGCGCGGGCAAGACCAGGCCCAAGCGGCAATCGCTGACCGAAAAGGTCTACGCCCAGCTCCGCCGCGAGATCCTGAGCTGCACGCTCAAGCCGGGGGCCGATCTCTCCGAGGCCGAACTGGCCGCGCGCTTCGACGTCTCCAAGACACCGGTGCGCGAGGCGTTGGCGGCACTGCGGCTCGACGGGCTGATCCGCACCTTTCCGCGCCGGGGTTATCAGGTCGCCCCGATCACCTTCGGCGACATGAACGAGCTGTTCGACGTGCGCACCATTCTCGAAGCCGGCGCCGCCGAGATGGCAACCACCCGGATCACCGATGAAGAACTCGCCGCCCTCGGCGAGCTGGCGGCATCGAATTACGATGTGACCGCACAGACCACGCTGGCGGATTTCATCGCCAATAACCGGCGCTTTCACCTGGCCATCGCCCGCGCCTCGCGCAATGAACGGCTCTATCAGATGCTCGAACGCCAGATCGACGAGCTGGAACGCTTCTTCTATCTCGGCGCAACACTGCGCGACGTGAACACCGAAACCAACGAAGAGCACAAGGAAATCGTCGATGTGCTCGCCAGCCGCGACCCCGAGGCGGCGCGGCAGATCATGATCCGCCACAACGATGTGACCCGGAAAGGGCTGATCACGACGCTGGCCAGCAGCCCCAGCTTCGGAACGGTCTCTCTCTAGGCGCCCCGCCTCCGCTCCGGGATTTTCCGCCGCAGGCGCTGCGGAAACGCTTGGCAATCTTTGTGATATATCTTTAATAATACTTTTAAGAATCACGCAATCATATCAGAGTCGCATCCGGTGAAACGCATCTTCCTCCTCAACCCCAACAGCTCGGTATCCGTGACCGGCGCCATGGCGCGGTCGGTGGCGCTCATCCGCAACGGGCTTTGGGCCGAGCCGGTCTTCGGCACGCTCGAAGGCGCGCCGGCGGGCATCGAAAGCCAGGCGGACATCGACGCGGTGACCGGCCCGCTTCTCGACCGGCTCGGGCGCGAAGATGCCGACGCCTATGTCATCGGCTGCTTCTCCGATCCGGGGCTCGCCCGGGCGCGCGCCACGCTTGGCGCGCCGGTCGTCGGCATCGCCGAGGCCGCCTATGGCGAGGCGGTTCAGCTTGGCCGGCCCTTCGGCGTGGTCTCGATCGTCGCCGCCTCTGTCGACCGGCACCGCATCGCCATCGAGGCCCTGGGATACACGCGCTTCCTGGCGGGCGACCGGTCGCTCGACATGGGCGTGACCGAGATGGGCCAGCAGGACCGCGCGCTCGACCGGATCACCGAAATCGGCACCGAGCTGCGCGACCTCGACGGCGCCCGCGCGCTGATCCTCGGCTGCGCCTCGATGGGCCTCTACCGCGCCGAGATCGAGGCCCGGCTGGGCCTGCCGGTGATCGACCCGGTGCAGGCGGGCGTCCTGCGCGCGCAGGCGCTTTTGACCCTCGCCTATCCCGCATGACCGTTCCGCGCTTCAGACCCGACAGGACCACATGACCTACGATCTGCTACTCATGGGCGCGCTGGTGCTGCCCGACCGCATCCTCGATCACGGCTGGATCGCCGTCACCGGCGAGACCATCTCGGCCGTGGGCACAGGCCCCGCGCCCGCCGCCGCCCGTGTGATCGACGCGGGCACCGACTGGATCATTCCGGGCCTTGTCGACGGACAGACCCATGCCACGAGCTACAAGGGCCTGCCGGGCTTTGCCGCGACCTCGCAATCGGCGCTGGCGGGCGGCATCACCACCATGGTGGACATGCCCTATGACAACCCCGATCCGCTGAACACGATGGCCCGGCTCGACGCCAAGATCGCGGCGGCGCACAGCCATTCCCATTGCGACGTGGCGCTTTACGCCACCGTTGCCCCCGGTCAGGGCACCGCCGAGATGGCGCCGCTGGCCGAGGCCGGGGTCTGTGCCTTCAAGCTCTCGCTCATCGAAAGCCACCCGGTGCGCTTTCCCCGCCTCCCCGCCGACGAGATCCTCGACATCCTGACCGCCTCGCGGCCCACCGGCCTGCCCGTCGGGCTGCACAACGAGGATCAGGAGATCGTCCGCGCAACGATCGCGCGCCACAAGGCGGCGGGGCAGATCACGCCAGAATACCACGAGCCCGCGCGCCCCGAGGTGGCCGAGCTGGCCGCCACCGCGCAGTTCATGGAGCTGGGCGCCGCCACCGGCGCGCATGTGCATATCGTGCACCTTTCCTCGCCGCGCGGCTTCGAGATGGTCGCCGACTATGCCGCGCGCGGCGTCCGGGCGACGGGCGAGCTTTGCGTGCATTACCTGCATTTCGACGCCACGCGCGACGTGGCACGGCTCGGCGCGCGGATGAAGGTCTCGCCGCCGATCCGCAGCGGCGTGATCGACGGGCTTTGGCAGGCCTGCGAAGACGGGCTTCCGGCGCTCATCTCCTCGGATCATTCGAGCTGGCCCATCGACAACAAGCTGGTGCCCTCGATCTTCGACGCAGGCGCGGGCATTCCCGGGCTCGAAACGCTGGGGCCCTCGTTCTACACCGATGCCGCGCAGCGCTATGGCGCGGCGGGCGCGGTGCGGCGGCTGGTCGATTACATGTGCCGCAAGCCCGCCGAGTTCTTCGGGCTGGCGCCGCGCAAGGGCGTGATCGCCCCCGGCGCCGATGCCGATCTCGTGGTTCTCAAACGCGGCGACACGCGCTTCGATGCCTCGCAGACCCGCGACGGGCTGAACTGGAGCCCCTATGACGGCGAGACCTTTGCCGTCTCGGTCGCCACCACCCTGCGGCGCGGCGAGATTGTCTGGGACGGCCAGACCATCCTCTCCGCCCCGGGCAGCGGGCGCTTCGTTCCGCGCCGCTAGACAGAACAGGAAGGACAAGACTCATGGATCTCGGGATCACGGAGAAACGCGCGCTGGTGCTTGCCTCGTCGCGCGGGCTGGGGCTCGGCATCGCCGAGGCGCTGGTGGCCGAGGGCGCGCATGTGCTGCTGACCGGGCGCAACGCCGGGGCGCTGGCCGCCGAGGCGGCGCGGCTCACCGCGGCAGGCCCCGGCAAGGCGGATTTCGCGGTGGCCGACATGGCCGCGCCCGATGCGGTGGCAACGCTGCACGCGGCGGCGATGGACAGGCTCGGCGGCATCGACATTCTGGTCAACAACACCGGCGGGCCGGCCCCCGGCCCGATCACCGCCACCGACGGCGCCGCCTGGACCGACGCCTTCGCCCTGATGGTCGAGCGGGTGATCGCCATGACCAACGCCGCGCTGCCGGGCATGCGCGCGCAGGGCTGGGGCCGGATCCTGACGCTCACCTCCTCGGGGGTGGAACAGCCGATCCCCAATCTCGGCATGTCGAACACGCTGCGCGCCGCGCTGCTCGGCTGGTCCAAGACGCTCGCCTCCGAGGTCGCCGCCGACGGGGTGACCGCGAACATCCTGCTGCCGGGCCGCATCCACACGACCCGGGTCGATGAGCTCGACGCGGCGGCAGCCAAACGCCAGGGCAAGAGCGTGGAGGAGATCGCCACCGCCTCGCGCGCCACGATCCCCATGGGCCGCTACGGCACGGTGGCGGAATTCGCCGCCGTGGCCGCCTTCCTCGTCAGCGCCCCCGCCAGCTATGTGACCGGCGCGAAGTTCCGCTGCGACGGCGGCATGATCCGGGCGATCTGACCGCCCTTCCCCGCTCCTGCGGCGCGGTGATCCCTTGCCGCGCCCGGCACACCTGGCGGCCCCTCAAACGGGCCGCCTTTTTTGCGCTGCGGCTCAGGCCAGCGCCGCCAGCCGCCGGTCGAGCCGCGCCAGCGTGCGGTCGAGCTCGGCCATGTCTTCAGCGTCGAGTTTCGGACCGGGGCGGCGCACGAAGGGCGATGCGATGGCCCCGCGCCGGAACAGCACCTCCTTGCGGAAGGCCAGCCCCAGCCCCGGCTGGGTTTCCAGCCGGATCAGCGGCAGATGCGCGTCGAACACATCCTCGACCGCATCGCGCTTGCCCGAGGTCACCCCCGCGACCACCTGCACCAGCATCTCGGGATAGGCATAGCCCGTCATCGCCCCGTCGGCGCCCCGCGCCATCTCTTGCGGCAGGAACAGCCCGCCATTGCCCACGAGGATCGACACATGCGGCGCCTTGCCCTCGGCCTCGAGCGCGCGCAGCCGCCCCAGCTTGGCCAGCCCCGGCCAATCCTCGTGCTTGAGCATGACGATCTGCGGATGCGCCGCAAAGATCCGCACCAGGCAATCGACCGAGAACTGCACCCCCAGCGCCAGCGGGAAGTCCTGCAACACGATGGGCACCTCCGGCCCCAGCGCCTCGCAGACCAGATCGTAATAGCCCGCGATCTGCTGATCGGTGCGCAGATTGGGCGTCGGCGCCACCATCACCCCGGCGGCCCCCCGCGCCAGCGCCTCATGCGCCAGCGCCCGCAGCGCCACAAGGCCCGGCGCCGACACGCCCACCACCACCGGCACCCGGCCCGCGACGACCTCCAGCACCGTGTCGAGAAAGGCGAGGCTTTCCTCGGGCGTCAGCTTGGCCGCCTCGCCCATCATTCCCAGAACCGTCAGCCCCGAGGCGCCTTTTTCAAGATAGAACTCGGTCAGCCGCCGCGCGCTGTCCAGATCCAGCGCGCCATCCTCGGTGAACGGCGTCGCCGAAATCACAAAGACCCCCCGGGTCCGGTTATCAATCATCGCTCGCCCCTTCCGTCGCCGCATCCCGCCGGGACCGCCATGGCCCATCGACCCAGCCCGATCCCGCGCGGCGCGCCGGAGAGCAGGCACACCCATTAGAATACTTCTGAAATATCACATGCAATACCAAAATGCATGACACCCTTCGCAAGCCGGGCCGCACGCGCAACGGCCCGCCGCCCTATTCGGCGAGAAACTCGGCCCAGTTGCTGCGGCCGGAGGGGAGGCGCAGCACGTCGATAAACCGCTCCTCCTCCCGGTAGAGGATCAGATGGTCCCGATAGGGATGAATCCGCGCCGGCGGTGCGAACTCGCGGCGCATCCGGGCCATCTCCGGAAACTCCGCCAGCAGGCGGAACGTCGCGTCGAGCCCGGTCAGATAGCCGGCGGCCTGCGCCGCCCCCCAGCGCGCGACACCATAGGACCAGATCGCATCGAGATCCCCGATCGCGCGCGGGCGAAGCCTGACCTGTCGGATCACTTATCGCGTTCCGGTTGTCTTGCTCTCGATGAATGCTGCCATATCGAAGGGCTGCGGCGTGCCGCTTTCAAGCCCTTCGTCGATGAGCGCCTGAATCTCTTCCACGGCCTGCTGCCGCGACTGGTCGCGGCGGATCAGGTCGCGCACATAATCGCTCACATTGCTGTAGCGCCCATCGCGGGTGCGCGCCTCGACCCAGGATTTCATCGGGTCGGGAAGAGAAACATTCATCGTTGCCATGCTTGGACTCTGCGCCCCTTGGCAAAGTTTGTCAAGAAACCGCACAACAGCACCGCGCCCCGCAGGCACATTCCGGGGAAGGTCGCCATATTTCGGCCTTTATTTATTAAAAACTTGATCTTAGTGGAACCGCGCCACTCTGGAACACCCTCCGATTCTGCCGAAACACGTGGGAGTCGCACCCGGCTTACGGGCCCGTTTCCCGCACCGATGTCGCCTTGGCGACAGATTTTGCGCATTGCGCCCTGCCGCCGCGCACCCCCGGCCGCACCCGCCCGCCACCCCCGCGAATGACGCAACGGCAGCTTGAAAGCGCTCGGCTTTCCCGGCCCCTTCCAGCCGGCCCCGGCACCCGCCCCCACGCAGCCCCCGAAATGCTGAATGTCAAACCGCCGACACTCGGCCCGGCTCCGCCGTTGAGCGGGAAAATCGTTCTACCCAAGATTGCATCAAATCAAAAAACGCAGTCGCCCCAGGGAGGTCACAATGCTGCAATTCGACCAACTCGTTTCGCTCAATTTTCAGGGTATCGTCGTTGTCTTCGGTCGGGTCGCGGGCAGCGACAGTCCCGACATCTATTTCAACGTACTCGGCCCCGGCACCGACCCGGACAGCGCCGCGCTCGACTGGACCGGCTTCACCAGGCTGAGCTTCCCCGATCAGGTGCGGCAGGTGGGCATGGGGCTGATCACCGTGCTGGCCGATGCCGAGACCATACAGCCCTCGACCGCGCCCTTCCGCGTGGTGACCGATCAGAAATACATCTCCATCGTGCAGCAATCGGCGCGCGGCACGCTCTATGTGAACCGCTTCCGCCTGCTCAAGACCGGCAGCGGCTCGAACCAGAAGACGGTGAGCTACACGCTCAACCCCGCCTGGGAAGTGCGCTTCATGCGCAGCCACAAGCAGGACGTGCCGCTCGATAAATCCGACACGCAGGAATATCTCGACGCTGACGGTCAGCCCTTCTTCGAACCGGCGCTGGAACTGTCCATGGTCGATGCGGTGGCCGATGGCAATTTCGACGTGGCGCTGCTGCCGGTCACCGGCTCGGAAACCCTGGCCTGGCAGTTCTGGACGCTGGCGCCCGACGGCACGACGATCAATCTCTTCAACTTCCCGCCCAGCAGCGACGGGCTGTTCGACATCACCGGCAAGGCGCTCGGCGAGAATTACGGCATCGCGCCGGATTCCAGCTTCACCGTGATCCCCGAAAAGGAGGCCGATCCACTCCCCCTCGCCGGGCCGCCCCGTGCCGCGCTTTTCGTGAAACACGAAAAGGTGGTGCAGTCGGACGGTTCCAGCATCGGGGTGAAACGCGCCTCGCGGGTGATGCTGACCCTGCCGGTGACCCTCAACGACGAGACCGAGACCGTCACCATCGACAGCGCCATCGGCAATGCGGGCACCATGGCGGCGCTGAACGAAGCGATCCTTGCCGATGCGATCGTGCCCGCCGAATTCGATCTGGTCTTCACCACCGGCTCCTATCTCGATCTGGTGGCGGGCGAGGGCGACAACCCCTTGGCCATCGCGGGCCCTTACGAGATGGGCTTCATGGCCGCGCCCCGCATGCTGAGCGACGGGCTCACCATCCTCGGCGGCGATCCGGCGGCCGATCCGAAAACCGCCGCGCCCTATGTGAAAGTGGTCGATGGCGGCAAGCTGGAGATCGGCTTTGGCGACGGCACCGCCGCCGTAAGCTGCCACAGTCTGCATCAGGTGCTTTTCCCGCAAACCTGGTCCGAGATCACGGTTGCCTATTCCGGCATGGGCGCCAACCCCTTCACCCTCACCGTCAACGACAACCCCGTGCCGCTCACCGCCTGCACCGCCGGGGCCGAGCCCACCGGCGCGCCCGTCACCACCATCGGCGGCGCCAGCACCGGCTATGAGGGCGCGCTCAACCGCATCCGCATCGCGGTGGGTGGCGCGGATGTGCTCGACCTGCCCAGCAATGCGGTGGATTACAGCTCCACCCCGCCGACCACCCCCAACATGATCTCCAACGGGCTGACCGCCGCGGTCTACGGGCCCAAGCCCGAGCCCTCCACAGCCCCCGTGAGCATCAACACAAACGGCGCCTTCCATGTCGATGCGGCGGGGCTCAGCTACTACGTGGGGCTCGCCGATTTCATCGCGCCCAAGGATCCCGCCTGCCTGATCGACGGTTCGGACGGGCTGCTGCATCTCTATTACCGGGGCAAGGACGACCTGCTCTCGGTGGCGCAATATTCCACCCGTTCCGCCCGCGCGACCTTTTACACCGACTGGTCCACCGACTGGGCCGAGGGCGCGCCGATGGCGCTCGCCCGCGAGAATGTCGCGCTCTACCGCAACATCCCCAGCGAGGACTGGAGCCATGTCTCCACCACCGTGCTGGCCGCGCCCGACAATTCGCAGACCGGCTTTCTGAACTTCGTCGCCCACCGCGTCGGCACCTACATGAACGACAGCGCCATCAAGGTGACGGCCTCGGCGGTCTCGCCGCTGCTCTGCGACGTGACGGTGACCGGCCCCGAGGGCGTCGGCAGCGAGGTCTGGACCGGCCTGCCCCGCTCCATCGAGCCCTTCTCGCGGATCTGGAACGGCGCGGGCGCGGGCAACCCCGACGATCAGGCGGTGCTGAACCAGTCGCGGCCCTTCTACGACTATACCGGCACCACGCTTTCGGTACTCGCCGCCACCCAGGCGCAGGACGGCTATTTCCTCTTCACCTCGGTGCCGGGGCTGCCCCTTACCCTCGGCTCGGCCACCGTCGAAGAGGGCAGCAAACCCGATCTCGCGACGCTCACCTTCACCTCCTCGGCGCCGCCGAACTGGGCCGAGGACGCCACGCTCACCCATCGCTGGCCCGACATGCCCAGCACCGCGCGCGGCGTCACCGATGTGCTCTCGGGCCGCTCCGACAGCTACGATTACAGCAAGGTGGAAACGCCCGGCACCCGCGCCTTTGCCCTGCCGGTGGCGCTGACCCGCTCCGACGACGCGATGGCGCATGTGGTGATCTTCGTCCGCGACACGCTCAAGGATTTCTCTGCCAAGGTCAGCGCGGGCAAGGCCAGCGACCGCTGCGATGTCGAGATCGCCGGGTACAAACTGCCCGACGTGCCGCGTGACCAGACCGCTTTCGCCCGCGTGCTGAACGGCGACGACAAGGGGTATAGCTACCCCAAGGATTACACCGACAAGATCGTCCCGCAGATCTATGCGCTCACCAACGGGCTGACGGCCTCGGTGCTGAACGCCACCGCCGACGCGCCCAGTTCGCCACTCGCCTATGCCGGGCTGCTGCGCGCGCTCTATCAGGGGCTGCATTACGACGCTTCGACCATCGCACCGCTGGAGAAAACCGGGGCCGCCGCGATCCAGAAGGCCGAGCTTGTCACCGACAGCGACACAACCAGCGTCACCGGCTCGCGGCTCTTTGGCGCGGTGATCGCCGATCCGCCGACCAATGGCGGGCTCGGGCGGCTCTCGGACACGGCGAGCTATACCAAGGGGCAGGCCCCGGTACTGATGCCCGGCATCAATGGCGGCTGGATGCGCGTCGTGCCGCAGTTCAGCCTGCAAAACGCGGCCAGATCCGCCAGCTATGTCGGTTTCGACATCGACAAGAGTTACACACCGGCGCTGCAACTGGCCATCGACAGCGACCTAACCGTCGAGGGCTGGCTGAAACCCGACGCCACGACACGCGGCGAGACCTCGCGGCTGCTCACCTATAACGAGACCGGCACGCTGAACCATCCCGACCTGCCGGTGCAATACATGATGGGCACGCAGCAGGGGCCGGGGCTGATCACCGGCACCGACACCTATCTCGGCGCCTCGTTCAACTTCACCGGCCCCGATCTGACGCTGCAGACCTATGTCAAACCGGCCAGCGACACGGCCAGCGGCCAGGTTCTCATGGTCTCGGCGGTGCGCGGCGGCGCCACCTTCCTCACCCTCTCGGTGACCCCGATCGGCAAGGCCGAGCTCAGCTTCCTCGGCGGCAAGGCCACCGTCACCTCGGCGGGCACCCTGCCCGCCAAGAAATGGAGCTGCGTCACGCTCTCGGTCAAGGACATCGGCGCAGGCAAGGTCGCGCTCAAGCTCTATGTCGGCGACGGCGCCCCGGTCACCGTCGAGGCCGAGAACGGTTTTGCCGATCCGCTCGGCGCGCTCACCGTGGGCTCGAACACCGGCGGCGGCATGCAGGCCACGCTGAACGGCGTCGCCTTCTGGCAGCGCGCGCTCTCCGACAAGGAGGTGCGGGAGAGCGTGCTCTACGGTTTCCCCGACAACGACCCGCAGCTCGGCATCCGCTGGAATCTCGCCGAGGGCGCCGGCACGCAGATCATGAACTCCGCCGCCTCCGGCCCGGATTACGACACCAAGATCATCAACCCCGCCAACCCCGCCTGGGACGCGGCGGGCGCCTTCGACGTGCCCTATGCCGGGCGCAACGATTACGTGCTGGTCTCCAACCGCATCGTCAAGGACTGGACCCATGTGGCGCTCAGCTCGAAACAGGGCTGGGGGCTGGCGCTCGACGGCGCCAATTCCGGCACGGTCGCCGATGGCGACGCCTTCAACCCCGGCCCCTCCTTCGCGCTCGAAGCCTGGGTCGCGCCCGACACGGTCAACAACAAGCAGATCATCCTGGAAAAACCCGGCAGCTACTCGCTTGCCGTGACCACGCTGGGGCAGGTCTCGCTGACCGTGCATCTGTCGCAGGAAAGCAGCGATTACCGGCTGCCCCCCACCCTCTTCGACCATTCGGTGAAAACCGCCATCGCCGCCGGCAAATCCTCTTATGTCGCGGTGAACTTCACCACCGGCACCGTGCCCAACGACAAGGGCAGCACCGAATATGTCGCGCAGAGATACTTCATCAAGGCGTCGATCTATGTCGATGGCCAGCTCGCGGCGGAAAACAATGTCGAGGATCTCGACCAGCCGGTTTCGATCACCAATGCGGACAGCGCCTTTTATCTCGGCATCGGCGGCGCCCAGACCTTCGAGTTCATCGGCAAGGTCTCGCATGTGCGGGTCTGGGGCCGGACGCTCAACAGCGCCGAGATTGCCCGCGTCAACGCCTTCCACACCCTGCCCGCCAGCCGCGACGGGCTCACCGCAAGCTGGGATTTCGACGAGCAGAGCGGCACCGTCGCCAAGGATGCGGTCGGCGACAACGACATGGTGCTGAGCTCGAACCAGCTCTGGGCGCTCTGGCAGGACGTGGCCAGCGCCGAGATCTGGGTTGATGGCGGCGCCAGCCTGCCGCAGCGCAAGACCGCCGCCGATCTGGGCGACTATGGCGACAGCCAGATGACCATCGGCGGCGCGCTGGCCGAGGGCAGCCTCACCCTGCCCTTCACCGGGCAGTTCGACGACATCCGGCTGTTCTCGATCCGGCTCACCGGCACCCAGATCGACGAGAGCAACAACACCCCGCTCGGCGGGCAGGAAGCGGGGCTCAACGCCTATTGGATGGTCGATGCCGGTTCGGGCGGCGTGCTCTACGACATGACCGGCAAGGGCAATAACGGCAGCCTGCTGCCCAAGGCCAGGCCGCCGGTCTGGTCGCCTGACGCGGCGCCGATCCAGAACGAGGCGGAATATGTGGTCAACGCGCTTGACGGCGCGGTGGATTACCACAGCGCGCAGATCGCCGGGCAACCCTCGGTCGTGGAATACGCGAGCCTCCAGACAGACGCCTATGGCGCGGTCTATTCGGTGATGATGCGGGGGTATTTCTACCTCACCGATGTCGGCAATACCGAGCTTCAGACCGGCTACAAGGTCGGCGATCTCGACACGATCTTCGTCGGTCAGGTGCAGAGCAAGCCCAGCATCGTCGGCTATATCGAGGGCGGCCCGCCGCTGCCCAGCGAGAACCAGACGCTGGCCTATTGGTGGGGCGACATGGGCGGCCCGGCGCGGCTCTACTCCACCACCAGCACCGTCGCCTATGTGGAAAGCGAGACCAAGACCTGGTCGTTCAGCGCCAGCCAGGGCTCGACCTTCAAGGGCGAATTCAACATCAAGGGCGGGGTCTATCAGGTCACCAAGACCGGCACCTCGGTCGGCGTCGGCGCCGAGGCCGAGACGGAGGTTCTCGAAAACAAGCTCAAGATCGGCCTCAAGGCCAAGGTCGGCGGCGATCTCGGCCATACCGATAGCGTGGGCCAGAGCCATTCGCAGACACAGGCGCTCACCGCCTCGCTCACGCCTTCCGGCACCTGGGAGCCGGAGGACAATATCCTCAACCCGGTGGTCGGGCGGCGCTACATCCAGAACAACCTCGGCGCGGCGATCGTGAAATCGGCCACGGCGGATCTCTACATGATGGCGCTCAAGGGCACCCAGACGCCGGTGGGCTATCAGCTCATCCCGAACGAGACGATCCCGGTCGATACCAATATCATCGACTTCCCGATCAACCCGAAATACGTCAAGAACGGCACGCTCGACGGCAAGGTGGGGCTGGTCAACGACCCCGATTATCCCAACGCCAACGCCGAGCGCGGCAGCTATTTCAAGCCGGTCGAAGCCTATGCGCTGAAACGCCGGATCGAAAAGCAGGAGCAGCAGCTCGCCGCCTATTACGATCAGTTCAGCACCGACAAATACCGCGTCATCGGCTCGCTGGGCCGGGTCAAGGACGAGCTGGGCGAAAACCCCGCCTTCAACTTCGGTGACAAGACCAACCAGCGCAGCCTCTGCAACAACTACGTCTGGTCCGCCGGCGGCGGGCTGCGCAAGGAAGAGCAGTCGGTCGCCAACAGCTATTCCGAGACCTATACCGGCGCCAGCTCTCTGACCGTCGCGGGCGGCATCGACTTCTCCGCCGATATCGGCACGCCCTTCGGCGGGTTCTACCTCGAAGCCGACGTGCTGCTCGGCAACACCTGGTCGATGACCGCGACCAAATCCGCCAGCGCGTCCAACGCCTTCAGCCTCGCCTGCACCGTGTCGCCGACCGAGTTCCTCTCGGCCCCGATCATGGAAACGGACGCCAATGGCACATTGCTCTTCAAGGGCTACGAGAAGACGCCCGCCCCCGGCAAGGTCGATGCCTACCGCTACATGGCCTTCCTGCTGGCGCCGGCGGCCGAGAACTTTACCGCGCTGAACCAGGTGGTCGATCCCAACTGGCTCAACAACGGCACCACGGCGGCGGCCAGCGCCATGCGCGAGGCGCTCGGCGATCCGACGCAACCCTGGCGGATTCTCTACCGCACCACCTATGTGAGCCGCGTTCCCGCGCCGTTCCAGCCGGTCAAGGACGACACCACCAGCCCGACGATCACGCCGCCCGCGAACGTGCCGTCGAACTACTGGCTGATGGCCATCGTCAACAAGTTCGTCCCGAACCCCGCCCCCACCCCGCTCGAGATCGGCACCGCCATCGACGCGGTTCTGGGCAGCCGCGCCACCCCCGGCGTGCTCAAGGATCTCATCCCCTGGTGGGAGAGCTTCTACGCCAAGGCGCAGGAGTACGGATCGGAGGAATTCATCGAGTTGGCCGAGCTTCGGGTCGACCTGCTCGACTACATGCTCTCGGCCTATGAGGCGGCGGCCTACGCCCAGAGTTAACCCCAGAAAACGCAACAGGAGGAAGATGTTATGCTGAAAGACGAAACCAGTATGGTGATCACCGGGCTTTGCTCCGGGCTCACCATGACCCTTGGCGGCGCGGTGGGAACCGTGGTCTCCTACACCACCCTCTCCGGCCTCTCGGGCTATGAGATCGCGCAGAAGGAAACCAGCGACGGCAAGAGCTATGACGCGCTGACCATCGTCAGCGACCCGCAGGCCGAAGACCCGCCCTCGGTCAAGCTGTCGCTACTCTTCTCCAGCGATGTCAGCTTCGACGAGCTCGATCTGGAATTGCGCTACAATGACATCCCGGTCGAGACCGAGGCGCAGGTGGCCAGCTCCGTCCCGTCGCTGTCGATCTCGCGGCAGAACGTCACCGGCTCCAGCCTGATCGGCTCTTCGACCACCAATCTGGACCCGACCGAGATCACCCTCGACGTGATGCTCTGGATCGCCAAGCCCGGCGAGCTGTCGCGCGGCTCCGACATCACCGTCGCGCTGTCGAAGATCGAGGGCGGCAGCGGCGGCCCGGTCAAGAAGACCCTGCTCGAAAAGACCGAACTCACCCTCAGCTAAGCCCCTACGGAGGACACACCCATGGCACAAGAAACCTGGCCCGGAATCGTCGTGCGCTGCACCACGAGCGAAGACGGCACCACCCCGCGCAGCGCCTCGTCGAATTCGCCCGACATCCTGATTTCCGGCACCACGCCTTACGAGGATCCGGCCTTTCTGGAGGATCCGGCGAATTACGGGCAATCCTATCCCAACTCGCTCTATATCGGGCTGCCCAACTATCTCTATGTGCGCGGCAAGAACTACACCGACGCCACGCTCGAAGGGAACTGGAACCTGTTCTTCGCCGAGCCCAATATCCTGCTCTACCCCTATCTGTGGGAACAGAACCAGCTCGCCACCTCGGCCGGCGACAAGAACCCGCCCTTCACCATCGAGGCCGGCGCCATCGGCGCCTCGACCGATCCCTTCACCTGGGTGCCGCCCAACGTGTCGGACCACTATTGCCTGGTCGCCGTCGCCGCGACGCCCGATCACGGCAACCCCGTCTCGGGGGTCAACAACATCAACAGTCTTGCCGAGGTGATGTCGAACAACGCCAATATCGCGCAGCGCAACGTGCAGATGATCCGGGGCAACGTGCCTCAGGTCGTGTCGCAGGCGCGCTACGATCAGGGCTCCGAAGGCGCCACGGTCGATCTTGCGGTGGTGTTCAGCAACATTCCCAAGGGCAGCAGCTACACCATCTCCTCCGGCACGCCGCTCGACGGCATGGCGCTGTCGCACAGCGACTCCAACACCCAGGACAACAATTTCAAATATGCCTGGACCGATCTCGAAATCCCGGCACAATGGGTGACGATGTTCAACTATACGCTGACCTTCGGCAGCGACTGGTCGGGCATCCCGCCCGACGCCATTCCCTCGGTCGAGATCCGTGGCGAGCTGGTGCAGGAAGACGGCGATCCGCTCTATCATCTGGGGGTGGACGCGACCGATCCGGCCACCGGCAGAACCCGGATGTCCAGCCGCGGCGGGCCGGTCCGGCTGGTGACCGTCGGCTCGGTCAAGACCATCATGCCGGACGTCGAACCAAGCTGACGCAAGGGAACTTGACGCACAACCGAAAGGCGTCAATACTAACAAAATAACGCCTTTTGGTTGTGTTTTTGCACCGGTTTTCCAACCGGTTGCGCCGGGGAGGGACAAGATGACGCTTCGATCACCAGCAGGGGGCGCGGCGGTCACACGACGCATGTTCCTGACATCCACCGGCAGTGCGGTCGCGCTCACGGTGATGGGGGTGCCCCTGCCCTCCCCGGCGGCCACCTCGGGGCCCGCCGACATCGGCACCGACGGCTCGCCGGTGCCGGGCGTCGCCAGCCAGCGCATCGACGGGCTGGCCAAGGTGACCGGGCAAAAGGTCTATGCCCGCGATTTCAACGCCCGCGACATGCCCGGCTGGCCGGCCACGCAATGGTATGCGCTCTATCTCGCCGCGCTGACCACCGACCGGGCCTTCGAGGGGATCGACCTCTCCTCGCTGCCCCCCGAAGCACAGCCGACCCGGGTGGTTCTGGGCAACGAGCTCAGCCCGGCCATGCGCGCGCCGCAGCTCAATCTCAACCGCGACCTGCATATCGACGACCGCATCGCCGAGGAACGCGCCGCGCGGCTCAAGGCGCGCAACAGCGGCGGCGATGTGGGCAGTTTCAACCTCCCCGACGAGCTGCTCTTCGATCTGATCGTGGTGCCGGGCAACGTGCCCAATTTTCTCGGCCAGGCGGTGGCGCTGCTGCTCTTCGACAGCCTCGCCGGCTACCGCGCCGCGCGCCGGGCCATGGCCTTCAACGACCCCGCCTATCAGCGCTACGGCGCGGGCAATCAGGACGGCCCGCCGCTCGGCAGCGCCTTCTCGCCGCAGACCACCTATGTGAAATACGGCGACCAGTTCAGCTATGCCACCGCCGACCCCGACACCTACATGGCGCAGGTGCCGCAATGGCAGGACAGGATCAACGACACGCTCGCCGCCGACCCCACCCTCATCCGCCAGCCCTTCAGCGCCGAGATGCGCGCCATGGACCCGATGTTCATGGAGCCCGAGGCCGGGCTGGTCTGGATCGACACCGGGCTCGACACCATGCATCTGGTGCTGGGCACGCAATCGCCCGATGGCGACATCGCCAATATCCTGTCGATGTATGATAGCACCGACGCGCCCTTCCCGCTCAAGGCGGTGAACCTGACAAGCTGCTATCCCGGCGGCGGCTTCGGCGGGCGCGACAGTTCGCCGTTTTCGCTGATGCTGGCGCTCGCCGGGGCCTATTCCGGCGGCAACCCGGTGCGGCTGGCGCATGACCGCTTCGACCAGTTCCGCGTCGGGCTGAAACGCCACGGCGCCGATCTGACGGGCGAGCTGGCCGCCGACCCCGACATGCGCCTGCAATCGGTGCAGATGACGCTGACCTTCGACGGCGGCGGGCGGCGCAATCTCAGCCCCTATGTCGCCTCGCTGGGCGCCCTTTGCGCCGGCGGCTCCTACACGATCCCGATGGCAAATATCTATGCCGAGGCGGTCCACACCCAGAACGTCTCCGGCGGCTCGCAGCGCGGCTTCGGCGGGCCGCAGGCGTTTTTCGCCTTCGAGACCGCGCTCGACGATCTCGCCGCCACGCAGGGCTGGGATCCGCTGGAGCTGCGCGCCGCCAACCTGCTCACCGAGGGCGACACCACCGTGGTCGGCGGCCCGGTGGAACAGAGCCTGAGCCTCGCCGAGATGCTGGAGATCACACGCAGCCAGCCGCTCTGGGCCGAGCGCGAGACGATCCGGCAGGACTATGCGGCGCGCGGGCTGACCTATGGCACCGGGCTGGCGCTGTCCTTGCAGGCCTATGGCACCTCGGGCGACGGCATGGTCGCCTCGGTGCTGCTGAACCGCGACGGCAGCCTGACCGTGCAATCCGACGCGGTGGATATGGGCAACGGCTCTGCCACCACGCTGGGCGTCGTGATCGGCCCGATCCTCGGCGCCAATGCGGCGCAGGTGGATATGGGCTGCTACACGCTTTTCGGCATGACCGGGCTCACCACCAGCGACCCCGAGGGCCAGCGCTGGGACAACCCGAACTGGACGGCGAAATCGGTGGGCTCCTCCTCGGCCTGCCTCACCGCGCTGCATCAGGTCCACACCGTGCAACAGGCCGCGCAGGCGCTGTTCCAGGGCGCGATCCTGCCCGCCGCCGCGCTGATCTGGGGCGGCGCGCGGCTGACCCCGGCCGATGTCTCCTGGCAGGAGGGCGCGCTGGTGCGCAACGCCGGCGGGGTGCCCCCCCTGCCCCTCGCCCAGCTCGCCGAGACAATCTATGCCCGCAAACTGCCCGTCGGCACGCTTGGTCATGCCTATTTCCAGGATAGCTGGGCCGAGGCCAGCTTCCCCACCCCCGCCGGGTTCCTGTCGCTGCAACTGGACGGGCTGGCCTTCTACCCGCCCGACGGCAGCGCCCCGGTCCCGGTCACAAGGCAGGACACCGTGGGCCCCGACAGTGCCAGCAAACGCTATTCGCGCTATGTCTGGGCGCCCTGCGTCAATGTCGTCGAGCTCACTGTCGACACCTCCAGCGGCACGGTGCAGGTCGAGAACGTGCTGAGCGTGCTGAACGCCGGGCAAATCCACGTCCCGCAGCTTGTCTCGGGCCAGAGCCAGGGCGGCGTCGCCATGGCGATCAGCTACACGCTGCTCGAAGACATGCCACCCGGCATGGAGGGCCCCGCCAACGGCATGTGGAACCTCAACCGCTATCACCTCGCCCGGGCGCAGGACGTACCGCTGCGCACCGATTACACGCCGGGCGCGCGCGGCCAGCAGCTCATCGCCCTGCCCCCGCCGCAGGAAGAGGCGCCCGCCGGGCGCGGCATCGCCGAAGCGGTCATGTGCTCGGTACCGCCGGCGATCTCGAACGCCCTGCGCGACGCCACCGGCAAGCGCTTTACCTCGCTGCCGATCACGCCCGCGAAAATCCTGGAGGGTCTGGGACAATGATCGCCATCACCGTCAACGGCACCGCCTATCAGCTCGACGACAGCCGTTCGGGCGATAGGCTCATCGACTTCCTGCATGACGACCTGAACCTTACCGGCACGAAATTCTGTTGCGGCATAGGGGTTTGCCGGGCCTGCACCGTGCAGGTCAGCAAACCGCCCAACCCCGCCCCCTCGCCGGTGATCAGCTGCTCCACCGCGCTCGGCACACTCGACGGCTCGGAGGTCTCGACCATCGAATCCGTCGCGAACGGGGGCGTTCCGGACCCGGTGCAACAGGCGTTCCTCGACAATTTCGCCTTTCAATGCGGCTATTGCACCCCCGGCTTCGTGATGGCGGCGCGGATCTTTCTCGACGGGCTGCGCGCCCAGCCGATCCCCGAGGATGAGATCGACGGCGCCATGATGGAGGCGATCGGTTCGCATATCTGCCGCTGCACCGGCTATGTCCGCTATTTCGAGGCGCTGAAACCGCTGGCGCTCGCCGCCAATGCCGGAGGGGCCGAGCTGTGAACCGTTTCGCCGTCGCCGCCCTTGCCCTCGCCGCCGTCACACCGCTGGCCGTCACCTTTCTGACCGCGCCGGATCCCGCCGCCGCGCAAAGCGCCTCGCAGATCTATGGCCAGAGCTGCACGGCCGACATTGCGGCGATCCCGTCTTTCGACTGCGCCGAGGGCGTGACCGTGCCGGTCACCGTCGACGGCATGGCGGTCACCGATCGCGCCCCCGCCACCTGCGACCGCCCTGCCCTGCTCGACAATGGCGCGGGCTCCGACGGGCAATGCGTGCCGTTTTCGCGGATCCTGAACCTGTCCACCGAGACCGCACAGATCTCGGTCATGTGCCGGCAGAAAAAATACCGCGCCGAGGGCAGCACCGACTATGACGAGATCGACGTCATCGCCCACAACCCCGCCAGCGGCGCCACCTGCTGGTTCCAGGCCAAGGCGGCGCCCGGCGAGACGGTGAGCGGCGTCGCCGTGCCCTCCCCCACCGACGCGGTCGATGCCAGCTTCTGGGAGACACCCGAAAGCGTCGTCGCCGATGGCTGCGGCAATTGCCACGATAACGACCCGTTCATGTATTCGCCCTTTGTCGGGCAGGTCTGGGCGCATGTGCCGGTGAATCCGTTCGGCCCCTATGGCCATGTCGATCCCGGCTTCGGCTTTGCCGCCTGGCCGACGCAGGCAATGAACATGCGCGACAGCACCTGCACCGGCTGCCACCGCATCGGCTCCGGCCTGCTGAACCCGCCCGACCCGAGCGCCGAAAAACCCGGCTCCTGCGGCCAGCTCGCCGCCTGGATGACCGGGCTCGCAACCCCCGCCGGCGCCGATGTCCAGGCCGCCGCCTATCCGCTCAGCCACGCCATGCCGCCGGAATTCGGCCAGACAGAAGACGCCTGGAACGTGATCTATGCGCAATCCTCGGCCATGGTCCAATCCTGCTGCGCGGACCCGACGCAGGAGATCTGCGCGCTGACACCGATCCGATCCTATCTCGACGGTTTTTCCGAGAAATGAAAAATTCGGTCAGCTACCCACATCTGATGAAGGCAAAGATCCTTGCGGATCTGCCGACCGAAAAGAAGATGTCCTTTCTGAACCAGTGTTCGGTGCGGGTGATCCAGCGCACCGAAGACATTCTGACCCAGGGCAAGCGCCCCACGGGCATGTTCCTGGTCGCCCATGGCCGGGTCGATGTCTCGCATCGGGGCCGCAACGGCGAACATACGATCCTCTGCCATGTCGGCCCAGGCGATGTGGTCGGCGAGATCGAGGCGACCTCGGGCATGGACTGCGTGGCCACCTGCACCGCGCTGCCCGTCACCACGCTGCTGTTCTGCCCGACGCCTCTGCTTTACGAGTTCCTCACCCAGCCGGTGTTCATCCGCAACCTCGCGGCGGTCTTCACCATCCGCATGGCGCGGGACAACCAGTTCAAGGCGATGGATCAGCACCAGTCGGTCGATCAGAAGATCTGTTCGCGGCTGCGCCAGCTTTGCGACGGCAGCGACCGGATCAAGGCCAGCCAGGCGCATCTGGCAGAGATGGTCGGCTGCTCGCGTCAGACCATGAACAAGTCGCTGGGCCGTCTGCGCGACGAGGGGATCATCGACATCCGCAAGGGCGAGGTCCGGGTGCTGCGCCCCGAGGCGCTGTCGGACGACCGGCGGCATCCGATCCGCTGAGACGTCACCATTCCACCACAAGCTCCGCCACGCCGGCATCCACCGCCTGCGCGGCGGCAAGCACCCAGGCGGTCAGGTGGGTCGCCACATAGGTCGCATGGAAGCGCGACGGCGCGATGAGCGACAACCGCCCCCCGTCCCGTCCGCGGCGCTCCAGCCCGGCGATCCAGGCCGTGTAGCGCGCCGGATCCTCGGCATGCAGCATCCCCTTGGCCAGCGCCCATTCCGTCCCTTCCGACAGATCCGGCGGCTCTGCCCTGCCCTTGAGCGGCAGCGGCACGACCTTGGGGTCCGGCTCTGCGGCGCTGCCGTCGAGCCGCTGCACCAGATCGGGCCCGACATCCGCCCAACGGTTGCGCCCGTCTTCGAGAATCCGGGCGATACAGAGACTGTATTCGGTGACCCGCCCCCGCGCGCCCTGGCGCGTGACCCGCAGCCAGCCCATGGCCCGCAGCTTGGCCATCTCGCGTTTCACGGTGCGTTCATCGACCTGCCAGAGCCGCGCGATTTCGCGCTGGCCGACCGCAAGTTCGTCGCGAGCCCAGTTGTAGCGGGCGGTGACCAGCGTCATCAGCCGCAGGACGAGACGCTGCCGCCCCTTGTCCTGCGCAAGCGCATATGCCCCCATCACCGTGAGCAGGTCGTATTTCAGGGCCGCGGCATTGCGCCCGACCGGTTTCATGGCAAGCATTGCCGCTGCCCCTTGCATCTGTCCGTCCCCGCGGGGACTGCCTCGAATATACGGGCTCTTTGGCGGCCCTGTGAATCGGCGCCACTGTTTCTCAGCGTTCTTTCCCGATCTTCGCCTATTAGCGTCCGGAGAAACGATTCTGTCAAGCATTGCCGGAAAAGCGTCCGGTTCCGATCCAAAATCTGAAAGAAAAAATCGGTAGTCTGGTATTGGGGGACATATTAGCTGTCCCCTATTCTGTCAAAAATGTCCCCCAATATGTGGGGTCGGCGGCGGATCTGTCCCGCATTATTTTCGGGCTCTGCGCAGGGGCCCCGCGAATCGCCTGGCGTTTGTCAGGGCGCTTTAGCGCCTTGAGCGCGCGGGTTTTTCCTGCGGACGTAAAAATCCTCTCTTGAGGATAATTCGTTTTGCAGCGAACGCAAATCCATCGTAAAAACGAAGCTGTGAGAAATTTACGTCCCGTAGCGCCGGCGTTCGGTGCAAGAGAAGGACGGATCCCTGTCCCGGTCGGGACATATAACGGAGCGTCCCCGCGGGGACAGGAGGCAAGATGTACACGCATGAAGACCTGTCGCGACTGCAGGCGCAGTCGCTCAAGATGCAGGGCTATATCCGGCAGCAGACCTTTTCGCCGGAGATGACCAAGACCCTCCGCCGCTTTTCCAGTTGGGAGGTGGCCGAGCTGATCCTGAAGGTGAACCAGTCCACGCTGCGCGGCCGGATGGCGGCGGATGCCACGCTGCCTCAGGGGCTGGTGGAAGAGGATGGCCGCCAGCGCTGGTATGCGCTGGAAGAGATCAACGAGATCCGCCGCCGGCTCAAGGTCAACCGCAAGAGCCTGATGCCGCCCCGCCCTGCCGGCAAACGCGCCTTCCGCACCGCCATCGCGAATTTCAAGGGCGGCGCCGGCAAATCCACCGTGGCGCTGCATTTCGCCCATGCCGCCGCGCTTGACGGATACCGGGTGCTTTGCGTCGATTTCGATCCGCAGGCGACGCTGAGCCATTCCATGGGCCTCAGCGACGTAACCGAGGAATACACCGTTTGGGGGATCATGGCGCGCGACCTCATCCGCGAGACCGAGCGCATGAACGCCGCCGCGCAGGGGGCTGAAAGCGGCTCTGCCCTGCCCCAGCGGCGGCTGCCCGAGGCGATCACCGGCATGGGGCTGCGCGACCTGCGGGTCGCCGATTTCATCAAGCCCACAAGCTGGCCGACGATCGACGTGGTGCCCTCCTGCGCCAACGCCGCCTTTGTCGAATTCGCCAGTGCGCAATACCGGCACCTGAATCCGGAATGGTCGTTCTTTGCCGCCGTGTCGCGCTATCTCGATGCGCTGCCGGTCGATGCCTATGACATGGTGATCTTCGATTGTCCGCCGGCCATCGGGTATCAGAGCATGAATGCGGTCTTCGCCGCCGACATGCTCTATATCCCCTCTGGCCCGGGCTATTGGGAATACGATTCCACCACCTCCTTCATCGGTCAGCTCTCTGAGGCGCTCGCCGATCTCAGCGGCTTCGAGGGGGTTGTCCCCGCGGGGACGCTGCAATTGCCGAAGGTGTTCCACGACATCCGCTTCCTGCTGACCCGTTATGAGCCGGGCAACGATCTGCACCGCGCGATGCGTTCGGCGTTTGAAAAGGTTTGGGGGGACAGGGTGACGGAGCACCCGATCGAGATGACCCGCGCCGTCGAGCAATCGGGCCGGTTCCTCAGCTCGATCTACGAGATCGACTATCGCGAGATGACCCGCGAGACATGGCGCCGGGCAAGGGCGTCGTTCGACCGGGCGTATGAGGAGTTCCGGGGCCACGCGCTGGAGGCCTGGAGCGCGCTGGAGGATGAGGCATGAGCAAGAAACGCGGATTCGACATCGACTTTCCGGCCACGGCGGATGGCAGCTATACCGGCGGGCGGGTCTCGGGGGCGCGGCGCGGGCCGATGGCGGCGGCCATCAGCGAGAATGCCGATGCGCTGCGCGAGCGCGCCGCAGCGGAACAGGCGATCCGGGAAGAGAACGACCGGCTGGCGCATGAGCATGTGCGGCTGAAACGGGCGGGGCTGATCACCGATCTGGTGCCGCTCGACGCGATCCGCACCGACAAGCTGACGCGCGACCGCAGCCAGGCGCCCGATCCGGAGATCGGCGAGCTCAAGGCGTCGATCCGCGAGATCGGGCTGTCGAATCCGATCCGGGTGGAGCCGGCGGGCGACGGGTTCGAGCTGGTTCAGGGGTTTCGCCGGCTGACCGCGTTTCGCGAGCTTTATGCCGAGACCGGGGACGAGGCCTTTGCCCGGATCCCCGCCGGTCTGGTGGCCAGCGGCGAGGCGCTGGAGGGGCTGTATCGGCGCATGGTCGATGAGAACCTCGTGCGGCGCGGCGTGTCCTTTGCCGAGATGGCGCAGCTTGCACTGAACTTTGCGCGCGATCCGCAGACCGGTGTCGATGATGTCGAGGGGGCGGTGGCGCTGCTCTATGCCTCGGCGGGGCGGCAGAAGCGCAGCTACATCCGGCATTTCGCGACGCTGCTGGATACGGTCGGCGATCTGCTGCGCCACCCGGAGGCGATCCCGCGCAAGCTGGGGCTCGATCTGGTGCGCGAGATCGGCGCCGGCGGGGGCTTTGCCGAACGGCTGCGGGCGGCGCTTGTCGCGGCGCCGGCCACGGATGCCGAGGGGGAGCTGGCGCAGCTTCAGGCGCTGCTGACGCCCGAGCCGAAGCCCGAGCGCAAGGCCGAACGCAGCCCGGGCAAGAGCGCCGACAGCGCCGCCAAGACGGTGCTGCGCTGCACTGTCCCCGCGGGGACAGTGCGCTGTGCCGCGCGCGACGGGAAGGTGGAGCTGCTGATGGAGCGCGATTTCTCGAGCATCGACCGGCACCGGC
>NZ_JAMDHK010000008.1:121044-137740 GCF_024721115.1 Salipiger pentaromativorans | reverse complement strand
TGATGGAGCGCGATTTCTCGAGCATCGACCGGCACCGGCTCGAGGCGGCGGTGGCGGCGTTCATGGCGGCGCTGGACTCCTGAGAAACCAGCCCGCCGGTGAGGCGGGCAGGGGCCTTGTCCGCCTCACCGGCGGGGGAGGCCCGTCTCTGTCCGGGTCGAAATTATCGGACATAGATCGCCAGGCCCGAGTGGGGCGGTTTTCAAGCTGAAATGACGGGAAAAGCGCCGCCGGAGATGTGGCGTCTGGCTGGGCCGGGCCTCGTGGCACGCGGCTCGGCGGATGAGGGCAGCCTACGCCGGTTTCCCGCTCCGGTCACCGTCCCGGGCACGAAGGCCCCGGGACTGTTGCGGTTTTGCCCCGGCGCCGTTCTGGTGCCGGGGCGGGGCAGGGGCCCTCAGCCCGCCGCGCGGACCCGCGATTTCGGCAGCGCCCAGAGGGGGGCGCTTTCGTCTGCCGGGCGGGCCGCTCCGGAAGAAAACAGGGCGTCGATCTGGGCCTGATCATAGCCGAGCCCGGCCAGCAGCGCGGCGGTATCGGCGCCCAGCAGCGGCGGCGCGGCGGCAAGCTGGGTGTTGTCGATGAGCGCGGGCAGGGGGAAGTCCGGCGACTGGAAGGCGTAGTCGCTGAAACCGAAACTCGTCACCTTGCCGGGCGATTGTGCCTGCGGTGTCGTCAGCACGCGGTCGGTGGACAGGATCTCGGTAAAGCCGACGCCATGGGCGGCGAGGCTCTTTGCAAGGTCGGCGTAGCTATATCGTGCCACCGCCTCGCGTACCATCGCCTCGACACGAGGCCGCTCGCGGCGGCGGGCGCGCAGCGTGGCGAGTTCGGGGTCGGCGGGGATGTCCGTCGCCTGGCAGAATTTGCGCCAATGGTCGTCGGTCAGCATCACCAGATAGATCCAGCGGCCGTCCCGGGTTTCGTAGGCGCCGTAGCCCGGCATGCTGAACTCGGCCGAAGGCTCGGTTTCGGGCCGCCCGAGAAGCTGCGACTTGAGCTGCACGCCCAGCAGGTCGCGGGCGGCGATGTGCAGTCCGGTTTCGTAGAGACCAAGCGCGATGTTGCGCTTGTCGTCCTCGCCCGAAAGCAGCGCCGACAGCACCGCGATCACCGCGTAACATCCTGCGAACTGGTCGTGATAAGACGGCCCGAGCCGTGAGGGGCGGCCCTCGACGCGGTTCGAGAACATCACCCCGGTGGCGGCCTCTGCAATGGGGTTCGAGGCCACCTCCTCGGAGAGCGGGCCGGCGCCGTAGCCCTTGACGTGGCAGTAGACGATCTGCGGGTTCAATGCGTCGCAATCCTCGAAGGTGACGCCCAGCTTGCGCGCCGCCGAGGGCGAGAGATTGTGCAGCACGATGTCGGTGCGGGCGATGAGCTTGCGGAAGATCTCGCGCCCGCCATCGCTTTGCAGATCGAGGCAGAGGCTTTTCTTGCCGCGGTTGAAGGCGAGGTAGCTGCCGCTGGGGCCGCCGCGCACCAGCTTGCGCGTGGTCTCGCCGGCGGGGGGTTCGATCTTGATCACCTCCGCGCCGAGCTGTTGCAGAATATGCGTCGCGAAGGGCGCCGCGATCATGCTGCCAAGCTCGACAACCGTCTTTCCTGCCAGAACGCCTTTTGCCATCCCATCCTCCCAAATGTCGTTTGCACCCAAGCGGTGCCGGATGAGGCATGAGTGTCAGAAGATCCCCGTTCAGGCAAGATATAATGCATTATTTAGGGGAGAAAGGGTGACTTTTCCCTCGGTATCAGTCCGGTGTACCGCGAAAAATCCCCGGAAAAGTATGTCATGCGGCGCTGCGGCGGGCGCTTTCAGGTATTGAAATGCATTTTATATTTGACGAGTCGCGGCGAGTGCTTCTATCGTCTGGACAGGGAGAGGAAACATTCCAGGGAGGAGAAAATGTTTCAGCGACTGAGAGACTCAGTGGCCGTTGCGGCGCTGGTCGCGACGGGCATTGCCGCGTCGCCGCTGGCGGCGGCGGATGCGGGCATTGACGAGGACACCAAGACCGTGACCATCGGCGCCTTTACCCCGGTGACGGGGCCGGTGCCGTTCTATGCCATCCTGACCCATGCCGCCGAAGCCTATTACCGCCATCTGAACGAAAACGGCGGGATCGACGGCTGGACGGTCAACTATGTGACCAAGGACGACGGTTACGATCCGGCGCGCTCGGTCGCGGTGACGCGGCAGATGGTCGAGGATGACGGGATCTTTGCCCTGTCCGCCTCGATCGGCACCGCCACGAACGTCGCCGTGCTGCCCTATGCCCGCGAGGTCGGTCTTCCGGTGGTCGGCCCCATCGGCGGGGCCAGCGCCTTTTTCGTCGAGCCCAATGTCTTTCCGCTGCTGCCCGATTACGGCTGGTCGGCGGCGTCCAATCTCGACTACGCGGTCAACGGGCTGGGCCTGAAGAAAGTCGCGCTGCTTTGGGAGAACGACGAGCTCGGCAAATCCGCCAAGCGCGGGGTCGAGGCCTATCTGGCCGAGCTGGGCATCGAGGCGGCGGAGTCGGTGCCCTTCGACGTGAAGACCACCAGCTTCAGCCCGCATATCCGGCGCGTGGCCAATTCCGGCGCCGAGGCGGTGATCCTCTTCGGCTCCAACGCCAATCTCGCGGCGGCGCTGAAGGCGGCGGATCTTCAGGGGCTCGACGTGGAATGGTTCGCGCCGTTCTTCACCGCCGATCCCTCGACCCAGAAGCTGGCGGGCGATCTGCTCGACGGGGTCTATTTCTCGTCCTGGCTGCTGCCGGTGTCGAGCGACGCGCCCGAGGTGGCGGCCTATCGCCAGTCCATCGAGGCCTATTATCCGGACGATCCGGTCGGCGTGTTCGGCCTGAACGGCTGGAGCAACGCGGCGATCTTTCACAAGGGGTTCGAGGCGCTGCTGGCCTCCGGCAACGAGCTGACGCGGGAAAACCTCGTGGCGGCGCTGGAGACGCTGGAGGCGGTTTCGGTCGGCGGCGCGCGGGGCGTGACCTTTGAGCCGGGCGACCATCGCGGCACCCGGCAGGAGGGCATCATCCAGGCCAGGGATGGCGGCTTTGAGCTGGTGCAGGAATTCCGCCCCTATCCGGCGGTGGTCTTCGAGACCCAGTGACCCAAGGGGCTGCCTGGGTGTGGGACAGCCGGGCAGCCCTTGCAGAACGACCAAGGAAACGCGGAGGCAGGGATGACCCTGATACCAGTCAGCGCGCCCGCGCGCATGGACGGACAAATTGCGCTGGTCACCGGCGCGGCGGGCGGCATCGGACGGGCGACGGCGCTGGCGCTGGCCGAGGCGGGCGCCACGGTGATCGCCACCGACATCGTCGAGGAGGCGGACTTTGCCTCTCCGGCGATCAGCTACCGGCATTACGATGTCACCTCGCGCGCGGCGACCGACGCGCTGGTGGCGGATCTTCTCAAGACTTACGGGCGGGTCGATGCGCTGGTGCTTTGCGCGGGCACCATCTCGCACAGGCCGCTGACCGAAAGCACCGACGAGGAGTGGCGCGCGCTGTTCGATGTCAATGTGATGGGGGTGGTGAACCCGGTGCGCGCGCTGTTCCCGGTGATGGCGGAGCAGGGCATGGGCAAGATGGTGGCGCTTGGCTCCATCGCGTCGAAGATCGGCGGCGTGGCCTCGGGGCCGTCCTACGTGGCGGCGAAATCGGCGGTGCACGGGCTGATGAAATGGGTCGCCAAGGCGGGCGCGGGGCAGGGGGTTTATGCCAGCGTCATCGCGCCGGGGCCGGTCGAGACCCCGATGTGGGAAACCGTCACGCAGCGCGCGGCGCCCTCGGCCAACGGCAATGTGCCGCTGGGCCGGTTCGGGCAGCCCGAGGACATCGCCCAGGCGATCCTGTTCCTCTGCTCGCCCGCGTCAAACTGGATCACCGGAACCGTTCTCGACGTGAACGGCGGCATGTTGATGGATTGAGATCATGAGCAACACGGAAACCATCGGATTCATCGGGCTTGGCGTCATGGGCGGGCCGATGTGCATGAACATGGCGGCGAAACATCCCGGCGATGTGCTGGCCTACGACCTGTCCGACGCGGCGCTGTCGGCGGTCGAGGCGGCGGGCGCCAGGCGCTTGGGCAGCGTGCGGGAGCTGGCGGAGCAGGCCGACATCATCTTCCTGTCGCTGCCGGGCGGCCCGCAGGTCACGGCGGTGGCAGGCGAGATCGCCGCTGCCGCGACGCGCTGCACGGCGGTGGTGGATCTGTCGACCACGCCGGTCGCGACCGCCCGCGCGGTGGCGGCGCTGCTGAAGGACAAGGGCCTTGGGTTTGCCGACGCGCCGGTCGCCCGCACCCGCGAGGCGGCGCAGAAAGGCGCGCTGGCGATCATGGTGGGGGCCTCGCCCGAGATGTTCGCGCGCATCGAGCCGATGCTCGGCTACATCGCCACCGACATCACCCATGGCGGCGCGGTCGGCGCGGGGCAGGTGCTGAAGCTGGTCAACAATATGCTGGTCTTTGCCAATACGGTGGCGCTGGCCGAGATGATGGTGCTGGGCGAAAAGGCGGGGGTGGCGCCCGAGGTGCTGCTCGATGCGGTCTCGAAAGGCTCGGGCGACAGCTTTGTGCTGCGCAACCACGGCATGAAGGCGATGCTGCCGCGGGTCTTCCCCGACAAGGCGTTTTCGCCGGAATATGTGCTCAAGGACATCTCTTACGTGTTCGAGCTGGCCGCCGACACCGGCGTGCCGCTGCCTGCGGCGGAAACGGTGCGCGGCTATTACGCGGCGGGCGTCTCGCACGGGCTTTCGGGCCGTTATTTCCCCGGCGTGATCGAGCTGGTGGAACAGGGCGTCATGGGGCCGGACGGCGGCAAGGGTGACAAGGGCGGCAGGGGCGACAAGGAGGAAGCGGCATGACCGGCATCCTCCGCGATCTCTTTCCGCTGGTCTGGTCGGGGATGATCACCGGCTGCCTCTATGCGCTCGGCGCGCTGGGGCTGGTGATGATCTTCAAATCCTCGCGGGTGGTGAATTTCAGCCATGGCAATGTGGCGGGCTTCGCCGCCTTCCTGATCTACGGCTTTTCCAGCGGCATGATCATGGAGCTGAGCTGGGGCGCGGCAGTGCTGCTGGCGGTGCTGGCGGTGATCGCCATCGCCTTCATGACCTATGCGGTGATCTCGCCGCTGGTCTTCGAGTCGGACCTGACCGCGACCATCGCCACGCTTGGCATCGGTCTTATCGCGCAGGGCGCCACGCTGCTGATCTTCGGCGCCGACATCGTCAGCCTCGATCTGCCGGTGCCGCGCTTCAGCATGTCGGTGCTGGGGCTCTTCATCACCGGCTACGATCTGACCGTTCTGGCGGTGGCCGTGGTGACCATCGGCGCGCTGTTCTTTGTCATCGACCATACCAAGCTGGGCATCGCCTTTCGCGCGATTTCCGAGAACCCCTTTGCCGCCGAGGTCTGCGGGCTGAACCTGCGCTCGGTGCATCTGTTCTCCTGGATCGTGGCGGCGGTGCTGGGCGTCGTGGGCGCGCTGCTGATCGTGCCCACCACCTTTCTCAGCGTCACCACGGTGGCCGCCTTCATGCTTCAGGCCTTTGCCGCAGCGGTGATCGGCGGCTTCGGCAGCCTGCCCGGCGCGCTGCTGGGCGGGATCCTGATCGGGGTGCTGATGAACCTTTTCACGTTCTACGTGTCGCCGGAGTTCAGCAGCACCTTCCTTCTGGGGGTCATCCTTCTGGCGCTCAACATCTTTCCGAACGGCATTCTCGAACGCGTAGGAGGGACCCGTGTCTGATCACCCCGTCACCCTTGGACGTTTCGACGCCGAAGAGGCCCGGCTTGCCGGCTTGAAACCCGCCGACCTGCTGAGCCTGGGGCTCGCCGCCGCGCTGATCCTGCTGCCGCTGCTGGTCGGAGGCTCGTGGATCTTTGCCCTCGGCGTCTGCTTTGCCAACAGCATCGGCGTGCTCGCGGTCAGCGTGCTGGTGCGCTACGGCGGCGAGGTCTCGATCGGGCACAGCTTCTTTGCCGCCGTGGGCGCCTATTCGGTGGCGGTTCTGGATACGCGGTTCGGCCTGTCGCTGCTGGCGAGCCTGCCGCTGGCGCTGGCGCTTGGCGTGGTCAGCGGCGTGGCCTTCGCCTGGCCGTCGCGCAAGCTCTCCGGGATCTATCTGGCGGTCTCGACCATGGCGCTGGCGCTGGCGGTGCCGGAGCTGATCAACAATGCCGACGGGCTGACCGGCGGCTATGAGGGGCTTTATGTGTCGCAGCCGGTGATCCCCGGCATCGCCATGTCGCTGCAACGCTATTACGCGGCGCTGATCGTGCTGGTGGCCGTGGTCTACGGGCTGGCGCGGCTGCGGCATTCGCGGCAGGGGCTCCAGCTTTTGCTCGCCAAGGCCCATCCCGCCGCCGCCGATGCGTTCGGCACCCGCCGGGTCTGGGCGCGGGTCGCGGTGATGGGGATCAGCGGCGGGATCGCCGCGCTCTGCGGTGCCATGCTGGGCTTTGCGGGCTCGACCGTGTCGCCCAGCGGCTTCACGCTCTGGTCGTCGATCTTTCTGCTGGTGGGGTCGGTGGTCAGCTTCTACGGGCTTTCGCTGCCGCGCGCGCTGGTGGGTGGCGCCTTCCTGACGCTGGTGCCGCAGTTCCTGTCGGCCTCGGGCGCCTGGATCCCGGTGCTTTACGGTCTGGCGCTGCTGGGGATGATCCTGCTCGGCCATTACCTGCCGCGCCTGCGCGCAATGATCGCCGACCGAAAGGGGGGTGTCTGATGGATGTCGTGACCAATGCGCTGAAAGGCGAGGGCATCGCGCTCTCCTTCGGCGGGATCGAGGTGCTCAAGGGGCTCGATGTCGAGTTCCGCGCGGGCGAGATCACCGGGCTGATCGGGCCGAACGGGGCGGGCAAGACCAGCCTCTTCAACTGCCTGACCGGCGCTTATGCGCCGCAGAAGGGCACGATCACCTATGCCGGGCAAAGCCTCGACGGGCTGCCGCCCGCCGCCCGCGCTAGCCGGGGCATCGTGCGCAGCTTTCAGCATGTGGCGCTGAGCCCGGATCTGACCGTGCTGGAAAACGTCATGATCGGGGTGGCGCGCAATCACCACGCGGGCTGGCAGCATGTGTTTCTTCCCACCCGCCGGGGCCGCGAGGAGATGGCGCGGATGCGCGCCGATGCGGAACAGGCGCTGGCCGAGCTGGGGCTGGCGGGGGCCGCCGACAAGCTGCCCGCCGAGCTGCCGCCGGGCATGCTGCGGCTGGTCGAGATCGCCCGTGCCATTGTCGGGCGCCCGCAGGTGCTGCTGCTCGACGAACCGGCGGCGGGACTCAACAACGCCGAGACGCGCGACCTGATGCGCAGCCTGAAAAGCCTCTGCTCACCCGATTTGGTGATGGTGGTGGTCGAGCATGACATGGATCTGGTGATGTCGATCTGCGACCGGATCTATGTGCTGAACTTCGGCGCCTTCGTGGCCTGCGGCACGCCGCAGCAGGTGCGGCAGGACGAAGACGTGGTGCGGATCTATCTGGGGAGCGACGATGACTGATCTTCTGAGCGTATCCGGCCTGTCGGTGTTCTATGGCGCCAAGGCGCAGGCGGTGGAGGATGTGTCCTTTGCGGTGGGGCAGGGCGCGGTGGTGGCGCTGCTCGGTGCGAACGGAGCGGGCAAGACCTCGATCATGAAGGCGGTGGCGGGGCTGATCCCGGTGCGCGGCTCCATCCGTTTCGACGGCGAGGACGTGACCGCGCTGCCCACCCGCGAGCGGGTGCGGCGCGGCATCGTCTATGTGCCCGAGGGGCGCGAGATCGTCGGCAATATGACGGTGCGCGAGAACCTCGTGCTGGGCGGCTATCATCTGGGCGGGCGCGAGCGCCGGACCCGCTCCGAGACGGTGCTGGATCTGTTCCCCGAGATCGCCAACAAGGCCGACCGCGCCGCCTGGCGGCTGTCGGGGGGCGAGCAGCAGATGCTCGCCATCGGGCGCGGGTTGATGGCGGGGCCGCGCCTGCTGCTGCTCGACGAGCCGTCGCTGGGGCTGGCGCCGATGCTGGTGCGGCGGGTCTTCGACCGGCTGGGGGCAATCCGCAAGGAGACCGGGCTTGCGATCATGCTGGTGGAACAGAACCTCGCCATGACCATGCGCATCTGCGACGAGCTGCATTTCCTGCGCGGCGGCCAGCTTGTGGGGCACCGCAGCGCCGAGGCGCTGCGCGACAGCGCCGCGCGGCAGGAGGCCATCGACGCCTATCTCGGCGCGGCCTCGGCGGCGTGAGGGGCGGGCAATGACGGAAACGATCTGGCGCATCTACGGCATCCGCCACGCGATCAACACCGGGCGGACGCGCGGGCAGAACTTTATCCTCGAGGCGCAGCCCGACGCGCCGCTGGTGCTCGATTTCTATTCCTGGGTGCTGATCTCGGAGGACCGGACGATTGTGGTCGACACCGGCATGGACCCCGCCAAGGCGGCCAGGCACGGCCACACCCATCTGCTGAGCCCGGTTGTCGCGCTGGCGGAGCTGGGGGTGGAGGCGGCGAGCGCCGACACGGTGATCCTGACCCATGCGCATTACGATCATCTGGGCTTTCTCGACGCTTTCCCGCAGGCGCATTTCCACATGCAGGCCGAGGAGATGGCCTATGTCACCGGCCCCTGGATGCAAAAGCCGTGGTTCCGCCGCGCCTATGAGCCCGACGAGATCCTCCGTCTCGTCAGCCTGCTGCATGGCGGGCGGCTGACGCTGCATGGCCGCGAGGCAAGGATCGCCGACGGGGTGACGGTGCACTGGGTCGGCGGGCATTGTGCCGGGCAGGAGGTGGTGCGGGTGCGGACCGCGCGGGGCTGGGTCGTGCTCGCCTCGGACGCGCTGCATTATTACGAGGAATACGAGCGCGGGGTGCCCTTTGCGGTGGTGTTCAATTCGTCGGACATGATCGCCGCGCATGACACGATCCGCGCGCTGGCCGACAGCGACGATCACGTGCTGCCCGCCCACGATCCGCGCATCGCCCGGATCTATCCGCGTGCCGACAGGGCCGGGTCAGAGCATATCTTGCGGCTTGACCTGGCACCGGATCCGGGAAATGCGGCATGAAAGATTGCATCATCCGGGGGCGAAACTGCTATAAGGATCCGGAACTCGGTACGGAAGGCCATGATGTTGAAGCATCAAACCAAGGAAGAGCGCGTCGCGGACTATCTGCGAGAAGGCATTATTTCCGGGAAATTCCCGCGCGGGTCCAAGCTCAAGCAGGCCGAGATCGCCGAGCAGATCGGCACCAGCATCACGCCGGTGCGCGAGGCGATCAAGCTGCTGGAGGCCGAGGGCTTTATCCTTGGGGCGGCCAATCGCGGGGCGACCGTGGCGCCCTTCGACATCAACGCGACCGAGGAAATCGTCGATCTGCGGGTGACGCTGGAATGCAAGCTGGCGCTCAAGGGCATGGAGCGGCTGACCAGCGAGCAGGTGGCCGAGCTGCGCGACCTTCAGGAGCAGCTGGAGGCTGCGGCGGCGCGGGGCGACCGCGACGCGGTGCGCAGCATCAACTACCGCTTTCACGAGGTGCTCTATCTCGCCGCCGAACTGCCGCAGACGCTGCGGTTCGTGCGCACGCTCTGGGCGCGGTATCCGTTCGATCTGATCAACAAGCTGGAGAACCGCGTCGGGCGTGCCTCGGAAGAGCATCGCGAGATGCTCAGCGCCATCCTGACGCGGGACGAAAGCGCGATGATCGCGGCACTGCGCACGCATATCCGTGCCGGCTGGGACGAATTCAAGCAAAGCTACACCGGGTAGGGCAGGGTCTTTCGCCTGATCGACGCGGTGGGCGCAGACCATCACCGCAAGACAAAGGCAAGGAGACCTGAATGGCATCCAAAAGCATTCTGCTCGTCATGGACATGCTCAACGACCTCGTGCACCCGGACGGGATGGGCGGCACGTCTTACGTGCCGCTCTGCGAGGCGCGGGGCGTTTACGACAATACCAAACTGGCGATCCGCCGCGCCCGCGAGGCCGGGGTGATGGTGGGGTATGTGCGGGTGGGTTTCTCGCCCGATTACGCCGAATGTCCGCCGGGCTCGCCGGTGTTCAGCAAGGCGAAGGCGAACAATGTCTTCACGCTGGGCGGCTGGGGCACCGAGGTCTATGAGGGCTTTGCGCCGCAGCCCGGCGATCCCGACATCGTCAAGCACCGGGTCAGCCCGTTCTACGGCACAAAGCTGGAACCGCTGCTGCGCGCCCAGGGGATCGGGCGGCTGATCCTGAGCGGGGTGTCGACCAATGGCGTCGTCTCGGCGGCGGTGCGCGAGGGGCATGACCGGGATTACGCCTGTGTGGTGCTGGAGGATTGCTGCGCCGGGGCGACGGAGGAGGAGCACATGTTCGCGCTTGCCGGGCTGAAGCGGTTCGCGGCGATCTCCTCGGCGGCGGATGTAACGTTCTGACCCCCAAAATAATGCACTAAAAATGAAAAGCTCGCCAGATTCGGCGGGCTTTTTCTGTGTTATGCCGCGTGTATTCTCGGATTAACCGTATTAAAATGCATTATCCCGCGAAGTCACCGTTGACTCGAAAAAATAAAATGCATTAACGTGATCCTCAACGGCGGGCAGCCCCGCCAGCACGCAAAGCGCAGGGCGCGTTGCCCGAGCAAGACAAGAGAGAGGAGATCAAACGTGACCACTGCCGAGACGATGGAAAAGACCAGGTCCGACGACACCAAGGGCATGGGCGGCGCGCCCGCCGAGGGCAAGATCACCGATGAGGCGGTGGCCGCCGCGCGCGAGATGATCGGCCTGCAACTGCGCCCCGAGGGGCCCTATCTTCAGGACGCCACCGCCGACACGCTGCGCAACTGGTGCAACGGCATCGGCGATCTGAACCCGCTGTACCGGGATGCGGGCTATGGCGCCGCCTCGCGCTATGGCAGCCAGCTCGGCCACCCGATGTTCCCCATGGCCTTCGGCTGGATCGGCCGCACCCGCTGGGGCCTGCCCGGCGTGCACGGCTTCTATGCGGGCAACGACTGGGAACTGTTCCGCCACATCCGCCCCGGCGACCGGGTGAGCGCCGTCGAGCGGGTGATCGGCATCGAGGAGAAGGAGTCGAAATTCTCCGGCCGTCTGGTGCTGCAATATGTCGAGGCGACCTATGTCAACCAGCACGGCGATCTGCTGGCCCGTGCGCTTGGCACTTGCACCCGGCACGAGCGCAAGGCGGCGCGGGACGCGGGCAAGTACAAGGACATCAAGACCCACGAATACACGCCCGAGGAATACGAGGCGCTGGATGCCTGCATCATGGAGGAGCCGATGAAGATCCGCGGCTCCAAGGTGCGTTACTGGGAAGACGTGACCGAGGGGGAGAGCCTCGACACCATCGTGCGCGGCCCGCTGTCGCTGATGGACACGATGGGCTTTCTGGTCGGCTGCGGGCGCGGCCATACCCATGGGGTGGTGTTCCAGGCGGCGATGAAGCATCCGGGCCATTTCTTCCGCAACCCCGAGGCGGGCGGCGGCATCGAATACACCGGCATCGGCCACCACCGCGAAAGCACCGCCAAGGAGGTGGGTGTGCCCGGCGTCTACGATTACGGCCCGCAGCGGTCGTCCTGGATGGCCTCGCTGGTGACCAACTGGATGGGCGACGCCGCCTTCCTCAAGCGCGTCCGCACCGAGATGCGCCGCTTCAACACCATGGGCGACAGCACCTGGTGCAAGGGCAAGGTCAGCCGGAAATACATCAAGGACGGCCACGCGCTCGTGGACATCGAGATCTGGGGCGAGAACCAGCGCGGCGAGATCACCACACCGGGCATCGCCACGGTGGCGCTGCAATCGCGCGACCCCGAGCTGCGGGTCTTCCTCGATGGCGGCAAGCTCGAGCTCGACCTGCCGGTCGTGCGCTGAGCCGCGCCGGCTGAACCGAGACGACGGGCAAAGAGGGAGGGCGTCCGGCCATGTCACAGCAAAAGCCACTCACGGGACTCCGGGTTGTGGAGCATGCCACCGGCGTGGCCGGGGCCTGGGCCGGGCGGCTTCTGGCCGCCATGGGGGCCGAGGTCGTCATGGCCGAGCCGCCCTCGCTTTGCCCGCTGCGGCACGAGGCGCCGCTGCTGGAGGATGGCCGCAGCGCCTTGTTCGAATATCTCGCGGCGGACAAGCGCAGCGTGATCTGCGATCTCGAGATACCGGCGGGGCGGGACAGCCTGTCGGCGCTGCTCGAAGACGCGCAGATCCTCATCGACGACACCCCTGTCGCGCTGCGCGCGCGGCAGGGGCTCGACCCGGAGGGGATCGCCGCGCGGCATCCGCATCTGGTGCATCTCTCGGTGCTGCCCTTCGGCGCGACCGGCCCCAAGGCGGGCTGGACGGGCACCGAGATCAACCTCGTTCATGCGGGCGGAGAGGGGTTCCTGCTGCCCAACGGGCTGTCTGCCGATCTCTTTCCCGACCGCCCGCCGCTCAAGATCGCCGGGCATTTCGCCGAGATGCAGGGCGGTGTGGCGGCGGCGTTGGCGGGGCTCTCGGCGCTCTGGTCGGGCATCGGGCAGTTTGTCGATGCCTCGGTGCAGGATGCCAATGTGGCGGTCGGTGCCTTTGCGCTGCAACGCTATGGCGACGGATCGGTGGAACACCGCCACACGCGGTCCTTTCGCTATGGCGGGGTGATCGAATGCCGCGACGGCTATGTGGAACTGCTGACGCTGGAGGAACGGCAATGGCAGGCGCTGGTGCGGCTGATGGGGCATCCCGGCTGGGCGATGGACGAGGCGCTCGACGATCCGGCCACGCGCAGCGCGCGCGGTGACGAGATCAACCGCGCGATCCGTGCCTGGGCGCATGGCCACGATGTGGAAGAGCTGGTCACCCGCGCGCAGGAGCTGGGCGTGCCCATGGCACGCTACAATGCGCCCGAGCAGATCGTGACCGGACGGCAGGAGACGGCGCGGGGTCTGTTCCAGACCCTGCCGGGCATGGACGGGGTGGTGGTGCAGACCGCGCCTTTCCGCTTTGCCGATGCGCCTTTGGAGCTGCGCCGGGCCGCGCCCGAGGCCGGGCAGGATCAGGCGCTTCTGGATCTTGAGGACAGCCGCAAGCCGAGGAGGGTCACCGCATGAAGCCGCTCGCCGGGATCCGCATCGCCGATTTCACCGTGCATGCGGCGGGGCCGTTCTGCACGCATATGCTGTCGCAGCTCGGCGCCGAATGCATCAAGATCGAGAGCGCGCAGCGCCCCGACATCTTTCGCAAGCCGCACGCGGTCTATGGCCGGGCGGGGCCCGCGACCTTCGATCAGGTGGCGTCGAACAAGCTGTCGGTGCGGCTGAACCTCAAGCATCCCGAGGGGATTGCGCTGGCCAAACGGCTGGTTGCGCAGTCCGACGTGGCCGCCGAGAGCTTTCGCGCCGGGGTCATGGACCGGCTGGGGCTGGGTTATGAGGCGCTGCGCGACGTGAAGCCCGACATCGTGATGACCTCGGTCTCCTCTTCCGGCCAGACCGGGCCGGACAGCCATTATGCCGGCTATGCGCCGCTTTTCGGCGCCTGGGGCGGGCTGGGCTATCTGACGGGATACGAGGACGGCCCGCCGGTCGAGATGCGCCATGTGATGGATCACTCCGTGGGTATGAATGCGGCTTTGGCAACTGTCGCGGCGCTGCATCAGCGGCGGCGCACGGGGCAGGGCTGTCATGTGGATATTGCCGCGCGCGAGGTGGCCTCGTCGCTGGCGGGCGACGCGCTCACCGCCGCCTCCGGCGGGGTTGCGGTGAAGCGCATGGGCAATGCCGATCCGCAGCGCGCGCCGCACGGGCTTTATGCCACGCGCGACGACGACCGCTGGCTGTCGGTGTCGGTGTCGAGCGATGCCGAGTGGGCTGCGCTGGCGCGGCTCATGGGGCGGGCGGAGCTGGCGCGGGACACACGCTTTGCCGCCGCGCCCGCGCGCGTGGCTGCGCGGGAGGAGGTGGACCGGATCGTTTCCGCCTGGGCCGCGCTGGTGGAGGCCGAGCAGGCCGCGGCCGCCTTGCAACAGGCGGGCGTGGCGGCGCATGTCTCGTGGCGCGCTTGCGACATTGCCCGCGATCCGCATACGCGGGCGCGCGGCGCGGTGGTGGATGTCACCGAGACCTGCGGCCGTCAGCGCAAGGCGGTGGGCTTTCCGGCGATGTTCTCGGGCAGCGATGCGCCGGGCATGGAACGCGGCACGCCGGGGCTCGGCGAGCATGAGGATTACGTTTACGGCGAAATGCTGGGGATCGGGCGCGCCGAACGTGCGCGGCTTGTGGAGGAGCGGGTCATCTATTGACCGGCGGAAAGGACGAAGATCATGACAATGCAGACGGCCCTTCAGGACGCCGATCACAGTGACGCCGTCGGGCGCCGCGAGACCCGCGCCGAACCCATCCTCACCGACCGCGCCGCGGCGCTGGCGGCGACGCTGGATCTCGACCCGGCGCCAGGTACGGGCGCAGCGCTGCCGCCGGGCTGGCACTGGCTGTTCTTCAACCCCTTCGTGCGGCGGAGCGAGATCGGCCCCGACGGCCATCCGAAACGCGGCGGCTTTCTGCCCGATGTCGGGTTGCCCCGGCGCATGTGGGCCGGCGGGCGGCTTCGCTATCACGCGCCGCTGCCGGTGGGCGCTGCGGCGGAGAAGGAGAGCGAGATTCTCGACGTGGTGTCCAAGTCGGGCCGCGCCGGGCGGCTGGTCTTTGTGACCGTGCGGCACCGGATCTCGTCCGGCGGGGTGCTGTGTGTCGAGGAGGAGCAGGACATCGTCTATCGCGAGGCACCCGCCCCGGATGCGCCGAAGCCAAAACCCGCCCCCGCGCCGGACGGCGCGGTCTGGTCGGAGGAGGTGATGCCCGATCCGGTGCTGCTGTTCCGCTATTCGGCGCTGACCTCGAACGGGCACCGCATCCATTACGACCGGCCCTATGCCATGCAGGAGGAGGGCTATCCCGGCCTTGTCGTGCATGGCCCGCTGATCGCCACGCTGCTCCAGAATTTTGCCGCGACCTGCCGCCCCGGACAGCGCCTTGCGCAGTTCTCGTTCCGGGGCATGGCGCCGCTCTTCGCAGATCGTGCCTTCCGGCTGGAAGCGGTTCCGGCAGAGGGCGTCAGCGGTCTGGAGCTTTGGGCGCGCGGCCCCGAGGGTGAGCTGGCGATGAAGGCCAGTGCCATCTTCGAGGTATGAGGGCGGGGCGATGAGACAACCGCGCAGCTATCTTTTCGTGCCGGGCAACCGGCCCGACCGCTTCGCCAAGGCAGCGGCTTCGGGGGCCGATGCGGTCATCCTCGATCTGGAGGATGCGGTCGGGCCCGAGGGCAAGGAGGCCGCGCGCGAGGATGTGCGCGGCTGGTTCGCCGATGGCGGGCAGGGGGCGGTGCGGATCAACGGGGCCGATACGGCGTGGTTCGGGGCCGATCTTGCGATGCTGGCGGATGTGCCCACGGCAACGGTCATGCTGCCCAAGGCGACCCCCGAGACCATGGCGACGCTGTCCGAGCGCCTGCCCGGCAGGCCGTTTGTCGCGCTGGTCGAGACGGTGGCGGGGCTGGCTTCGGTGCGCGAGACGGCGCGGATGCCGGGTGTCGCCCGGCTGGCCTTTGGCAATCTCGATTTCGGTGCCGACGCGCGCATCCCCGAGGGCGGGGCGATCCTCGATCCCGCGCGGTTCGAGCTGGTGATGGCGTCGCGGCTGGCCAATCTGCCGCCGCCCATCGACGGCGTGACCGTGGCACTGTCCGAGCCCGAGGCGATCCGGGGCGACATCCGTCGCGCGCGCGGGCAGGGGATGGGCGCCAAGCTCTGCATTCACCCGGCGCAGGTCGCGCCGGTGAACGCCGGGTTCTCGCCGACGCCGGGGGAAATCGACTGGGCGCAGCGCATCCTTGCCGCGCTCGAAGCCGCCGCCGGATCGGTGGTGCAGGTCGATGGCAAGATGGTCGACCGCCCGCTGATCGACCGCGCGCGGCAGATCCTTCAGGACGCGCCCGCCGCGGGGTCCTGAGGTCAGTCCTCGACCGGGCGGGGGCGGCGCAGGCCCATGTCGAAGAAGCGGATTTCCAGACCCGATGCGGTGCGGAAATTCGCCTCCAGCGTCTCCCAGCGCGGTGCCGAGCTGGGCGCGTCGCAATCGACCCCGCGGCGCCGGGCGACCCGGCCGATGAAGCGGCGCAGCTCGTTGGCGCCTTCCTGGAACTCGGGGCCGCCATGCAGCTCGATCCAGTCGCGATAGGGGTTGCCCGCCAGCCGTGTCGCGGGATCGTTGACCAGCCGCGCGCCGATCTCGGCATAGCCGAGCGAGCAGGGGGCCAGCGCGACCAGCAGGTCGAGCAGATCGCCGGTAAGGCCCTGATCCATCACATAGCGGGTATAAAGCCGGTTGGCGTCTTCCTCGGGCCAGCGGTCCAGCTCTTCCTGCGACAGACCCCAGCGCTTGCAGTAGTCGATATGCAGCGCCATCTCGAAATTCAGTTGCAGGTCCACATGCGCCGCCGCCTCGCGCAGATCGTCGAGATGCTCGGACTTCACCACCGCCAGCGCATAGGCGCGGCTGTAATGTTTGGAGAAGAGGTAGAGCTGAATCAGATAATGCTTGAAGCTCTCGGGATCGAGCGAACCGTCGGCGATCTGGCCGACAAAGGGGTGATGCGTATAGCCATACCATTCCGCCGCGCAACGTTCGCGCAGGCGGTTGACGACACGGAACTCGTCC
>NZ_JAMDHK010000008.1:78273-120915 GCF_024721115.1 Salipiger pentaromativorans | reverse complement strand
CGCCGTTCGTGGACACGCGCGGCGGCGCTTGTGGCGGTGTCAGGCATCAATCACCATATCCGACACCGGAACCGCCTGGCAGGACAGGCAACGGTTGTCTTCCTCGGGGGCGCTGCCATCCGCATGTACCGCCTGGCCGTGTAGCACGCCGATGGTGCAATTCTCGCATTGCCCGACCCGGCAGCCGCTGGGCAGGGCCAGCCCGGCGTTCTCCGCCAGCCGCAGCAGCGAGTCCTGCGTGCCGTCCCAGATCAGGCTGCGGCCGCTGCGGGCGAAGGTGATCTCGAACCGCGCGTCGCTGGGGGGCAGGATCCGGGGCGGCGCCTGAAAGGCTTCGCGGAAGATGTCGAAGCGGGGGACGCCCGCCGCGATCAGCGCGGCGGTCATGTTGTCCATCATCTCGGTGCCGCCACAGAGGTAGTGCAGCGCGCGCGCCTCGATCAGCGCGGGGTCGAGATGGGATAGGTTCATGTGGCCTTCATGGGCGAAGTCGCGCCCCGCCTGCTCGTGGGGCCGGGGGCGGCTGTAGATGTCGATGACCGACAAGCGGGGCAGACGCTTTTGCAGCGCCCGCAGACGCCGGGCAAAGACATGGGAGTCGCGGTTGCGGCTGTTGTAGATCAGCGTGAAATCGGTCTCCGCGCGTTCGGCGGCGGCGGTTTCGAGCGCCGAGAGGAACGGGGTGATGCCGATGCCCGCCGCATAGAAGACGACCGGGCGCGAGGACTGGACCGGCAAAAGGAACTTGCCCGTGGGCGCCTGCGCCTCGACGGTCTCGCCGAGGTGCAGCCTGGCGGTGAGATGGTCGGAGGCGGCAAAGGCCCCGGCTGGGGGCGGGGTCTCGGTCCAGAGGTTGCGCACGCAGATGCGGTATTCGGCGACCGAGGTGGTGCCGCCGCGCCCGATCAGCGAATAGGAGCGGGTTTCGCGCCGCCCGTCGCCGAGATCCCAGGCCAGCGTCAGGCTCTGGCCCGGCGCGAAACCGGGCAGGCGGGCACCGTCCGGGGCCGCCAGATGCAGACGCCGGACACCCGGCGCCTCTTGCACGCTTTTGCGCAGGATCAGCGGGCGCTCTCCATCCCAGCGTTTCGGCTGCGCGCCGCGCCGCTTTTCGCGCCGGATGTCGCAGGGGAAGGAGCGCATGGGCACCCCGCCGCTGACCGGATCGACGTGGCTGGTGTCGATGAGGCTGTTGAAATTGCTGCTGCCCTTGCCGGAAACCGGGGTTTCGCCCTGACCGAGCGGAGCGCAGCTTTGCCACCAGCCGAAATCGGCGAGGATGACGCCGGGATGCAGCCCGGCGGCGATCTCGGTGCGGAACCGGGCGCTGCCGTTGCGGGTGCGGATCTCGGCCCAGTCGCCGGTTTGCAGGCCCTTGGCCATCGCCAGCTCGGGCGAGATCCGCGCGGTGGGGGCGCCGTCCTTGCGGCGCAGGCTTGCCAGGCTGCGCTGCTGGCTGTGGCAGTAATAGCCGCTTTTCGCGGTGGTCAGCAGATAGGGCCATCTCTTGCCCGGCGCCGGGGGCCGGGCCGAGGCGGCATCGGGCAGCGGTGGCTGGCCCTGTTCGCGCAGGGTTTCGGAATAGAGCTCGACCAGGCCCGAGGGGGTGGCAAACCCTTCGTGCCGGTAGGTCCGGGTGGGGTGATCGAGCGGCAGACGGATGCCGCCGGGATTGGCGCGCAGGGTGGCGAGGTCGAGGCCCAGCGGGGCCAGCATCGCCTCGTATCCGCGTTCGAGCGAGCCGCCGAAAAACGCCTCGCCCATGTTCAGCCGCCCGGCCAGCGCAAAGACGATTTCCGCATCCGAGCGGGTATCGCCCCGCCGCGACACCATGGGCTGGCGCAACTGCACCCAGTCCGCCGCGTCGGGCGAGATGTCGAAACCGATGCGCAGCGCCTCGCGTTCCCAGAGCGTGTTGACCGGCAGCACGATGTCGGCCATCGCGGCGGTGGGGGTCATGAACATGTCGCAATGGACATGGAACTCCAGCGCGCGGAAGGCGTCCTGCGCCAGTCTCGTGTCGGCCTGCGACAGCAACGGGTTGCCGCCAAAGCCGACATAGGCGCGCAGCTTGTAGGGCGTGCCCGTCAGGATCGCGTCGTAAAGGCTGCGGGTGCGGATCCAGCCGGCGGCGGCGGGGCCGATGGGCCGGTCTTCACGGCCAAGCGCCTTGTCGAGCTGGCCTTCGGGAAGCTGGGCGATGTCGTTCACGGCCGCGGCGGGCTGGCTGCCGAAGATGCGGTTGCCGCCCTCGGCGTCGAAGCTGCCGGTGAGTGCGTAGAGGCAGCTCATGGCGCGCATGGTCTGCGTGGCGTTGGCGTGCTGCTCGACCCCGGTCCAGCTATGCATTGAGACCGCGCCCGCCTCGGCGATCATCGCGGCGGCCTTGCGGATCTCGCCGGGATCGACCCAGGCGGCCTCGGCCAGCGCGTCGCCGGTCATCGCGGCGCAGGTCTCGGTATAAAGATCGAGGACCGTTCGGCAGGGCAGGGCGGTACCGTCGATGCTGCGAAGGTCGAAGCGGCCGTGCAGGGCGGCGCTTTCGGGCAGGGGGCGTGCGGTGCCGGGCGTGGCGGGGGGCAGCACCGCCGGCGCGCCGGTGGCTTCGTCCCAGAACACCGGGGCATCGGCGGGCGACAGGCCCAGATCGGCGCCACGCAGCAGCGCGCCGTCGCTCTCGCGCACCAGCAGCGGTGCGTTGCTCCACTGTGTGGCAAAGGCAGCATCGTGACCGTCGTGGGCGATCAGCTCGTGGGTCAGCGCCATGGCCAGGGCGGCATCGCCGCCGGGCCGCACACGTAGCCAGAGATCCGCCTCGCGCGCCAGTGCCGTTTCGCGTGGGTCGATGACGATCAGCTTTGCACCGCGCTTGCGGGCCTCGCCGATGGCATGGGCCTGCGACAGCCAGGTGCTGGACGGGTTGAAGCCCCAGAGGATGATGAGATCGGTGCGCGCGTAATCGGGCAGCGGCATGCCGCGCCCGAAAGTGAAGCTGTGGGCGCCTTCCTTGTGCCAGTTACAAAGCTCGGAGGCGTAGACGATGTTGGGGCTGCCGAAGCGGAAGACGAACCGCTCGACCCAGGGCGCGCTGTCGGCCATCGGGGTGCCCGACGGGGTGGTGATGCCAAAGCCCACCGCCTCGGCGCCGCTTTCGGCACGGATGGCGCCCAGCCGCTCGGCCACCAGATCCAGCGCCATATCCCAGGAGATCGGCTCCCAGCCGGGATCGGCATCGCCCTTGGGGCGGGTCCGGCGCAGGGGCGTGGTCAGCCGGTCGGGGTTGTCGAGCAGCTCGGGCGCGGATTTCCCCTTGAGGCACATGGACTGCCCGGTCGGATGTTCGGGATCGCTGCGCACCGAGACGATGCGGTCGTTCTCCACCGAATAGACCGCGCCGCAGGTCGAGGTGCAGAGCGCGCAGTAACCCTTTTTTTCCGTCACAGCCATGGTCGTCTCCCTGTGGGGTTGGTCTTCTGCCCGGCGGATCCGGCCGATCCGCCGGGCAGTTGCGTTGCGGTCCCGCGACCCGGGGAAGCTGCCGCAGGACCGCGCGCGTCGCGATCAGGCCGGGATTTCGCCGGCAAAGCGCTTGAGTACCGGTTCCGACATTTCCCAGGTCCCGCGAAAGCCCTTGCGGATCGCGAACCCGTCGCCGGGACCGAAGGTGGAAACGGTGCCGCTGTCGGCGTCGGTGATGACGATCTTGCCTTCGATCAGCACCGCCATTTCGTTGAAGGGATAATCGGTCAGCTTCATGGTGCCGGTGGTGCAGGTCCAGACACCGGCGAAGAAATTGCCGTTCTCGCTGGTCATGAACACGTCGAGCACCTGTTCGCAGGTGCCGTCCACGATTTCGCCCAGAGTGGCGGGGCCACGCACTTCCTTGCCGCTTTTGCTGCCGGCGGGGTCGAGAGACACCAACACTTGGGTCTCCGCAGTCGTCAGGTCTTTGGTCATGGTCCTCTTCCATCTCTTGCAAAATCGGGACTTTCGGGCCGGGGGCACGCGGTGCGGGAACGCGGCCCGGTGCCGGGTGTCGCGTGGGCAGACGTGTGTCCGGTCGAGGGTCCGGTTGAAGGGGCCGCCGCGTGATGCCTCGTGCAAAAGGCGCTGTCGGTGGCCATGAGCATCAGTCTGGGTGAAAACAGCGGCTTTGAAAGGCCCAAGACCCATAATCTTCGTGGGCCCAATTTCGGGTCTGCCCGGGAGTCGCGTGGCGCGGCATGTGCGATGCCTTTTGGGCGAAAGGCGTGCCTGTTTTGGGGGGCGAAACGGCGACAGAGGGCCGTTGTCGGGAGAGCGCCGGAAGGTGGGTGCTGTGGCGTTGATCGGGAGGGAAAGGAATAAAATATCCTTTAATCAATTAGATAAGGTGAATGTGAGCAAAATTTAGGCGCCGGGGCCGAGACGGTTGGGCGCTGCGGGGCCGTGCAAGCGAATCGCAGAGTTTTGGCAATCAAAACATGTATTTAATTCGAATGTTCCGGCCCGATCGCGGGCCCGGCGCCCGGCGTGGGGCCGCCCTGGCCGGGGCTGGGACCGTGCGGCGGGCCTTGGGTCCATGAACTAGTCTTTGCTTGGGCCTTTCTCGATCCGCGGACCCGAGCCCAAGATTGGGTCATCAGTCCGGGCCAGGTGGGTCCGGCTGCCATGCCGCCGGCCGATCCTCCGGCAAACGCGGCATCTCATTCTGGAAATGGCCATCCGCCGGACACACCCGGCCGGCCGCTTGGATCCCAAAGGTGACGCCCGCCTCGGCGCGGGCGCAAGGAGCGTGTCTTGCCGCAACCCGGCCGTCTTCACAGCATTCCCTCCACCCCGGACGGGCCTCTGCCCGGGCCGGAGGAGTCCCCGGCGCTGGCGGCGCTGCTGGACGGGGTGGCGCTCTGCGACCGGGAAAGCGAACATATGCTGCGGCTTTCCGGCCCCGGCGCGCGCGGCCTTGTCGATTTCATCAGCCCGAGGGATCTGACGGGCATTGCCGCAGGGCAGGGGGCTTACACGCTGATCCTTGCGGAAGACGGCGGCATTCTCGACGACGCGCGGATTCACTGGCTGGAAGACGACGCGGTTCTGCTGATCCTGGGAACCGGCGCCGCCGCGCCGTTGCTGAGCGGGCTGGCAAAGCAGCGGCGGATACGGTGCACCCGAGAGACGTCGTTGCGGCGGCTGTCGCTTTACGGTCCCCGGGCGGCGGCGCTGCTGGCCGGGCATCTGGGCTGCGATGTGGCGGATCTGGCGCGGTGCCAGGCGCTGCGGGGGCGGCTTTTCGGAGAGGAGGGGCTGCTGGCCCAGACCGGGCTTGGGCCCATCACCGGCTTCGACATTCTGGCGGAGGCGCCTGCAACGGCCGCCATCCGCGCCGCGTTGCTGGAGCGGGGCGGGCTGCTGCCCTGCACGCCCGACGACCTGCGGGCGCTGCGCGCCGAGCGCGGCCAGCCGGCGTTTCCGCAGGATCTGGGCCCCGGCGCCACCCCATGGGAGGCCGGCTTGGGCTGGGCTGTCGCGCCGGGCAAGCCCGCGTTTCAGGGCCGGGCCGGGCTGCTGCGGCGGCGCGGCAACGAAAGATTTCATCTCTGCCCGATCGAGACTGGCCCCGGCGCCGCGCCGCTTGTCGCGGGCGCGCAGGTCTATGCCTTCGGCCGCGAGGCGGGGCTGGTGACCAGCGGACGGGTCTCGCCCCGGCGGGGCCGCGCCATCGGCTTCGCCTGGCTCTACCGCTTCGCCGCCGCCGAGGGCACGCCGCTGCTGATCCACGGCGGGGCAGGTGTGACGGCCACGGTCGCCGCACGCAGCGATCCGCACTCATCGCCATCCCGCGTCTTCTCCGTGCTGGAGGGGCGCCAAACCGCCCGGGACAAAACCGGGCTTCCCAACAGGAGACAAACCACATGACATTGCGCCTATCCCCCTTCGCACGCGGGCTGACCGCCGCCGCAAGCACCGCCCTTTTCGCCGGGAGCCTCTGGGCCGAAGAGCCCTGGTGGCCGGCCGAGGTGAACCCCTACAGCCTGTCCTGCACCGACGGGTCGGATGCCTGCTGGGCGGATCCTGCGAACAACCCCGCCGCGCTGCCCGTCGCCGAGTATGTGCCGCTGTCGCCCGACGAGGTGACGAAGAAATGGAACATCTGCGTCGCCTTTCCGCATCTCAAGGATTCCTACTGGGTCGGCATCGGCTATGGGGTGATCTCGGAAGGCAAGCGCCTGGGGCAGAAGATCTCGCTGTTCGAGGCGGGCGGCTATACCAATCTGGAACGCCAGCTCCGCCAGGTCGAGGATTGCGTGAACGCCGGGGCCGACGCGGTGGTGCTGTCGGCGATCTCGGGCAAGGGCAACGCCAACCAGGTGGACGAGATCCGCGCGCAGGGCATTCCGGTCATCGACCTGGTGAACGGGGTCGGCACGCAGGTCGATGCCAAGATCCTCGAAAGCTGGTATCTGCTGGGCTATCTCGCCTGCAACTGGGTGGCGCAGAAACATCCCGAAGGCAGCGGCAAGGTCAGCGCGGCCTGGTTCCCCGGACCGCCGGGCGCGGCCTGGTCGGTGGCCGGCGATCAGGGCTGCATGGCCGGGGTCGAGGGCAGCGATGTCGAGCTGATTGCCACGAAATGGGGCGATACCGGCAAGTCGATCCAGCTCAAGCTGGTCGAGGATGTGGTGGCCTCGCGCAGCTCGGGCAGCGAGGTGGATCTGCAATATATCATCGGCTCGACCCCGACCATCGAGGCCGCCGTGGGCGTGGTGCGCGACCGGGGCATTTCGGACAGCACGCAGCTTGTCTCCTATTACTACAACACCGGCGTCGATCTGCTGATGAAACAGGGCCGCATGGCCATGGCGCCCAGCGATCAGATGGTGTTGCAGGGCCGGATCGCCATCGACCAGGCGGTGCGTCTGCTGGAGAAGAAGGAGATGGCCACCGGCGGCGCGCCGGAATACGGCAATACCGAGCGGATCACCGAACATGTGCAGCCTCTGCCCCTTGTGGTCACCCGCGACAGCTATGCCGAGTTCGACTCCGGCTCGACGCTGGCGCCGGCGGGCTGGACGCCCGAGTTCAGCGTGGACTGAGCATGGCGCAGATCGTGGAACCCGGAGACACGGCGCGCGCGGCGCCGCGTCCTCCCAGCTCCCTCGAACCCCATGGGCCGGTCGATCCGGCCCATGCGGGCGCGCCGCTGCTGCGGCTTGAGGGGATCACCAAGCGCTACCCCGGCACGCTGGCGCTGGATAGCGTGGATTTCGACGTGCGGCCCGGCGAGGTGCATGTGCTTTTCGGCGAGAACGGCGCCGGGAAATCGACCCTGATCCAGACCATCGCGGGGGTGCACCGGCCCAGCTCGGGGCGGATCTTCTTGCGCGGGCGCGAGGTGACGCTGGAATCGGTGCGCCATGCCCGGACGCTGGGCATCAGCGCGGTGTTCCAGGAATTCTCCATCGTGCCGCAGATGACGGTAGAGGAAAATCTCTTTCTCGGCGACGAGCCCCGGCGCGGCGGCATGCTCGACAAGCGCGCGGTGCGGCGCATGGCGACCGAGGTGCTGGATCGTCTGGGCTTCGAGCTGCGGCCCGGCCAGCACGCGCTGTATCTGTCGCGCGCCGAACAGCAGATGGTCGAGATCGCCAAGGCGTTCTGCACCCGCCCCTCGGTGGTCATTCTCGACGAACCGACCGCCTCGCTGACCGAGCGCGAGACCGAACGGCTGTTCGAGCTGATCGAACAGCTCAAGTCCGAAGGCATCGGGATCGTCTACATCACCCACCGGATGAGCGAGATCCAGCGCATCGGCGACCGCATCACTGTGCTGCGCGACGGGCGCTATATCGAGACGCTGCCGGTCGCGGGCACGACGCAGGAACGGCTGGTCGCGCTGATGACGGGCCGGGTGGTGGACCAGATCTTTCCGCAGATCCGCTCCGATCCCGGCGAGGAGCTGCTGCGGCTCGACGGCATCTGCGCGTCCTCGGGCAGCGAGACGGTGCTCGAGGATGTCTCGATCCGCGTGCGCGCGGGCGAGGTGGTGGGCATTGCCGGGCTCGTGGGCTCGGGCAAGTCCGAGATCGGCCGCGCGGCCTTTGGCATCCTGCGTCCGGATCGCGGCAGCATCCAGTTGCGCGGCGAGACGGTGTTCGATGCCGATGCCGGGATCGACCGGCTGGGCCCACGCGCCATGCTGGACCGGGGGTTGATCTATGTGCCGCCGGACCGGCGGGAAGAGGGGCTCGCCATGGTGCTGCCCGCGCGCGAGAACATGTCGCTTGCCGCGCTCGACCTGCCGGGGTTCTCGCGCGGCGGTCTGCTGCGCCGAAGCGCCGAGAAACGCGATGTCTCGGCGGTGGCCAAGCGGCTGGCGCTGAGCCCGATGAATATCGAGCGCCGGGCCGAGCATTTTTCCGGCGGCAACCAGCAGAAGGTGCTGATCGGAAAGGCGCTGCTGCGGATCGGTGCGCAGCCCGAAGACGCGCGGGGCCGGGTGGTGATTTTCGACGAGCCGACGGTGGGTGTCGATATCGGTGCGCGTATGCTGATCTACCGCGCCATGCGCGACCTTTGCGAAGCCGGGGCCGGGGTGGTGCTGATCTCGTCCGACCTGCCGGAAATCCTGCATCTCGCCCATCGCAGCTATGTCATGCACCGCGCCCGGCTGCGCGCGGACCTGCCCGCCTGCGAGACCACCGAAGAGACCGTCCTGAGCCATTTCTTTGATCCGGAGACCGACTGATGTCTGCCAATACCGCCCCCGGCGTGCCGCTTGCCGCCGCCCCCTTGAAACTCAAGACCCTCGTGACCCGCGTCTTTGTTCGCGCGGGGATCCTGCCGTGGTTCCTGATCTCCTGCGTACTGCTGCTGACGCTCACGACCGACAGCTTTCTGACCGGCAGCAATATCTCGACCGTGGCGCGGCAGGCCACCTATCTGATCCTCGCGGCGGTGGCGCAGATGCTGGTGCTGCTGACGCGCGGGCTCGACCTGTCCATCGGAACGATGTTCGCCATGGGCTCGGTGGTCACCTCGATGGCCATGGTCGCCACATCCCCCATGGGCCCCGCCGCCGCCATCGCCCTGGGCATGGGCGCGGGCATGGCGACCTGCCTCGTGATCGGCGCCGCCAACGGCATCGGGGTCGCCTATTTCAACGTGCCGCCCTTTGTGATGACGCTGGCCATGTCCTCCATCGTCTCGGGCCTGGCCTTCTACTCGACCGGCGGCACGCCGGTATACGGGCTGCCCTATGAATTTTCCGAGATCTTCGGCTACGGCAAGCTCTTCGGCATCGCCGTGCCGGTGATCGTCACCGCCGCCGTGCTGGTTCTGGTGCATCTCTACGTGAGCTGGACGCGGGCGGGGCGTTATCTCTATGCCATCGGCGGCAACCCCAAGGCCTCCGAGCTCTCGGGGATCGACACCAAGTTCAATCTCTTCATGACCTATGTCGTCTCCTCGGGGATCACCGGGATTTCGGCGCTGCTGCTGACCGCGCGGCTGGAAAGCGGGGAAAGCAATATCGGCGTGGAATATCCGCTGATGTCCATTGCCGCCTGCGCCATCGGCGGGGTGAGCCTGTTCGGTGGCATCGGCAAGCTGGGGAACGTGGTGCTGGGCGCGGTGTTCATCATCTTCGTGCAGAACGGCATGAACCTGCTGCAACTCAATTCGTACCTCCAGATGGTGGTGATCGGGCTGCTGCTGATCCTTGCCATCGTGGCCGACAACTACCGGCTGAAACTGCTGGCGCGGATGGCGGATTAAGCGGGTCGGGGCGTCCCGAAATTGGGCGCGCCCCGGTGAATTTCCGGCGCCGGGCAAGGGCGCGGCGCCGGGGCCTTGACGGCGCGGGCAGGCGGGATCCTCCTGTCGGTCCGGCCGCCGGGCGGGTGCCGCAGGCACCGGGACGGACAGAATGGAGAACAGCGCATGAGCGGCGCCCTGGTGCAGCTTCCGGTCAAGATCAACCGCGGCTCGGACGTGCCGATCCAGGACCAGCTTTTTGTCGCGATCCGCGATCTGATCGCGCGCGGGGTGATCGGGCCGAAGATGCGGCTTCCGGCCTCGCGCGCGCTCAGCCAGCAGCTTTCTGTATCGCGCAACACCGTCAAGAACGCCTATGCCAATCTCATCAGCCAGGGCTATCTGTCGTCCTTCGGAACCAGCGGCACCTATGTGAGCGAGCGGCTGCCCGACCGGCAGTTCTCGGCCCTGGCCGAGCGGCCCGCGCCGGAGAGCCCGCCGCTGCCGGAGGCGGGCCCGCTGCCCGGCCCCGAGCCCGGTCCGCCGCCGCGCGGGGGCCAGTTCGATTTCGGGCTCAAGGGCAGCAACCCGGCCATCGCGCCGGAACGCACCTGGCGGCGGCTGCTGATCAAGCATCTGCCGTTTCAGGCGCGCAATGCGGGTCAGACCGATCCCGCCGGGCTGACCGCGCTGCGCGAGGCGGTGGCGGGGTCGGTCTGCCCGCTGCGCGGCATCTCGGTCGATCCGGCGCGCTGCGCCATCGTTCTCGACGATTACCGGGCGCTGGACACGGTGGCGCGGGTTCTGACCCATCGCATCCGCCGCGTCGCGGTCGAGGACCCTTGCGAGGCCGGGTTGCACTATCTTCTGCGCAGCCAGGGGCTGGAGGTGGTGCCGGTGCGGGTGGATGCGCAGGGGCTCTGCGTCGAGGATCTGGCGCGTCACGAGGTTGCGGCGGTTTTCGTCACGCCCTCGCACCAGCAGCCGACCGGGGTCACCATGAGCCTTGCGCGGCGCGGCGCGCTGCTCGACTGGGCGGCGGAGACCGGGGCGCATGTGGTGGAGTGGGACACGTTCGGAGAGTTCAGCTACGATCACTCGCCGATCCCCTCGCTGTTCTCGCTCGACCGGCTGGACCGGGTGGTTTATATCAACGGCTTCTCGTCCTGGATCGGCGCGGGGGTGCAGCTTTGCTGCGTGGCGCTGCCGCCGGGGCTGATCGAGCAGTTCCTGATCATCAAGCCGTTTCTCAACCCCGAGCCCGACTGGCTGGAACAGCGCGCCGCCGCCGAGTTCATGGCCAGCGACAGCCTGTTCAGCCACCTGCGCCGGGTGCAGCAGCATTTCCGGCAGGTGCGCGACACGCTGCGCGCCTGTCTCGACGAGCAGTTCCCGGAGCAGCGGATCACCGGGGCCCAGGCCGGGCGTCATCTGGTCTGGCACCTGCCGCCCGGCGGCCCGGGCGCCCGCGCGCTGCACGAACGGGCGCGGGCTGCGGGGCTGTGCATCCCGACGCTGCACGACGGGTATTCGAGCTTTGGCGCGGGCGCGGCGCTGTGCGATCCCGATGCCACCTTGCTGCTGGGCTACGCGCGGCTGGACGATGAAAGCGCCCGCGCCGGGGTCGCGGCGCTGGCGGGTGTCTGGCGGGGCTGAGCGCCGGGGCGGAAATGCAAACGCGCGCCCTTGGGCAAGGGCGCGCCGCAGGGTCCGGACGCGGAGAGCCTAGCTGCGGGGCCGGGTCTTTTGCGGGTCGTAATGCGGGAAATCGGCGACCTTCGCGGCATAGCGCTTGAGGTGGCCGTCAAGCTGGCCGACCTCGACCTCGGTGCCGGTTTCGGCATGGGCCACGTCGATCCGCGCCAGCGCGATCCACTGCCCGGTGCGGGGCGAGCGCATGGCCGAGCAGACCTCGCCCACCTGGGCGCGGCCGATGCGGATGCAGTCGCCATGCGCCACGGCGTTCTGGCCCTCGATCTCCAGCCCGACGAATTTGCGGGACGGCGTTTCCTTGCGCCGCAGCAGCGCCTCGCGTCCGACGAAATCGGCGGTCTTGGATTTCAGCGGCACGGTAAAGCCGACGCCCGCCTCGAACGGGTCGGTCTGGTCCGAGAAATCGTAGCCGGCGAACACCAGCCCGGCCTCGATGCGCACCAGATCCAGCGCGGCAAGCCCCATGGGTTTCATCCCCAGCGGCTGGCCCGCCTCCCAGATCGCGTTGAAAATCTCGGCGCCGTGCTTGGGATGGCAGAACACCTCATAGCCCAGCTCGCCGGTATAGCCGGTGCGCGAGACGACCACCGGCACGCCTTCGGGGCCGCCGAGGCGCGCGGGCGTGAAGCGGAACCAGCCCATCCCGGTCAGTTCGGGCTGATGCGGGGCGGTCCAGAACAGCGCGGAAATCAGCTCGCGCGATTTCGGGCCCTGAACGGCCAGATTGTGCATCTGGTCGGTGGAGGAGCGGATCATCACGTTCAGACCCAGCCGCGCCGCCTCCTCGCGCATCCAGACGCCGCCCTCGTCCGATCCGCCGATCCAGCGGAAATTATGCTCGCCCAACCGGAACAGCGTGCCGTCGTCGATCATGCCGCCATGGGGGTAGCACATGGCGGAATAGACCACCTGGCCGATCCCCAGCTTTTCCACGTTGCGGGTCAGCACCCAGTTCATCAGCGCCTCGGCGTCGGGGCCGGTGACCTCGAACTTGCGCAGCGCCGAGAGGTCGGTGACCACCACGTCGTTGCGGCAGGCCCAGTAGCTTTCCACCGTGTCGCAGTCCGGGAACGTGTTCGGCAGCCAGAACCCGTTGTAATCGGCAAAGTCGCGCGTCATCGCGGCGAAACTGTCGTAAAAGGCGCTTTGACGCGTCATGATCGGGTCCTCGTCGGGGGTCGGGCGCCAGGCGGTGGCGCGGGAAAAGCGTTCCTCGGCGCCATAGGTGCGCACATGGATGTCGGTCAGGTGCCAGCCATTGGCCGCCGAAGTGTCGTCGGGGCAGGCCGAGGAGACGCAGACCAGATCGGTCAGCGCGCGCAGCAGCACGTAATCGCCGGGGCGGCTCCACGGCTCGTCGGCGACCATCACGCCATGGGCGTCGATGGCGGTGTTGAAGAAGAAATTCGCCGCCATCCAGCCGGGGCGGCCGGGGATGTCATAGGCGGAGAGTTCGGCGTTGAAATTGTCCGAGCAGTTGGCGTGGCCGGGATAGCCGATGTCATCGTAATATTTCGCGTTGCAGGCCAGGGCAAAGGCGTCGTGGCGCCCGCAGGTGTCCTGCACCACCTCGACCAGCGGGGTCAGGTCGTGGTCGAAATATTTCCCGTGCAGGCCGGGCATCGGGTAATCGTGGCCCTGAATGGTGCGGGTGGTGGTCACGTCGAGCGGGTGAAAGATGCCCTTGTCCACCTTGCGCGCGTCGAAACACTGGAAATCGGTGCACTGGCGCCCGTCCACATCCATGATCTGGATGTATTCGCCCTTGGCGACGCGATAGGCGCGCGCCGTGGCCGAAGCGACGCGCAGGTCCAGCACCGGATCGGCGAGCGGATCGGGCAGCGCGAACTGCCCCGCCTGCCGCGCTTCGGCGCGGATGATGGTGACGGTGAGAGGCGTCGCGGTGGTCTGCGCTTCGAAATCGGGCGCAGGCGCGGGGGCGGCGATGACCAGCCAGCCGGATGCCTGGGCAATGGCCTCGGCGCTGTCGCCAGCGGGGCTGGTGGCGGAGAAGAGGCCCACGGTCCGGGCGCTTGCGTCGATGCCGCGTTTTTCCAGACCCTGCCGCAGCCGCACGATGCCCGGCGCGCCGCTCTCCAGCACCGCGCGCAGACCGTCGCCCGCGGCATCGGCGCTCAGGCCCAGCAGGCCCGCATCCACGCGCCCGTCGGAACGGGCGGCCAGCAGCTCGCAGGGCTGGCCGCCCTCGGTGTTGGTGACGGAGATCCGGTCGCCCTGCCGCAGCTCGACCAGCAGCGCCCCGCCGCCGGGAACGGTGTGGCGCTCCTCGCGCGGGGCGAGCGTGTAGGCCGCGGCGCGCCGGGGCCAGGAGGCTTTGGGCGCGCCGGGTCGGAAGGGCTGGCCGATTTTGTCGAGCAAGGTCGGTCTCCATCGAAGAAAAAGACCGGGGGCACGCAAGGCCCCCGGATCAGGGGGAGGGGGAAGGCCCGCCTTCAGTTCTGAAGATAGGCTTCCATGCTGTCGTCGAGCGCGTCTTTCCACGGCGTGTGGTGCACGGGCGCCATGGTGCCGGTGATCACCGATTCATAGCAGTTGTTGCGGAAGGCCATGATGTCCTTGGCCTTGTGCTTTTTCCACTGCATGAAGGCTTCGGTGGCGCCGTCGACGTTGAAGCTCGGATAATCCGTGTCGGCGATCAGCTCCTTGATGTAATCCGCCTGATACTCGATGGCGTATTTCACATCGTCGGAGGCCTCTTCGCGCTCCACCCGTTCTTTCACGTCGGCTTCCAGAACCGCCTTGTCCTCGGGCACCGCGATGCGGTCCATGATGATGTCGCGGACATACCAGGCCTGGGCGTCGAACATGTTGAAGGTGAACCACTGGTCCTGCATGCCCAGATAGAACATCTTGGGGTTATGCACATAGACCACGCCCTTGTAGAGATCGGCGGTGGCGAGGCGGTTGGCGGTCTTCAGGCGCAGATCGTCGGGCAGGAACGGGAAATAGTGCTTGTAGCCGGTGCAGAGGATGATCGCGTCCACATCCTTGGAGCTGCCGTCCTTGAAATAGACGGTCTTGCCCTCGACACGCTCCATGGCGGGCTTTTCTTCCCAGTTGTCCGGCCAGTTGAAGCCCATGGGCGCCGAGCGGTAGCAGCTTGTGATCGACCTGGCGCCGTATTTCCAGCATTGCGAGCCGATGTCCTCGGCGGAGTAGGACGAGCCCATCACCAGCACGTCCTTGCCTTCGAATTCGCGCGCGTCGCGGAAATCGTGGGCGTGCACGATGCGGCCGTTGAACTGGTCGAAGCCGGGGTATTCGGGCACGTTGGGCGAGGAGAAATGGCCCGAGGCGCAAATGACGTAATCGAACCGTTCCTTGTAGACGCGGTCTTCGGTCATGTCGTGCACGGTGACATCGAACATGCCGGACGCGGCGTCGTATTCGACCCAGCGGATGACCGAGGAAAAGCGGATCCACTTGCGCACATCGGCCTTGATCACGCGGCCTTCGATATAGTCGAAAAGCACGGCGCGCGGCGGGTAGGAGGCGATCTGTTTGCCGAAATGCTCCTCAAAGGAATAGTCGGCGAATTCCAGGCCCTCCTTGGGGCCGTTGGACCAGAGGTAGCGATACATCGAGCAATGCACCGGCTCGCCGTTCTCGTCCACGCCGGTGCGCCAGGTGTAGTTCCACAGCCCGCCCCAGTTCGACTGTTTCTCGAAGCAGACGACTTCCGGGATCTCGGCCCCCTGGGCGGCGGCGGACTGGAAGGCGCGAAGCTGGGCAAGGCCGGAGGGGCCGGCGCCGATGATGGCTACTCGTTTGGTCATTCGTGATCTCCCGTTGGGCTTCTGTTGTGGTATGAACCAATCATATAAATTGGTTCCATTGGTTGACTCTGGTTTGGTCCAAAAGTTTTCCTCTGGTCAATGAATTTTCTTTAGGGGAATATCCGGGGGAGGGGAAATGTGAGGATTTGCCCTCTTTTTGAGCGACAGGGGACCATATGAGCGCAGTGTCACTGGCCCAACGCCTCGCCGTTTCGGGGAGTCTGCCCCGACTCAGCGTGCAGGAACGCGCACCCATCCGCATCGGCGCATTGGTGCCGCTGACCGGCTCGGAAGAATTCTGGGGGCGGCCGGGCCTCGACGGCTGCCGGATCTGGGTGGACTGGATCAACGAGCACGGCGGCATGATGGTCGGCGGGCGGCGGCATCTGGTGGAGCTGGTCGAGGCGGACAGCGCACAGGGCGCCGAGGCGGCGCTGGAGGCCGCGCGGCAGATGGTCGAGACCCGCAAGGTGCGGCTGATGCTGACGCTTGGCGGGCGCGACATGGGGCTGGCGCTGGCCTATCTGATGGACCGGCGGGTGCTGACCGCGACGCTGCTGCCCTCGGACCTGTCGCCGGATCACCCGACCCTGATCGCCCCCGCCGAGGTGCACCCATTCTTCAATGTGACCGGCGTCGAATGGCTGGCGCGGCACCGGCCCGAGGCACGGCGCGTGGCGCTGTGTTCGCAGGCCGACGAGATGGGGTTGCCCTCGCTTGCCACCTACCGCGCCGCCTGCCGCGTGGCGGGGCGCGAGATCGTGGAAGAGGTGCAGTATGATGCCGAGACCGGCGATGCCGGCGCCATTCTAAAGACGATGCTCGCGGCGGAGCCGGATGTGCTCTGCTGGTGTTCCTCGGCGCCGCCGATGATCGAGGCGCTGACAATTGCCGCCTATAAGGCGGGGTTTCAGGGCGAGATCCTCGCCTGTACCTGCGATCATTACGACCGGCTGGTGGCGCAAACCTCGCCCGTCTTCATGGAGCGCTTTACCTTCCAGTTCCCGGATTTCGACGATCCGGCGCTGGAGCGGGCGGAGTTCTTCTTTCGCCGTCCCAAGACCTTCTTCGACACGTTCAACGAGCGTTTCCCCGATGAGTGGACGGCGGTGAGCTGGGAATATGCCGCGATTCTTGATCGCTGGCACGACGCGGTGGAGATGGCCGACAGCCTTGCCAGCCCGTCGGTGCTGGCCGCGCTCAAGCGCGGGCGCAGCATGCCGCACACCTTCGGCATGGCGCGCTGGTGGGGCACCGAGGTCTATGGCATCGACAATGCGCTGGTGGGCGACTGGCCGGTGGTGGCGATCCGCGACGGCAAGGCGCGGATTCAGGAGTTCGGCTCGGTGCTCGACTGGCTGGAGGCGCATGGCGCGACGCTGATCGAAGAGCTGCGCGCCAAGGGTCAGCTTTGGCACCAGCGGGTGAAACCGGACCTGGCACATGCCATGTCGGACAAGGAAGATTGAGAGTGTGGCCTTGAAGAAACGCAGCACGCCGCTGTCGCAGAACCCCCATGCGGTGGGGGAGGCGCGGGAAAAGAACCTCGAAGTGGCCATCGGCCGGCAGGTGCGCGAACTGCGCAAGCGCCAGCGCATGACCGGCGGCGATCTGGCGGGCAAGACCGGCCTGTCCGTGGGCATGCTGTCGAAGATCGAGAACGGGGTCATCTCGCCCTCTCTGAACACCATGTCGGCACTGGCCAATGCGCTTGGCGTGCCGCTGGTGCAGCTTTTCTCCGGCTTCGAGGAGCCGCGCGGCGCGATGCATGTGAAGGCGGGGCAGGGCGCCGAGATCGAGCGCGCCGGTACGCGGGCCGGGCATCAGTATAACCTTCTGGGCCATATCGGGTCGAACAACTCCGGTGTCGTGGTGGAGCCCTACCTGCTGACGCTGACCGACGAGTCGGAGCGGTTTCCCACCTTCCAGCACGAGGGGATCGAGTTCCTCTATATCCTGGAGGGCCGCGTCAGCTATCGCCACGGCGACCAGAGCTATCTTCTGGAGCCCGGCGACGCGCTGCTCTTCGATTCGGATGCACCGCACGGCCCGGAGGAAATTCTCGCCCTCCCGCTGCGCTATCTGTCGGTCATCACCTACCCGCAGGCGGGCTGAGATTGCGCATTTTGCTCACGCTGTGAGCGGAAATGCTGAAAATCCCACGAATATGACCAAGAAACAGGCAAATTCCGGCTGACCTTGGAAATCTTCCTCCGAGGTCAAAAACTTTCTTGAAGAGAAAATAGATTTCCCCTTAGTGATGTTACAGCGGCGCAATCGCGCCCCGGATAGATTCATTGCGGAGAACACCATGTGTGGCATCGTTGGGCTGTTCCTGAAGAAGGATGACCTGCGCCCCAAGCTGGGCGATATGCTGACCGATATGCTCATCACCATGACCGACCGCGGCCCGGACAGTGCCGGGATCGCGATCTATGGCGATGCGGCCGAGGGCAGCACCAAGATCACGGTGCAGTCGAAGGCACCCGAAACCGAGTTCGACGGGCTTGAGGCCGCGCTGAGCGCGGCGCTGGACGCGCCGGTGACCGTGACGGTTGTCGATACCCATGCGGTGCTGGTCGTACCCGAGGACAAGGCCGCCGAGGCGATTGCCGTTCTCGAAGACAAGGGCCTGCGCATCATGGGCTCGGGCGCCTCGATGGAGATCTACAAGGAAGTGGGTCTGCCCAAGGACGTGGCCGCGCGGTTCAACCTGCGCGCCATGGGCGGCAGCCACGGTATCGGCCACACCCGCATGGCGACCGAATCCGCCGTGACCACCATGGGCGCACATCCGTTCTCGACCGCCGAGGATCAGTGCCTGGTGCACAACGGCTCGCTGTCGAACCACAACCAGATGCGCCGCAAGCTGGCGAAGAAGGGCGTCTTCACCCGGTCGGAAAACGACACCGAGGTGGGCGCCGCCTATATCTCCTCGCGCATCGCCGACGGCGCAACGCTGGGCGAGGCTCTGGAAGGCACGATCGACGATCTCGACGGGTTCTTCACCTTCGTGACCGGCACCAAGAACGGCTTTGGCGTCGTCCGCGACCCCATTGCCTGCAAACCCGCCGTGATGGCCGAGACCGAGGATTACGTGGCTTTCGCCAGCGAATACCGCGCCTTTGCCGATCTTCCGGGTATCGAGACCGCCAAGGTCTGGGAACCCGAACCCGCCACCGTCTATTTCTGGGAGCGCTGAGCCATGACCACCACGCTCGACATGACCGCCACCGATTTGCGCGCCGTCAACACCACGCTGCAAGCCGCCGCAAAGGCGCAGGCCAACGAGGCCTATGTCATCACCAACCCGCGCGGCAGCCATGCCATGGCCTGCGGGCTCGACGGCCCGCTGAATGTCACCATCAAGGGGTCGACCGGCTATTACTGCGCCGGCATGAACAAGGAAGCCACCGTCACCGTCGAAGGTTCTGCCGGGCCGGGCGTGGCCGAGAACATGATGTCCGGTATCGTCACCATCGAGGGCGATGCCTCGCAATATGCGGGTGCCACCGGCCATGGCGGTCTGCTCAACATCAAGGGCAACGCATCGAGCCGCTGCGGCATCTCGATGAAGGGCATCGACATCGTCGTGCACGGCAATATCGGCCATATGTCCGCCTTCATGGCGCAGAAGGGCAACCTCGTGGTGCTGGGCGACGCAGGCGACGCGCTGGGAGACTCGCTTTATGAGGCGCGGCTCTTTGTGCGCGGCAGCGTGAAATCGCTGGGCGCCGACTGCATCGAAAAAGAGATGCGGCCCGAACATATCGAGACGCTGAAGGTGCTGCTTGAGAAGGCGGGCGCCGATGCCAAGCCCGAAGAGTTCAAGCGCTACGGCTCGGCCCGCAAGCTCTACAATTTCAACATCGACCACGCCGACGAATACTGAGGAGCGCGACATGGAAAAGACACCGCAAACCGATCCGCGCCAGAGCTGGACCTTCTCCAACTCGATCAACTCGGAAATCCGCCGGGCGGCGGCGACGGGCATCTACGACATTCGCGGCGGCGGGGCGAAGCGCCGGGTGCCGCATTTCGACGACCTGCTGTTCCTTGGCGCGTCGATGTCGCGTTACCCGCTCGAAGGCTACCGCGAGAAATGCGAGACCTCGGTGACCCTCGGCACGCGCTTCGCCAAGAAGCCCATCGAGCTGAAGATCCCGGTCACCATCGCGGGCATGTCCTTTGGCGCGCTGTCCGGCCACGCCAAGGAGGCGCTGGGACGCGGCGCCACCCTGGCCGGCACCTCGACCACCACCGGCGACGGCGGCATGACCGAGGAAGAGCGCGGCCATTCGGAAAAGCTGGTCTATCAATATCTGCCGAGCCGTTACGGGATGAACCCCGACGACCTGCGCCGGGCTGATGCCATCGAGATCGTGGTGGGGCAGGGCGCCAAGCCGGGCGGCGGCGGCATGCTGCTGGGCCAGAAGATCACCGAGCGCGTCGCGGGCATGCGCGACCTGCCGGTGGGCATCGACCAGCGGTCGGCCTGCCGTCACCCGGACTGGACCGGGCCGGACGATCTGGAGATCAAGATCCTCGAGATCCGCGAGATCACCAACTGGGAAAAGCCGATCTACATCAAGGTCGGCGGTGCGCGCCCCTATTACGACGTCGCGCTGGCGGTGAAGGCCGGGGCCGATGTGGTGGTGCTGGACGGCATGCAGGGCGGCACGGCGGCGACGCAGGACGTGTTCATCGAACATGTCGGCCAGCCGACGCTGGCCTGTATCCGCCCCGCCGTGCAGGCGCTTCAGGATCTGGGCATGCACCGCGAGGTGCAGCTTGTGGTCTCGGGCGGCATCCGCACCGGCGCCGATGTGGCCAAGGCGCTGGCGCTTGGCGCCGACGCGGTGGCCATCGGCACGGCGGCGCTGATCGCTCTGGGCGACAACGATCCGAAATGGGAAGCCGAGTATCAGAAGCTGGGCTCGACCACCGGCGCCTATGACGACTGGCACGAAGGGCGCGACCCGGCGGGCATCACCACCCAGGATCCCGAGCTGATGCAGCGGCTCGATCCGGTGGCGGCGGGCCGCCGCCTGCGCAACTACCTCAACGTGCTGACGCTGGAATGCCAGACGCTGGCGCGGGCCTGCGGCCACAACCACGTCCACAATCTCGAACCCGAGGATCTCTGCGCGCTCACCATGGAGGCCGCCGCGATGGCCCAGGTGCCGCTCGCGGGGACCAACTGGTACCCCGGCAAGCCCGGCTTCTGAGCCGGATCGAAAGAGGGGCCGCTGGCCCCTCTCTCTCCATCGGGACATACAACAGGGAACACCAAGATGAGCAAACTTGCCAAATTCGCCGAGGAAAAAGGCGTCAAATATTTCATGATCTCCTACACCGATCTGTTCGGCGGCCAGCGGGCAAAGCTCGTGCCCGCCGCCGCGATCGCGGATATGGAGGAGGACGGCGCGGGCTTTGCGGGCTTCGCCACCTGGTTCGACATGACGCCCGCGCATCCCGACATGTTGGCGGTGCCGGATGCGGAAGCTGTCATCCAGCTGCCGTGGAAACCCGAGGTGGCCTGGGTCGCGGCGGATTGCATCATGGAAGGTGCCGCCGTCGAACAGGCACCGCGCAACGTTCTGAAGAAGCTGATCAAGGAGGCCGCCGCCGAGGGGCTGCGCGTCAAGACCGGGATCGAGGCCGAATTCTTCATCCTGACGCCCGAGGGCGACAAGATCTCCGACCCTTACGACACGGCGGAGAAGCCCTGCTACGACCAGCAGGCGGTGATGCGCCGCTATGACGTGATCGCCGAGATCTGCGATTACATGCTGGAGCTGGGCTGGGGCCCCTACCAGAACGACCACGAGGACGCCAACGGCCAGTTCGAGATGAACTGGGATTTCGACGACGCGCTTGTGACCGCCGACCGCCATTCCTTCTTCAAGTTCATGGTGAAATCGGTCGCCGAAAAGCACGGGCTGCGCGCCACCTTCATGCCCAAGCCCATCGAGGGGCTGACCGGCAATGGCTGCCACGCGCATATCTCGGTCTGGGATCTGGACGGCAAGACCAACGCCTTTGCGGGCAAGGCCGGCGGCCAGATCGGCGAGGTGGGCCTGTCGGAACAGGGGGGCTATTTCCTCGGCGGCATCATGAAGCACGCCGAGGCGCTGGCGGCGATCACCAACCCGACGGTGAACAGCTACAAGCGCATCAACGCGCCGCGCACCATGTCGGGCGCGACCTGGGCGCCCAACACGGTGACCTGGACCGGCAACAACCGCACCCACATGGTGCGCGTACCGGGGCCGGGCCGGTTCGAGCTGCGCCTGCCCGACGGGGCGGTGAACCCTTATCTGCTGCAGGCGGTGATCATCGCGGCAGGGCTTTCGGGCATCCGCAGCAAGGCCGATCCGGGCAAGCGCTACGACATCGACATGTATGCTGAAGGCCACACCGTGACGGATGCGCCGAAACTGCCGCTCAACATGCTGGATGCCATTCGCGCCTATGACGCGGACGAAGAGCTGAAGGCGATGCTGGGCAGCGATTTCTCGGCCTCCTACATCAAGATGAAGCATCAGGAATGGAATTCCTTCGTGTCGCATTTCTCCAACTGGGAAAAACAGCACACGCTGGACATCTGAGGGGCGAAAAGTCTTCGTCCGAAGACTTTTCATGTCCGCCCCATCCATTCCGGCGCCAAAATTCTTCGAACGAAGAATTTTTGCCCGCGCCGCAAGACTGCCCGCGCCCCGGATCAGCTCCGGGGCGTTTGCGTCTCCGTCCGCCGCAGCTTCGATGGTTCGTGCCCGTAGAGCCGCCGGAATGCGTCGGAGAAATGCGAGGGCGTGGAAAACCCGGTCATCTGCGCGATCTCCGACAGCGACAGCCGGGTCGAGGTGATCAGCTCGCGCCCGGTCTCGAGTCGAATCCGCCGGTATTCCTCCATCACCGAGCGCCCAAGCGCGGCGCGGAACTGGCGCTGCAACTGCCGCGAGGACAGTCCCGAAAGAGAGGCGATCTGCTCCTGATCGAGCGGGTCGGCGATGTGGCTTTCCATCAGCTCCAGCGCGCCCTCGACAGCTTGCGGCAGCGCGCCGTAGCGGGCGGCGATCGACAGCCGTTGCGGCGCCTCGGCGCCCCGGATCTCGGTCTGGATGAACCAGTCGGAAATCCGCTGTGCAAAGCGATTGCCGAAATCCCGCGCGATGATCGCATGCATCATGTCGAGCGGCGCCGAACCGCCCGCGCAGGTATAGCGGTCGCGGTCGATGACAAAGAGCCGCCGTTCCAGCAGCCAGTCGCCGGGCATCCTGTCGAAATCGTCATAATGATGCCAGTGCACGGTAAAGCGGCGGTCTTTCAGCAGCCCCGCGCGCGCCAGAATGACCGCCCCGCCCGAGATGCCGCCAAGCGCCGCGCCGTTGCGGTCGGCCTGGCGCAGCCAGCCCAGCACCGCCGGGTCGGTGACGCGCGCCGGATCGCCCCCCGCGACGACAAAAATCAGGTCGTAAAGCGGGATGGCGTCGCGGTAGAACCGCGCGTCGAATTTCGCCCCGACCGAGGACAGCGCCCCGGTTCCCGTGGTCGAGAGCAGGGTGATGTCATAGGCCAGATCGGGCGAGAACTGGTTGGCCGCGCGCAGCGGTTCCAGCGCCGCCGCCGTCGAGAGCAGCGCGTATCCATCGACCAGCAGGAACGCGATTCTGCGCATGGGTGGCCCTTCCCCGAAAATCCGACATCACGTCCTTAATCAGACAGTATTTGTCCTGAAACAAGAGGAAACGGGAAAATTTCACCGTTAGAAGGGAAAGACCGAAGGAGCGACCCGCATGACATTCTCAGGTTTCAAAGTCATCAAAGAGGCCCTGACCGGCTACAAGGGCTGGGGCCCGCTGTGGCGCAATCCGGTTCCGAAACCCTCATATGACATCGTGATCATCGGCGGCGGCGGGCACGGTCTGGCCACCGCCTATTACCTGGCCAAGCGCTATGGGCAAGCCAATGTCGCGGTGCTTGAAAAGGGCTGGATCGGCTCGGGCAATGCCGGGCGCAACACCACAATCATCCGCTCCAACTATCTGCTGCCGGGCAACCAGCCGTTCTATGAGCTGTCGATGAAGCTCTGGGAAACTCTCGAACAGGACACCAATTTCAACTCGATGGTCAGCCAGCGCGGGATCATCAACCTGATCCATTCCGACGGTCAGCGCGATGCCTATCGCCGGCGCGGCAATTCCATGATGATCTCGGGCGCCGGGGCGCGGCTTTTGGGCCGCGACGAGCTGCGCCAGATGGTGCCCTTCCTGAATTTCGACAATGCGCGCTTCCCGATCAAGGGCGGGCTGATGCAGGAACGCGCGGGCACGGCCCGCCACGACGGCGTCGTCTGGGGCTATGCGCGCGGCGCCGACCGGCGCGGCGTCGATATTATCCAGAATTGCGAGGTCACCGGCTTCCGCATCGAGAACGGTGCGGTGCAAGGGGTCGAGACGACGCGCGGGTTTATCGGCGCGGGCAAGGTCGGCGTGTCGGTCGCGGGCAGCTCGGGCCGCGTGATGGGCTATGCGGGCCGCCGCCTGCCCATCGAAAGCCACGCGCTTCAGGCCTTTGTCTCCGAGGGGCTGAAGCCCGTCATTCCGGGGGTGATCACCTTTGGCGCGGGGCATTTCTATGTCAGCCAGTCCGACAAGGGCGGGCTGGTCTTCGGCGGCGACATCGACGGCTACAACTCCTATGCGCAGCGTGGCGGGCTGCCGGTGATCGAGGACGTGCTCGAAGGCGGCATGGCGCTGATGCCGATGATCGGGCGGGCGCGGCTGCTGCGCGCCTGGGGCGGGCTGGTCGATATGTCGATGGACGGCTCGCCGATCATCGACCGCACCGATATCGCAGGGCTCTATTTCAACGGCGCCTGGAACTACGGTGGGTTCAAGGCGACGCCCGCCGCCGGGCTGACATTCGCGCATCTGCTGGCCACCGACACCCCGCACGAGACCGCGACCGCCTTCCGCTTCGACCGGTTCAACCGGGGCTACGTCATCGACGAAAAGGGCGTCGGCGCCCAACCCAACCTGCACTGAGGCCCACGACATGCTGATCCCTCATCCCCTTCTCGGCCTTCGCGACGCGCAGGAATTCACCTATCTGGGCGATGCCTCCCTGCTGAACCGGCCCGACCCGGCTACCCCCGGCGCCGAGGCCGCCTTTTGCGACTACGTTTTCCTGCGCGACAACCCGGCGGGCGTGCATCGCGAGCTGTGGTTCCACGAACAGGGCGACCGCTCGTGGCTGGTGGTCACCCGCAATACCCTCACCCATGAAATCCTGAGCGCCGAGCTGGCGTCCGACGTGAAAGCGGGGGCCGCGCAATGACCCGTCTCAATGGCGGTCTGATCGACCGCACCCGCCCGCTGAATTTCACCTTCAACAGCAAAGCCTATCAGGGGTTCGAAGGAGACACGCTTGCCTCTGCGCTGCTGGCCAATGGCGTGCGCCTCATGGGCCGCAGCTTCAAATACCACCGCCCGCGCGGGGTGATCGCGGCGGGCAGCGAAGAGCCCAACGCGCTGGTGGAACTGCGCGAGGGCGCGCGGGCCGAGCCCAACACCCGTGCCACGGTGGCTGAACTTTACGACGGGCTGAGCGCGCGCTCGCAGAACCATGTCGGCCCGCTGCATCGCGATTTTATGGCGGTGAACGATCTGCTGTCGCCGTTCTTTGCGGCGGGGTTCTATTACAAGACCTTCATGTGGCCGCGCGCCTTTTGGGAAAAGCTCTACGAACCGGCCATCCGCAAGGCGGCGGGGCTCGGGAGCCTGTCGATGCTGCCCGATCCCGATGCCTATGACCGGGGCTATCTGCATTGCGACCTGCTGGTGATCGGCGGCGGCGCGGCGGGGCTTGCCGCCGCGCTGACGGCGGGACGTGCGGGGGCGCAGGTGGTGCTGGCGGATGAGGATTTCCGCCTTGGCGGGCGGCTGCTGATGGAAAGCGACCTGCTGAACGGCGCCCCGGCGCATGACTGGGTGGAGACGGTGCGGGCCGAGCTGGACAGCCTGCCGAATGTGCGGATCATGACCCGCACCACGGTGTTCGGCGTCTTCGATCACGGCATCTACGGCGCGGTTGAGCGGGTGGCGGATCATCTCGCTTCCCCCGGCGACAAGGTGCGCCAGACGCTGTGGCGGATCACCGCGAAACGCGCCGTTCTGGCGGCGGGGGCGACCGAGCGGCACATCCCCTTTGCCGACAACGACCGGCCCGGCATCATGCTCGCGGGGGCGCTGCGCGCCTATGCCAACCGCTGGGCAGCGGCGCCGGTGGCGGCTGCGGGCGATGCCATCGCGGTCTTCACCAATGGCGATGACGGCCACCGCACCGCCTGCGATCTGCTGGCCAAGGGGGCGAAGGTTTTGGGCGTCATCGACACCCGCGCCGACGCGGTGGCGCAGGGCGATTACCGGGTGTTCGCCGGGGCGCAGGTCACCGGCAGCAAGGGCCGTCTGGGCCTGACGCAGATCGAGATCACGCAAGGGGGGCACTCCTCCTGGCATGCGGTGGGCGCGCTGGGTGTTGCGGGCGGCTGGAACCCGAACCTGCATCTGGCCTCGCATCATCGCGGCCGCCCGCATTGGGACGAGTCCCTGCTGGCCTTCGTGCCGGGGCAGGGCGGGCCGCAAGGGCTGATCGCGGCGGGGGCCGCTGCGGGCAAGGGCGGCACGGCGCAGGCGCTGGCAGATGGCAAACGCGCGGCACAGGCGGCGCTGAGCGATCTGGAGATTGCCGCGCCCGAGATCCTGCTGCCGGAGGCTAGGGATGCCGCTGCGGCACAGGAGGCCTTCCGGCATGTGCCCGGCAAGAAACGCGCCTGGGTGGATTTCCAGAACGACGTGACCGTCAAGGACGTCAAGCTGGCGCATCAGGAGAACATGCGCCCGGTCGAGCATCTCAAGCGCTGGACCACGCTGGGCATGGCGACCGATCAGGGCAAGACCTCGAACGTCTCGGCGCTGGCGGTCATGGCCGAGCTGACCGGCAAGACGATCCCCGAAACCGGCACCACGATCTTTCGCCCGCCCTATACGCCCGTGTCGCTCGGCGTGCTGGGCGGCGGCGATACCGGCAAACATTTCCGCCCGTTCCGGCTGACCCCGACCCATGACTGGGCCAGGGCGCAGGGGGCGGAATTCGTCGAGGTCGGCCAGTGGATGCGGGCGCAATACTTCCCGCAGCCGGGTGAGACCCATTGGCGGCAAAGTGTCGATCGCGAGGCGCTGGCGGTGCGGTCGGGCGTGGGGCTTTGCGATGTGACCACGCTGGGCAAGGTCGATGTGCAGGGTGCCGATGCGGGCGAATTCCTCAACCGGCTCTACGCCAATATGATGGGCACGCTGAAGGTCGGCATGGTGCGCTACGGGCTGATGCTGCGCGAGGACGGGCATGCCTATGACGACGGCACCTGCGCGCGGCTGGCGGAGGACCACTATGTGGTCACAACCACCACCGCCAATGCCGGGCTGGTCTATCAGCGCATGGAATTCGCGCGGCAATGCCTCTGGCCCGAGCTGGATGTGCAACTGATCTCGACCACCGACGCCTGGGCGCAGATCGCCGTGGCGGGGCCGAAGTCGCGCGCGCTGCTGAGCCGGATCGTCGACGGGTTCGACCTGTCGAACGAGGCGTTTCCCTTCATGGCCTGCGCGCCGCTCACCATCTGCAACGGGCTGAGGGCGCGGCTCTTCCGCATCTCGTTCTCGGGCGAGCTGGCTTATGAGATCGCGGTGCCCGCGCGCTACGGTCATGCGCTGATGGCGCGGCTGATGGAGCAGGGCAAGGATCTGGGTGTGACACCCTATGGCACCGAAACGCTGGGTGTGCTGCGCATCGAAAAGGGCCATGCCGCCGGGGCCGAGCTGAACGGCCAGACCACGGCGCAGATGCTGGGGCTGGGCCGAATGGTCTCGCAGAAGAAAGACAGCATCGGCGCGGTGATGTCGCGTCGCGAGGGGCTGGCCGCCGAGCGCCGCCGCCTTGTCGGGCTGAAATCCGTCTCGCCACAGGAACAGGTGGCCGCCGGGTCGCATCTTTTCACGCAAGGCGCGGCGCAAAACATGTCGACCGATCAGGGCTGGGTCACCTCCTCCTGCTGGTCGCCGCATCTGCAAAGCTATATCGCGCTGGCCTATCTCGAAGACGGCGACAAACGCCTGGGCGAGATCGTCACTGCCGCCAACCCGCTGGAGGGCCGCGAGCTGCGCGCCGAAGTGGTCTCGGCGCATTTCGTGGATCCCGAAGGAGGACGTCTCCGTGACTGATTTGCTTCCCGTCACCGCTCTGGGCGACAGCGCGCCGCGCAGCGAAACCTTTGGCCCGCTGAGCCTGTCCGAGAATGCCGGTCTGGCGCTGGCCTCGCTGGCGCTGCGCCGGGGGCAGGCGGCGCCTGCGCCCTTCGGGCTGGCGCTGCCGGATGTGGCGCGGGCCGTCACCTCGGGCGCGCTGGGTGCTTTCTGGACCGGGCGCGGCCAGTGGATGATCGAGGCTGGGGGCAAGGCCGAAAGCGATTTCGCCGCCGCGCTCGAGGCCGAGGCGCCGGGCTGCTCGGTCACCGAACAGACCGACGGGTTTGTCGCCTTCGAGGTGGTCTCGGAGGCAGGTGCCGCCCGGCTGGAGGCGCTGATGTCCAAACTCGTGAATATCGACCCGAAAACGCTGGGCCCCGGATGCTGTACCCGGACGGGGCTTGAGCATATGACCGTGTTCCTGGTCCGCCGGTCCGAAACCCGGCTGGCGGTGATCGGAATGCGCAGCCTTGCGGGATCGCTGTGGCATGCCCTGTCGCAAGCGGCTCGCCGATTGGAGAACTGACCATGTCTGCAAAGATCATCGACGGCAAAGCCTTTGCCGCGACTGTCCGCGAAAAGGTGGCCTCCCATGTGGTGCGGCTGAAAGCCGATCGCGGCATCACCCCCGGTCTGGCCGTGGTGCTGGTGGGCGAGGATCCCGCGTCTCAGGTCTATGTGCGCAACAAGGGCAAGCAGACCGTGGAATGCGGCATGCAGAGCTTTGAGCACAAGCTGCCCGCCGAGACGCCCGAGGCCGATCTTCTGGCGCTGATCGACCGGCTGAATGCCGACCCCGCGGTGCATGGCATCCTCGTGCAGCTGCCGCTGCCGGGGCACATGAACGCCGATGCGGTGATCAATGCCATTGATCCGGCCAAGGATGTGGACGGGTTCCACATCTCGAACGTGGGTCTGCTGGGGACCGGGCAGAAAAGCATGGTGCCCTGTACCCCGCTCGGCTGTCTGATGATGCTGCGCGACCATCTCGGCAACCTCTCGGGGCTGAACGCCGTGGTGGTGGGCCGCAGCAATATCGTCGGCAAGCCGATGGCGCAGCTTCTGCTGGGCGAAAGCTGCACGGTGACCATCGCGCATTCGCGCACCCGCGACATCGAGGAGGTCTGCCGCCGCGCGGATATTCTCGTCGCTGCCGTGGGGCGTCCGCAGATGATCAAGGGCGACTGGGTGAAGCCCGGTGCCACGGTGATCGACGTAGGCATCAACCGCATCGACGCGCCCGAGAAGGGCGACGGCAAGACCCGGCTTGTCGGGGATTGCGACTACGAGAGCTGCGCCGAGGTGGCGGGGGCCATCACGCCCGTTCCCGGTGGGGTCGGCCCGATGACCATCGCCTGCCTGCTCGCCAATACGGTGACGGCCTGCTGCCGCGCCAACGGCCTTCCCGAGCCCGAAGGGCTCACCGCCTGAGGCGGCTCAACGATCCATAACAAACGCAAAACCAACACTGTACCGGCGCCTGTCAGGGGGGCGCCCGGCCTCTGGAGACCAAGACCATGACGAAATACTGTCTGACCGTGACCTGCGCCACCACACGCGGGATCGTTGCGGCCATCGCCACCTTCCTGGCCGATCACGGCTGCAACATCACCGACAGCTCGCAGTTCGACGATGCCGAAACCGGCCAGTTCTTCATGCGGGTGAGTTTCGACTCGCAGGAGGGTGCCGAACTTGAGGCGCTCGAGGCGGATTTCGCCAAGATCGCCGAGGATTTCGCGATGCAGTTCGCCTTCCACGACGAAAGCGTGAAGATGAAGGTGGTCATCATGGTTTCGCGCTTCGGCCACTGCCTGAACGACCTGCTTTATCGTGTGCGCATCGGCGCGCTGCCGGTGGAGATTGTCGCGGTGATCTCGAACCATATGGATTACCAGAAGGTCGTGGTGAACAGCGACATTCCCTTCCACTGCATCCGCGTGACCAAGGAGAACAAGCCGCAGGCCGAGGCCGCGATCATGAAGGTGGTCGAGGAATCCGGTGCCGAGCTGATCGTTCTGGCGCGTTACATGCAGATCCTCTCCGACGAGATGTGCACAAAGATGTCGGGCCGGATCATCAACATCCACCACTCGTTCCTGCCGAGCTTCAAGGGCGCCAACCCCTACAAGCAGGCCTTTGCCCGTGGCGTGAAGCTGATCGGCGCGACCTCGCATTACGTGACCGCCGATCTCGACGAAGGCCCGATCATCGAGCAGGACACGGTGCGCATCACCCACGCACAGTCGCCGGACGATTACGTCTCGCTGGGCCGCGATGTGGAAAGCCAGGTGCTGGCCCGCGCGATCCACGCCCATGCCAACCATCGGGTGTTCCTGAACGGCAACAAGACTGTGGTCTTCCAGGCCTCGCCCGGCAGCTACAGCTCGGAAAAAATGGGGTGATCGCCGGTCCGGGCTCTGCCCGGCAAACCCTCCGGGGGAGGGTTTGAGGCGATCACGCGCGGAGCGCCGGGGCAGTCGGTCCGGGCTTTGCCCGGCAAACCCTCCGGGGGAGGGTTTGAGGCGATCACGCGCGGAGCGCCGGGGCAGCCGGTCCGGGCTTTGCCCGGAGAAACCTCCAGTGGAGGTTTCTCAGCGCCGAACGGGCGGAGCCCAGGGCAGCCAGTCCGGGCCTTGTCCGCAACCCCGCGAGACCTTCGGAAAAGAGGCGCGCCCCCGCGCCTCTTTTTGCATCCGGGCTCGGGCACTGGACCAGAGCGCGGAAATTGGTCTAACTGGCATAGTTTCCAAAGGACCATGCCTTGGCCAATTCCTCCCTGCCGTCCTCCGGCGCCTATCTTCCGGGCGCCACCGTCAAATATGTGATCGAAACGCTCTCGACGCGGATCGTCACGCAGGAATATGCCAGCGAGGAACGGCTGCCCTCGGAGCGCCAGCTAGCGCAGGATCTGGGCGTTGCCCGCAACACCGTGCGCGAGGCGCTAGACCAGTTGGAGGCGCGCGGCATGATCCGCCGCCGCGCCGGGTCGGGCTCCTTCGTGACCTACGATCCCGATGGCGAAAGCAGTGCCACCTCGCCGGTGGCCGCCGATGTCGGGCCGCTTCAGCTTCAGGTGATGCGCGGCATTCTGGAGCCCGAGATGATGCGGCTGGCGGTGATCAACATGACGCCGAGGCAGATCGAGGCACTTTCGGTGGTGCTGTCCAAGATGGAGGCGGTGCAGGCCGATGCCACCGCCTTTGTGCGGCTGGAGGAGGAATTCCACCGGCTGATCGCCGAGGGCACAGGCAATCCGCTGCTGCTGGCCTGTTACAATCTCGTGCTGGACGCGCGGCGGCAGTCTTTCCGCACGGCCATGTACCGCCGTCATCTGACACCCGCGCGCATCGCCATCTATCAGCGCGGCTATAACGGGCTCTTCAACGCCATCGCCGCGCGCGACATTGAAGAGGCCAGCGAGTTCATGAAGCTGTCGCTGATCGAGGATCAGCGGATTCTGCTTCAGGAAGACTAATTGGCCCAACCAATTTTTCGCAACCTGAGGGTGTTCTGCGGCTGACCTTCCGGTCCGTCGCCGCCAGCGAATCCTTTTTCTGAATCACCCCTGCACCTCGCTCCAACCCATAAGACACAGGCGTTGCGACGCCTGTCTGTCTTCTCCTGGCGCATAGAATTTCATCTCCCAATCGGAATCATGGGCATTTTGTTCAGGAATTAAGCGTCAAGAAAATTCTTGAGAGGAAAAAAGTTTGACCAAGGGTGAGCATTTGCGATGAGCTGTTGCCACTGAATGATCCAGTTGCCGTAATTGGTTCAAACCAAACGAAGCAAACCATGGCGGCTGGGTTGAGAGTCAACCTCACAACAGGGAGAACGGCTTGGAACAAGATCTGGCATCCTTGGCGGCCACGGTGGCGGAGCTGAAGGCAAACGCCGCAGCGACGAACGGCACGCTTTCCGAGACTTTCTATTATCTGACGATCCTTCTCATGGTGCTGATCCATGTCGGGTTCCTTGCCTATGAGATGGGCGCGTCGCGCTCCAAGAACGCGCTGGCCTCGGGCATCAAGAACATCCTCGCCTTCGCGATGATCGTGCCCTTCTTCTACTTCGTCGGCTGGTGGATCTACTGGGCCTTCCCCACGGGTCTTTCGATGAGCGAAGGCGCCATGGGCATCTCCGGCCTCGCCTACGCCAATGACGTGGCGCTGCCCTGGAAGGAATACATGGGGCCGAACCTCGACGACCGCGCCTCGGGCGTGTTCTGGGGGGCCTTCGTGCTTTTTGCCGCGACCACCGCGTCGATCCTGTCGGGCGGCGTGATCGAGCGGATCAAGCTCACCGGCTTTGTGGTGCTGGCCATCGTGCTGGGCGCCTTCCTGTGGATCCTCGCTGCCGCCTGGGGCTGGCACGCGGACGGCTGGCTGGTCACCAAGTTCGGCTATCACGATTTCGGCGCCGCGGGTGTCGTGCACATGATCGCGGGTTTCTTCACGCTGGGCGTGCTGATCAACCTCGGGCCGCGCATCGGCAAGTTCAACGCCGATGGCAGCGCCAACCACATTGCCGGGCATTCCATGCCGCTGACGCTGATCGGTCTGATGCTGATCATCGCGGGCTTCTGGGGCTTCCTCATGGGCTGCGTCATCGTGCCGGGTGAATCCTGGTCCTGGGGCAACGCCATCGAGGCGACGATCTACGGCACGCCGATGACCCTGTCGGGCATGACCTTCAACACGCTGATGGGCTTTGCCGGTGGCATCATCGGGGCCTGGATGATCACCCGCGATCCGTTCTGGATGATGTCCGGCGCGCTTGGCGGCATCATCTCCTGCGCCGCCGGTCTTGATGTCTGGTATCCGCCGATGGCCTTCGTGATCGGCTTCATGGGCGCCTGTGCCATGCCCTTCGTCGCCAGCTTCATCGAGAAGCGCGGCATCGACGACGCGGTGGGGGCCTTTGCGGTGCACGGTTTCCTAGGCCTCTGGGGCGTCATCTCGGTCGGCATCGCGGCACAGGGCTATCCGGCGCTGTTCGGCGAGGACGTGGTCACGATCTCCTTCACCGGCCAGCTTGTCGGCGCGCTTGTCATGGGCCTGATGGGTTTTGTCCCCGGTTACCTCGTGTCGTTCCTGCTGAAAGTGACCGGCCAGCTGCGGGTGCCCGCAGAGGCGGAAATCATGGGTCTCGACAAGGTCAAGGTGCCCGCGAACGCCTATCCCGAGGGGCTGCACGCCTCGGTCAGCCCCGCAGAATGATCCTGACAAGGAAAGGACAGATCCATGGAAGCCCCTTTTGAAGCAACCTCCTGGGACGGGATCACCGGCGCCATCTACGCGGGCTACGGCACCGTCGAAGGGCTCTGGCTGGCGCTCTGCCTGCTGATGATCGTCGTCGCCATCGTCTTTGGCTGGCGCCACGAGGAACACGCCTACAAGGCGACCCGGAAAAAATAAGCCGACAAGGCCATGACCCGGCGGCGCAAGGGCCGCCGGGTTCCCATTGCAACGAACACGACCGACCGGAAGGACAAACGGCATGATCGCATCGTGGAGATTTTCCGCACTGGCGGACCGGCACCGCGCCATGGGCTCCAATCTCGAAGACTGGAGCGGCATGGGCACCGCCTGGACCTATGACAAGGACCAGAAAGAGGAATACGAGGCCATCCGCACCAAGGCGGGCGTGATGGATGTCTCCGGTCTGAAGAAGGTTCACCTCAGCGGGCCGCACGCGCAATACGTGATCGACAAGGCCACGACCCGCAATATCGAGAAACTCAAGCCCGGCCGCTCGACCTATGCGACCATGCTGAACGACGCGGGCAAATTCGTCGACGACTGCGTGATCTACCGCATGGGGCCGCACAGCTTCATGGTGGTGCATGGCTCCGGCGCGGGGCATGAGCAGCTTGCGATGTATGCGGCGGGCCGCAATGTCGTGATGACCTTCGACGACGACCTGCACGACATCTCGCTGCAGGGGCCGCTGGCGGTGGATTATCTGGAAAAGCACGTGCCGGGCATCCGCGACGTGGTCTATTTCAGCCATATCCAGACCACGCTGTTCGGCAAGCCGGTGATGATCTCGCGCACCGGCTACACCGGCGAGCGCGGCTACGAGATCTTCTGCCGCCGTCAGGACGCGGTGGAGATCTGGGACACCATCGTCGCCGAGGGTGCCGGAATGGGCATCATCCCGACCCGCTTCACCACGCTCGACTGGCTGCGGGCGGAAAGCTATCTGCTGTTCTTCCCTTATGACAATTCCGAGATGTACCCGTTCGAGGACGAGGCCAACGGCGACACGCTGTGGGAGCTGGGGCTCGATTTCACCGTCTCGCCGGGCAAGACCGGGTTCCGCGGCGCCGAGGAGCATTACCGCCTGAAGGGCAAGGAGCGCTTCAAGATCTACGGCGTGAAGCTGGAGGGCACCGAGCCCGCCCCCGAGGGCGCGCCGCTGCTGAAGGACGGCACGCCGGTCGGTGTGGTCACCATCGGCATGTATTCCGAGCTGAACGGCCACAATGTCGGCATCGCCCGGATGCCGGTGGATTGCGCCGTGGATGGCACCGCACTCACCGTTCAGTTCGAGGACAAGGAGGTGCCCGCCGTGGCGCAGTCCATGCCCTTCTATGACGTGGACAAGAAGCGCCGCACCGCCAAGGGGTAAGCGGCCCGATCTCCTCACACCGAAACCTTGCGAGGCGGGGGCAGACCGGCCCCCGCCTACTGAGAGCCAACAGGAAGCCCAGGTAAACCCATGCCCAATACAGAATTCTCTCCGTCGATCGACTCGCGCCCGACCTATGCCGGGCTGGTCTCGCAAGGGGCCGCGCACGGGATCATGGTCGCCGACGATGCCGGCGCCGAGGCACTTTGCGATCTCGCCAGCTCCGATGCCTCGGTGATGGACCACGCCCATGTGCTGCTGGTCGGCGCCGCCGCCGAGACCTTCGGGCGCATCGAGACGCTGAACCCCAGGGGGCTGCATGGCGCGCCGGATCTCGCCGCCGCGACGCCGCTCATCCACCGTCTGCTCTCCGAGGCGCGCATGGGCACGGCGCTTTATCTGGCGGGGTCCGAAGGGCTGATGGGCCATGTCAGCGCGCTGGCCACCGGCGCCGGGCTGCCGCTGGAGGCGATCCAGATGGAGCATCGCGGCTCCATCGCGCGGCGCATGCAATGCGTGCATTGCAAGGGCATCACCGAAGATGTGACGACCGATCCCTTCACCTGTTCCCATTGCGGGCTGACGCTGTTCGTGCGGGATCATTTCTCGCGCCGTCTGGGGGTGTTCCAGGGCGTCTGCGTCGATGCCGAAACGCCGGGCGAGGTGCCCGAGACCGTGGAGATCCGGGCATGAGAAAACTTGCACTCAAGGTCACCGAGATCGAGACCCTGTCGCCGCTGGTCAAACGCTTCCGTTTCGAGGATCCGAAGGGCGGCGCTCTGCCGGTGTTTTCGGGCGGCGCCCATATCACCGTCGAGATGCCCGAGGGCGAGACGATCCGGCGCAACTCCTATTCGCTGATTTCCGATCCCTATGACGGGTCGGGCTACGAGATCGCGGTGCGGCGCGAGGATCGCGGCCGGGGCGGCTCGCGTTTCATGCACACGCAGGTGCGCGAAGGCGACGAGATCACCGTGTCCTCGCCCGCGAACCTGTTCCAGCTCGACCTGCGGGCGCGGAAACATGTGCTGCTCGCGGGCGGCATCGGCATCACCCCCTTCCTGTCGCAGCTGCGGCAGCTCGGCATGGAGCAGAAACCCTATGAGCTGCATTACGCCGCGCGCTCGCGCGAGGAGGCGGCGGGGCTGAAGCTGCTGCCGGAAGCGGCGCATATCCATATCCACATCTCCGAAGAAGGCGCGCGCATGGATCTGGGCGCCATCCTCGACGGCCAGCCGCTGGGCACGCATGTCTATACCTGCGGGCCGGACGGGCTGATCAAGGCGGTGGCGGATCAGGCGTCGCGGCTGGGCTGGCCCAGGACCGCCGTGCATTCCGAAGCCTTCACCGCGCCGCCGCCGGGCGAGCCCTTCGAGGTGGTGGTGAAATCCTCGGGCAAGACCGTGACCGTGAAAGCCGACCAGAGCCTTCTCGAAGCGCTCGAGGCGGCGAAGGTCGAGATCGACTATTCCTGCCGGGGCGGCGCCTGTGGCCGTTGCCAGACCCATGTCACCGCCTGCGATGGGCGCATCCTGCACAACGATCACTGGCTGAGCGAGGCCGAGCGCGCCGAGCAGAAAACCATCATGCCCTGCATGTCGCGCTTCAAGGGCGCGCGGCTGGAACTGGACCTCTGAGGAGCAGACCCATGACCATGCAATTCAACGAAGAGACCTTTCGCGGCGACTATACCTTCCGCAACTCACCCGCCGCGGTCCGCCGCTTTCCCTTCCCCTTCGACCGTGACAGCTATGCCTATTCGGTCAATATCGAACAGCATCCCGGCGGGCCCAAGGGCAGCCCCTTCGAATTCGCCTTCGACGTGGACGAGCATTACGTCGCCGAGATGAAGGACCGCGAGATCACGCTGGCCGAAGATCCGATGCGCTGCCAGTCGCTGCCGCATATGGAACTGGCGGGCTGGGATCTGCTGGAACTGATCATGGTGTCGAAGGCGCGGGACTATCCCGAGCTCTTCAAACTGACCCGCGACGGCAACGCCTGGCACTGGATCAACAAGCCGCTGGGCATCGACAAGAAGTTCACCTTCCTCGACCCCACCACGTTGCCCTGCGGGCCGATGGAATACATCACCCGTCAGGCACAGGGCGATTTCGCGCTGCTGCACGAGCGCGAGGGCAATCTCTGGCTCGACGCGGGCATGGTGACCTCGCAGGCCGACTGGTCGCTCGATTTCGATGTCGGCATGAACTTCTTCGAATGGCACGCCCCGGTGCCCAAGGCGCGCAAGATGGGCGTTTTCGACAAGGCGCTGAAATTCCTGCTGGCGGTCACGCAGGAGCAATCCTACCGCCGCCTCAACTGGACGATGACGGTGAACCCGCGCCTCGACACCAGCCCCGAGAACTACCACAAATGGGGCCCGGAAAAGCGCACCATCACGCCCGAGAACGTCGGCGCGAAACAGTTCCTGCGGGTCGAGCTGCAAACCTTCTGGCGGCTGCCGCGCTCCAACGCGCTGGCCTTCCCGATCCGCTGCTACCTGTGCAATCTCGAAGACATCGCGACCCAGCCGAAATGGGGCCGCCGCCTGCACCGGGTGCTGCGCGACATCGACCCGGATCTGGCGGAGTACAAGGGCTTTGCGGTGAACCAGAAGATGATCGTCGAGTACCTGTCGCAGTATGACGATGGCGCCCCGACCTCACCGGGGATCTTCCCCGAAGACTGACGCCGCGCCCGGCGTATCGGCAGGAACACGGCCCGGCCACCGCGATGGTGGCCGGGCCTTCTTTTATCTCATCTCGAAGAGTTCCTGATGGAAGCGCTCTTCGACATCCAGCCCCTGCGCGGCGAAATCGGCGCGCAGGCTCTTGCCGAAGCCGCTCGGCCCGCAGAACCACAGGCTGGCGTCGCGCCACCCGGGCACCAGCTCGCGGATGCGTTCGCCGCCGAGGAACCCGTCGCGTTCGTCGATGAGCACATGCAGGCGGACATTCGCGGCCTGGGCATCCGCCGCGATCCGTTCGAGCGCAGCGTCGTCCACTTCGCGCGTCGAATGGAAGAGGTCGATCTCGGGGCGCTGCGTGTCGGGCGCGCTGCGCGCCATCTCTTTCAGCCGTGCGAGGAACGGGGTGATCCCGATGCCCGCGCCGATCCAGATCTGGCGCGGCCGCCCGTCGTCGAAGGTGAAGCGGCCATAAGGGCCCTCGACCGTCACCTGCTGGCCCACTTTCAGCTTCTCGGCGAGGGTCGAGGTGTGATCGCCCAGTTCCTTGGTCACGAAGGCGATTGTCGGATCCTCGGGCTTCCAGGCCGAGGCGATGGTATAGGGATGCGCGCCCTCGATCTTGTTCGAGGTGACAAAGGCGAATTGTCCTGCCTCGTGTCCCGGCCAGCCGTCGCCCAGCCTGATCTCGGTTTCCAGCGAGCGGACGCCGGGATAGCTGCGCAGGGCGGTGATCTCGCCCGCGACGCGCCGACGACGCCCGATCATGCCCAGCAGCGAGACGACGGCGGCATAGCTGCCCGCCAGCATCAGCAGCGCCAGAACCGGGCCGAGCGGGGTGAGCCACATGTCGTAGTCGAGCAGGATGACCGAGTGAAACACCAGTGCCAGATAGGCCAACGGCAGAATGCGGTGGGTGTAGCGGAAGATGCGGTAGGGGACGAGCTTGACCAGCGCAATGACAAGGAGGAGGACCGAGGCATAGAAGGCCAGTTCGCCCAGGCTCTCGGCAGTGCCGCGGAAGGACATGAGATAGGATTGCACCGGATCGGTGATCTCGGGGCGCGGGCCGCGTTCGGGACGCGGCAGCAGCCCGGCGCCGATTGCCCATTTCGGCGCTTCGGACCAGAGCCAGTGGAACACCGCCAGCCCCAGCGCGCCGATGCCAAGCCATTTGTGCAGACGATACATCTTGTCGAGCCCGTCCAGCCGCCCCTCGGGCCAGCGCGGGCGCAGCGACAGGATCATCGCCACGCTCATCGCCGCGATGGCCAGGGTGCCGGACCATTGCATCATGAATTCCCGCAGGGCGAAGACGCTTGTGGCGGAGAAGAGATCGAGGTTCAGAACCAGCCAGAGCGCGGCGGCCCCGATCCAGAATCCCCAAAACAATCGTAGATTTGTGCGCGCCATGGTCTTTTCCTTTCCCGATTGCCCTATGGGCTCGTGTGGCGATGGCTTCACACGAGAAGGGGTCTTGCAGTGTGACGTTTCCCACTAAACGCGCGGGCTGGGGGATTCCGTCGGGCCGCATCGGGTTTTTTCCGCCCTGCCGACGCGCGGGCCGACCGGGCTTCCGGCAGGATGTTGGCCTCTGCCGCAGCCCGGGCCCAGGGGCGCGACGGCTCAGCCGGCAAGGCTTTTCAGAACGGCTGCGACCAGAGCTTCGGGGCGGTCCTCCTGAACCAGATGTCCGGCATCGGCAACCGGAACAACGGGGCGATCCGAGATCAGCGCGGCAAGCGTCTCGCCTTTCGCATAGGGAATCCAGTCGTCCTTCAATCCCCAGAGAACGGTGACGGGGCAGTCCATCCGCGCGTAGCGCCCCTCGATCTCGTCGGTAAAGCGCTGATCCATCTGGGCGATCTGCCGGTAAAACGCGGCCTGACCGACCGGCCCGGTCCAGGGCGCGGCATAGATCTCGAGCACGTCATCCGACAGCGGCTTGTGAGCTGCCGTTTGCAGATAGGCGTGCAACAGCGCCTCATGCATATATGCCGGCATCCCGGCAAAGGCCGCCTGATGTTCGCGCACATGGCGGACGAAGGGCGACCCCCAGGGCGCAAGGGCCACCGCGTCGAAGATCGTCAGAGAACCATAGCGAAGACCGTTGAGATAATAAGCCCGCAGCGCTGTCGCTCCGCCGAAATCATGGGCCAGCACGTCGGGGCGTTCGAGGTCCCATTCCGCGAACAACGCGGCAAGAACGGTGTTCTGCACGGCAAGAGACACATCCTGCCCCTCGCGCATCTCGGACAGGCCGTAGCCGACAAGATCGAAGTAATAGACCGTTCGCCGGTCGGCGAATTCCGGCACGATCCTGCGCCAGACCTGGGAGGAGAAAGGGGTGCCGTGGATCGCGACAAGCGGCGGCCCGCTGCCGATCCTGCCCCAGCGGATCGCGTTGCCGTCGATGATCGAGGTGTTTGGCAGCTCCAGCATGATGTCGAATCCATATTGTCATTTAGCTAATCAACGATATGATCGAACCATGGACCGATCAACACAAATCAAGGCGATGGCAAGCGCGCCGCGGCTGAAGGTTCTCAAGCTGCTGGCAGAGCCGGAAAAGCATTTTGCCGACCAATGGTCTGCCGATCCGGCGGATTTCGGTGTGTGTATGACGTTGATCGCGGAGGCGTTGGGGGTCTCTCAGCCCACGGTGAGCCGGCATCTGGATATTCTGCGGCAGGCCGGTTTCATCACGGTACAGCGGCACCTGAAATGGTCCTATTGCAGACGCGATGAAACCGCCATCGCGGAGTATCTCGACTGGCTGGCCCGCGAGCTTTCCGCAAACAGGGCCGCCGGCTAGACCGCATCGTCCTTCGCGGCGCCCGGCCCGGGCGCCACTGGCAGTTGCAGCCCGGCGCAGAAGCCGTCTTGCCTGCCCGGCACCGGCGAGCAAAGGTCGAGCTTGCCCCCGGTTCGCTCGGCGATGGTCGTCACGATGGCGAGCCCCAGCCCGCTGCCTTCGGCATGCGCCGCGCCGCGCTCGAAGCGGTGGGTCAGACGGGCGAGCACGGTGGGCGGCACAAGCGGCGAGTCGTTGGTGACGCTCAGGCGGCCTGCGGCATCGAGCGCGATGCGTACCGGCGTGCCGGGGCTCCCGTGGCGCAGGGCATTGTCGGTGAGGTTGCGCAGAACGATGGCGAGCGCGTCGGGGTCGAGGTCGGAGAGGACCGGCCGTTCCGGCAGGTCCAGGGCCAGCGCCCCCTCGGGCGCCTGCCGGGCCAGATCCTGCACGATGATCTCGAGAAGCGGGCGCAGATCCGTCGCGCTGTCGCCGCGCAGCCGGCCGCCCTCGGCGCGGGCCATCTGCATCAGCCGTTCCGAGACACGGGTCAGTCGCTTCAGCGTCGCCTCGATGTCACCGGCGCGGGTGCGGGCCTCGGGATCGGCCGTTTCCGCCTTCAGCCGCTGCGCCTGCGCGATGGCACCCGCCAGCGGCGTGCGCAGCTCATGCGCCGCGTTCGAGGCAAAGCTGCGTTCGGCCTCGAAGGCCGCCTTCAGGCGCATCAGCAGCTCGTTCAGGGTTTCGGCCACCGGCGCGATCTCGGCCGGCAGCCCCGGCGCGGGCACCGGCGAAAGATCGCGCGCCCCGCGCGAGGCCAGCGTGTCGCGGAACCGCCGCAGCGGACCGAGGCTGGCGCGCACGGCCACCGCGACCGCAAGCAGCGCCGCGGGAATGGCAATCAGCAGCGGCAGCCCCAGCCCCATCATCAGATCCCAGGCCACGTCTGCCCGGTGATCCAGCGGTTCGGCCACGGTGATGCGGATCGTGCCTTGCAGCGCATCGGCATTGTAGAATCGGTGACTTGCGGTCTGGCGAAAGCCCGTCCCGTCATAGTCGGGAAAAACCGCCGGGTCGGCGGTATGCGATTGCAGCAGGATCCGGCCCTGATCGTCACGGACGAGATAGGTGAAGAACTCCTCATGCGTCCGGATCGCGCCCAGGCGCTGGGTCACGCCCTCGTCCTCGCGCGCGACGATCTCGGAGACCGCCAGCGGCAGCAGCCGCTGCGCGGTTTCCTCCAGCGTGGAATCGAACACCTCGCCGATCTCGCTGCGCAGCGCCAGCGCCGTGACCGAGGCCGCCGCGATCCAGAACAGCGTGAGCAGCAGGCCGATGCCAAGCGCCAGCCGCGCCTGAAGACTGCGCGGCGCCCTCATCCCGCGCCCAGCCGGTAGCCCAGCCCGCGCTCTGTCTCGATCACCCCGGCGCCCAGCTTTTTGCGCAGCCGGCTGACATGCACCTCGATGGTGTTGCTTTCGACCTCGGCACCGAAGGCATAGAGCTTGTCCTCGAGCTGCGCCTTGGAGAGCAGTTGCCCGGGCCGTTGCAGGAACGCCTCGAACAGCGCCCATTCCCGCGCGGTGAGCGCCACCGGCCGACCGTCGCGCAGCACCGAGCGTGCCGCCAGATCGACCTCGAGCGCGCCGTGGCTGATGAGCGGGTTGGGGTTGCCGGCATAGCGCCGCGCCACCGAGCCGATGCGCGCCGACAGCTCGGCCAGATCGAAGGGTTTGACCAGATAATCGTCAGCCCCGGCGTTCAGCCCCTCGATCCGGTCGGAGATCTGGTCGAGCGCGGTGAGGATGATCACCGGGGTGACATCGCCCTTTGTGCGCAGCGCTTTCAGAAAGGGAATGCCGCGCCCGTCGGGCAGCATCAGGTCGAGCAGGATCAGGTCGTACCCCGCGCCGCGCAGCGCGTCGCCGGCGGCGTCGAGCCGCGTCACCCAGTCCACCGACTGGCCGTCGCTGGCGATCTGGTCGCGCACGGCGGCGCCCAGAACGGTGTCGTCCTCGATCAGCAGAATGCGCATCTGTCCCCCGGCGTCTGTGTCATGTCCTGCGCTCCTTATTCCGCCGCCGCCTGACACAAGGCTGACGCGGACGGCGGGCCGTCTTCAGGATACCGTCAGCTTCGTGCCGCATAGGGTGGTCAGAGATCCCCGCAGGACGGAGTTTGGCCCATGACGAAAACGCTGGCAATTCTGGCTTTTGCCGCAACCACGCTGATGGCGGGCACCGCGCTGGCCGATGATGACGATTGTTATGTGCCCATGGCGGACTGGCAGCCGCGCGCAGAGGTCGCAAAGCTGGCCGAGGAAAACGGCTGGACGGTGCGTCGCATCAAGATCGACGACGGCTGCTACGAGATTCGCGGCCAGGATGCCGAAGGACGCCGGATCGAGGTGAAGGTACATCCGGCCACGCTGGCGGTGCTCGAGGTCGAATACGAAGACGACGACCACCCGCTTTACGAGCGCGACCGAACGCATCGCAGCGACGATTGAGCCTTGCCCCGCGCGCTGCCCCAGCCCCGCCGGATGGCGGGGCTTTTTCATGTGCTGCGGGGCCGTGCCGCTTCCTGACGTCAAGCTGAAGCACAAACTTGCTGCCTGTCAGGAAAGCCTCAGCCTCGGGGTCCAGATCTGGGGCATCGGATGACAAGGAGATCCCCATGAAAAAGACCCTCGCCCTGCTGACCGCCTCCACCGCGCTGGGGCTTGCCATCGGTCTGCCCGCCTGGAGCGCGATGCAAGACGACCGGACCGGAGACACCGTGTTCTCGGCCGAGTTCAAGCCCGAGCGCAGCCCGATGCGGCTGTGGTTCGTCGATGACGATGACGACGATCACGGCAAATACGCCCGCAAGTATCGCGGGGAGCACGATGATGACGATGATGATTACGACGACGACGATGATGACGACGACGATGACGATTACGGCCGGCGCGGCGACCAGATGAACCCGGCCCCC
>NZ_JAMDHK010000008.1:0-78191 GCF_024721115.1 Salipiger pentaromativorans | reverse complement strand
GGTTGCCCGGATCGCGCGCCCCATTTCCGAAAGGACGGACAGAATGAAATCGCTTCTCGCCACGCTTGCACTGACCACCGCCTTGACCGCGCCGGGGCTTGCCAGCGCCCGGCAGGTCACCCTGACCACCAATATGAACGCCTATGGCGGCGACGGCGCCTATCTGGCCTATTACGTCACCGACGCCTCGGGCGCCTATGTCGGCAGCCTGTGGATGGCCGGCGGCAAGTCGAAATATTACGAGCATATGTCGGACTGGTATCGTGCCACCGGCGGCAACACCGCCGAGATCAACGGCATCACTGGCGCCAGTGTCGGCGCCGGGCGCAGCCTCGAGATCACGCTGGACCTGGCCGATGCGCTGTTCGATGCGGGCTATACGCTGCATATCGACGCCGCCGTCGAGGACATGCGCGACAGCCCCAACGAGATCGCCGTACCGCTGACCGCCGACGGCGCCGGAACCGCCACGCGCGGGCGCCGTTATATCGCCGATTTCACCTATGACTTCTAAGGGATAGGACTTCCCATGCTGCGCGTTGCTCATCGCTGGCCGGGCCTTCTGGCCGCCCTCCTCCTCACGGTGCTGGCGCTGAGCGGCGCGGCGCTGTCGCTTTATCCCGCCACCGAACGGCTTTCGGCCCCGCAGGCCGGGGCCGAACAAAGCGTTGCCGATCTGGCGACGCGCATTCAGGCCGCCTATCCCGGTGTCGAGCAGATCCGCCGCGCCCCCTCGGGCCGGATCACCGCCTATTGGTTCGAGGGTGGCCAGCCCGGCGCGGCGGTGATCGACCCGGCAACCGGGCAGGGCGTGGGTTCTGCCGATCCCAACCAGTCGCAGCGCTGGCTGACCAATCTGCACCGCTCGCTGTTCCTTGGCGATGGCGGGCGCCTCGCCATGGCCGCCGGAGCGGCGGCGATGCTGATCCTGTCGGTTTCCGGCGTGGTGCTGGTGGCGCGGCGCACCGGCGGCTGGCGGGCGTGGTTCGCGCCGTTGCGCGGGCCGCTCGCGGGCCGGATCCATGTGGAGATCGCGCGGATCGCGGTTCTGGGCCTTCTGCTCTCCTCCACCACCGCCTTGTGGATGACCGCCTCGACCTTCGGTCTGCTGCCCGAGGGCGACAGCACGCCCGTCTTCCCGGCGGCCGTGAGCGGCGAGACCGGCGTGGCGCTGAACGATCTTGCATTGCTTGCCGATACCCCGGTGACGGCCTTGCGCGACCTGACCTTCCCTTATCCCGGAGATGCCACCGACGTCTTTACCCTCAAGACCGAGCAGGGCTCCGGCTATCTCGATCAGGGCACCGGCGCGCTGCTGGCCTGGGCCGATCTGGGCGGCTGGGAGCGGGTCTCGGAAACCATCTATATGCTGCATACCGGACAGGGTGCGGCGCTGCTCGGGCTGGTGCTCGGGCTGATGTCTCTTGGGGTGCCCGCGATGGGGGTGACCGGTGCCGTTCTCTGGATCGCGGGCCGTGCCGGGCGGCCGCGCCTGCGCGGCAACGCCCCGGCGAGCCGCGCGCAGACCGTCGTTCTGGTGGGCTCCGAAGGCGGCACCACCTGGGGCTTTGCCGCCACACTGCACAAGGCGCTGACCGAGGCGGGACAAGCCGTGCATGTGGCGCCGATGTCGGGATTTGCGCCGCAGCGCTACGCCCATGCCGACCGCATTCTGGTGCTGGCCGCAACCTATGGCGACGGGGCCGCGCCCAGCTCGGCCAAAGGCTTCCTCGACCGGCTGGCAAAGCTGGCCCCGCTGCCCGGCGTGCCGATGGCGGTGCTGGGTTTCGGCGACCGCAGCTTCCCGGCCTATTGCGGCTATGCCGAAGAGGTCGCGGCAGCGGCAGAGGCGCAGGGGTGGGACAGGCTGATCCGCTTCGACAGCGTCGACCGGCAGTCGCCTCAGGATTTCGCCCGTTGGGGCCGCGCCCTGGGCACCGCGCTGGGGATCGAGCTGGAGCTTGCGCATTGCCCGGTACAGCCCGCCAGCCTGCCGCTCACGCTGATCTCGCGCCGCGACTACGGCGCCGAGGTGCAGGCCCCGACCGCGATCCTGCGCTTTGCCCTGCCGCGCGTGTCGCTGTGGTGCCGGCTCACCGGGCGCGGCTTTGCCCGCTTCGCACCGGGCGACCTGCTGGGCGTGCTGCCCGAGGGCTCGGATGTGGCGCGGTTCTATTCGCTGGCCTCCAGCCGCCGCGACGGGTTTGTCGAGATCGCGGTGAAGAAACACCCCGGCGGGCTCTGCTCCAACCAGCTCATGGCGCTGGAGCCGGGCGATAGCGTTCCCGCCTTCCTGCGCCGCAATCCCGATTTCCGTCCCGACCGCAGCGCCGCGCCGCTGATCCTGATCGGCGCGGGCACCGGCGTGGGGCCGCTCGCGGGCTTTGTGCGGGGCAATGCGCGGCAGCGGCCCGTCTATCTGTTCTTCGGCATGCGCCACCCGGAAAGCGATTTCCTCTATGATGCGGAGTTTGCCGGCTGGCAGCAGGACGGACGGCTGACGCGGCTGGTTCCCGCTGTCTCGCGCGCGGCGCAGCCCGCCTATGTGCAGGACGCGCTGCGGAACGAGGCGCCCGAGATCGCCCGGCTGATCCGCAATGGTGCGCGGGTGATGGTCTGCGGCGGGCGCGAGATGGCCGCCGGGGTCTGCGCCGCGATGACCGAGATGTTGAAACCTGCGGGGCTGACCCCCGCGATGCTGAAAGCCGAGGGCCGTTATGCCGAAGACGTGTACTGAGATCCGCCACGCGCTGAACGGCGCCACCATGGGCACGCGCTGGACGGCGCTGGTCTTTGCGCCCGAGACCCTGGACATCGCCCCGGTAAAGGCGGCGTTGCAGGCCGCCGTGGACACGGTCGACCGGCAGATGTCGACCTGGCGCCCGGACAGCGATCTGATGCGGCTGAACGCGGCGCCGGTGGGCGAGTGGGTGGCGCTGCCCGCGCCGCTTATGCAGGTGCTGCAACTGGGGCTCGAGATCGGCGCGGCCTCGGGCGGGGCGTTCGAGATCGGCATGGGCGATGCGGTCACGGCCTGGGGCTTCGGCCCGCAGGAGGCCGATCCCAGCCGCATCCGCGCCGCCTTGCAGGCCGCGCGGATCCCGGCGCATGAGGCGCTGGCGCTCGATCCCGCAGGGGGCCGCGCGCGCAAGACTGCGCCGCTGGCGCTGGATCTGAACGGCATTGCCAAGGGCTATGGCGTGGACCGGCTGGCCGGGGTGCTGCGCAGCCAGGGCATCGAACGCGGGCTCGTGGGGATCGACGGCGAGATGCGCGCGCTGGGACAGCGCCCGGACGGGCAGCCCTGGAGCATTGCCGTCGAGGCACCGGACCCGGAGCGGCGCGCGCCGCAATCCATTCTGGCGCTCGAGGAGGCCGCCGTGGCGACCTCGGGCGATTACCGGCACCGCATCGCGGTGGGCGGGCGGCACCTGTCGCATACGATGGACCCGCGCCGGGGCGCGCCGCTCGACGGCTCTCCGGCGTCGGTCACGGTGGTGGCGCGCAGTTGCGCCGCCGCCGATGCCTGGGCCACGGCGCTGATGGTGCTGGGCGCGCAGGAGGGCGCGGCGCTGGCGCACCGGCAGGGGCTCGACGCGCTGTTCCTGCTGCGCGGGCCGTCCGGCCTCGAGACGGTCGGCGTGGGCCGGCTGTTCGGGACCGGCGCGGCTGCGGCATAGGGTGTCCAACCGAGGCGATCTTGGCGGCCCGCGCGTGAGGGGAGATGCAACGGATTAGCTGTCCAGCGCCGCAAATTCGCCCACGCTGACGGGGCGCAGCGGGTCGCGGCAGGTGAGCACCGGGGTTTCCCCGGGCCCGCGCCCCAGCAGCTCCGCGCTCAGCGCATGCAGGACCGGGCCACAGGTTCTGCCCTGGCAGGGGCCCATTCCGCTGCGCAGAAACGCCTTGATCTGGTTCGGCCCGGCGGCGCCGCTGCGCAGGGCCTCGCGGATGGCTCCGGCGGAGACCTCCTCGCAGCGGCAGACAAGCGTTTCGTCCGGTGGCCGCAGAACCTCGGCCCGGGGGCGATACCACCGGTCCAGAAACGGACGGGGCGCCGCGTGTTTCGCGATCTCTCGCCGCAAGGCTTGCATGCGGCGGCGTGCCTCCGCGTCGGGGATTCGCCCGTCGCTGTGCAGGATGGCGCAGGCGGCGAGCTGGCCCTCGAAAAGCGCGGATTGCGCGCCGCCGATGCCCCCGGCATCGCCCGCGACAAAGACCCGTGCCAGAGAGCTGCGCAGGCCCGGGTCGCGTTGCGGCAGAAACGCCTGTGCGCGGGGCGACCAGACATGCGCACAGGCCAGGGCGCGGGAGAGGTGGGTTTCCGGGATCACGCCCTCGTGCAGTCCGACATGGGCCGCCGGGAAATGCCGGTCCCGCCCGCCGATCCGGCAATGGACGGTCAGCGCCGTTTCGGTGCCGGACAGGATCCGCAGGCCACGAACCCCGAGATGGTGAGAGATTCCCTTGCGGCGCAGCGCCAGCAGCAGGCCCAGCCCCTTTGCCAGATACCGGGGCCCGTGCCCCGTCAGCGCCCGGGGGAGATGGGCAAGCGCAGAAAGTGCGGCCGAGGGGGCGCAGCTGTCGAGGAGCGTGACGTCGTGCTTGCCCGCTGCAACGCATTGCGCGGCATAGAGGTATAGCAGCGGCCCGGTCCCGGCCAGAACCAGCGGCCCCTCGGGCAGCAGGCCCTCGCGTTTGAGCAGGATCTGCAACCCGCCGGCGGTGGTGACGCCCGGGTGGTCCCAGCCGGGACAGGGGGCGGGGCGTTCCATCGCGCCGGTGGCCAGAAGCAGGTGGCGGCCCTGATGCCGGGAGATGCCCTGGGCGCCGCGCAGCCAGACGGTGCCGTCTGGTTCTGCCCGCCAGAGCGCGGTTGCGAAGGAGAGGGTTGCCGGGCTTGCCCGCAGGCGGGCGACCGGGTCGTGCCCGGCCTGATACTCGGGGCCCAGAAGCGCCGCGCGGGAAGGGGGCGCCGTTTCGATGCCGCGCCAGATCTGGCCGCCGGGGGAGGGGGCCTCATCCACCGCCAGCACCCGCAGCCCGGCCTCGGCCAGCGCGGTGGCGCCGCCGATCCCGGCGGGGCCGGTGCCCACGACGATCGCGTCCCACTGGGCTGTCGCGGGCAGGGTCATGGCATGCGCTCCTCTCCGGCGGGGCGTGGCCCCCGAGCGCGTTCGACCCGCATCCCGTTGCTGGCGGGGGTCATGCAGGCACGGCGGTTCTCGGCGCCGTCGATGCGCATCAGGCAGTCGAAACAGCTGCCCATGAGGCAATAGGGCGCCCGAGGCGCTCCTGTCACGGGCGTGGTGCGAAACGTCCCGATCCCTGCCGCCAGCAAGGCGCCGGCCACGGTATCGCCCTCGGCAAAGGGGATCGGGGTGCCCTCGAAGTGGATCTGATGGGCAAGGGAGGGGGCGGGATCAATCCGGCGAAAGCGCAAAGCGGCTGCTCCTCATGGTTTGCGGGGCGGGGCCGAGGCGACCCCGGGCCAGCGCCGGGCCGAGATCGAGCGCGTGCACGCTGGCCAGGGTCACCCCGCTGTGACAGGTCACGACAAAGGCGCCGGGGTGGTCGGGGGCCCCGTCATAGACCGGCAGCCCGTCCGGGGTCAGGATCCGCACCGCGCCCCAGGCGCGCATCAGCCGCGCCTCGGCGAGGGCGGGGAACAGCCGCGCGCCGGTGTTGCAGAGCCGCGCGATGGTGGCGATATCGGTGCCGGTGGAAAACCCCACATCCTCATGCGAGCTGCCCAGAAGAACGGTGCCGTCGCGGGTCTGGCGGATCGTGTTGGTGGGGTGGTGCAGGAACGGCGCAACCCGTTCGGTGACGACGATCTGGCCGCGCTCGGGCCGCAGCGGCAGGGTCAGGCCAAGCTGCGCCGCCAGCGTCTCCGAGCCGAGCCCGGCGGCCAGAACGAGCCGTTGCGCGGGCAGCTCGGCACCGTCGGCCAGGCCGATCCGAAAGCCGCCTCCGGCCATGGGGTGCAGGCTCTGCACCCTGCTGTTGCTGCGCAGCGTGCCGCCCTGCCGCTGCACCCCGGTATGGAAGGCGCGCAGGGTCAAAAGCGGGTTGGCCTCGCCGTCCAGATCCGACAGCGAGGCGCCCAGAACCTCCGGTCCGATCCCCGGAGCGAGCGCGCGCAGCTCCGCGCGGTCGAGCAGGCGGATGTCGATCTCGCCGCCCGCGTCGGCGGTGCGGGCGATCATCTCGCGGCGGGCGGCGAGATCGGCCTCCGACAGACAGAAGTTCAGACCGCCGCCGCCGCGCCATTCCGGGTCGATGCCGGTCTCTTCGGTCAGCAGGCGTGCGAGCTCGGGCCAGAGCCGCCCGGCGCGGATCGACCAGTGCATGTAGTCGGGATGGCCCAGCCCCTTGCCTTGCAACCAGACGAGGCCGAAATTGCCGCGCGCAGCGCGCAGCGCGATATCGCCCTCGTCAAGCAGCAGCACATCGGCGCCGCTGCGCGCCGCGCCCCAGGCGATGGCGGCGCCGATCAGCCCGCCGCCGATCACCGCCAGATCGTGGCCGGCGGTCATGCGGGGTAGCGCGGCGGCACCATGGCGCCGCGCATCCAGTGCACCAGCGTGACGATGTCGTAGACCGGCCTGCCGAAGCGCCGGGCGATGGCCGCCGAATAGGGCGGCAGGTTGGCGCATTCCAGAACCAGCGCGCCGATATCGGGATGCGTCGCGAGCAGGGTTTCGACGGTCTCGAGCGCGTCGCGCTCCTGCGCCGCCGGATCGACGCTTTGCGCGTTGCCCCGCATATTCGCGCGGATCGGTCCGTCGAAGGGCAGCTCGCCCATCGGCAGGCCGGGTTCGGCGCCGACATTGCGGAAATGCCGCTCCTGCAACGCCGCCGCATCCGAGACGATCAGCCCGACGCGCTGCCCATGGGGCAAGGTTCGGGCGACCAGCGGGATCTGTAGCAGGGCCGAGGAAAAGAACGGCACCGGCGAATGGTGCGTCAACTCGTCCTGCACGGCGGCGAGAAAGCCGCAGCTCGTGGTGATGGCGCCGGCTCCCAGCGCGACCAGATCGTCGATGGCCTCGCGGAAGGCGGACAGTGCCACGCGCGGGTCGCCCTCGATCACATCGGTCGGGCGCACGCCGCGCACGATGCGGAACTGCACGGGAAAGGGCCAGGTATCGGCATGGGCGATGTCGCCGGGCAGGCGGGCGAACCCGGTGTCGAGCACGATGATGCCCACGGTCTGGCCATGCACCGTGCGGCGCGGGGGTGTCATGGTCATGGCGCGGGCTCCGCAAGCGCGTCTTTCAGCCCGGTCCAGCGCCGCAGTGCGCCGGTTTCGAGGCCGAAAAGATCGAGGGCGCGGGCGCAGCTATGGCTGACCATCTCGTCGATTGACGCCGGTTTGGCGTAGAAGGCCGGCACCGGCGGCATGATCACCGCGCCGGCTTCGGTCAGCGCGGTCATGCTGCGCAAATGGCCGAGATGCAGCGGCGTTTCGCGCAGCATCAGCACCAGCCGGCGGCGTTCCTTCAGCACCACATCGGCGGCGCGGCTCATCAGGCTCGCGGTGACGCCGGTGGCGATCTCGGACATGGTGCGCACCGAACAGGGCGCGATCAGCATGCCCGCGGTTCGGAACGAGCCGCTGGCGATGGCGGCGCCCACATCCTGAGCCGGATGCAGCACATCGGCCAGCCCCGCCAGATCCGGCTTTTGCAGCCCCAGCTCCTGATGCAGCGTCAGCAGCGCCGCCTGGCTGACCACGAGATGGGTCTCGACCCCGGCGGCGCGGGCCAGCTCCAGCGCGCGGATGCCATAGATGGCCCCGGAGGCGCCGGAGATGCCGACGATCAGCCTTTGCCGTGGCGCCATCATGCCCTCTCGAACCAGTCTGACAGCCGGACCTCGTCCGCCATCCGCAGGCGCTTGCGCAGGAACTCGTCTTCGCGGCCCCAGGGCTTGGTGGCGTCGATCAGCATCCGGCCCCAGTGGTCTTTGGCCTCGTCGCGGTAGAAGGACGGCGTGTCGGGGATGATCATCACATCCTTGTCGGGGCGCGACCGGGTGAGGATCGCCCATTGCACATCGTCCATGTCGTAGATGTCGACATCAGTGTCCACGACGGTGATCTGCTTGGCCCAGATCGGTTCGGCGCCGATGGTGGCCAGCATGACCTGCCGGGCGTGGCCTTCGAATTGCGGCTCGATCTGCACGATGGCGTGGTTGACGAAGGGCTGGCAGGTGACGTTGACGATGCCGGGCAGCGCCGCGCTCAGCCGTTGATAGATGCTGGCGGAGACTGACAGTTCGAGCGTCAGCACCTCTTCGGGCGAGCCGCAGAGGATCGAGTGGAACATCGCGTCCTTGCGCACGGTCACGCCCAGCACCTCGAAGACCGCGTTCGGCCCGACGGGGACGTAATAGCCCATGAACTCGCCGAAGGGACCTTCGGGGCGGCGTTCATTGGGCAGGAAACGGCCCTCGATCACCACCTCGGTCTCGGCGGGAACCTCGAGGTCGATATGGTTGCATTTGCGCATGACAATCGGTTTGCCGCGCAGTTGCGCCGCCACTTCCAGCTCGTCGACATCGTAGGGGAGGGGCGCGGCGGCGGTGAGAAACGCATGCGCCGGCGTGCCGATCAGCATGGCCGCTTCCAGCGGCTTGCCCATCTTCTCGGCCTTTTCGTGATAGATCGTCAGGTGGTGGCGGGGCGCGAGGCGACAGCGCAGCTCGGTATCGCTGATATACATCGAGCGGTGGTAGGAGAGGTTGCCCACGCCCGTCTCGGGATCCTTGGCGATGAACATGGCGGAGGTGAAATAGGCGCCGCCGTCGCGGTCGGAATAGGTGATCAGCGGCAGATCGGAGAGCGCCACCTCCTCGTATTCGATGCCAGTATTGGTGGCGGGCACCAGCGGATCGCGCAGCGCGCTGGCGCCGAGCGAGGACAGGTTGCTCCATTGCCGGCAGAAATCCTGTGCGTCGATGCCGATCACTTCGGCAAGACGCTCGCGGGTGCTGTAGACATTGGTGACGACCGGGAATTTCGTGCCCTTCACATTGGTGAAGAGCACCGGCTTGGCCCAGGCCTTCTGCGCGTGGTGGGTGACCGCCGCCAACTCGTGCGCCGGGTCGATTTCCTTGTCGACAACCAGAAGGTCGCCGCGCTCTTGCAGTTTGCGGACGAAATCTCTCATGGGAGGTCAGCGGCCTTTCGTGGTCGTGGTCGGGGTAACGATGCGGTTGACGCGCGCCTCGTGCGAGCTGCGCAGCCGGTAGCGGTCGCCGGGATAGAGAAAGCGGCTGCGGGTCACGGGAATCCCGTCGCGCCAGGTGGCGCGGTCGAGCAGCAGGCAGGGCTGGCTGGCGTCGATCTGCAAAAGCTGGCGCGCCTCGTCGTCGGCGCGGATGGCGCGGATCGTGTTGTCGACCGAGGTCACCGTCGTCTCGCGCATCAGATAGGCCTGCGGCGTGATCTTGGTGAAGTCCTGCTCGATGTAATGCGGCGCTTCGGCGGCGTTGACGAAGCGGTCCTCGAGCTGGATCGGCGTGCCGTCTTCGAGATGCAGCAGCCGGGAATGAAAGATCGGCTCTTCGGCGCCGACCTGAAGCATATGGCGCAGGGTACTGTCGCGCGGCAGGACGCTGAGCTGCAGCACGCGGCAGCTATGGGCGCCGCCGGTCTGCGCGATCTCTTCGGACATGTCGGGCAGGTTGAACACCGCGCATTGCATGCGCGGCCCGACCACGAAGGTGCCGCGCCCCTGAATCCGGATCAGCACGCCTTCGGCCTGAAGCTCTCGCAGGGCGCGGCGCACGGTCAGCCGCGAGGCCCCGAATTCCTCTGCCAGCTCGGCCTCGGTCGGCACCTGGAAATCGGCGGGCCATTCCGTGGCTTCGATCCGCCGGTCGATCGCGTTCTTGATCTGCTCGTAAAGAGGGTGGCCTGTCTGGGTCATGTTACTCTTCATATAATGATATACCTTTTGAATAGATCTTCTATCTGGATTCGTCCAGATCTACATGGCGTCGGGCGGCATAACGGCAGATTTCTCAGAAATTAGCGCGATTTCCTTGCTTTTGTGGCCGATTTTGCCCAAAAATCATGCATAAAAAGGTAGTATATCAAAATATCTACAAGATCATTGACATGATAAAATGATATCATTTTACGATGTAAGGAACATCGCAATGAGAGAGACTCGCCTTCCGACGGCCTCTCGACGTCCCGAAAGGAATGACCATGTCCGCAGAAGCCCTGCCCAAACTGTCCATGTATATCGACGGGGAGTGGGTGGCCCCGGCCTCGGGGGACTATTTCGAGACCGTCGATCCTTTCACGGCGCAGCCTTGGGCGCTTGTGCCGCGCGGAACGGCCGAGGATGCGGACCGCGCCGTGCGCGCCGCGCATCGCGCGTTCAAGGAAGGGCCCTGGGGGCGCATGCACCCGACACAGCGCGGGCGGATCATCCAGCGGTTCGGCGATCTGATCGAGGCCCATGCGGATGCGCTGGCCGAGGTCGAGGTGCGCGACAACGGTCGGCTTCTGGAAGAGATGAAGCACCAGATCCGCTATATCCCGCACTGGTATCACTACTATGCCGGGATGGCGGACAAGATCGAAGGATCGGTGCACCCTTGCGACAAGCCGGCGCTGAGTTTTTCGCGGCACGAACCGCTGGGGGTCTGTGTGGGCATCGTGCCCTGGAACGCGCCGCTGCTGCTGTTCTCGCTCAAGGCGGCCCCGGCGCTGGCGGCGGGCAACACCATCGTGATGAAGCCCGCCGAACATACCTCGGCCACGGCGCTCAAGCTGATGGAACTGGTCGAGGAGGCGGGCTTTCCCAAAGGCGTGATCAATGTGGTCACGGGCTTCGGCCCCGAGGTGGGCGAGCCGCTCGTCACCCATCCGCTGACCCGGCATCTGGGCTTTACCGGCTCGACCAAAACCGGCGCGCATCTCTATTCGCTCGCGGCGAAGGACGTGAAGCGGGTCAGCCTCGAACTGGGCGGCAAGTCGCCCAACATCGTCTTTGCCGATGCCGATCTGGACAATGCGGTGCGCGGGGTCGTCGGCGGGATTTTCGGCGCGACGGGCCAGACCTGTATCGCCGGGTCGCGGCTGCTGGTGCAGCGGTCGGTGCATGACGCCTTCCTCGACAAGCTCGCGGCCTTTACGAAACAGGCCCGCGTCGGCGATCCGCGGAAGCTGGAAACGCAGATCGGTCCGATCGCCAACAAGATGCAGTACGACCGTATCCTCGGCTATATCGACATCGCGCGCGAAGAGGGGGCGGAGCTTCTGATGGGCGGCCAGCGCCCCGATCTCGAGGAATGCGGCGCCGGGTATTTCATCGAACCCACGATCTTCGCGGGCGTCGATAACGGCATGCGCATCGCCCGCGAGGAGGTGTTCGGCCCGGTCCTTGCCGCGATCCCCTTCGACGAGCCGGAAGAGGCGGTGGCCATCGCCAATGACAGCGAATTCGGCCTCGCCGCCGGGGTCTGGACCTCGGACATGCGCATGGCGCTGAAGATGTCCGAGCAGCTCGAGGCGGGCAGCGTCTGGGTCAACACCTACCGCGATATTTCCTACACGACCCCCTTCGGCGGCTACAAGAAAAGCGGTCTGGGCCGCGAGAACGGCATGGCCGGCATCTACGAGTATCTCCAGACCAAGGCGGTCTGGCTCTCCACGGCCGAAGAAATCGCGAACCCCTTCGTCATCGGATGAGGAGCGCAATCATGCGAAAAGGTGCGGAAATTCTGGCCGACGAGCTTCGGCTCAACGGGGCGGACATCGTCTATCACGTTCCCGGAGAGAGCTTTCTGGTGGCGCTCGACACGCTGGCCACGCGGCACCCCGAGATCCGTGCGGTGAGCTGCCGCCACGAAAACGGCGCGGCGCAGATGGCCGAGGCGCATGGCAAGCTGACGGGGCGGCCGGGCATCGCCTTTGTCACCCGCAGCCCCGGCGCGACGAACGCGGTCAACGGCGTGCATACGGCGTTTCAGGACAGCTCGCCGATGATCCTGATCGTCGGGCAGGTCAAGCGTGCGATCCTCGAGCGCGAGGCCTTCATGGCCTATGATTTCCGCACCATGTTCGCGCCGATGACGAAATGGGTGGCGCAGATAGACGATGCGGCGCGCATCCCGGAATTCGTGCAGCGCGCCTATGCCACCGCCATGTCGGGGCGGCCCGGTCCCGTGGTGCTGGTGGTGCCCGAGGACGTGCTGGAAGAGACCGCCGAAGTGGTCTCGGACCGGCCCGCCGGTCTGGCCCGCGCGGGGGCGCCCGCGCCCGAGGATCTGGACCGGATCCTTGCCATGATCGCGGCCGCGCGCCATCCGCTGATCGTGGTGGGCGGCTCGGGCTGGACCGAGGCCGGGCGCGAGGCAGTGCAGCGCTTTGCCACCGGCGCCGGGCTGCCTGTGGTCACGACCTTCCGGCGGCGCGACATCATCGACCACCGGCTCGGCTGCTACGCGGGCGAGATCGGGATCGGCTCGAACCCGGCGCTTCTGGCGCATATCCGCGAGGCGGATTTCATCCTGATGCTGAACGACGCGCTGAGCGACGTGAACACCATCGGGGCGGGCTATATGGAAGGCTTCACGCTTTTCGACATCCCGCATCCGAAGCAGACGGTGGTGCATGTCATGCCCTCGGGCGGTGATCTGAACCGGGTGTTCCAGGTGGATCTGGCGCTGGTGCAGGACACCGAGCGGTTTGCGCAGGCGCTGGCGTCGCGGCCCGTCACGCCGCAGCCGGGCCATGCGGAGTGGAGCGCGCGGCTGCGCGCCACGCTGCTGGAAGAGCGCGCGCCGCAGCCCTGTCCGGGCGATATCGACCTGCCGGGCGTGATGGGCTGGCTGCGCGCGCGGCTGCCCGAGGACGCCATTCTCACCAACGGGGTGGGGGCCTATGCGACCTGGAGCCAGCGGTATTTCCCGCATTACCGGTTGCAGACTCAGCTCGGCCCGATCTCGGGGTCGATGGGCTATTCGCTGCCCGCCGCGATCTCGGCCAAGCTGAGCTTTCCCGACCGGATCGTGGTCAACCTCGTGGGCGACGGCTGTTTCCAGATGAGCTGCGAGGAGATGGCGACCGCCGTGCAATACGGCGCCAATGTCATCACTGTGCTGTTCAACAACAGCCTCTACGGCACGATCCGCATTCACGAGGAAAACCGGCTCGACGGCCGGGCCAATGGCACGGATCTGGTGAACCCCGATTTCACCGCCTGGGCCCTGTCCTATGGCGCCCACGCAGAGCGGGTCACCCGGACCGAGGAGTTCGGGCCCGCCTTCGAGCGCTGTCTGGCGGCGGGCCGACCCGCGCTGATCGAGATGATCGTCGATCCCGAGGCGATCCATTGTCGCTATTCGCTGAGCGATCTACGCGCCCGCCGCGCGGCGCGTGCGCAGCAGTGACGACCGAAAGACCGCGCCGAGCCCGCCGCAGAAACGGGCTGGCGTTTCGACCGGGCGGTTCCGCCCACCCCTTTCAACAGGAGACATGGAAATGAACACCACCCTTGCCCTTTCGGCCACGCTGCTGGCCGCCTCGGCGGGCATCGCCGCCGCCCAGGACTGCACCTTGCGGGTCACCACCTGGGGCGGCAGCTATCAGGCCACCTACGAGTCGGTTGCCGAGGCATTCGAGGCCGAGCACGATTGCACGATCCAGTGGGTCGTCGGGTCGAGCCCCGATCACCTCATCAAGTCGCGTCTGGGCCAGGTCGACGTGACCACCAACACGCTGCTGAACTCGATCGCGGGCGAGAAAGAGGGCCTGTGGCTGGAACTCGACGCAGCCCAGATCCCCAATATGGTCAATCTCTACGAGAACGCGGTCTATTCGCCCTACACGATCTTCGCCAATGTCGGCGATTACGTGCTGGCCTATAACACCGATCACATCGCCGAGGCGCCGGAAAGCTGGGATGCGCTGTGGAATCCCGATTACAAGAACCACGTCCTGATCTACGGGTTCGACCACATTCCGACGCTCAGCCTGACGGTGCTCAAGGCCGAACAGAACGGCGGCGACATCGACAATATCCAGCCGGGCCTCGACCGCATGGCCGAACTGGTCAACAGCGGCAACCTGATCGGCGGGCTCGATGTCGAAAGCCAGATGGTCTCGCTGTTCCAGACCGAAGACGCCTGGCTTGGCATGCTGGCCACCGGCCGTATGAAGGAGCTGCTGGGCAAGGGCGTGACCAATGTCGCCTTCACCCGCCCCGAGGAAGGCACCTTCCCGCTGATCACCACGATGAACATCACCAAGACCGCCACCGATCCGGAAATGGCCGCGGCCTTTGTCGATTACATCCTCAGCCCCGAAGTGCAGCTCGCCTTCGCGACGCGCAATCTGTACGCGCCGACGGTGAACAACGCGCCGATCCCCGCGGATTTCGAGCTCGGCGAGCTGCTGGTGCAGAACGAGGCCTTTGGCCGCCTGTTCCTGCCCGATCAGGAAAAGATCACCGCGAACAAGGCGGCATGGCAGCAAAAGCTGAACGAGATGACGACGAACTGATCTCCCTGGCGCCGCGGGCAACGATCCGCGGCGCTTGACTTGGGTCCGCCCGGCGGGCGGACCTATTTTTACGCCGGCCCGGTTGGCCAGCGCACCAGACGGATACGGTGACAGCATGCCCGACGACGCCATTCAGGTCGATGCAATCCAGAAGCTTTACGGCACGATGAAGGCCGTCGACGACGTCTCGTTCAGCGTCGCGCCGGGCGAGTTCGTCTCGCTGCTCGGGCCGAGCGGCTGCGGCAAGACGACGAGCCTGCGCATGATTGCCGGGTTCATAGAGCCCTCGGGCGGGTCCATCCGGGTGCATGGCCGCGATGTGACCCATCTGCCGCCGGAAAAACGCGATGTCGGTTTCGTGTTCCAGAACTATGCGCTCTGGCCGCATATGACGGTCGCCGAAAACGTTGCCTTCGGCCTGAAGCTGCGCCGCAAGAGCCGCCGCGAGATCGCCGCGAAGATCGAGGAATCGCTCTCGGTGACCGGGCTCAGCGGCTATGAGGACCGCCTGCCCAAGCAGCTTTCGGGCGGCCAGCAGCAGCGCGTCGCGCTGGCCCGCGCGCTGGCGCTCGAACCCGAGCTGCTGCTGATGGACGAGCCGCTCAGCAACCTCGACCGCGCGCTGCGCGTCACCATGCGGCGCGAGCTGAAGGAGCTTCAGGCGCGCATGAAGATGACGACACTCTATGTCACCCACGACCAGGAAGAGGCGCTGTCGATGTCGAACCGGGTCGTGATCATGAATGGCGGCCGCGTCGAGCAGATCGCCCGGCCCTATGAGCTTTACGAGACCCCGGCGAGCAGCTTTGTCGCCGATTTCGTCGGGATCACGAATTTCTTCGAAGGCACGCTTATGCGCTGCGCCGAGGACTGGGACGAGGTGCGCCTCGCCTCGGGGCAGGTGCTGCACGCCCGCGCCGGGGCAGGGCAGGGTGGGCAGCCGGGCGATGCGGTCCGGGCGCTGATCCGTCCCGAGCGCGTGACGCTTCTGTCCGGGCCGGAGGAGGGCGCCAACATCCTGCGCGGGCAGGTGATGCTGGCGGAGTATTTCGGTGCCGTACTGCGCTATTCCGTGCGGCTCGACAGCGGCGAGACGCTGCGTCTCGAGGTGCATAATTTCGACGCCATTCTGGAGAACGGCACGCCGGTGCATGTCCGGGTGCCGCCGGAACATCTGCGGGTCCTCCCGCTGGACGGGCGGGCCTGAGATGCTGCGCCGGGTCCTGCCGCCGCTTCTCCCTGCCTTGCTGGCGCTGCTGATCTTCGTGGCGCTGCCGATGCTCTGGGTGGTCCGCACCAGTTTCAACGAGCTGGTCGATGGCGCCTATATGGTCGAGGCGCTGAGCCTCGACAATTACACCCGCTTTCTGGGCAACCCCTGGTATCTGGTCAACACGCTGTGGTTCTCGGTGCGGATCGCCCTTCTGGCCACCGCGATTTCGGTGATCTGCGCCTATCCGGTCGCGCTCTACATTGCGGGGACGCGCGGGCTTTTGCGCAACGTGCTGATGTCGCTGGTGATGGCACCGCTGCTCATCGGTCTGGTAACGCTGGTCTATGGCTGGATCGTGATCTTTCGCGGCGGCGGGTTGCTGAATTCGCTGATGATCGCGCTGCATGTCTATGACGAGCCGGTCCGCTATATGTGGAACATCAAGGGGGTGGTGATCCTGCTGGTCTATATCGGCGCGCCCTATATCGTGCTGTCGCTGCTGGATTCGATCGAGAAAATCAGCCCCTATCTGGTCGAGGCGGCGCGCAATGTCGGCGCCAGCCGCTGGACGGCGTTCTGGAAGATCGTCTTTCCGCTGACGATGCCGGGGCTTTACGCCGGGCTGGTGATCGTCTTTTCCCTGAACTTCGCCGCCTTCGCCGTGCCGCTGATGGTGGGCGATTCCAAGACCCAGATGATCGGGCTGGTGATCTATCGCGAGGCGTTGCTGAACAACGACCTGCCCTTCGCCTCCGCGCTCTCGGTGATCATGGTGGCGGCCAACACGCTCATCCTGCTGGGCATGGGCGCGCTGTTCGGGCGGTTGATCCTCAACAAGCTGGAGGTCAAGCAATGATGCGGTTCGATTTCGGCGCGCTGGCGCTGCGCGGCTTTACCGCGCTGATGATGCTGTTTCTGATCTTTCCCATCGGGGTGACGCTGCTGGTGTCGCTGAACCCGCGCGAATTCGTGCTGCCGCCGACCGGGATCACCTTTGAATGGTTCCGCGCCGCCTGGACCTCGGAAACCTTTCTGCGCGGCATGAGCGTCAGCCTGGTGCTTGGGGTTTGCGCCTCGCTGATCGCCAACGCGCTGGCATTGCCGGCGGCCATGGCGCTGGTACGGTGCGATTTTCGCGGCAAGGCGGCGGTGAACCTGCTGCTGATGTCGCCGATGCTTATCCCGACGACGATCTTCAGCCTTGCGCTCTATATCTATTTCGTGCGTCTCGGCTACGGCTCGGGCCTGCTGCCGCTGCTGGTGGGGCATGTGATCCATGTGATGCCCTATGCGCTGCGGATCCAGACCGCGAGCCTGCACCGCTTCGACCCCTCCTTCGAAGAGGCGGCGCGCAATGTCGGGGCGGGGCGGCTGCGGACGCTGGTCTCGATCACCCTGCCGGTGATGCGCACCGGGCTGGTTTCGAGCTTTGCGCTCTGCTTCATCCTGTCCTGGAACGATTTCCCGATCTCGGTCTTCCTGGCGCCGCCGGGCTGGACGCCGCTGCCGGTCGAGCTCTTCTCCTACATCAAGTTCCAGTACGACGCGGTCGCCGCGGCGCTGGCCAGCTCGCTCATTGTGCTGTCCGCCGTCGCGATGGTGCTGATCGACCGTTTCGCCGGGCTGCGCAGGGTCATGCGTAGCTGAAAGACGGCATGGGGTCCGCGCCACAGCAGGCGCGGGCTCTTCAGTTGCAGCTCTGGGCAAGATGGGCGACACTCGGCGCACGCAACGAGTTTTCCCAATGCCCGCACTGCAAAAGCCCCAGACACTGCATGAAACCATTTTGCAGGATTTGCGGGCCAGGATCGTCGACGGCGACTGGAAGCCGGGATTCCAGCTTCCGAAAGAGACAGAGCTTGCCGCGCAGTTCGGGGTCAGCCGGATGACGATGAACAAGGTGCTGACGCAGCTCACGCGCGAGGGGTTTCTGCTGCGCCGCAAGAAGCTCGGCACTTTCGTGACAGAGCCCCGGGCGCAATCGGCGGTGATGGAGATCACCGATCTCGAAAGCGAGGTCGCGGCGCTTGGCAAACCCTACCGTTTTCAGTTGCTGGAGCGTGCGCTGCGGCCGTTGCGCCCGGACGATGTGCTTGGCACCGAAGACGCGACGATCTCGGAAGAGGCCGATCTGCTGTATCTGCGCGGGGTGCATTTCGCGGGGGCGCAGCCGTTTTGCCTTGAGACGCGGCTGATCAATCCGCAGGAGGCGGAGGGCGCTCTGGAGCAGGATTTCACGGAGGTGCCGCCCGGGCGCTGGCTGCTTGCGACGGTGCCCTGGGGCTCGGCCAAGCACCGCATCCGTGCGATCCATGCCTCGTCCGACGATGCCCGCGCGCTGAAGATTTCCAAAGGCGATGCCTGCCTCGAAATCGCGCGGCGGACCGAAGCGGCCGGGGCCTGGGTGACCTGGGTCCGGCTGCTTTATCCCGGGGACAGCCACCAGATCGTGGCTGATTTCAAACCGTCATCCTAGCGGTGTTGTTCCGGGGGCGCCCACCCTCTGGTGGGCGACCGGTCAGAGGATGCGTGGCAGCCGCAGCCCGTGCTCTTTCGCGCAGGCGATGGCCTCGGGATAACCCGCATCCGCGTGGCGCCAGACGCCCGAGGCAGGGTCGTTCCACAGCACCCGCTCCAGCCGTTTCGCCGCCTCCGGCGTGCCGTCGGCGCAGATCACCACGCCCGCGTGCTGCGAAAACCCCATGCCGACGCCGCCGCCATGGTGCAGCGACACCCAGGTGGCGCCGCTGGCGGTGTTGACCAGCGCGTTCAGCAGCGGCCAGTCCGAAACGGCGTCCGAGCCGTCGCGCATCGCTTCGGTCTCGCGGTTGGGGCTCGCCACCGAACCGCTGTCGAGGTGGTCGCGTCCGATCACCACCGGCGCCTTCAGCTCGCCGCTCGCCACCATCTCGTTGAACTTCAACCCGGCGCGGTGCCGGTCGCCAAGCCCGATCCAGCAGATCCGCGCGGGCAGGCCCTGAAAGGCGATGCGCTCGCGCGCCATGTCGAGCCAGCGATGCAGGTGCTCGTTCTCGGGGAAGAGCTCCTTCATCGCCTGATCGGTCTTGTAGATGTCTTCCGGATCGCCCGACAGCGCCGCCCAGCGGAACGGACCGATGCCCTTGCAGAAGAGCGGGCGGATATAGGCGGGCACGAAGCCGGGGAAGGCAAAGGCATTCTCCAGCCCCTCCTCCTTGGCCATCTGGCGGATGTTGTTGCCGTAATCCAGCACCGGCACGCCCGCCTCCCAGAAACCGACCATGGCGGCGACATGCTCCTTCATCGATGCGCGGGCGGCGCGGTTCACCGATTGCGGGTCGCTTTCCTGCTTCTCGCGCCATTCGGCGACCGACCAGCCCTTGGGCAGATAGCCGTGGAACGGATCGTGGGCCGAGGTCTGGTCGGTCACGATGTCGGGGCGGGGGCCGCCGTCCTTCATGCGCTTGAGCAACTCGGGGAAGACATCGGCGGCATTGCCGATCAGCGCCACGGATTTCGCCTCGCCCGCCTTGGTCCAGCGGTCGATCATCGCAAGGGCGTCGTCCAGCGAATGGGTTTTCTCGTCGCAATAGCGGGTGCGGATGCGGAAATCGGCGCGGCTCTCGTCGCATTCCACCGCAAGACAGCAGGCGCCCGCCATGACGGCCGCCAGCGGCTGCGCGCCGCCCATGCCGCCAAGCCCGCCGGTCAGGATCCACTTGCCCTTGAGATCGCCGCCGTAATGCTGGCGCCCGGCCTCGGCAAAGGTCTCGTAGGTGCCCTGCACGATGCCCTGCGCGCCGATATAGATCCAGGACCCGGCGGTCATCTGGCCGTACATCATCAGGCCCTTCTTATCGAGCTCGTTGAAATGCTCCCAGGTGGCCCATTCCGGCACGAGGTTGGAATTGGCGATCAGCACACGCGGCGCGTCCGTATGGGTGCGGACGATGGCGATGGGCTTGCCGGACTGCACGACCAGCGTCTCGTCTGCCTCCAGATCCTTGAGGCTGGCGACGATGGCGTCGAAATCGTCCCAAGTGCGGGCGGCGCGGCCGATGCCGCCATAGACCACCAGCTCGTGCGGGTTCTCGGCCACGTCGGGATGCAGGTTGTTCATCAGCATCCGCAGCGGCGCCTCGGTCAGCCAGGACTTGGCGTTCAGCTCGGGGCCGGTGGGCGGAAAGACGTCGCGGAGGTTGTGGCGAGGGTCGGTCATGGCGTGTCCTTTCAGGCGAGCGTCGCGGCGACGTCGATCAGGTCTTGCAGAGCGGGTTTGAGGATGGCGCGCAGGGTCTCGGCCTTGTCCGGGTCGAGCGCAAAGGGCGGTTCCTCGGTGGCGAGATGGCTGGATTGCGCCAGCTCCATCTGGATGGCGTGAAATCCCTCTTCGGGGCGGCCATAGCGGCGCGTCGTCCAGCCACCACGGAAGCGGCCGTTGAGGATATGTGTGCGACCCGAGGCGGCGCAGCGGTTGAACAGCGCGCGTTCGATGGCAGGCGCGCAGGTGGCGCCGTTGTTGGTGCCGATGTTGAAATCGGGCAGGGTGCCGTCGAACAGCCAGGGGATCACCGAGCGGATCGAATGGCAGTCATAAAGCACCGCCACGCCGTGGATCGCCCGCACCCGCTCCAGTTCCGCCTCCAGCGCCGCGTGATAGGGCGCGTGCCAGGCGGCGAGGCGGTCGGCGCGGTCGGCATCGGTGGGGCCGGCGCCCTCTTTCCAGATCGGCGTATTGTCGAAGGTCACTTCGGGGATCAGCCCGGTGGTGGTCTGGCCGGGGTAGAGCGAGGCGCCGGCAGGGTCGCGATTGGCGTCGATCACATAGCGGTGGAAATTCGCCTGCACGGCGGTGACGCCGGGGATCAGGTCGCGGTAGAGCGACTCGATATGCCAGTCGGTGTCGCGCAGCAGCGCGCCCTCGTCATTGAGCCGCGCGCGGATGGCGTTGGGCACATGGGTGCCCGTGTGCGGAAAGCCGAGGACGAGCGGGCTGTCGCCCCGGGTGACGGTGACGGGGGTCATCGGGCGATCTCCGGAAGCAGGGCGCCGACCGGCGCGGTGAGCTGGCCGGAGGCGACCAGCGCGCCGGCGGCTTCCATGTCGGGTGCCATGTAGCGGTCTTCGAATAGCTGCGGGACCATTTCCCGAAGTCGGGAAATCGCTTCTTGCAGCGCGGGCGAGGTGGCCAGCGGGCCGCGCAGGGCGATGCCCTGAGCGCCGGTCATCGCCTCGACCCCGACGATCCAGAACAGGTTCTGTGTCATTGGCAGCAGGCGGCGCGCGCCGTGGCAGGCCATGCTCACATGGTCTTCCTGATTGGCCGAGGTGGGTGTGGAATCCACCGAGGCCGGATGCGCAAGCTGCTTGTTCTCGCTCATCAGCGCGGCGGTGGTGACCTCGGCGATCATCAGGCCCGAGTTCAGCCCCGGTTTCGGCGTCAGGAACCCCGGCAGACCGTAATTCAGCGCGGGATCGACCAGCAGCGCGATACGGCGCTGCGCGATGGCGCCGATCTCGGCCACCGCCAGGGCGATCTGGTCGGCGGCAAAGGCCACCGGTTCGGCGTGGAAATTCCCGCCCGAGACGATGCGCCCGTCCGATAGCACCAGCGGGTTGTCGGTGGCGGCATTGGCCTCGATCTCGAGCGTGCAAGCCGCCTGCCGCAGCAGATCGAGACAGGCGCCGCCCACCTGCGGGTGGCAGCGGATGCAATAGGGATCCTGGACGCGCTCGTCGCCCTCGCGGTGGCTGTCGCGGATCTGCGACCCGTCGAGCAGCGCGCGCAGGGCGGCGGCCACGTCGATCTGGCCGCGATGGCCGCGCAGCGTGTGGATCTCCTCGACGAAAGGGGCGGTCGAGCCCATGGCCGCATCGGTCGAAAGCGCGCCGGTGACGATACTGGCCTGCAAGGCGCGCTCGGCGCGAAACAGGCCCGCCAGCGCCAGCGCGGTCGACACCTGGGTGCCGTTGATCAGCGCCAGCCCCTCCTTGGCGGTCAGCGCTATCGGGGCCAGCCCGGCCCGTGCCAGCGCTTCGGCGCCGGAACGGCGGTCTTTGCCGATCCAGGCTTCGCCCTCGCCGATCATCACGGCGGCCATATGCGCCAGCGGCGCAAGATCGCCCGAGGCGCCGACCGAGCCCTTTTCGGGGATGACCGGCATCACGCCCTTGGCAAGCATCGCCTCCAGCAGCGCAACCAGGTCGGGCCGCACGCCCGAGGCGCCACGGCCCAGCGACATGAGCTTCAGCGTCATGATCAGCCGCACGATTTCGGGCGCCAGCGGATCGCCGACGCCGCAGCAATGCGACAGGATCAGGTTGCGCTGCAAGGTTGCCACGTCGCCCGGCGCGATGCGGATCGAGGCGAGCTTGCCGAAGCCCGTGTTGATGCCATAGACCGGCGCGTCGCCTGCGGCGACCTCCGCCACACGGGCACAGGCGGCCTCGATGCCCGGCCGGGCATCGGGCGTCAGCCGCGCGGGCGTGCCCTGCCAATAGACCTCGGCAAGCGTGTTCAGCGTCACGTCGCCCGGCGAAAGGGTAATCATGCGAATTCTCCCTTGAAGACCCGCGCTTTCAGCGGGTTGAATCCGATCCGGTTGACCAGCAGGGCGGCGCTCTCGGCCTCCCACAGCGCGAAATCCGCCGAGAGACCCGGCGCGATGCGCCCGGTCTCCGCCCCAAGCCCCAGGGCCGCGGCGGCATGGCCCGTCACCGCGGCGAGGCATTCGGGCACCGTCAGGCGAAACAGCGTTGCCCCCATGTTCATGGTCAACAGCAGCGAGCTGAGCGGAGAGGTGCCGGGGTTCAGGTCGGTGGCCAGCGCCATCGGCACGCCATGGCTGCGGAAGGCGGCAACCGGCGGCTGCTGGGTTTCGCGCAGCGTATAGAACGCGCCGGGCAGCAGTACGGCCACGGTTCCGGACGCGGCCATGGCCGCCGCATCCGCCGCGTCGGCATATTCCACATGGTCGGCCGACAGCGCCTTGTAGCGCGCGGCCATCCGGCAGCCGCCCGACTGGCTGAGCTGCTCCGCGTGCAGTTTGAGCGGCAGGCCCAGCCGTGTCGCATGGGCGAAGAAAGGCTCCAGCTCCTCGGTGGAAAAGGCGATGCTTTCGCAAAACGCATCCACCGCATCCACCAGCCCCTCGGCCACCGCCAGGTCGAGCCCGGCGATGGCGACCTCGCGGATATAGTCTTCGGCGCGGCCCGCATAGGCCGGGGGCAGGGCGTGGGCCGCCAGCCAGCTCGTGACGATGCGCACCGGGCGCAGCTCTTGCAGGCGGCGCGCGGCGCGCAACATGGTCAGTTCCGCCTCGATCTCCAGCCCGTATCCGGATTTCACCTCGACCGTGCAGACCCCTTCGGCCAGCAGATGGTCGAGCCGGGGCAGGGCGGTGGCGACCAGCTCGTCGACCGACAGCGCCCGGGTGGCCGCCATGGTCGAGGCGATGCCGCCACCCTCGCGCGCGATCTGCTCATAGCTCGCGCCTTCGAGCCGCAGCTCGAATTCGCGGGCGCGGTGGCCGCCATGGATCAGATGCGTGTGGCAGTCGATGAGCGCCGGCGTCATCAGCGCACCGCCGCAATCGACGATTTCGGCCCCGGCGCGGTCGAGCGCCGCGCCCACCGCCAGGATACGCCCGTCCTCGGTCAGAACCTCGAGCGGTTCCGGCGTCACACCTTCCGCGCCGGTGATCACCCGCGCCTGTGTCCAGAGCTTTCGCATCGCTCGCCTCTTTCCTTGGGATTCGATTAAGTATATACATATTGACAGCGAGGCGGGAAGCCCGAAAGCGCAGAGGAGGCTGAGAGAGGTCATGCAAGCGATGCACCTTGCCGCGAGATGGGCGTTGCTGCCCGAGGGCTGGGCGGAAAACGTTCAGCTCACCGTCGAAAACGGCGTCATCTCGGATTTGGCCCCCGCGCGCGGGGCCTCGGCCCCTCGGGTGGATTGCCTGATCCCCGGCGCGGCCAACCTGCACAGCCACGCCTTCCAGCGCGGCTTTGCCGGGCTGACCGAAGCCCGTGGAGCGGCGCGGGACAGTTTCTGGACCTGGCGCGAGATGATGTATCGCTTTGCCTTGCAGCTCGATCCGGACGGGGCGCAGGCGATTGCCGAAATGGCCTATGTCGAGATGCTGGAGGCGGGTTACACCCGGGTGGGCGAGTTCCATTATCTGCATCACGCGCCGGACGGTGGCGCCTATGAGGATCCCGCCGAGATGTCGGCGCGGATCTTTGCCGCCGCCGGGGCGACGGGGATCGCGCTCACGCATCTGCCTGTCTTCTACGCGCATGGCGGCTTCGGCGGCCAGCCCGCGGGCGCGGGCCAGCGGCGCTTTCTGCACGAGCGCGACGCCTTTCTGGCGCTGGTCGAGCGGTGCGAGGCCATGGCGCGGCCCGGCGATGTGGTGGGTTATGCGCCGCACTCCCTGCGCGCGGCCGATGCCCCGGATCTGCGGGCGCTGGCAGAGGCATTGCCGGGGCGCCGGGCGCATATCCATGTGGCCGAGCAGGTGAAGGAGGTCGAGGATTGTCTGGGCTTCTGCGGGCGCCGCCCGGTGGAGCGGCTCTTCGAGACCGTGGAGGTCGGGCCCGGCTGGTGCCTGATCCACGCCACCCATCTGACCGATGCGGAACGGCGCACCATCGCGGGTTCGGGGGCCGTCGCGGGGCTTTGCCCGGTGACCGAGGCCAATCTGGGCGACGGGCTTTTTCCGGGGCCGGCCTATCTGGCCGAGGGCGGCGTCTTTGGCATCGGCACCGACAGCAATGTCCACATCGGTCTGGCGAATGAGCTGCGCTGCCTGGAATACGGCCAACGGCTTTTTGCGCGGGAGCGGAACGTGATGGCGACAGAGCCCGGCTCGACGGGAACGCAGCTACTGCGGCGCGCACTTGCGGGCGGCGCGCAGGCGCTGGGGGCGCCGGATGCCGCGATTGCGGTGGGCGCGCCCGCCGATCTGGTTGCGCTGCACGATCCGCTGGGCCTCGGCAGCGACGGCGCGCAGATGCTGGATCGCTGGCTGTTCGGCCCGGATGTCCGGGTGTCCGACACCTGGGCGCGCGGTGCGCATCTGGTGCGCGAGGGGCGGCATGTGGCGCGCGAGGCCGTCGCCGCGCGCTTTGCAACCGTCGTGCGCGAGGTGCTGGAGCGCGCCTGAGGGGCGGATGATTGCGGCCCAGCGTGCCGATGGCTGCTCCCGGTGGCCGGGTTCTCTATCTACGGGGCGCGGCGGCCCTTGCCGGCGGGCGAGGGATGCGCCTGGTATGTCCCGAACCTCTCCGGGAGGGCGCCCGGACCGTTCGTCAGGGCAGTTCCCCATCGCCAAGCAGCGCTTCGGCAAGGACCGTATCCAGCACCAGGTGAGAGACGTAGCCGCCGCGCAGCGCCGCGCGGGTGGCGTCGAGTTTCTCGAGCCCGTAGACCACCACCAGCCCCTCCATCTCGCGCAGCACGTCAAGTTCGGCGCCGATCATGCGCCGGTCCAGCTCTCCGGCCACAGGCGTGCCGTCCCGGTCGATGAAGCGCCCGGCGATGATGCCAACGGCGCCTTCGGCAACGTAGTCCGCCACGTCCTGTTCGGTGGCGAGGTTGAACTGCACCACATGGGTGTCGGGGGTGCAGGGGCTCAGCGAATAGATCGCCTTGTTGCAGTCGCGCAGGCGGTCGAGCTGTTCGGCGATGATCGGCTCCGCGCGCAGCCTTTCGGCCAGACCGGCCTCGGTGCAGACGGCGGGGGCGTTGAGGTTGATGCATTGCGCCGAGAGGCGCCGGGCGATCTCGGTGGTGCAGCTTTCGCAGGTCGGCAGCAGCGGGTTGGCCAGCGAGCCGATGAGCTGGCGCACGACGAGCCCGTCGACCGGCCACCAGGGCACACGCTCGGAGACGAAGGAGACGGTCTGCCCCCAGCTTACGCCGAGCGTGTCGCCGGGCCGGACGAAATCGGGCAGGAACTGCGCCGCCGCCTCGCAGACCTGCTGCGCGGTCTCGGCGCGGCTCCCTTCCTCGGGCACCACAAAGGCGCTTTCCAGCCCGAAGCGCTCACGCAGCCCGTCGGCCAGCGCGTTGACCCGGAAATGCGCGCCCTGGATCTTCACGCCGACGATCTGGCGTTCTTTGGCCAGCCGCAGATAGGCCACGACCGTGGGCCGCGACAGGGCCAGGTGCTTGGCGATATCGGCCTGATTCAGCCCCTTGATATAGTAGAGCCAGGCAACCTCGGCGACGATCCTGTCGGAGGGGTGGTTCGAGCGGACCATCTTGGGCCTCGTCTTGCGGCGCTGCGGATCGGCGCACACTAGACGGCGACCGGGGTGGCGTCAAAGCGCAACACCTCGCTGGTGATTGTCAGATCCGCGTCGAGCGCGCGGTCGGGATGCAGGCCCTTGCGCGCGAGATCCGCGTGATAGCCCCGTACCGCCTCTTCGGGCGTGGCGGCGCGGTCGGCGACACGCCGCATCCAGGCGATCAGCAGGCACTGGTCCTCGGCCTGGTTGATCTTGCGCCCGAAAAGCGCCAGCCGCGCGCCGTGGCGTTCGGATTGCGCGATCAGCTCGAACGTGTCGCGATGGGTGGCACCGGCACCGCCCAGCACGCCCACCACCATCGAGGGGTCATGCGCGGCAAGCTGCTGCATCGCCTCGGGGCCGTTATAGGCGACCTTGAGGAATTCCGGGCGCTCGGCCCGGGTCATGCTGGCCTGTAGCCGGAGAATGCAATCGGTGACATAGGCGCCGAGCGCGTCTTTGGCGACGGCATCGGGGCGGTTGGGGTTGAAGACCTCCAGAAAGTGCTTCACCCCCGCGGCCCGCGCCTCGCGGCGAAAGGCGGCATAGGCATCGAGCATCTTTGTGTCGGCCTCGGCGTCGTTGTTGAAGGTCAGCGAATAGAGGCACAGATCGCCCGGCGCAAAACCCAGATCGGCGCCGCGATAGGGGCGGGAAGGGGCTTCGGTATAGCGCCCGCCGCGGATATTTCCCCAAACGCAGGTGGTTTCGTTGCCGCGAAAGGCGGGTTGAATGGCGCTGCCGCGAAACGCCTGCGCCTCGTTCAGCGCGTCGAGATTGCCCGCCGAGGTGAGCATGATGTCGACCACGTCCTGGTCGATCACCGCGCGGATCTGGTCGAGGAATTCGGGCCGGGTGCGTGGCCCGGCGGGCCGTCCCTGCGCATCACGGCGCGATCCGGTGGCGGGGATGCCGCCGGTCACGTCGGCATCCTTGGCGTCGGCGATCATGTAATCGCCGGTGGTGTACACTCCGGCACGGATCCGGGCGAGCTTGGCAGCGTAGCGGGTGGCGGTCATCGGATCACTCCTGACGAAGACTGTCGCCCGTTTCCGGGTCGAAGGCGTGGATATGGTCGGGCGAGATGGCGAAACACACGCTGTCGCCCGGCGAGAGGCTGCGGAACGCCTGGGTCACAAAGGAAATTTCCTGCCCCGCGACCTCGGTGATCACCTGACCCTCGGCGCCCATGTTCTCGACCAGCACCACCTTGCCGCTGAGCGCGTTCTCGGCACCGGGCTCGCAGAGATCCATGCGCGCCGGGCGCAGGCCCAGCTCGACCCGCTGCCCCGGTTTCAGTGTCGTGAAGGCCTGGGGCGAGAGGTGCAGGGTCATGCCGCCGCCATGCGCGGTGAGCCGGTCGCCGGCGACGATCTCGGCATGGACGAAATTCATCGCCGGGGTGCCGATGAAATCCGCCACGAACCGCGAGGCCGGGCGTTCGAAGATCTCGTCCGGGCTGCCCATCTGCTCGATCTTGCCGTCGCGCATCAGCACGATGCGGTCGGCGATGGTCATCGCTTCGAGCTGGTCGTGGGTGACAAAGATCGTCGTGGTCTTGAGCTGCATGTGGATCTTGCGGATCTCGGTGCGCAGCTTCTCGCGCAGCTTGGCGTCGAGATTCGACAGCGGCTCGTCGAACAGGAAGACCTGCGGCGTCTTGATCATCGCGCGGGCCATGGCGACGCGCTGCTGCTGGCCGCCCGAGAGGTTCCTGGGACGCCGGTCGAGGAACTTTTCCAGCCCCAGAAGCTCGGCCACCTGAGTCAGACGCGGTTCGATCTCGGCGCGGCTGGCGCCCTGACGGCGCAGGCCGAAGGTGATGTTGTCGCGCACCGACATATGCGGGTAAAGCGCGTAGCTCTGGAACACCATGGCGACGCCGCGCTCGCCCGGCGGCAGGTCGGTGACGTCGGTGCCGCCGATGGCGATGCGCCCGCCGGTCACCTCTTCGAGCCCGGCGATCATCCGCAGCATGGTGGATTTGCCGCAGCCCGAGGGGCCGAGGAAGACCACGAACTCATGGTCGGGGATGTCGAGCTGAAGCCCCTCGATCACCGGGTGGGCGCCATAGGCTTTGACGATGTCGGTACAGGTAATATTGGCCATGGGAGTGTCCTATTTCGGGCCGCTGCGGACCATGGTGTTGAGAAGGCCCATAAGCAGGCCGATGAAGACGAGCGGCGGCAGCACCAGCAGCACGGTGGCGGCATTGATCACGCCCCAGGGCACCTCTTTGCCGAGCGAGGTGATGGAGGCGGCGACCACCGGCAGCGTGGCGTTCTGCGCCGCAAGGGTGAGCGCCAGCAGCAGCTCGTTCCAGACCAGCACGAAGGTGAAGACCAGCGCGCCGAAGAGCGAGGGGGCGGCGACGGGCAGCGAGAACCGCCAGAAGATTTCCGCTGGGCCGCAGCCCTCCATGGCGGCGGCCTCCTCGATGTCGCGGGGCACGCGCTCGAAGGCGGGCACGGCCAGCCAGATCACGGTCGAGACGGTGACAATCAGATAGACCAGCACCAGCCCAAAGAGCGTGTCGTAGATGCCGAGATCGAGATAGATCACGATGAACGGGATCGCGATGGCCACCGGCGGCATGAAGCGCAGCGAGAGGACAAAGAACTGTACGTCGTCCCCCCATTTGCGGGCGTGGCGCGCCAGCGTATGGGCGGCGGGGATGCCCAGCACCGCGCCGATCAGCACCGCGGCGGAGACCACGATCACCGAATGCAGCAGCCCGTCGCGGATGGTGGGGTTGCGCAGGATGGTGGCGAAATTGTCCAGCGTCGGGGTGAAGACCAGCTTCGGCACCGGGGTGACGATGTCGCGCAGTTCCTTGAACGCGCCGAGCACGGTCCAGAGGATCGGCCCCAGCGCCAGCACGATCAGCAGTGCCAGGACCGCGCGGGTGAGGGTTGCGGAAATCAGCTTGCCCATTTCTTCCCCGCTTTCCAGATGATGGTGAAGGCGACGGTGGTGACCACCAGCAGCAGCAGCGACATGGCCGAGGCGTAGGAGATCCGCCCGCCCATATTGATCCCCATCTGATAGGCATAGAGATCGAGCGTTTCGGTCGCGGTGCCGGGCCCCCCGCCGGTCATGACAAAGATCAGATCGAAGGAGCGCAGGCTTTCCACCGCCTTGACCAGCGCGAGGCTGATCAGCGGCCCCTTGAGCATCGGCAGCGTGACATAGGCGTGGATCTCCCAGGTGCGGGCATTGTCGAGCATCGCCGCCTCGATGGGATCGCGGGGCAGGGTCTCCATCAGCTTGAGCAGGATGACCGTGAAGAACAGCCCCCATTGCCAGATATCCACCACCGCGACCGAGATCAGCGCCAGCGACGGGTCGGCGAGGAACTCGACCGGGCCGATGCCGACAAGGCCGCAGAGATAATTGATCACGCCCAGCGACGGCGAATAGAGAAAGCGCCAGATAAAGGCGGCGGCGACGCGCGGCAGCAGCACCGGCACGAGGAAGGCGAAGCAGATCAGGTTGCGGGTGAGCGGCTTTTTCACCGTCTCGAAGATCAGCACCGCGAGGACCACGGCGAGCGCTAGCGTGCCGATGACGGTGACCGCCTCCCAGACCGCCGAGATTTCCAGCGCGTTGAAGAACCGCCGGTCGCGCAGCAGGCGCAGGAAGTTGTAGGCGCCGACGAAATCGTAATCGGGCGAGCGCAGCGTGCGGTTCATGACGGCGAACCACACCGCGCCCGCGATCGACACCAGCGCCAGCGTCGCCAGCAGCCCGATCGCCGGGACAAGTGTCAGGGTGACGAACCGTTTCCGGGTCATGTCCTATCCTTCAGGGGGAGTGGGGCCCGGCACGCGGGAGCAGCGCACCGGGCCGGGGGAGGGCGGTTTACTTCAGCCGCATCAGGCTGTCTTCGGCAAAGAAGGCCGCCTCATCCAGCGCCGCCTGCGTGTCGTCGCGGGTGCCGGCAAAGATCTCTTCCAGCGTCAGACCCAGCGTGTCGCCGATCTCCGGCCAGGCGGGGCTGGCCATGATCAGCAGGCCGGTCTTGGGGCCGGTGTCGAGCAGCGCGTCGATATAGGCCTGCGGCACCAGCGCCTTGAAGGCGTCGCTTTGCAGCGTCGAGACGCGGCCGATATCCGAGGCGATGCCTGCGGCAAGCCGTTTCTGCTCCATCTCCTTCGAGGTCGCCCAGCCGACGAAATCGCCCGCCACGGTCTTCAGGCAGTCCTCCGCCGCGCCGACCCTGGACACCGCCCAGCCATGCGCCCAGCCCGCCGAGGGCAGCGGATCGGGCGGCGGGGCATAGCCCACCTTGCCCACGACCGAGGATTTCTCGGGGTCTTCCATCCACGGGCCGAACACGTCGGATTCGATCAGGATCGCCACCTGACCACCCCGGAACGCCTCGACCGAGTCCGACCAGTTGAAGGTGGCGACGCCCGGCGGGGCGTAGTCCATCAGCTCGGTATAAAGCCCGGTCGCCTCGACCGCCGCCTCGCCGTTGAAGGCGGGCATGCCGCCGTCGTCGAGCCACTCGCCGCCCATGGCGCGGAAAAACGGTGTCCAGCGCCAGACATTCATGCCCGAGCCGCGCTGGCCGCGCGCCGACCAGCCATGCGCGCCGTTGTCCGCCGCGTCCAGCGTCTTGATCGCCGCGACCATCTCATCGAGCGTGGTCGGCACCGCGATGCCTGCGGCCTCCAGCAAATCCTTGCGGTACATCATCACGTCGCCGCCGCCCACGAAGGGGGCGAAATACTGCACCCCGTCGACCGTGGCGACATTGCTCAGATCGGTGCGGAAATCGTCAAGATCATAGCTTTCGGGCACCACATCGGCGAGCGGATAGACCCAGCCCGCATCGACATATTCGGCGAGGTTCGCCTCGTCGATATAAAGCACCTGATAAGCGCCCGCCCCGGTCGAGGCATCGAGCCGCGCCTTGGCGCGCCGCTCGTTCTCGCCCAGCAGGGTGATGCGCACCTCGGTGTCCCATTTCTCGTTGAACTCGGACAGCGCGCCGTCAAGCGCGGTGACCGCGGGCATGCCCTGGCCGATCACGTTCAGCGTGGGCACCGCGCCCTTGCAGGCCATCGCGTCCTGCGCCTGAACCTGCGCGGCCAGCGCGCAAAGCGCCGTGCCGAGCAGCAGAGTCTTGCGTTGCATTGGTCTTCCTCCCTGTGGTTTTTGTCGTGTCCCGCGCGGCCTCAGCGGGCCGCCTCCTCCAGCAGCGCCGCCATGCCTTTGTCGAGCTGGCGGAACCTGCGAAACCTGTCGTCGTAAAATCCGGCCAGCGCCGGGTTGGGCGTGTGGCGCCGCGCCACGCCGGTCATCGCCCGCGCGGCCTGGCCCAGATCGGCATGGGCGCCGCAGGCCACCGAAGCGCAGATCGCGGCGCCGAGCGCGCCCACCTCCGCCGCGCGCACCGCCTCCACGGGGCGCTGGCAGATATCGGCAAAGATCTGCCCCCAGACCGGCGATTTCGCGGCCCCTCCGGCAAGGCGGATCGCGGGCGGAAACGCCTGCCCGGCCAGCGCCACCGCATCTTCCGCGTGGCGGCGCGCCTGAAAGGCCACACCCTCGTAGATCGCCCGCAGCATGGTGCCGAGATCGTCCCCCGCGCCCATGTCGACAAAGCCGCCGCGCCGGGGCTCGGGGCCGAAGACATAGGGCAGGAACTGGCAGCGGCGGGCCTCGACGGGGCAACTTGCGACCCGTTCGTTCGCTTCCGAGACCGAGACGCGCCCACCCATTGCGTGATGGAGAAACCAGCCCAGATTGGCCGCCGAGCAGGGGCTGCCCTCGGCGATGAGGCGTTTGTCACCGCCGCGATAATGCATGTTGAGGATCGGCACGCCGCAGCCTTTGGGCGGCCCGCTTTCCAGGCTGTTGATCGACCAGGTGCCCGCGATCATCGTCAGCACCGGCACATCCACCGCACCGGCGCCAAGCGCACAGGCGGCCACGTCCATCATCGAGCCCGCGACGGGCGTGCCCTCGGGCAGCCCGGTCTCCTCTGCGGCCTGGCGCGAGACCCGGCCCGCCACGCCATCGCTGGCGGCGATGGGGGGCAGGCGGTGTGCGTGGTCCGTCAGCCCGAGCTGTGCGAAAGCCTCCGTGGCATAGCCGCCATGGGCGATGTCCATCATGCCACCGCCGCTGGCGTCGGTCGGGTCGGTCAGCGCCTCGCCGGTCAGCCGCAGGCGGAGGAGATCCTTGCAGGCCAGCGCCCAGCGGCTGCGCGCCATGACATCGGGTTCGCTGCGGGCGAGCTGAGCGAATTGCATCAGGCTTTGCCCACCCCAGAGCCGGTGCCCGGTGAGCGCCGAAATGGAGGCCGCCTCGCCGCTCTGCGTCAACTCGTCGACCAGCGGCTGGGCGCGGTGATCGACCGAGACGATGCCGGGCCTTGTGCTGTTTCCGTCCTCGTCGACCAGAAAAAGCCCGTTGCCGAAACCGGTGCAGCCGACCCCGGCGATGCGATGCCCGGCGCAATCCGCCACGAGGCGGCGCAGCGCCGAAACGGTGCCGGACCAGAAGGCGGCGACCTCGCGTTCGACGCGCCCGTCGGCATGGTGGATGGTCTCGACATCGGCGGTTTTCGAGGCGATTTCCGTGCCGTGCAGGTCGAAGGCCACGACCTTGACCGCCGTCCCCCCGGCGTCGATGGCGATCAGAAGATCCTCGCTCATGCCGCGTCCTCCTCGCGATACGCGCGCGGCCCCATCAGCCGCGGATCGCCGAGCGCGCCGCGGATCTCGGCCGCGAGCGCATCGGCGGGGCGCCCTGTCTCGGTGTGCAGGATCGCCGCGAGCGCGTCGAGAGTCTCGGGCCGCAGCCCGTGGCCGAAGGTCAGCCTCGTGCGCCGCAGCACGATATCTTCGATCCGCTGCGCGCCGCGCGCCCGGATCGCCCAGAGGATTTCGCCATGGCAATAGTCGGGCGCGCCGGAGAGCGGCGTCGCACCGGACCCGGCGCAAAGCGGTGCGACCTCGCGGGCGAGGGCGCCGTAGCGGTGCAGCAGCCGTTCGGCGAGTACGGGGGCGATGTGATGGTTCTGCGTCAGCGCGTCGGTAGAGCAGGGCGCCGCGCCGGGATAGGCGCGGCTGGCGGTCGAGACCTGACGGGAACGGCCCAGCAGCGTCAGCGCCCGGTCGGCGGTTTCCTCGCCGAAGGCGCGGAAGGTGGTCCATTTGCCGCCGACCAGCGACAGCACCGGTGCGTCGAGCCCGGCGAAACGGTCTTCCTCAAGCGCATGGTCGCGCGCCGCGCTGGTCACAGAGCCGGTGCCGCGCCGCAGCGGGCGGATGCCGGTGGTCATCGAGACGATATGCTCCTCGGTGACGGAGACGTCCGAGAACAGCCCGTCCATCGCCCGCAGCAGATAGCCGATTTCTCGATCGGCAACCTCCTGATCGTCGGGCTCGGTCGTTTCGACCTCGGTGGTGCCGACCAATACGTTGTCGCCCACGGGCAGGGTGATCACCATGCGCCCGGTGCCATCGTCGAAATAATACGCCTCGCCATTCATACGCGCGTGCAGGGCGGGGTTGTCGAGCACGAGATGCGCGCCCTTGACGCCGCGCAGATAGCGCGTCTCGCCGCCGAGCGCCGCGTTCACACGGTCGATCCAGGCGCCGGTCGCGTTGATCACGATCTTCGGAGCGATCCGCCCGACCGCGCCGTCGAAGCGGTCGGCGATCACGAAGGCCGCGCCGTCGCGCTGCCATGTGGCGTGGTTGAGCACGGCGATCTGCGGACCTTGGGCCATCGCCTCGGCGATCATCTCGAACATGAGCCCCTCGGGCTGGGTGATCTGGCCGTCGAAATAGGTCACCATAGCGCGGGTTCTTCCCGGCAGCCCCGCCGGGAAAGCCGCGCGGCGCAGCCGGGTCCGGTGCGCGGGCAGGGGGTGCTCGCGCCGGCCATAGGCCTCATAGAGCCTGAGCGCGCCTTCGAGCGCGGCCAGCGACAGCGGCCCGCCCCGGCGCGACAGGCCAAGGAACCGCGCGACCGACCCCGCGATGCCCGAGACCAGATGGTCGAGCGGCACATTGATCGCCAGCGGCTTCACGATATGACCCGCATTGGCGATCAGCCGGTTGCGTTCGCGCGCCGATTCCGCCACCAGCCGGAACTCCCGGCCTTCCAGATAGCGCAGCCCGCCATGGGCCATGCGGCTCGACGCGCTGCTGGCGCCCGCGGCAAAATCGCCGGTGTCGAGCAACACGCAGGACACGCCGTTCAGCGCCAGATCGCGCAGCGTCGCGATGCCGTTCACACCGCCGCCCAGGATCAGCACATCGACCTCCGTCAGCCCGGAAAGCCGCGCCTTCGCTGTCTCGCGAAGCGGAGCGGAGGGGGCGCCGTCGGCGCGCGGAATGTCTGAATGCCCTGTCATGCGGGGAGTAGAGGGATTTCTTATACTTTTGTAAAGTATGTTTTCCAAAAATTAAACTAACGTCGTAGATGCAGTGCCGATACCTCTCCTGACAAAGCCCAGGGCGCCCGTGTCCACTGGATCACGACAGAGGGCTAGCGCAGCTTAGCTGTGGTCACGCGGCAGGGATTTGTCTTGTCATGTGGCGGGGCGCGCCAGCGCGCGACGACGTTGCGCCGCACCTTGTCCGATCACCGCGCCCCAAGTGGGCGCAGGGCTTACCGGCAGAGCGCGAAGAGGGCCGCTTTCGAGTTGATCGAGAGCTTGTCGTAGGCGCGCTTGCGATAGGTCGTGATCGTGTTCGGGCTGAGATCCATTTCAAAGGCAATGGCCTCGGTGCTCAGCCCCTTGAGAATCCACTGGCAGGTTTCGCGCTCGCGCTCTGAAAGTGTCAGCAGCGGGTCTTCCAGAGAATGGTCCTGCGAAGAACTGTAGTGCAGAAGCGCAAGTTGGGCGGCGATGCGCCAGAGCGTGGCCCCCTGATCGGCGGCCCCCTGGTCATAGGGACCGCTTTCCCGGTAGCGGTAAAAATTGAGCCCCAGCAGCAGGCCGCGCCCCCGCGCAAGAACCGCGATCTTGTCGACCATGCCCGGCGTCTCGAAATAATCCTTGCGGTAGCTTTCGCTCATCTCGCCCCAGAGCGCCGCCAGCGGGAAGATGTCGATGCCATCCGCCTGCCGCCGCGACGCGACCCGCGCGCGGATCGGGTCGGTTTCATGGCCCCGCAGGATGTAGTTCTCGGCCAGGGCGCGGGCGCCGGTGTCGGGCAGGGTGTTGTAGGACAGGAAACAGCGCGCGGACTGCTCCTCATAGACGAAGATCATGCATTGATCGGCGCCGAGCGGCCCCATGGCGAAGGCAATGAACGACTGGTTGAACCGCGTGGTGCCGATGGTTTCAAGGCAGGTCGAGACCGCCTCGAGGCTGCGGTTGGAGGTGAAACCGTCAAGGGGCAGTTCGATCGACATGCACCGATTTTGCGGGAAGCGCGCGCCACCGGCAAGAGGCGACCCTTTGGGCGCGGCGGCCTCTTCGCCAAAAGGCCGCCGCTTGTGTCCCGGCAGACGGGCATCCTGCGCCATATGCGCTACATTGCCGTCACCAGCCAGAGCGACAGACCGGGCACGAGGATGATGAAGGTCAGCCGGAAAATGTCGGCGATCCAAAAGGGCAGCACACCCTTGAAGATCGTCGAGAGCGGCACGTCACGGAGCACGCCCTTGAGGACGAAGACATTCATGCCCACGGGCGGGGTGATCAGGCTGATTTCGGTGGCGACCACCACCACGACCGCAAACCAGATCAGTGCATTTTCCGGGTCGAGCAGCATCTCGTTGGCGAAATCGAGCTCGTACATCAGCGGATAGAACACCGGCACCGTCAGCAACACCATCGACAGGCTTTCCAGCACGCAGCCCAACAGTAGGTAGATGACGATGATCGCCGCGATCACCACGCCCGGCGACAGCTCCCAATCCGACACCACAACGGCCAGCGCATCGGGCAGACCGGCGAAGTTGATGAAGTTGGTGAAGAGCTCGGCCCCGATGATGATCACAAAGATCATCGCCGTGGTGCGCGCGGCGTCGACGAAAGCCTGAAAGAAGTCCGCAATCGACATGCTGCGCAGCGCCAGCGCGATCAGAATCGAGGCGCCCGCGCCCATGCCGGCCGCTTCGGTCGGGGTAAAGAACCCGCCGTAGATGCCGACCATGATGAACAGGAACAGCCCCAGCACGCAAATCACCCCGATCACATCCGCGCGCGACATCGGCTCCTTGCCCGCCTCGTCCGGCGCCAGCGCCGGATTGATCGCGACCGCAATGCGCACCGCGACCAGATAAAGCAGCACGCCCAGCAGACCGGGCAGGATGCCGGCGATGAACAGCTTGGCGATATTGGTCTCGGTCAACAGCCCGTAGATGATCAGGATCACGCTGGGCGGGATCAGGATGCCCAGGGTCCCGCCCGCCGCGATGGAGCCGGTGGCAAGCCGGTCGTCATAGCCAAAGCGGCGCATCGAGGGCATGGCCACCTTGGACATGGTCGCCGCCGTGGCCAGCGACGATCCGCAGACCGCCGAAAAGCCGCCACAGGAAAACACCGTCGCCATGGCGAGCCCGCCGCGCATCCGCCCGAAGAGCCGGTCGGCCCCGGCAAACAGCCCGTGCGCCACCCCGGACATCGCCAGCACGTTGCCCATGAAGATGAAGAGCGGAATCACCGACAGGCTGTAGGACAGCCCGGTGTCGAAGGCGATCTGCCCGGTCAGCGCCCAGGCCGGTTCCCAGCCGCGCATCAGCGCAAAGCCGAAACCGCCGACCGCCGCCATGGCAAAGGCGATGGGCACCCGCAGCAGGATCAGGCCGAGCAGGACCGCAAAGCCCAGAAGCGATTCCGTCATTGTGCCCGCTCCTCTGTACCGCTTTCGAAGCCCGCGCCACCCGGATCAATGCCGCGCAGAAAGGCGATGAGCCCGCTGACCAGACAGGCCGCCGCGGCCAGAAAGCCGAAGGGTGCCAGCGGAATCTCGAGCGTGTTGGTCACCGCGCCGTCGCCCGCGGCCTTCATCGCATGCGTGAAGAGCCGCCAGGCGAAGGTGATGAGCACCGCCGCGCTGAACAGCCCCGACACCGCGATCAGCAGGCGGTTCGGCAATGCGCCCAGAAATCCGCTCGACAGGTCCACCTCCACATGTTCGCGGCGTTCGGTGGTCAGCGGCAGCGCGGTAAAGACCAACGCCGCCAGCAGGATTTCGGTGAGTTCGAACGCGCCCGTCAGCGGCGCGTTCAAAAAGTACCGGCCGACCACGTCGACACAGGTCACAAGGATCAGCAGCAAAAGCAGAAACGCCGCGACGATGCCAAGCGAGCGCTCCAGCAGCCTGCCGATGTCGAGCCCCGCTCCGACGGGGCCCGACCCGTAGGGATTTTTCGGCTGTCCCGACACGGATCAGTACGTCACGCCGGTTTGCGCCCGCAGCTCGGCCAGCGCCGCAGCGCCGTCATAGCCGCCTTCGGAGACCGCTTCGGCCCACTCCGCCTCATAGCCCGCCGCCGCCGCCTTGATCGCCGCCAGCGTTTCGGGTGTGGCCTCGTGGATCTCGACCCCCGCCTTTTCGACGACCGCGCGCGATTGCGCATCCGAGCCGTCCCAGGCCTTGCCCGCAAGCTCGGCAAAGACCTCGCCCGAGATGGCCTCGATGGCGGCGCGGTCCGTCTCCGAAATCTCGGCCCATTTGTCTTCGTTCATGACGAGGAACCAGGTGGTGTTGTAGAAGCCGCCGGGCACCGACATGGTGTATTTCAGGTAATCCGCCAGTTTGAACTGCGCGAGCCCGTCATAGGGGAAGGTCACCCCGTCGATCACCCCGCGCGTCAACTTTTCATAGACCTCGCCCGAGGACATGAAGAGCGTGGTCGCGCCAAGATCGCCGATCAGATCGGCGATATAGCCGCCGGGGGTGCGGATCTTGAGACCGGCGAGATCGTCCGGCGTCTCGATCCGGCGGATGTTGTTGCTGAGCAGGCCGGGCCCGTGCACGAAGAGGCTCAGCACCTTGACGCCCTCATGTTCTTCGGCGGCGCCGAGCTGTTCGGTATAGATCTTCCAGAACGCTTTGGAACCGCTCACCGCATCGTCGGCGATAAAGGAGAACTGGCCGATCCGCGACCGCAAGAACCGGTCGTCGGTGGTGAAGGAATGCAGCCCGTAGGTGATGTCGGCGATGCCTTCCGCCGCCATGTCGAAATGCGCCGGGGGGGCGCCCATCGGCTTGGCCAGAATGCGGACGCTGACGCGGCCTTCGGTCACCTCCTCAACCTGACGGGCCCAGGGTTTGATCGCCTCGCTGACCAGCGGGTGGCGGGGCGGCAGCCAGCTCGACAGAACCAGCTTGGTTTCGGCCAGCGCCGCCGATGCCGTCAGGCTAAGCGCCGTGGCGACAGAGGCCAGCAGCAGGCCAAAGGATGTGTTCGCGCGTTTCATCGGGTCTCCTCCAGAGTCTTTTTTGGGTGTTTTCATGCCCGTTCGTCCCGGCGTTTCCTCTGCGCCGGGACGGGGGCGGGATCAGGCGTCGAGCGCCTGCGCCGCGTCGTCGAGGCAGCTTTGCACGGCGGTTGCGTCGCCGAGCCTCTCGGCCAGCAGCAGGGCGAGTTTGGCCAGGTATAGCGGGCTGTTCGCCTCTCCGACCTCGTCGATCCGGCAGGCCAGCGCTTCGTAGATCGCTTCAAGCTCGGTCCGTGTCATTGCAGCGCTCCTTCACGGAAAGTGACCTGGCCGTAGCCGTCCAGAACCGCCGCCGCCGTGGCCCTGTGCCAACGCCCGGCGATATGCATGTCGGGGCGCACGAGATAGGCGCTGCCAGACTGCGCGCCGAACCTTTCGGCCAGCGCCGGTGGCATTACCAGCACCGTCAGCGCATCCGCAGGCGACAGACCCGCCTCGATCTCGCGCGCCAGACCGGGCTCGAAACACAGCAGGGTGAACCCGTCGCCCAGCCGGTCGGAGAGATAGCCGCCGTCCCATTTCGCCTCGGGCAGCACCTCGCCGATGCCCTGCCCACCGGCAAACTCCGGGTCGTCGGGCAGCACGGCAGGGCTGTCGCTATAGGTGTAGGCGGTCATCTGGCGCGGGTTCGCCAGCTCTCCGGCAAAGGGATGGGTCAGCGCCAGCGACAGGGCCGCGTCGCGCATCAGCTTCCAGCCATGGCTGTGCGGGGTCATGAAGCGCGCGCTTTTCGACGCATTGGAGAAGACATCGAGCGTCGCGCCCCGGCGTTCCGGCGAATAGCTGTCAAGCAGCGCCTCGCCCGCCTTGCCATTCAACACCCAGCCCAGCTTCCAGCCGATATTCGCCGCATCCGCCAGCCCGTTGTTCAGCCCGCGCACCCCAAAGATCGGCACGATATGGGCGCTGTCGCCGACAAAGAAAACGCGTCCGTCGCGGTAATCCGCCAGCGCCAGCGTGTTGGCGGAATAGACGCTCCACCACTCGAGCTCCCATGGCCCCTCGTAGCCGAGATCCTTCAGAACCGAGCCGACGCTGGCACGCACATTGTCCTCGCGCAGCGCGTCCTCGGTGCTCTCGTCGTCCTCGAGCTGATAGTCGATGCGCCAGATGTCATCGGGCTGCTTGTGGATCAGCACGGTCCCGCCGGGGCGCGAGGAGGGATCGAAGAGCGCGCGCCGGATCGTCGGGTAATCATGGGCCATCTGAATGTCGGCGATGACATAGCGGCCTTCGTAGTTCTGACCCTGGAGCCTGTGGCCGCGCATGGTGCGGATCGGGCTGCGCGCGCCGTCGCAGGCCAGCACCCATTCCGCCAGCAGCGCATAGCTGCCGCCGGGATCGGTGACGCTTAGCGACACACCGTCCGCGACATCCTCGATCCCGGTGACTTCGCTCTGCCACCGGGTTTCGATCAGCGGGTTCGCGGCCACCGCATCCCACAGGAACTGTTCGATATATTGCTGCTGAAGATTGTACATCGGGCGGAATTTCTCGTCCGCGCTGTCCGGCATCTTGAATTCGAGGATCTTTTCGCCGCGATAGAAGGAGCGGCCGGTGGTCCAGCCAAGCGCCTTGTCGACGAAGGGTGCGACCACGCCCAGGCTTTCCAGGATATAGTAGCTGGGGCGCGCGATGCAGATGGCGCGGCTGCCGTCGTTGAAGGTCGACTTGTTGTCGAAAAGCACCGAGGGGATGCCCTCCTTCGCCAGCGCGAGGGCGGCGGTCATGCCGACCGGCCCGGCTCCGACGATGGCGACACACGCGCTGCGCGCCGCTTTCTCGGCGCTGGATGCCTGTGGCGCATCGAAATGCGGATAGTCGAAATAAAGCGAGTCTGTTTCCGAACGTCCTGCGGGCCTCACCGCGTCTCCTCCCAATCTCACGCTGCGATCCGGCGACCATAGAGAGCGCGGCCCGGGGATGTCTGTCCCTTCGAAAAGGGGACAAGCTGTCCCCCGTCGGGAGGCGTGTTTTGGGGATTTTCGGGGTCTGGCAAGGGCCCGAGCCTGGTGTGGCGGAAGAGGGGTGTGGCCCATATCCGCCGGACCTCCCCGAAACGCCGTGCATGCCGGGATTGCGACAGATCCCGCTCGGCGAGCGCCGACATGTCGCTTCCGGGTTACTTAACATAACATTGCTTACGCGCTATGGGCCGGCGGCCCGCGGCACAGCTCATGAACCTGGGGTTATTCGGAATGAAGCCCCCGCAGCCAGGCCGCAAACTCGGTCTCGCTCACATGATCGGATGCCAGATCCTCCATCATCCTGACGCCGGTGACGGGATCGGGACGGATCGCAACGCCGTTCAGCCTAAGAAAGGTGAAGCTGGCCACAAACGCCGTTCGCTTGTTCCCATCGACGAATGCATGCGCCTTGGAGATGCCGAACGCATAGGCTGCGGCGAGCGCAAACACATCGGGATCTTCGTAAGCCGCCAGGTTCATCGGGCGGGCACAGGCCATTTCCAAGAGCGCCCGGTCACGGGTTCCCGGCGCTCCGCCGTGCCGCGCGATCTGGCGATCGTGCACGATATGCAGGGCGGGCAGCGGCACCCAGACCCAATGCGTCATGCGAGCGCTTGCAGCAGGTCGCGGTTCTCATCCATGACGATTTCCGCGGCAGCAAGCGCCGCTTGCAGCTCGGGGTTTTCCGTCATCAGCTTCAGCCCGCCATCGTCGGTACGCACCGCGTAAAGCGTGTCGCCCTCCTTGGCGTCAAGCAGGGCCAGCATTTCCGCGCTGAGGGTCATCACGGCGGAATTGCCGACTTTGCGGATCTTGACTTCGATCATGACAGGCCCTCTTCGGTTTATACGTATGTATATACGGGCGCGCCGTTCAGCGTCAATCCGCCATGGGGCTTGCGCGCGCCCTGCCCGTCCCGACCGGTGCCAGAACCGGCGCGCCCTTGGGCACGCCTTGTGCGTTGCACCCCTCATGCGGGCACGCGGAACGTCTCCAGCGATGAGTGACAGCTCAGGTTTTCATAGCCGTCCTCGGTGATCAGGTAGCAATCGCCGATATTCGCGCCGTCGCTCAGCGGGTCGAGCCATTGCGCGTGCAGGACAAAGACCATGCCCGGCTCGGCGCGGGCGGTGTTATGCGAGGTCACGTTGAACTTCGGATTGCCGAAGCTGCCGACACTATGACCGAGATTGGGGTTATGCGGGCCGCGCGTCGCCGGGTAGACATGGTCGAGCCGCCGGCCCTGCGCCTCGTAATCGGCATTGGGCACATATTGCGCGGGCACCAGCCGGGGGCTGCCATCCGCCATTGCGTCCCAGTTATAGGGCATGGTCGCGGTCACATCGTCCTTCAGATAGCCATGCTCGATATAGGCGGAAAACGCCGCCGCGTGCAGATCCTTGAAGGGCACGCCGGGGCGGATGAGCTTTTCCGCCCGCCGCACCGCATCGGTGCACATCTCCAGCGTTTCCTCCTGCCGGGCGGTGATCTCGCCCACCGCCATCATGCGCGCGGTCTGTGCCCAATAACCGTGATAGGAGACCGCCGAGACATACATGTTGATGAGATCGCCTTCGCGCACCCGGTGACCGTAGGGCTTGCCGCAGGCGGTGCCCCATTGGTTGATGCCGATCTGATAGCCGTCGCCGCTTTCGCCGCCCCGCGCCATCTGGGCAAAGGTGAAGGCGGCATAGATTTCATAGTCGCTCACGCCGGGGCGTGTCACATGGCAGGCGGCCTGATAGCCGATATCGGCGAGCTGCGCCGCGCTGCGTACCTGTGCCCGTTCGTTGAGCGACAGGATGCTTTGCATGCGCTGCACCATGCGGGTCTCGTCGGTGTATTTCGCACCGGGAAGCTCTTCCCGCAGCCCGGCCCAGACCCAGCCCGAGCTTTCGTCGCCGATCACGGCGATGCTGCCGCGCGCGCAGCCCAGCTCGGCCAGACGGGTTTTCACCGCGCCGACGGTGCTGCGGTGCCGATTGCCGCTCCGGCCGCCATATTCGAGGCTGAACGGGCTGATCTGCCAGATGGCCTCGACGCCGAGGGGCTCTCCCCCCGGTGGCAAGATGACGTTTTCGGTGTAGAAGGAGAACAGGTGCATCCCCTTCGACGGATCGGTCGGAATGACCAGAACCCCTTCCCTGGCCCAGTCGCACAGATAGCGCAGGAACCCGTTGGTGACGGAAAACCCGTTGCCGGCGTTGGCGTTGACGACAATGGCATCGTGTTCGGCAACGATGGCCTCCCGGCGCAGCCGCTCGATACGCTCCGCGAACTCCGCCGGTGGGATCGGAGGGGCCGCTTCGAAGTCGAAATCCGGTTCGAAACCGTCCAGCAACCGTTCGCATGCCTGGGTCGATGTCATTTACGTCTCGTCCTTGTTGTCTTGTCTGTCGTCAGGGAAGGGGCCCGGGCCTCACTCCGCGGCTTCGAGCAGGTCGAAGCGGCTTTGCGGGAAGACCATGAAGGAGGCGCCGGTGATGCCGGGCGCCAGCACCACGGCCCGGTCGGCATAGGTGATCGGGATCACGGCAGCCGCGTCGGCGATGATCTCCTGCGCCTTCTTGTAGGCGGCATCGCGCTCGGGCGAATTGGGCTGCATCTGCCAGGTCGCGTTGATCTCATCGACCGCCGGGTCGGCCCAGAGCGAGTAGTTGTTCACGCCGCCGGTCGTCGAGGAGAAGCCCACGGGGATCTTGGGATCGTCGGCCCAGGCGCCCCAGTTGAACAGCACCATTTCCGGCGCGGCGGGGGCGACACCCTCGGCGGGCTGCGAGCGGGCGTTGACCACGTCCCATTGTTCCGCGTCGGTATGCGGCGTCAGCGTCACGTCGATACCGATCTGGCGCAGGCTGCCCTGGATCAGCAGCGCGATGTCCTCCTGCGTGCGGTTGGTGCTGCCATAATGCAGCGGAACCGAAATCTCGGGGCTGCCGGCCTCTTCCATCAGAGCGCGGGCGCGCTCGATGTCGGTGTCATACATCGCCCAGGCATCGGTGGCGGCGCTCGACGTGCTGGGCACGAAGGAGAGCGCGCGCTTGGCGCGGCCGAAATAGACCGCATCCACGATCATGTCATAGGGCAGCGCATAGGCGATGGCCTGGCGCACTGTCTTGTCGGCAAAGGGGCCGGTATCGGCAGCAAGGCCGAGATAGGTCATGCGCGGCGCGGGTTCTGAGGCGATGGTCAGCCCGGCCTCTTCCAGCGCATTCATGTCGGTGATCGAGAGGTTGTACTCGCCCATGTCGATCTCACCCGCGCGCAGCAGCGAGGCCATATTGGCGTCGTTGACGATGCGGATGATGACATCGGTATAATACGGGTCCGCCGTGTGACCGGGCACGGCGCTCAGGGTCAGCTCCTGCCCCGGCTGGTGGTCGGAAACGTAGTACGGCCCGGTGCCGGCGGTGTTGGCGCGCAGCCAGTCCGAGGCATCGGGATCGGCCTCGGTGGCGTGTTCCATGGCCGCGACGGAATCGACGATCGACTGTTGCGGCATCATGTAGATGGCCAGCGTCGTGGTGGTCGGCGCCACGGGCGCGCCGTCGGAATCGCGGAAATGCAGGGTCACGGTGTGTTCGTCGACGATCTCGACATCATCGGGGCTTTGCATGCCGTTGGTGGTCAGATCCTGCGCGTTCAGCCCGTTGAGCGCGCGCGTCAGGCTCCATTTGACGTCCTCGGCGGTCACCGGGTTGCCGGAGGGGTAGAAGGTCGCGTCGGGGCGCAGGTGGAAGGTGGCGGAGCTTTCGCCCAGCTCCCAGCTTTCGGCCAGCGCAGGCGCCAGTTCGGAACCCTGCGCGATATAGGAGCCTTCGTCGTTGCGCTCGAAGGAGAAGCCCACGAGACCTTGATAGACGTTGAAGGCCACCGCCATGTCGGGCGAGTTGGACACGGCGACGGGATCGAGGCTGGTGACATCGCTCGGCCAGGCGGTGGTGAGCGTCGCCTCGGCGGTGGCGGCGCCCGCGGCAAACACCAGGCCCGCGGTCAGCGCCGCCGAGCCAAGGGCCCGCAGGCGGTCGGGAATCTGTCTTATTGTCAGCATGTTGTACCTTTCCTGTTGGGGTTCTTGTTGTCGTCTTCGTCAGGCCCGCTGCGTCTCTTGGACGGTCACGGGGCAGGCGGCACGATGCGTGCCGCCGATGGGGAGAAGGGGCGGATCGGCGCGGCGGCAGTCCGGCCACGCCAGCGGGCAGCGCCCGGCCAGCCGGCAGCCCGGCGGCAGATCGACCGGGCTGGGGATCTCGCCCTCCAGCTTCAGCCGGGTGCGGCTCTCGCCAAAGGCGATCTTCGGCGCGGCGGAGAGCAGTGCGCGGGTATAGGGATGGGCGGGCGCCTCGAAGATCTCCTTCGCACTGCCCTCCTCGACGGTCTTGCCGAGATACATCACCAGCACCCGGTCCGAGATCCGCCGCACCACCGCGAGGTCGTGGCTGATGAGCACATAGGCGATGCCCTGTTCCGCCTGGAGCCGCTTCAGCAGCCGGATGATCTGCCCCCGGATCGACACGTCGAGCGAGGCGGTGGGCTCGTCCAGAACGATCACCTTGGGATCGACCGCCAGCGCCCGGGCGATGCCGATGCGCTGGCGCTGGCCGCCGCTCAGTTGATGCGGCAGGCGCGCACCCATGTCCTCGGGCAGATCGACCGACCGCAGCAGCTCGGCGATCTTTGCGGCGCGGGCGGCCTTGTCCAGTTTGGTGTGCAGGCGCAGCGGCTCGTCGAGCAGATCGCGCACCCGCATCAGCGGGTCGAGCGAAGAGTTCGGATCCTGAAACACCATCTGCAAATCGCGATAGATCGCCGGCAGGGCGCGGGCGCTCAGCTCCAGCACCGGGGTGCCGGCCAGCGTGACGGCGCCCGATGTCGGCTCGGTCAGGCGGGTGACGCAGCGGGCGATGGTCGATTTGCCCGAGCCGCTTTCGCCGACGATGGCAACGGTCTCGCCCGGGTAGACATCAAAGCTCACCCCATCGACCGCCGTCAGGGTCCGCCGCCGCCCCCTGCCCCGGATGTCGTAATCCTTGCGCAGATCGCGCACGCTGAGCACAGGGGATTCGGTCATACGATCTCCTCAAGCTGGCTGTTGGCGATCAGCGCGCGTGTGTAGGGGTGGCGGGGGTCGCTCAGCACCTGTACGCAATCGCCGGTCTCGCAGACCGATCCGTGGCGCATGACGGCAACGCGGTCGCAGTTCTCTGCCACGATGCCGAGATCGTGGGTGATCAGGCAGATCGTCATATTGCTGGCGGCGCGCAGCTCGACGATCAGGTCGAGGATGTCGGCCTGAATCGTCACATCCAGCCCGGTTGTCGGCTCGTCGAGGATCAGCAGGCGCGGCTGGCAGATCAGCGCCATGGCGAGCAGCGCGCGCTGCGCCATCCCGCCGGAGAACTCGTGCGGATACTGCGCCATCCGCCGCTTCGCCTCGGGCACGCGGACCCGGTCGAGCATTTCCTCGGCCCTGCGCCGTGCCTCGCGGCGGCTGAGATTCTGGTGCACGCGGCAAACATCCATGATCTGCTGACCCACGGTGAAGACCGGGTTCAACGCGGCCCGCGCGTCCTGGAACACGATGGAGATCTGCGAGCCCCGGATATTCCGCAGCCGCGCTTCGTCCAGTCCCAGCAGGTCGGTGCCGTTGAAACGGATCGCTCCGGCGGTGCGGCAGAAGCCCTGCGGCATCACCCCAAGCGCGGCAAGCGCCGTCAGGGATTTGCCGCTGCCGGATTCGCCCACGACCGCAAAGAAGGCGCCTTCCTCGACCGTGAAGGTCACGCCGTTCAGCACCGGGGCGATGTCGCCGGCCGGCCCCATGAAGCCGCCGGAGAGGTTTTCCACCTCCAGCAACGGTTTCCCGAGATTGCCGCTCATGCCCGCCCGCCTTTCGTCCGCGCATCCGACAGACCGTCGCCGATCAGGTGAAAGGCCGCCGCCAGCAGAAAGATGCCCAGCCCCGGGAAGAACGAGACCCACCATTTTCCCGACAGCACCGCATCCTGCCCGCGCGAGATCATCGAACCCCATTCGGCGGAGCCGGGCTCGATCCCCAGCCCGAGGAACCCGAGCGCACCGATGGTCGCCGCCACCCAGGAGGCGTTGACTGAGGCATAGCTCAGCACGGGCCGGAGGCTGTTGGGCAGCAGATGGGCAAAAAGCACGCCCAGCGGACGCCGCCCGACCATCCGCGCGGCATCGGCGAATTGCCAGGTCTTCTTGGAGCGGATCTCGATCCGGATCAGCCGCACGTAATCGGGCAGCGGCAGCACCGCGACGACAAAGATCACCTTCAGCACGCCGGGCCCCGCAATCGAGATCACCAGCATCGCCAGCAGCAGCGAGGGGAAGGAGTTGAGCAGTTCGAGGACGCGCATGGTGAGGTAATCGAACCAGCCGCCGAAGAACCCCGCGAGGCTGCCCCAGATGCTGCCGACGATGAGGGACAGCGCGACGACCGCGACGGTGATGCCCACATCGGTGGTCGCTGCATCCATGCTGCGCGACAGGATATCGGCGCCCAGCCGGTCGGTGCCGAAGGGATGGGCGAGGCTTGGCGGTTGATAAATCCCGCCGACGCCCATCGCGTCGGGCGGATAGGGCGTCCAGACCATGGCGAAGAGGCCGGTGCCGACCAGCGCCAGAAGCAGGACAATCCCAAAGCGCAGCGACCAGACGCGGCGGCGGGCAGCCGTCTTTGCGCTGCGGCGCGGATGTGCGACAGCGGCCCTCATTGCGCCCGCACCCGCGGGTCGATGCGGCTGTAGACGTATTCGAGGATGGCCCAGATCACCACATAGACCACCGAGACATAGAGGACGAAGCCCTGGATCACCGGATAGTCCGAGGATTTGATCGCGGTAAGGGCGAATTGTCCGATGCCCGGCCAGGCAAAGATGCTCTCGACCAGAACCGACCCCGCCAGCACCCAGCCGACAAGCCCCGCCGCGATGGTCAGCACCGACAAAAGGCCGGGTTTCAGCGCATAGGCGAACCAGATGCGCGCCGTGGGGATGCCCATCGCCCGCGCGGTGCGGATGTAGTCGGACTCGAGCGACTCGACCATCGCCGAGCGCACCAGCCGTGCGATGGGGGCGAAGACCCCCAGCGCTAGGGTGATCACCGGCAGCACCAGTTGCCGCAGCGCCCGGATCGCCAGATCCGTCTGGCCGTGAAGCAGCGCATCCACCACATAGAGCCCGGTGATCCGGTCGGGCGGCGACATGCCGATGGGCAGCCGGCCCGACGGCCCCGGCAGCCATTGCAGGTTCACGAAGAACAGCCACAGCAGCATGAGCCCGATCCAGAATTGCGGCAGCGACAGCGCGCCGATGGTCACCGCCCTGACCGCCGCGTCCAGAATGCCGCCCCGGTTCACCGCCGCCAGCACCCCCGCCACGATCCCGCCGGAGATGCCGAGGATCAGCGCGTAGAGGCCCAGTTCGATGGTTGCGGGCAGGCGGCTCATCAGATCGGCCGAGACCGGGCGGCCGGTGAGATAGGAGCGCCCGAGATCGCCGCGCGCCAGACCGCCAAGGAACTTCAGATATTGTACCGGCAGCGGATCGGCGAGCCCGAGCTCCTCGCGCGCCTTCTCGCGGGTTTCCGTAGAGGCCGAGTTCCCGACGAAGAGGTTGACCGGATCGGCGGTGAACACGCGCGAGGCCAGAAAGGTCAGCGACACAATCAGCACGATGACCAGAACCGCGCTCGCCGTCTTTGCCAGAACGCTCCGGGAATTCAGGCCGAATTGCGCGACCGGCCGGGCCAGCCGCGCCATGCGGCGGCCCCCGGAGGCGCTGGCGGTCGGCTGGCTGTTCGGGAAGGAGGACATTCTGCGGTCTCGGGTCTCGTCTCAACTGGTCCAACCAGTAGAACAGTGGACTCTCCATCGTGAAGAGACAGCCGCCAACCTTCCGACAAAAACGTCTTCTTTTTCGCAGTTGTGCCTAAATTTCAAGCATTCGCCTCGCACCCGCGCGGTGTTGTGTTTTGAATGGTATTTTGGTCTAAGGAGTAAACCAATGTGGTCGAGTGAGTAGAGAGATATGGGAAAAGCCCCCGCACCCGCCTTTCGGCGCCGGCCCCGGTCGCTCAGCGCCGAGCTGACGGCCCATCTCGAGCAGATGATCGCCTCGGGCCATTTCCCGCCGGGTCAGGCGCTGCCCGCCGAGCGCAAGCTGGCCGAATCGCTGGGGGTGTCGCGCACCTCGCTCCGGGAGGCGCTGCAGGAGCTGGAGAACAAGCGGCTGATCGAGCGCCACCACGGGCGACAGTCCATCGTGACAGGGTTCCACAAGGATGCGGGCTCTGTCCACGAAGATCTCTCCGATCTGCCCTCCTCTGCCGATCATGCCATCGAGATCGAGAATCTCATCGAGCCGCATCTCGCCCGTCTGGGCGCGCAGAACGCCACCCGGGCCGACATCCTTCAGCTCGAGGCCGTGCTGAATGCCAGCCACGAATATCTGCCGCCCGAGCAGTCGCTACAGATGGACATCGAGTTCCATCTCGTGCTGGCGCGGATGTGCAGCAACCCTCTGGTGCTCGGGGTCAGCAAGATGGTGGCCGACCGCACGCAGGAGGGGCGGATCCGCGCGCATGCTACACAGGAAAGCCGCCGCCTCTGCATCGCCGGTCACCGGGAGGTCTATGAGGCGGTCGCCGCCCGCGATCTCGACGGCGCCGAGGAAGCCATGCGGCGCCATCTGGACGATGTGCACCGTTTCATGCGGGAAGGCCGCGAGACGTCGAACCGGTAAAGAAACCCCGCTGTCTCCAGAGCGCGTATTCCCTGCCCGTCAAACGGCATGGGCAGCGCCAGTTGACGGGCAGGGATCGGGTTTTGGCGCATCAGCGGATCGCTTCGCGCGCGTCGATCTGGCAGCGCGACAGCGGCAGCGACGGGTCCGACAGGCGCGCGATGTCCAGCGCCATGGCGCCCGACAACACCCGGCGGGCCTCGGCGATCTCGCGCGGGTTGTCGATGGCGATGCAGCCGATCAACTGCGCCCCGCGCAGGAACAGCCGGCTGTAGCCGCCCCGCGGGCCGGTGCGGTCGAGCTGTTCGGCCTGGTCCGGGCAAGTGCCCAGCATCTGCACCCGCGACTTGCCCTGAACCGACCAGAACCAATCGGGTTCGGGGCGGCGCAACGGATGGCCGAGCAGCAGGCGCACCGCGTCCTCGGCGCTGTGATTGGCGTTCTGCCAGCTTTCGCGCCGCAGCCGCGCGCCACCGGCCTCGCGGGCGCAATCGCCGATGGCAAAGATCGCCGGATCCTCGGTCCGGCCCTGCGGCCCGACCAGAACACCGTCGGCGCAGGCCAGCCCCGCCTGTTCCGCCAGCGCATCGTTTGCGCGCATCCCGATCGCCTCGATCACCAGATCGGGCACCAGCGCGGCGGCGCCAATGCGGATCGTGCCGTCGGGGCTGAATTCAGGGCGCGCGCCGATATGCAGGCGCACCCCCGCCTCCTGCTGGATGCGCGCCAACCGCTCGGACAGCCAGGCGGGCGCGACACGGGCGCAGAGCCGGGGCGCGACCTCGATCAGTGCGACCTCGGCGCCAAAGCTCCGCGCCGTCAGCGCAACCTCGGTGCCCAGCCACCCCCCGCCGATCACCGCGACCGAGCGCGCCGAATCCAGCCGCGCGCGCAGCGCGTCGGCATCCGCGCGGCTGCGGATGGCGAAACTGCGCCCGGCCAGCGCCGGCGGCAGCGGCAGACGCAGAGGTTCTCCGCCGGTGGCGAGGATCAGCGCGTCATAGGGCAAAGTGCCCCGCGCAGTGATCACCTGCCGCGCGGCGCGGTCGATGCCCGTCGCCGTGACGCCCGGATGAAAGACGATGCCCGCCTCGGCGGCCTTGTCGGGCGGCAAAAGCACCAGCCCGTTGAACGCCGTGCTGCCGGTGAGGTAACCCTTGGACAGCTCGGGACGCTCGTAGGGAGGGGACGATTCGGCCCCGATCAGGTCAATGCCGCCATCGTAGCCGAGCTCTCGCAGTTTCAGCGCCGCAGCCGCTCCGGCCTGCCCGCCACCGACAATCACCACGTTTTTCATCTTCTCCCTCTCTTCATATCGCCAAATCAGTCCTCTAAGGTACTGTTGTCACATCTGGAGATCTCGATGCCGGAGACCACGAAAGCCCCGACCAGACGCAGGCCCACCCAGCGGCACAAGGGCAGCCCGCTGAACGAACAGGACTGGGTGCAGGCGGCGCTGGACATTCTGGTCAGCGAGAACGTGCGCGGGATCAAGATCGACACGCTCTGCAAAAAGCTTGGCGTCACCAAGGGCAGCTTCTACTGGCACTTCAAGACGCGCAGCGAGCTTCTGGGCGCCATGCTGCGCCACTGGCGCAAGAAGATGACGCTGAACGTCATCCGCTCGATCTCGATTTCCGGCGACGACCCGCGCGGGCGGCTGCGCAACCTTCTGTCGCTTCCGCGCCGCAAGAACTCTCCCGCCTTCGCGCAGATCGAGACCTCGATCCGCGACTGGGCGCGCCGGGTGGAGATGCCGCGCGAGGCGGTGGCCGAGGTGGACGAGATCCGCTTCGACTATATCACCAAGCTGTTTCGCGACATGGGACACCCGCCGCAAGAGGCGCGCCGCCGGGCCTATCTGGCCTATTGCCTGCTCATGGGGGATTCCATCCTGCACAGCTCGATCAACCCGATGTCGCAGGAGGAATTCCTGGAAAAGGCGCTGGCGATGACCACCGGCCAGCCCGACGCCTGATCCCGTCACATGCGGCGCGCCATGGCTCATGCAGCGGCCTCGCGCGCCTTGATCATGTCGAGCGCCACATCGACGATCATGTCTTCCTGACCGCCCACCATGCCGCGCTTGCCCAGTTCCACGAGGATCTCGCGGGTGTCGAGCCCGTATAGCCCCGCCGCCTTTTCCGCATGGCGCAGGAAAGAGGAATAGACCCCGGCATAGCCCAGCGTCATGGTTTCGCGGTCCACCCGGACGGGGCGGTCCTGCAACGGGCGCACCAGCTCTTCGGCGGCGTCCTGCAACTTGAAAAGATCGCAGCCATGATCGAAGCCGTAGAGGTTGGCGACGGCGATGAACGCCTCGATGGGCGTATTTCCCGCGCCCGCCCCCATGCCCGCCAGCGAGGCATCCACACGGGTCGCACCCTGTTCGACCGCCACCACCGAGTTGGCCACCGACAGCGACAGGTTCTCGTGCATATGCGCGCCGATCTGCGTCACGGGCGCCAGCGCGCCCTTATAGGCGTCGATCCGCGCGGCCACGTCCTTCATGGTCAGCCGCCCGCCGCTATCGGTGCAATAGACGCAATCCGCCCCGTAGCTCTCCATCATCTTGGCCTGCTCGGCGAGCTTTTCGGGCGTGTTCATATGCGACATCATCAGGAAGCCCGAGACGTCCATGCCCATCTCTTTCGCCGCGGCGATGTGCTGGGCGGCGACATCGGCCTCGGTGCAATGGGTTGCGACTCGAACCGACTGAACGCCCAGATCGCGGACCCGCTTCAGATCCTCGATGGTGCCGATCCCCGGCAGCAGCAGCGTGGTGAGCTTGGCGCGTTTGCAGACCTTGGCGGCCTCGGCAATCCACGCCTCATCGGTGCATTTGCCGAAGCCGTAGTTGAAGGTCGACCCGGTGATCCCGTCGCCATGGGCGACCTCGATGGCATCCACACCCGCCTCGTCCAGCGCCTGCGCGATGGCGCGCACATGGCCCAGATCGTACTGGTGACGGACGGCATGCATGCCGTCGCGCAGGGTCACGTCCTGGATATAGAGCTTGGTCATGTCAGGCGGCCTCGGCGATCCACTGGCGTTTGATGGCCAGACGCTCGGCGGTCTTCATCGCGGCGCTGGTCATGATGTCGAGATTGCCCGCGTAAGCCGGCAGGTAATGCGCGGCCCCTTCCACTTCGAGGAAGACGGACACTTTCAGCCCGGTGAAATCGCCGCCCATCTCGGGAATGTGCAGCGGCTGGTTCGAGCCCACATGTTCGAACTGCACCTCCTGCTTGAGCCGGTAGCCGGGGACGTAGCTTTGCACCTCGGCGACCATTTCGGCGATGGAGGCGCGGATGGCCTCCCGGTCGGCCTCGTCGCAAAGGCAATAAACCGTGTCGCGCATGATCATCGGCGGCTCGGCCGGGTTGAGGATGATGATCGCCTTGCCCCGTGTGGCGCCGCCGACCTGTTCGATGGCGTGGGCCGTGGTTTCGGTGAACTCGTCGATATTGGCGCGCGTGCCCGGGCCCGCGGATTTCGACGAGATCGAAGCGACAATCTCGCCGTAATGCACCTTGGCGACACGGTTCACGGCAGCAACCATCGGGATGGTCGCCTGCCCGCCGCAGGTCACCATATTGACGTTCTGCGCCGCCAGATTGGCGTCGATATTCACCGCAGGCACGGTGAAGGGGCCGATGGCGGCGGGGGTCAGGTCGATCACCTGTTTGCCGTCCTTTTGCAACACCGCGTCGTGGCGCTTGTGCGCGCCTGCCGAGGTGGCGTCGAATACGATGCGGATGTCCTTGTAGCAGGGCAGGTTCGTCAGCCCCTCGATGCCCTCATGGGTGGTCGCCACACCCAGCCGCGCGGCGCGGGCCAGCCCGTCCGAGGCCGGGTCGATGCCCACCATGGCGGCCATCTCCAGCACTTTCGACATACGCATGATCTTGATCATCAGATCAGTGCCGATATTGCCCGACCCGATGATCGCGCATTTGATCTTGTCCATTGTGTCAGTCTCCAAAACGGATGGCGGTTTCGCCAAAGCCCGCGATCCGGGCGGTGAAGGCGGCGCCGGGGGTGGCGGCGACCATGGGGCCAAGCGCGCCCGAAAGAACCACGTCGCCCTCACCCAGCGGACGGCCCGAGGCGGCCATGACGCGCGCCAGCCACACCAGCGCATTCAGCGGCGAACCGAGACAGGCCCGGCCCGAGCCCTGGCTGACCACACCTGTCGCGTCGGTCATCTCCATGGCGCAATCGAGCAGATCGGCCTCGGTCAGCCTCCGGGCCGAGGGGCCGAGGGTGAAGAAGGCGGAGGAGGCGTTGTCCGCCACGGTGTCGGTAAAGCGGATGTCCCAGGCGGCGATGCGGGAGCCCACGATCTCGATGGCGGGCACCACGTATTCCACCGCGCGCATCGCCTCGCCCATGGTGCAGTCGGGCGCGGTCAGATCGCGGCCCATGACAAAGGCCAGCTCGGCCTCGGCCTTCCATTGCGCGCCTTCCGACCAGGGCAGCTCGGCGCCATGGGCCAGATCCATATCGGCGAACAGCATGCCGTAATCCGGCTGATCCACCCCAAGCTGCGCCTGCACCGCCGGGTTGGTCAGGCCGATCTTGCGGCCCACAAGACGCCCGCCCGCCGCGAGCCGCAGCTTCGTGTTGATCTCCTGCACCGCATAGGCGTCTCCGGCGCCCGCCAGCCGGTCGCGCACCGGCGCGATCGGCACGCCCGTCGCCTCCGCCTGCCGCAGCGCGGCGGCGATCTCTTCATGGCTCATGCCAGTTCCTCCAATGCGGCGGCCCGTGCCGCCATCCGTGTCAGCGCCTCGCGATAGCCGCGCTCCATCCGCCGGACGATGGCATCAAGCGGTTCGATCCGCCGGATCTGCCCGACCCCCTGCCCGGCGCTCCAGACGGTTTTCCACGCCTTGGCGCCCGCGTGCATATCGCCGGAAAAGTCGATCTTGCCCTCGGCCTTCATGTCTTCGGGCGAGAACCCCGCCGCTTCGACCGAGGCGCGCATCCAGTTGCCGAGCGCCCCGGTGATGGCGCGCGAGGCGATCAGATCCTCAAGCCTGCTGGCCATCACCATGTCGCGGTAGCCCTGCGGGATGAGGCTTTCCTGCGCGCCCAGAAACCGCGTGCCGACATAGGCGAGATCCGCACCCAGCGTCTCGACCGCAAGCACGCCCCCGCCGGTGGAGATGCCCCCGCCCACCGCGACCGGCCCGTCGAAAAAGCCACGCACCTCGTCGAGAAAGGGCGCCATGGCATAGCTGCCCGTATGGCCCCCCGCCCCGGTGCAGACCAGCACCAGCCCGTCGGCCCCCTTGTCGAGCGCCTTCTTTGCGTAGCTGGGCGAGTTCACATCGGCCAGCACCAGCCCGCCATAGCGATGCACGACCTCGGTCACCCGGTGCGGGCCGCCAAGCGCGGTGATCACGATCTCGGGGCGGAACTCCTCGATCAGCGCCAGCTCCTCGTCGAAACGGCCATAGCTGGAATGGGTGATCATGCTGAAGGCAAAGGGCAGGTTCTGCGGCCCCAGCGCGGCCTGGATCGTCTCGAACCAGGCGCGCAGATCGGCGATGCTGCGCCCGTTGGGGCCGGGAAAGGCCCCGAGAATGCCCGCACGCGCGGCCGCGATCACCATGTCGGTGCCGGAGACGAGGAACATCGGCGCCGCCACCACCGGCAGCCGCAGACGCGCCTTCAGCGCGGCGATTTTCTGAGCGGGCGTCATGACGTCTCCTTCGCTTTGCGGCGCTTGCCGCGCACCTCGATCCCGCCATCCGAGCGAATGATCTCGGCGGTGACGAACCGGCTCTCCTCGCGCGAGGCGAGGGTGACATAGAGGCTGGCGTGGTCCTCGGGTTCCGACAGGAACCCCAGCGGCACATTGCGCGCCACCATCTCCTCGAACCCCGACACCGCATCGAGCGCGCGGTTGTCGCCCGGCAGCCCGCCCAGCCCCGTCCGGGTGCCCCCCGGCGCCACCGCGTTCACCCGGATGTCGTCGGGCGCCAGCTCATAGGCGAGCTGTTTCACCGTGCCGACCAGCGCATGTTTCGAGCTGACGTAAAGCGCCCCGCCCCCGCCCGAATAGAAGGAGGACGAGCTGAGCGTGAACACCACCGCGCCTTTTGAAGCGCGCAGCGCATCCAGCGCCGCGCGCACCGCCAGCAGATAGCCCAGCACATTCACGTCGAAGAGCTGGCGGTAACGATCCGCCATATCCTCGCCCGCGATGCTCTCGAACGGATCCGAGAAATCGTAGACGCCGGCATTGGGCACCAGCACGTCGAGCGTGCCGAACCGCGCCAGCACCTCGGCCACGGCGGCCTGATTGTCGGCCCAGTTGCGCACGTCGCCCACCACCGGGGCGACGGCATCGCCATGTGCGGCGGTCAGCTCGGCGGCATCGCCCTCCGAGCGGACCAGAACGCCCACGCGGGCGCCCTCGGCGACAAAGCGGTCGACCACCGCCCGGCCGATCCCCTTGCCGCCCCCGGTGACGAGGGCGGAATATCCGTCGAGCCGGGTCATCAGAAGAACGTGTTCAGGTTTTTCGACAGAAGCACGTTCTGCACGATGAACACCCGGCGCCGCAGCAACCGGAATCCACCCTCGACCTTGCGCAGCACATCCTCGCGGCGGCCATGGATGATGTCCTGATCGGCCTCGTTGCGGTTGCGCACATTGGTGAAGGCCGAGCAGACCGCCAGCAGCGACGGGTCGTCGGTTGCATTGACCTCGATGTTCGAAATCAGATGCGCGTGCCGCGTGGCCGGGTTGTCGGCCCAGGCCGAGGGCTCGTTGTAGCGCTTCACCCGGATCGTCAGCTCGGGCAGGTTGTCGTCGAAATAGGCCGCCTCGCCATAGGAGAAGGTGCCGCGCGGATCGTCGCGGCGGCGCGTCTCCATATCGGGCATCCAGTAATGGATTTCGGGGTCGATGAACCCCTCAAGCCAGTCCTGGTAGCGTTCGGCATCCAGAAACCGCGCCTCTGCATAAAGCCAGCGGCAGACGGCGCGTTCGGTTTCCGCATCCACGGGGGTGTCCATGTCGGCAAAGGGTTTGGCGATATTGAGAAGATCCAGCATGCGCGTTACTCCGCCGCCTCGACCGCTTTCTTCTGCGGCGGCGCGGTTTCGCCGCTCTGAAGGTCGGTCCAGTTGTCGTATTCCATGAACTCGGCCCAGCGGGTGTAGAACAGCCGCTGGTTGGCATCGTTGAGCGAGCCCTTGTGCACATGGCCCGGCAGATCGCGTTCGAGATCGGCGCTTTCCAGCCCCAGCGCGTAGTGCAGCGGTTGCTGGCGGGTGACGAAGCCCTGGTTGACGCGGGTGGAATATTCCCAGTTCTCACCGTCATCCATCTCGAACACGCCGCCCGGCGAGAAGGTCATCATCACGCCCTTGCGGTATTGCTCCTTGATGTGCTCGGGGGCGGATTTATTGACCAGCGTCCAGACCACCAGCTCGATCTTGCCCGGGCCGCGCGGGTGCCAGACACGGAAGGTGTTCTGCCCCGGCAGGAAGGAAAAGTTCGGGAAGACGGTGCAGGAGCTGACCGCCCCGATGGCCCGCGCCCGCAGCTCGCCCAGCCGGTCCTTGGCCTTTTCGCTCAGGTCGAAGACGTAATCGACCAGCTCGGGGTAGCCCAGCGTGCGGGTGTTGCCGACCTTGTCGAGATTGGTCTCGATGCCGTGGCCGTAGACCGAGGCCTGAAACGCCAGCTCGTCATAGCGCGAGCCCAGATCGACGCCGCCGCCCAGGATCGCCTGCGCGCCGGACTGGTGCGTCCAGAAAGCGTGCAGGATGTCGCCCACGAAATTCTCGGCGGGGAATTTCCAGTTGCAGTCGATCTCGGACTTGATGGCACCGCCGACGAATTCCGTCCCCTCGGGATCATTGTCGAGCATGATGTCCATGTACCAGGTGAACGGCCCGAGATATTCGGCCAGCGAGGGCGCGTCCGGGTCGAAGGTGGCGAAGATCAGCCCTTTGTAGCTGTCGATCTGCGCCACCGGCGTCAGGCCGATCTGCGCCTTCTCGAAGCTCTGGTCCTTTTCATAGACTTTGCCGTCGGTGCCGCGCAGCGCGCCGTCGATGCCGAAGGACCAGCCGTGATAATTGCAGATAAAGCCGCGCGCCTTGGTGCCGGCATCGACCATGCAAACCCGGTTGCCCCGGTGCGGGCAGGAATTCAGGAACGCCTTCACCGACTTGTCGCGCTGGCGCACGACGATCACATCGTCCTCGCCCATCGAGGTGCGGATGAAATCGCCCGGGTTGGGGATCTGGCTTTCATGCGCCAGGAACAGCCAAGCGCGGGCGAAGATCTGTTGCAGCTCGGCCTGATAGACCGCATCGCTGACAAAGACCTGCCGGTCGACCTGCGCGTTCTTGCGGTCCACCAGACCGGCGTATTGCGGATAGCTTGCGGCCCTGGGATAGACCGGCTTCATGTCCGGACGGCCCTTTGCCGCCCCCTTGCATCCACCTTCACACATTGACAGGCCCTCCTGCGAGCGTGGCAAAGACCTTTCCGTCGCGGTCCTCGCATTTGAAGAAAGAGAGGTTGGGGCAGCCGACCGGCGGGTTGTGCACCGCCCCCGTGCCCAGTTCGAATTCGGCGAAATGCACGCCGCAGACGACGCGCCCGTCTTCCAGCCAGCCCTCGGCCAGCGATTCATCCGCATGCGGGCAGCGGTCGGGGAAGACGTAGAGCGCGCCCTCGTGGCGGGCGACGGCGATGGCGGGGAAGTCATCGACATCCACGCGCAGGATCTCGCCCTCGCCGATGGCGCTGCTGTCGCAAAGCTCGATCATCATGCGGCGACCTCCAGCTCGGCAAAGCCCATGCCGGTGACCCAGCCGGGCACAGGCTCATAGGCGATGACACGGCCACCGGCGGCGCGGGTCGCCGCCATGGCGCAGGCATAGGTGCGGATCTCCATCGCGCCATTGCCGCCGTCGCGCAGGATTTCCTCGTCGGTGAGGCCCAGCATCGCCGCCTTGTCGCCACGCGTGACGATATCCAGCACCTTCTTGTCGAACTCCGGGTTCACCTCGCCCATGCGCTCGTCGCCCACATGGTGCGAGATGCCGCCCGAACCGATCACCACGACCCGCTCGTCCGAGGGAAAGCTCGCCACCGCCTCGGCGATATGCTCGCCCAGATCCCAAGCGCGCTTCATCGGCAGATAGGGATCCACACCGCAGGCCAGCATGACCGCCACGATGGGAATGTCCTTGCCCGTGGGCTCCAGCATCAGGTGATGCGGCACCGCGACGGAATGATCGACGTTAAGCGCACGGCCCACCGTCCAGTCGAAACCGGTCTCGCGGCCCACCTTCGCGATATGCTCCCCCAGCGCGCCGTGAGATTTCAGCGGCTTGCGTTTGAGCCCCGGCAACTGGTCAACCGGGCCCTCGATCTCTCCGGTAGAGATCACGTAGGGCGGCAGGCACTCAGTACCAAAGAGTATGTAGTGGTCACAACCAATGACAATCGCGCTGTCGGCCTCAAGCTCCGCGATGCGCTTTGCCATCTCGGCATAGGCGCCATAGCAAAGGTCGGACTGTTCCTGCGTCGCGCCCTTGGGGTTGAAATACATGACCGGGTTATGCGGGGCGACAAAGCCCCCGACGATCTGCGCCATCCTTACGCCTCCTCGCGTTTCATCAGTTTCAGGTAATCGCCGTTGGACTTGCCCGCCTGTAGCCAGAAGCCCCAGGTCAGCATGGTGTTCACGCCCATGTCGGCCAGTTCGCGCACCTTGTAACCGGTGATCAGCGCGCGCTCCTCGGCGCCCAGCTGATAGCGCGACAGGTATTTGTCCGGGTCCTCGGCGAATTTCTTCTTGTTGGCGCCGGATGTCGACAGATCGTACAGCACCTTCTCCAGCACGTTGCGGCTCATGCCTGTTCTCCCAGGAAATCGGTGACAAGGGTCAGGAACTCGGCCTCGCGTTCGATCTGCACCCAGTGCCCGCAGCGGCCGAAACTGTGCAGCTCGGAATTGTCGAGCCATTGATGCATGTCGAGCGCGCGCTCGAAGGGCACCACGCGGTCCTCGCGTCCGTGCAGGATCAGCGTCTTGTGGCCAACCTTGCGCAGCAGTTTCTCGGGGATGCCGCGCACGATGGGGTTTTCACCGGTGGGCGGCGGCATCAGCTTGCGGAACGCTTCCAAGGCGCCGTCGCGGGTGGCGGCCTCGAACCGGGCCTGGATCAGATCCTCGGTGATGAACGAGGCATCGTAGGGGAACCAGCTGATCGCCTCGCGCATGGACTCGAGCGTGCCGTTGAAATCGCCCTGCGCCTTCAGGCCCCCGGTCAGAGGGAAATGCCCGCAGGGCGTGCCCAGCAGCACCAGCCGGTCGATGCGGTCGGGATGGTTGATCGCGGTCATCAGCCCCAGCGCGCCACCGAAGGAATTGCCGACGACCGAGATCTTGTCGATCTCCAGCGCATCGAGAATGCCGATGAAATGCTCGACCCAGAGCATGATGTTATATTGCGCGTCGGGCTTCAGCTCGGTAGCGCCGAACCCGGCGATGTCGGGCGCGATGATGTCGAAACTGTCCGACAGCGGCGCGATCACCTTGCGCCAGTTGGCCCAGGCCGAGACCCCGGCCCCCGAGCCATGCAGCAGCGCCACCGGCTTGCCCGCACCGGCGCGGTGCAGGTTGGTGCGGTGGTCGGCCGCGGTGATCGTCAGGGTCTGAACGTCGGTATCCAGCATGAAAGACCTCCTTATTTCACGAGATAGGGCAGCGTCAGCGACAGTGCCGGGATGAACACGACCATCAGCACCCGGGCGACATCGGCCATGATAAAGGGCACCACGCCGCGGAAGATGTCGGTCAGGGCCACGTCGCGCAGCACCGCGTTGAGAATGAAGACATTGAGCCCGATGGGCGGGGTGATGAGGCTGATTTCCACCACCACCACGACCAGCACGCCGAACCAGATCGGATCGAAGCCCAACGAGACGATGAGCGGAAAGAACACCGGCACGGTCAGCAGCATCATCGAGATGCTTTCCAGCACGCAGCCCAGCACCACATAGATCGCGATGATCAGGAAGATCACCAGCATGGGCGGGATCGCCATATGCTCGATCATCGCCACCAGCGCCTGCGGCACGCGGGCCACGTTGACGAGATTGGCAAAGAGGAAGCTGCCGATCAGGATCATCATCAGCGACACCGTGGTCGAGATCCCGTCGGCCAGCGACGAACGCAGCATCTTGACGCTGAGCCGCCCGCGCATCGCCGCGATCAGCAGCGCACCGAAGGCTCCGATGCCCGCGCTTTCCGTCGGCGAAAAGAACCCGCCATAGATGCCGCCCATGACCACACCGAAAAGCAGCACCACCGACCAGACGCCAAGGATCGCCTTGATGCGCTCGGACCAGGCCAGCTTCTCCCCGGCGGGGCCCGCCTCGGGGTTGCGCAGCACGCTCCAGAACACCGCCGCCGCATAAAGGAACATGCCCAGGATGCCCGGCACGATGCCCGCCATGAAAAGCGCGCCGATGTCGGTCTCGGTCATGATGCCGTAAAAGACCAGCGCGATGGAGGGCGGAATGAGGATCCCCAGCGTGCCGCCTGCGGCGATGGAGCCGGTGGCCAGCGGCGTGTTGTAGCCGTAGCGCTTCATCTGCGGATAGGCGATGCGCGACATGGTGGCGGCGGTGGCCAGCGACGAGCCCGAGACCGCGCCGAACCCGCCGCAGGCCACGATGGTCGACAGCGCCAGCCCGCCGCGCCAGTGGCCGACAAGGGCATAACAGGCGCGGAACAGCTCCCCGGCGATGCCGGAATGGGCGATGAAGGCGCCCATGACGATGAACAGCGGGATCACCGCGAATTCATAGGTCAGCACGGTTTCCGATGCGATGATGCCAACCTGCGAAAAGGCGGCGGTCCAGCCCTGGAAGGCGGCAAGCCCGGCGATGCCCACAAGGCCCGTCGCCACGGCGATGGGCACCCGCAGGAACAGCAGCACCATGAGCGCGAGGAAGGCCAGTCCAATGATCATGACAGGTCCTCGCGATTGGCCTGGCAGCCGGGCAGCGCCGAGATCAAGGTGCTGAGCGCGGCCAGCGCGGCAAAGCCCGCATAGATCGCCAGCGGCAGCCATTTCTCCAGCGGCAGGAACAGAAAGGTCTCGTGCCAGCGCAGCATCTGCGTCGCCTGCCGCGCCACATAGAGCGCGACGATGGTGAAGAAGATCACCTCCAGCGCCCAGACCATGGCGGCACGCGCGCGGTCGAAACGCGGCAGTTTGCGCAGATGCCCTTCGATCAGGTCGATGCGGATATGCTCGCGGTGCCAGTTCATCCCGATAAGCCCGGCATAGACCGACACCCCCAAAAGCAGCCCCACCAGTTCATAGGCAAAGCCAAGCGGGCTGTTGAAAACCACCCGGCCGATCACGTCGACCGCGGTGATCACCACGAGCCCGACCAGCGCCGCCTGCGCCAAAAGGCGAAACGGCCACTGGAGGGCGAGTATGACCGAATGACGGTCGCTCACTGGCCAAGCTCCGCGATCTGGGCGTTGTAGAAACCCACGGCGCCCTCGGCGTCGATCCCGGCCTCGGTCGCGGCCGCCTTCCACTTGTCGAGCTCGCCCGAGAAGGCCGTCTCGATCTCGCCCATGAACGCCTCGTCGGCCACGGTGTAATTCTCGCCCAGCCGCGCCTTGAAGCTCTCGCGCGCGGCCAGATCGTTGGACTGCCACAGCCCGCCCATGGTCTCGCTCAGGCCCTCGCCCGAGATCGCCATGATCGCGGCCTGATCCTCGGGGGCGATGCGGTCCCATTTGCCCTTGTTCATGATGACGAAGGCAGAGTTGGAAAAGATCCCGCCCGGCACCTGCGTGACGCCATGGATGTCCTCATCGACCTTGAAGCCCGTCACCAGCTCGTCCGAGATCACCGTGCCATCGACAATGCCGCGCGACAGCATCTCGCGCAGTTCTGTCAGCGAGCCCGAGACCGGCACCACACCCTGCTCCTGCAACACCCGGCCCACCACCGGCGTCGGCACGCGCAGCTTCTTGCCCCTGAGCCCGGCCATCGAGGTCACCGGCGCCTTGCGCATCGAGATATTGCCGCCCGCCGTGACGTGCATGGCCAGCGTGACCACGTCGGCCTGCATGCCGGTCGGTTCGAAATACTCTTTCCAGAGCCGCCAGTAGGCGCGCGAGGAAACACCCGCGTCATGGGTGATAAAGGGCAGCTCGACCATCTCGGTCAGCGGAAAGACCCCCGGCGTATAGCCATGCGGCCCCCAGGCGATGTCCGCCACGCCATCGACCACCGCCTGATAGTTGCGGTTCGGCGGCGCCAGCGGCTTGGCCGAAGCCTGCAACGTCACGCGGCCGTCGGTCACCTCGGAAATCTTCTCGAACCATTTATAAAGCCCGTCGGCCTGGCTCCAGTGCCCGCTCGGGAACCACTGGTTGTAGTTCAGCACCAGCGTGTCGGCGGCGCGGGCCAGCGACGGCAGCGCCAGCGTGGCCGAGAGACCCAGAAGGCCGGTTTTCAGAAACGACCGGCGGGTCGCGCGTCGGGTTGTCATGGCTTGTCTCCTCCCTCAGGACAAAGCTAGAAACGGGATGGTTTTCAGTAAGATGCCGGGGCGGCTCAGGCGTTGGCCGCCCGCACTTCCCGGTGTTCCGGCGCCCGCGCCCTTTCGCGCAGCGCCATGCGGTCCATCTTCCCGGCGGGGGTCAGCGGCATCGCATCTAGAAACTCGATCACGCCGGGCATCTTGTAGCTCACCAGGAACTGGCGGCAGCTTTCGGCCAGCTCTTCGGCGCTGACGTTTTCGCCCGCGCGCAGGGCCACATAGGCCACCACGACCTCGCCCGCGCGGTCATCAGGGCGGCCCACCACGCAGACCCCGGACACGGCGGGGTGCGAGATCACCGCTTCTTCCACCTCGCGCGGGAAGACGTTGAACCCCTTGTGGATGATCACGTCCTTCTTGCGGTCGGTGATGGTCAGGAAACCCTCTTCGTCCATCACGCCGATGTCGCCGGTATGCACCCAGCCGTCGCGCAGCACGAGCGCGGTTTCTTCGGGGTTGTTGCAATAGCCCGGCATGATGTGCGGCCCGCGCACCCGGATCTCGCCGGCCTCGCCGCGCGGCACCGAGCGGGTGCCCGTCTCCATATCGACGATATCGACATCGGTGTCCGGCACCGGCTTGCCGGCGGCGCCTGCGCGATGCCCCATCTCCTCGGTGTTGACCGCGATGGGTGCCACCTCGGTCATGCCGTAACCCTCGTAGATCGTAAGCCCCGTCAGCGCTTTCCAACGGCGGTGCACCTCGACCGGAAAAGCCGCACCCCCACCGGGACAGACCCGCAGCGAGCTGAGGTCGCGGCTGTCGAGATCCGGGTCGGCCATCATCGCCTGATAAACGGCAGGCGGGCCGCCCCCCAGCACGCTGACCTTCTCGCGCTCGATCAGATCCAGCACATCGGCGGGGTGGAACCGCTCGGGCACGATGGAGCTGCCGCCCGATTGCAGCGGCAGGCAGATGCCCGAAAGGAAACCGTAGATATGGCTGTAGGGGGCGATGGGCAGAAAGACCTCGCCTTCGCGCATCGGCCAGCCCCATTGCATGCGCGCACCGGCGGCGATGAGTTGGCGGTGGCTGTAGAGGATGCGCTTGGGCGTGCCGGTGGTGCCGCCGGAATAGAAATAGGTGGCCGGAGTGTCGCCCGCACCGCAAAGGCTCCGGGCGTCCGAGGGCGTGGCGATCCAGCGTCGCAGCGCGTCCGCATCGACACAGACCGCATCGGGCGCAAATTCGAGATGGTGATCGGCAAAGATCATCTCGGGTTCGAGGATCTCCATCAGCTTCTGACCCGACTTGCGCGGCATCGCCGCGTTGAAAAGCGCCGGGCGCGCGCCGCAAAACAATACTGAAAGGTATGTTATGAAGAAGCGGGATCCGTTGCTCATGAACATGGCCACGTCCTTGCCACGAATGCGGGGGCCATAGGTTTCGGCAAAGCCGTGCAGCGCCGAGGCAACCTCGCCCCACGAGGCGCGAAGGGTCGAATCTGCGATGAACAGGCGCTCTGGGTGCTGTTTCGCGCGGCTTTCGAAAATTTCAACAAGGCTGGCTGCCGTGTCGGCGTGCTGCCAGATCAGGAACGATCCTGTTGTCATGCGGTCTCCTCCCATTCGCAAATAATATGCACCACAGGAACCTCTTTCCTGTCAATACTTTTTGGTATTGTTTTTCCGCGCCTGCGCCCTGGGCCGGAACAGCGCTGATTCTGCGAGGAAATTTCCCCGGGCGGACATCGCCGGGCCACCTCCCCGGCACACACCCGCCCGCCGCTCCCGGGAATCACCGCACCCGCGGTCGCGGCATCTCCCGGGGCACAGCGCCCCCGGATCGCGAACCCTGAAAAACGTTCTTAGGGCAGGGCGCGGGCCGCAAGTTCCATGATGACGCAGTCCTGATCGCGTTCCCGCAGACCCGTGCCGGCGGCAAACCCCGCCGCTCCTTCCGTGTCCCGTAAGGCTGGTGCGTGGCCCTGCGACCTCTTACCTTTTCAGCGCCCGCGATCGGTGATAGCCCGTACATTGTATACAACCGACGTCGAACGATCCCGGAACGTTACAATGAAAAAACCGCACTCCTCGCGCCCGCTCGGCGCCGCGCATACGGCGCTTTTCCACCAGATCTACGAAGCGCTGCGCGACCGCATCCAGCGCGGCGAGCTGCGCCCCGGCGACCGGCTGGTCGAAGACCGGCTGGCCGAGGATTTCGGCGTTTCGCGCAACCCGGTGCGCGAGGCGATCCGCATGCTTAGCGCCGACGGGCTGATCGACGTCAACGCCCGGCGCGGGGTTTATATCGCGGTGCCGGACCCGGCGAAAATTCAGGAGCTGGTCGAGATCCGCGCGGTGCTGGAGGGCCATAACGCCCGGCTCGCCGCCCGGCGCGGCAATCCCAAGCTGCTGGCCGCCGCAGGCCGGATCCTGGCGCGCGGACAGGCGGCCCTGAGCGCCGAGAAGATCAACACGCTGGGTGCGCTGAACGACGAGTTTCACAAGGCGCTCGCACGGGCGTCTGAAAACGAGAGCCTGAGCGAGATGCTGGGCGCGATGCGGCTCAAATCCTCGCTCGGCTTCGCGATGAGCGATCCCGTGGTGCAGGCCCAGTCATGGCAGGAGCATGCAGGCATACTGCAAGCGATCCTCGACGGCGACGAAGACACCGCCGAAGCCCTGTCGCGCAGCCATGTGTTGAAGGCGGGCGACAGGGCACGGGAGCGGCTTGAGGCGGCTCAGGCCACGAGCTGACGCAGCAGGAGTAGCCCCGCGCTGCCCGCCGCGATGGTCAACACGATCAGCCGCATGTGGCGCGCGGGCAGAAGGTGGCGCAGCCGCCCGGAAACGGCAAAGCCCAGAAACAGCGGCGCCAGCATCGCCAGCCCCAGCCCCATTTCATGCGGGCCGAACCGCCCCACCGCCGCCAGCGCCAGGATCGAGATCAGCGCGCCCACCGCCAGAAACCCGCCGATGGAGGCGCGGAGCTGTGCCGGCGGGACCGATTGATAGACCAGCGCGATCGGCGGCAGCCCGACCGAGGTCAGGGTGCCCATGAAGCCCGAGACGCTGCCCGCGATCAGCAGGTTCAGCCGGGTCGGACGCAGCGGCAGCTTCAGCAGGCTCGCCACCACCGCCAGCAGGATCACCAGTGCAAAGGCGATGGCCAGCCCGCGCACCGGCAGAAGGCCGATCAGCAGCGCGGCGGGAACCGAGGCGATCAGCCGCCCGATCAACGCGAATCCCAGCCCCGACATATCCAGCGCGGCGCGTTCCCGGACGACCGACATCACCGCGATCACGCAGGAGATCATCAGCAGGGGCCCCGGCACCAGCTCCGGCGCCAGCAGTGCCAGCAGCGGCGAGGCCACCATGCCCAGTCCCACCCCGCTGAGACCTTGTAGAAACGCACCGGCAAACACCACCAGGGCAATCCAATGCCAGTGATGGGCCAGCATCTGCTCGAAGAGCGATACCATCGTCTTTTCTTTCCAAGTTGAGATGTGCTGTCCCGCCGTCCCCGGCGGGACAGTCCTAGCGCATCAGCCAGCCTTCGGCTTTCTGCACCAGCAGGTAGATGGCGACCGAGATCAGGCTGAGGATCACAATCGCGGCCATGACCATATCCATGCGGAAGATCTGGCTGCCATAGACGATCAGATAGCCAAGCCCGGCTTTCGAGGCCTGAAACTCGCCGACGATCACGCCCACCAGGCTCAGCCCCACATTGGCCTTGAGCGTCGCCATGAAGGTGTGGACGTTTCCGGGCAGCACGACCTTGGTCAGAATCTGGCGCTTGCCCGCGCCCAGCGTGCGCGCCAGCTTGATCTTGTTCGGATCGGTCTGGCTGAACCCGGTGTAGAGCATCAGGATCGTGATGAAGAGCGCCACGGCAATCGCCACGGCATAGATCGACCCTTCCGGCCCCAGCCAGATATAGAAGATCGGCACCAGCGCGATTTTCGGCAGCGCATTCGCCACCACGAGAAACGGGTCGAGGATCTTTTCCAGCATCGGGGACAGCCACAGGCATATCGCCACGACGGTGCCGAGGATCATCGCCACGGCAAAGCTGATCACCACTTCCAGAAGCGTCACGCCGATATGCAGCCCCAGGCTGCCTTGCGCCAGCAATTCGAGAAAGCCGTCCCAGACCGCCGTGGGGTAGCTGGTCAACATCGGGTTGACGAGGCCCGCGCGCGGGGCGGCCTCCCACAGCGCCAGAAACGCCAGCAGGATCAGAACCCGGCCGACCTGCACCTTGCGCCGGTTGCGGGCCTGCCGCTCGATCCAGTTCCGGTAGGCCACGCTGGGCGTTGCTGCGGTGGCTTCGGGGGGAGCGGTCTCAGTCATGCGTTTCCATCTCCGTCCAGATCGTATGATAGTAGTCGCGGAACTCCTCCGCCTCGCGGGCGGCCATGCTGCCCGGACGCGCCGGACCGGCGCTCGGGAACCCGATCTCGTGAATGCTCTTCAGCCGCCCCGGTCTCGGGCTCAGCACCACGACACGATCCGCCAGCGCGATGGCTTCGGGGATGTCATGGGTCACCAGGATCGCCGTCTTGCCCTCGCGCCGGATGATCTCGCCGATCTCCTCGGCGATGGACAGCCGGGTCTGGAAATCCAGCGCCGAGAACGGCTCATCCAGCAGGAGGATGTCGGGCTCCATACACATGGTCCGGCCCAGGGCCGCGCGCTGGCGCATTCCGCCGGAGAGTTGCGGCGGCTTGTGATGCAGGAACTGGCCCAGCCCGTAGCTGGTCAGGATCCGTTCCGCCCGCTGCCGCGCCGCGCCCATGTCCATGCCCCGGATCTCCGGGCCCAGAAGGGCGTTTTCAAGAATCGTGCGCCATTCGAACAGCGTGTCCTGCTGCAACATGAAGCCCACCTGCGGCGACGGCCCCGCGACCGGCTTGCCGTCGATCAGCACCTGCCCGCTCGTCGGTTTCATCAGCCCGCTGAGCAGCGACAGCAGCGTGGACTTGCCGCAGCCCGATTGCCCGACAATCGAGACGAACTCGCCCCGGCCGACGGAAAAGCTCATGTCCTTGACCGCGTGGGTTTCCCCCTCGTCCGAGAAGTAATGCAGGTTGACCTTGCGAAATTCGACCTTGGGCGGCACCTCCTTGTGCCGCCCAGACGTGTCATGTGTGGTCATTCCGCCGCCTCGAAGAATTGCGGATCGACGACGCGCTCGAAGGGCACCTCGCTGCCCGCCGCCATCAGCCCATTGCCGACCAGAAGCGCCTGTAGCGCCGCCACCGCCTCGGGCGTCACGGCGGGGGTGGTTTTCCAGACCCCGGCTTCGCGATGGCGCAGGACGGTCTGGGCCAGCTCTTCCGCACTGACGCCTGGGAAGTAGGCTGCAAGCGACGAGGCCACCTCTTCCGCCGGGGCGGTGTCGATCCAGGCTTCGGCCCGTGCGATGGCGCGGGTAAAGCCGCCGACGATCTCGGGATGCTCGGCGATATAGCTCTCGCGCGCGATAAAGACCGTATAGTCGATGTCGCCCACCGCCTGACCGACATTGGTCATAGAGTGCAGCCCGCTCGCCTCCAGCTTGGTCACGTCGGGCTCGAAGAAGGTGCCGTAATCGGCCACGCCGGACATGAAGGCGCCGACCCGCGCCGGGATGGCGACATTGGTGATGATCTCGACATCCTCGTCGGGATCGAGCCCCGCTTTGGTCAGCGCTTCGCGCAGGAACAGCGCCGGCGACGAGCCTTCGCGCCAGCCGAGGATCGTCTTGCCTTTCAGCGAGGCCCAGTCGAAAGCCTCCTCCCCCGGTTCACGACCGACCAGAAACGACCCGTCCGTCGCGGTGAGCCCGGCGAAGATGCGGATCTTCTCCGGCGATTTGCCGGTTTCGACGTAGATCGTGGTTTCCGGCCCGGCGAGCGCGATATCGACCGACCCGCCCAGTAGCGCGGCGGTCACCTTGTCGCTGCCCTGACCGGCAACCAGATCGAAGGCGATGCCCTCGTCCTCGAAATAGCCCCGGTCCAGCGCGACATAGAGCGGAGAGTAGAAGAGCGAATGGATCACCTCCATGAAGGCGATCTTGGTGACCTCGTTGGCGTGGGCCATGGCCGGGGCCAGCCCGAACGTGGCGGCGGCGAGACCGGCGGCGAGTGTCAGACGGCGCGTGAGCTTCATGTGAATTTCCCTGTTGTGAACTCTGACGAAACGGTTGCAGAAGCGTCCCTATTGAGTAGATTCTTTGTATACAATAGACGAAATGAAAGTCTGCGGATCAAACCCTGGACTTCCCCGCGAAACGCCCAATAATCGGGCAAAAATCAGCGTCAGGAGACCGAAAATGAGCCATATCCACCCTTTCGAGATGCCGGACTGGGCACAGGAGCGCGTCGTGGCCCGTCAGGGCAGCGCCCTGGTTTTCAAGGACCGGCCCGCGACATCGACCGCTCTGGTGGTGGTGGATATGCAGAATTACTTTCTCGACCCAGCAAGCGGCGCCTCGGTGCCCAATGCGCGGGCGATCGTGCCGAATATCAACCGGCTCGCCACTGCCCTGCGCGCGGCGGGCGGCCGTGTGGTCTGGATCCGCACGCTGTTCACCGAAGACGCGCTTGAGACGATCCCGCATTTCCACCGCGAACTGCTGACCCCTCCCCGCTTCGAGACCCGCTGCGCCGCGCTCGACCGCGATGCCGAGGGCTCGCAGCTCTGGCCTGCACTGGATGTGCAGCCCGAGGACATGATTGTCGAAAAGACCCGCTACAGCGGGATGATCCAGGGTGCGGGCGCCCTGGAGGACCGGTTGCGCGCGGCGGGCATCGACACGCTTCTGGTCACCGGCACGATGACCAACGCCTGCTGTGAATCGACCGCCCGGGACGCGATGATGCGCAACTTCCGCACCACCATGGTGCATGACGGCTGCGCCTCGATCCGCGACGACGAGCATGCCTTCGCGCTGATCCATTTCGCCTTGTTCTTCGGCGATGTCACCGACACGGACGAATTGGTCGCCCGCTACGGCTGACACTCCCCCGCCCGCGCCCGCCTTCCGGGTTCATCCGGGGAGCGGCCACCGGCGGCAAAAGCCCTCCGGGGCCCCTCCCCCGCGCCTCAGCACCGGCCTTGCAGTTGCTGCCCCGCTACGAACGGCAACCCGGCGCGCGCAAGCGGCTCACGCCACCAGCCGCCCGTCGCGATAGATCAGCAGGTTCTCCGGCGGCACCGAGATGCCCAGCCTGTCGCCCGTCGCTAGAACCCGACCGCCGGGCAGCCGCACCCGCAGGGTCAGCGCCTCGGCGCGCAAGGCCACAACCTCGTCGGAGCCCTCGAACCAGATCCGCTCGACCTGCCCCGCGACCTGCGGGCTTTCGCTCACGACCCGGGCATGTTCGGGCCGGAACCCGAGGGAGAGCCGGCCCTCGCCCAGCCCCTCCGGCGCGGCCGCGGACAGTGTCGTGCCCGGGACGGTCACCCGGCCGGATTCCTGCCGGGCAGGAAGGAAATTCATCGCAGGCGATCCGATGAACCAGCCGACATGTTCGGTCGCCGGTCGTTCGAAAAGCGCGCGCGGCGCGCCCGCCTGCACCACCTCGCCCAGATTCATCACGATCACCTCTTTGGCAAAGGTCATCGCCTCGGTCTGGTCATGGGTCACCAGCACCGTGGTCAGGCGGAATTCCTCGTTGATCTCCTTGAGGATGCGGCGCAGTTCGAACTTGAGCTGCGGGTCGATCACCGTCAGCGGTTCGTCGAGCAGGATCGCGGCAACGTCCTCGCGCACCAGACCGCGGCCCAGCGAGACGAGCTGCTTCTGATCCGCCGACAGCGCATGCGCCGGGCGCTTGAGATGGCGCGCCAGCCCCAGCCGCTCGGCGATGGAATCCACCCGGCGACGGATGCGTGCCGCGGGCACACCCCGGCAGACCAGCGGAAAGCCCAGATTTTCCGCCACCGTCATCGACCGGTAGATCACCGGCACCTGGAACACCTGCGCGATGTTGCGCTTGCCGGTGTCGCGCTCCGTCACATCGACCCCGTCGAACAGCACCCGCCCGTCCGAGGGGCGCAGCAGCCCGGAGATGATGTTGAGCATGGTCGACTTGCCGCAGCCCGACGGGCCGAGCAGCGCATAGGTGCCGCCGTCCTGCCAGGTCATGCTGAACGGGCGCAGCGCATAGGGCAGGCCCGGCGCATAGCGGTGGCCAAGGGTTTCAAGCGTGATTTCAGCCATGATCGGCTCCGTTCGGAACAAGGGTGCCGGTCGCATCGAAGACCCGTGCGCGGGTCAGGTCGAGACCGATACCGATGGTGGCACCAAGCGCGTGCTCGGTGACGGTGCGTTCGAGCATCACGAGATTCTGCCCCGCCAGCACGAGATGGGTCACGGTCTCCGATCCCGAGACCTCGGTCAGCGCCACATGCGCCGCATGCGGGCCGCCCAGCCGCAGATCATGCGCGCGCAGCCCCAGCGTATAGCGCCCGGGCGGCAGCGCGCGGCCCAGATCGGCGGGTGTGACCGCGCCGAGACCGGTCACCTCGGCCCCCTCTTCGGCCACATCCAGCTCGAGAAGGTTGATCGGCGGATCGCTCACCACCTGCGCGGCGGCGACCGAGACCGGCGCGCCATAGACCGTGCGCGGCGGACCCGCCTGCACCACACGGCCCTCGGAAAGCAGGACCACCCGGTCGCCCATCTGCAACGCCTCGCGCGGGTCGGTGCTGGCATAAACCACCATCGTCCCGGTCTCGGCGGTCAGGATGTCGATCAGCTCTTCGCGCAGCCCCTCGCGCAGCTTGTAATCGAGATTGACAAAGGGCTCGTCCAGCAGCAGCACCGGCGCCTTCTTGACCAGCGCGCGGGCGATCGCGACGCGCTGCTGCTGCCCGCCCGACAGCCGCCCCGGGCGGCGGTCGGTGAAATCGGCCAGCCCGACACGGCCCAGCATGTCGCGGGCGCGGTCGCGGGCCTCGTCGCGGGCGACGCCCCGGCGCAGCAGCGGAAAGGCCACGTTATCGAGCACCGAAAGATGCGGATAGTTGATGAACTGCTGCGTCACCATCGCCACCGGGCGCCGCCAGGGCGGCAGCCCGAGCCAGTCGGTGCCGTCGAGCGCGATGCTGCCCGCATCGGGCTGCACCAGCCCCGCGATGGCCCGCATGAGCGAGGTCTTGCCCGCAAGGGTGCGCCCCAGCAGCGTGGTAAGCTGACCCGGCTCGAACCGGATCGACACATCGTCGAGGCAGGTATCGCCGTCCTGCACAAGCGAGAGAGAGCGGATCTCGAGCATCAGCGCACCGCCCCGGCCAGGCCGCCGCGCGACAGGAACCGTTCGACCACGAAGGCCAGCACCGCCAGCGGCGCGACCGACACGATGGCCGCCGCCGACAGCGCCCACCAGGGCGTCACCGACGAGTTCAGCGCGACGATCGAGACCGGCAGAAGCTGCACCTTGGTGAAGGTCAGCGTGAAGGCGAAGAAGAAATCGTTCCAGCCGAAGATCAGACAGAACATCCCCGCCACAACCAGCCCCGGCATCGCATTGGGCAGGATCACCCGCAGGAAGGTCACCACCGGGGTACAGCCGTCCATCCAGGCCATCTCGTCGAGCCCGCGCGGCACCGAGTTGAAGAAATCCACCATGACCCAGACCGCGATGGGCAGCAGCAGCGCGATATAGACCAGGATCAGCCCGGTCAGCGTATCGAGCAGGCCCAGCGTCTTGAGCATCAGGAAGAACGGAATCGCCAGCACGATGGGCGGCATGATCCGCTGGCTGATGAAGAAGAAGGTGATGTCGCCGTTACGCACCGGCCCGGCGCGGAAGGTGAAGCGCGACAGCCCGTAGGCGGCCAGCGTGCCCAGCACCAGCGACAGCGCCGAGGCCGAGAGCGTGACGATCACCGAGTTGAGATAGGGGCGCAGGATGTTCACCCCGCCGGGCCCGCCGAACAGCGCGCTCCAGCCGGCGGTGGAGGGTTCGTATTGCAGCCAGGGCAGCCAGGTGGCGCCGCCGGTCACGCCATTGGCGGATTTGAAGCTGGTGGAGAGCATCCACAGGAAGGGAAAGACCACAAAGGCCGACCAGGCGAGAACCACCAGGTATTTCAGCGCGAGATAAGAGGTGTGTTTCATGTTCAGTCCTTCACGACCATGCGGGTCAGCGCCTTGGCGATGACGGTCAGCGACACGATCATCACCACCAGATAGGTCAGCGACAGCGCCGCCGAATAGCCGATCTGAAAGTCGCGCATGCCGCGGATATAGATGTAATAGCTGGTGGTTTCGGTCGATGTGCCCGGCCCGCCCGAGGTCAGCACATAGATCGTCTCCATCAGCTTCGAGGCCTCGATCAGCCGGATTAGGATCGCCCCGGTCGAAATCGCCGCCATCATCGGAAAGGTCACCGAGAGAAAGGTCCGTATCGGGCCGGCGCCGTCGATCCTGGCGGCCAGATAGGGCTCTTGCGGCAGCGACAGCAGCCCGGCGAGCAGCATCAGGAACATGAAGGGCGTCCATTGCCAGATCTCGACGATCATCACCGCCGCCAGCGCGTGGCCGGCCTGCGACAGCCAGGGCTGCGCGCCGATGCCGAGCGCGTCGAGGATCGGGTTCAGCGGCCCCAGGCTTTCGTGAAAGATGGTGCGCCAGATCACCGACATGACCACCGGCGTGGTCATCATCGGCACCAGGAACAGCACCCGGAACAGCCGCCGCGCGGCGATGTCGCGCCAGACCAGCAGCGCCAGCCCGAAGCCCAGCACATATTGCAGCGTCACGGTGGCGAGCGTCAGCAGCGACAGCCGGACAAGCGCCTGCCAGTAACGGCTGTCCGCCAGCAGGCGCGTGAAGTTGTCGCCGCCGATCCAGTTCAGACCGGGGTTGTAGACATCCCAGGAGGAAAAGCTCACGCGGATGGTGAACAGCAGCGGGAAGAGGATGATCGCCACCAGAACCAGGAGGCCCGGCAACAGGAAAAGGTATTTCTGACGGTACATGACGGCCTCTCGGGGGGCACGAAGGGGCCGGCGGACCGGCCCCTTCTAACGGTCGGGCTCAGCGGTCTTCGAGCGCCACGACGTTGGCATAGGCCGCGCGCACGCGGTCGGCGCCGATCCGGTCGACGATCTGGCCCCATTCGGCGGCGACGCCGTCCAGCGCCTCCTGCGCGCTGGCCTCGCCCGACATGGCCCGCGCCACGCCCGCAGCCAGCGAGGACATGAATTCGCCCACCCCCGGCACGCGCAGGTCAAAGACCTGGTTGGCGCCGCCGTCGATGTCGCGCAGCGTGGTGGCATAGCTTTCCGCCACCGCCGCATCCCAGCCCATCTCGGTCTCGTAGAAGGCCGGATCGAAATGGGTGTCGCGATAGGGGTTCACCCCGAAGCGGCCGATTTGCAGATCGGACAGGGTGTTGGCCTCGTTGGCGAAGAAGCACAGGTAGTCAAAGGCCATGTCCTGGTTCTGGCTGTTCGCCGCCACTGCCGAGGACCAGCCCCAGGTGACATAGGGCGCGCGGTTGGGCTCGTCGAAATGATCCCATGCGCCGGTGTCGCGGTTCCAGACCTCATGCGCGCCGGGCAGGATCGCCGCCGCCACCTTGTTGCGGATCGGGCTGTCCTCCTGCATCGCCTGGATAAAGGCATCGTCCCAGCTATAGGACATCAGCGTCTGCCCGCCCCCGAAGGAGAAAATCTCGTCGCCGAGCCCGAAGGAGGTGCCCCCCGGCGGCATGGATTTCTGCGCCTCCACGAACAGCTCGAGCCCGTGCACCCAGCCCGGCGTATTGACCAGCGGCGTCATGGTCTCGAGATCGAAGAAGAACCCGCCCTTGACGTCCGGATGCTTGGCATAGGGCGCCACCCGGCTGATGAAGGCCGAGAACATCAGATCGTCGCGTTTGGTCACCTCGGCGCTGCCGAAATTGGGCTGGCCGTCGCCGTCGAAATCCATGTCGTTGAAGGCGGCGGCGACCTCGTTGTATTCCTCCCAGGTGGCGGGCACCGTGAGGTCGCGGCCGGTCTTCTCCTTGAACATCGCCTGCATCTCGGGGTTTTCGAAGACATCGGCGCGGTACTTCAGATAGTGGCGGTCGCCATCCATCGTGTATTGCAGCATCTTGCCGTTCCAGGTGGCGACCCCCTTGTAGGTGGGCGTCACCGACATCATCCCCGAACTGTCCTGATAGCTCTGCGGCACCTCGGCGAAATAGGGGTTGAAATCGCCCAGCCAGAGCGAGGCGTAGAACAGCACGTCATAGGCCGCCTGCCCGGTCTGGAAAGGGATCATGATGCGCTGGAACAGATCGCCGAAGGGCACATGCACCACATTGACGGTGGCGCCGGTCAGCTCCTGGAACTGCTGAGCGTGCAGCGCGGTCGGCTCGCCGATCACCGGGATCGCATGGGTGATGATGTTGAGCGTGCGCCCGGAATAATCCTTGGCGTCGATCGCGGCAAAGCTGCAGGCGCCGGGCACGTCTTCCTTGATGCCGTAGCTGCTGTAATCCTGCGCCATCGCCGCCGCCGGCAGGCACAGCGCGGTCGCCGCGTAAAGCGCCCGCTTGAGAACGGTCGTCTTGGTCGTGGTCATGAAGTCTCCTCCCTAAAGACTGGTACGTGAACTTGGCTGCGAGCTCAGGGGATCAGCACCGCACGGCCGTGGATCTTGCCGTGATGCAGGTCCTGCAGCGCCTGGTTGGCATCGGCGAGGCGATAATCCCGGGTCGCCAGCTCGACGAGGCCGCGGTCGGCCAGCGCCATCAGCTCGGTCAGCTCGGCCCAGGTGCCGACGAGATTGCCGATGATGTTCTTCTCGGTGATGATCATCTCGACCGTGGGCACGCGGATCTCTTCGCCGTAGCCGACGATGTAATAGCTGCCCATCGCCCGGGTCATCGCGAGCCCCTTCGAGGTCGTGCCCTTTTCCCCGACGAAGTCGATCACCGCCTCGGCGCCCTTGCCGCCGGTCAGCGACAGCACCGCATCGACCTCGCCGCTATCGGCCTTGACCAGATGGTCCGCGCCGTAGCGGCCGGCCATCTCCAGCGCCTCGTCCGAAATATCGACCACGATGATCCGCGCGGCGCACATCGCGCGCAGCACCTGCACCCCGATATGGCCAAGGCCCCCTGCCCCGATCACCACCGCCGTCTGGTCGGGCAACAGCACCTGCGCGGCCTTCTTGGCGGCGTGGTAGGCGGTGAGCCCGGCATCGGAATAGGGCGCCACGTCCTTGGGCGCGAGCGTCTTCGGCAACGCCACGAGATTGCGGGCGTTGGTCTGGAGATATTCGGCATAGCCGCCATTGGCATCGAGGCCCGGAAAGGCGCCGTCGCCATGCATGTCGTGGCCGCGGCGGCAGGCCATGCAGGTGCCGTCGGACTGCTTGGGATGCACAATCACCGGATCGCCCACCTTGATGCCCTCGACCTCGGGACCGATCTCCTCGACCCAGCCGGCGTTTTCGTGGCCCATGATCAGCGGCAGCAGCCCGGTGCCGGTGGGGTCGGTGATCGGCTGCCAGATGCCCTCGATGATGTGCAGATCGGTGCGGCAGACGCCGGCGCCGCCGATCCGCACGATCACATCGGTATGTTTCCGGATTGCCGGATCGGGAACGTCTTCCAGCGAGACCCAGGTCGGGGCGGTGAGAGACGGATCGTATTGGTGGAGTACTTGTGCTTTCATCTTTTCGCGCCATGTCGCCCGCCGCCGGAAGTGACGGCGAGACGCACAGTCGCGACCCGGACCCGGATCGGACAAGCCGCGCCGCAGCATCGCCGGATCGCGTGCACTCCGCGAACAGCCCGCCCACGCCGGCGTCCAGCATCTGGACGGCCGCGCAGCGGGACCATCCCCCGCCAGGCCCGCGCCGTCGCGACGTTCACTTTCTGAACAGATCCCGCGCGAATCGGCAGAGCGGTTGACAGGTGGGGCGGGGACTCCGCTAACCTGCCCGCCAGCTTGGGATCAGGGAGGAGCCAGGCGATGAGTTTCCATACAACCGCGCTTGACCGCGCGCGCTATCAGCTTGAAACGCAGGGACGCTTTCCCGGCGGCGCGCTGGCCGGCGACATCTCGGACAGCTGGCTGCGCAGCCTGTCGCACGGGCTCGACCCGCTGGGCCGGGCGGCAAAGCTCATGCTCACGCCCGACCGGATGCGCGAAACCACCCAGCGCCACGAAGAGCTGATCCGCTTCGCCCGGCCCGAGCTGGAACTGCTGTTCGACCAGATCGCCGGCTCGCATTTCATGATCGCGCTCGGGTCGCCCGACGGGGTCGTTCTCGACACGCTGAGCGACACCGATTTCGCCGCGACCGAGGCCGGCCGCACGGTGGTGCCCGGCTCGGTCTGGACCGAAGAGCTGCGCGGCACCAACGCGCTGGGGCTCTGCATCGCCACCCGCCGGCTGGCGCAGGTCTATGGCGGCGAGCATTTCCTGCGCGACCATTCCGGCGTGTCCTGCATCAGCGCGCCGATCTTCGACGGGCGCGGCAATCTGGCGGGGGTGCTCGACGCCTCCTCCTGCACCGCCGCGCGCCAGCAGCACACCGCCGCGCTGGTGCAGATGTCGGCCAGCAATATCGAGAACTGCCTGCTGCATGCGGCACATGACACCCGCGTCGTGCTGCAATTCCACCCGCGCGGCGAATATCTCGGCACGCTGTCGGTGGGTATGCTGGTGCTGGAAGAGGATTTCCGCATTCACGCGGTCAACCGGCGTGGCGAGATGTTCCTCACCGGCTTTCCCGAGCTGATCGGCGAGAACTTCGACCGGATCTTCGAACAGCGGTTCGAGGACGTGGCCCACCGGCTCGCCCAGGGCGAGACCCTGCGTCTGCGCGACCGGATGGGCTCGGCGGTGTCGGTGCGCGCGGTGGCGAACCGGGCGAGCTTTGCGCTTGCCGGGCGTCTGCGCTCCTGGGCGCCGGACCCCGAGCCAACCCGGGCCGCGCCCGCCGCCCCGTCCCGAAATCCGTTCAAGGATGTGGTGATCGAGGATGCCGAGCTGCGCCGCCGTCTCGCCGCGTTGCCGCGCGCCGCGCGCCGCCTCACCCCGATCTCGATCCATGGCGAGACGGGCACCGGCAAGGAGGTGGTGGCGCGGCTCGCCCATGCCGCCTCCGAGCGGGAGGGGCCCTTCGTCGTGCTCGACGGGCGGATGCTGCGCGAGGCGGATTTCTCCGCCGCCTTCTTCGGGGCCGGCGAAGAGGCGCCCGGGCTGCTCGAGCGCGCCTCCGGCGGCAGCCTGTTTCTCGACGAGGTGACCGCGCTGCCATTGCCGGCCCAGGCCACGCTGGCTCGGGTGCTCGACAGCGGCGAATACCGGCACCCGGCCAGCGGCGCGCTGCTGCGCTGCGATGTCTTCGTCGTGGCCGCCTCGGGCGAAGGAACGTCTGATCTACCGTTTTGGCTGTGCCGATTTCCATGCAATCGGGCTTTGATTTAGCATACAGGGACCGATTTTGGGCTCGTA
>NZ_JAMDHK010000007.1:7040-206913 GCF_024721115.1 Salipiger pentaromativorans | reverse complement strand
CGAGCCCAAAATCGGTCCCTGTATGCTAAATCAAAGCCCGATTGCATGGAAATCGGCACAGCCAAAACGGTAGATCAGACGTTCCTTAGCCTATGACGCCAGCGAACGAATTCTGGGCGAAGAATATAAGAGATACCCAAAAAGATGTAGATGCTCGGCTTAATTCCTTGAGCAGAAGATACCAGCAGGAAATCAACCCCGACCAATATTCCAAATCGCAAGAGACCACCGCATTATGCTCCGGTGTGAAAATCACGAAGCCTTTGCCCAGCAATTCGTTCACGTTGTATTTGCAGCCCGAGAACGTTGATGAGTTCATGACACTGCTCGAAGACTACGCACCAAAGTGTGAGTCTGGCGCTTCTTCCTGATCTTCCTTCACCCTGCCGCATAGGGAAAGAAAGCTCGGAGGGGTTGAGCGCTGCGCTCCGCCTGAACGGCAGCTTTTGGGGCCCGAGCCAAGCAAGGCATGCCCGCTTTCTGCGTAAAGCCGTCGCTCTGCGCGTGCAGCGAATGGCAGCAAAACCGTTTTCGACCGATATGGTATGCGCCCGTACCCTGTGCCCAAAGCCCGCGCTGGGACGTGGGCGGCCTACTCCCACCACCTGTCGATGCTGGCGATGTCGTCGTCCGACCAGCCGAAGTGATGGGCGAACTCATGTACCGTGACATGGGTCACCAGATCTTCCAGCGCAATATCCCCGCGGTCGCGCCATTCCGCCAGGATCGGCAGCCGGAACAGCCAGACCCGGTCGGGATAGGGCGAGGGGAAGGTCAGCGACCGCTCGGTCATCGGGATGCCCTCGTAGAGCCCGGTCAGCTCCAGCGGATCGGCGATCCGCATCTCGTGCAGAATCTTCTTCGGCGGCCAGTCCACCACTTGCAGCACAACCTCGGCCGCGCTGTCCCGGAACGGGGCGGGAAACTGCGCCAGGGCCGCGCGGGCCATGCGTTCGAAGGCGGCAAGATCGGGGTCGCTCATCCCGCTCATATGGGGCGGAAGCGGCGAAAGGAAAAGGTCGTTTTCCGCCCGCCCGGTCGCTTTCCGGCCAGCGCCGCGCGCCGCGGGCGCTAAGCAACGCGGATCGTCTCCAGCCGAGTTCCCAGATGCTGAGTGTGCACAAGATCCCCGGCGCCTTCGCCGATGCCGATTGCGACCGTATCATCGCGCTCACCCGCGAGGTCCCCAGTGCCGATGCCCGGCTGGTGGGCCGCAACCGCGACCACAACCTGCGCCGTGCCGATCTCGTCTGGCTCGACGATGTCCCGGGGGCGGAGTGGGTCATGGAACGCATTGTCGAGATCGTCCGCATCGCCAACCGCGACGCCTTTGGCTTCGACCTCGACGCGTTCGACGAAAGCGCCCAGGTCGCCCGCTATGGCGCCGAGCGGCAGGGTCATTTCGGCTGGCATTCCGATATCGGCGACGGTCGTCTCGCGGCCCGGCGCAAGCTGACCATGGTGGTGCAGCTCTCGGATCCCGCCAGCTATCGCGGCGGCACACTCGAGATCATGCCGTCTGCCCACAGCATCGAGGCCGCGCCCGAACGCGGCAGCGCCACGCTCTTTCCCGCCTTCCTGCTGCACCGCGTCACCCCCGTCGAAGAGGGCGAGCGCCATTCGCTGACCATCTGGGCCCACGGTCCCGGCTTCCGCTGATCGAAGCCCTTTCATCTTTCTGAAAATACTCAAAAAACACACCGCCTGTTGCGGGCGCCCGGTTCGCGTATTTGGAGAAAGATGAACGTCAGGAGGGCCTGCCCGGGCGAGCGCGCCGGGGTGTAGCCGGGGTGTAGGGTGGGCAATCCTGCCCACCCCCGTATCAAGACAAACCCGTCAGCTCATCAAAAGCTGATAGCTGTGCGGCACATATTGGAACCCGTCCTCGCGGGTCTGCACATATCCCAGCGCCGGGAACGGCATGTGGTAGCCGATGAAGGGCACCTTGTCGGTGGCGAGCATGTCCAGCACCTTGCGGCGCGAGGCGGCGGCCATCGCCTTGTCGGTGTCGAACCGCACCTCCCAGTCGGGATAGGCCAGCGACCAGACATAGTGGTTTGCCAGATCCGCGATCAGCATGAGCTGCTGCCCGCCGCTCTCCAGCATGAAACCCATATGGCCGGGCGTGTGCCCCGGCGCCAGAACAGAGGTCACCCCGGGCGCCACGGAGGCGCCGTCGCCGATGAAGCTGAACCGTTCGGCCAGCGGCTGTACCTTGCCGGTGAACGTGTCGCCGCCCGCCGCCGACCAGTGATCGAACTCCGCCTGGCCGGTGACATGTTGCGCATTGGCGAAGGTGGGCCCGTCGCCGCCGGTCAGCCCGCCCACGTGATCGCCATGCATATGGGTGATCACCACATGGGAGACCTCGTCGGCGCCATAGCCCGCCGCCTCGACCGCCGCGACGATGCCCTCGGGATTGAGGCCGGTATCGAACAGGATCAGCGCCGAGCCGGTGTTGACCAGCGTCGGCGTGAAGAAGAACTGCGCCTTGTCCGTGGGGATATGCGCCGCCTCGGAGACGCTGGCGAATTCCTCGTCGCCCACGTTCATGCCGAAGATGCCATGCGGCTCCTCGACCGTGCGGGTGCCGGCCATCAGCGCCGAGACCTCGAAATCGCCCAGCATGATGCGGTTCACCTTGGGCACCTGTGCGCCTTTCATCGCGGCCTGCGCATGCGCGGGGCGCGCAAGCCCCGCCGCCAGGGGCAGGGCGGCCGCGCCGGCCAAGGCGGTGCGGCGGGTGATCCTGGGTTGGTCTGTCATTGAAAATCCCTCCTGTTGTCTTTCCCTGAAACTAGGTCGTCATCGGACGGCCGCCAGGGCCCGGCAGCACGGTTCCAAAGGGAGGGTGACCGGTCGGACGCCGGTTTCCTACAAAAATTCTTGTGAATGAATATGACCGCCCGGCGCCCGGCCGGTCACTGTGCGATTTCGCTTGCCCCGCATTGCGGCAGCAGGTCCGACACCATCTGCCGGGTGCAGAGCGTCGTGCCCGGTGTGGTGACCGTGGCGCTGGCGGCGGCGGCGCCCAGCGCCAGCGCGTCCGGCGCGCTCATCCCGCCCGCCAGACCGAAGGCGAAGGCGCCGACGAAACTGTCGCCCGCGCCCACGGCGGACACCACCGAAACCTTGGCGGCGCTCACCTGATACAGACCTTCTGGCCCCGCCATCACCGAGCCGTCGGCGCCGCGCGCCAGAATCACCCGCTCCGCCGCGCCGCGCGCGATCAGCTCGGCGGCGAATTGCGCCGATTCCAGCCGCGTGACCAGCGCACGGCCCGCAAGCTCCTCGGCCTCGTGGCTGTCCATGCGCAGCACCGCCGGGGCGGGATCGGTGCCCTGTGCGAGATAGGCAAGCGCGGCGCCCGAGGTATCGGCGATCACCTGCGCGTTGCGGGGCGCGAGCGCCGCGCAGAGCTGAGTGGTGAATTCCGCCGAGACTCCCGGTGGCTGGCTGCCGCTCAGCACCACGATACCGCCCTCGGGCACCGCGGTGGCGATGGCGTGCAGCGCTTCGGCCACATCGCCCTCGGCCCATTGCGGCCCGGGCATGACAAAGCGGTATTGTTCGCCGGTCTTGCGGTCGTGTACGGCCAGGCTTTCGCGGGTCTCGTCCGGTGCTTTCATGCGCACCAGCGGAATGCCCCGTTCGGACAGCGCCGCCTCGAGCCGCATGCCGTTGGGGCCGGCCAGCGCCACGAAGGCGCGGGCCCGCCCGCCCATCTCGGCCACCACGCGGGCCACGTTGATGCCGCCGCCGCCGGGGTCCACGGTGATCGGATCGCAGCGCAGCTTTGGCCCGGCGACGACCTTGTCGGTCGTGGTCGAGAGGTCAAGTGCCGGGTTCAGCGTGACGGTCAGAATGTCTTTCATGCGTCGCAGCATGGCAGGGCGCGCAGGCTTCGCCAAGAGGGCGCAACTGGACAATTGCACGCGCTTGTGGGAAGTGCCCTGCGCATAAGCAGGAGCTTGTCATGACCGTCACCCGTTTCGCCCCCTCGCCCACCGGCCACATCCATGTGGGCAACCTGCGCACGGCGCTGTTCAACTACCTGATCGCCCGGAAATCCGGCGGCACCTTCATTCTGCGCATCGACGACACCGATCCCGAGCGCAGCAAGGAAGAATATGTCGACGGCATCAAGCGCGATCTGGAATGGCTGGGCCTGACCTGGGACAAGACCGAGCGACAGAGCCTGCGGCTGGACCGCTACCACGAGGCGGCGGACAAGCTGCGCGAAATCGACCGCTTCTATGAAGCCTTCGAAACGCCGACCGAGCTGGATCTCAAGCGCAAGAAGCAGCTCAACATGGGCAAACCGCCGGTCTATGACCGCGCGGCGCTGGCGCTGAGCGAGGCGGAGAAGGACGCGCTGCGCGCCGAGCGCGGCAATGGCGTCTGGCGCTTCAAGCTCGACCAGCAGCGCATCGACTGGACCGACGGCATCCTTGGCGACATTTCGATCGACGCCGCCTCGGTCTCGGACCCGGTGCTGATCCGGGGCGACGGGCAGATTCTTTATACGCTGGCCTCGGTGGTGGACGATACCGAGATGGGCGTCACCCATGTGGTGCGCGGCTCGGACCACGTCACCAATACCGCGACGCAGATCCAGATCATCGAGGCGCTGGGCGGTTCGGTGCCCAGTTTCGCGCACCACTCGCTGCTGACCGGCCCGCAGGGCGAATCGCTGTCCAAGCGGCTTGGCGTGCTGTCGATCCGCGACCTGCGCGAAAGCGGTGTCGAGCCCGAGGCGCTCTTGTCGCTGATGGCGCGTCTCGGCTCCAGCCAGCCGGTGGAGCTGCGCCTCTCGCTGGAAGAGATCGCCGAAGGCTTCGACCTCAGCCAGTTCGGCGCGGCGCCGACCAAGTTTGACGTGAACGACCTTTATCCGCTGACCGCGCGCAAGCTGCACGGGCTGCCGCTTTCGGCGGTGGCGGACGAGATCGCCGCGCTGGGCGTGCCCGCCGACAAGGCCGAGCTGTTCTGGAGTGTCACGCGCGAGAACATCGTGACCCGCAAGGATCTGGCGGGCTGGTGGACGCTTTTCAGCGAGGGTGCCGAACCTCTGGTGGCCGACGAGGACAAGGATTTCATTGCCGAGGCGATGGCGATCCTGCCGGAAGGCCCGTTCACCCAGGAAAGCTGGGGCGACTGGACCAAGGCGGTGAAGGAAAAGACCGGCCGCAAGGGCAAGGGTCTTTTCATGCCGCTGCGCAAGGCGCTGACCGGGCGCGAGCGCGGGCCGGAAATGGCGGATGTGCTGCCGCTGCTGCAAAAGATCCCGGCGCGCGATCTTGCCTCTCAGGCGTAAAACCGGCAGCCGAGCGCGCTTAACCGGGCATCGACAAAGGCGCGCTCGTCATCGCTGAGGTTTTGCGCGCGGGGATAGCGTGGCGCCGCGCGGTCGTTCAGGATCGGGGCTTCCCAGCCGGTGGTGGTAGCGAAGAAGCGCTCGGCCCCCTCCGGGCCGTATTCGCCAAGATAGCCTTGCACGACCACGTCGATATAGCTGAGCAGCACCGGGTGGGCATCGTCCGGCAGATGCAGGTTGCCCGGCGCGATGGCATAGATCGCGAGCTGCGCCACATCGGGCGCCTCGTGGGTTACGTCCAGCAGCGCGTCGCGCCGCTCGTAGGCATGTTCGCGCAGGTCGAGCGCGGCCCAGCCATCGGGTGGTACCGGCGCGATCAGCCCCTCGATTTCGCAACCGGGGTCGGGAATCGCGGTGAGATAGGCGACCTCGCGCGCGGCGGTGAAGCGCCAGGCCCGGCGCCAGCCGCGCGCGGTCGCGCGATGCGCCGGGGCAAATCCATGCGTCAGCCGGTTCACCAGGGACCCATATCCGAAGAAAAAAGCGTTGCTCACGTCGCCGTTACCGCCCTCTGATTGATGTATGTCAAACTACTATTTGCCGGATCATGTATGTAACCCGCAACCACCGAGAGTGAGGATCCGGACGTGCGCGTCACCAAGAGAACGAATATAGCCATCCGCGTGCTGATGCACTGCGCAGCGAATACCGGTCGCCTTGTGACCAAATCCGAGATCGCGGAGCGCTGTAACGCCTCCGAAAACCATCTGGCGCAGGTGATCAACCAGCTTGCCCAGCTGGGCTATCTGCACACCCAGCGCGGCCGCAACGGCGGGCTGGAGCTGTCGCGCCCGGCGGAACAGATCCGCATCGGCGACGTGTTCCGCGCGCTCGAGGCGCCGGTGCCGCTGGCCGAGTGCTTTGCCGATGTCGACAACACCTGCCCGCTGACCGATGCCTGCCGCCTGCGCATTGCGCTCACCGACGCGGCCAGCGCGTTCTATGCCACACTGGATCCGATCACTCTGGATGCATTGGTCTGCGACAATGCCCCGTTGATCGACATTCTCGCGCCCGAGCACCGCTGCGCGCTGGGAATGCGTCACAGCAATCTTGCGGCGCAGCAACAAACATCGTAGCGTCCTGTCATCCGCTGAGGGAGAACCGGTCTTGCCGGTGCCGAAGGAGCAACCGCCCCGGAAACTCTCAGGCCAAAGGGACCTTGACGGATCACAGACTCTGGAGAGTGGCGCGGTTACCGCGCCCGCCGAAGGGATAACGATCTCAGGCTGACGGACAGAGGGGGCATTTCGGGCGCGGGCTTGATCCGCGCGGGGAATGTCCGGGACTGGGCCACGCGCCGCATCCGGGCCAAAAGGATGTGAGACGCGCATGGACGAGCTGAAACGCACGCCGCTACACGATCTGCACCTGTCGCTCGGAGCGAAGATGGTGCCGTTTGCCGGTTACGAGATGCCGGTGCAATACACGCTTGGGGTCATGAAGGAACATCTGCACACGCGCGCGCGGGCGGGGTTTTTCGACGTGAGCCATATGGGCCAGGTGATCCTGCGCGGCGAGGGTGCCGCGCTGGCGCTGGAGGCGCTGGTGCCGGTTTCGGTGGCCGGGCTGGAAGAGGGGCGGCAACGCTATGGGCTCTTCACCAACGAGGATGGCGGGATCGAGGACGATCTGATGATCGCCAACCGTGGCGATCACCTGTTTCTGGTGGTCAACGCCGCCTGCAAGGAGGCGGATGTGGCGCGGCTGCGCGCCGGGCTGGAGCCTGAAGGGATCACGGTCGAGTATATCGAGGACCGGGCGCTTTTTGCGCTTCAGGGCCCCGAGGCCGAGGCGGCGCTGGCGGCGCTGAACCCGGCGGTGGCAGACATGCTCTTCATGGATGTGGCGACCGTGGCGCTGGCGGGCGCGGAATGCTGGGTGTCGCGCTCGGGCTATACCGGCGAGGACGGGTTCGAGATCTCGGTGCCCGAAAGCGCCGCTGTGGCGCTGGCCGAGGCGCTGCTGGCGCAGGAGGCGGTGGAGCCCATCGGGCTCGGCGCCCGCGACTCGCTGCGGCTGGAGGCCGGGCTTTGCCTTTACGGCCATGACATCGACACCACGACGACGCCGGCGGCGGCGGGGCTGCTCTGGGCGATCCAGAAGGTGCGCCGCGCCGATGGCGACCGCGCGGGCGGTTTCCCTGGCGCGGAAAAAATTCTCGCCGAAATCGCGACCGGCGCCGCCGAGCTGCGGGTCGGGTTGAAACCCGAGGGCCGGGCGCCGATGCGCGAGGGCGTACCGCTGTTCGAGGCCGAAGAGGGCGGCGAGTCCGTGGGCCGGATCACCTCGGGCGGGTTCGGGCCGAGCGTCGGCGGGCCGGTGGCGATGGGCTATGTGCCCAAGGCGGGCGCCACGCCGGGCACGCGCTATTACGGCGAGGTCCGGGGCAAGCGGCTGCCGGTCGCGGTGGTGCCGCTGCCGTTCGTGAAACAGACATACAAGCGCTGACAGGGAAGGGACTAGCGAATGAAATTCACCGAAGAACATGAATGGCTGCGCGTCGAGGACGATCTGGTCGTGGTGGGCATCACCGCCCATGCCGCCGAACAGCTTGGCGATGTGGTCTTTGTGGAACTGCCCGAGGCGGGCGCCACGGTCAGCAAGGATGACGAGGTGGTGGTGATCGAGTCGGTCAAGGCGGCATCGGACATCCTTGCCCCGCTCGACGGCGAGATCGTCGAGGTGAACGAGGCGATCACCGAGGACCCGGGCAAGGTGAACGAGGATCCCGAGGGCGATGCCTGGTTCTTCAAGATGAAGATCGAGGATCTGTCGGCGCTCGACGAGCTGATGGACGAGGCCGCCTACAAGGACTTCGTCGGGTAACACCGACCGCGGCGTGGTGGGCAGAATTGCCCACCCTACGCCAAGGCCCCAGTCCCGGCGCCGGATGGAGCGGGGACCGCGGCGTTTGAGTATTTGTGGAAAGATGAAAGGGCGGGGGAGAGTCTCCGCCTCGAAGCTGCACATTCTGGACGGATAGAGATGCCTTTCACGCCGACCGACTACCTTCCCTACGATTTCGCCAACCGGCGCCATATCGGCCCGTCGCCCGCCGAGATGGCGGAGATGTTCGACACGCTTGGCGTGGCGGATCTGGACAGGCTGATCGACGAAACCGTGCCCCATGGCATTCGCCAGGCCGCGCCGCTCGATTTCGGTGCGCCGCTCTCGGAGCGCGAGATGCTCTGGCATCTTCAGGACGTGGCCGAGAAGAACAAGGTTCTGACCTCGCTCATCGGGCAGGGCTATCACGGCACCATCACGCCGCCGGCGATCCAGTGGAACATCTTCGAGAACCCGGCCTGGTACACCGCCTATACGCCCTATCAGCCCGAGATCAGCCAGGGCCGGCTCGAGGCGCTGCTGAACTACCAGACCATGGTCAGCGACCTGACCGGGCTGGAGATCGCCAATGCCTCGCTGCTCGACGAGGCCACCGCCTGCGCCGAGGCGATGACCATGGCCAAGCGCGTGGCCAAGTCGAAGGCCACGGCGTTTTTCGTGGATGAGAATTGCCACCCGCAAAACATCGCGGTGATGAAGACCCGCGCCGCGCCGCTGGGGATCGAGGTGATCGTCGGCGCGCCCGAGGCACTGGAGGCCGACAAGGTCTTTGGCGCGCTCTTCCAGTATCCCGGCACCTTCGGCGTACTCCGGGATCTTTCCGCCGAGATCGAGGCGCTGCACGCGGCCAAGGCCATCGGCATCGTCGCGGCGGACATCATGGCGCTGTGCCTGGTGAAGGAGCCGGGCGCGATGGGGGCGGATATCGCCGTGGGCTCGACCCAGCGCTTCGGCGTGCCGCTGGGCTTTGGCGGGCCGCACGCGGCCTATATGGCCACGAAAGACGCCTACAAGCGGGCGATGCCGGGCCGGATCGTCGGCGTGTCGGTGGATGCGCTGGGCAACCGCGCCTACCGGCTGGCGCTGCAAACCCGCGAGCAGCATATCCGCCGCGAGAAGGCGACCTCGAACGTCTGCACCGCGCAGGCGTTGCTGGCGGTGATGGCCGGCTTTTATGCGGTGTTCCACGGGCCCGAGGGGCTCAAGGCCATCGCGCAGCGCATCCATCTCAAGACGGTGCGGCTGGCCAAGGGGCTGGAGGAGGCCGGGTTCAAGGTGGAGCCGGCGGCGTTCTTCGACACGATTGTCGTCGAGGTGGGACTTTTGCAGCGCGGGGTGTTGCAGGCGGCGGTCAAGGAAGGGGTCAATCTGCGTCGGGTCGGAAAGTCCAAGGTGGGGATCACCCTGGACGAGACCACCCGCTCCGCGACCATCGAGGCGGTCTGGCGCGCCTTCGGTCTTGTACGGGAGGACGACGATCTTGTGGTCGAGTACCGGCTGCCCGAAGCGCTGCTGCGCGAGAGCGCCTATCTCACCCATGAGGTGTTCCAGATGAACCGCGCCGAGACCGAGATGATGCGCTATATGCGCCGTCTCGCCGATCGCGACCTGGCGCTCGACCGGGCGATGATTCCGCTGGGGTCCTGCACGATGAAGCTGAACGCCGCCGCCGAGATGATGCCGGTGAGCTGGAAGGAATTCGCGGGGCTGCACCCCTATGCCCCCGCCGATCAGGCGCGCGGCTATGCCGAGATGATCGCCGATCTGTCGCGCAAGCTCTGCGCGATCACCGGTTACGATGCCTTTTCCATGCAGCCCAATTCCGGCGCACAGGGCGAATATGCGGGCCTGCTGACCATCGCCTCTTGGCAGAGGGCGCGGGGGCAGGGGCAGCGCGATGTCTGTCTGATTCCGGTGAACGCCCATGGCACCAACCCGGCTTCGGCGCAGATGGTGGGCTTCAAGGTGGTGCCGGTGGCCTGCGACGAGAAGGGCTCCATCGACCTGGAGGATTTCCGCGCCAAGGCGGAAAAACATGCCGACACGCTGGCCGCCTGCATGATCACCTATCCCTCGACCCATGGGGTGTTCGAGGAGACCGTGAAAGAGGTTTGCGAGATCACCCATGCCCATGGCGGGCAGGTCTATATCGACGGCGCCAACATGAACGCCATGGTGGGCCTGTCGCGGCCCGGCGATCTGGGCGGCGATGTGAGCCACCTGAACCTGCACAAGACCTTCTGCATTCCGCATGGCGGCGGCGGGCCCGGCATGGGCCCCATCGGCGTCAAAGCGCATCTGGTGCCGCATCTACCCTCGCATCCGCTGGAAGACGGGCTGGCCGGGCCGGTCTCGGCGGCGGCTTTCGGCTCGCCCTCGCTGCTGCCGATCTCCTGGGGCTATATCCTGATGATGGGCGGCGAGGGGCTGACCCAGGCGACGCGGGTGGCGATCCTGAACGCCAATTACATCGCGGCGCGGCTCTCGGGCGCGTATGAGATCCTCTATACCGGTCCAAAGGGCCGGGTGGCGCATGAATGTATCGTCGATGTGCGCCCATTCGAGAAATCCGCCGGTGTGACGGTGGAGGACATCGCCAAGCGGCTGGTCGATTGCGGCTTCCACGCGCCCACGATGAGCTGGCCGGTGGCGGGCACGCTGATGGTGGAGCCGACGGAATCGGAAACGAAGGCAGAGCTGGACCGGTTCTGCGACGCAATGCTGGCGATCCGAGAGGAGATCCGGGCCATCGAGGAGGGCCGGATGGATGTCGAGAACAACCCGCTGAAACACGCGCCTCACACGATGGAGGATCTGGTCCGCGATTGGGATCGTCCCTATTCGCGCGAGCAGGGCTGTTTCCCGCCGGGCGCCTTCCGGGTCGATAAATACTGGCCGCCGGTCAACCGGGTGGACAACGCCTATGGCGACCGTCACCTGGTCTGCACCTGCCCGCCGATGTCGGATTACGCCGAGGCGGCGGAATAAGAGCCGCCCCGCCCCGGATCAGGTCCGGGCTCATCTGGCTCGGACACATCCGCACTGGTAGGGTGGGCAATTCTGCCCACCGCTGGTCCGAGACCGCCTATGCCCTGCGGCCGGGATGCAGATCCGCTTCGCTGAAGGCCACGCCCTGTGCTGCCAGCCAGTCGGCAAAAGCCGCCGTCTTGCGTTCCAGGGAACAGGTGCCGGTCAGGCAGGCGGGATCGGCGGCATAGGCCTCGCGCAGAGCTAGCTGCCGCTCGGGCGGCAGGGCCGCCCAGGGCGTGAGCTCAGGCATCGGCGGTTTCTTCCTCGGCCGGCTCTTCGGCGGCTTCGGGCGCGTCGGTCAGGAACGACAGCGCGTCGCGAAGGCGTTCCCAGGTCGCTTTGTCCGAGGCGCAGAGCAGATAGCCTTCGCGTTTGGTCGCGTTGTACTCGGACCCGTCGAGCATCGCGGCATAGCCGCCCGCGCATTGGCAGAGCAGCGCGCCGGCGGCGTGATCCCACGGGGTGAGCCGGACCGAGAGGACAAAATCCACATGGCCCTGCGCCAGCATCCGCATCTCATGGGCGGAGCAGCGCAGCGTCAGCACGCGCTCGAACCGGGGCATCAGGGCGGCCATGGCCGATTGCTTGTCCTCGGGCAGCATATAGAGCGGAAGATAGCCCTGAAGCTCTTCGACCTGGCCGCCGGCGGAGACCGACAGCGGGCGCCGGACGCGGCGCTTGGGGACGATCATTTCCGCCGGGCCATTGGTTTCGCCGATGACGAAATCGTCCATCACCGGATCGTAGAGCAGGCCGAAGACCGGATTGCCGAAGCGCAGCGCCGAGAGGATCACGCCGAATGTGGCGAGCCCGTGGGCGTAATTCCAGGTGCCGTCCACCGGGTCGATGGTGAAGGCCAGCTCGGCCTCGGCGATCTTGTCCAGCACCTCGGGGTTTTCCGAGACATTCTCCTCGCCCACGATCAGCGCGTTGGGGAAGAGCCCCACCAACCCGCGCGCGATCATCGCCTCGGCGGCGCGGTCGGCCTCGGTCACCAGATCCTGACGGCTGGTTTTTTGCGAGATGTCGCTGGCGTCAAGGCTGCGAAAGCGCGGCATGATCTCGGTGCGCGCGGCGCGGCGCACCAGGTTCATGATGGAGGTGCGCTGCGCCTGGGTCAGCGTCGAGATCGGCATGGGCAGGGAATCGGTCATCGGTCGGAAGGTCCGTGGCAGCCTAGGGGTTACCCATGAAGTGCCAGCCACGGCCCCGGTATTCAAGGTGACTATTCGCGCGCCCGCAGCACCCGCGCGGGCCGCGCCGACAGCGGTCGCCAGGCAAAGCCGAGGCCGGCCAGAAGCGTCGCCAGAACGCCGCCCGCGATGATTCCCAGCGCCGAGGACCAGATGACGCCGAATTCCGTCTCCATCAGGAAGGTGCTGACCGCCCAGCCGCCGAGGATTCCTGCCCCCAGCGCCACCACCCCGGCGCCCGCGCCCAGAAGCGCCGAGCGCAGGGCGAAGCTCTGCAATATGCGGGCGCGGCTGGCGCCCAGCGTCTTCAGCACCGCCGCCTCATAGGTACGCGCGCCCTCGCCTGCCGCCGCCGCGCCGATCAGCACCAGAAAGCCGGTGAGCAGCGTCGCCGCCGCGCCCCAGCGGATGGCGCCCGCGATGCCTTCGAGCAGCACGCTCACCCGGTCGATGGCGTCGCGCACCCGAATGGCGGTGATATTGGGATAGGCGCTGGCGAGATCGCGCAGGATCTGCGCTTCGGCTTCCGGCTCGGCATAGACGGTCGAGATGAAGGTATGCGGCGCGCCGCGCAGCGCGGCGGGGTTCAGCGTCATGACAAAGCCGATCCCGGCGGTGGAGAAATCCACATCGCGGAAACTGGTGATCGTCGCGGTGATGTCGCGGCCCAGCACGTTGAAGGTGATCTCGTCGCCGAGCTTGAGGCCGATCTCCTCGGCCTCTTCGCGGGCAAAGCTGATCTGCGGCGGGCCGTCGTAATCCTCAGGCCACCATTCGCCTTCGGTGACGATGGTGCGGCTGTCGGGTCTCGCCGCATAGGTGATGCCGCGGTCGCCGCGCACCACCCAGTGATCGCCCGCGACGTCCTGCGCGTTCTGCCCGTTGATCTGCGTGATCACCCCGCGCAGCATCGGTGCGGTATCTACACGGCTCACGGCGGGGTCGCCTTCCAGCCGGGCGAGATAGCCGTCGATCTGGTCGGGCTGGATGTCGACAAAGAAATAGGAGGGCGCGACCTCGGGCAGATCGCGGCTGATCGCGGCGCGCAGGTTGCCGTCGATCTGGCCGATGGCGGCCAGTACCGACAGCCCCAGCCCCAGCGACAGCACCACCGAGGCCGCGGTCTCGCGCGGCCCGCCGATGGCGCCCAAAGCCCAGCGCCAGACCGGGCGGCCGCGTGCGGCGGGTGTCGCGCGTTTTGCCAGGGCGCGGATGCCGGTGGCCGCCACCGCGAGGATGACCAGCGCGCCAAGGATGCCGCCCGCCGTCCACAGCGTGATGCGCGGATCGCCGGAGAACAGCGCGGCCACCGCCACAAGCAGCGCCAGCAGCAGCAGCGTGGCGATGACATAACGCGCGGCGGGCAGCGCACGGGCGCTGTCCAGCGCGTCACGGAAGAGTGCGGCGGCGCGCACCTCTTCGGTGCGGGCAAGCGGCCAGAGCGTGAAGAGTAGCGCCGTCAGCACGCCATAGACCGCCGCTTCGGCAAGCGGCGCGGGATAGAGGGTGAAGATCACCGGGATCGGCAGCGCCGAGGCGATCAGCGGGGCGAACAGAAGCGGGATCGCCGCGCCGAGGATCAGGCCAAGCGCGATGCCCAGCAGGCTGAGCGCGCCGATCTGGAGGAAATAGGTCAGAAAGATCACTGCACGGCTGGCGCCCAGCGTGCGCAGCGTGGCGATGACGCCGGTCTTGCGCGCCAGATAGGCCCGCACCGCCGCCGACACGCCGATACCGCCCACGGCCAGCCCCGACAGCCCCACCAGCACCAGGAAACTGCCCAGCCGGTCGACAAAGCGCGCAACTCCGGGCGCGCCGTTGCGCGCATCGCGCCAGCGGACGCCGGTGCCCGCGAACCGCGCCTCCGCGCTGTCGCGCAGCGCGTTCATGTCGGTGCCCTCGGGCACCAGGATCCGGTATTCGGTTTCAAAAAGCGAGCCCGGCGCCAGCAGGCCGGAGCCCTGGAGATCGGCGGTGCGCACCAGCGTGCGCGGCCCCAGGCCGAACCCGTCGCCGGCATCGTCCGGCTCGGTCACGATCACCGCGCTGAGAGTGAAGGGCTGGGTGCCCAGCCGGAACGTATCGCCCGGCGACAGCCCGAGCCGGTCGGCCAGCACCGGGGCCATCACCGCGCCGGGCTGCGCACCGCCCGCAAGCGCCTCATCCAGCGGCATCGGCGGGTCGAGTTGCATCGTGCCCAGCAGCGGATAGGCGGAATCGACCGATTTCACCTGGGTGAGCCCGCGCTCGGCCCCGGACTCCCGGTCGACCACCGCCATCGAGCGGAAATCGGTCACCTCGGACAGCGCGACCGAGACCTCGGCCAGCCAGGCACGCTCCTCCTCCGAGGCAAAGCGGTAGGTGAATTTGGCCTGTGCGTCGCCGCCCAGCAGAATGGCGCCCTGATCGGCCAGCCCGGCCTGAATCGCCGAGCGGACAGAGCCGACCCCTGCAATCGCCGCAACCCCGAGCGCAAGACAGGCCAGAAAGATGCGAAAGCCGCGCAGCCCGCCGCGCAGCTCGCGCCGGGCAAAGCGGGCAGCGATGCGCAGGCTCATTCGGCGGCCCTCGCCTTTGCGGCATCGTCGACGCGCCCGTCGGTCAACCGCACCACCCGGTCGCAGCGCTGCGCCAGCGCATTGGAATGGGTGACCAGCACCAGTGTCGCGCCGTGCCGGTCGCGCAGGCCAAAGAGCAGGTCCATGATCGCCGCGCCGTTGGCACCGTCGAGGTTGCCGGTGGGTTCGTCGGCGAGCAGGATGTCGGGCCGCGGCGCCGAGGCGCGGGCCAGCGCCACGCGCTGCTGTTCGCCGCCTGACATCTGCGCGGGATAGTGATCGGCGCGCTGGGCGAGCCCGACCGCCTCGAGCTCGGCCTGGGCGCGGTCGAAGGCGTCCTTGTGGCCGGCCAGCTCCAGCGGAGTCGCGACATTTTCCAGCGCGGTCATGGTGGGGATCAGGTTGAAGCTCTGGAACACCACGCCCATATGATCGCGGCGGAACCGGGCGAGCTGGTCTTCGTCCATCGCGGTCAGATCGTGGCCCAGAACATCGACCCGGCCGCTGGTGGCGTTCTCGAGACCGCCCATGACCATGAGAAGAGAGGATTTCCCGCTGCCCGACGGACCGATGAGCCCCAGCGTCTCGCCCCTGGTCACATCCAGCGAAATGCCGTGCAGGATTTCCACCAGTCCGGCATTGCCGCGCAGGCTCAGCGTGACATCTTTGAGGGCGATAACGGGATCGGGCATGAAGGAGCGTCCGGAAAAATGATGCACTCGCTTACATATGGGGCCCGCGCGTGGCTCAACAAGGCGCTGGTCGGGCTGATGCTGCTTTGCGGCGTGCTCGCCGGGCCCGCGCGCGCCGGACAGGTGCATCTTCTGGCGCTGGGCGACAGTCTGACCCAGGGCTACGGGCTGATCGAGCAGGAGGGCTTTGTGCCACAGCTCCGGGCTTGGCTGGCGGAGCGGGGTCATGACGTGCGGTTGGTGAATGGCGGCGTGTCGGGCGACACCACGGCGGGCGGTCTGTCGCGCGTGGACTGGTCGCTGACCCCCGAGATCCAGGGGATGATCGTGACGCTGGGCGGCAATGATCTGCTGCGCGGGCTGCCTCCCGAGATGTCGCGCGCCAATATCGAAGGGATTCTCCAGGCCGCCGCCGAGAAGGATGTCGAGGTGCTGCTGGTGGGGATGAAGGCGCCGGGCAATTACGGGCCCGAGTACAAGGTGGCGTTCGATGCGCTGTATCCGGAGCTGGCCGAGCGCTATGGCGCGCTGTATTTCCCCAGCTTCTTCGAAGGCATCCTGCCCGATGACGCGCCGCCCGAGACGGCGGCGGGGCTGATGCAGCCGGATGGAATTCACCCTTCGGGTGAAGGGGTGACGCGGATCGTCGCGGCGCTGGGGCCGTCCGTCGAGGCGCTGATCGCGCGGATTTCGGAGAAAGAGGCGGGCCGGCCCTAGCGCGCGGGGGCCGGTTCGGGTGTCGCGTCGCTGCGCAGGGCGCAGGCGACGAGGGGCAGCAGGCCGAAGCCCAAGGCGCTGCCGAAATAGAGCGTGACGGCGGAGGTCAGCGAGACGTCGAAGACAAGCCAGGCGGCAATGGCGCCGAAAAAGCCCAGGACGCTGCCCATCAGAAGTGCCATCATCGCCATAAGATCCTCCGTTCGCGTCCGTGCTACGCTGCAAAGCCTACGGAAGAATTAATTCCCCCGGATTCCGGCGCGATTATGGCGGGCCTGCGGCGTGAAAAGAGCAATTATCCGGGATTTTCAGGGAATACGGCGCCAGACACGAAGGCGGCGCCCGTTTCGGAGCGCCGCTGCATCTTGAACCGGACCGGGCTTAGAGCACGGTGACGGGCGTTCCGAGCGGAACCCGGTTGTACAGGTCGATCACATGTTCGTTGAGCATGCGGATACAGCCGTTCGACACCGACCGTCCGATCGACTGCGGGGCCGTGGTGCCATGGATGCGGAAGAACGTGTCGCGGCCGTTCTGGAACAGGTAGAGCGCGCGCGCGCCAAGCGGATTGCCGGGGCCGCCGGGCTGGACATAGTCGTTGCCCTTGAACTTGCCATAGGCGCCGGGATCGCGCTCGATCATCTCCTGGGTGGGGCGCCAGGTCGGCCATTCCTTTTTCACCTGGATGATGGCATCGCCGGTGAATTCCAGCCCCGCCTTGCCGACGCCCACACCGTAGCGGATCGCCTGACCGGGGCCGGAGACGTAGTAAAGGAAATGCGCGCGAGGCAGGATGAGGATCTGACCGGGGGTGAGATCGTTCTTGATCCGCACCGCTTGCGGCCGGAATTTCGGATCGACTTCGAATGCAGAGGCCGGGGCGGCGGCGGCGAGAACGGTGCCTGCCGCGGCGCTGGCGACAAATTTACGACGGGTGATCATGGGCATAACTCGAATTTCTGGGTGACAGCTCTCTCATTGTCCTCATGGAAAACGCGAAATCAATGCACAGTTTCCCCAGGGGATTGTCACGATGGCGTGCAAGACACATATATCATAACTGGAATGTGGAGAAAGGGGCCTGCGATGGTCAAAATGGTCTGTTTTGAATGCGGTCAGACGAATCGCGTTCCCGCGGAACGGCTGGATGCGGGGCCGAAATGCGGCACCTGCGGCGCGGCTCTGGTCGAGGGCAAGGCGCGCGAACTGGATGCCGAGACGCTCGCCAAGGCGATTCGCACCGACGAAATGCCGCTTGTGGTGGATTTCTGGGCGCCCTGGTGCGGGCCCTGCCGGATGATGGCGCCGGAGTTTTCCAAGGCCGCCGGATCGCTGAAGGGCAAGGCGCGGCTGGTCAAGGTGAACACCGAAATGCACCCGCAGGCGGCGGCCTCCTTCGGGATTCGCGGCATCCCCACGCTGATCGCCTTTGCCAAGGGGCGCGAGGCGGGCCGGCAATCGGGTGCGCTGCCCGCGGCCCAGATCGAGGCTTTTGCCGCCCGCGCCTCCTGACCGCCCGGCCGGGGCGCTATTCCTTCGGGGCCCCGGCATTCCGGCCTGCCAGCAGGACGCTGATCGTATAGGCTTTTTGCGGTGTGAGACCCGCCATGATCGCAGCCGCCGCATCGGGCCGCATGCGCCCGAGGAAGCCGGCGGCGAACTCCGGATCCATCTCCTCGAACAGTGCCGAGGCCTGCTTCGGCTTCATCGTGGCATAGACCTGGGTGAGCTGCGAGACGTCGTCCTCGGCGGCGTTCTGCGCCATGGCCAGGGTCGCGCGGAGCTTTTGCTCGGCCTCTTCCATGGCGGTCATCTTGCGCTCGATCTCCGCTTCGGCGACCGAGAGCGCCTGCATGCGCGTCTGGATATCGGCCTCGCGCTTGGCGACCCGCGCCTCGCGCTGCCGCAGCGCCTCGAGAATCGGCGCAATGTCTTCCTCCGCCGCGCAGCCGGGCAGATCCGATGTCTGGGTCTGGCCGGTGTCATGCGCGGCTGCGGGGGCGGGATCGCCGCCTTCGAGTGCCAGAGCGGCACCCGCCTGCACGCCGACCCGGGCCACGGCGGAGGCGATGAGCAGCCCGCCGATCACCGCCAGAACGCCCTTGCCGGGACGGGATTTCCGGGCTTTGCCGAATTTCCGGAGCAGAGGAATCATCGTGAGCCTCCCGCGCCGGGGCGCCGGAAGAACATCGGCTCGGCGCTTTCCTGAGGCGCGGGCGGGTCGGGGTCGCCGGGCAGATCGTGCATCGAGGCCAGCATCAGCTCCAGCCGCCGGGCGACATCCTCGGCCCGGGTGGTCAACCCCTCGAGCGAGACCGAGGAATCGCTGGCGGCGCTTTGCGCGGCGCTCAGCGTGCGGGTCAGGTCGTCGACCTGCGCCGAGAGCACCGCGACCGCGCCGCCGACGCCTTTTTCGAGATCGGTGAAGGTCGACAGCCGCCGGGACAGCACGAAACAGTAGAAACCGGCGCCCAGGGCGCCGGCGGCAAGCAGGATGTCGGCAATCATGTCCATTCCAATCCCCTTCAGGTCAGCACGAATTCCAGAACCAGCAGGTCGCGCACGCGGCCGTCTCCGGCGACAAGCTGGACGCGGCGCAGCATCTGCGAACGCAGCTTGATCAGCGCGCCCGGCGCCTCGATATCCGCGGGGGCGAGCGCGCGCAGATAAGTGTTCAGCACATCCATCACCCGCGGCTGCAGCGCCGACACCTCGGCAGCATGCTGTGGCGCGACCTCGAGACTCGCGCGGAACCGCAGGTGGTGGAGATCCGCGGTCGAGCCCATCGAGATGATGAGCTGCGGCAGTTCGACGAAGGCGACGTCGGCCATCGCGCCGGCATCGCCATGCGCGTCGGGGGCACCATGCGTGTCGGGCGCCGCGTGCCCCTCTGCCGCTGGTGCGCCGCCGCCCAGGGGGATCAGCCCCGACCAGGTCGCGTAGAACCCGCCGCCGCCGCCGGCGAGCGCCAGAACGAGGCCGATGATCAGCGGCAGTCTGGACGGTTTTTTCGCTGGCGCGTCGTCTTCGGCCGGGGTGTCGGCAGTGGCATCGCTCATGGCTGACCTCGTTTTCAACCTGGGACCGTTATAGCCGCGCAGGAACTAACCGATTGTTAAGGCTGATGGTCCAATGATGCGGTCACCGAGCAGAACGGTCGGAACGGAGGTTGGCCTTGCAGCAGATCGCGACAATCTGGGATGGCTTGGGCGCGCGGCGTCGGGTGATTGTCATTGGCGCCGCCCTGGCGGTGGTGCTGGCTGTGCTGGCGATGGCGCGCATGGCCGCGTCGCCCGCCATGGCGCTGCTTTACGCGGGGCTGGAAAACGGCGCCGCGGGCGAGGTGGTCGAGGCGCTGGAAAGCCGCGGCGTGCCTTACGAAGTGCGCGGCGGCGCGATCTTCGTCCCCGAGCCGCAGCGCGACACGCTGCGGCTGACGCTGGCGAGCGAGGGGCTGCCGGCGAACTCCAACCAAGGGTACGAGCTGCTCGACGGGCTGTCCGGATTCGGCACGACCTCGCAGATGTTCGATGCCGCCTACTGGCGTGCGAAGGAGGGCGAGCTGGCCCGCACCATCGTGGCCAGCCCCTATATCGCGGCGGCGCGCGTGCATATCGCCAATTCCTCGGCGAATCCCTTCCAGCGCGACGTCACGCCCTCGGCCTCGATCTCGGTCACCACCACCGGCGAGGTGCTGTCGGCGCCGCAGGCGCGGGCGCTGAAATATCTGGTTGCCTCGGCGGTGCCCGGGCTGATGCCCGAGGATGTGGCGGTGATCGACAGCAAGGGCGGGCTGATCGGGGCCGAGGACGAGGCGGGCACCGGCCCCACCGCCGAGGACAAGGCGGCGCAGATGCGCGATCGGGTGCAGCGGCTGGTCGAGGCGCGGGTTGGGCTCGGAAATGCGGTGGTCGAGGTCAGCGTCGATACGGTCACCGAAAGCGAAACGATCCGCCAGCGCCAGTTCGATCCCGAGGGCCGCGTGGCGATTTCCACCGATACCGAGGAGCAGAGCAGCACCTCTCAGGATACCGGCGGCGGCGATGTGACCGTGGCCTCGAATCTGCCCGACGGTCAGGCCGGGGGCGGCGACAGCTCGTCGAGCCAGAACAGCGAGACGCGGGAACGGGTCAATTACGAAGTGTCCGAGACGACGCGCGAAATCACCCGCATGCCCGGCGCGGTGAAGCGGCTGACCGTGGCGGTTCTGGTCAATGGCAGCTATCAGGCCGCCGCGGACGGCACGCAGCAATTTGTGCCGCTGCCCGAGGCCGAACTGAGCGCGCTGCGCGATCTGGTCGCCTCGGCCGTGGGCTTCGAGCAGGAGCGTGGCGACGAGATCACCATTCGCTCGCTGCCCTTCGAACGCCCCGAAGGCCTGGGCACCGGGCCCATCGAACCCGGCTGGTTCTCGATGCCGCTCGACCCGATGACGCTGATCCAGATGGGCGTGCTGGCTGTGGTGGCGCTGATTCTCGGCCTCTTCGTGGTGCGCCCGATCCTCACCGCCCCGGCGCGCGCGGCGCTGGCAGGCCCCGGCGGCGCGCTGGTTCTGGGCGCCCCGGGGGGCGAGGCCGTGCCGGCGCTCGATGGCGAGATCGCCTCGGAGGAGGACGATTTCGCGCCCTTGCCGACGCTGGGCAGCGGCGAGGGTTTCGGCGGCATGGGCATGGTCGATTTCGACGCCCCCGTCGAAGAGGATCCGGTGGAGCGGCTGCGCAACCTGATCGAAGAGCGCAAGAGCGAGACCGTCGAAATCCTGCGGAGCTGGCTGGATGAGAAGGAAGAGGCGCAATGACCCGGCTCGGCGCGTTTCTGGAGGATTTCGGCGCGGCCCCGGCGCGGCCCGAAGCGGGCCCGGTCCTGCATGACGACAACGCGCTCGAAACCGCCCGGCTGGAAGCGTTCGAGTCCGGCTACCGCGCCGGGTGGGACGACGCGATCAAGGCGCAGAACGACGATCACGCGCGGATCGCCAGCGATTTTGCGCAAAATTTGCAGGATCTGTCCTTCACCTATCACGAGGCGTATAGCCAGGTGCTCAACGGCATCGCGCCCCTGCTCGAAGACGTGGTGGGCACGCTGCTGCCCGCCCTGCTGCGCGAGACGCTGGGGCCGCATATCGCGGAGCAGCTTCGCGCCATGGCGCGCGAGATCGGCGCGCTTGACGTGGTGATCGCGGTGGCGCCGGGCAGTGCCGAGACGGTGCTGCCGCTGCTCGAGACGGATTTCGGATTTCCGCTGAAACTCGCCGAGGACGGGACCCTCGCCGAAGGGCAGGCCGACATCCGCTTTGGCGACATCGAAAAGCAGATCGACCTCAGCGGCCTTGTGCGGGACGTCGCCCAGGCGGTGCAGGGTTTTGTGCATGACAACCGGAGGAAAACCGCAAATGGATGACCAGCCCGCCGCCGCGCGGCCCGAAGCCGCGACCCCCTTCACCTCGGTTCCCATCGAGATCACCGTTTCGGTCGGCCGCGCCCGGCCGCTGGTGCGCGATCTGCTGAAGCTCGGCGAAGGATCGGTGCTGACGCTCGACAAGCGGCTCGAGGATCCGGTGGAGCTTTATGTCGGCGACCGGCTGATCGGGATCGGCGCGCTCGAAGTGCTCGAGGGGGCGGAGAACGGCCAGCTTGCGGTGCGCCTGACCGAAGTGGTCGATCTGCAAAGCCCCGCCTGACCCATGCGCATGCTGTTATCCGTCCTCCTGTTGCCGGCGGTGCTGCTGGCCGGCCCGGCGGGGGCGCAGGAGATCACGCTCGATCTGGGCGGGAGCGGGTCGGTCACCGCGGCGAGCCTGCAGCTCATCGCCCTGATCACGCTGCTGAGCCTCGCGCCCGGCATCGCGATCATGGTGACCTGCTTTCCCTTCCTCGTCACCGTCCTGTCGATTCTGCGGCAGGCCGTGGGGCTGCAGCAATCGCCGCCCAATATGCTGATCGTCAGCCTGGCGCTGTTCCTGACCTATTTCGTGATGGAGCCCACCTTTACCGCCGCCTGGCAGAACGGGCTGCAACCGCTTGTCGACGAGCAGATCGGCGTCGCGGAGGCGCTGGACCGCACGCTGGAGCCGTTCCGGGGCTTCATGGCGGCGCGCACCGATCCCGAGACCTTTGCCAATATGGCCGATCTGCGCCCGGATGCGGCGGGCACGGCGCTGGCCCCCGAAGCGCCGCTTTCGGTGCTGATCCCCAGTTTCATGCTGTCCGAGATCGCGCGCGCCTTTCAGGTCGGCTTTCTGATCTTCCTGCCCTTCCTGATCATCGACCTGGTGGTCGCGGCGGTGCTGATGTCGATGGGCATGATGATGGTGCCGCCCGCCATCGTCTCGCTGCCGTTCAAGCTGGCCTTCTTCGTGATCGCCGACGGCTGGTCGCTGCTCGCCGGATCGCTGGTGCGCAGCTACTTCTGAGCGCCGGAGATCAGCGGCCCGGGGTCAGGCGTCCGGGCGTCAGAGACCGGACTCGTCCGGCACATCCGCATGCAGGTGCCGTTCGCCCCGCGCGCGGGCGAGCGCGATCTGCTTCTGCCGCTCGCGGAACCGCGCCTTGTCCTCGTCCGAGGTCTCGGCGATGCAGTGATGGCAGGACACCCCGTGCTCGTATTCCGGGCGGTCGCGGTCTTCGGGCAGGATCGGACGGCGGCAGGCATGGCAGAGCAGATGCGGCCCCTCGCGCAGCCCGTGCCCGACCGAGACTCGCCCGTCGAAGACAAAGCACGCGCCCTGCCAGGCGCTCTCTTCCGCCGGCACCTCCTCGAGATATTTCAGGATGCCGCCCTTGAGGTGGTAGACCTCCTCGACCCCCTGACCCAGCAGCCAGTTGGTGGATTTCTCGCAGCGGATGCCGCCGGTGCAGAACATCGCGATGCGCTTGTTGTGAAAGCGCGCCTTGTTCGCGTCCCACCAGGCGGGGAAGTCGCGGAAACTGGCGGTCTGCGGATCGACGGCGCCCTCGAAGGTTCCGATGGCGACCTCGTAATCGTTGCGGGTGTCGATCACCGCCACATCCGGCGCGCGGATCAGATCGTTCCAGTCGGACGGGTCGATGTAATGGCCGACCCGGGCGAGCGGATCGACATCGGGTTGGCCCATGGTCACGATCTCGCGCTTCAGCCGCACCTTCATGCGGGCAAAGGGGCGCTCGGTGGCGGTGGAGAGCTTCCACTCGATCCCGGCGCATCCGGGCAGGGCGCGGATATGGGCCAGCACCGCGTCGATGCCCGCGCGCGGGCCGGCGATGGTGCCGTTGATCCCTTCCTGCGCCAGCAGCAGCGTGCCGGTGACGGCGTGCGCGCCGCAAAGCGCCAGCAGCGGCGCGCGCAGCGCGTCGGGGTCTTCGAACCGGGTGAAGTGGTAAAGGGCGCAGACGGTGAACATGGGCGCCGAGATACGCCTTGCATCCGCGCGGGGCAAGCGGGAGGATTGCCGCGCCGGCCCGGCGCCGCCAAAATCCAGGAGACCCTCATGCACGCGCTTATCGTCATCGACGTCCAGATCGACTTCTGCCCGGGCGGCGCGCTCGCAGTTGCGGGCGGGGACGAGATCGTGGCGCCGGTGAATGCCATGATGGCGTCCTATGACGCCGTCATTCTGACCCAGGACTGGCATCCGGCGGGGCATTCCTCCTTTGCCAGCGGGCATGCGGGAAAGGCGCCGTTCGCGATGATCGAGATGCCCTATGGCCCGCAGGTGCTGTGGCCCGATCACTGCGTTCAGGGCACGCCCGGCGCGGCCTTTCACCCGGCGCTCGACACCGACCGCGCCGATCTGATTGTCCGCAAGGGCTTTCGTCCGGAGATCGACAGCTATTCGGCCTTTTTCGAGAACGATCACACGACCTCGACCGGGCTGGACGGCTATCTGCGCAGCCGTGGCATCGACCGGCTGACCATGGTCGGGCTCGCCACCGATTTCTGCGTGAATTTCTCGGCCGTGGATGCCGCGAAACTGGGCTTCGAGGTCACGGTTCTGGAAAGCGCCTGCCGGGCCATCGATCTCGACGGGTCGCTGGCGGCGGCGCGCGCGGGCATGGCGGCGGCAGGGGTGACGCTCGCCTGACGGCGGTTGCCGATTTTTTAACCAGCGCGGGGCTAGAAGATCCGGACCAAGGACCGGAAGCCCCCCGAGATGCCGCAGAGCCGGATCGCGAAGAATCAGTCGCTCGCCCAGTTCGAGGCGGTCAACAGCCCGGAAGGGCTGCTGCGCCGCTACGCGCGCGGGCGCGTCCGGCATTTCGCGCCCCGGCAGATCGCCACGGTGGTCGGCTCGCTGGCATTGGCGCTGCTGGTCTCGCCGCTGATCGGCCTTCTGACGCTGGCGCTCGTGTTTCTGGGCGAGGCGGTGGATTGCGTGGTGCTGCGCCGGGTGCCGGGCGCGCTGGCGCGCGGGGTTCCGGTGGCGCGGCTGATCGTGTTCAGTGCGGTCTCTGCGGGGTTTCAGGCGGTGACCATCTCGGCCACGGTGGTGATTGCCCAGTTCACCGCCGAGGGTGGCGAGGCCTCGCTCTTCAGCTTCTCCTTTCTCGCCGCGGCGGTGCTGAACGCGGGCGTGGTGCGCCGCTATCACCCTTTGGCGACCCGCGTCCGGATCGCGGTCTACACCGGCGCCGCGATCATCGGCTTCGCCGCCGAGGTGCTGGTGCAGGAAACCGGGGCGGGGCTGATCTACAATTTCTTCGGGCTGTCGATGATCGGCTTCATTTCCTATGTCTTCCTGCGCTTTGTCGACGGGGCCGAGCGGCGGCGCACCGAGGACAGCCGCAGCCTGCTGGAAGGCCAGGCCGCGCTGTCCCGCGCCAACCGCGATCTGCAGGCCTCGCAGGACGAGGTGCGCCAGCTTGCGCTGGTGGCCCGGCACGCGAACGATGCGATCATGCTGACGGATTCGGACCTGCGGATTCTCTGGGTGAACGAGGGGTTCACCCGTCAGAAGGGCTATCGCTCCGCCGAGGCGGTGGGTCGCACGCCGACCGAGCTGCTATCGGGGCCGGAGAGCGACATGGCCGATCTGACCGAGATCGCGCGCCGGGTGACCTCGGGGGAATCGCTGCGCCGGGAGATCCTGAACTACACGCGGGCGGGCGAGACGATCTGGGTCGAGGCGGCCTTTGCGCCGGTGTTCAGCCCCGGCGGCGGTGTCGAGAAGGTGATCGTGGTCGACCGCAATATCACCGAGGCCCGCGCGCGCGCGGCAGAGCTGGCCGATGCCAAGGAACGCGCCGAGGCCGGCGCCCGGGCCAAGGCCGCCTTTCTGGCCACGATGAGCCACGAGATCCGCACGCCGATGAACGGAATCATCGGCATGGCGGATCTGCTGGCCGAGGGCGCGCTGGACCGGGACCAGAAGCTCTACACCGCGACGATCCGGAAATCCGCCGAGGCGCTGCTGAAGATCATCAACGACATTCTCGATTATTCGAAGCTCGAGGCGGAGAAGCTGACGATCGTGGCCGAACCGTTTTCGCTTGCGGCCTGTCTCCGCGACGCGGCGGATATTCTGCGACCGCAGGCACGCGAGAAGGGTCTGTTCCTCGACATCTGCCACGAAACGCCCTTGCCCGAGAGGGTCTGCGGCGACAGCGGGCGGCTGCGGCAGATCCTGATCAACCTGCTGGGCAATGCGGTGAAGTTCACCGAGGCCGGCGGCGTGACGCTGACGACCCGGGCGCTGCCCGACGCGGCGGGGGTCGATCTGGTGGTCACCGTGCAGGACACCGGCATCGGTGTGCCCGCCGCGCGTGCGGGGCAGATCTTTGAACAGTTCGAACAGGCCGATGCAGAGACCACGCGGCGCTACGGCGGCACCGGGCTGGGCCTTGCGATCTCGCGCCAGCTTGCGATGCGCATGGGCGGTGGGCTGCGGCTGGTGCCGGGGCAGCCGCCCGGTGCCTGTTTCGAGCTGACGGTGCGGCTTGGCCGCGAAACGGGCCGCTCTGCGCCGGCGCCCGCCGCGCCTCCGGCGCAGCGCGCGGTGCAGCCGATGCGCCTGCTGCTGGCCGAGGACAATGGCACGAACCGGCTGCTGGTGCGCCGCTTTCTCGAAGATCAGCCGATCGAGATCAGCGAGGTGCTGAACGGTCGCGACGCGGTCGAACAGGTCCGCGCCACCCAGCCCGACGTGGTGCTGATGGACATGTCCATGCCGGTGCTGGACGGGCTGGCCGCCACGCGTTTCGTGCGGTCGATGGCGGTGCGTCAGCCCTGGATCATCGCGCTGACCGCCAATGCCTTCGACAGCGACCGCGAGGCCTGTCTTGCCGCCGGGATGGACGATTTTCTGGGCAAGCCGCTGCGCAAGAGCGCATTGCTGTCGGCCCTGGCCCGGGCGCAGGCGCGGGAGAAACCGCTTGGCCCCCCGGCGCCGGATGGCTTATCAGAGGGACCGACCCCTGCGCCGGAGGCCTCGCTTTGGAAATCGCCACAAGAGTCTGGAACCACAAGTGGAAGATCGATCCGATCGTTCGGTCGCTGATCGACACCGATTTCTACAAGCTGTTGATGTGCCAGTCCGTGTTTCACAACCGTCCCGGCACGCAGGTGACCTTCAGTCTGATCAACCGGTCGAAACACGTGCCCCTGGCCAAGCTGATCGACGAGGGCGAGCTGCGCGAACAGCTCGACCATATCCGCTCGTTGTCGCTGACCCGTGGCGAAAGCACCTGGCTGCGGGGCAATACCTTCTATGGCAAGCGCCAGATGTTCCGGCCAGATTTCATGGAGTGGTTCGAGAACCTGCAACTGCCGCCCTATTTCCTCGAACGGGTGGGCGATCAGTATGAACTGACCTTCGAAGGATCCTGGCCCGAGGTCATGCTGTGGGAAATCCCGGCGCTGGCGGTGCTGATGGAACTGCGCGGCCGGGCCGTTCTGAACGAGATGAAGAAATTCGAGTTGCAGGTGCTTTATGCCCGGGCGGCCACCAAGCTCTGGGAAAAGATCGAGCGTCTGCGCGAGCAGCCGGGCGTGAAGATCGCCGATTTCGGCACGCGGCGGCGGCACAGTTTTCTGTGGCAGGACTGGTGCGTGCAGGCGATGGTCGAGGGGCTGGGAAGCAACTTTACCGGAACGTCGAACTGCCTGATCGCCAAGAACCGCGATCTCGAGGCCATCGGCACCAACGCGCATGAACTGCCCATGGTCTATGCGGCGCTGGCCGAGGATGACGAGGCGCTGGCGCGTGCGCCCTATGACGTGCTGGCCGACTGGCACAAGGAGCACGAGGGCAATCTGCGGATCATCCTGCCCGACACCTACGGCACCGAGGGGTTTCTGAAACGCGCGCCCGACTGGCTGGCCGGCTGGACGGGGATCCGCATCGACAGCGGCGATCCCGAGCGCGGCGCCGAGATCGCCATCGACTGGTGGAAGGAGCGGGGCGAGGATCCGACGCGCAAGCTGGTGATCTTTTCCGACGGGCTCGACGCGGACAAGATTCTGGATCTCTACCGGAAATTCTCGGGGCGGGTGCGGGTTTCCTTCGGCTGGGGCACGCTTCTGACCAATGATTTCCGCGGTCTGACGACGGACGACCGGCTGGCGCCGTTCAGCCTGGTCTGCAAGGCGGTCAGCGCCAATGGCCATCCCACGGTCAAGCTGTCGGACAATCCCAACAAGGCGATGGGACCGCAGACCGAGATCGCGCGCTACAAGCGGGTGTTCGGGGTCGGCGAACAGGAGCGCCGCGAGGTGGTCGTCTGAGTGCAGGCGGCTTGCTGGTTGCAACCCCGGGGAGGGTGCCCTAGAGGCGCGCCACCGGCTCTTCAGGAGGGATGACGCATGGCACAAGAGTACCCCGTCTACGGCCGCATCGACGGCCCCATCGTGATGATCGGCTTCGGGTCGATCGGCAAGGGGACCTGGCCTCTGATCGAGCGGCATTTCGATTACGACGCCGACAAGTTCACGGTGATCGAACCGGATGCGCGTCAGGCCAATTTCCTGCGCCAGCACAAGCTGAACCACCTGCAGGTCTCGCTGACCCCGGAGAATTACCGCGAGGTTCTGGGCAGGCTGTTTTCCGGGGGCAACGGGTTCTGCGTGAACCTCTCGGTCGATACCTCGTCGCTCGACATCATGACCTTCTGCCGCGAGATCGGCGTGCTTTATATCGACACCGTGGTCGAGCCCTGGGCGGGGTTCTATTTCGACACCCAGGACAACGCCGACCGCACCAATTACGCGCTGCGCCAGAAGGTGCGCGACGAGAAGGCGGCCAATCCCGGCGGCACGACGGCGGTGAGCTGCTGCGGCGCCAACCCGGGCATGGTGAGCTGGTTCGTGAAAGAGGCGCTGCTGACGCTTGCCAGAGACACGGGTCGCGAGGCGGAGGCCCCGGCGGATCGTGCCGGCTGGGCAAGGCTGATGAGGGAGCTGGGCGTAAAGGGGGTGCATATCGCCGAGCGCGATACCCAGGCTCGCCGCCAGCCGCGTCCGCGCAATGTCTTCGTGAACACCTGGTCGGTCGAGGGGTTCATCGCCGAGGGGTTCCAGCCCGCCGAACTGGGCTGGGGCACGCATGAGCGCTGGTTCCCGGAGAACGGCCACAGCTACGACAGCGGCTGTCAGGCGGGGATCTGGCTGGAGCGTCCCGGCGCCATCACCCGCGTGCACACCTGGTGCCCGACCCCGGGTCCGCAGTTCGGCTTCCTGGTGACCCATAACGAGGCGATTTCGATCTCGGATTACTACACCGTGGGTCCTGCCAGCGGGCCTGAGTTCCGGCCCACCTGCCACTACGCCTATCACCCCTGCGACGACGCGGTACTCAGCCTGCACGAGATGTTCGGATCGGGCCGGCAGCAGACGCAGCATCACATTCTCGACGTGGACGAGATCGTCGAGGGCATCGACGAGCTGGGTGTGCTGCTTTACGGGCACGAGAAGAACGCGCTCTGGTATGGCTCGCGCCTGTCCAATGACGAGACCCGCGATCTGGCGCCTTATCAGAACGCCACCGGGCTTCAGGTCACGAGCGCCGTGCTTGCGGGCATGGTCTGGGCGCTGGAGAACCCCGAGGCCGGGATCGTCGAGACCGACGAGATGGATCATGCCCGCTGTCTCGAGGTGCAGAAACCCTATCTCGGCCCGGTCGAGGCGCATTACACCGACTGGACGCCGTTGCAGGACCGCTGGGAACATTTCCCCGAGGACATCGACGAGAGCGAGCCCTGGGCCTTCCGCAACGTTCTGGCGACCTGACGGCCCGCGCTCTAAGGATTTTCGTCACGAAAATCCTTAGAGCAGGACATCGACCGGAGAAAATTCGTCCGAATTTTCTCGCATCCCGGCCTTGCGCCGGACAAGGCTGGTCTTGGCCGCGCCCGCAAGCTAGAACGGCCCGGCACATTTTTGAGGGTGGCATCATGGCTGGTATCGAACCGCAGCCCGGCATCATGGAAATCGCGCTCTATGTGGGCGGGAAGTCGAACGTCGAGGGCGTGTCCAACGTCATCAAGCTCAGCTCGAACGAGAACCCGTTCGGCCCGTCCCCCGCGGCGCAGGAAGCGGTGCGCCGCGCGGTGCATGAGATGCATCGCTACCCCTCCACCGACCATGCGGCGCTGCGCGAGGCAATCGCCGGGGTGCACGGCCTCGCTGCCGGGCGGATCATCTGCGGCGTGGGTTCCGACGAGGTGCTACAGTTTCTCTGCCAGGCCTATGCGGGCCCCGGCGACGAGGTGATCCACACCGAACACGGCTTTGCCATGTATCGCCTGCTGGCCCATGCGGTCGGCGCGACGCCCATCGAGGTCGCCGAGCGCGAGCGCGTGGTCTGCGTGGACCACATCCTCGCCGCCTGCAACGAACGCACCAGGCTCGTCTTCATCGCCAATCCCAACAACCCAACCGGCACGATGATCGGCATGGCCGAGATCGAGCGCCTGGCGGCCAACATTCCGCCGCAGGCGATCCTCGTACTCGACGGTGCCTATGCGGAATATGTCGAGGGCTACGACGGTGGTGCCCGTCTGGTCGAGGCGCGGGACAATGTCTTCATGACCCGCACCTTCTCCAAGCTCTACGGGCTGGGCGGCATGCGCGTCGGCTGGGGCTACGGGCCGAAAGAAATCATCGACGTGCTGACCCGCATCCGCCAGCCCTTCAACCTGTCCACCGTGGCGCTGGCCGCCGCCGAGGCGGCGATCCGCGACACTGCCTATGTGGAAAAGAGCCGCGAGGAAAACAGCCGCCTGCGGGCCTGGCTCGCCGAGGCGCTGGCCGAACACGGTGTGCCCTCCGACGCCTCCACCGCGAATTTCGTGCTGGCGCGGTTTGGCGATGCCGACGAGGCCGGCGCCTGCGACACCTATCTTCAGTCGCAGGGCATTCTGGTGCGCCGGGTGACCGGCTACAAGCTGCCCGCCGCGCTGCGCATCACCGTGGGGGACGAGGCCTCCTGCCGCCGCGTGGCGCATTGCATCGGTCTGTTCAAGGCGGGAGAGCGATGAGCTACCAACGGGTTGCGCTGATCGGGCTGGGGCTGATCGCCTCGTCGATGTTCTGGGCGATGAAACGCGCGGGCATGGAAGCGCATGTCACCGGCTATGCGCGCAGCGCGGAAACCCGCGACACCGCGCGCCGCATCGGGCTTTGCGACACCGTTTGCGACAGCGCCGAAGAGGCGGTGAAGGATGCCGATCTGGTGGTGCTTGCCGTGCCGGTGGGTGCCATGGGCCGGGTGGCCGAGGCCATCGCGCCGCATCTGAAACCAGGCTGCACCGTGACCGATGTGGGCTCGGTGAAAAAGGCGGTGATCGAGGCGGTGGGGCCGCATATCCCGGAAGGCGTCGATTTCGTGCCCGCCCACCCCATGGCCGGCACCGAGCATTCCGGCCCCGAGGCGGGGTTTGCGCAGCTCTACGACAACCGCTGGTGCCTGATCGTACCCCATGGCGCGCGCGAAGAGGCGACCGAACGGCTGGAAGCGTTCTGGCGGGCGCTGGGCGCCAATACCGAGCGCATGGAGGTCGAACACCACGATCTGGTCTGCGCGGTCGTGAGCCACGTTCCCCATCTTATCGCCTATACGATGGTGGGTGTGGCGGACGATCTGCGCCGCGTTTCGGACCAGGAAGTGATCAAGTTCTCCGCCGCCGGTTTCCGCGACTTCACCCGGATCGCGGCCTCCGACCCGACCATGTGGCGCGACGTCTTCCTGACCAACAAGGACGCCGCGCTGGAGATCCTCGGGCGCTTCACCGAAGAGCTGTTCGCGCTGCAACGGGCGATCCGCACCGGCGATGGTGATACGCTGTTCGATTATTTCACCCACACACGGGAAATCCGTCGTGGTATCCTGCAGGCGGGGCAAGACACCGATGCCCCGGATTTCGGACGGATCAAGAAGGCAGAGTGACGATGCGAGTGATGTGGGGTTTGGTACTGGCGGCGGTCCTTGCGACCCAGAGTCTCGCCGGTGCGCCCGAAACGTCACCGCGCCCGCCTCTGCGCCTTCTCGAAGCGATCGTGCCGCCGGGGCCCGAGCAGGCCGCCCTTGACCCGGAAGAGAGCCCGGCACTTGTCACGCAGCGCCGACCCGTCGCACGGCCTGCGGCGCTTGAAGCGCTGCTGCACCGGAATCTCGCACAGGAACTGAAAGCGGCGGGCGTGCCCGGGTTCGTGCCCGAAGAGGCGGCGCTGTCGATTGCCCGGTCGCAGGCATTCGCAGCGCGGTCGCCGCAGGCCATCGGCCTGTCGCTGCGCCCGTTGCTGCGGCCGGAGTCCATGGTCGAGCGGGTGATGGCCAAGCGCCGCGAACGGGCGCGCGGCGCGGTTTGCGGCGATGTGGATCTTCAGGGTGAGGCCATCGGCTATGTGCCCGGAAAGATCGCGGCCTGCGGCGTCAGCGACGCGGTCAGGCTGCGCTCGGTTTCGGGGGTGGCGCTCAGCCAGCAGGCGGTGATGGACTGCACCACCGCCAAGGCGCTCAAGCAATGGGTCAACCGCGCGGTGAAGCCGGCGGTCGGCACCCAGGGCGGCGGGGTGTCCGGGCTGCGGGTCGCGGCGCATTACGCCTGCCGCACGCGCAACAACCAGCCCGGCGCCAAGGTCAGCGAGCACGGCAAGGGCCGTGCCATCGACATCGCGGCGATCCGGCTGAGGGACGGCAGCGAAATGAGCGTGCTGCGGGACTGGGGACAGGGCGGCAAGGGCCGCGCCCTGCGCAAGATGCACAGCGCTGCCTGCGGCACCTTCGGGACGGTTCTGGGCCCGGGCTCCGATGGCTATCACGAAGACCATTTCCACTTTGATACCGCGCGCTACCGCAGCGGATCCTACTGTCGCTGATCCCACAAATTTCTGTCCGTCTTCCGTCACGTCACAGGAGGCCGCAAGACCTGCCTTTGCCTTCCGGAAGGGCTTTGGAAACGGTCGAGATGGATCGTTAATAATTTGATGTAATTTAACAAAAATGAGTTTTTCTGGGGGTGCTCTCCGGCGCTCGGGGCCCTCTACGCGCTATTCTGCGACCCCGGGCTTGCGGTGGATCAAGGATTCGCGAGGTCCCGATCTATAACAATTCTAAAACGACACGCGCGACGCCCATCGGACCCAACGGAGACAAGCATGTTCCCCAAACAGACGCTTTCGGTCACGGCTCTCGCTCTTATCCTCGGTGCCCAGACCGCCGCCGCGCAGGATCTGCGCGCTGACGCGCTCGATCTCTTTTCGCCGCTGCCCTCGACGACTCCCGCCGTCAGCGACAACCCGATCACCGACGAGAAGATCGCGCTGGGCAAGGCGCTGTTCTTCGATCCGCGCATGTCCGCCTCGGGGGTGTTTTCGTGCAACTCATGCCACAACCTCGCGACCGGCGGCGACGACAACCTCGAAACCTCCATCGGTCACGGCTGGCAGAAAGGGCCGCGCAACGCGCCCACGGTGCTGAACGCCGTGTTCAACGAGGCGCAGTTCTGGGATGGCCGTGCCGCCGACCTTGCCGAGCAGGCCAAGGGGCCGGTGCAGGCGGGGGTCGAAATGGCCAACACGCCGGAGAACGTCATCGCCACGCTGAACTCGATGCCGCAATATCAGACGTGGTTCCGGGCCTCGTTCCCGCAGGAGGCCGACCCGGTCACCTTCGACAATTTCGCCAAGGCGATCGAGGCCTATGAGGCCACGCTGTTGACCCCCGCGCCTTTCGACGCCTGGCTGAACGGCAACGATGCGGCGATGAGCGAGCAGCAGATTGCCGGGTTGCAGACCTTCATCGACGCGGGCTGTGCGTCCTGCCACAACGGCATCAATGTCGGCGGCCACAGCTATTATCCGTTCGGGCTGATCGAGAAGCCGGGCGCCGATGTTTTGCCCGAAGGCGACAAGGGCCGCTTTGCGGTGACCGAAACGGTGGATGACGAATATGTCTTCCGCGCCGCGCCGCTGCGCAACATCGCGGTGACCGCGCCCTATTTCCATTCCGGCAAGGTGTGGGATCTGCGGACCGCCGTCGAGATCATGGCCAGCTCGCAGCTCGGTGCCGAGCTGAGCGGCGAAGAGGTCGATAACATCGTGGCCTTCCTCGATGCGCTGACCGGCGAGGTGCCGGATGTGGTCTATCCCATCCTGCCCGCCGAAACCGCTGCAACTCCGCGCCCCTCGGGCGAGGTTCTGGCGGAATGAGTTTCCGGGTTTCCGGGCAGGCGAATCGTCCTGCTCGGGAGCGCGCGCCTGATCGCTTCGATTGAGGCAATTTCAGGGCGCGATTGTTCGGTTTGAGTGTGAAGTTTCAAGGCGGCCGGCGGCATTGTCCGTCGGCCGCTGCGGTTTGTGGCGGAATTGCGGCGCGTGCTTGCGTCTTGCCGGGGTTTTCGCAAAGGGTCGGTTAGCGGTGGGGGCCGCTGAACCGGAGCCGTATGCGGATGCGCGCCCAAATCCTTGCCTTGCTGGCCGGTCTGACCGCCACGCCGCTTCCAGCCGAGATCGCTTGGCAGACCGCGCGCATGGCGCCTGGATCGCTGATGGTGATGGAGGAGGAGGGCGGGCGCTTTCTGAGCCATGTGGCCAGAGGCCGTGACGCGGGGCTGTTCCGGTTCGACACCTACGAGGGAAAGGGCGAGACCCTGGTCTATGTGGGCAGCTACTTCACAAATGACCGGGGCGAAACGGTGCGCGGCGTCTCTGCCGAAGGGCAGGTGACGCGCTATGTGCCGTATCGTTGTGCCCGCACCCTCGGGATGTGCAGCTATGTCATCGTTCATTCCGACGGGTTCCGCGAATCCCGCGAACGGGTGACTCAGGAAACCGCGCTGGGGCTGGCGTGGAAGGAATGGGGGCTCGATGGGCTGGTGGCCACGGGTGCGCTGGAGCTGGATCGTTTCGGCGTCGCCCGGAAGGGCTGGCGCAAGGACCACCGCAGCGGAAAGAAGACCCGCTCGCGGCGTATCCTGATCGCGCTGCGCTGAGCGCCCGGCCCGGCGGAAACCGGTGGGGCCGGACGGCTGTGTTGTTTTAACGAGTGCGCGGGGCGGGGTCAGACCCGCCCCGTTTTTCGTCTCGGGTCTGCCTCAGCCCTCGGGGCCGATGAGGGCCGACAGCACCGCGAGGGCGCTTTCCGAGCCCCAGTCGGCCTCGCCCATCAGCCGCGCGACCTCTTCGCCTTCGGGATTCAGGATCACGGTGACGGGCAGCGCCAGAACGCCCATCTGCCGCCCCAGCGCGGCGCCGGGATCGCGGTGCAGCGGCAGGTTGTCGATGCCCTCTTCCTCGAAGAATTCCTGCATCGCGGGCGGCGGGTTGCGGCCGGTGGCGATGGTGAGCACCTCGAAACTCTCGCCGCCCATGGACTGCTGTAGCGCCGAGAGCGTCGGCATCTCTTTCTTGCAGGGGGCGCACCAGGTCGCCCAGAAGTTCACCAGAACCCATTTTCCCTTCCAGTCGGCCAGGTTGAGCGGCGCGCCGTCGAAGGTGACGAAATCGTTGCTCCCGACGGGTTTCGGGGAGGCATGGAAGCCGAGCTTGCGCATCTCGCCGGTACGGGCGGCCTCGGCGGCGGCGGTGTCGGCCTGTGCCGGATTTGCAAGCGCCGCAGTGGCGGTATAGAGGAGCGCAAGCGCCAGATTTCTCATTGTTCCTCCGGAAAGGTCGATCATGTCGGATAACTCCTCGAACCAGATGTGGGGCGGCCGCTTTGCCGCAGGGCCGGACGCGATCATGGAGGCGATCAACGCCTCGATCGGGTTCGACAAGCGGCTCGCGGCGCAGGATATCGCCGGCTCGAGGGCCCATGCCGCCATGCTGGCGGCCACGGGCATCATCAGTGATAGCGATGCCGAGACCATTCGGGAAGGTCTGCTCACGGTACTGTCAGAGATCGACAGCGGGACCTTCGCCTTTTCCACCGCGCTGGAGGACATTCACATGAATGTCGAGGCGCGGCTGAAGGAGATCGTCGGCGAGCCGGCGGGGCGGCTGCACACGGCACGGTCGCGCAACGATCAGGTGGCGACGGATTTCAAACTCTGGGTGCGCGATCAGTTCGACGCGATGGAGGGCGGTCTGCTGGCGCTTCTGCGCGCGCTTGTGGATCAGGCAGAGGCCGGCGCCGATTGGGTGATGCCGGGCTTTACCCATCTGCAGACCGCGCAGCCGGTGACCTGGGGCCATCACATGATGGCCTATGTCGAGATGTTCGGCCGCGATCTCTCGCGCTGCCGCGACGCGCGGGCGCGGATGAACGAAAGCCCGCTGGGCGCGGCGGCGCTGGCGGGCACCGGCTTTGCCATCGACCGGCACATGACCGCGGAGGCGCTGGGCTTTGCCCGACCCGCCGCCAACTCGCTCGACGCGGTGAGCGACCGCGATTTCGCGCTGGAATTCCTGAGCGTGGCCAGCATCTGTGCCATGCACCTGTCGCGCTTTGCCGAGGAGCTGGTGATCTGGTCTTCGGCGCAGTTCCGTTTCGTGGCGCTGTCGGACCGCTTTTCCACCGGCTCCTCGATCATGCCGCAGAAAAAGAACCCCGACGCCGCCGAGCTGATCCGTGCCAAGATCGGCCGGATCTTCGGCGCCAATGTGGCGCTGATGACGGTGATGAAAGGGCTGCCGCTGGCCTATTCCAAGGACATGCAGGAAGACAAGGAGCAGGTCTTTGACGCCGCCGACAACCTGATGCTGGCGCTGGCGGCGATGGAGGGCATGGTCAAGGACATGCAGGCCAATGTGGCGGCGCTGGAGGCGGCGGCCTCGGCGGGGTTCTCGACCGCCACCGATCTGGCCGACTGGCTGGTGCGCGAGACCGGGCTGCCCTTCCGCGAGGCGCATCACGTCACCGGGACGCTGGTGGCGATGGCCGAGAAAAAGGGCTGCGACCTGCCGGATCTGTCTCTGGACGAGATGCAATCTGTGAGTGCCTCGATCACCGAGGGGATCTACGATGTTCTGGGTGTGCACAACTCGGTGGCGAGCCGGTTGAGCTATGGCGGCACGGCGCCCACGCGGGTGCGCGAGCAGGTGATGCGCTGGAAGGAGATCCTGGCATGAGACCGTTTTTGCTTTTGACGGTGGTGGCGCTGCTGGCGGGCTGCGGCGCGGATGGCGATCCGGTGCGTCCGGAGCCGGCCGCAGAGACCGGGTTCAGCGTGAGCGTGACCGGCACCGCCGAGGTCGGGATCGCCAAGCGATGAGCCTGCGGCTGCGGCATCTGTGGCTGGCGCTGGCGCTTTGGGGGGCGGTGCATCCGATGATCTGGCTGGTCACCTGGCTGTCGCAGACCGGCTGGTCGCTGCGCGGCATGGTCGATGCCTGGTTCGGGAATGCCGCGGTGACCGGGCTGACCTGGGATCTGCTGATTTCCGCGCTGGTTCTGGTGCTGTGGATCCTGGCGGAAGTGGCGGTGCGGCGGAACTGGGGGGCGCTCTGGGCGATTCCCGCCACCTGTCTCATCGGTGTGAGCTGCGGGCTGCCGCTTTATCTCTGGTTCCGCTCGCGGCCGGTCTGATCTCGCGGAGCGCGCCTTTTGGCGCGCGCGGGTCGTCTCGCCGCCGGCCTTTGGCCGCCGGCTCGGGCCTGTGGTCGTCGTGACGCGTTTTGCCGGCGCGGTGCCTGTGGCACGGGCGGGTTTGCGTATTTGTCCAAGAGAAGAAGGGCAGGGGGTGGCGCGGGTCATGGGCTTGCGCTATGGCGGCGCGGTCAGCGCAGGAGGCGGGCTTGGATCATTTTCTCTATCGTGACGGGCAGCTTTTTGCCGAGGATGTGCCGGTGGCGGAGATCGCCGCCGCCGTGGGCACGCCGGTCTATGTCTATTCCACCGCGACGCTGCTGCGGCATTACCGGCTTTTCGACGAGGCGCTGGCCTGGGGGCCGCATCTGGTCTGCTATGCGATGAAGGCGGCGTCGAACCAGGCGATCCTGAAGACGCTGGCCGAGGCCGGTGCGGGCATGGATGTGGTTTCGGGCGGGGAATACGCGCGGGCCAAGGCGGCGGGCGTGCCGGGCGACAAGATCGTGTTCTCGGGGGTCGGCAAGACCCGAGAGGAGATCCGCATGGCGCTGGAAGGCGGGGTGCGGCAGTTCAACATCGAGAGCGAGCCGGAGATGCGGGCGATTTCCGAGATCGCGACGTCGATGGGCGTGGAGGTGCCGGTCACCGTGCGGGTGAACCCGGATGTGGACGCCAAGACCCATGCCAAGATCGCCACCGGCAAGAGCGAGAACAAGTTCGGCATTCCGATTGCCAAGGCGCGGGGCGTCTATGCGGAGGCGGCGGCGCTGCCCGGGCTGAAGGTGGTGGGGATCGACGTGCATATCGGCTCGCAGCTCACCGAGCTCGAACCCTTTGCGCTGGCCTATCGCAAGGTGGCGGAGCTGACGCAGGCGCTGCGCGCGGAGGGGCACGAGATCGTGCGGCTGGATCTGGGGGGCGGTCTGGGCATCCCCTATACGCGCAGCAACGAGGCGCCGCCGCTGCCGGTGGAATACGGCCAGCTCATCGAGCGCGAGCTGGGGCATCTGGGCTGCGAGATCGAGATCGAGCCGGGGCGGCTGATTGCCGGGAATGCCGGTATTCTGGTGAGCCGGGTGATCTATGTGAAAGAGGGCGAGGGGCGGAATTTCCTGATCCTCGACGCCGCGATGAACGATCTGATCCGGCCCGCCATGTACGAGGCGCATCACGACATCGTGCCGGTCGTGGAGCCGCAACCGGCGGCGGAGCAGGCACCTTACGACATCGTCGGACCGGTCTGCGAGAGCGGCGACACCTTCGCCAAGGGGCGCATGATGCCCGCGGTGGGCGAAGGCGAACTTGTGGCCTTCCGCTCGGCCGGGGCCTATGGGGCGGTGATGTCGAGCGAGTATAATACGCGGGCATTGATCCCCGAGGTTCTGGTGAAAGACGATCAATTCGCTGTCATTCGCGCGAGACCGAGCTTTGACGAGATCATAAACCGCGATAGCCTGCCTGCATGGCTGTAGGGCATCCCTCCTGCGGCCGAGACCGCAGGAGACCCGCATGGCCGACAAGGGGACACCGCCCCCGGACATCCTGACACCGATCAAGTGGCCGCTGCGCCTGACCCTTTGGGGGATGGCGGCGGAGCGGATCACCCGTGCCTTCTGGCCGCTCTGGTCGCTGCTGCTGGCGGCGCTGGGGCTGCTGATGCTCGGGGTGCAGGATCTGGTTGCCGTGGAATGGGTCTGGGGCGCGGGCGCCGGGTTTGCGCTGGCGCTGCTCTGGGCGTTGTGGCGCGGCGCGCGGATGCTGCACATGCCGCGGCGCGACGAGGCGCTGGCACGGCTCGATTCGACGATGCGGGGCAATCCGATCCAGGCGGCGCTGGACGATCAGGCGATCGGCGCGGCGGATATGGGCTCGCAGGCGGTGTGGCAGGCGCATCAGGCGCGGATGCGGGCCCGGCTGGCGCAGGCGCGCCCGGTGGAGCCGGACCTGCGGGTGGCGAAGGCGGATCCGTTTGCGCTGCGCTATGTGGCGCTGCTGGTCTTTGCCGTGGCGCTGGTCTTCGGCTCGTTCCTGCGGGTGTCCTCGGTGACGGCCATGGGGCCGACCGGTGTGGATCTGGCCTCGGGTCCGGCCTGGGAAGGCTGGATGGAGCCGCCGGGCTACACGCGCCTCCCGTCGGTTTATCTCAACGACATCACCGCGCCCGGCATCGACGTGCCCGAAGGCGCCCAGATCACCCTGCGCATGTATGGCGAGGTCGGCGCGCTGAGTGTCGCCGAGGATGTCTCGGGCCGTAGCCTGCCGCCGGAGGCGGCGCAGGAAACCGCGCAGGATTTCGAGGTCGTGCGCTCCGGTCGGCTTGCCATCGACGGGCCGGGCGGGCGGGCCTGGGAGGTCAGCATGCAGGTCGATGCGCCGCCGGTGGTGGCGCGTGAGGGCGAGATCGAATCGAGCTATGAGGGCGATGCGCAGATCCCCTTCACCGCGTCGGACGATTACGGCGTGGTCGCGGGGCGCGCGCGGATCACGCTGGCGCTGGACGAGGCCGACCGCAGCTATCTGCTCGCCGCCGAGCCGGAACCGCGCGATCCCATCGAGGTGCCGCTGCCGATGCCCATCGCCGGCGACCGGGCGGAGTTCACCGAAACGCTGGTGGAGAATTTCTCGGAACACCCCTGGGCCAACCTGCCGGTGCGGCTGGACCTGAGCGTCGAGGACGAGGCGGGACAGCGCGGCACCGGCGATCTCGAGGTGATCACCCTGCCCGGGCGGCGCTTCTTCGACCCGATGGCGGCGGCGATCATCGAGCAGCGCCGGGCGCTGCTCTGGACGCGGGACAATGTGCCCGAGGTCGCGCGGATCCTGCGGGCGATCAGCCACCGGCCCGACGATGTGTTCCGCTCGGCGGTGCCCTATCTGCGGTTGCGCACGATCCTGCGCCGGATGGAGGGCGCCGGCGCCGGGATGAGCGACGCGCAGCAGGACGAGATCGCCCGGGCGATGTGGGAGCTGGCGCTGATTCTGGAAGAGGGCGATCTGGCCTCGGCGATGGAACGGCTGCAGCGGGCGCAGGAGCGGCTGAGCGAGGCGATGAAGAACGGCGCTTCGGATCAGGAGATCGCCGAGCTGATGCAGGAGCTGCGCGAGGCGACCGACGACTATCTGCGGCAGCTCTCGCGCCAGGCGCAGCAGCAGGGCGAGCAGACTCCCGAGATGGCGCAGTCCCAGGATATGATGGAGATGAGCCAGAACGATCTCCAGCGCATGATGGACCGGATCCAGGAACTGATGGAACAGGGCCGCATGGCCGAGGCGCAGGAGGCGCTGGAGCAGCTTCAGCAGCTCATGGAGAACATGCAGGTCACCCAGGGCCAGCAGGGCCAGTCGCCGGGAGAGCAGGCGATGGAAGGGCTGGGCGAGACGCTGCGCGAGCAGCAGGGCCTGTCGGACGATGCGTTCCGGCAGTTGCAGGAGCAGTTCAACCCCGGCCAGCAGGGGCCGCAGGGTCAGCAAGGCCAACAGGGCCAGCAGCAAGGTCAGCAGGGCCAGGGCCGCGATGGCCAGGACGGGCGTGACGGTCAGGGTCAGCAGCAGGGCCAGGGTCAGGGGACCGAACAGGGCCAGCAGGGGCAGGGCGGACAGCAGCAGTCGCTGGAAGAGAGCCTCGCCGACCGCCAGCAGGCGCTGCGCGGCGAGCTGAACCGCCAGCGCCAGAACCTGCCCGGCGGCGGAACGGAACCCGGAGAGGCGGCGCGCGATGCGCTGCGCCGCGCCGAGGAGGCGATGGACGGGGCCGAGGACGCCTTGCGGCAAGACGACCTGGCCGGTGCCATCGACCAGCAGAGCCAGGCTATGGAGGCGCTGCGCGAGGGGATGCGCAGTCTCGGCGAGGCGATGGCGCAACAGCAGCAACAGAACCAGGGCCAGCAGGGGCAGGCGCAGGGCGGCAACCCCGGTCAGCAGCGCGACCCGCTGGGGCGCAACGCCGGCGCCAACGGCCAGATCGGCACCGACGAGAACATGGTGCAGGGCGAGGACGTCTATCGCCGGGCGCGCGAACTGCTCGACGAGATCCGCCGCCGCACCGGCGAGGGCGAGCGTCCGGAGGCCGAGCTCGAGTATCTGGAGCGGTTGCTGGAGCGGTTCTAGGGGCGCGGTGGGCAGATTGCCCACCCTACGGGCCGTGCGCTTGCCTGAATGTGGCGCGGGCCCACGTCTCCGGCCGGCGTATTTTGAAAAGAGAAGAAGAGTACAGGGACGCTTGTTTCTTGGTGTTTCTTCTCTTTCCAAATACGCAAAATTCGCTGGAGGCCGGGCGATCCGGTTCGGCTCTTGAAACCAGCCCTTGCCGCCCCTTTGTTTTTCGGGACGAATCCTGTATGGAGCAGGCTTCCTCAGCCAAAGGACGACCGAAATGGCCGCAGATGCGCCGATCACGCAGGACGTGGTGACGATTCCCCGCAAGCTGCCGGAAGGCGGCAAGGTGAACCTCGTGGGTCTCACCCGCGACGGGCTGCGCGCGGCGCTGATCGAGATCGGCACGCCCGAGAAGCAGGCGAAGATGCGGGTCAACCAGATCTGGCAGTGGCTCTATCACTGGGGCGTGCGTGACTTTGCCGAGATGACCAATCTCGCCAAGGATTACCGCGCCAGGCTCGACGCGCATTTCGAGATTGCGCTGCCCGAGATCGTCTCGAAACAGGTCTCAGCCGACGGCACGCGGAAATATCTCGTGCGCATCGCCGGCGGGCATGAGGTGGAGGTGGTCTATATCCCCGAAACCGACCGGGGCACTTTGTGCATCTCGTCGCAGGTGGGCTGCACGCTGACCTGTTCCTTCTGCCACACCGGCACGCAGAAGCTGGTGCGCAACCTGACCGCAGGAGAGATCGTCGGCCAGATCATGCTGGCGCGCGACGATCTGGACGAATGGCCCGCGCCGGGCACCGGCACCGGCGAGAACGGGCCGCGCCTGCTGTCGAACATCGTGCTGATGGGCATGGGCGAGCCGCTTTACAATTTCGACAATGTGCGCGACGCGATGAAGATCGCCATGGATGGCGAGGGCATCGCCCTGTCGCGCCGCCGAATCACGCTCTCGACCTCCGGTGTGGTGCCGGAGATCGCCCGCTGCGCCGAGGAGATCGGCTGTCTGATGGCGGTCAGCTTCCACGCCACCACCGACGAGGTGCGCAACAAGCTGGTGCCGATCAACAAGCGCTGGAACATCGAAGAGCTGCTGAACGCGCTGCGCGAGTATCCGCGCCTGTCGAATTCGGAACGCATCACCTTTGAATATGTGATGCTGAAGGATGTGAACGACAGCGACGCCGATGCGCGCCGTCTGGTCAATCTGATCAAGGGCATTCCGGCCAAGATCAACCTCATCCCCTTCAACGAATGGCCCGGCGCGCCCTATCAGCGCTCGGACTGGGAGCGGATCGAGCGCTTTGCCGACATCGTGCACAAGGCGGGCTATGCCTCGCCGATCCGCACGCCGCGCGGCGAGGACATCATGGCGGCCTGCGGGCAGCTCAAATCCGCCACCGAACGGGCCCGCAAATCGCGCGCCCAGATCGCCGCCGAAACCGGGCTCGGCGGGGCGGCTTGATTTATCCGATAAAATAAGTCAGGTTTAAACCTGTCCAGCCAGCCCGAGCGCGGGTGAGCCCGGCGTCCCGAAAGGTCGATGGCTGGAGTGCCCCCATGCGTCACGCATATGTCGAAGCGACAGGCCCCGCGATGCGGGTGCCCGAATGGCGCGTCGTGCAGATGCTGCGCCAGCACGAACGGCCCGACCGTCTGGAGGCCGCGCTAGCCGATGTGCTGGGGCCCGCACGGGCGCGCTATTGTCTCGACGGCTTTGCCCGGCTTCTGGCGCTGCTGCGGCAACACGGCTGGCACGCCCCGCTGATCCTGCCCCCCGGCGCGCAGGGGGTGAGCGACGACGAGCGCAGCCTGGCCCGTTTCGTGCTGCTTGCCGCAGAGCAGGACCGCGATCTGGCGCTGGCGGAGGCCGCGACCCTGGTGACGCCTCAGGCGATCCTGCCGCTGGTAGCGGCGGGCGAGCGCATGGGCCTGCCGCTGCTTTGCGAAGAATGCCGGGATAGGCTGCGCTGCCCCTTGACCTTCCAGTGACTGGAAGCACTATGTTCCGGCCAGACACAGACGGAAGGAGTCTGAGAGATGGCTGGCGAGAGCATTCGTTTCGAGGTGACCAAGCTGAATTGCGGTGGCTGTGCGGGCCGCGCGCAAAAGGCGCTGGCCGCGGTGCCGGGGGTCGATGAGGCGAGCGTCAACCTCGCCAGCAAGATGGCGCGGGTCGAGGGCTCGGCGGGAATCGAGGCGCTGCGGGACGCGCTGAAACAGGCGGGCTATCCGGCGCGCGAGGCCTCTGTGAAGCTCGCCATCGAGGGGATGAGCTGCGCCTCCTGCGTGAACCGCGTGGAAAAGGCGCTGGATGCGGTTCCGGGGGTGCTTTCGGCCCGCGTGAACCTTGCCAGCGAGACCGCCGAGGTGAAGGTTCTGGCGGGCAGCGTGGAGGGGGCAGAGCTGGCACGGGCGGTGAGCGCGGCGGGCTACAAGGCGCGGCCCGCGGGCGACGACAGCGCCGAGCGCGAGGCGCAGAAGGCCGCCGAGCATAATGCCCTGAAGCGTGATCTGATCCTGGCGGCGGCGCTGACCCTGCCGGTTTTCGTGATCGAGATGGGCGGGCATGTCATTCCCGGCTTCCATGCGTTCATCAGCAACAGCATTGGCATGACGGCCTCCTGGGTGTTGCAGTTCGTGCTGATCACCGCCGTGCTGGCCGGGCCGGGCCGCCGCTTCTACCAGATCGGGTTGCCGTTGCTCTTCAAGGGCGCGCCGGACATGAACTCGCTGGTGGCGCTGGGCACGCTGGCGGCCTGGGCCTATTCCACGGTGGCGCTGTTCCTGCCGGGCCTGCTGCCCGAGGGCACGCGCGCGGTCTATTTCGAGGCGGCGGGTGTGATCGTGACGCTGATCCTGCTGGGCCGGTTCCTTGAGGCGCGCGCCAAGGGCCGCACCGGCGCCGCGATCAAGCGGCTGGTGGGGCTGCGCCCGGCCACGGCGCGGGTCGACCGCGACGGCGTGGTGGTGGAACTGCCCATCGAGGAGGTGGCGCTGGGCGATGTGGTGCATGTGCGCCCCGGCGAGCGCATCGCGGTGGACGGCGAGCTGCTGACCGGGACGAGCTATATCGACGAGAGCATGATCACCGGCGAGCCGGTGCCGGTGGGCAAGGGCCCCGGCGACACGGTTGTGGGCGGCACTGTGAACGGTCAGGGCGCGCTCAGTTTCCGGGCCACCGCCGTGGGCGCCGACACGATGCTGGCGCGGATCATTTCCATGGTCGAGGACGCGCAGGGCGCGAAACTGCCGATTCAGGCGCTGGCCGACAAGGTGGTGGTCTGGTTCGTGCCCGCCGTGATGGCGGCGGCGGCGCTGACCTTCCTCGTCTGGATGATCTTCGGCCCCTCGCCCGCGCTGACCTATGCGCTGGTGGCGGGCGTCTCGGTGCTGATCATCGCCTGCCCCTGCGCCATGGGGCTGGCGACGCCGACCTCGATCATGGTGGGCACGGGCCGCGCCGCCGAGCTGGGGGTGCTGTTCCGCAAGGGAGATGCGCTGCAGACGCTTGAGGCGAGCAAGGTGGTGGCCTTCGACAAGACCGGCACGCTGACCGAGGGCAAACCGGCGCTGGTGCGCTCGGAAGCGGCACCGGGCCGGGATGTGGCCGAGGTGCTGCGGCTCGCGGCGAGCGCCGAGCAGGGCTCGGAGCATCCGATTGCGCGGGCGCTGGAGAAAGGCGCCGAGGGGGCGCTGAGCCAGCCGGAGGCGAGCGAGGCCATCGCGGGCCACGGGCTGCGCGCCACGGTCGAGGGCCGGGCGCTGCTGGTCGGCGCGAAACGGCTGATGGAGCGCGAGGGTGTGGCGCTGGGCGCGTTGGCCGGGGCGCATGACGAGATCGCCGGGGCCGGGCAGACGCCGGTTCTGGTGGCCATCGACGGCGAGATCGCCGGGCTCTTCGCCGTGGCCGACCGGGTGAAACCGGGCGCCCGCGCGGCGGTGCAGGCGCTGCATGCGCAGGGCATCAAGGTGGCGATGATCACCGGCGACACGCGCGCCACGGCGCGGGCCATCGCGGGTGAACTGGGCATCGACCATGTCGAGGCCGAGGTGCTGCCCGAGGGCAAGCTAACGGCGGTCAAGGCGCTGCGCGAGCGTTTCGGGCCGGTCGCCTTTGTCGGCGACGGCATCAACGATGCGCCGGCGCTGGCCGAGGCCGAGGTGGGCATCGCCATCGGCACCGGCACCGATGTCGCCATCGAAAGCGCCGATGTGGTGCTGGTCTCGGGCGAGCTGTCGGGGGTGGTCGAGGCGTTCCATGTCAGCCGCGCGGTGCTGCGCAATATCCGGCAGAACCTGTTCTGGGCCTTCGGCTACAACGTCGCGCTGATCCCGGTGGCCGCCGGGGCGCTCTATCCGGCCTTCGGTCTGCTGCTGTCGCCGATGCTGGCGGCGGGGGCGATGGCGCTGTCCTCGGTCTTCGTGCTGTCGAACGCGCTGCGGCTGCGGCGGCTGTCGCCGGTGCTGCAACCGGCGGCGAAAGCTGATAGGCTTGACGCCAACGCCATGCTGGCCACCGCAGCGGGGAGCAGCGCATGAATATCGGACAAGTCGCCGAACGGGCCGGTCTTCCGGCCAAGACCATCCGCTATTACGAGGACATCGGCCTTGTGAGACCGAAGCGGAGCGCCAACGGCTACCGGGCCTTCGGCGAGCAGGATCTGCACAAGCTGGCCTTTCTCGCCCGCGCCCGGGCGCTGGGCTTCACCATCGAGGATTGCCGCACGCTGCTGGGGCTTTACGAGGACGACCATCGGGCCAGCGCCGACGTCAAGACGCTGGCCACCGAGCATCTGCACCGGATCGAGGAGAAGATCGAGCAGTTGCGGCAGATGCACGACACGCTGGCACGGCTGGTGGAGGCCTGCCACGGCGATCACCGGCCGGATTGCCCGATCCTGAGGGATCTGGCGTCGGAGGAGGAGTGAGGCGCCGGGGCGGTGGGCAGAATTGCCCACCCTACAGGGGCCGGGCGGCGAGGATGAGGCGCCGCGCCCTTGGCCCGGAGCCAAGGCGCAGAGCGCCTTTCGTTGCGCGTGTTGGCAGTTACGGTCCGGACGTCGCCGACAGGTCGCGCGGGGCATAAAAAAAAGGCGCCCGAAGGCGCCTTTTCCTCACTCCTGCGGGATCACCCGCAGCGACAGTTCCATGAGCTGATCCGAGCTTGGCTCGGAGGGCGCGCCCATCATCAGGTCTTCGGCGCGCTGGTTCATCGGGAACATGATGACCTCGCGGATATTGGCCTCGTCGGCCAGCAGCATCACGATCCGGTCGATCCCGGCGGCGCAACCGCCGTGCGGCGGGGCGCCATACTGGAACGCGGTGTAGAGCCCGGCAAAGCGTTTTTTCACCTCGTCCTCGCCATAGCCCGCCAGCTCGAAGGCTTTCAGCATGATCTCGGGCTTGTGGTTCCGGATCGCGCCCGAGACCAGCTCGTAACCGTTGCAGGCCAGATCGTACTGATAGCCCAGCACGTTCAGCGGATCGCCGTCCAGCGCCGCCATGCCGCCCTGGGGCATCGAGAACGGGTTGTGCTCGAAGTCGATTTCGCCGCTTTCCTCATCCTGCTCGTAGATCGGGAAATCCACGATCCAGGCAAAGGCGAAGCGGTTCTTCTCGGTGAGCCCCAGCTCTTCGCCGATCACGTCGCGCGCCTTGCCCGCGACGCGCTGGAAGCTGGCCGCCTTGCCGCCGAGGAAGAAGGCCGCGTCGCCGACGCCGAGGCCGAGCTGCCGGCGAATCGCCTCGGTGCGCTCGGGGCCGATGTTCTTGGCCAGCGGGCCGGCGGGTTCGGCATAGCCGGCCCATTCGTCGAAACGCTTCTGAAACTCCTCGGCGTTTTCCATTTTCAGGAACTGCCGCATTTCGTTTTCGAGCTGGGCGATTTTCTCGTCCGAAACGCTGTTGTCGCTCTTCCGCCAGAAGATATAGCCCATGCCGGGCAGACCCTCTTTCTGGGCGAAGGCGTTCATCCGGTCGCAGAACTTGCGCGAGCCGCCGGTGGGCGCGGGGATGGCGCGGATCTCGGTGCCGTCCTGCTCCAGCAGCTTGGCGAAGATCGCAAAGCCCGAGCCGCGGAAATGTTCGGACACATCCTGCATCTCGATCGGGTTGCGCAGGTCGGGCTTGTCGGTGCCGTATTTCAGCGCCGCCTCGCGATAGGGGATCTGCGGCCAGCTTGCCGGATCGTCCACCTTTGCGCCTTCACCGAACTCCTCGAACACGCCCGCGATCACCGGCGAGACCGTGTCGAACACGTCCTGCTGGGTGACAAAGCTCATTTCCAGGTCGAGCTGGTAGAAATCGGTGGGCGAGCGGTCGGCGCGGGGATCCTCGTCACGGAAGCAGGGCGCGATCTGGAAATACTTGTCGTAGCCCGACACCATGATGAGCTGCTTGAACTGCTGCGGCGCCTGCGGCAGCGCATAGAACGTGCCCGGATGCAGACGCGAGGGCACCAGGAAGTCGCGCGCGCCTTCGGGCGACGACGCGGTGATGATCGGCGTCTGATATTCGCGGAAGCCCCTGTCCCACATGCGGCGGCGCATCGAGGCCACCACGTCGGAGCGCAGCGTCATGTTCTTCTGCATCGCCTCGCGGCGCAGGTCGAGGTAGCGGTAGCGCAGGCGGGTTTCCTCGGGATATTCCTGATCGCCGAAGACCATCAGCGGCAGCTCGCCGGCGGCGCCCAGCACTTCCAGATCGCGGACGAAGACCTCGATCTCGCCGGTGGGCAGCTTGGGGTTCACCAGCGCCTCGTCGCGCGCCTTGACCGTGCCGTCGATGCGGATGCACCACTCGCTGCGGACCGTCTCCATCTCCTTGAACACCGGCGAATCCGGGTCGCAAAGCACCTGGGTCACGCCGTAATGGTCGCGCAGGTCGATGAAGAGAATGCCACCGTGATCGCGGATGCGGTGAACCCAGCCCGACAGGCGGACGGTGTCGCCGACATTCTCCTTGGTCAGCGCGGCGCAGGTGTGCGTGCGATAGGCGTGCATGATCTCTGGTCCCGATGCGTGCGGAAAAACTAGGCGCCGATACACTAGGGACGGGCGCGGAAGTCAAGGGACGGCTCCGCCGATTTGGCGAGAAAGCCCGTATGAGGTAGGGTTTGAGGACGTTTTTACGATTCCGAAGGTTTTGAGTCGATTCTGGCAGGACAGGTCACGGGAGGTGTGACGATGTGGAACGCCGTGATGGACAAAATGCTTCGGCGTCTGATCGTGACGGGACGGCTGGGGATCACCTGGCCGGACGGGTCGCAAAGCAGCTACGGGCCGGGAGACGGGCTCGAAGCCGATGTGACGCTGAAGGATGACGGCATTGTCAAAGAGCTGGCGCTGCGTCCGGTCCTGGCGCTAGGCGAAGGCTATATGGACGGGCGGATCGACCTGCCGCCCGAAAAGCTCTATGATTTTGTGGCGCTGCTTGTGCGCAATCAGGAGCGGGGGCGGATGCCCGCCTGGTTCAACGCGGCGCACGCGCTGCGAAGCTGGATGCGGGGTGTGGCGCAACGCAACAACCCGCTGCGCTCGGCGCGGAATGTGCAGCATCACTACGATATTTCCGACGATCTCTACCGGCTCTTCCTTGACGCCGACATGCAGTATTCTTGCGCCTATTTCACAGATCCCAAGATGAGCCTCGAGGATGCGCAGCGCGCCAAGAAGGCGCATATCGCCGACAAGCTGCATATCGAGCGCGGCATGCGGGTGCTGGATATCGGCTGCGGCTGGGGCGGCATGGCGCTGACGCTGGCACGCGATTACGGCGCCCGGGTTACTGGCGTGACCCTGTCCGAGAACCAGCTCGCGACGGCGCGGAAACGCGCCGAGGCGGCGGGGCTGGCGGATAGGGTGACGTTCCGACTGCTCGATTACCGCAAGATCGAGGAGAGTTTCGACCGCATCGTCAGCGTCGGCATGCTGGAACATGTGGGCTATCCGCATCTGGGAGAATATTTCGCCAAGGTTGGCGACATTCTCGATGCCGACGGTATCTCGCTGATCCACACCATCGGCCATGTGGCCCCGGCCGGGGCCACCTCGGCCTGGATCGACAAGTATATCTTCCCCGGCGGGTACATCCCCAGCCTCTCCGAAGTGTCGGCGGCGGTCGAACGGTCGGGGATGTGGTGCGCCGATGTCGAGGTGCTGCGCGGCCATTACGGTCCGACGCTGAACCACTGGCGCCAGCGTTTCGACGCGGCGCTGCCCGAGGTGCGCGAGATGTATGACGACCGCTTCGTGCGGATGTGGCGCTTTTACCTTGTCGCCTGCGAGGCCAGTTTCGAGGAAACCCGGCAGGGCGTCTTCCATCTGCAACTCTCGCACAAGCAATATGCGGTGCCTGTCACGCGGGATTACCTCTATCAGCACCGCCACGGGCACCTGTTGCACGCGGCGCAATAGGCGCCGCGCAAGGATCTTTCTTCACCGGCTTCCCCGGAGCCAAGAATTTTCGTCCGAAAATTCTTGGCCGCCGCCGTCGCGCGCAACAGTCGGATTGGGGTTGCGCGGGCATCGCGCTTGTCTATAACGCACGACAATTTGCGGGCAGCAGGCGACTCCCCCGCCTGCTGCTCCATGCCCGCCGTTCGCGCCAAGACAGAGGTCGAGAGATGCCCAAGAGAACCGATATCAAATCCATCATGATCATCGGCGCAGGGCCCATCATCATTGGCCAGGCCTGCGAATTCGACTACTCCGGCGCCCAGGCCTGCAAGGCGCTGCGGGAAGAGGGTTACCGTGTGATCCTGGTGAACTCCAACCCCGCCACGATCATGACCGACCCGGAGCTAGCCGACGCCACCTATATCGAGCCGATCACCCCCGAGATCGTCGCCAAGATCATCGAGAAAGAATGCCCCGACGCGCTGCTGCCCACCATGGGCGGGCAGACCGGCCTCAACACCTCGCTGAAGCTGGAAGAGATGGGCGTGCTGGAGAAATTCGGCGTCGAGATGATCGGCGCCAAGCGCGACGCCATCGAGATGGCCGAGGACCGGGCGCTGTTCCGCGAGGCGATGGACCGCATCGGGCTGGAAAACCCCCGCGCCACCATCGTGACCGCGCCGAAGAAAGCCAACGGCAAGGCGGATCTGGACGCGGGCGTGAAGATCGCACTCGACGCGCTGGACGACATCGGCCTGCCCGCGATCATCCGCCCCGCCTTTACCCTCGGCGGCACCGGCGGCGGCGTGGCCTATAACCGCGAGGATTATATCCACTATTGCCGCTCGGGCATGGATGCCTCGCCGGTGAACCAGATCCTGGTCGACGAGTCGCTGCTGGGCTGGAAAGAATATGAAATGGAGGTCGTCCGCGACAAGGCGGACAACGCGATCATCGTCTGTTCCATCGAGAACGTCGATCCGATGGGCGTGCACACCGGCGACTCGATCACCGTGGCCCCGGCGCTGACGCTGACCGACAAGGAATACCAGATCATGCGCAACGGCTCGATTGCCGTGCTGCGCGAGATCGGCGTCGAGACCGGCGGGTCGAACGTGCAATGGGCGGTGAACCCGGAAAACGGCCGCATGGTGGTGATCGAGATGAACCCGCGCGTGTCGCGGAGCTCGGCGCTGGCCTCCAAGGCGACTGGCTTCCCGATTGCCAAGATCGCGGCAAAGCTGGCGGTGGGCTACACGCTCGACGAGCTCGACAATGACATCACGAAGGTGACGCCGGCGTCGTTTGAACCGACCATCGACTATGTCGTCACCAAGATCCCGAAATTCGCCTTCGAGAAATTCCCCGGCTCCGAGCCCTATCTCACCACCGCGATGAAATCGGTGGGCGAGGCCATGGCCATCGGCCGCACCATCCACGAGTCGCTGCAAAAGGCGCTGGCCTCGATGGAATCCGGTCTGACCGGCTTTGACGAGGTGGAGATCGAGGGCGCGCCCGAGAAAAGCGCGGTGATCAAGGCGATCTCCCAGCAGACCCCCGACCGCATGCGCACCATCGCCCAGGCAATGCGCCACGGGCTCTCCGATGACGAGATCCACGGCGTCACCATGTTCGATCCCTGGTTCCTCGCCCGGATCCGCGAGATCGTCGAGGCCGAGGAAGAGGTGCGCGCGAACGGTCTCCCGCAGAACGAAGAGGGCATGCGCGCGCTCAAGATGCTGGGCTTCACCGATGCCCGCCTGTCGAAACTGACCGGCTTCTCGGAAAAGGACGTGCGCAAGCGCCGCATCGCGCTGGGTGTCACCGCCGTCTTCAAGCGCATCGACACCTGCGCCGCCGAGTTCGAGGCGCAGACCCCCTATATGTATTCCACCTACGAGATGCCGATGATGGGCGAGGTGGAATGCGAGGCGCGCCCCTCGGACAAGAAAAAGGTCGTCATCCTCGGCGGCGGTCCCAACCGGATCGGCCAGGGCATCGAGTTCGACTATTGCTGCTGCCACGCCTGTTTCGCGCTGACCGACGCGGGCTATGAAACCATCATGGTCAACTGCAACCCCGAGACCGTGTCGACCGATTACGACACCTCGGACCGTCTGTATTTCGAGCCGCTGACCTTCGAGAGCGTGATGGAGATCCTGCGCGTCGAGCAGTCCAACGGCACGCTGCACGGTGTGATCGTGCAGTTCGGCGGCCAGACCCCGCTGAAGCTGGCGAACGCGCTGGAGGCCGAGGGCATCCCGATCCTCGGCACCACGCCCGACGCCATCGACCTTGCCGAAGACCGCGAGCGGTTCCAGGCGCTGGTCAACCAGCTTGGCCTCAAGCAGCCGCGCAACGGCATCGCCTCGACCGACGCGCAGGCGCTGGCCATCGCCGAGGAGATCGGCTTCCCGCTGGTGATCCGCCCCTCCTACGTGCTGGGCGGTCGCGCGATGGAGATCGTGCGCGACATGGCGCATCTGGAACGCTACATCAAGGAGGCCGTCGTGGTCTCGGGCGACAGCCCGGTGCTGCTCGACAGCTACCTCTCCGGCGCGGTGGAACTGGACGTGGACGCGCTTTGCGACGGCGAGGCGGTGCATGTGGCGGGCATCATGCAGCATATCGAAGAGGCCGGGGTGCACTCGGGCGATTCAGCCTGCTCGCTGCCGCCCTATTCGCTTTCCGCCGAGGTGATCGACGAGATCAAGGCCCAGACCGAGGCGCTGGCCAAGGCCCTGCATGTTGTGGGCCTGATGAATGTGCAATTCGCCATCAAGGCGGGCGAGATCTATCTCATCGAGGTCAACCCCCGCGCCTCGCGCACCGTGCCCTTCGTGGCCAAGGCGACGGATTCGGCCATCGCCTCCATCGCCGCGCGGATCATGGCGGGCGAAAAGCTCTCCGCCTTCCCGCTGCGCGCGGGCTATCCGGCGGATGCGGATTACGACACCGACCTGCCCATTGCCGACCCGATGACCCTCGCCGACCCGAACATGCCCTGGTATTCGGTGAAAGAGGCGGTGCTGCCCTTTGCCCGCTTCCCCGGCGTCGACACGATCCTCGGGCCGGAGATGCGCTCCACCGGCGAAGTCATGGGCTGGGACCGCTCCTTCCCGCGCGCGTTTTTGAAAGCGCAGTTGGGCGCCGGCACGCATCTGCCGACCGAGGGCGCGGTGTTCTTCTCGATCAAGGACGACGACAAGACCCCCGAGATGACCGAGGCGGCGCGTGTGCTGTCGGATCTGGGCTTCAAGCTGATCGCGACGCGCGGCACGGCGGCCTTCTTCGCGGGCGCGGGGCTGAGCTGCGAGGTGGTCAAGAAGGTCTATGAGGGCCGCCCGAACGTGGTGGACCTGATGAAGGACGGCGGCATCCAGCTTGTGCTGAACACCACCGAGGGCGCTGCGGCGGTGGAAGATTCCCGCGAGATCCGCTCGGTCGCGCTTTATGACAAGATCCCCTATTACACGACCGCTGCGGGCGCCCATGCGGCGGCGCTGGCCATGAAGGCGCGTGAGGAGGGGGAGCTGGTGGTGAAGTCGTTGCAGGGGTGAGACTGTAAGCGACTGTTTTTGAAAAGATTCACGAGGCTGTTGCAATTATTCTGCGCTTCAGGATTAAATAAGGAAAAACAGCGAGCAGATATGACACAGCATTTTGTGACGGCGCCTCAGCCGACAATGAAGCGTGTGGCTGACCTGGATGGGGCGGACTTCTACCCGACGCCCCCTTGGGCAACCCATGCTCTCATTGAGAATGAGAAGTTTGCAGGGGATATTTGGGAGTGTGCCTGCGGAGATGGAGCAATGTCGGATGTTCTTCAACGCACAGGCAACCAGGTAATAAGCTCTGACCTTTATGATCGCGGGTACGGAGAATCTGGTATTGATTTTATATCTGCCTCCAGATCGGTTCCCAATATCGTCACAAACCCGCCGTTTCACAGCGCGGAAGATTTCGTTCACTCAGGGCTTAGAAGTGCGGGTTCCAAGTTCGCTCTTTTGCTTAGGTTGGCCTTTCTGGAGGGCGGTGGTCGGCAAGAGCGCATCTTTCGAGAGACGCCGCCCGCTAGACTCTGGGTTTTTAGCGAGCGGATCACGTTTTATCCGAAAGGTGCTGTGAAAAAGGGAAGCGGCACTACCGCATATGCGTGGTTCGTTTGGGATAAAGATCATTTGGGCCCAACCGAGCTAAAGTGGTTGCCGGTAGGGTACAAGAAACGTTTTTAGGCTGCGCGTCTAAGGCATTTCGTCCACATAGATACGCCCAGCAGCGGTGATCGTCCAACTTTCCTGCTCAGCTTGATAGTCTGCCAGTCCTCTCGCTTGTAGCCCGGTTGCCTGATGTCGATGGCTCACCAAGTTCCTCACTTTCTGAGAGAAATATGTGTCCCCGCGACCGTCTGCGATTTGCGCATCGTGGCCAGTGGGCTGCATTCGATCAGTTAGAATTTGAATTAAGTCAGTTGTCGTTAGGGTGCCTGTCATCGAGGTGGCTAACTCAACAAGCGCGGCGTTGCGAACTTCTTCCTCCGTATATGACATTTACATGTCTCCTCATTAAACGCCTTTTAACTATAGTGATTGAATTCCCGTATTCAAAGAGGCGGTGGCGACGCCTTGCTATAAATTTTAAAAATTTGTTGTGTGCGAGCTTTTCTTTACCCCGGCGCGGAACAAGGCCGAAGGCCGCCGCGCAAGCGCCGGACCGTCCCCGCGGTCTGGCGCTTTGGTGACGTAAGCGCGACCTGTCGAGGTCTTTCGGATTTGGCCGGGATAAATCGAGAGGTTCAGCGGGCAGAGCGCCAGCCCACGGTCCGGCGCTTGCGCGGCTTCGCTCTGCAGATCAAAGCGCAGCGCTAACCAGTGCGGCACGGAAACCGGCGATAGCGCTCGCGGGGAGCGCGGCCCCTCCACATCCCCCACCCGACCTGCTAAACCGCCCCTGACCTGCCGTTCAGAAGGGCCTTTCCCATGACCACGCCGAAACCCGTTGTCCTGACCATCCTCGACGGATGGGGCCTCCGCGACGAGAGCGCGTACAACGCCCCGAAACTCGCCAACACCCCCACCATGGACCGGCTTTATGCCACCTGTCCGCATGCCACGCTGGTGACATTCGGGCCGGATGTGGGGCTGCCGACCGGGCAGATGGGGAACTCGGAGGTGGGCCATACCAATATCGGTGCGGGGCGCGTGGTGGCGATGGATCTCGGCCAGATCGACCTTGCCATCGAGGACGGCAGCTTTTTCGACAACGCCGCGATCAGGGATTTCGCCGCGAAAGTGAAGGACGCCGCAGGCACCGCGCATCTGATGGGCGTCGTTTCGGACGGCGGCGTGCACGGGCATATCGAGCATATCAAGGCAGCGGTAAAGATGATCACCGATCTGGGCGTGCCGGTCATCGTGCATGCCATCACCGACGGGCGCGATGTGGCGCCGAAATCCGGCGAGGGTTTCGTCAAGGAACTGACCGAAAGCCTGCCCGCCAATGCCAGCATCGGCACGGTGATCGGTCGCTACTACATCATGGACCGCGACAACCGCTGGGAGCGGGTGGAAAAGGCCTATGACGCGATGATCCTCGGCAAAGGCGAGACCGCGCCCGACCCGGTGACGGCAGTCTCCCAGAGCTATGCGCAAGACGTGACCGATGAATTCGTGCTGCCCACGGTGATCGGCGATTACCAAGGGATACAGCCGGGTGACGGGCTCTTTTGCCTCAACTTCCGCGCCGACCGGGCGCGCGAGATCCTCAAGGCCATCGGCGAGCCGGGCTTCGACGGGTTTGAACGCGACAAACCCGAGCTGAGCGCGCTGCTCGGCATGGTCGAGTATTCCACCGATCACAACGCCTATATGGCCACCGCCTATCCCAAGCGCGAGATCGTCAATACGCTGGGCGAATGGGTGGCCAAGCACGGGCTGACGCAGTTCCGCCTGGCGGAGACCGAGAAATACCCGCATGTGACCTTCTTCCTCAACGGCGGCAAGGAAACGCCCGAGAAGGGCGAGGACCGGTTCATGCCGAAATCGCCCAAGGTGGCGACCTACGATCTGCAACCGGAGATGTCCGAGCCCGAGGTGGCGGAGAAATTTATCGAGGCCATCGACAAGGGCTATGACCTCATTGTCACCAATTTCGCCAACCCCGACATGGTGGGTCACACCGGCGATCTCGACGCGGCGATCAAGGCCTGCGAGGCGGTCGATGACGGGCTCGGCAAGGTGGTGGCCGAGCTGGAGAAGGTCGGCGGCGCGATGATCGTGATCGCGGATCACGGCAATTGCGAGACGATGTGGGACGAGGCCACCAACGGTCCGCATACCGCGCATACCACCAATCTTGTGCCGGTGATCCTTTTCGGTGGGCCCGCGGGGGCCAAGCTGCATGACGGGCGGCTGGCCGATGTGGCACCGACTCTCTTGCAGCTCATGAACCTGCCGCAGCCCGAGGAGATGACCGGGAAGAGCCTCATCGACCTATGAGGCGGCTGGCGCTGATCCTGACGCTTCTGGCCGGTCCCGCCGCGGCGCAGAACCCGGCCGAGGCCGCGCGCGCGGCGGCGAAGGCGCTGGAAGCGGCCTCGGTGCAGCTCGACGCTGCCGACAGTGCGCGCGACCGGGTGCGGGCGCTGACAGGCACGGTCAAGGCGTATGAATCCGGGCTCGCTGCGATGCGCGAAGGGCTGCGGGACGCGGCGATCCGCGAGACCGAACTGACCCGCCGCCTGCAAAGCCAGGAGGGCGAGATCGCGCAGCTTCTGGGTGTGTTGTCCAGCATGGGCGGCAGGGCGGCGCCGGCGGCGATGCTGCATCCGCAGGGGCCGGTGGGCGCCGCGCGGGCGGGGATGATGCTGGCCTCGGTCACGCCGGGGCTCACGGCAGAGGCGCAGCGGCTGCGTGCGGATCTCGATGAGGTGAGCGCGCTGCGGGCGCTGCAACAGAGCGCGGCGGAGACGCTTCAGGAGGGGCTCGCCGGGGTGCAGCAGGCGCGCACGGATCTTTCCCAGGCGGTGGCGGACCGGACCGACCTGCCCATGCGCTTCACCGAGGATCCGGTGAAGACGGCGATCCTGATCGCGGCCACCGAAACGCTGGAGGGCTTCGCCAGCGGGCTTTCCGAGATCGCCGACAACGAGCTGCTCACCAACCTGCCGCCCATCGACGACCGCAAGGGCGTGCTGGAACTGCCGGTGCAGGGCCAGATCCTGCGCCGCGCCGGCGAGACGGACGCGGCGGGGGTCACCCGCCCGGGCATCGTGATCGCCACCCGCTCGCAGGCGCTGGTCACCACGCCCACCGCCGCCACGGTGCGCTACAGCGGGCCGCTGCTCGATTACGGGCTGGTGACGATTCTCGAACCGCAGCCCGATCTGCTGTTTGTCCTCGCCGGGCTCGACACGGTTTACGGCCGCGCCGGCGAAGTTTTGCCCGAAGGCAGCCCCGTGGGGCTCATGGGCGGCGGCGGGGAGGGAGACAATCCGTCACCATCTGTTGATGGGGGTGGCGCTGGACGCACGGAAACGCTCTATATAGAGGTCAGGCAGGGCGATGCACCGGTGGACCCGCTTTCGTGGTTCGCAACCGACAAGGGATGAGATGGGCATGAACAAGTTTCTGATGGCCGCACTGGGCGGCACCGTGGCCGGGGTGGTTGCGACCACGCAATTCGTCGGCCCGCTGCTGGCGCAGGAAAGCGCGCAGAAAGCCAGCGTCTATGAACAGCTCGATCTTTTCGGCGACATCTTCGAGCGCATCCGCGCGCAATATGTCGAAGAGGTGGACGAGGCCGATCTGATCGAGGCGGCGATCAACGGCATGCTCACCTCGCTCGATCCGCATTCCAGCTATCTCGCCCCCGACGACGCCGCCGACATGCGCGTGCAGACGCGCGGCGAGTTCGGCGGGCTCGGCATCGAGGTCACGCAGGAAGACGGCTTCGTCAAGGTGGTCTCGCCCATCGACGGCACCCCGGCGGACGAGGCGGGCATCGAGTCGGGCGATTTCATTACCCATGTGGACGGCGAGTCGGTGCTTGGGCTGAATCTGGACGAGGCGGTGGACAAGATGCGCGGGCCGGTCGGCTCGGAAATCGTCATCACCGTGGTGCGCGAAGGCGAGGAAGAGCCGTTTGACGTGTCGATCATCCGCGACACGATCAAGCTCACCGCCGTGCGCACCCGTCTCGAAGGCAATACCGTGGTGCTGCGCGTCACCACCTTCAACGACCAGACCTTCCCGAACCTTTCCGAAGGGCTTGCCGAGCGCGTCGAAGAGGCCGGCGGGATCGACAAGGTGAACGGCTTCGTGCTGGATCTGCGCAACAACCCCGGCGGGCTGCTGACCCAGGCGATCAAGGTGTCGGATGCGTTTCTCGACAAGGGCGAGATCGTCTCGACCCGCGGCCGCAACCCCGCTGACGGCGAGCGCTATAACGCCACCGAGGGCGATCTGACCGGCGGCAAACCGATGGTGGTGCTGATCAACGGCGGTTCGGCTTCGGCCTCGGAAATCGTGGCGGGGGCGCTTCAGGATCACCGTCGCGCCATCGTGGTGGGCACCAAGAGCTTTGGCAAAGGCTCGGTCCAGACCGTGATGCCGGTGCGCGGCGATGGCGCCATGCGCCTGACCACCGCGCGTTACTACACGCCGTCGGGCCGGTCGATCCAGGCACTGGGCGTCTCGCCCGACATCGTGGTGGAACAGCCGCGTCCGCGCCCCGACGGGGAAGAGGACGAGACCGCGACCAACGCCTTCAGCCGGTCCGAGGCCGATCTGCGCGGGCGTCTCGACAATGACAGCCTCACCGAAGAGGAAATCCGTCAGATCGAGGAAGACCGCGCCAAGGCCGAGGCCTCGGCCGCGCTGCGCCTCGAGGATTATCAGCTCGCCTATGCGATCGACATCCTCAAAGGGTTGAGCGTGCTCGAGAAAGATCAGCAGCAGTAACGCGGAAGGGCGGGGGTTCCCCGCCCTTTTTCATTCCATACGATGCATTTCGAAGATCAGGCCATGACCCCCGAAGAGATTGCGAAACTGCCCTACCGCCCCTGTGTAGGCGTGATGCTGGTGAATGCCGACAACCATGTCTTTGTCGGCCAGCGCATCGACAGCGAAGAACCCGCCTGGCAGATGCCGCAGGGCGGTGTCGACAAGGGCGAGGAGCCGCGCGACGCCGCGCTGCGCGAGCTGTGGGAAGAAACCGGCGTGACCGCCGATCTGGTGACGGTCGAGGCGGAATCCGAGGATTGGTTTCCCTACGAGCTGCCGCATCACATCGTCCCGCATATCTGGAAGGGGCGCTATAAGGGGCAAAAGCAGAAATGGTTCCTGCTGCGCTTTCAGGGCAGCGACGCGCAGGTGAACATCCGCACCGCGCATCCCGAGTTTTCCACCTGGCGCTGGTTGGCACCCGAGGAGGTGGTCACCCAGATCGTGCCGTTCAAACGCGCGGTCTATGAAAAGGTGCTGACGGCGTTCCGGGATCATCTGTGACGCGGCGCGGCGCCGGTCTTGCCGCGCTTCTGGCGCTGGTGGCGGTGTCCGTCGCCCCGCCGGCATCGGCGCTCAGTTGCATGGCGGCGGATGTGACCCAGGATTTCGCCAATGCCGCCGCCTCGCCGGATAACTGGGTGGTGGTCGAGGGCGCCCTGGATTTCGATCCGGCGCTGGCGCCGCCACCGGCAGCGGACGGGCAGGGCCGGCCCGCGAGTTTCGAGGCACGGTTTTCCGGCATGGCTCTGGCCGGCGCTGGCTTCATCCAACCCTTCGACCGGCCGGTGACGGTGCGGCTGACCTGCTCCGCCCATTGGTGCGGGAGCGTGACGCCCGGGCGCTACCTGGCGTTTCTCAAGCAAGAGGCGCATGGCTATGCGCTGATCGTGGGCCCCTGCCCGACCTTCCTGCACCGCGATCCGACCGAGGCCCAGAAGGCCACGGTCGCAAGCTGCTTTGCAAAGGGCGGCTGCGACTGAGCCGCCGCCCGCCCGGTTCGTCAGAGCGCGCCTTTGGTGGAGGGGATCGCATCGCCCTTGCGCGGGTCGGGCTCCACCGCTTCGCGCAGCGCGCGGGCAACGGCCTTGAAGGCGGCCTCGGCGATGTGGTGGGAATTCACCCCGTGCAGCGCGTCCACATGCAGGGTGATGCCGCCGTGGGTCGAAAGCGCCTGAAAGAATTCGCGCACCAATTCGCAATCGAACGTACCGATCTTCTGCGTCGGCAGATCGACGTTCCACACCAGAAAGGGCCGCGCCGAAAGATCCAGCGCCGCGCGCACCAGCGCATCGTCCATCGGCAGCAGGCAGGCGCCGTAACGCCGGATGCCGCGCTTGTCGCCAAGCGCTGCCACCAGCGCCTGTCCCAGCGCGATGCCGGTATCCTCGACCGTGTGGTGATCGTCGATATGGTAGTCGCCCTTGGCACGGATCGTCATGTCGATGAGCGAGTGGCGCGAGAGCTGGTCCAGCATGTGATCGAAAAAGCCCACGCCGGTCTGATTGTCGTAGAGGCCGGTGCCGTCGAGGTCGATGGCGACCTCGATCGCGGTCTCGGCGGTCTTGCGGCTGATGCTGGCCTTGCGCATGGGCTCACTCCTTGAGGCTCTTGCGCGCTTATAGGCGGGGGGAGGGGCGGCGCCAAGCCGGGGCATGGCGTCTCTTGTGCGGGCGTGGCGTCTGTGCCAGCTTGCCGGCGTAAGGAGACCGCCATGACCACCTGCGTTTTCGTCCAGATCCGCTGCACCCCCGGCACCACCTACCGGGTTGCCGAGGACATCGCCCTGAAGGAAATCCATTCCGAGCTTTATTCGACCTCGGGCGAATGGGACCTGCTGGTCAAGCTCTACATCCCGGAAGGCGCCGATATCGGCCATTACATCAACGAGAACCTCGCCGATGTGAAAGGGATCGAACGCACACTGACGACGCTCACCTTCAAGGCGTTCTGACCGGTTGCGCCGGTCAGGCGGTTTTCGGGCGCCGCGTCACCGCAGCGCCTGCAACACCCGCAGCGAGGCATAGCCGTCCGGCACCGCGCCGGTGCTCTTCTGATAGCCGCGCACCGCGTTGATGGTGAGCGGCCCGATCCGCCCGTCGATCTTTTCCGGGTCGAACCCGGCGTCGCGCAGCCGCGTTTGCAATTCCTTCCGTTCGTCCAGCGTCAGCGCCCGGTCCTCGCGCGGCCAGCCGTGCTGAACGGGCCCACCGCCCATGATCCGGTCGCCCAGATGGCCCACGCCGATCACATAGGCATCGGCGGTGTTGTAGCGCTCGATCACCTCGAAATTCTTGAAGATCATGAAAGCCGCGCCCAGATGCCCGCCCGGCAGCAGCACCGAGGCCGGCCCGTGATCGGGCACCGGCTTGCCATCCGTGCCCACCACCCCGAGCGCCGCCCAGTCCGAGGGCATTTTCTCGATCTCGCGCGCGGCCAGCGTATAGTCGAAATCCCCGGGCAGCGTCACCTCGACACCCCAGGGCAACCCGTGCTGCCAGCCGTTTTCCTTGAGGTAATTCGCCGCCGAGGCGAGCGCGTCGGCGGGATCGTCGGACCAGATGTCGCGCCGCCCGTCGCCGTTCCAGTCCTCGGCCAGCGCAAGGAAAGACGAGGGCATGAACTGCGTGTGGCCCATGGCACCGGCCCAGGAGCCCTTCATATTCGCGGGTACCGTATCGCCGTTTTGCAGAATGGTCAGCGCGTCCAGCAACTGCCCCTCGAAAAAGGCCCCGCGCCGCGTGTCATAGGCCAGCGTCGCCAGCGACTGGATCACCGGATCGTTGCCGCGATAGGTGCCGAAGGCGCTTTCCAGCCCCCAGATCGCCAGAACCGCCTGCTTGTCGACGCCGTATTTCGCCTCGATCCGGTCGAGCAGCGCGCGGTGTTCCGCCAGCGCCTTCTTGCCCGCGGCGATCCGGGCGTCCGAGGCGGCGCTGTCGAGATAGACCCAGACGGTCTTGGTGAATTCGTTCTGGTTGCGGTCGCGGTCCACGACCTTCGGATCATAGGACACGCCCCGGAAGGCGGCGTCGAAGGTGGCGGCGGAAATGCCCTTTGCCAGCGCCCGGCTGCGGAACCCCGCGATCCAGTCGCGGAACCCTGCCGCGCCCTTCACATCCTGCGGCACCTGCGTCGCGGTGCCCTGCGTCGACAGAAAGGGCCGCGCGCTCGGGCGCAGCGATTCCCCGGGGGCGGTCGGGGTGGCCTGCGCGGATGCGCCCGCAGCCCAGATGCTCAGAATACCTGTCAGGATCCGCATTCTCATGGCGGTTGCTCCTCCTGTTGCCTCGACTTCGAGTCTACTCCGAACGCCGGGCTTTGCGAAGGGCTCAGCCGCCGCAGGCGCGGTTTCCCGCCATCTCCTGCCGGAGCCGCTCCATGTAGCTGCGCAGAAGCGGAACCCGCTCGGGGCGGAAGCTTTCGGCGGTGAGTTCCAGACGATCCATGCGATCGAGCCGGAACATCCGGAAGTCCCGCCGCATCAGGCACCAGGCAAGCAGGCAGTGGCTGCGGTCGAACAGCACAATGGAGAGCGGCTTGATCGCCCGCGCGGTCGCGGCGCCCTTGGCATCGGTATAGGCAAAGCGGATCACCCGTTCCTCGCGCATGGCACGGCGGAGCTGGCGGGTATCGACCGCAGGGGGCACCGGCGGATCGAACCTGTGCGCGGTCAGCACCGCGTGACGAAGCTGCTGCGCCTGCCGGTCGGGCAGCCGTGCCCGCAGCTTCAGCAGCGCGCTTTCCGCCCCCTCCGCCAGCGCCGGATCGCCCACGGCGGCAACTTCGCGCAGCCCCAGGACAAGCGCTTCCAGCTCGTCGTCGGTGAAGGAGAGCGGCGGCAGATGCGGATCCTCGATCAGCGTGTAGCCATAGCCCGCCGCACCGTCGATCACCGCGCCAAGGCCACGCAATGCCTCGATGTCGCGGTAGAGCGTGCGTTCGCTCACACCCGTCTCCTGCGCCAATGTGCTGGCGGTGGCGGGGCTGGGCAGGCGACGCAGTGCCTGCATGAGTTGGAAGAGACGGCTGGTGCGGGACATGGTCTTAACATCCTGCCACATCCTGACGAAAACTGACAGCAGGCGCCCTTACGTCTCGGTGACAGAAACCGACAGGAGTGTCTTTCCGTGCTGATCCTAAGAACCTTCCGCCCCGGTGGCGGCGCCCCCAGCTACAGCCCCTATTGTCTCAAGGCCATGTGCCTTTTGGAATTGTCGGGGCGTGCGTGGCGTCCGAGCTGGGAATCCATGCCTCGCGGCCCCTATCGAAAACTGCCCGCGCTCGAGACGCCGGATGGCGTGCTCGGCGACAGCAACCTGATCCTGAGCTGGCTGGAGCGTCAGGTCGCGCCGATGTTCCCGGGCTTCGATCCCGAGGCACGGGCCATGGCGCATATGACCATCCGGACGGTCGAGAACAGCCTCGGCTTGTCGCTGACGCTGGCCCGCTGGGTCGATGACGCGGGATGGCCGCACACGCGCGACGAGATCTTCGGCGGCATGCCGGCGCCTTTGCGGGCGGTGCTGCCCGGCGTTTTCCGCGGCAAGATCCGCCGGGGGCTGGAATGGCAGGGGCTTGCGCGGTTCAGCGAAGCGGATCTGCTGGCCTGGGTGGGCGCCGATCTGGACGCGCTGGAGGCTCTTCTGGGAGACAGCGACTGGCTGTTCGGCAGCCATCCCTGCGCGGCGGATTGTTCGGCGGTGCCGATGCTGGGCTTGCTCGACGCTCTGCCGGCCGACACGGCGCTGCGCCGTGCCGTGCGGTCGCGGGGCCGGCTGATGGCCTATGTCGCGCGCGGGCGCGACGCGCTTTACCCGGATCTCAGCGCTTCGTTGCCCGCTGCCGCGTGACCTTGCGCTTGACCTTCGCGTCCTTGCGGTTCGCTTTGGCCTCCTTGCGCCGGGGCGGCCCGCCGGGTTTGCCCCGGCTGCCGGGCCGGCGTCCGCGCGACGGGCGCCCGGTGCCGCGGCCCTGCGGCAGCTCGGCATCCTCCAGCTCGAGGATCTCCAGCCCGATGCCGCCGGTCACCGGCGCCGCCTCGGTCAGTTTCACCCGCACCCGCTGGCCCAGTCCGATGACGATGCCGGTATCGGCCCCCATCAGCGTGCCCGCCTCGCGGTCGAAATGGAAATATTCGTTGCCGAGACTGCGGATCGGCACCAGCCCGTCCGCCCCGGTCTCGTCGAGCTTCACGAACACCCCGAACTTGGCGATGCCGCTGATCCGCCCGCCGAATTCCGCGCCGATCCGGTCGCTCAAGTATGCGGCGAGATAGCGGTCGTTGGTGTCGCGCTCGGCCATCATGCTGCGGCGCTCGGTGTCGGAGATGTGCTGCCCGATCTGTTCCAGCCGCTCGATTTCCTGCTCGGAAAGCCCGTCATCGCCCCAGCCATGCGCGGTGATCAGCCCGCGATGCACGATGAGGTCGGAATAACGCCGGATCGGCGAGGTGAAATGCGCGTAGTTTTGCAGCGCGAGTCCGAAATGGCCGAAATTCTTCGGCGAGTAATAGGCCTGGGTCATGCTGCGCAGCGTCGCGAGGTTGATCAGCTCCGCCTCTTCGCGCCCTGCCGCGTCGTGCAGCAGCTTGTTGAGATGCGCGGTCTTCAGCACCTGCCCCTTGGCCAACGTCAGCCCGGCGGCATCGGCGGTCTCGCGCAGGCTTTCGAGCTTGTCGGCGGGCGGCTCTTCGTGAACCCGGAAGAGCAGCGGCACCTTCTTGGCGATCAGCGTTTCGGCGGCGCTGACATTGGCGAGGATCATGAATTCCTCGATCAGCCGGTGTGCATCGAGCCGGTCGACGAAGTTCACCGAGGTGACCTTGCCCTCTTCGTCCAGCACCACCTTGCGCTCTGGCAGGTCGAGATCCAGCGGCTGGCGCCGGTCGCGCGCGGCTTTCAGCGCGGCATAGGCGGTGTAAAGTGGTTTGATCACCGGGTCGAGCAGCGGCCCGGTCTTGTCATTGGGTTCGCCGTCGAAGGCCGCCTGCACCTCGCGGTAGTTCAGCGAGGCGGGCGAGCGCATGAGCCCGCGCACAAATCGGTGCGACTTCTTGTTGCCCTCGGAATCCACCACCATGCGCACAGCGAGACAGGCACGCGGCACGCCTTCGTGCAGCGAGCAGAGATCGCCCGACAGCCGGTCGGGCAGCATCGGCACCACGCGGTCGGGGAAATAGGACGAGTTCCCGCGCTTCTTCGCCTCGCGGTCGAGCGCCGAGCCGGGGGTCACGTAATGCGCCACATCGGCGATGGCGACCCAGATCACATGGCCGCCCTCGTTTTTCGGGTCTTCGTCGGGCTCGGCGAAACAGGCGTCGTCGTGGTCGCGGGCATCCGCCGGGTCGATGGTGACCAGCGGCAGCTCGCGCAGATCGGTCCGGCCCTTGAGTCCCGCAGGCTTCATCGCGTCCGCCTCGGCCAGCACCTCGGGCGGGAAATCGTCGGGAATGCCGTGCTGGTGGATGGCGATGAGCGACACCGCTTTGGGCTCCGACGGGTCGCCCAGCCGCAGCACGATGCGGGCTTTCGGCAGCCCCATGCGGGCGGCGCGCGGCCCGGCCTGCTCGGCCTCGACCAGTTCGCCGTCCTTGGCACCATGGGTGGCATCGGGCGCCACGATCCATTCCTTGTCGGCGCCCTTGTCGATGGGCAGGATGCGCCCGCCCTCGGCGCCCTTGCGGAAGATCCCCACCACCTTGCGCGGGCTCAGGCCGATGCGGCGGATCAGCCGCGCTTCGTAATTGTGATCGGCCTCGTGAACGACCTGAAGCCGCGCCAGAATCCGGTCGCCCTCGCCCAGTGCCGGGTCGGTGGCGCGGGGCACGTAGAGCACGGTCGGCTCCACCCCCTCGCCATGCCATTCCAGCGGCTGCGCAAAGAGATCGCCGTTCTCGTCCGGCGCCTTCATCTGCAACACGCTCACCGGCGGCAGCCGGTCGGGATCGCGATAGGTCTTGTGGCGCTTTTCCAGATGCCCCTCGTGCTCAAGCTCTTTCAGCAGGCGCTTGAGGTCGATCCGCGCGGCGCCCTTGACCCCGAAGGCCTTGGCGATGTCGCGCTTCGAGGTGAGGGTCGGGTTCGCGGCGATCCAGTCGAGGATGTCCGGTTTTGTCGGCAGTTTGCTCATGGCTCTGAGCTAGCACGCCCCCGCGGCGCCGTCATGGCGATTCTCTGCAATCGCCGCCTTTGTGAGAGGCGGCGCCTTGGGGGCGGGCGACGGCGGGCTCAGCCCGCCGCGGTCTCCTTGCAGATCGCCTTCAGCGCGTCGCGCAACCCCTCTTCGAGCGTCGGGTGGTAATAGGGCATGTCGAGCAGATCGCAGGCGGTCAGCCCCTGCTGCACCGCCCAGGCCAGCATATGCCCCATGTGATCGGCGCCGGGGCAGAAAAGATCCGCGCCCGTCAGCCGCCCGTCGGAGGCCGCATAAAGCGCGACGGTGCCGAAGGCCTCGCCATCGACCCGGGCGCGCGCCTGCGTGGCGAAATCGGAATAGCCGGTAAGGGCGCTTTCGTCGGGCCCGGCGCCGACCGAGACCAGCGGCGGTTCGGTGAAGGTGACGGTGAGCGGGGTCATGCGCGGCGAGGGCGTGACCTTTGGGAAGGTCGCCGCGTTGCGCCCGGCGATGATCCCCTCGTCGGCCGCCTCGTGCAGCACGGGGCGCTGCGCGTTGACGTCGCCGGGCAGGAAGATCGGCGCATCGCCGCATTGCATCGTCTCGAAGGAGACCTCGGGCATGCCGCGTTCGTTCAGGGCCAGCCCCGTCGCTTCGAGGTTCAGCCCCTTGAGGTTGGGTGGGCGCCCGGTGGCCACCAGCACCCTGTCGAACAGCTCGGTCTGGCCGTCCCAGTCGATGCGCACCTTGCCGTTCTCGACCGTGGGCACCGGCGTGGTGCCCAGATGCAGCGGCATCTCGCGCGACAGTGCCTCTTTCATCGCCTCGTGAACCGCGTCGATGCGCACCTGCGCCATGTGGTCCTGCTGGTCGAAGACGGCGACCCTTACGCCCAGACGGGCCATGGCCTGCGCCAGTTCCAGCCCGATCACCCCGGCGCCGATCACCGCAAGGCTCTCCGGCAGATCCTCCATCTCGAAGACGGTCTCGTTGGTTAGCGCCAGATCCCCCAACGCGCGGAACGGGCCGGGCACCATGGGCGAGGAGCCGGTGGCGATCACCACCGCGCGGGCCGAAACGCTGCGCCCGTCGTCCAGCTCCAGCGTGGTGGGGCCCGTGAACTGCGCCCGCGCCTTCACGCGCACCCCGTCGGGCAGCCGCGCAAAGCCCGCGCGCACCCCGCCGGCAAAGCGGTCGCGCCCCTCGCGCACCCGCGTCATCACCGCCGGGCCATCGACGGTGACCTCTCCGGCATGAACGCCGAACATGTCCGCGTGGCGCGCCTTGTGGGCGGCGCGCCCGGCGGCGATCAGCAGTTTCGAGGGCATGCAGCCAACGGTGGCACAGGTCGTGCCGGCGAATTCCGGGTCGATGAGCAGCGTCGTCGCCCCGTGTTTGCGGGCGGTGCGTTCGGCGTTGATCCCGGCGGAGCCGGCCCCGATCACCGCCACGTCGCAAGTCAGATCGGCCATGGTGTTCTCCTGTTCGGATAGGTCCGGTGCAGACTGTCCTGAATCGCCGCCGGGGAAAACCGCAAAGCCGGCCCCCGCACTGCGACAGGTGGCCCCGGCGCCTCAGCCCGCGAAATAGTCTTTCAGGATCCGGGTATAGATCGCCTTGAGCTGGCCGATCTGCGCAACCGGCACGTTTTCATCGACCTGGTGCAGCGTCTTGCCCACCAGGCCGAATTCCACCACCGGGCAGTGGTCCTTGATGAAGCGCGCATCCGAGGTGCCGCCGGTGGTCGACAGCTCGGGCTGGCGTCCGGTCTCGGCCTTGACCGCGCCGGAGACGAGATCGGACAGCGCGCCCGGCGGGGTGAGAAAGCTCTCTCCGGAAATCTTGATCTTCATCTCGGTGGTGGTGCCGAATTCGGCATCCACCCGGGCCACCTCTTCCTTGAGCCAGGCGCTGAGCGCGGCACCGGTATGGGTGTCGTTGAAGCGGATGTTCACCGCGCCGCGCGTCTGGGCCGGGATCACGTTGGTGGCGGAGTTTCCGGTGTCGATGGTCGCCACCGCCAGCGTCGAGGGGTCGAAATGCGCGGTGCCCGCGTCGAGCTTGCGCGAGGCCAGCCGGTCCATCAGCCGGGCCATCGCGGGCATCGGGTTCAGCGCGAGATGCGGATAGGCGGAATGGCCCTGCCGCCCGGTGACGGTGAACCAGGCGTTCATCGAGCCGCGCCGTCCGATCTTGATCATGTCGCCCATTTCGTTGGGGCAGGTGGGTTCGCCCACGATGCAGACCGACATGCACTCGCCTTCGGCGGCCATCCAGTCGAGCAGCGCCACGGTGCCATCCACCGCGTCGCCCTCTTCGTCGCCGGTGATCGCCAGCACCACCGCGCCGTCGGGCGGCGTGTCGGTGACGAAATCCACCGCCGCGGCGGCAAAGGCCGCAACGCCGGATTTCATGTCGGTGGCGCCGCGCCCGTACATGATCCCGTCGCGGATCTCGGCGCCGAAGGGATCGACGCTCCAGGCTGCCGCGTCGCCGACCGGCACCACATCGGTGTGGCCGTTGAAGCCGAAGGTTTTGGCATGGCCCTTGTCGCCCCAGCGCGCGAAGAGGTTGGCGACCCCGCCGCGATCGACGCGCGTGCAGGAAAACCCGGCCCCTTCGAGCAGCGCTTGCAGCAGCACCAGCGCGCCGCCCTCCTCCGGCGTCACCGAAGGGCAGCGGATCAGGTCGGCGGTCAGTGTTACGGCATCGATTGCGGTCATCGGGTCTCGGTCTCCGGAATGTCTGATGCGATGGCTACCGCGCCGCGCGGCGAAGGGCAAATGTTGCGAAAATGGCGCAAATTTTCCGGTTTGGCGTCGCGCGTTGCGCCGGGGCCTCTTAACGGGCATGGCCGTGGCGTGGTATCAAACGGGGAAACAAAGAAAAATCGCCATGGCAGGCGGGCAGGCCCAGGACAGAACGACAGGCAGGCGCGGTACGGCCGCGTCGCCAGCACCGGTCCCGAAACCGCCCGAGTTGCCCCGCGCGGAAAGCGAGGTGGGTATGGGCATGTCATCCAGAGGATCGGCGGTCTTGCGGCGGCGACTGGCCGTTGCGCAGGCGCGGAGGGCGCCATGAGCTGGATCGCCATTGCCGGAGAAGAGCGCCGCTGGACCGACGAAGCCGTTTTCGACGCCGCGCTGCGCCCGCGCGACCAGCTTCTGGCGCGGGGCTCGCTGCTGATCGAAACGCGGCTCTCGGCGGAGGGCCGGCCGCAGACCCTGCTGTCTTACGAGCGCAGCCATCCCTGGCCGGGGGCGCTGTCGCTACAGGCGTTGCCCGGCGGCAGCATCGTGCTGGTGATGAGCCAGGGGACCGAGGTGTTTCACACGCTGCTCGATTATCCCGCCGATGCCCGGACCGATGTGCTGCGCCTGACCTTCAGCTGGGATTCCACGCGCCGCTGGGGGCGGCTGGCGCTGGAACGGCCCGACAGCGACAAGGTGGCGATGCGGGTGACTCCGCCGCCGCCGCCGCTGGTGCTGGAGGACATCTTCACGATGACGCGCCGGCCGCAGCTTTGCCAGACCGATCCGGATCTGGTGTTCTTCGCGGTGTCGGACGAGATCGAGCCGGTGGGGCCGATGCCCTCGCTCACCGGCAATGTGCCGGTGGCGACGTCCGGGGGCTATCGCTGCCTCAAGGATCTGCGCTGCGGCGACACGGTCCATACGCGGAACAGCGGGCTGGTGCCGGTGCTGCACCGGGTCAGCCGGGTGGTGCCGGCGCTGGGCTCGTTCCGCCCCGTGCGGCTGCGCGCGCCTTATCTGGGGCTCAAGCGCGATGTCGTGGTGGCGCCGTTCCAGCGGCTGGTGATCGGCGGCTCCGAGGTCGAATATACCTTTGGCCGCGAGGCGGTTCTGGTGCCCGCGCTCAGCCTGGTGAACGGCTTTGCGGCGGTGCAGGAGGAGGGGCTGCTGACCCTGCGCTACCACAATCTTCTGCTGCCCTCGCACGATGCCTTCATCGCCGCGGGCGCCGCACTGGAAAGCCTCTATGTCGGGCGGCTGCGCCGCGACCGCGACCGGCTTTCGGCCTCGCTTCTGGCGGAGTGCCGGGCCGGGCTGCTGCCCGAACAGCATCGCGCCGGTTATCAGGTGCTGCGGCCGTTCGAGGCGATCACGCTTGCCGAGGCCCGGGCCGCCTGAACCGGGCCTAGTCGTCGCCGAAGAAGGGGGTGACCTGCGCCACGATCACCGCGTTCTCTTCCAGAGCGCGGGCCATCAGCGCCGCCTCGTCCGCTTCGATCTCGTGCCCTTGCGCCCGGCGCTCCTCTTCGGTGCCGTAGCCTGTCACGTCGAGCGGCGCCATATCGGCCTGCTTCAGAATCGCCACGGTCTCGCGCACCGCCTCGGCCTCGTCCACGCCCGAGGCGTAACACATCAGCGAGGCGCCGGTGGCGCCGTCGGGCAGCCCGTCGCCCACCTTGCGGCCGACCTCCACCACCAGGGTATAGACCCGCTGTTTCGATGGCTTCTTTCCCGACATGGTTCCGTCTCCCGTGGCTCCGGGCGAGATGGGGCAGGGCCGGGGCGCTGTCAAGCCGCGCTGTCAGGGCGCACCCTCTATGCTTGTCTGGTTTGGCATAAGATGCAACCATTGCGGTGTTTTCGGAGGGTATTTCCGTATGAAATTGCTGCCTGCGCTGATGCTGTGCCTTGGGCTCTCGGGGTGTCTCGACGCCGATATTTCGATGGATTTCAGCGATGGCGAGACCATGCAGGGCCGGTTCGAGATGCGGTTCGCCCGGCAGCTCTTCGACATGATGGGCAAGAGCGCCGAGGCCGCCTGCCCGGGGGGCGAGACCACGCTGACCGAAAGCCTCTTCACCTGTGTGACGCACGGGTCGGCCAGCATCGACAGCTTGCTCGACTCCGAGGCGCCGGACGGGCTCGATCAGGGGGATTTCGCGCCGACGCGCGGGGCCCGGTTCGAGCGCATCGGCGACGACCGTCTGCGGGTGAGCTTCGATTTCAGCGAGATGACGACCGGACGCGAGGCGGCGCCGGACGCGGAGCAGATGAAGGGCATGGAAGAGATGGTGCGCGCCGCGATGGCGGGGCATTCCTTTGTCTTCCGCATCCGAGCGCAAAAGATCCTCTCGACCAGCGGCCGGCTGTCGGAAGACGGGCGCGAGGCGAGCCATGTGATCCCGGTGGTGGTGTTTCTCGACGAGGAGCCGGATTTCGGCGCGCCCTTCGTCACCGAGATCCAGCTTCGCGAGAGCTGCTTTCTGGGCCTGTTCTGCGATTAGGGGCCCACCCCGTTTCGAAGGGGTCCAGCCTGCGGTTTTCTCCCCGGGACCGGGCGCCGGGATGCGCCAGAGACGGAACGGCCCGCCACTCCGAAACCGGAGGGCGGGCCGCCAGGCAAGGGTCTGTTGCGAGGATCAGTCGCGCAGCAGCTCGTTGATGCCGGTCTTGGAACGGGTCTTTTCATCGACGCGCTTCACGATCACCGCGCAGTAGAGGCTCACACCGTTCTTCGACGGCATCGAGCCCGCGACCACCACCGAATAGGGCGGCACTTCGCCATACATCACTTCGCCGGTCTCGCGGTCGACGATCTTGGTCGACTGGCCGATGAACACGCCCATGCCCAGCACCGAGCCTTCGCGGATGATGCAGCCCTCGACCACCTCGGAGCGGGCGCCGATAAAGCAGTTGTCCTCGATGATCACCGGGCCGGCCTGTAGCGGTTCCAGCACGCCGCCGATGCCGACGCCGCCCGACAGGTGCACGCCCTTGCCGATCTGCGCGCAGGAGCCCACGGTGGCCCAGGTATCGACCATGGTGCCCGTGTCCACATAGGCACCGAGGTTCACGAAGGACGGCATCAGCACCACGCCGGGCGCGATATAGGCCGATTTGCGGACGACGCAGTTCGGCACGGCGCGGAAGCCGGCATCCCGCCAGGTGTTCTCGCCCCAGCCCTTGAACTTGCTGTCGACCTTGTCCCACCAGCCGCCGCCCTGCGGGCCGTTGTCCTGGATTTCCATATCCTTGATGCGGAAGCCCAGCAGCACCGCCTTCTTGGCCCATTGGTTCACATGCCAGTTGCCGTCGTCCTGCTTTTCGGCGACGCGCAGCTTGCCGCTGTCGAGCGCGTTCAGCGTGTCCTCGATGGCTTCGCGGGTTTCACCTCCGGTCGAGGGGGTGATGGTGTCGCGCGCCTCCCAGGCGGCTTCGATGGCGGCTTCGAGCTGTGCGTTGGACATCTGTCTCTCCTCGTGCGATCCGGTTTCCAGCCCTATAGCGGGCCACCCGCGCCTCGGCAACGCATCCCGATGGCGCGGCAGGACAAGGAGACACCCCGTGGCCAAAGCCATTCACAGCATGATCCGCGTGCGCGACGAGGCGCGCTCGGTCGCCTTCTACGAGACCGCCTTCGGGCTGAAGATCGCCGACAGGCTGGACTTCCCCGAGTTCACGCTGATCTACCTGTCGAACCTTGAAAGCGGCTTCGAGCTGGAGCTGACGGTGAACAAGGGCCGCACCGACCCCTATGATCTGGGCGACGGCTACGGCCATTTCGCCGTCTCGGTCGCGGATCTGGAAGCCGAACACGCCCGGTTCGAGGCCGAGGGACTCAACCCGCGCAAACTGGTGGAGTTCGCGCCGGCGGGCGAGGTGGTGGCGAGGTTCTTCTTCGTGGCCGACCCCGACGGCTATCAGATCGAGGTGCTGGAGCGTTCGGGCCGGTTCGGCTGAACTGTCCCGTCATCCCCCCAGCCCCCTTCTTCTCTTTCCAAATACGCAAAAAGGACGCGCCCCTGCGGCCGGGCGCGCCTTCCGGCCCCTGCCCGGCAAAACGCCCCCCTTGCGGAATCGAATCGCGAGGCGTATATGCCCCTCAACAGCGGCGCGTCGGGCTCTTCTCCGAAGCTCCACCGGGAAAGATCGACGGGCCGCGCGCCCGTTTTTTTGTTTCACGCATCGGACCCGGACAACATGACCGACCTGATCGCCAAATCCGCCCTCGACCGGCGCCTCGCCGAGATCCTGACCCCCGTCATCGAGGACATGGGGTTCGAACTCGTGCGCATCCGGCTCATGAGCGGCAAGACCGCCACGCTGCAGATCATGGCCGAACGTCCCGAAGGCGGGATCGAGGTCGATGAGTGCGCCGAGATTTCCACCGCCGTCTCCGCCGTGCTCGATGTCGAGGATCCGATCCTCGACGCCTATGTGCTCGAGGTGTCGAGCCCCGGCATCGACCGGCCGCTGACCCGGCTCAAGGATTTCGAGACCTTCGAAGGCTATGAGGTCAAGATCGAGACGCAGGAGATGATCGACGGCCGCAAGCGCTGGCGCGGTGTGCTCGCCGGCGTGGAAGACGGCGAGGTGCTGCTCAACATCGAGGACGGTGGCGAGGAACAGACCATCGGCCTGCAATTCGACTGGCTCAGCGATGCCAAGCTGATCCTCACCGACGACCTGATCCGCGACATGCTGCGCGCCCGCAAGGCCAAGCCCGTGGACGAAACCCAATTCGACGAAATCCAGGCCGACGACGCGGCCGCTCAGGAGGAGTAAGACGACCATGGCAATCACCTCTGCCAACCAGCTTGAGCTTCTGCAGACCGCCGAGGCCGTGGCGCGCGAGAAGATGATCGACCCCAGCCTCGTGATCGAGGCGATGGAAGAGAGCCTCGCCCGTGCCGCCAAGAGCCGCTACGGCTCGGAGATGGACATCCGCGTGAAGATCGACCGCAAGACCGGCCGGGCGACCTTTACCCGCGTGCGCACCGTGGTCGAGGACGAGGAGCTGGAGAACTACCAGGCCGAATTCACCGTCGAACAGGCCAAGCAGTACATGGCCGACCCGAAGGTGGGCGACCAGTATATCGAAGAGGTGCCGCCGGTCGACATGGGCCGGATCGCCGCGCAATCGGCCAAGCAGGTGATCCTGCAAAAGGTCCGCGAGGCGGAACGCGACCGTCAGTATGACGAGTTCAAGGACCGCAACGGCACCATCATCAACGGCACCGTCAAGCGCGAGGAATACGGCAACGTCATCGTCGATGTGGGCCGTGGCGAAGCCATCCTGCGCCGCAACGAGAAGATCGGCCGCGAAAGCTATCGCCCCGGCGACCGGATCCGCTGCTACATCAAGGACGTGCGCCGCGAGGCCCGCGGCCCGCAGATCTTCCTGTCGCGCACCGCGCCGGAATTCATGGCCGAGCTCTTCAAGATGGAAGTGCCCGAGATCTACGACGGCATCATTGAGATCAAGGCCGTGGCCCGCGACCCCGGTTCGCGCGCCAAGATCGCCGTCATCTCCTATGACGGCTCCATCGACCCGGTGGGCGCCTGCGTCGGGATGCGCGGCAGCCGCGTGCAGGCGGTTGTGAACGAGCTTCAGGGCGAAAAGATCGACATCATCCCGTGGAACGAGGACGTGCCGACCTTCCTGGTGAACGCGCTCCAGCCCGCCGAGGTCTCCAAGGTGGTGCTCGACGAGGATGCCGAGCGCATCGAGGTGGTGGTGCCCGACGAGCAGCTGTCGCTGGCCATCGGCCGCCGCGGCCAGAACGTGCGTCTGGCATCGCAGCTGACCGGGCTCGACATCGACATCATGACCGAAGAGGAAGAGTCCAAGCGCCGCCAGAAGGAATTCGAGGAGCGCACGCAGCTCTTCATGGACACGCTGGATCTGGATGAGTTCTTTGCCCAGCTTCTGGTCGCCGAGGGCTTCACCAATCTCGAGGAAGTGGCCTATGTGGATCTCGATGAGCTTCTGGTCATCGACGGGGTCGACGAGGGCACCGCGCAGGAGCTTCAGACCCGCGCCCGCGAATTCCTCGAAGAGCAGGCCCGCAAGGCGCTGGAACACGCCCGCGAGCTGGGCGCCGAGGACAGCCTCATTGAATTCGACGGCCTGACACCCCAAATGGTGGAGGCGCTGGCGGAAGACGGCATCAAGACGCTGGAAGATTTCGCCACCTGCGCCGACTGGGAACTCGCCGGCGGCTGGACGACCGACGGCGGCGAGCGCGTCAAGGACGACGGGCTGCTCGAGAAATTCGATGTCGATCTTGCCGAGGCGCAAAACCTCATCATGACCGCGCGCGTCCTGCTGGGCTGGGTTGACCCCGCCGATCTGGAAGCAGAGGCCGAAGAGGGCGAGGACGACGGCGAAACCGAGGCCGAGGAAGAGGTCTGAGCGCATGAGCCGGGGCGGCCAGGATAAGGACCGGGCCGACGGGCCGGAGCGGCGCTGCATCGTCACGGGCGAGAGCCAGCCGGCCTCCGGTCTGATCCGCTTTGTGGTCGGGCCGGAAAGCCAGGTTGTGCCGGATCTCGCGGGTAAGCTGCCGGGGCGTGGCATCTGGGTGTCGTCCGACCGGGCGGCGCTCGAGACGGCGGCGGCCAAGGGGCTCTTTGCCCGGGCGGCGCGGCAGCCGGTCACGGTGCCCGAGGATCTTCCCGGGCTCATCGAGCGGATGCTGGCGCGCCGGGTGGTTGAGCTCATCAGCCTTGCCCGCAAGTCGGGCGGGGCGGTGTCGGGCTATGAAAAGGTCAAGGACTGGCTGGGCCGCGAGGATGCGGATGTGCTGATCCAGGCCGAGGATGGCTCGACGCGCGGGAAGTCGAAACTGTCCACCCCGCCCTGGGGCAGCTATATCGGCTGGCTCACCGCGGACGAGCTGGGTCTGGCCTTTGGCCGGGAAAAGGTGATACATGCCGCGCTTGGCGCTGGTGGACTCACGAAACGTGTTGTAGAGGAAGCCCAACGGTTGAAGGGCCTGCGCGTCGGACGGGCCGACGCGAAGACGGCAGCAGGGGCTGCCGGGGCGGCGAAAGCCGCCGGAGGCGGCAGGGGTCGCCGGAAAGGATAAGAGAGCTGAATGAGCGATAACGACGGCAAAAAGACTTTGGGTGTGCGTGGCGGCGGTCCCCGGTCGGGATCGGTGAAGCAGAGCTTCAGCCACGGGCGCACCAAGAATGTCGTGGTGGAAACCAAGCGCAAGCGCGTTGTGGTGCCCAAGCCCGGTGCGGGCGGCGCCAAGGGCGCGGGCGGCCTGCCTGGCGGGTCGGGTGGCAAACGCCCGGCGGGGATCTCCGATGCCGAGATGGAGCGCCGTCTCAAGGCGTTACAAGCCGCCAAGGCCCGCGAGGCCGAGGAACAGGCGCAGCGTGAGGCCGAGGAAAAGGCGCGCGCCGAAGAGCGTGCGCGCCAGCGCGCCGAAAAGGAACAGAAAGAGCGCGAGCAGCGCGAGGCCGAAGAGCGCGCCAAGGCGAAAGCCGAGGAAGAAGAGCGCAAGGCCCGCGAAGCCGCCGAGGCCGCGAAGAAGGCCGAGGCCGCTGCAGCAGCTCCCAAGGCCGAGACCGGCGCAGCAGCCGCCGGTGCCCAGGCCCGCAGCACCGCGAAACCCGCGGCGGCGGCACAGCCGCAGCAGCGCAAGGCCGACCGCGAACGCGAAGAGCGTGGCCGGTCGACCCGTGGCCGCGACGACGGCAACCGCCGGTCCGGCAAGCTGACGCTGAACCAGGCGCTGGGCGGCGAAGGCGGACGTCAGAAATCCATGGCGGCGATGAAGCGCAAGCAGGAGCGTGCGCGTCAGAAAGCCATGGGCGGCGCCCAGAGCCGCGAAAAGGTCGTGCGCGACGTGCAGCTTCCCGAGGCGATCACGGTGGCAGAGCTTGCCAACCGGATGGCCGAGCGTGTGGCCGACGTGGTCAAGGCGCTGATGCAGAACGGCATCATGGCGACCCAGAACCAGTCGATCGACGCCGACACCGCCGAGTTGATCATCGAGGAATTCGGCCACCGCGTGACCCGCGTCTCCGACGCGGACGTGGAGGACGTGATCAAGACCGAAGAAGACAAGCCGGAAGATCTCAAGTCGCGTCCCCCGGTCATCACGATCATGGGCCACGTCGACCACGGCAAGACCTCGCTGCTCGACAAGATCCGTCAGGCCAATGTGACCGCGGGCGAAGCCGGCGGCATCACCCAGCATATCGGCGCCTATCAGGTGACGACGAAGAACGGCGACGTGCTGACCTTCCTCGACACGCCGGGCCACGCCGCCTTTACCTCGATGCGTTCGCGCGGGGCTCAGGTGACGGACATCGTCGTGCTGGTTGTGGCGGCGGATGACGCGGTGATGCCGCAGACCGTCGAGGCCATCAACCACGCCAAGGCTGCCGGCGTTCCGATGATCGTGGCGATCAACAAGATCGACAAGCCGTCGGCGAACCCGACCAAGGTGCGCACCGATCTGCTTCAGCACGAGGTTGTCGTGGAGCAGATGTCGGGCGAGGTGCAGGATGTCGAGGTTTCGGCCCATACCGGCCAGGGTCTCGATGAGCTGCTCGACGCGATCGCGCTTCAGGCGGAACTGCTGGAGCTGAAAGCAAACCCCGACCGCGCCGCCGAAGGCGCCGTGATCGAGGCGCAGCTCGACGTGGGCCGTGGCCCGGTCGCGACGGTTCTGATCCAGAACGGCACGCTGAAGCAGGGCGACATCTTTGTCGTGGGCGAGCAGTACGGCAAGGTCCGTGCGCTGGTGAACGACAAGGGCGAGCGCGTGAAGGAAGCGGGTCCGTCGGTGCCGGTCGAGGTGCTTGGCCTCAACGGCACGCCCGAGGCGGGCGATGTTCTGAACGTGACCGAGACCGAGGCGCAGGCCCGCGAAATCGCCGAATATCGTGAGAATCTCGCCAAGGAGAAGCGCGCTGCCGCCGGTGCCGCGACGACCCTCGAGCAGCTCATGAAGAAGGCCAAGGACGACGAGAACGTCTCCGAGCTGCCGATTCTGGTGAAAGCGGATGTGCAGGGCTCTGCCGAGGCCATCGTTCAGGCGATGGAGAAGATCGGCAACGAAGAGGTGCGCGTGCGCGTGCTGCATTCGGGCGTCGGCGCCATCACCGAGACGGATATCGGCCTGGCCGAAGCCTCGGGCGCGCCGGTGATCGGCTTCAACGTGCGGGCCAACGCGCCGGCGCGGAACGCGGCCAACCAGAAAGGTGTGGAGATCCGCTATTACTCGGTGATCTACGATCTGGTGGACGACGTGAAAGCGGCGGCCTCGGGCCTGCTGTCGGCCGAGATCCGCGAGAACTTCATCGGCTATGCCCAGATCAAGGAGGTCTTCAAGGTCTCCGGTGTGGGCAAGGTCGCGGGCTGCCTGGTCACCGAAGGCGTGGCACGCCGGTCGGCGGGCGTGCGTCTGCTGCGCGACGATGTGGTGATCCACGAGGGCACGCTGAAGACGCTCAAGCGCTTCAAGGACGAGGTGGCCGAGGTGCAGTCCGGTCAGGAATGCGGCATGGCCTTCGAGAACTACGACGACATCCGCCCCGGCGATGTCATCGAGATCTTCGAGCGGGAAGAGATCGAGCGGTCGCTCTGATCCTTCCCCGTTCGGGACATGGAAAAAGAAGAAGGGGAGGCGTTTGCCTCCCCTTTTTGCTTCGCGTGGCGAAGCGGGTCTTCCGTATGGCAGTGCCGAGGTCAGGCGGCGACGGGCGTCCCGGTGTAGACCTGCGTTCCGACGCGCACCGAAATACGGCCGTCCGGCAGTTTCTTCTCAAAGATTCCCTGAACCGAGACACAGCTGCCCAAGATGATGGTGCGCAACATTGTTTCGTATTCCCCCAAGGTGAGCGACAGCTTCTTAAATACTGCCGAATCGTTAACGAAACCAGAAAAACTTGCCGCACAATCGTCACAATGTTAGGCAATTTATCTCGCAGTCGCAGCATTTCGGCCCGTGGGGAACGTTTTTTCTGGACATTCCGATGTTTAGAGCCAATCGCGCAGGATCGGGATCAGGGGAATATCGGCCGGCGGCATGGGGTAATCGCGCAGATCGCGCGCGTGAACCCATTTCAGCGCCTGGCCTTCCCTGGATTGCGGCGTACCCTGCCATTTGCGGCAGGCAAAGAGCGGCATCAGAAGATGGAAGGACTCGTAGCTGTGCGAGGCGAAGGTCAGCGGCGCAAGGCAGCTTTCCCAGGTGTCGATGCCCAGCTCTTCCTGAAGCTCGCGGATGAGCGCGACCTCGGGGGACTCGCCCGGTTCGACCTTGCCGCCGGGAAATTCCCAGAGCCCGGCCATGCTCTTGCCTTCGGGCCGCTGCGCGAGCAGCACGCGGCCATCGGGGTCGATCAGGGCAACGGCGGAGACGAGGACGATCTTGGACATGGCGCGGCTCTGGCGGAAAGGGGGGAGGCGAGGGGCAGGCCCCTCGCCATTTTGAGTATTTGGAGAAAGATGAAAGGCCGGGTCAGGAGCGGTAATCGGCGTTGATGCTGATGTAGCCGTGGGTGAGATCGCAGGTCCAGACGGTGGCTTTGCCGGTGCCGAGCCCGATGTCCACGCCGATGGTGATGTCCTGTTCCTTCATCAGCGCGGCGCCGTCCTCTTCCTTGTAGGAGGGCGCGACCCAGCCGTTCTCCGCCACCAGCACATCGCCGAAGCGGATGCTCAGCGCGTCGCGGTCGGCGGCGGCACCGGATTTGCCCACTGCCATGACGATTCGGCCCCAGTTCGGATCTTCGCCGGCGATGGCGGTCTTGACCAGCGGCGAGTTGGCGATGGCCAGCGCATGGGTGCGGGCATCGGCATCGGAGGCGGCGCCGGTCACGTTCACGGTGACGAATTTCGTGGCACCCTCGCCGTCCTTCACCACCTGGTGGGCGAGATCGAGGAACACGCCTTCCAATGCCTCGGCAAAGGCGGTGTCGGCGGTCGTGACCGCGACGCCCGAGGCGCCGGTGGCGCCCATCAGCAGCGTGTCCGAGGTCGAGGTGTCGCTGTCTACGGTGATGCAGTTGAAGGTGCGGGCGTTGATGCCGCTCACCAGCGCCTGAAGGTCGGCGCGGGAGATCTTTGCATCGGTGAAGAGATAGACCAGCATCGTCGCCATATCCGGTGCGATCATGCCCGAGCCCTTGGCGAAGCCCGCGATCTTCACCGTGCCGCCAGGCAGCGTCACGGTGGCGCAGGCGCCTTTGGGGAAGGTGTCGGTGGTCATGATGGCGCGGGCGGCCTCGGCGGCCTTGGCGTCGTCCAGCGCGCCCATCAGCTCGCCGACCTTGGCGATGATGCGGTCATGCGGCAGACGTTCGCCGATCACCCCGGTGGAGCTGGTAAAGACGCGCGTCTCGGGCAGATCCGCGGCCTTGGCGACCGCCGCGCAGATCGCCGCGACCGAGCCGTCGCCGGCCTTGCCGGTGAAGGCGTTGGAATTGCCCGAGTTCACGATGATCGCGGCGCCGGCATCGCTGTCGGCGCCGATCTTGGCCTGGCAGTCCAGCACATTGGCCGAGCGGGTGGCCGAACGGGTGAACACCCCGGCCACGGTGCTGCCCGGTGCCAGAAGTGCCAGCATCACATCCGTGCGCCCCGCGTATCGGACCCCCGCCGCGACAGAGGCAAAGCGGACCCCGCCGATCACCGGAAGATCCGGGAAAGAGCTGGGCGCGAGGGGTGAAACAGATGTGATCTTGGCCACTTAGTCCTCCAGAAGCTGCATGTTGGACAGCACCGAGACGTCGGTCTCGGATTTGTCCATGCGGGTCACGTCGGCCGCGGCGAGCTTGTCGTCGATATAGCCCTGAACGGCCTCTTGCTGCAGCTTCAATTCGATCTCTCCGCGCACGCTGTCAAGAGCCGGAGCCTCTTTGCTGCGCATGTCGTTGAGTTTGACCACATGCCAGCCGAACTGGGTCTGTACCGGTGCCGAGATCTGGCCGACCTCCAGCGTCTTCACCGCCTCTTCGAAGGGCGCCACCATCATGCCGGGGCCGAACCAGCCCAGTTCGCCGCCATTGGGGCCGGAGGGGCCGGTGGATTTTTCCTTCGCCAGCTCGGCGAAATCTGCGCCGCCGTTCAGCTCTTCGACCAGCGCCTTGGCCTCGTCCTCGGTTTCCACGAGAATGTGAGAGGCGTTGTATTCCTGACCCAGCTCCGCGCCCATGTATTCCGCATCATAGGCGGCCTGGATCGCGTCGTCGGTCAGCGCCGCATCGGCGACGGATTTGATCACCTCGGCGGCCAGAAGCGAGCGGCGCTCGTTCTCGAGCGAGAGCGTCACGCGCTTGGTCTCCTGGGCCTTTTCGTCTTGCGACAGAACGGTTTGCTGCACGAGCTGATCGAGAATCCCGTCCCAGAGCACATCGTCGCCGAGCTGCTGATACTGCTCGGGAAGCTGCGCACGGATCACCAGCATATTGCCCAGCGTGATGTCCTGCCCGTTGACCGTGGCCACGACGGTGTCGAGGCTCGTTTCCTCGGCCTGAACGGGCAGCGCCATTGCCAGCGCAAAGGCCACCGCGGTCAGTTTGGTGAGGGTTTTCGGCATCTGTCAGGTCCTTTCCCGGTCCTTGATGAAAGCCGCCCGCAGAGGGCGGCGTTGACACTCTGTGACCCTAGCCTTACATGGCCAAAAGGCTCTGCAAGGCCGGTCGTTCCCCTGTGTCATATGGGCTGTGTTCGAGGCGGGCAAGCGGATGCCACCGACAGAACACGACAATGTCAGACAGGAACGGGCAGGCCATGCTGGGTATCGGAACTATCGCGCGGAAGGTGTTCGGGACGCCGAACGACCGCAAGATCAAGGCGACGCGCCCGCTGGTCGACAAGATCAACGCGCTGGAGCCGGAGTTCGAAAAGCTCGACGATGCCGGGCTGATCGCCAAGACCGAAGAGTTCAAGACGCGCATCGCCGAGGGCGAGAGCCTCGACACCCTGCTGCCCGAGGCCTTTGCCAATTGCCGCGAGGGCGCCAAGCGGGCGCTGGGGCTGCGCGCCTTCGATACGCAGCTGATGGGCGGGATCTTTCTGCACCAGGGCAATATCTCGGAAATGAAGACCGGCGAGGGCAAGACCCTCGTCGCGACCTTTCCGGCCTATCTCAACGCGCTGACCGGCAAGGGCGTGCATATCGTCACCGTCAACGATTACCTCGCACGGCGTGACGCGGAGTGGATGAGCAAGGTCTATGGTGCGCTGGGGCTCAGCACCGGCGTGGTCTATCCGCATCAGGGCGAGGCCGAGAAGAAGCAGGCCTATGCCGCCGATGTCACCTACGCGACGAATAACGAGCTGGGCTTCGACTATCTGCGCGACAATATGAAATCCGAGCTCGCGCAGATGATGCAGCGCGGGCATTTCTTCGCAATCGTCGATGAGGTCGACTCGATCCTGATCGACGAGGCGCGGACGCCGCTGATCATCTCGGGCCCGTCGCAGGACCGTTCCGATCTCTATATGGCGATCGACAAGCTGATCCCCGAACTGTCGGACGATGCCTATACGCTCGACGAGAAGACCCGCAACGTCACCTTCACCGACGAGGGCAACGAGGCGCTGGAAGAGATGCTTCTGGCGCGCGGGATTCTCCCCGAGGGCCAGTCGCTTTACGACCCCGAAAGCACCACCGTGGTGCACCATGTGAACCAGGGGCTGCGGGCGCACAAGCTCTATACCCGCGACAAGGACTATATCGTCCGCGACGGGCAGGTGGTGCTGATCGACGAGTTCACCGGCCGCATGATGCTGGGCCGGCGGCTGTCGGACGGGCTGCACCAGGCCATCGAGGCCAAGGAGGGCTGCGACATCCAGCCCGAGAACGTGACGCTGGCGCAGGTGACCTTCCAGAACTACTTCCGGCTTTACGATAAACTGTCGGGCATGACCGGCACAGCGGTCACCGAGGCCGAGGAATTCATGGAAATCTACGGGCTGGGCGTGGTCGAGGTGCCGACCAACCGGCCCATCGCGCGGATCGACGACGACGACAAGGTCTACCGCACCGCGCAGGAGAAATACGCGGCCATCGTCGACGAGATCAAGGAGGCGCACGAGAAGGGCCAGCCCGTGCTGGTGGGCACCACCTCGATCGAGAAATCCGAGATGCTGTCGCAGCTTCTCAGCCAGGCGGGGCTGAAGCACAATGTGCTGAACGCGCGCCAGCACGAGCAGGAGGCGCAGATCGTTGCCGACGCGGGCAAGCTGGGCGCGATCACCATTGCGACAAACATGGCCGGCCGCGGCACCGACATCAAGCTCGGCGGCAATGTGGATTTCAAGGTGATGGAGGCCATCGCCGCGAACCCCGATGCCGATCCCGAGGAGATCCGGACACGGATCGAGGAGGAGCACGCCGCCGACGAGCAGAAGGTCAAGGACGCGGGCGGGCTCTTCGTGCTGGCCACCGAGCGCCACGAGAGCCGCCGCATCGACAACCAGTTGCGCGGTCGGTCCGGTCGTCAGGGCGACCCGGGGCGCAGCTCCTTCTACCTCTCGCTCGAAGACGATCTGATGCGCATCTTCGGCTCGGAGCGGCTCGACCGGATGCTGTCCAAGCTCGGTATGAAAGAGGGCGAGGCGATCATTCACCCCTGGGTGAACAAGTCGCTTGAACGCGCCCAGGCCAAGGTCGAGGGGCGCAACTTCGACATCCGCAAGCAGCTTCTGAAATTCGACGACGTGATGAACGACCAGCGCAAGGTGATCTTTGCGCAGCGTCTGGAAATCATGGAAGCCGAGGATCTATCCGAGATCGTGCAGGACATGCGCCACGAGGTGATCGACGAGCTGGTCGATGCCTATGTGCCGCCCAAGACCTATGCGGATCAATGGGACACCCAGGGGCTCTATGCCGCGGCGCTCGAAAAGCTTGGCATTGATGTGCCGGTGATCAAATGGGGCGAGGAAGAGGGCGTCGATGCCGAGGTCATCCGCGAACGCATGGAAGAGGCCTCCGACGCCTATATGGCCGAAAAGGCCGAGGCTTTCGGTCCCGAGACCATGCGGCAGATCGAAAAGCAGGTGCTGCTTCAGACCATCGACACCAAATGGCGCGAGCATCTTCTGACGCTGGAACACCTGCGCTCGGTTGTGGGCTTTCGCGGCTATGCGCAGCGCGACCCGCTGAACGAATACAAGACCGAGGCATTCCAGCTTTTCGAATCCATGCTGGAATCGCTGCGCGAGACGGTAACCGAGCAGCTGGCGCGCATCCGCCCGATGACCGAGGAAGAGCAGCAGGCGATGATGACGCAGCTCGCGCAGCAGCAGGCGCAGCTTCGCCAGCAGGCCGAGGCCGCTTCCGCCGCCCATCCCGGCGCGCCCGAGTCGCCCGCCGCAGCGCCGGCGCCGGGTGCGGCAGAACCGCTGGTGGCCGGGTTCGACGAATCCGATCCCGCGACCTGGGGCAACCCCAGTCGAAACGATCTCTGCCCCTGCGGTTCGGGCAAGAAATTCAAGCATTGCCACGGCCGTCTGGCCTGACATCTACATCTTGTTTCGGAGGGTGCGATGACGCCCTCCGGCGTCAGAATGACTCCCCGCTTGTGCCGCAACAGCGCCTCTTTTTGCCCTCAGATTGTTTCCTGTCGGCAATGAATCGAACTGCGCGGAGGCCGCGATGGCACGTCTCAAAACATATCTTCTGGCGGTGGTGACGATCTTCACCGCGCTGGCGATCGGCTATGTCATGCAGAATGGCAGCGTGCCGACACAGGCGTCGCGGGCGCAGCCTGCCGAGTTGGTGGTGAGCGGCATCACCGATACTTCTTCGGCGCTCACGCCGCGACTGCCGGTCGAGGCGGCCGTGGCAGGGCTTCCGGACGCACGGGTCGTGCTGGCCGCCGCTGACAGCGCGCCGCAGGTGGCGGAGCCGATGCCGCAAGACCATGCGGCGCCCGGCTTCGACTGCGCGCTCGACGTCAGCGCGATGGCGAATGCCGGGGCGATGGTCGATCTGTCGATTGTCGCGCCCTGCCATGCGTCCGAACGTGTGACGATCCATCACCACGGGCTGATGTTCACCGAGATCACCCAGCCCGACGGCACGCTGCGGGTCCGTGTTCCGGCGCTGTCCGAACATGCGCTTTTCATCGTGGCCTTCGACAATGGCACCGGCGGAACCGCCAGCACCGAAGTGCCTGCGCTGCCGTTTTACGACCGGGTCGTGTTGCAATGGAAAGGCCAGACCGGGCTCCAGCTTCACGCGCGCGAGTTCGACGCGGCCTATTTCACCGAGGGCCATGTCTGGGCGGCCTCCGCCGGCGATATGGAGCGCACGGCCAGGGGCGAAGGCGGGTTCCTCTCGCGGCTGGGCAATGCCGAGGCGCCCGAGCCGCTGATGGCCGAGGTCTACAGCTTCCCTGTGGCGACGACGCATCGCAGTGGCCGGGTTGCGGTGTCGGTCGAAGCCGAGGTGACCGAGGCCAATTGCGGCAGCGACGTCGAGGCGCAGACCCTGGAGCGGCATGGCGACACGGGGCTGAGGGCACGCGACCTGACGCTCGACATGCCGGCCTGCGACAGCATCGGCGACTTTCTGGTGTTGAAAAACCTGATCGAAGACCTGAAGATCGCCGGCAACTGACAGGATCAACCGGGGTCTTTCATGCGCGCGTTCCGTGCGGCGGTCTTCGCCGCACTTTTCTTTGTGGCGGGTCCGCTCTGGGCGCAGGACATCACCCTGCGGTCGCGCGACGGCGGGATCGAACTGACCGGCACGCTGCTGGGCTTCGACGGCGAATTCTACCGTATCGAGACGCGCTTCGGCGAGCTGACGGTGGACAGCTCCGGAGTGCTGTGCGACGGGGTCGGTTGCCCGTCGCTGACCGATTTTGTGGCCGAGCTGCAGGTCTCCGGGTCGGCGACGATCGGTGAGGTTCTGATGCCGGCGCTGGTCGAGGGGTTTGCGCTGCGCAACGGGCTGACGGCGTTGCGCGAAGCGATCGACGACAGCCACTTCCGCTATGTGCTGAGCGACCCGCGCGAGGAGCGGGTGGTGGGCCGGTTCGTCTTTCGGGTCAGCAATACCGACCAGGGCTTTGCCGATCTGCTGGCCGACGAGGCCGACATCGTCATGGCACTTCGGGAGATCCGCCTGGCCGAGCTGCGCCTGGCGCGGGAAGGCGGGCTGGGCGATTTGTCCGAACCCAATCGCAGCCGCGTGTTGGCGCTCGATGCGATGATTCCGGTTGTGGCGGCGAACAATCCGGTCGATGCCATCTCGCTTTCCGATCTGGCGCGGGTGCTGTCGGGCCGGCTGAGCAACTGGCGCGAACTCGGCGGGCCCGATGCGCCGGTGGTGCTGCATCTGCGCAACGCGGAATCCGGGCTGTCGCAGGGGGTCGAGGACCGGCTGCTGCGCCCCTCGCGCCTGACGCTGCACGGCGAGCTTCAGCGCCATGACAGCAATGGCGCGCTGGCGCATGCCGTGGCGCGCGATCCGTTCGGGCTTGGGCTGGCGAGCTATTCCGAGATCGGCAATACCAAGCCGCTTTATCTGACCGGAAGCTGCGGGTTCCAGTTGCGCGGGCGCCGGGCGGCGATCAAGACCGAGGATTATCCGCTCACAGCGCCCATGTTCCTCTATTTCCCGGCCCGGCGCTTGCCTGCCCTTGTGCGGGAGTTTCTCTCATATACGAGAAGCGCCCCGGCGCAGATCGTGATCCGGCGCGCGGGGTTTGTGGACCAGGCGCCGGAAGAGCTGCCGCTGAACCAGCAGGGCGACCGGCTGGCCAATGCCATTGCGGTGGCGGTGGGCGAAGACGGTCTGGCCGGGTTGCAGGAGCTTGTGACGGTGCTGTCGCCGATGCGGCGGCTGACCACCTCGTTTCGCTTCGAGCCGGGTTCGGCGCGGCTCGATGCGCAGTCGCGCTCCAACGTGCAGCAACTGGCGCGGTCTCTTGAGGCCGGCGAATACGATGGCCGGCGGCTGGTTTTCGTGGGGTTCTCGGACGGGCAAGGGCCGGCGGAGGGCAATCTGGAGATCGCGCGCAAACGGGCTGAAACGGTGCGGGGTGCGGTGGAACAGGCGGCGGAGGCCGCGGATCTGGACCGGATCGACCTGGCGACCGAAGCCTTTGGTGAAGCGATGCCCATGGCGTGCGACGATACCGTCTGGGGACGGCAGGTGAACCGGCGTGTCGAGGTCTGGCTGCGCTGAACCGAGGACGCCCGCAAGGGCGGAGGAGGGGTCTCGTCAAGCCCGTGCGGGCTTTCCTCGACCGTTCACAGCAGCCCATCGCGGCGAAAGCTGATTTCCCGCGATTTTCCGATCACCAGATGATCGTGCAGGGTGAGGCCGAGCGCCTCTGCGGCGTGCTGGATCTGCAGGGTCATGTCGATGTCCGCCTGGCTGGGCGTCGGATCGCCCGACGGGTGGTTGTGCACCAGGATCAGCGCGCTGGCGTTCAGCTCCAGCGCGCGTTTCACCACCTCGCGCGGATAGACCGGGACGTGATCCACCGTGCCGCGCGCCTGCGCCTCGTCCGCGATCAGCACGTTCTTGCGGTCGAGGAACAGGATCCGGAACTGTTCGGTCTCGCGATGCGCCATGGCGGTCTGACAATAGGCCAGCAGCGCGTCCCAGGAACTGACCACCTGTTTCTGCAATACCCGGGATCGCGCCAGCCTATGTGCCGCGGCCTCGACGATTTTCAACTCCGTCACCACCGCCTCGCCCACGCCGGAGACCTCGGTCAGCCGCGTGGCGGGGGCGGAGACGACGCCGTTGAAATCGCCGAAGGCGTCGAGCAGGGCGCGGGCCAGAGGTTTTACGTCGCGTCGGGGAAGCGCGCGGAACAGCACCAGCTCGAGCATCTCATAGTCCGGCAGCGCCTCGGCGCCCCCGGCCAGGAATCGCTGACGCAGGCGCGTGCGATGATCGCGGAGATAAGAGGGCAGCACCCGGCCGGGCGGCGCCAGCGCGGCGGGGGCCTCGTCATGAGCGAAGAGCTCTGCCTGGGAATCGGAGAATTGCCGCGCCTGTGTCATGGGCCAAGCGTCGCGCGGTGCGGTTAGGAAAAGGTTAACGTGACAAGGGCCGCGCAGAGGCGCGGCCCTTGTGTCGGGTGAGGTTGGAGAGGCTGGGGACAGTCCCAAAGCTCCGCTGGAGCGATTGGAAATCTCCTGGGCTCCGCCCGCAACCGCCTCAAACGCTCCATCGGAGCGTTTGCCGGGCCAAATGGCCCGGTCCGGCGTTTACCCCTTCATCGAATCCCAGAAGTTCTTCACGGACGAGAAGAAGCTGTGCGATTCCGGGTTGTTGTCCTCGCCCAGCTCCTCGAACTCGCGGAGCAGCTCCTTCTGGCGCGTGCTCAGGTTCACCGGGGTTTCCACCGCCAGCTCGATGAACATGTCGCCCGAGGCGCCGCCACGCAGTGCCGGCATGCCCTTGCCGCGCAGGCGCATCTGGCGCCCCGACTGGCTGCCCGCCGGGATCTTGACGCGCGAGCGGCCGCCGTCGATCGTCGGCACCTCGATGTCGCCACCCAGCGCCGCCGTCGCCATGCTCACCGGCACGCGGCAATGCAGCTCGGCGCCTTCGCGTTCGAAGATCTCGTGCTTCTTCACCTCGATGAAGATGTAGAGATCGCCCGGAGGCCCGCCGCGCATGCCCGCCTCGCCCTCGCCGGCCAGCCGGATGCGGGTGCCGGTTTCGACGCCGGCGGGGATGTTCACCGACAGCGCGCGCTCTTTCTGTACACGTCCGGTGCCGCCGCATTTGCCGCAGGGGTTCTTGATGATCTGGCCCAGGCCCGAACAGGTCGGACAGGTGCGTTCCACCGTGAAGAACCCTTGCGTCGCGCGCACCTTGCCCATGCCGGAACAGGTCGGGCAGGTCACCGGCTCGGCGCCGCCCTCGGCCCCGGAGCCGTTGCACTCGCCGCATTGCACCGAGCTCGGCACGTTGATCGTCTTCTGAAGCCCGTTATAGGCCTCTTCCAGCGTCACGCGCAGATTGTAGCGCAGATCGGCCCCGCGCGCGGCGCGCTGACGCCCGCCGCCACCCTGGCGCCCGCCCATGAAATCGCCGAAGAGATCGTCGAACACATCGGAAAAGGCGCTGGCGAAATCGCCCTGGCCGCCCTGAAAGCCGCCGCCCGGACGCGGACCGCCGCCCATGCCGCCCTCAAAGGCGGCGTGGCCGAAACGGTCATAGGCCGCTTTTTTCTCGGCGTCCTTCAGAACTTCGTAAGCCTCGTTGGCTTCCTTGAACTGGCCTTCGGCTTCGGGATTGTCGGCGTTGCGGTCGGGGTGAAGCTCTTTGGCCTTCTTGCGATAGGCCTTCTTGATCTCGTCCGCGGAGGCACCCTTGTTGACGCCGAGCACGTCGTAATAGTCACGCTTGGACATTCATGCCCTCCTTTGGCTTGGAACGGAAAGGGGCCGGTCCGGCATCCGGACCGGCCCCCCGTCTGTTCCGAGAGCTATGCTCAGCTACGCTTGTCGTTGCCGAGATCCTCGAAATCGGCATCGACGATGTCGTCATCCGACGAGGCCGGGCCAGAGGCATCCGCGGCGTCGGGCGCCTCGCCGCCTTCGGCGGCATCGGCCTGCGCCTTGTAGATCGCCTCGCCCAGACGCATGGCGACTTCGGTCACGTTCTGGATGCCGGACTTGATCTTCTCGGCGCCGACATCGTCTTTTTCGAGGTCATCCTTGAGCGCGGCCACGGCCAGCTCGATGGCTTCGATGGTGGACGGGTCGACCTTGTCGCCATGCTCCTCGATCGATTTCTCGGTCGAGTGGATGAGGCTTTCGGCCTGGTTGCGGGCCTCGACCAGTTCGCGGCGTTCCTTGTCCGCCTCGGCATTGGCCTCGGCATCCTTGACCATCTTCTCGATGTCTTCATCCGAGAGACCGCCGGAGGCCTGGATGGTGATCTGCTGTTCCTTGCCAGTGCCCTTGTCCTTGGCGCCGACCGACACGATGCCGTTGGCGTCGATGTCGAAGGTCACTTCGATCTGCGGCATGCCGCGCGGTGCCGGCGGGATCCCTTCGAGGTTGAACTGGCCGAGCAGCTTGTTGTCCGCCGCCATTTCACGCTCGCCCTGGAAGACGCGCAGGGTCACGGCCGACTGGTTGTCCTCGGCGGTGGAGAAGATCTGCGATTTCTTGGTCGGGATCGTGGTGTTGCGGTCGATCAGGCGGGTGAACACGCCACCCAGCGTCTCGATCCCCAGCGACAGCGGGGTCACGTCGAGAAGAACCACGTCCTTCACGTCGCCTTGCAGCACGCCGGCCTGGATCGCGGCGCCCATGGCCACAACCTCATCCGGGTTCACGCCCTTGTGCGGCTCCTTGCCGAAGAACTTGGTCACCTCTTCGATGACCTTCGGCATCCGGGTCATCCCGCCGACCAGAACCACCTCGTCGATTTCGTCCTTCGAGAGACCGGCGTCTTTCAACGCGGCCGCGCAGGGCTTCATCGACGCCTTGATCAGATCGCCCACCAGGTTTTCCAGCTTGGCGCGGGTCAGTTTCATGACCATGTGCAGCGGCTGGCCGTTCGAGCCCATCGAGATGAACGGCTGGTTGATTTCGGTCTGGCTCGACGAGCTGAGCTCGATCTTGGCCTTTTCGGCAGCTTCCTTCAGACGCTGCAGGGCCATCTTGTCCTTGGTCAGATCGACCGAGTGCTCTTTCTTGAATTCGTCCGCCAGGTAGTTGACGATCCGCATGTCGAAGTCTTCACCGCCGAGGAACGTGTCGCCGTTGGTGGATTTCACTTCGAAGAGGCCGTCGTCGATTTCCAGGATGGTCACGTCGAAGGTGCCGCCGCCGAGGTCATAGACCGCGATGGTTTTGCTTTCCTTCTTGTCGAGACCATAGGCCAGGGCGGCAGCCGTCGGTTCGTTGATGATCCGCAGCACTTCCAGACCGGCGATCTTGCCGGCGTCCTTGGTGGCCTGACGCTGGGCGTCGTTGAAATAGGCGGGGACGGTGATGACCGCCTGGGTCACGTCTTCGCCGAGATAGCTTTCGGCGGTTTCCTTCATTTTGCCGAGGATGAAGGCCGAGATCTGGCTCGGGGAATATTTGTCGCCCTTGGCTTCAACCCAGGCGTCGCCATTGCCGCCGTCGACAATCTTGTACGGCACGATCTTCTGGTCTTTGGTCACTTCCGCATCGGTGGTGCGGCGGCCGATCAGACGCTTGACGGCAAAGATGGTGGCTTCGGGGTTGGTGACAGCCTGCCGCTTTGCGGGCTGGCCGACGAGGCGTTCGTCGTCGGTGAAGGCGACGATGGAGGGGGTGGTACGGGCACCTTCGGCGTTTTCGATCACGCGGGCTTGCGACCCGTCCATGATGGCAACGCAGGAGTTGGTGGTGCCGAGGTCGATACCGATCACTTTGGCCATGTTCGATCCCTTTCGTAGTCAAGGCGATGACGCGAGGCGAGGGACCCGATTACGGCATCCAGCCCCGCTGGTGTGAAGCGCCGTCCGGCCGGGGCCTCGCGGCTTCGGAGGGTATATAAGGAGGGGGTTTGAGCCCTGCAAGCGCCCTGCGCGGCGAGATTCCGGCAAATGACTGGATTTTCTTTGCGGCGGGCGGGCGAATGCGAAAAAAGAGGTCATGGTGGAACGTATCGAGCGGCGCGGGTTTCAGATCTTTTCCGGCTTTCTGGACCGTCCGGCACAGGAGACCGTCGTCGCGCGTCTGCGCGATTGTCTGCGCGTGGCGCCGCTTTATCAGCCGGTGACGCCGCGCGGGCAGAAGATGTCGGTGCGGATGTCCTCGGCGGGGCGGTTCGGCTGGGTGACCGACCGGCGCGGCTACCGCTATGAGCCGCGCCATCCCGAGGGCATGGGATGGCCACCGATTCCGGACGAGATCATGGCCCTCTGGGAGACCGTGGCCGACTGCCCGCGCGCGCCCGAGTGCTGTCTTATCAACTGGTATGGCGAAGGTGCCCGCATGGGGCTGCATCAGGACCGCGACGAGGTGGATTTCTCCTGCCCGGTGGTCTCGGTCTCGCTGGGCGACGAGGGGCTGTTCCGCATGGGCAATGAGGACCGCGGCGGCAAGACCGAGTCGGTCTGGCTGCGTTCGGGAGATGTGGTGGTGATGGGCGGCGCGGCGCGGCTGAAGCACCACGGCGTGGACCGGATCCGCTTCGGATCGTCCACGCTCTTGCCACAGGGCGGGCGGATCAATCTGACGCTGCGGGTGGTCACCTGACGGGCCGGACCGGCAGGCGCCCGCCGTTAGGGCAGCTCCAGCGAGCAGCAGCCCGACACCGCGCGGCTGAGCTTGCCGGTCAGCACCACGGTGGCGGACAGACCGTACAGGTTGTCCGACATGCCGTCGGAGCATTGCGGATCCTTGTGCATGACCAGAACGCCCTGCTGATCGGGGCCGCCGGCGACCGAGACGAACGGCTCGAACCGGGCGTCGGCGCGGCGGATCGGCCCGGCGCGCATCGTGACCACCTCGTCGTCGATGGCCGACCATGTGGCTTCGCCATCTGCGGTGACGCTGTAGCTCCAGAAGGGTTCGGTGCCGAAACAGGTCACCTCCTGCGCGTCGGGAAGGACGCTGCCGGCCTGCATCGCCAGAAAGGACAGCGAGGCCCAGCCCGCGCCCTCGCCGAGATTCACACGCCCCCAGGTGCCCGCCGCGTTTACGGCGGTGACCTCGACGAATTGCGCGTTGTGCGCCAGCGCCCCGACGACCGGGGCCGCCGCATCGGGCGCGGCCCGCACATTCAGCACATCGTTTGCCGCAACGCCGGTCACATCGAACAGCGCAGGCAGGTCCTGCGCTGCGAGCGGCGTGGCGAGGCACAGGCCCATGGCCAGAAAGACACCCTTGGGGAACATCCCGATCTCCTCTCGGCAAAATCCTCTTGCGGTCAGGATAGCGCAGCGCCGCCGCGTCCCAAAGTGAGGAATTCCTGCCTGCGAGGGGGTGGGCTTAGCGGCGGGCGCCCCAGGAGGCGGAGGCGTGTTTGCGGGTGTAGAATTCGCCCATCAACCCGATCATGATCAGCACGAGGGACAGGTAGAGCGCGTATTCCCAGCTCGAGTTGCGGGGGTTGTAATCGACGAAGGCATGGCCGCGCGACTGGTCGATGGTGTGGAAGAGCGGGTTCCAGTCGAACATCACCAGCATGTAGCTGGGCAGCGAGTTGGCGACGAACATCTTGCCCGACGCGATCATGTTCGCCCGCTGATAGACGGTGGTGATGATCTGCACCGGCGTCGGGAACCAGGGTTTCGCCGCCAGGAACACCATGCCGATGGCCGCGCCCGAGAACCACGACAGCAGGATCATCGCGAGGCAGCCGATGGGATCATGAATCTCCTGCATGACGAAGGGATTGAAGGCCACGTCATAGACAAAGAGGATGAAGACCAGCGACAGGATCTGGATATAGAGCGTGCTGAGCATCGCCGAGGCGATGGCGATGGCTGTGTTCATCGGCGCGTGCTGCATCATCGGGCTGGCGGGCCCTTCCGAGCCGACCACGGCACCCAGCGTCTTGGAATGGGTCATGTAGAGGAACACGCCGGTCATGATGTAGATCATGAAGTCGCCGCGGATCGCCGTGCTGCGCATGCCCAGGATCTGGAACATGAAGTAGAAGGCGAGCACGAAGATGATCGTCTGCAGCATGTTCATGAACAGCGCCATGAAGGCGTTGCCATGGCTCTTGCGCACCGCGCGGACCGAGTTGTGATAGATCAGTTCGGCGATATAGAGCGCGGAACCCAGCCGCGAACGTGGCTTCGTGGTCTGAAACATGGCGGCACTGCTCCGATGCGCGTCTGGGGGCGACGGGTCTTCTTGCCCATCTTGATGAGGGGCAGCATAAGGGGAGGAGACTTTCAAATCAATAAACCCGCTTTGGTGCGGAAAAGGAGATCGGCTTTGAATTACGAAACTCTCGTTCAGGTGATGCGGCGGCTTGCGCTCGAGGCGGGCGACAAGATCATGGAGATCTACAACAGCGACGATTTCGAGGTGAAATCGAAGTCGGATCAGAGCCCCGTGACCGAGGCCGACGAGGCCGCCGATGAATTGATCTCGGCCGGTCTGCGCGAGGTGTTTCCGGATGTCGCGCTGGTGACCGAAGAGCAAGCCGACAGCCACACGCAGGAGGTGATGACATTTCTCATCGTCGACCCGCTGGACGGCACCAAGGAATTCGTCAAGCGCCGCGGCGATTTCACCGTGAACATCGCGCTGGTCGAAGAGGGCGTGCCGACGCGCGGTGTCGTCTATGCGCCGGCCAGGGGCCGCATGTTCTACACCGATGCGCTGGGCAAGTCGGTGGAAGAGGCCGGACCCTTCGACAAGGAGACCCCGGGCGCGCTGACGCCGCTGTCGGTGTCGGATGCGGACAATTCGGCGCTGATGGTTGTGGCCTCGAAATCGCATCGCGACGAGGCGACCGACGCCTATATCAACCAATATTCGGTCAAGGATTCCAAGAGCGCCGGCTCCTCGCTGAAGTTCTGCCTGGTCGCGACCGGCGAGGCGGATCTCTACCCGCGCCTCGGCCGCACGATGGAGTGGGACACCGCCGCCGGCCACGCGGTGCTGAACGGTGCCGGCGGGCGCGTGGTGCGCTTCGACGATCACACGCCGCTGGCCTATGGCAAGGCCGGGTTCGCGAACCCGTTCTTCATTGCCTACGCGCCCGGCGTGGAGCTGAAAGAGGGCTGAGCCCGGCATGGAGCCGCTGCCGGTCAGCTTGGTGATCGTAAGCCGGGGTCGCCCGGATGCGCTGACCCTCTGCCTGACCGGCGTGGCGCAGCTCGACTATCCCCGCTTCGAGGTGATCGTGGTGGCCTGCCCAGAGGGCGCCGCCGCGGTCGCCGCCCGCCCCGACGCGGCACAGATCAAGCTGCTGCACTATGACGAGGCCAATATCTCGGCGGCGCGCAATCTCGGGATTGCGCAGGCGGCGGGCGAGGTCGTGGCCTTTCTCGACGACGACGCGGTTCCCGAACCCACCTGGCTGACCCATCTGGCAGCGCCCTTTTCCGATCCCGAGGTGGCCTCGGCGGGCGGCTATGTGCGGGGGCGCAACGGGATCGACTATCAATGGCGCGCCCGCAGCGTGACCTCGCAAGCGGAAGAGGCCGAGCTGCCGCTGGAGGGCATGGCGCCGCGCGTGCTGCGCCCGGATCCCGGCGCGGCGATCAAGTTGCAGGGCACCAACATGGCGCATCGGCGTTCGGTGCTGGCGGCGATGGGTGGGTTCGATCCGGCCTTTCGCTTCTTCCTCGACGAAACCGATCTCGACCTGCGCCATGCCGCAGCCGGCCATGCCACGGCCGTGGTGCCGCTGGCGCAGGTTCATCACGGCTATGCGGCCAGCGACCGCCGCGCCGCCGACCGCACGCCGCGCGATCTGAGCGAAATCGGCGCCTCTATGGCGGTGTTTCTGGCCAAGCACTGTCCGGAGGCAGAGCGCATCGCCGCCTGGAGGGCCTTCCGCGCAAGGCAGCGCCGGGGCCTGCTCGATTACATGCGGCGCGGTCCGCTCGGGCCCGACGATGTGTTGCGGCTGATGCGCGGGCTGGATCGCGGCTGGCGGGCCGGTCAGGGGCGGGCTGTCGGCGGCGCGGCGCCGATCCCGCCGGCGGAGGCGCCGTTTCTGCCGTTCCCTGGCCGGCCGGGCGCACCGCGCGCGGTGCTGTCGGGACGGGTCTGGAAACGGTCGGCGATGCGCAGGGAGGCGGCGCGGCTGGCCGGCGAGGGCCGGATCGTCAGCATTTTCCGGTTTTCGCATACCGCGCTCTATCACCGGCTGCGGTTTCACCCGGACGGCTATTGGGAGCAGATCGGCGGGCTCTGGGGCCGCAGCGAGCGCAGCGGCGCGGCCATCCGGCCATGGTTTTTCGGGCCTCGTTTGCGTGCAGAGCTGCGGCGGATCGCCGAAATTCGCGGCATCGGCTGATTATCTCCTATGCCGCGACAATCCCCCGCCAATATCGCAAAATTGCCTTATTTGTCCTGTGTTCTCGGCAACAATATCGTGTTAGGGAAAAGTTTAAACGATGTCGTTAAGACGTCCCTTGGAATTTGAGGATCAGGTATAATGCGCAACAAGGTTACAAAGGCGATTTTCCCGGTTGCGGGGCTTGGCACGCGGTTCCTCCCGGCGACGAAATCGGTTCCCAAAGAGATCATGACGCTGGTCGATCGGCCGCTTGTGCAATACGCCATCGACGAAGCGCGCGCCGCCGGCATCAAGGAGTTCATCTTCGTGACCTCGCGGGGCAAGGGCGCTCTTGAGGATTATTTCGACCACGCCCCGCAGCTCGAACAGGAGCTGAAGAAGAAGGGCAAGGACAAGCTGCTTGAAGTGCTCAAATCCACCAACATGGATTCGGGCGAGATCGCCTATATCCGCCAGCACAAGGCGCTGGGCCTGGGCCACGCGGTCTGGTGCGCGCGCCGGCTGATCGGCAACGAGCCCTTTGCCGTCATGCTGCCTGACGACGTGATCGCAGCCGACAAACCCTGCCTGCAGCAGATGGTCGAGGCGTATGAGGAAACCGGCGGCAACATGGTCGCGGCGATGGAAGTGCCCGCCGACAAGGCGTCGTCCTACGGCATTCTCGACGTGAAAGAGGACATGGGTTCGATGGTGTCGGTCAGGGCCATGGTCGAAAAACCCAAGGCGGGCGAGGCGCCCTCGAATCTTGCCGTGATCGGACGCTACATCCTGTCGCCGCAGGTGCTCAGGAACCTCAACAAGATGAAGTCCGGTGCCGGGGGCGAGATCCAGCTCACCGATGCCATCGCCGACGAGATCGACGGCGAAGGCGTCTATGGTTATCGCTTCAACGGCCGGCGCTACGATTGCGGGTCCAAGGCCGGGTTCCTCCAGGCCACCGTTGCCTTCGGCCTGGAGCGTGAGGAGCTGCGCGACGATCTCGAAGCCTATCTGCACGAGGTCGTTGCGGCGCGCAAAGCGGCGGAGTAATCCGCGTGACGCATGTTCTGGTGACCGGCGGTGCGGGCTATATCGGCTCGCACGCCTGCAAGGTTCTGAACGCGGCAGGCTTTACCCCCGTTACCTATGACAATCTGGTCACCGGCTGGCAGGACGCGGTCAAGTTCGGCCCGTTCGAACGGGGCGAACTTTCCGACCGTGCCCGGCTGGATGAGGTCTTTGCCAAATACCGGCCCGCCGCCGTGATGCATTTCGCCGCGCTCAGCCAGGTGGGCGAAGCGATGTCCGAACCGGGCCGCTACTGGCGCAACAATGTCGAGGGCTCGCTGACGCTGATCGAGGCGGCCACCGCCGCCAACTGTCTGAACTTCGTCTTCTCCTCGACCTGCGCCACCTATGGCGAACACGATAATGTGGTGCTGGACGAAACCACGCCGCAGGAGCCGCTCAACGCCTATGGCGCGTCCAAGCGCGCGGTCGAGAACATCCTGCGCGATTTCGAGGCCGCCTACGGGCTGCGCCATGTGATCTTCCGTTATTTCAACGTGGCGGGTGCCGATCCCGAGGGCGAGGTGGGCGAACATCACCGTCCCGAGACCCATCTGATCCCCGTGATGCTGGAAGCGATCGTCGGCACGCGCCCGGCGCTGACCATTCACGGCGAGGATTACGACACGCCCGACGGCACCTGCATTCGCGATTATGTGCATGTGATGGATCTGGTCGATGCGCATCTTCTCGGCCTGAAATGGCTGCGGGATGGCAAGCCGAGCCGGGTCTTCAACCTGGGCACCGGCAAGGGGTTCTCGGTGCGCGAGGTGGTCGAGGCATCGCGCGCGGTGACCAATCGCGAGGTGCCCTACAGCATCGGGCCGCGCCGGGCCGGCGACGCGACCAAGCTTGTCTCGGGTTCGACCCGTGCCGCCGCCGAACTCGGCTGGGCGCCCGGGCGCTCGACCATGGCGGAGATGATCGCCGATGCGTGGCGATGGCACCGGAATGGACATTACGACCGCTGAGGCGCCGCCGCGCCTGCTCGACCTGACGCGGCTGGTGTCGCGGGCGGGGCGGCCATTCACCGGCATCGACCGGGTCGAATACGCTTATCTGGCGCAGCTTCTCGACACCGGGCCGCTCTACGGGCTGGTGCGGTCTTCGCTGGGCTATCTTCTGCTGGATCGCCGGGGCTGCGCCGAACTCAAGCGCCGTCTCGACGCCAACGACTGGCCGGCGCCCGACCGTCTGTCGCGCCTGCGCGGGCGCGATGCCGCGCGTGCGGGCGCGGAAACCGCGCTGCGCCGGGTGGCCGTCGCGCGCTGTCTGCCGCACTGGCTGCCCCGCATGCTGCGGCGGCGCCTGCCCGCAGGTACGCATTACCTCAACACCGGGCACACGAACCTCACCGACCGGGTGGTGGGCGCGCTGCGCCGGGTGCCGGGCATGAAGATTGCCGTGCTGCTGCACGACACCATCCCGCTGGATTACCCGGCCTATCAGGCCGCCGGCATCCCGGAGCGGTTCCGGGGCTTTCTGCTGCGCACCGGGCGCTTTGCCGATTTGGTGATCTGCAATTCCCGGCAGACGGAGCGGGATCTGCGGCGGCACCTCGGGCCGCTGGGGCTGGCGCCGGAAACCGTCGTGGCGCATCTGGGGGTGCCCGTGCCGGTGCCCTCTGCGGCGCCGGAGGGGCCCTGGAGCGGACGGCGCTATTTCGTGGTGCTGGGCACCGTCGAGCCGCGCAAGAACCATGCGTTGCTGCTGGACATCTGGGAGCAAGAGGCGCCCGATGCCGATCTGCTGATCTGCGGCGGGCGGGGCTGGAACAATGCCGGGGTCTTTGCGCGGCTCGACCGGGGTATCGCGCGGGTGCACGAACTGCCCGGGCTGGATGACCACCAGGTGGCGGCGCTGCTGAGAGGCAGTGCCGGGTTGCTGTTCCCGAGCCATGCAGAAGGCTATGGCCTGCCGCCGATGGAGGCCGCTGCGCTGGGTGTGCCGGTGCTGGCCAATGATTTGCCCGTGCTCCGGGAAGTTCTTGGGGATATTCCCGTTTACGCAAACGTATCAAAGCGTTATCTTTGGGCCGACAAGATAAGAAGGATGGCCGAAGATCGTCGGGCGGATCCGGACAGCGAGATGCGCAGCGCAGAGGGGGCGGCCCTTCCGGGCTGGGATGTGCATTTCAAGACCGTGTTAACCCTGATCTGATAGCCGGACAGGCAGCAGGGCCGGAGATTCCGGCTCTTACGAGGGCAGATATTGAGCGCATGGCGGTCATACCGGCTGAGGCTTCAGCGCAAGCGCTGGCGCATCCGCGCCCTGCGCAAGAGTCGCGAGCTCATGCCGGTGTCGAACCGCACCGACCGCATCCGCTCGTCTGATCTTCTGGTGTTCTGCACCCAGCGCAACGAAAGCATCCGGCTGCCCTATTTCCTGAAATATTACAGGGATATGGGGGTCAATCACTTCTTCTTCGTCGATAACGACAGCACCGACAATTCGCTCGACTACCTGTCCCGGCAGGAGGACGTGTCGGTCTGGACGACGCGGGGCAGCTACAAGCGCTCGCGCTTCGGGATGGACTGGATCAACTTCCTGTTGCGCAAATACGCGCATGGCCACTGGGCGCTGACCGTCGATCCCGACGAGTTCTTTCTCTACCCGTTCTGCGACACGCGCCCGCTGCGCGCGCTGACCGACTGGCTCGACGCCTCGTCGATCAAGAGCTTTTCGGCCATGCTGCTGGACATGTACCCCAAGGGCCGGATCGACGCCCAGCCTTACCAGCCGGGGCAGAACCCGATCGAGATCGCCTCGTGGTTCGACGCGGGCAACTACACGGTCAGACGCAATCCGCGCTTCGGCAATCTCTGGATCCAGGGCGGTCCGCGCGCGCGGGTCTTCTTCCCCGACCGGCCTGCACGGGCCCCGGCGCTGAACAAGATCCCGCTGGTCAAATGGGACAAGCGCTACACCTATGTCAGCTCGACCCATATGTTGCTGCCGCGCGGTCTGAACCTTGTGTACGACGAGTGGGGCGGGGAAAAGGCCAGCGGGCTCTTGCTGCACACCAAATTCCTCGACACGTTCGGCGCCAAGGCCGAGGAAGAGCTGAAGCGCAAACAGCACTACGCGGGCTCGACCGAATATCTGGCCTATCACGCCGGGATCAAGGACAACCCCGAGCTCTGGTGCAAATGGTCCGAGAAATACATCAACTGGCGCCAGCTCGAGATTCTCGGCCTCATGTCCAAGGGGAACTGGGCATGAGCGTGGGCATCGTGATGCTTGTCCACACCGCGCTGGGTCGTGCCGAGCAGGTGGCGCGGCACTGGACCAAGGCGGGCTGTCCGGTCGTCATCCATGTCGACAAGATGGTTTCGAAAAAGGTCTATGACGGGTTCGTCGCGGCGCTGTCGGATCTGCCCGAGGTTCTGTTCTCGCGCCGGCACCGCTGCGAATGGGGCACCTGGGGGCTGGTGGCGGCGAGCCAGGACGCTTCGGAGCTGATGCTGGAACGGTTCCCCGAAGTGCGCCACGTCTATCTGACCTCGGGCTCCTGCCTGCCGCTGCGCCCGGTCGATGAGCTGATCGACTATCTGGCCGAGCGGCCGCGCACCGATTTCATCGAAAGCGCCACCACCGCCGATGTGCCCTGGACGGTGGGCGGGCTCGACCACGAGCGGTTCACCCTGCTCTTCCCCTTTTCCTGGCGCAAGAGCCGCTATCTCTTCGACAAGTTCGTCGAACTCCAGCGGGGCATCGGGTTCCGCCGGCGGGTGCCCAAGGGCGTGGTGCCGCATATGGGCAGCCAGTGGTGGTGCCTGACGCGGCAGACGCTCTCGGCGATCCTTCAGGATCCGGAGCGCCGCAAGTTCGACCGCTACTTCCGCAAGGTCTGGATTCCGGACGAAAGCTATTTCCAGACGCTGGCGCGGCTGTACTCGACCAATATCGAAAGCCGGTCTCTGACGCTGTCGAAATTCGACTTCCAGGGCAAGCCGCATATCTTCTACGACGATCATCTCCAGCTTCTGCGCCGTTCGGACTGTTTCGTCGCGCGCAAGATCTGGCCCCATGCCGAGCGGCTGTACCAGGCGTTTCTGTCTGACGCCGAAGTGGCGCAGAACCGGCAGGAGCCGAACCCCGGCAAGATCGACCGGATCTTCGCCAAGGCGGTCGACCGGCGGACGCGCGGGCGGCCGGGGCTCTACATGCAGTCGCGGTTCCCGAACTACGGTTGGGAAAACGGCGTGACGGCGGGGAAGTATTCGGTTTTCCAAGGGTTTTCCGAGCTTTTCAAGGATTTCGAAAGCTGGCTGGCGCGGGCGACCGGGGCGCAGGTGCATGGCCATCTCTACGGCCCCGAACGGGCGGAGTTCGCCGGCGGCCAGACGGTGATCAACGGCGCGCTCTCCGACAATGCCGAGCTGCGCGATGCCCATCCCAAGGCGTTTCTGACGAACCTCTTGTGGAACACCCGAGGCGAGCGGCAATGCCTGCAATACGGCCCGCATGACAACCCCGATATCAACTGGCATTTCGCCCGCGATCCGAACGCGCAGATCAGCGTGATCTCGGGGGCCTGGGCGGTGCCGTTGTTCAAATCCAACGCCAATTTCGCCGATCTGCGCGCCGAGGCGGCGCAGCTTCAGAAGATCGAAAGCGCGATGCTGGATCAATTGCGCTCGCCCGATGCCAAGGCGCGCATCCGCATCTGGACCATGGCGGAATTCATCGAGGCGCCGATGGAGCCGTTGCAGGTGGTGATCGACGAGATCGGCCAGAAATCCCCCCGCCGGCTCGCCGAGGCGCCGGTGATGGAGGATCTGGCGGGGTTCGGGCAATTCCTCCAGAATCTCAAGAACCAGGGGATGCACCCCTATCTGATGGGCGACTTCCCGGTGGAGCCGGCGCCGCAAAACGCGCGGAAGACCGCCCGGAAACCGTATCTCGTGAAGAAATAGGCCCTGAATGTCCGACCGTTTCGATTACTTCGTCGTCTTTGCCGAGATGCGCACCGGGTCGAATTTCCTTGAGGCCAACCTCAATGCCTTCGCCGGGCTGACCTGCCATGGCGAGGCGTTCAATCCGCATTTCATCGGCTACCCCACCTCCGAGGATATTCTGGGCATCTCGCAGCAGGAACGCGACCGCGATCCCGAGCGGCTGCTCAATCAGATCCGTCTGGCGACGCCGGGCGGGCTTGGCGGGTTCCGCTTCTTTCACGACCACGATCCGCGCATCCTGCCGACGCTGCTGACCGATCCGCGCTGCGCCAAGATCGTACTGACCCGCAACCCGGTCGACAGCTACGTGAGCTGGAAAATCGCCCAGGCCACCGGCCAGTGGAAGCTGACCAATGTGAAGAAGCGCAAGGATGCCAAGGCGCAGTTCGATGCGACGGAGTTCGAGGACCATCTGGAGGCGTTGCAGGCGTTCCAGATCACCCTGATGAACGCGCTTCAGGTGACCGGGCAGACGGCGTTTTACGTCGCCTATGAAGATCTCCAGAACGTCGAGGTGATGAACGGGCTGGCGAAATGGCTGGGCGCCTATTCGCAGCTCGACAGCCTCAACACCGCGCTGAAGCGGCAGAACCCGGAGCCGATCTCGGACAAGGTCGAGAATTTCGCCGAGATGGAAGCGGCGCTGGCGCGGCTCGACCGGTTCAACCTGACGCGCACGCCGAATTTCGAGCCGCGCCGCGGGCCGGCGGTGCCGGGCTATGTCGGCGGGGCGAAGACGCCGCTGCTCTACATGCCCATCAAGTCCGGGCCCGAGGTCGCGGTGCAGAACTGGCTGATGGCGCTCGACGGGGTGGACGCGGGGGCGCTGGCGCGCGATTTCACCCAGAAGAGCCTGCGCCAGTGGAAACGCGAACGCACCGGGCACCGCAGCTTTACCGTGCTGCGCCACCCGCTGGCGCGGGCGCATGACGCTTTCTGCACCAAGATCCTGACCACGGGCCCCGGCAGCTACAAGGGCATCCGCAAGACCCTGCGCCGCGCCCACAACCTGCCGATCCCCGAGGAGGAGCCGGGAAGCGATTACACGCTCGAGGCGCATCGCGAGGCGTTTACCGCCTTTCTGAACTTCCTCCGGGCCAACCTTTCGGGTCAGACGGCGGTGCGGATCGACGGGCATTGGGCCAGTCAGGCGCAGGTGATCCAGGGCATGTCCGAGCTGACATTGCCCGACATGATCGTGCGCGAGGACGAGATGGCCAGCTACCTGCCGGCGCTGGCGATGCAGGTGGGGCACCAGGCACCGCCGGATCCGGTGCATGTGCCCGTCAGCGCGCCTTATGCGCTGGCCGAGATCTATGACGATCAGCTCGAAAACGCCGCGCGCGAGGCCTATCAGCGCGATTATCTCATGTTCGGATTCGACGACTGGGGCTGACCGCCGGACGGGCTTTCGGGGCCGCCGGGGCGCGATCACGATGGGCGGAGACTCGCCGATTTCCCCGTGACAGCGATATTGGCCCACGGCATGGTGGCGCTATAACGCAAACAGAGTCCCCGTTCAGGGGCCAGTCAGACAAGAGGCACACCGATGATCCGGGCCAGAACTTCCATTCTTCTTTCTCTCGCCGCGGCGATGACGCTGAGCGCCTGTTCCGAAGGCCAGATGTTCGATGAGAACGATCCCAACCGCCAGGCAAAGCAGGGCGCGCTGATCGGCGCCGTGGGCGGGGCTGTGGCCGGGCGTCTGATCGGCGGCAACAACAACGACACCGTCAAGAACACCCTGGTCGGCGCCGCCGCCGGGGCCGCGCTTGGCGGCGTGATCGGCAACCAGCTCGACAAGCAGGAAGCGGAACTGCGCCAGCAGCTCGGCAACAACGTGGCGATCACCAATACCGGCGACCGTCTCATCGTGACCATGCCGCAGGACATCCTGTTCGCCACCGACAGCGCCGCGCTGCGCTCGGATCTGCAGGCCGACATCCGCACCGTCGGCCGTTCGCTGCTCGATTACCCCAACACCACCGTGCAGGTGCTGGGCCACACCGACAGCGATGGCGACGCCGGTTATAACCTCGACCTGTCCAAGCGCCGGGCCCAGGCCGTGGCCAGCCTGCTGATCTCCGAGGGCGTGCCCTCGTCGCGCGTTCAGGCCATCGGCCGGGGCGAAGACCAACCGGTTGCCTCGAATCTGACCGCCGAGGGCAAGCAGCAGAACCGCCGCGTCGAAATCGTCATCCTGCCCAACGCCTGATTTCGGGCCCACGGGACAGAGCGCGCGCCGCGGCCCACCCGCGGCGCGTTTGCGTTTTACAGGGGTTCGAAGCACGCCGCTGGTCCGGGTTATGATGGGCCGGCGATGCATGCAGGCTGAGCCGAACCACCCTTGCCAATGGCAAAGGCCCCCGCCGAAGCGGGGGCCTTGTCGTGAGCGAGCCTGGAGAGAGAAGAGAGAGAGAGGCTCAGCAACCGGTGCCGTGCAGGACGACCTTGAAGGTCTTGGCCAGCACGTGGAGATCGGTCTTGAAGGACAGCTCGCGCAGATAGGCGGTGTCGAAGCCGGCGCGCTCGGCAAAGCTCGAGTCGTTGCGCACGGAAGTCTGCCAGAAGCCGGTGATGCCCGGGCGCAGCGCGTAATAGGCGGTGCCGGGGTACAGTTCCTGCTGATCCACCATCATCGGACGCGGGCCGACCAGCGACATATCCCCGCGCAGCACGTTCCAGAGCTGCGGCAGCTCGTCGAGCGAGGTCTTGCGGATGATCCGGCCGATGCGGGTGATCCGCGGATCGTGGCGCAGCTTCTGCGTGCGGTTCCATTCTTCGCGCGCCGCCGGGTCGCGGGCGAGATAGGCTTCGAGCTGGCGGTCGGCATCGGCCACCATCGAGCGCAGTTTCCACATGTGGAAGATCCGGCCGTTCCGGCCCACGCGCTTTTGCAGGTAGATCGGCGACTTGCCGTCGAGCGCGATGATCGCGGCGAGAACCAGCGTCACGGCCAGCACCGGCAGTGCACCGAGGAGAACCAGTGCGATGTCGAGCGAGCGCTTGGCGATATTGCGGTAAAACAGGGCGCGAGGCGCAACAAACAGCGCGTCGTCAATCAGCTTTTCAATTTCGGCCGTCGGCAGCGGATGGCGAATATGCAGTGTCAATTTGACCTCCTGGAGGCGTGCTTATCGACGGAAGAAGCAGAAAGACGCTGAGGGGATCGGATGACACCGGCACGCAGGTTCCATGTGCTCTGCCGATGGCAGAACAGGCACGAGGCGCCGTAAAGACGGTTCAGATTGTCAAAGTGTCAGTTCCGAGCAGAACGCAGCAGACTTACCGTTAACTCCCAGTGGAAGCACCAACCCCCAAGTGCCGTAGTGTGACGAAATTATGTTTTTTTGCTCGACTTGGATGGTTATGCATCTCGGCCATGGCACCGTCAACAAAACGTTTCTTCTACATCTTTGGGTTGAATTGCAGCCATTTGATCGGCGCCTTTGGGGCCTCTCCAATGCAGGTCGCGCAGCGCATTGGGGGGTGGGTGGGCTCCCGGTGGGAGACAAGATTTCGCGGCTGCACGGTCTTGTGCGCTGGGGCTTGCGGTCGGCATTTCCGAGAAATAAGGACAGGAAACAGTATTGCGCGGGCTCATCCTTTGATTGTTTCCCTTAGGGAAACAGATCTTCGAAAATCTGAATATTATTCATAAATACTGCGGCTGCAAAATCGGGAATGCCATGGCGGCGAAAAGAATGAAAAGGCCGCGCCCGTAATCGGAAACAATACTAAATCTCCAGATGACGCCGGAAGTCGGCAAAGCGGATGGAAACGGCCCGGCTGGGCGCCAATACGCTTTGAGGTGCCCCCCCTGGGCGGGGGCGTTTCGGAAGGCGGAGACACGGCTTCGGCGCCAACACGTTTAGAGTGAATCAACTTCGTCACGAATTGTTACAATCGGTCAGGTGCCGCGAGGGGAGGAGCCCGAATCGTGCCCGTCCCACGCCCATCCGGTGCCATATTCGCGCCGAATCGGGTCTTATTTCTGCCCGCCCGCTTGCCAAATATGGCAAAGCGATGGGGCATGCTCAGTTGCATGATGCGCGCCGCTTGCCTATTTCGGGCGCGACCCACCCGAGCGAGATGAAAGGGCCCGACGGAATGGCGAACCACCTCTATAAAGGCGATCTGCCCGACGGGCTCGATCTGGGCCCGGTCGTCGCGATCGACTGCGAGACCATGGGGCTCGACCCGCACCGCGACCGGCTGTGCGTGGTGCAGCTTTCGGGCGGCGACGGGCATGCGCATCTGGTGCAGGTCGCGAAGGGCCAGACCGAGGCGCCCAATCTTTGCCGCTTGCTGCGCGACGAGACGGTGCTGAAGCTGTTCCATTTCGGCCGCTTCGACATCGCTGCCATGTATCATGCCTTTGGCGCGCTGGCCGCTCCGGTCTATTGCACCAAGATCGCCAGCCGGCTGGTGCGCACCTATACAGACCGCCACGGGCTCAAATCGCTGACCCAGGAACTGCTGGGTGTCGATATTTCGAAACAGCAGCAGTCGAGCGACTGGGGCGCCGAGGAGCTGACCGGGGCCCAGCTCGACTACGCGGCCTCCGATGTGCTGCATCTGCACCGGCTGCGCGAGGCGCTGAACGGGATGCTGGCGCGCGAGGGGCGTCTGGAGCTGGCGCAGGCCTGTTTCGATTTCCTGCCGACCCGCGCGTTGCTCGATCTCGAAGGCTGGCCCGACACCGACATCTTCGCGCACGCCTGACCATGGTCCGGCGGGGGGACACATATTCCAGCGTCATCGCCTGGCTGAAGATCCTGCTGCCGCTGGTGGCGCTGATGCTGCTGTCCACGCTGTTCCTTCTGCCGCGCCAGGGCGAGCCGGTGAATCGTCTGCCCTATGCCGAGGGCGTCGATCCCGGCGATGCCACGCGCGAGCAGATCGTGGCGCCGCATTACGCCGGTACCACGGCGAAGGGCGATCAGTTGACGCTGACCGCAAACAGCGCCGAGCCGCTGGACGGCACGCTTGCGCGGGTGCGGGCGCATGGGCTGGATGCCCGGCTCGACATGGTCGACGGCAGCCAGATCACGCTGAGCGCGGATCAGGCGCTGGTCGATGATGGCGAGAAATCCGCCGATCTCGAGGGCCGCGTGCATATCGTCAGCTCGACCGGTTATGTGATGGACACCGAGCGCATGCTGACCGCGCTCGACCGGATCGACGCGGAAACCCTGGCGCCGGTCAGCGGCAGCGGTCCGGCGGGCACCTTTACCGCCGGCAAGCTGACAATCCGGCCCGAGGAAAACGGCCAGGATGTGCAACTGCTTTTCACGGGTGGCGTAAACCTGATATACGACCCCCAAGATCCATAAAGGCTATTGCATGTCGCGTATTCTGATCGTCGCCGCTACGTTGCTCGCCCTGTCGGGGCCGGCGCTGGCGCAGGGAACCAAGGTCGCCTTCGGTGGCATGAAGCAGGACACCAGCGCCCCGGTCGAGGTCAGCGCGGATTCGCTCCAGGTCAACCAGTCGGACGGCACGGCGCTTTATACCGGCAATGTGGTGATCGGTCAGGGCGAGATGCGGCTCGCCGCGCCGCGGGTGCTGATCATCTATACCGAAGGTCAGGGCCGCATCGACCGCATGGAGGCGACCGGCGGTGTCACCCTTGTCAGCGGCGAGGAGGCCGCCGAGGCGGATCGCGCCGATTACAGCATCGACACAGGTGTTGTGGTGATGACGGGCAACGTGCTCTTGACGCAGGGCAGCAACGCCCTCACCTCAGAGCGTATGATTGTGAACCTTGAAGACGGCACTGCGCAAATGACGGGGAGGGTCCGCACGGTGATCGGTCAGGGGTCCGACGAAGAACAACAGTAAGTGTAATCAAGAGTACCGACATGGCCCGCCCCCAACTGACCGTGACCGAAGGCGACAGCGGCCTTCGCGTTCGCCACTTGCGCAAGAGTTACCGCAAGCGGGTCGTGATCCGCGACGTGACGCTGGATCTCGACCGCGGTGAGGTGGTGGCGCTGCTGGGGCCGAACGGATCGGGCAAGACCACGACCTTTTACGCGGTGGCAGGCCTTGTGAACCCCGAGGGCGGGCAGGTACTGATCGACGGGCGCGATGCGACCTGGCTGCCGATGTATCGCCGCGCCCGGCTGGGCATCGGCTATCTGCCGCAGGAAATGTCGATCTTTCGCGGTCTGACCGTCGAGGACAACATCGCCTCGGTTCTCGACATCGCGGAAAGCGACCGCCACCGCCGCCGCGAGCGGCTGGAGGAGCTTTTGGGCGAGTTCTCCATCGAACATCTGCGCCGCGCGCCCGCGCTGGCGCTGTCGGGCGGCGAGCGGCGCCGGGTCGAGATCGCCCGCTGCCTTGCCGCCAACCCGAAATACCTGCTTCTGGACGAGCCCTTCGCGGGCGTCGATCCGATCAGCGTGGGCGACATCCGTCATCTGGTGGCGGATCTGAAAAAGCGCGGCATCGGCGTGCTGATCACTGACCACAATGTGCGCGAGACGCTCGAGATCGTCGACCGCGCCTATATCCTGCATGATGGAAAGGTTCTCATGTCGGGCACCCCCGCCGAGGTGGTGCAGAACGAGAATGTGCGCCGGGTCTATCTCGGCGAGAACTTCCGCATCGGATAATACGGATTGTTCATATTGTCTTACGAGTTTCCCCGCCCGTTTGCGACAGATCATTGACAGAAAGGCCGAGTCTCAAGTCAAATAAGAGCATGACGCAGCGCATCCTTGCATGCCCGTTTCTGAACGCCCCCGAGGAGAGGGATGGATGGGCGTTTACTGCAACTGCCTTGCGTCTCCCCTGATCCACAACCACATCGAACCTGCCAGAAAGGCGGGAGGGGTTGCGGGTCCAACGAAGAGAAGGAAAAGAAATGCGCTATCAGATCACGGGAAAGCAGATCGATATCGGTGAAGCGCTCCAGACTCACGTCAAGACCGAGCTGGATGTCGTGCTGGAGAAATACGCCTTCAGGCCGACGGATGCTCAGGTCACCTTTTCCAAGAGCGCACATGAATATATCTGCGAGGTGACGGTGCATCTGTCCACCGGCCTGACCTCGTCGGCCAAGGACAAGGCGACCGAGATCTACGCCGCCTTCGACGGCTGTGCCGAGAAGGTCGACAAGCAGCTCCGCCGCTACAAGCGCCGGCTGAAAGACCACCACAAGGAACGCGCAGAGCCCGTTGAACTCTTCGGGGCGTCCTCGTATATCCTCGCCGGCGAAACCGACTCGCATGACGAGGAACCGGACTCGCTGCAGCCCATTATCGTCGCCGAGATGGAGACCAAGATTCCGTCGCTGACGGTGGGTGAAGCCGTGATGCAGATGGAACTGGCCGGGGCTCCGGTGCTGGTGTTCCGCAACGAGAAAAAGGATGGCGTGAACGTCGTGTATCGCCGCGAAGACGGCAACATCGGCTGGATTGATCCGTAAGACGATCGGCGCAGCCGCGTTCAACGCGCCTCAGAGCAGACAGTGAAAGGCGGTCTATGACCTTTCTGGAACTTCTGAAGCCGCAAGCGGTGAAGGTCGTCGCGGCGGCCAGCAGCAAGAAGCGGCTGATGCACGATATCGCCGAGCTGGCCGAGAGCGCCTACAGCCTCTCGGCCCCCTTGGTGATCGAGGCGCTGATGGAGCGCGAAAGCCTGGGCCCCACCGGTGTGGGGCATGGCGTTGCGCTGCCCCATGCCCGCATCGACGGGATCGACGAGGTGCGCGGGGTCTTCATCCTTCTGGAAAAGCCGGTGGAGTTCGAATCCGTGGACCGGCAGCCGGTGGATGTGGTGCTGGCGCTGTTCGCCCCCGAGGATGCGGGGGTGGAACATCTCAAGGCGCTGGCGCTGGTCTCGCGCACGTTGCGCGACGCGGCGCTGTGCAGCAAGCTGCGCGCCAACCCGGACCCGTCCACGCTGCATGCGATCCTGACCGAAGACCGGTCGTCGCAAGCGGCCTGAGGCACGGTCGGGCACCAAAGCAACAGGGCGGGCCCAATCGGCCCGCCTTTTTCATGCCGTAGCAGGGCATCCGGGCAGCGCGGGTGTCACGCCTCGAGCCGTGCCGCCTCCCAGGCGAGGATCGCGCGTTTCACCGGCAGGCCCCAGTGATAGCCGCCCAGCCCGCCGGATTTGCGCAGCGCCCGGTGGCAGGGGATGAGCAGCGAGACCGGGTTGCGCCCCACCGCCGTGCCGACCGCGCGCACCGCCCTGGGTTTGCCGATCGCCTGCGCCAGTTCCGAATAGCTGGTCACATGGCCCGAGGGGATGCGCATCAGCGCCTCCCAGACCTTAATCTGGAACGGTGCGCCGATCAGGAACAGAGGCACCTCGCCCTTCTCCCGGCCAAAGGCGGCATCCGCCCAAGGGGTGAGCGCCGCCGGGTCCTCGATGAAACAGGCACCGGGCCAGCGGCTGCGCAGATCCGCCATGGCGGCCTCTTCGCCGGTCTCCGAGGCAAAGCCGATGCCGCAGATGCCCTTCTCCGTGCCCATGACCAGCGCCTTGCCGAAGGGGCTGTCGAACCAGCCCCAGCGAATCGTCAGCCCCGCGCCGCCGCGCGCGTATTCGCCGGGGCTCATCGCTTCCCAGCGCAGGAACAGGTCGTGCAGACGCCCGCTGCCCGACAGCCCCGCCGCATAGGCGGTGTCGAGTGTCGAGAACCGCTCCGACAGCAGCGCCTTGGCATGGCCCAGCGTCAGATATTGCTGGAACCGTTTGGGCGAGACCCCGGCCCAGCGGGAGAACACCCGCTGGAAATGCGCCGGGCTCATGTTCATGCGCGCCGCCAGATCCTCCAGCGTCACCTGCGGCCCCTCAGCATCGACGAGGTCGATGGCGCGGCGCATGGTCTCGTAATGATAGCGGCCATCTGTGGTTTCCATGAGTTCCGGCATCGCACTGCCTCCGAATGATCTTGCGAATAGCTCTTTATCTAGACAAATCGCCCCGGCAAGCGACCCGAATATTGCGCATCTTACACCGTGCGGGCATTAAGCGCGGCATGGCAAAGCAGCTCGACTATCATACCCTGCGGGAAATATTCACCCGCTTCCGCGAGGCAGAACCCGAACCCAAGGGCGAGCTGGAGCATGTCAACGCCTATACGCTGGTGGTGGCGGTGGCGCTGTCGGCGCAGGCCACAGATGCCGGGGTGAACAAGGCCACGCGCAAACTCTTCCAGATCGCCGACACGCCGGAAAAGATGCTGGCGCTTGGTGAAGAGGGCGTGATCGAGCATATCAAGACCATCGGGCTTTACCGCAACAAGGCCAAGAACGTCATCAAGCTGTCGAAGATCCTGCACGAACAGTATGACGGCGAGGTGCCCTGTTCGCGGGCCGCGCTGGAATCGCTGCCGGGCGTCGGGCGCAAGACGGCGAATGTGGTGCTGAACATGTGGTGGCACTACCCGGCGCAGGCGGTGGACACGCATATCTTCCGCGTCGGCAACCGCAGCGGCATCTGCCCCGGCAAGGACGTGGTGGCGGTGGAACGCGCCATCGAAGACAACATCCCCGTGGATTTCCAGCAGCATGCGCATCACTGGCTCATCCTGCACGGGCGCTACATCTGCGTCGCGCGCAAGCCCAAGTGCAATGCCTGCCTGATCCGCGACCTTTGCGAATTCGAGGAGAAAACGCCGTGACGCTTACCCCCCAGCATCCGACGAAGAAATATCAGGTCGTGGGCATCGGCAACGCCATCGTCGACGTGCTGACCCGTGCCGACGACAGCTTTCTGGAGCATATGGGCATCCAGAAGGGCATCATGCAGCTGGTCGAGCGCGAGCGCGCGGAAACGCTTTACGGCGCCATGGACGGGCGCGTGCAGGCGCCCGGCGGGTCGGTGGCCAACACGCTGGCGGGGCTGGGCAATCTCGGCCTGCGCACCGGCTTTATCGGCCGGGTGCATGACGACGCGCTGGGCCGGTTCTACGCCGAGGCGATGGAGAAGGACGGCACCGATTTCGTCAACGCGCCGGTGCCGGGCGGAGAGCTGCCGACCTCGCGCTCGATGATCTTCGTGTCGCCCGACGGCGAGCGCTCGATGAACACCTATCTCGGCATTTCCGCCGAGCTCGGGCCCGAGGATGTGTCGGAAGAGGTGGCGGCCCAGGCCGACATCGTCTTCCTCGAAGGCTATCTCTTCGACAAGCCCAAGGGCAAGGACGCCTTCACCCGCATGGCGCGCACCTGCCGCGCGGCGGGTGGCATGGCGGGCATCGCGATCTCCGATCCGTTCTGCGTCGAGCGGCATCGCGAGGATTTCCTGCGGCTCATCGCCAATGAGATGGACTACGTCATCGGCAACGAGGCCGAGATCCGCTCGCTCTATCAGGACGATCATCTCGACAAGGATCTCGCCCGGGTGGCGGCGATCTGCCCGCTGGTGGTCTGCACCCGTTCCGGCGACGGGGTGAGCATCATTCGCGACGGGGTGCGCACGGATGTTCCTGTGCAAAAGGTTGTGCCCGTCGATGCCACCGGCGCCGGCGACCAGTTCGCCGCCGGTTTCCTCTTCGGGCTGGCAACCGGCGCGGATATGGAAACCGCAGGCCGCATGGGAACGGTGGCCGCCTCGGAGGTGATCAGCCACATGGGCCCGCGCCCCGAGGCCGATCTCAAGGCGTTGTTCCGCAGGAACGGGCTGCTCTGACGCGCGATTTTACGCTGCTTTCACGATCCGGCCATTCGACAGATCAACCTTAGGGTGTATGCTCGCATCATTACGACTTTGAAACCGTCTTATTGAAGCGAGCGATCCCATGTTTGTCATTCTGCGCGATTCCAATGCCTCATTCCGCAACCGGGCACCCCGCCCCTCTGGCCCCTTTTCTGGCCCGTCCCTCGGCCCCAGCGCCTTCGACAGCCCGCTGGCCAGCGTCGTGCCCCCGGCGCCCAGCCTCGAAACCGCCGATCTGAGCGCCGGCGATCTGCGCGACGTGGCGCATGATCCCTCGGTGACGGCGGTCGCCCGCGCGATGCCCACCAAGCTCATCGAACCCGAACCGTTGGACGATGTGCGCAGCGCGGATGCCGAGCCCGCCTGGGGTATCGCGGCGGTGGGCGCCGAGGCCAGCCCCTTTACCGGCGCCGGCGTGCGGGTTGCGGTGCTGGACACCGGCATCGACACCGATCACCCGGCCTTCGCGGGCGTCAATCTGATCACCCGCGATTTCGCCGGGTCCGGGATCGAGGATGCCAACGGCCATGGCACCCATTGCGCGGGCACCGTCTTTGGCCGCGATGTCGATGGCCAGCGCATCGGCGTGGCGCGCGGCGTGACCGAAGCGCTGATCGGCAAGGTGCTGGCCGATGACGGGCGCGGCTCGTCCGATATGCTGTTCCAGGCGATGAAATGGGCGTCGGACCAGCAGGCGCAGGTGATTTCCATGTCGCTGGGCTTTGACTTTCCGGGCTTTGCCGAACGCCTTCAGGAACAGGATTGGCCGCCGCTTCTGGCAACCTCCGCCGCGCTTGAAGGGTATCGCATGAACCTGCGCATGTTCGATGCGCTGATGGATATGCTGCGGGCACAGGCGGCGTTTACCGGCGGCACCGTGGTCTGCGCGGCGGCCGGCAACGAAAGCCGTCGCACGGTCTCGCCCCAGTTCGAGGTCTCGGCCTCGGTGCCGGCGGCGGCGGTCGGGGTCGTCTCGGTCGGTGCGCTGGGGCAGGGGGCTGCCGGCCTCGGCATCGCGCCCTTCTCCAACACCAACCCCACACTGTCGGCTCCGGGGGTCAATGTGATTTCGGCGGGGGTCGGCGGGGGGCTGCGCGCGCTGAACGGCACCTCCATGGCCTGCCCGCATGTGGCTGGAATCGCGGCGCTCTGGTGGGAGGCGCAGCGCGCCTCGGGCAATCCCGCCAGCGCCGAGGCGGTGCGGGCGCGGCTTCTGGCGACCTGCACAAGCGCCGGGATCGATCCGGCGACCGATGCGCTGGACCGGGGGCAGGGGTTGGTCCAGGCGCCCGCACCGGCGCTGGTGGGATAAGAGCCGCACCCGTAGGGTGGGCAATTTGCCCACCCCCGCCGACCACTCTTATCGTCGGCTCAATGCGCCTCGGCCCAGTTCCGGCCTTGCCCCGCATCCACCACCAGCGGCACGTCGAGCTTCACCACCGGCTCGGCGGCACCCTCCATGACGGCGCGCGCGGCGGCGATCAGATCGTCCTCGGCGCCCGCCTCGACCTCGAAGAGCAGTTCGTCATGGACTTGCAGCAGCATCTTTGCGGGCAGGCCCTCGATGGCGGCAGGCATGCGGATCATTGCGCGGCGGATGATGTCCGCCGCCGTGCCCTGAATCGGCGCGTTGATGGCCGCGCGTTTGGCAAAGCCCGCGCGCGGCCCGGAGGCGGCGATCTCGGGCGTGTGAATCACCCGCCCGAACAGCGTTTCGACCCGCTTGTGTTCCTTCGCGAAACCCACGGTCTGATCCATATAGGTCTTGATGCCGGGGAAGCGCTCGAAATAGCGGTCGATGAAATCCTGCGCCTCCTTGCGCGGGATGCGCAGGTTGCGCGCCAGACCGAAGCCCGAGATGCCGTAGATCACCCCGAAATTGATCGCCTTCGCCCTGCGGCGGATCTCCGGCGTCATCTCCTCCATGGGCACGCCGAACATTTCCGACGCGGTCATGGCGTGAATGTCCTGCCCCTCGCGGAACGCTTGTTTCAGCGCGTCGATGTCGGCCATATGCGCCAGAATGCGCAGCTCGATCTGAGAATAGTCGAGGCTGACCAGAGTCTTGCCCTCGGGCGCGACAAAGGCCTCGCGGATGCGGCGGCCCTCCTCTGTGCGCACGGGGATGTTTTGCAGGTTGGGATCGGTCGAGGCCAGACGCCCGGTGTTCGCCCCCGCAATGGCATAGGAGGTGTGAACCCGCCCGGTCTCCTTGTTGATATGCTCCTGAAGCGCATCCGTGTAGGTGCTTTTCAGCTTCGAAAGCTGCCGCCAGTCGAGCACCCGCGCGGGCAGCTCGTGTTCGGTCGCCAGATCCTCCAGCACATCGGCCCCGGTGGCATAGGCGCCGGTCTTGCCCTTCTTGCCGCCCTCGAGCCCCATCTTGTCGAAGAGGATCTCGCCCAGCTGCTTGGGGCTCCCGACGTTGAACGTCTCGCCCGCCAGCTCGTGAATCTCCGCCTCGAGCTGCGCCATCTTCTGGGAAAACGCGTTGGACATGCGCGACAGCGTATCGCGATCCACCTGCACCCCGGCCATCTCCATTTCCGCCAGCACCGGCACCAGAGGCCGCTCCAGCCCTTCGTACACCCGCGTCACATGCGCCAGATGAAGCTGAGGCTTGAAGATCTGCCAGAGCCGCAGGGTGATGTCCGCATCCTCGGCGGCGTATTTCACCGCATCCGCAATGGGCACCCGGTCGAAGGTGATCTGGCTCTTGCCCGAGCCCAGCAGCTCCTTGATCGGGATCGGCGTGTGCGAGAGATACCGCTCGGAAAGCGCGTCCATGCCGTGATTGTGCAGCCCGGCATTCATCGCGTAGGACATCAGCATCGTGTCGTCGATGGGCCCCACGTCGACGCCGTAGCGCGCAAAGATCTTGGCGTCGTATTTCATGTTCTGCCCGATCTTCATCACCGCCGGATCCTCGAGCAGCGGTTTCAGCGCGTCGAGCGCGGCCTGCATCGGCATCTGCCCCTCGGCCAGCTCGTCGGAGCCGAAGAGATCGTCGGTCGCCGCCGCCCGATGCACCAGAGGGATGTAGCAGGCCTTGCCCGGTTCGATGCAAAGCGAGATCCCCACCAGATCGCAGGCCATCTCGTTGAGCCCCGTCGTCTCGGTATCCACCGCCACCCAGCCGCGCTCCCGCGCCTGGGCGATCCAGGGCGCGAGATCCTCGGCGCTTTTCACCCAGGTATAGGTTTCGGGGGCGATGGGCGGCAGTTCGGGCGCATCCGCCTCGGGCGGGTTGGCGCCCTCGGGCGTGGTGTCGGGGATCGCGGGCGCCTCGGTATCGAGCGCCGTCGCGATGCGCTTGGTGAGCGTGCGGAATTCCATTTCCGTGAGGAAGCCCAGCAGCACCTCCGGGTCGGGCTCCTTCACTTCCAGATCGTCGAGGGTGAAATCGAGCGGCGTGGCGCAGTCGAGCTGCACCAGCTTCTTCGACAGCTCGATCTGGTCGCGCTTTTCGATCAGCGTCTGACGCCGCTTGGGCTGGGGCACCTCTTCGGCGCGGTCGAGCAGCTCTTCCAGCGAGCCGAACTCGTTGATGAGCAGCGCCGCCGTCTTGATGCCGATCCCCGGTGCGCCGGGCACGTTGTCGACCGAGTCGCCCGCCAGCGCCTGCACATCGACCACCCGGTCGGGGTAGACGCCGAATTTCTCGAACACGCCGTCGCGGTCGATCCGGCGGTTCTTCATCGCGTCCAGCATCTCGACACCGTCGCCGACAAGCTGCATGAGATCCTTGTCGGACGAGATGATCGTCACCCGTCCGCCGGCTTCGCGGGCCTGCACCGCCAGCGTCGCGATGATGTCGTCGGCCTCGTAGCCTTCCAGTTCCTTGCAGGCGATGTTGAACGCCTCGGTGGCCTTGCGGGTCAGCGGGATCTGCGGGCGCAGATCCTCGGGCATCGCCTCGCGGTTGGCCTTGTAGAGATCATAGAGATCGTTGCGGAACGTGTGGCTGCCCTTGTCGAAAACCACCGCCACATGGGTCGGCGCATCCGGCCCGCTGCTGTCCTCGACATATTTCTGCAGCATGTTGCAGAAGCCCGAGACTGCCCCGATGGGCAGCCCGTCGGATTTGCGGGTGAGCGGCGGCAGCGCGTGATAGGCGCGGAAGATGAAGGCCGATCCGTCGATCAGGTGCAGGTGGCAGCCCTTGCCGAACTGGGTCATGGTCGCGTCTCCCTATCGCCGATGCGCCCCGCCGGTGTGCCACGGTCCGCGCCCGGCTTCCAGCGGTTATGCCCCTTGTCGGGAGCCGAAGGGGGCTGCGCCCCTATTTGCGTATTTGGAAAGAGAAGAAGCACAGGCTTGCTCTTTCTTCTCTTGTCTAAATACGCAAATCCGGGCGTATCACGGGCGCAGGGTCAGCCGCTGCCGATCAGAACCCCCGCCGCGAGCACCAGAGCGCCGCCCAGGACCACCTGCATCGAGGCGCGCCAGAACGGCGTTTCCATGAACTTGTTCTGGATCCAGGCAATCGCCCAGAGTTCGAAGAACACGATGATCCAGGCGATGGTCGTCGCGGTCCAGAAATGCGGGATGAGATAGGGCAGCGCGTGGCCGAGGCCGCCCACGGTGGTCATCACCCCCGAGGCGATGCCGCGTTTCATCGGCGAGCCCCGGCCTGAAAGCTCGCCATCGTCCGAGGCGGCCTCGGTAAATCCCATCGAGATCCCCGCGCCGACCGAGGCCGCGAGGCCGACGAGGAAGGTCGTCCAGGGGTCCTGCGTGGCAAAGGCGGTGGCGAAGATCGGCGCGAGGGTCGAGACCGACCCGTCCATCAGCCCGGCAAGGCCGGGCTGCACCCAGGTCAGCACGAATTGCCGATGCGCGAGCCGGTCCTCGTCACCGCGCGCGTCGTCGTCGAGATGTTCCTGCACCAGCTCGCCGGCGCGCTGCTCGTGCCCGGCTTCGGCGGCGGCCAGATCGCCCAGCAGCTTGCGGGTGCCGGCGTCGGTGCTGCGCCGCGCGGCCTCGAGATAGAAGCGCTCGGCATCGCGCTCCATCAGTTCGGCCTCTTCGCGGATGCGCTCCAGCGATAGGTTCTTCATCAGCCAGACCGGGCGGCGCGCATAATATCCCGCCACATGTTCGCGCCGGATCAGCGGAATGACCTCGCCGAAGCGAATGCGGTGCGCCGAGATCAGCGCCTTGCGGTGGCCGTCCTCCTCTTCCGCCATGGCATCGAAGATCCGGGCGGAATCGGGATAATCGGCGCGCAGCATCTCGGCATAGCTGCGATAGATGCGGGCATCGTCTTCTTCCGAAGAGATCGCCAGGGCCAGAACTTCCTGCTCGCTCAGGTCCTTGAAATGCCGGCGTTGGGTGAAAAAGCGCATGACGGGCCTCTAGTTTGGAATGGTTCTAAAATACGGCTGCGCCAAGGAAGTGCAATGGGGTTTTCGGCCCTCGCCTGCAACGAGATGTCGCGGCCCGCGCCCGGCGGTGCCGGACAGGCCGTTCCGGTTCCGTGGCCTCGGCGCCGAGATGGCTTGCCCGCGCGGAAGCCCGCAGCGTATAATCCCGCCATCAGGGGAGACAGCAGATGCCGGCCAGCACGGCGACCGTTCGGCGTGGACGCAAATTCGATCAGGTGCTTGAGGGCGCCCGTGAGGTCTTTTTGCGCGACGGGTTCGAGGGGGCCAGCGTCGATGACATCGCCCGTGCGGCAGGGGTGTCGAAGGCGACGCTCTACAGCTACTTCCCCGACAAGCGGCTGCTTTTCATGGAGATGGCCACCAACCAGTGCCAGTTGCAGGCCGACGAGGCGCTGATGACCATCGACCTCACGCAACCGCCGAGTGTGGTGCTGCCGATGGTCGGGCATACCTTTCTGGGCTTCCTGCTGTCCGACATGGGGCAGCGGGTCTTTCGCATCTGCGTCGCCGAAGCCGACCGCTTCCCCGAGCTGGGGATGCAGTTCTACCAGAGCGGCCCGATGCTCATGCATAACGAGATGAAGGCCTATCTGCGCGAAGCCATGGAGCGCGGCGAATTGCGCATCGCGGATTTTGCGCTTGCGGCCGATCAGTTTACCGAGCTCTGCAAGGCCGATCTCTGGACCAAGCTGGTGCTGGGGATCCAGGTCGATTTCTCGGAAGCCGAAATCGCCCGCGTCGTCGAGGGCGCGGTGGCGACATTCCTCGCCCGCTACGGCGCCTGACCGGGCAGGGAGGCCGCGCCCGGTTCCGTCAATCCAGCCGGCGCACCAGCAACTGGTTGCCGGGTCCCCGCCGCGTCTCGAAGACCTTCAGTTCCGCCACGAGATCGGACAGCTTGCGTTTGCCATAGCTGCGGGTGTCGAAATCCGGGTTGGCGGCGGTGATGAACTGGCCCAGCTTGCCCAGCGTGTACCAGTCGTCTTCCTGCTCGATCGCGTCCATGGCGGTGAAGATCAGGTTGCGTGCCTCTTCCAGATTGCCGGTCGCGGCCGGGGCGCGGCTGCCGGTCTTCTGCTCCGGTGCGCCGTCGAGGTTTTCCAGAAAGATGAAGCGCTTGCAGGCCTTGCGGAAGGCGTCCGGCGTCTTCTGCATCCCCATCCCGAACACATCGAGCCCCTGTTCGCGGATGCGGCTGGCAAGCCGGGTGAAATCGCTGTCGGAGCTGACCAGAACGAAACCGTCGAACCGGCCGGAATGCAGCAGGTCCATCGCGTCGATCACCAGCGAGATGTCCGAGGCGTTCTTGCCGACGGTGTTGGCGGGCGAATGCAGCGGCACGAGGCCGAAATCCGCGGCGATCTTGGACCAGCCCGACATTTGCTGGCTGGAGAAGTCGCCATAGAGCCGCCGCACGCTGGCCTCACCCAAGGAGGCCAGTTCGTCAAAGATCGCCCTGGCGTATTTCGGCGAGGTGTTGTCGGCGTCGATCAGGACGGCCAGCAGGTGTGTGTCTTCAGGCAAACTCATCTCCCGGTCGGGTCATTCCGTCACCAGCGTCTTATACATGACGAGCGCATCGACATACCCCTTTTCGGGGTGACGGAATGCCCTGGGCAGACGCCCGACAATATCGAACCCGGCTTTTTCCCAGAGCGCCACGGCGCGCAGGTTTGACGAGATCACGAAATTGAACTGCATGGCACGGAACCCCGCCGCCCGCGCGGCGGCGAGCGCATGGGCGAGCATCTCGCGCGCCACGCCCCGGCCGCGCTGTGCCGGATCGGTGACAAAGCCGCAATTGCAGACATGGCTGCCGCCGCCCTGATGGTTGCGCACCAGATAGTAGGAGCCCGCCAGATGCCCGTCGAGCACCGCCGAGAACACCCGCCTTTCCGGCCCGCACCAATAGGCCAGCGCCGCCTCGCGCGAAATGTCGGGGTCGATGGCATAGGTATCGCCGGCGCGGAACACCGGCTCGAGGATGCGCCACAGCGCATCGCGGTCGCGCGGTTCGAAATCGCGGATCACGAGATCGGTCATCAGCTTTGTCCTTCGGTTTCGATATGGATCACCGCACCGCAATGCTTGCAATGCACCGCATCGGCGTCGTGCAGCGACAAGCCGCAGGTCTGGCAGGTCTGGCGGACCTTGTTGGGCCGGAACAGCACCTGCGCCAGCCGCAGGAACAGGGTGACGCCGAAGATCATCACGACGACCGAGATCATCCGCCCCATCGACCCGGTGAGCGTGATGTCTCCGAAGCCGGTGGTGGTGAGGGCGGTTACCGTGAAATAGAGCGCGTCGGCATAGTTCGAGATCTGCGGGTTCTGGCCGTATTGCGTCGCATAGACCATGCCGGTCATCACGAAGATGAAGACCAGCAGATTGATCGCGGCGATGAAGATGTCCTGATTGCGCCGGAAGAAGGGGAAATCCGTGCGCAGCCGCTTCACAAGCTGATAGGTGTGCAGAAAGCGCAGCGTGCGCACGACGCGCAGAAAGCCCAGCCCCTCGCCGGCCAGCGGCGCCAGGAACGAGATGATCGACACCACATCGGCCAGCGTCACCGGCATCACGAGAAAGCGCAGCCGGTTTTGCGAGATCGCAATCCGGGCAATGAAATCGGCCAGGATGAACACGCCGAACACCGCGTCCACGGCCTCGACCACCGGCCCGTGATGGGTGAAGGAGGTGGCGATCACGAAGAGCATGGTGCCGATGTCGAAGATCAGCAGCGCATAACGGAACCGATGCGCGCGGTCGCTGTCGCCCTCGTAAAGCTCGCTGAGTGTCTTGAGACCGTCCTCGCGCATCCCTGTCGTCCCCCGCTCCGGTCGTTTCGCTATACGACTGCGCGGCGGGGGCGGGCAAGGCGAAGTCGCGCCCCGGCCTGCCCGGCTTTTCTTCGCAGGCAAGGGAGTGTGGCGTCTCTCTCCTGCCGGGCTGGCAGGTCCGGCGCGGCCCGCCCGCGAGGGGCCGCCGCGTTACCGGAGCGGATGGAAACAGGCGGCAAGCTGCGTCTCGCCCTCCAATCGGGGCACCTCTTCCCCACAGCGCTCCCCCGCATAAGGGCAGCGTGCGCGGAAGGCGCAGCCCTTGGGCGGGTTCAGCGGATCTGGCAGCTCGGTCTCGCGCCCCTCTGGTGCCGTGAGCGGGCGCCCCACCACCGGCGCGCTGTCTGCCAAGAGCTTGGTATAGGGGTGGCGCGGGTTCGCGAAGACGTCCTCGGCGCGGCCAATCTCCACCACCGAGCCGAAATAAAGCACCGCCACCCGGTCGCTCACCGCTTCGACCACCGCAAGGTCGTGCGAGATGAAGAGATAGGTCAGCCCCAGCCGCTGTTTCAGCTCCGCCAGCAGGTTCAGCACCTGCGCCTGCACCGACACGTCCAGCGCCGAGACCGGCTCGTCGAGGATCAGGATCTTTGCCTCCGCCGCCAGCGCCCGCGCGATGCCGATCCGCTGCGCCTGCCCGCCGGAAAACTCGTGCGGGTAGCGGTCGAGAAACTCCTCGCGCAGATTCACCTGCGCGAAGATCTCGGAAATCCGCCTGTCCCGCTGCGCCTTGTCCATGCCGTGCAGGCGCTTCAGCGGCACCTCCATGATCTGGCGCACCGTTTTGCGCGGGTTCAGAGAGGAAATCGGATCCTGAAACACATACTGGATGCGCTTGCCGAACACCGCCGGGTCGGCGTTGTCGAGCGGCTTTCCGGCGATCTCGATGCTGCCGCCCGAGGGCTCCAGCAACCCCACCAGCATCCGCGCCAGGGTGGACTTGCCGCAGCCCGACTCCCCGACGATACCCAGCGTCTCGCCCTCGGGCACCTCCAGCGTCACCGGATGCACCGCGTGCACCCGGCCCTTGGGCGGCCCGAAAAGCTGCTTGCCCACGACAAAGGTCTTCGACAGCGCGTCGAGTTTCAGAGCGATGCTCATTGCGCGGCCTCCAGCTCGGTTTCCGGGAAGAGGCAACGCAGTTTGCGGGCGCCGAAGGCGTCCAGCGCGATCTCGCCCTGACGGCAGGCCTCCGTCGCCTTGTCGCAGCGCGGGGCAAAGGCACAGCCCGGCGGCAGGTCGTTCACCGCGGGCGGCAGGCCGGGGATGGCGTGCAGCGCGCGCTTGCCCTCGCCCAGCTCCGGCACACAGGCGATGAGCCGTCGGGTATAGGGATGCGCGGGCGCGTCCAGCACAATTTGCGTCGGGCCTTCCTCGACGATCCGGCCCGCATACATCACCGCCACCCGGTCGCAGAGCTGCGCCACCACGCCGAAATCATGGGTGATAAAGACGATGGCCAGCCCCTTTTCCCGCCGCAGCGTGTCGAGCAGCGACAGGATCTGCGCCTGCACGGTCACGTCGAGCGCGGTGGTCGGCTCGTCCGCGATGATCACCTCCGGATCGTTGGCCAGAGCCATGGCGATGCCCACCCGCTGGCGCATGCCGCCCGACATCTCGTGCGGGTAGTTCTCCAGCCGGCTCTCGGCATTGGGGATGCGCACATCCTTGAGCAGTCCCAGCGCCTTGGCGCGCGCCTCCTTGTCCGAGACGTGGTGGTGCACCCGGATCGCCTCCACCAGCTGATCGCCCACCTTGTAGAGCGGGTGCAGCGTCGCCAGCGGATCCTGGAAGATATAGGCCACCTCGCGGCCCCTCAGCGAGCGCAGCCGCTCATAAGGCGCGCCGACCAGATCTTCACCCTTGTAAAACACCGCCCCGCCGGTGATCACGCCGGGCGGCGAGGCCACCAGCCCCATCACGCTCAGCGCCGTCACCGATTTGCCAGATCCGCTCTCGCCGATGATGCCGAGGCATTCGCCGGGCTTCACCCCCCAGCTCACCCCGCCCACGGCGCGATAGATGCGGTCCTTCACGTGGAACTGCGTTTCCAGCCCGCGCAGGTCGAGCACATTGTCACCCTGCGGGTCGGGCACCGGCCCCTTGCGCTGCACCATCGTGGCCGCCATCGGCCGGGTCAGCGCGCCCGAGCGCAGGCGCGGGTCGAGCGCGTCGCGCACCCCGTCGCCCAGCAGGTTGATCGCCATGACGATGATCAGGATCATCACGCCCGGCACCACCGAGGTATGCGGATTGGTGATCAGCGCCGAGCGCGCCTCGCCCAGCATCGAGCCCAGATCCGCCTGCGGCGGCTGTGAGCCAAGCCCGAGAAAGGACAGCCCGGCGGTTTCGAGGATCATCCAGCCCACGGTGGTGGACATGGCGATGACGATGACGGGCACCACGTTCGGCAGCACCTCACTGACGATGATCCGCGCATCGCCCATCCCCGCAAGCTTCGCCGCATCGACGAATTCCTTATGCGCGATGCCCACGGTGATGCCCCGGATATTGCGCGCAAAGAACGGAATGTTGACGGCGGCCACGGCGATCAGCGCATTGAGCAGACCCGGCCCCAGCGCCGCGACAATGGCCAGCGCCAGCAGGATATAGGGGAAGGCCATCAGCATATCGACGCCGCGCATGATCAGGTTGTCCACCCGCCCGCCGTAATAGCCCGCGATAATCCCCACGGCGGCGCCCAGCACGGCGGCAATCACTGCTGCGGCAAAGCCCACCGCAAGGCTCAGCCGCGTCCCCCACAGGAGCCGCGACAGCAGATCGCGCCCCAGATGGTCGGTGCCCAGCAGCGCGCCCTCGGAAAACGGTTTCAGGAACCGGTTGCCGGTATTGGTCACATCCGGGTCGGCCAGCGGCAGGATCGGCGTGACCAGCGCCAGCAGCACCACCAGCGCCATGACGATCAGCCCGGCCAGCGCCAGACGGTTGCGGGCGAGAAGCGAGAGAAAGCTCATGTCTTGATCCTCGGGTCCAGCAGGCTCTGCGCCACGTCCACCACGATGTTGAACCCCACATAGCAGGCGGCGACAAAGACCACGCCGCCCTGCACCAGCAGGATGTCGCGCTTGAGGATCGCATCCACCAGCATCCGGCCCACGCCCGGCCACTGGAACACCATCTCGATATAGACCGCGCCCGACAGCACAAAGCCCGCCTGAATGCCCAGCACCGGGATGATGCTCACCATGGCGGCGCGCAGCGCGTGGCGCCAGATCACGCCCCTCTCGGGCACCCCCTTGGCGCGCGCGGTGCGGATATAGTCCTGCCGCAACACCTCCAGCATGGCCGAGCGCGACAGCCGCGCCACCACGCCGGTCGCCACAACCGCGAGCGCCAGTGCCGGCATCAGCAGGTGATCCAGCAGCACCAGCAGGTTGCGGTCGCCATAGATCGGCCACATGCCCGAGGCGGGAAACCAGCGCAGCTGCACCGCAAAGATCAGGATCATCATCATGCCGAGGAAAAACGACGGGATCGAGATCCCCAGCAGCACCACGAAGGTGATGGCCTTGTCGGCAAAGCCGTACTGACGCGCGGCCGACACGACCCCCGCCGCCACCCCGATCAGCGAGCAGAGCACAAAGGAGGTGCCCGCCAGCACCAGCGTCGCGCCGAAGCGGTCCAGCACCTCGTCCAGCACCGGGCGATTGAGCGAGAACGACCGCCCGAAATCCCCCTGCATCATATTGAACAGCCAGATGAAATAACGCTGCACCGCCGGCTTGTCGAGCCCAAGGTCGCGGTTCAGCTTTTCGACATTCTCCGGCGTCGCATAGGAGCCGAGGATGGCCGTCGCCGGATCGCCAGGGATCAGCGCCATGATGGCAAAGACGATCACCGTGATGCCCAGAAGCACCGGGATCGCCGAGACCAGCCGTTTCAGAATATAGCTCCCCAAAGGGCACCCCCTGTCGGTTGCAAGGATCCCGTCAAACCCGCCCCGGCTCTTTCATCTTTCCAGAAATACTCATCTTGGGGGGCCGGGGGGCGCAGCCCCCCGCCGGTCGGGCCGGGCGCAGCCCGGTCCGAAACCGCTTGTCACAGGGATCAGTTCTTCACCACATCGTCCAGCAGCAGAAAGAAGGAGGGTTGCAGCTCGAACCCCTCCACCCGGTCGCTGGTCACCGCGTTCTGTTTCCAGTTCGCGACAAAGACCCAGGGCGCATCCTCCTGCACGATGCTCTGCATCTCCTTGTAGAGCTCGGCGCGCTTGTCCTGATCGGTGGCGACGCGCGCCTCTTCCAGCAGCGTGTCGACCTCCGAGTTGGAATAGTAGCCCGAGTTGAACCCGCCCTTGTCCGGCCAGGCATCGGTGCGCAGCGCGAGGAAGGGCAGCGTGTCGGGGTCATTGGTCATCCAGGCCATCTCGGCCATGTCCGCCTTGCCCTCGAGCCCCGGATTCACCTCGCCGAGGAAGGTGTTCCACTCATAGGTCTCGATCTTTGTATCGAACCCCACCGCGTTCAGATCCGCCTGAATCGCCGTGCCCATGGCGATGGGGTCGAGCATGCCCGATCCGCCCTCGGTCACATAGAACGTCAGCTCTGCCCCCTCGGCGCCCGCTTCGGCGATCAGTTCCTTCGCCTTCTCGGGATCGTAGGGATAGGGCTCCAGCTCCTCGTTATAGGCCCAGGCGAAGGCCGGCGGCGTGGGGCCTGCGGCAACCTCCGCCGTGCCCTCCAGCACGTCGTCGACCAGCGCGGATTTGTTGATCGCGTAATTCGCCGCCTGACGCACGCGCTTGTCGGCGAAGGGGCCTTCCTTGGCATTCAGGATCAGGAACCAGACATGCGGCCCCGCCTGCTCGAAGATCTGGAACGCATCGCCCTGAAACTCGCTCAAAGCCACCGGGGGCACCTCGACCATCATGTCGATGCCGCCCGCCAGCATCTCGGCGGTGCGGGTGTTGGCGTCGGTGATCGGGCGGAACACCACCGCCTGAAGCCCCGGCGCGCCGTCCCAGTACTCGGGGTTGGCCTCGACCACCACCGCCTCGTTCGACCGCCATTCGGCGAATTTGAACGGCCCGGTGCCGGACGGATTGCGCCCGAAATCGGCGCCGTACTGCTCCACCGCTGCCGGCGAAACGATCAGCCCCGTGGGATAGGCGAGGTTCGACAGGAAGGGCGCATAGGGTGCGTTGAGGGTGAATTTTACCGTCAGATCGTCCACCGCCTCGACGCTTTCCACCGCCGAGAAGAAGAAGGCCAGCGGGAAGGGGCCGGTGTTGTGATAGGGGTGATCCTCGTTCAGCATGCGCTCGAAATTGAACACCACCGCCTCGGCGTTGAAGGGCGATCCGTCATGGAAGGAGACACCTTCGCGCAGCGTGAACGTGTATTCGGTGCCGTCTTCCGAGATCTCCCAGCCCGTCGCCAGCGCCGGTTCCACCTCCAGCGTGCCGGATTTGTAGCGCACCAGCCCGTCATAGACATTCATTAGGATGCGGAAATCGTTCACCGCGGTCACCGCCGCCGGGTCGAGCGCCTTGGGCTCGGCGATCTGGCCCACGATCAGCACGCCGGGCGGCGTCTGCGCCTCCGCCTGCATCCCCAGGCTCAGCGCCATTGCGGTGCCCGCGGCCAGAACACCCCTCCGGGTCCAGCTCAGAACTCCCATTTTTTCATCCTCTCTGTTGATCCCGTGACGGAATTTCTCATGATGAATTGAGTGGAGGCAAATTATCGTGATAAATTCAACGGAAAAATTGGCCGGAGACGATCGTGACCTTCTCGCTTCTCACCTATGACCGCGAAACCGGCACCTATGGCGGCGGCGCCGCGACGGGGAGCCTCTGCGTCGGCGGCTGGGTTCTGCGCGGGCGCATCGATTCGGGCCTTTCGGCGAGCCAGGGCACGGCGCCCTCGACCTTCTGGGGCGAGGATGTGCTGGACGCCATGCGCGCCGGCGAACCGGCGGCCGAGGCCGTGGCGCGGCTGACCGGCGCCGACAGCGGGCGGGCGCACCGGCAGTTGTCGGCGCTCGACCCTTCGGGCGGCACCGGCGCCTTCACCGGCGCGGACAGCCTGGCGGTGGCGGCGCATCTGGCGGAACCGGATCTGGTGGTCGCGGGCAATATGCTGGGGGCGGAAAGCGTGTTGCCCGCGCTGCGGCGGGGCTATCTCGACGCCTCGGGCGATATGGCGGCACGGCTTCTGGCGGGCTTGCGCGCGGCGGATGCGGATGCGTCGGATTACCGGGGGCTGCAATCGGCGGCGCTTCTGGTGCTGCACCCGGAGCATCCGCCGCTGAGCCTGCGGATCGACTGTGCCGAGGCGCCGCTCGATGCGCTGGAGGCGCTGCTGGCGCGGGCACAGGGGTCGCCCTATGCGGATTGGCTCGATGTGGTGCCGGTGGCGGTGGACCGGACGCGGGCGCCGAAAAAGGCGCCGCCACGGTGAGGGTCCGGTGCGGTGGGCAAATTGCCCACCCTACGGGTCTCGCCCCGGACCTGATCCGGGGCCTCTTGTTCGGAGCAGGGGCGATCGTTCCATCTTCACGCCCGTGGTGCGGTTGCGGCACCCACGGCTTCGGTTATTCCGCGATGAAGCGGCGCAGCACCTGCGCCTCCTGTTCCTTCATCAGCGTTTCCGCAAGCTCCATATGCGCCCGCATGATCGCGCGGGCGCCCGAGACGTCGCTCCGGCGCAGCGCCTGAACCAGCTCGATTTGATAGCCGCGCCCCTTCTGCCAGAGCGGGCGGTTGTGCGGCTCGTAGAGCCGCCGCCACACCGTCAGCTCGGTCAGGATCTGCGCCATGAACTCCACCACGAAGGCCAGCAGCGGATTGTCCGCATAAGACGCCAGCAGCGCGTGGAATTTCAGCGAGGAGACATGCTGCGCCCGCTCTTCCTCGGTGTCGCGGGCGGGCAGGGGGTATTCGGCGATCACCGCCTCGAGCGCGGCGAGCTGCGTCTCGTCGAGCTGCCCCGCCAGCGACGCGGCCACCTCGGGCTCCAGCAATTTGCGGAGCTGGTAGATGTCGGAAATCGAGAGATCGCGGAAGTAGAAGTAATTCGCCAGCAGCGCCCGCGCCCGTTCGCCCGAGACCTCGCCGACGAAGCTGCCGCCGCCGGGGCCGGTGCGCGTCTCGACCAGCCCCTGGGCCTCGAGGATGCGCATCGCCTCGCGCACGGTGCCCTTCGAGCGCCCGTAGCGGGCCATCAGCTCGGCCTCGCCGGGCAGACGGTCGCCCGCGCGCAGCTCGTGCTCGACCACCCATTCCTTGATCGTTTCCGCCAGCTGCACCGGCCGCGACCGCTTTGGCGCTGTTTTTTCCGGGGTTTTGCTCACGCCGTCCCTCCCGAGCCCGCGCCCTGCGGCGCATTGCGGGCCGTCATAGCGCAGCGGGGCGTGCCGGGGCCACCCCGATCTGGGCACTGACACAGAAAGACGGAGGCGAAACAGAAAACTCCGCCGCGCGGGGCGCGGCGGAGCGGGGAGTGTCCTTGCCCGAGGGGCACGTCAGTCGGCGGTGAGAAGCGGCGGCTTCTTCGACGACAGACGCAGCTTGTCAGGGCCTTCGACCGAGAGCGAGAGCTGCCCGTCCTTGACGCCGACCTTGACCACGCCGCCCTTGGTGAGCTTGCCGAAAAGCAGCTCTTCGGCCAGCGGCTTTTTCAGGTTCTCCTGGATGACGCGGCCCAGCGGACGCGCGCCCATACGGTCGTCGTAACCCTTTTCCGCCAGCCATTCGGCGGCCGGGCGGGTGAGCTCGATGGTGACGTTGCGGTCCATGAGCTGGGCTTCGAGCTGCAGCACGAACTTCTCGACCACCGAGAGGATGACCTCTTTCGGCAGCGGCTGGAAGCTGATCACCGCGTCCAGACGGTTGCGGAATTCCGGTGTGAAGGTGCGCTCGATGGCGGCGGTATCCTCGCCCTCGCGCCGTTCGCGACCGAAGCCGATGGCGGCCTTGGCCTGTTCGGCGGCGCCCGCGTTCGAGGTCATGATCAGGATCACGTTGCGGAAATCCACCGTGCGCCCGTTGTGGTCGGTCAGCGAGCCGTGGTCCATCACCTGAAGCAGGATGTTGTAGACATCCGGGTGCGCCTTTTCGATCTCGTCGAGCAGCAGCACGCAATGCGGGTGCTGGTCCACACCATCGGTGAGCTGGCCGCCCTGGTCGAAGCCGACATAGCCCGGAGGCGCGCCGATCAGGCGGGAGACCGCGTGTTTCTCCATGTATTCCGACATGTCGAAGCGCAGCAGCTCCACGCCCAGCGAGCTTGCAAGCTGCTTGGCCACCTCGGTCTTGCCGACCCCGGTCGGCCCGGCGAACAGGTAGTTGCCGATGGGCTTTTCGGGTTCGCGCAGGCCGGCGCGGGCCAGCTTGATCGCCGAGCTGAGCGCCTCGATGGCGGGATCCTGGCCGAAGACCACGCGCTTGAGCGCGCCTTCGAGATCCTTGAGCACCTCGGCGTCGTTCTTGGACACGTTTTTCGGCGGGATGCGGGCGATTTTGGCCACAACATCCTCGATCTCCTTGGCGCCGATGGTCTTGCGGCGCTTGCTCTCGGCCACCAGATGCTGCGCGGCACCGGCCTCGTCGATGACGTCGATGGCCTTGTCGGGCAGCTTGCGGTCATTGATGTAGCGCGCCGACAGCTCGACCGCCGATTTGATCGCATCCGCGGTGTATTTGACGCTGTGATGCTCCTCGAAATAGGGCTTGAGGCCCTTGAGGATCTTCACCGTGTCTTCGACCGAGGGCTCGTTCACGTCGATCTTCTGGAACCGGCGGCTGAGCGCGCGGTCCTTCTCGAAATGCTGGCGGAACTCCTTGTAGGTGGTCGAGCCCATGGTGCGCAGTTTGCCGCCCTGAAGCGCGGGCTTCAGCAGGTTGGAGGCATCCATCGCGCCGCCGGAGGTGGCGCCGGCGCCGATCACCGTGTGGATCTCGTCGATAAAGAGCACCGCGTCGGGATGCTCCTCGAGCTCGGTCACCACCGCTTTCAGCCGCTCCTCGAAATCGCCGCGATAGCGGGTGCCGGCCAGAAGCGCGCCCATGTCGAGCGAATAGATCGTGGTGTTCGACAGCACCTCGGGCGTGTCGCCATTGACGATCTTGCGCGCCAGCCCCTCGGCGATGGCGGTCTTGCCCACGCCCGGGTCGCCCACCAGAAGCGGGTTGTTCTTGCGGCGGCGGCAGAGCACCTGAATCGCGCGCTCGACCTCGTGTTCGCGGCCGATCAGCGGATCGACATCGCCCTTGCGCGACTTGGCGTTGAGATCGACGCAATATTTGCCAAGCGCCGATTCCTTGTTGTCGGCGGGCGCCTCGGCTTGCTGCGCCTTGGCCTCTTCCTCGGCTTCCTGCGCGCCCTGCACGGGGCGTGCCTCGCCATAGGCGGGGTTCTTGGCGACGCCATGCGCGATGAAGTTCACCGCGTCGTAGCGGGTCATGTCCTGCTCTTGCAGGAAATAGGCCGCGTTCGATTCACGCTCGGCGAAGATCGCGACCAGCACATTGGCGCCCGTCACCTCGGTGCGGCCCGAGGACTGCACATGGATGGCGGCGCGCTGGATGACGCGCTGGAAGGCGGCGGTCGGCACCGCCTCCGAACCTTCGATGTCGGTCACGAGGTTCGACAGATCCTCGTCGATGAACTCCACCAGCGTGGTGCGCAGCTCCTCGGTATCCACGGAGCAGGCTTTCATCACGCGGGCGGCATCGGGCTCGTCGATCAGCGCGAGCAGCAGGTGTTCGAGCGTTGCGAATTCGTGGCTGCGCGAGTTCGCAAGAGCCAGGGCTGCGTGGATGGCCTGTTCCAGGGTGTTCGAGAAAGACGGCACGGCGGCGCTCCTCTTGTCTGTAGCCGGGCGGGTATGCCCAGCTTTGCCTCTTACGGTTAAAGTTTGGTCGATCCCGACCGCGCTTCAAGAAATTTCTGGGCCTCCGGCGCTCACATTTGCAGTGAAGGATGCAATCTGGCGTGAAAAGCGGCGGCTCAGAACCTGTCCTTCCGGGCGCGGATCTCGGTAAAGACCTCGGCTGCGGATGCACCTTCCATGCCCAGAAGATCGCGGATTTCCGGGGAGTCGGGACGCAGGAAAGGGTTGGTGGCCAGTTCCTCGGACAGCATGCAGGCGGCGGTCGGTTGCCCCTCTGCCCGGGCTTTGGCAATGGCGTCTGCTCTCAATTTAAGCGCTTCGTTGCCCGGTTCAATGGTCAGTGCGAAACGCGCGTTCGAGGCGGTGTATTCGTGGCCGGAATACACCATGGTCTGCGGCGGCAGCGCGGCCAGGCGGGACAGGCTGTCCCACATCATGTCCGGGGTGCCTTCGAAGACGCGGCCGCATCCCAGCGCCATCAGGCTGTCGGCGGTGAAGACCGCCTCTGCCTCGGGCATGTAGAAGGCGACATGGCCCAGCGTGTGCCCGGGCACGGCGATCACCTCGAGCCGGAGGCCGGAAACGGTCAGCGCGGCGCCACCCTCGACGGCGGTGTCGAGCGGCGGCAGCTTGTCGGCTTCGGCGGCGGGGCCCAGCACCGTGCAGCCGTATTTCCCGCGCAGCGCGGCGACGCCTTCCACATGGTCGTGGTGACGGTGGGTGATCAGCAGCGTATCGAGCCCCCAGCCGCGCGCCTCCAGCGCGGCGATGATCGGAGCCGCTTCGGGCGCGTCGATCAGGCAGACGCCTTCGGGGCCTTTGACAAGGTAGGCGTAATTGTCGCTGAGACAGGGAACGGTGACGATCTCCATGGTCTTTCCTTATAGGCTTTGCCAGACTGGCCCCAGCTTGGCGGATCGGGAAAGGCCCCGCAATGCACCTTGATGTGCAGACCCTGCGAGATTTCTACTACCGCAGCGCGCTGGGCCGCGCCGCGCAGCGGGTCGTGCGCGATCAGGTGCAGAGTTTCTGGCCCGACGCGCAGGGCCAGACCGTGGCGGGCTATGGCTTTGCGGTGCCGCTGCTGCGCCCCTATCTGCCCGGCGCGCGCCGGGTGGTCGGGCTGATGCCCGCGCCGCAGGGGGTGCTGCACTGGCCAGCGGGCCAGCCCAATGTGACTGTGCTCTGCGAGGAGACGCTCTGGCCGCTGGAAACCGGCCATGTGGACCGGCTGGTGATGATGCACGGGCTGGAAACCTCTGAACGGCCCTCGGAGCTGCTCGAGGAATGTTACCGCGTGCTGGGCCCCGGCGGCGAGGCGCTGTTCATCGTGCCGAACCGCTCCGGTCTCTGGGCGCGGTCGGATGCGACCCCCTTCGGCTACGGGCGGCCCTATTCGCTTGGCCAGCTCGACGCGCAGCTCAAGCAGCATGATTTTGTGCGGCAGGGGCATGTGTCGGTGCTCTATCAGCCGCCGTCGAGCCGCCGTTTCTGGATGCGCACCGCGCCGGCCTGGGAGCGGATCGGCCGCGCGATCCCGGCGGTCGTGGCGGGCGGCGTGCTGATCGTCCGGGTGGCGAAACGCTACCCGCCGCAGCGCAAGGGGCTGGGCGACAAGGTGCGCGTACCGAACCCGCTCGACGTGCTGGCGCCCTCGCCGAAGAAAGAGCCCAAGGCGGTCTGAGCGGCGCCCGCCGGGGCGGCGTGCCAGAATCGCATCACCCCAAAGTGACTCGCGGCGTCTTGACCGCGCGCATGGTTGCGCAAACAACCTGCAAAGCCGGGGTGCGGCAGGCGATACTTTAGGCGGTAACGGGCCCCGGTTTCGCCGCGCCGCGGCAGCGCTTTCTTAACGTTTGCGCTATCGCAAATTGACGCGCCCCAGCCGCCCCGAAACCCCGGTGCGGCGCGGGAAATCTGTGAAAAACGCCTTGTTTCCAGGCGTATGCCCCGCGCGTAACGTCGCAGGCAGCGCAAGTGTCTGGGAAAAGGCGGGTTCCAGGACGTCTTAAAACACCCTAAGCATGTTGCGAGGGCGGGGAGCCTCTGCTACATCCGCGCTGATTTCGACGCCTTGAGGCATTTCAAGGCAGGGACAACGCCTCCGGACGCCGGGCCTCCCCGTGTGTCGCGGGGGCCTCATATCGGAAGGGTGGACGTGTCAGAACCAGCTTCGATCTCCAGCGGCATCGCGGCACGCTATGCCACGGCGATCTTCGACATCGCCAAAGAGAACAAGAAACTCGGCAAGCTCGAAGGGAATATCAACGACCTTGCGCTTGCGCTCGAAGACAGCGCCGATCTGCGCGCTCTGATTTCGTCGCCGATCTATTCCCGTCAGTCCATGCAGGATGCCATCCTTGCCGTCGGCAAGAAGATGGGCCTGATCCCGGCGCTCAACAACGCGCTGGGCCTGATGGCGCATAACCGCCGCCTCTTCGTGCTGCCGCAGCTGGTGACCCGGCTGCGTGACATGATCGCCGAAGAGAAGGGCGAAGTGACCGCCGAGGTAACCTCGGCCACCGCTCTGTCCGACGCTCAGGCCGGCAAGCTGGCCGAGACGCTGAAGGCCCGCGTCGGCAAGGACGTGAAGATCAAAACGACCGTCGATGAAAGCCTCATCGGCGGTCTCGTCGTCAAGGTGGGCTCGAAGATGATCGACACTTCGATCCGCTCGAAGCTCAATTCCCTCCAGAATGCAATGAAAGAGGTCGGATAAATGGGTATCCAAGCAGCCGAAATTTCTGCGATCCTAAAGGAGCAGATCAAGAACTTCGGTAAGGAAGCCGAAGTCGCCGAGGTGGGCCGCGTGCTGTCCGTCGGCGACGGGATCGCCCGTGTGCACGGCCTCGACTCGGTGAAAGCCGGCGAGATGGTCGAATTCCCGGGCGGCATCATGGGGATGGCGCTGAACCTGGAAAGCGACAATGTCGGCGTCGTGATCTTCGGCTCCGACCGCGACATCAAGGAAGGCGATGTCGTCAAGCGCACCAACGCCATCGTGGACGTGCCCGCCGGCCCCGAGCTGCTGGGCCGCGTTGTGGACGGTCTCGGCAACCCGCTGGACGGCAAGGGCCCGATCGCAGCCTCCGAGCGCCGCATTGCCGATGTGAAGGCGCCGGGCATCATCCCGCGTAAATCTGTGCACGAGCCCATGGCGACCGGCCTCAAGGCCGTTGACGCCATGATCCCGATCGGCCGTGGCCAGCGGGAGCTGATCATCGGCGACCGTCAGACCGGCAAGACCGCCATCGCGCTCGACTCGATCCTGAACCAGAAGTCCTACAACGACGCCGCTGGCGACGACGAGAGCAAGAAGCTCTACTGCATCTACGTCGCCATCGGCCAGAAGCGCTCGACCGTGGCGCAGCTGGTGAAGCGTCTGGAAGCCACCGGCGCCATCGACTACTCGATCGTCGTGGCCGCCACCGCTTCCGACCCGGCCCCGATGCAGTTCCTGGCGCCCTACGCCGCGACCGCAATGGCCGAATACTTCCGCGACAACGGCAAGCACGCGCTCATCATCTACGATGACCTGTCCAAGCAGGCCGTGGCCTATCGCCAGATGTCGCTGCTGCTGCGCCGTCCGCCGGGGCGTGAAGCCTATCCGGGCGACGTGTTCTACCTGCACTCGCGCCTGCTCGAGCGTTCGGCCAAGCTCAACGAAGATCACGGCGCAGGTTCGCTGACCGCGCTGCCGATCATCGAAACCCAGGGCGGCGACGTGTCGGCGTTTATTCCGACCAACGTGATCTCGATCACCGACGGCCAGATCTTCCTGGAAACCGAACTGTTCTTCCAGGGCATCCGTCCCGCCGTGAATACCGGCCTGTCGGTGTCGCGCGTCGGCTCGTCCGCTCAGACCAAGGCGATGTCCTCGGTGGCCGGCCCGGTGAAACTGTCGCTCGCCCAGTATCGCGAGATGGCGGCCTTCGCCCAGTTCGGCTCCGACCTCGACGCCGCGACCCAGCGTCTGCTGAACCGCGGTGCGCGTCTGACCGAGCTGATGAAGCAGCCGCAGTATTCGCCGCTGACCAACGCGGAAATCGTCTGCATCATCTTCGCGGGCACCAACGGCTACCTGGACAGCATCCCGGTGCGTGAAGTCGGCAAGTACGAGGCGGCACTGCTCGCCTTCTTGCGCGGCCAGCGCAAGGACGTGCTGGACTGGATCGAAGCCGAAGATCCCAAGATCAAAGGCGAGCCCGCGGACAAGCTGAAGGCAGTGCTCGACGAATTCGCCGCGACCTACGCCTGAGCGCCCTGAAAGGACAGGATTATGCCTAGCCTCAAGGACCTCAAAAACCGGATCTCCTCGGTCAAATCGACCCGGAAGATCACCAAGGCCATGCAAATGGTGGCCGCCGCAAAACTGCGGCGGGCACAGGATGCTGCCGAACAGTCGCGTCCCTACACCGAGCGCTTCAACCAGGTGCTCGGCTCGCTTGCGGCCTCGGTGGGCGACAGCCCGACGGCGCCGAAACTGCTCTCGGGCACCGGCAAGGACGACGTGCAGCTGCTCGTCGTCATGACCTCCGAGCGCGGCCTCTGCGGCGGCTTCAACACGAATATCGTGAAGCTCGCCCGCACCCGCATCGCCGAGCTGAAGGCGGCGGGCAAGACGGTGAAGATCCTCACCGTCGGCAAGAAGGGCCGTGAGCAGCTCAAGCGCGAATACGCCGATCTGTTCGTCGGTCACGTGGATCTGTCCGAGGTGAAGAAACTCGGCTACGCGGACGCGCAGAGCGTCGCCAAGGACGTGCTGACCCGCTTCGACGCGGGCGAGTTCGACGTGGCGACGATCTTCTACAGCGTGTTCCAGTCGGTGATCAGCCAGGTCCCGACCGCGCAGCAGATCATCCCGGCGAGCTACGACGCTCCGGAAGGCGACGAGGGTGCCGGTGCGCTCTACGAATACGAGCCCGACGAAGAGCGTATCCTGGCCGACCTGCTGCCCCGTGGCGTCGCAACCCAGATCTTCTCGGCTCTGCTGGAGAACGCCGCCTCGGAACAGGGGGCTCGGATGAGCGCCATGGACAACGCCACGCGCAACGCGGGCGAGATGATCGACAAGCTGACCATCGAATACAACCGTTCGCGTCAGGCGGTCATCACCAACGAACTGATCGAAATCATCTCGGGCGCCGAGGCGCTCTAAGAACCGGAGACGATAAATGGCAAACGCAAAAGGCAAAGTGACCCAGGTCATCGGCGCCGTGGTCGACGTGCAGTTCGACGACCACCTCCCCGAGATTCTGAACGCACTGACCACGGAAAACGACGGCAAGAAACTGGTTCTTGAAGTTGCTCAGCACCTTGGTGAAAGCACCGTCCGTACCATCGCGATGGACTCGACCGAAGGTCTGGTGCGTGGCCAGGAAGTGACCGACACCGACGGCCCGATCTCGGTGCCGGTCGGCAACGCCACCCTGGGCCGCATCCTGAACGTCGTGGGCGAGCCCGTGGACGAGCAGGGCCCGGTCGAAGCGACCGAGACCCGCGCCATCCACCAGCCCGCGCCCGAATTCGCCGAGCAGTCGACCGAGTCGGAAATCCTCGTGACCGGCATCAAGGTCATCGACCTGCTGGCGCCCTATTCGAAGGGCGGCAAGATCGGCCTCTTCGGCGGCGCCGGCGTGGGCAAGACCGTTCTCATCATGGAACTGATCAACAACATCGCAAAGGTGCACTCGGGCTTCTCCGTGTTCGCCGGTGTTGGCGAGCGGACCCGTGAGGGCAACGACTTGTATCACGAGATGATCGAATCCAACGTGATCAAGCCCGACAACCTGTCGGAAAGCCAGGTGGCGCTTGTTTACGGTCAGATGAACGAGCCTCCGGGGGCCCGTGCCCGCGTCGCGCTGACCGGCCTGACGCTCGCCGAGCAGTTCCGCGACCAGTCCGGCACCGACGTTCTGTTCTTCGTGGACAACATCTTCCGCTTCACGCAGGCAGGCTCCGAGGTGTCGGCGCTTCTCGGTCGTATCCCTTCGGCTGTGGGCTACCAGCCGACGCTGGCCACCGACATGGGCGCGATGCAGGAACGCATCACCTCGACCAAGAACGGCTCGATCACCTCGATCCAGGCCGTGTACGTGCCCGCGGACGACCTCACCGACCCGGCACCCGCCACGACCTTCGCCCACCTCGACGCAACCACGGTTCTCAACCGTGCGATCTCGGAACTCGGCATCTACCCGGCCGTGGACCCGCTGGACTCCAACAGCCGGATCCTCGACCCGCAGATCGTCGGCGAAGAGCATTATCAGGTTGCCCGTGACGTGCAGGGGATCCTCCAGCGCTACAAGTCGCTGCAGGACATCATCGCCATCCTCGGGATGGACGAACTGTCGGAAGAGGACAAGCTGACCGTGGCCCGCGCCCGGAAGATCCAGCGTTTCCTCTCGCAGCCCTTCGACGTGGCGAAAGTGTTCACCGGCTCCGACGGTGTGCAGGTGCCGCTTGAGGACACCATCTCCTCGTTCAAGGCCGTGGTCGCAGGCGAATACGACCACTTCCCCGAGGCAGCCTTCTACATGGTCGGCGGCATCGAGGAAGTGAAGGCCAAGGCCGAGAAGCTGGCCGCGGAAGCCGCGTAAGCCATAGAGGATCAAGCGCCCCGGACCCGGTCCGGGGCCTCCTCGCCGGACACGCAGAGACCCCGGACCCTCCGGGGCGGGTGATAGAAAGAAGAGGCCCAAATGGCTGATACGATGCAATTCGATCTGGTGAGCCCCGAGCGGAGCCTGATGTCGGCGCAGGTCACTTCGGTGTCGATCCCCGGCACCGAGGGCGACATGACGGCGATGCCGAACCATGCGCCGACGATCACCACGCTGCGCCCGGGCATCCTGAAGGTCGAAACCGAAAAGGGGTCTGAATCCTTTGTCGTGACCGGCGGTTTCGCCGAGATCGGCGCCAGCCTGACGGTTCTGGCGGAAAAGGCCGTGCCGCATGCGGATATGGATCAGGCGACTTACGAGGCGCTGGTGAAGGAAGCCGAGGCTGCCTACAAGCAGGTCAAGGAAGCCTATTTCGAGAACGAGCCGGGCATCGTGGACGAAGCGGCCAAGCTGCTGATGGACATGGTGGCGGTGGGCACGCATATCGGGCTCGACCCGATGCAGCCCAACTTCTGAACGGCTCAGGCTCCGGTTCGAAAGACCCCGCTTCGGCGGGGTTTTTTATTGGGATTGCCAGACAGGGGAGGGCTGCGCGGCCCTTGGGAGAGCCCGTCTCATCCGCATTGCACGCGGCATTTCGCATTGGCGCAACGCCGGGCGGTCAATGGTTTCGCGGGCCGTTCCCTTTCCATAATGAATGCCCGATGATAGGTGCCGGAAAGACGTCGGAGAAAGTAACATGCGGAAATTGCGGGCATCCCGGGTGGGGGTCGATCAGGGGAACGTGGAACTGTTCTCGGATTTCGCCAATGGCGGCGACATGTGGACGGGCTCGGGCGCGCGCGAGCGCCGCAAGACGGTCACCTTCTCCGAAGCCTTCAGCACGCCCCCGTCGGTTCACGCCGGTCTGTCACTCTGGGATATGGATCAGGGCGCGAATGTGCGCGCCGACATCCAGGCCGACAAGGTGACGGAAACCTCGTTCGACCTGGTGTTCCGGACCTGGTCCGATACCCGCGTCGCCCGCGTGCGCATGTCTTGGATCGCCATCGGCGAGGTCAAGAACGAGGACGACTGGGAGCTCTACTGACCCGAAGGGCACAAAAGCAAAGGGCGGATGCTAGGATCCGCCCTCTCTTATCTTGTGCCGGAACGGCTTGTCAGAGGATCCCCTCATAGATAGGGCCCAGCGTATCGGTCTCGAACAGCGAGGAGACCGAGGTCCCGTTCCAGATGTTCAGGATTGCCTGTGCGAACATCGGCGCGGTGGGCACGATCCGGATGTTATGCGCGGCGGCCACCTTTTCGGTCGCGGCGATGCTGTCGGTGATGACCAGCGACTTCATCACCGAATTGCTGACCCGCTCCACCGCCGGGCCCGACAGGACCCCATGGGTGATATAGGCATGGACCTCGGTGGCGCCGTGTTCCATCAGCACTTCGGCGGCCTTGCAGAGCGTGCCGGCGGTGTCGCAGATGTCGTCGACGATGATACATTTCTTGCCGGTGACATTCCCGATAACGGTCATCTCGGCCACTTCCCCGGGCTTTTCGCGGCGCTTGTCCACGATCGACAGCGGCACGTTGATCCGCTTGGCAAGCTCGCGGGCGCGGGCCACGCCGCCCACGTCCGGCGACACGACCATGACATCCTCGAGCGCGCCGGCGAATTGCTTCAGGATGTCCAGCGCGAAGACCGGCGAGGCATAGAGGTTGTCCACGGGAATGTCGAAGAACCCCTGAATCTGCGCGGCATGCAGATCCATGGTGAGCACCCGCTCGATCCCGGCTTCGTGGATCATATTGGCCACCAGCTTGGCGGTGATGGGGGTGCGGGCCTTGGTGCGGCGGTCCTGACGGGCGTAGCCGAAATAGGGGATCACGGCGGTGATGCGCGCGGCCGAGGAGCGGCGCAGCGCGTCGGCCATGATCAGCAGCTCCATCAGGTTGTCGTTGGCGGGGTTCGAGGTCGATTGCAGAATGAACATGTCCTCGCCACGGACGTTCTCGTAGACCTCGACAAAGATCTCCTGATCGTTGAAGCGCTCGACCCGGGCATCGACCAGCCCCACCGACATGCCGCGATACAGCGACATCCGCCGGGCAATGGCGTTGGCAAGCGGGAGGTTTGCATTGCCCGCAATGAGCTTGGGTTCGATGACGGTGGGCATGAGAGGGCTCCGGTCGGGAGTTAACAGATTCGTGACGTTGCGGGTCGCTTATCACGCGGCTAGCGTGGGGCAAAGACGATCACCGCAGGGAAGGACGCAATGGCACATATTGATTACTATTTTTCGGTTCTCTCCCCCTATGCCTATCTCGCGGGGCTGCGCCTCGAGGAGATCGCCGCGCGGCATGGAGCCTCCATCGCCTACAAGCCCCTGGACATCATGGCGCTGTTCCCCCGGACGGGCGGGCTGCCGCCGAAAGAGCGGCATCCGGCCCGCATGGCCTATCGCGCGCAGGAGCTGCCCCGGCAGGCGAAAAAGGCGGAGATGCCGCTGAACATGCGCCCGGCCTTCTGGCCGGCCAATGCGGCGCCGGCCTCTTACGCGATCATCGCGGCGCAGAAGGCGGGTGGTGGCGATCTTGCGGCGCTGGTGCATGGGGTGCTGCGCGCGGTCTGGGCCGAGGACAAGGACATTGCCGACGACGCGGTGGTTCAGGCGTGCCTGACCGCGGCGGGGTTCGATCCGGGGCTTAGCTTCAGCGGCATGCTGGCCGGGGCCGAGACCTATGCCGCCAATCTGGAAGAGGCGGTCAATGCGGGCGTCTTCGGCTCGCCCTTCTACGTGCTGGACGACGGTGCGATGTTCTGGGGGCAGGACCGGCTCGACGATCTCGATCTGCATCTTTCCGGCGCGTTGTGATCCCGCCGCGCGGGGGATCCCCCCGGCGGCGCCCCGAGGCGCTCAGAACAGCGAAAGCTGCGGGTTCCCGAGGCCCATAACCTCCGCCTCGTGGCGCAGCAGGTATTGCTTGACCGGAAGCCCGCCGCCAAAGCCGGTCAGCGCCCCGTTGGCGCCGACCACCCGATGGCAGGGCAGGATGATCGGCAGCGGATTGTTGCCGTTGGCGGCGCCCACCGCCCGGCTTGCCTTGGGCGCGCCGAGCGCACGGGCCTGCTCTCCGTAGCTGCGGGTCTCGCCAAAGGGGATCTCGGCCAGCAGGGTCCAGACCCGGTTCTGGAACGCGGTGCCCGACAGCTTCAGCGGCAGATCGAAATGGCGCAGGCTGCCGGAAAAATAGCCGTCGAGCTGACGGCGGACCTCGGCGAAGGGCGCTTCGGCGAACACCCAGTCGGGATGGGGGCCAAAGGACTTGTGCCCCGAGGGGAAGCTCAGGAAATGCAGCGCCCCGGTGTCGCCCGCCAGCAGCAGGCGACCCACGGGGCTGTCGGTATGGCAATAGAACAGCCGTGTCATGCGGGTTTCCTCAGAGCCGAGGGCGGGCGCCCGTAAAGCGCGGCAAAGGCGGCGTTGAAGCGCCTCAGGCTGCCAAAGCCGGACTGGCGGGCGACCTCGGTCATCGGCAGCCGCGTCTCGTCCAGCAGCCGCTTGGCGCGCTGGATGCGAAGCGTCTGGGCCACCTGAAGCGGCGAGGCGCCCACCTGGTCGGAGAACAGCCGTGTCAGATGCCGCGCGCCGATCCCCAGCCGGTCAGCCAGCGCCTCGACCCCGGCACCGTCGAGCGCCCCGTCCTCGATCAGCCGCAGGGCGCGTTCGACCGTGGTGCGGGTGCCGTTCCAGGCGGCGCAGAAAGGTGCGGTCTCGGGCCGGCAGCGCAGGCAGGGGCGGTAGCCCGCGCGCTCGGCCGCCGCCGCGCTGGGGTAGAAGCTGACATTCCTGGTCAGCGGCGGTTTCACCGGGCAGACCGGGCGGCAATAGATGCGCGTCGTCTTCACCGCGGTAAAGAACACCCCGTCATAGGCGGGATCCCGGCGCAGTCTCGCTGCGTTGCATGTGTCGAAATCGAGCATGCGGGCAGTCTAGGCCGCCCGCGCCTCCCGCGCGAGTCCGCGCGCTCTATGAGGTCCGGAAACGGCGAGTCCCGACGATCAGCCCTTCTTGCCGATCTTCGGCTCGGTGCCGTCGCGCAGACGTGCGATATTGGCGCGGTGGCGCCAGAAGATCAGCACGGTCAGCGCCAGGGTCAGCGCCGTGAGATCGTATTCCCGCAGCATCAGCATCCAGACGGTGGACATGAGCGCCGCCACCAGCGCGCCCACGCTGGAGATGCGCGACAAGGCCGCCGCCGCCAGCCAGGTGGCGCAGCTCATCAGCCCCACGGGCCAGCTCAGCGCCAGCACGAGGCCCAGGAAGGTTGCCACGCCCTTGCCGCCCTTGAAGCGCAGCCAGACCGGATAGCAATGGCCGAGAAAGGCCATCAGACCGGCAAGTTGGGCGGCGTCTTCCCCGGCCAGCCAGCGCGCCAGCAGCACCGCCACGGCGCCCTTGCCGCCGTCGAGGATCAGCGTGCCCGCCGCCGCCGTCTTGTTGCCGGTGCGCAGAACGTTTGTGGCGCCGATGTTGCCCGAGCCGATCTTGCGCAGATCGCCCAGCCCCATGGCGCGGCTCAGCAGCATGCCGAAGGGGATCGAGCCAAGCAAATAGCCGATGGCGGCCCAGAGCAGGAGCCCGACAGGGGCGGTGGTGATTTCGGGAAGCATCAGGCGCTCCGGTAGACTGCGGTTCCGGCGACGAAGGTTGTCAGAACCTTACCCTGAAGCCGCGCGCCGTCGAAGGGGGTATTCTTGGATTTCGATTGCAGCTTGAACCGGTCGAGCACAAAGGGCTTGTCGGCGTCGAACAGCACCAGATCGGCGGGCGCGCCTTTCGCAAGCCGTCCGCAGGGCAGGCCCAGCCGCTTTGCGGGGTTCAGCGACAGCGCGCGGAACAGCGTGGGCAGATCCAGCTCGCCGGAATGGTAGAGCCGCAGCAGCACCGGCAGCATGGTCTCAAGCCCCACGGCGCCCGAGGCCGCCTCCTCGAAGGGCAGACGCTTGGATTCCTCGTCCTGCGGGGTGTGAAAGCTGCCGATGATGTCGATGAGCCCGCTGCGCAGCGCCGCGACCGTGGCCTGCCGGTCGTCTTCGGAGCGCAGCGGCGGCTTGACCTTGAAGAAGGTGCGGTAGTCGGCCAGATCCATCTCGTTCAGGGTCAGGTGGTGCATCGAGGTGCCCGCCGTCACGTCGAACCCGTTGGCCTTGGCGCGCTCCAGCGAGGGCAGGGCGCGGGCGGTGGTGATCTGGTCGGCGTGGTAGCGCACGCCGGTCATCTCGACGAGCGCGAAATCGCGGTCGAGCCCCATGCATTCCGCCATGGGCGAGACCGAGGGCAGCCCGCGCAGCGAGGCGAACTTGCCGGAGGTCGCGGCGCCGCCATGCGACAGGCCGGGTTCCTGCGGATGGGCGATGACGAGCGCCCCGAGCGAGCGGGCATAGGTCATGGCGCGCGACAGCACCTTGGTGTCGGTGACCACGCGGTCGCAATCGGTGAAGGCCACGGCCCCCGCATCGAGCAGGAAGCCGATCTCGGTCATCTCCTTGCCCTCGCGGCCCTTGGTGAGCGCCGCCATGGGCAGCACGTTCACCGCCGAATCGTCCTCGGCCCGGTCGCGGATGAAGGTCAGCACTTCGGGCGTGTCGATGGTGGGCAATGTGTCGGGGCGGGTGACCATGGTGGTGACGCCGCCCGCCGCCGCCGCGAGACCGGCGGTCTTGTAGCTTTCCTTGTGCCGCTCGCCGGGCTCGCCCACCTTGACGCCGATATCCACGATGCCGGGGGCGAGGAAGGCGCCGCCGGCGTCGATCTGCGCGGCTTCGGCAAGTTCCGGCACCGGCGTGTCGAACCGCTGGGCGATGAGACCGTCGCGCAGCAGCAGCGCGCCTTCGGAGACGGTGCCCGCTTCGGGGTCGATCAGGCGGGCGTTGGTGATGAGCGTGGCGGTCATGGCGTGGCGGTCCCTGGTCGAAGATCTCGGGCGGCGGCGCGGGCGGTGCCTGAGGTGGGGGAGTATTTGAAGAAAGATGAAAGGGGAAGGGTCATTCGCCTGACGGGCGGGCCGCCTCGATCCGGGCGATGACCGCCTGCGGGTCGGCCTGGAACTTGATGAGATGCTTGTCGCCGCCCCGGGTGACGAGCTGCACGGCAGAGCCGATCTTGCGCACCCGGGCCAGATCGGCGAGCGCCACATATCGCATCGCCGGGCCCTTGAGCCCGTCATCCGTCAGGTCCCAGATATGCCCCAGCTCTTCGGAGAGCAGATACCAGCCGCGGATCGCCACGGCGGCAAGCCCGCCGACGGCGCCGGTCCAGATATGCGGGGTGCCGGTCAGCCAGAGCGCGATCATCGCCCCGGGCATGGCGATCAACGCGAGGGTGATATGGCTTTGGATATAGGTGGCGCGGTCGGGGGTGAAGGTGGCGCGGGTGGTCATATCTCGCCTCGCTGGATGGCGCGCATCCGCCCGAACACCTCGCGGGCGTCGGGGATGCGCTCGAAGCCGATGGGGGCGCGGGTGCTGCCCTGGGCGCGGCGGCGGTGCTCATGCGAGAACCAGATCGTGCCGGGCGGGGTCTCGGTCCGTTCGAGCACGGTGTCCGGCCCGATGGGGCAGCTTTTCAGCCGCCGCCCGGCGAGCGGCAGATCGGTGACGATCAGCGCGCGGCGGTCGGTCAGCAGGTAGCGGCTGTGCCGCCGCCGGAGCCTGTCCCAGAGCGCGTAGCCGCCCGCCGCGTAGAGGCCCAGAAGCAGGAAGACCAGCCCGAAGAGCGGCAGGATCCGGTCCGGCAGCGAGTCCGCGCCGCCTGTGGGGAGCGCCTTGCCGGTCCAGAACAGCGCGAATGCCGCGAGCGCGAGCCCCAGGACGATCTGCGCCGGGCGCAGCGGTGCGAAGCTGAGGGTCGTATCGGGGCGGCCTTGCCAGAGAAGGCGCTCGCCCGGGTCGAGCAGGCCGGAGAGGCCGGCGGCGGGGGCGGCCTGGCCTGCCGTCATCCCGAAACCCGGAACAGCGAGGCCAGCACCAGCAGAACCAGCACCCCGAGCCCGAGCAGCGTCAGGGTGAGGATGCGGCGCAGACCCGCATGGCCTTGCGCGGCGGGGGCGCCGCCGGGCGTGCCGCGGGCCGCCGCGCTGCGCGGCGCAGGGCCCCGCGGGCGGGCGGCGGCCTCGGCGAAACTGCCGACCCAGCGCAGCGGCGTGGCGATGGTCAGCTCCTGGCTCAGGTGATCGAAGGCCTGGCTGGGCAGGATCACCACATGACCCTTGAGCGCGTCGATGCGCGGTTTCATCTGGCGGAACTCCGCTCCATGGAGCTGATGCGCTTCGGCCAGATAGGCCGACAGGCTCATCTCGCCCAGATCGCGGATCGCCACCACATCGACGAAGGCCGGCCGCAGGCGGCGCGCGCCGAGTGCGTATTGCAACGGGTATTCGCCGGTGCCCGCCTGGGTGGTGAAACGCTCCACCGCTTCCGGGGGCAGGTCGAGGTGAAACAGCCGGACGGTCCCGGTCTCCGAGCCGTTGATCAGCATTTTGGTCATGCAGAGAGTTCCGTCGGACGCGCGCGCAGGTTCCGCGCGAGCAGATCCATCGCCGCCATGCGCACCGCCACGCCCATCTCGACCTGCTCCTGAATCACCGAGCGGTTGATGTCGTCGGCCAGCGTGCCGTCGATCTCGACACCGCGGTTCATCGGGCCGGGATGCATGACGATGGCGTCCGGTTTGGCATGCGACAGCTTTTCCGCATCGAGCCCGAAGCGGTGGTAATATTCGCGCTCGGAGGGGATGAAGCCGCCGTCCATGCGCTCTTTCTGGAGCCGCAGCATCATGACGACATCGGCGTCCTTCAGCCCTTCGCGCATGTCCTCGTAGATCTCGACGCCGAAGTCCGACATGCCGGTGGGGATCAGCGTTGCCGGGCCCACCAGACGGATTCGGTTCTCCATCTTGTGCAGCAGCAGGATGTTCGACCGGGCGACGCGGCTATGCGCGATGTCGCCGCAGATCGCGATGTTGAGCCGGTGCAGCCTTCCCTTGGCGCGGCGGATGGTCAGCGCGTCGAGCAGCGCCTGGGTCGGGTGCTCGTGCCGCCCGTCGCCGGCATTGATCACCGCGCAGTTCACCTTCTGCGCCAGCAGGTCGACGGCGCCGGAATGCGGGTGGCGCACCACCAGAAGATCCGGGTGCATGGCGTTCAGCGTCAGCGCCGTGTCGATCAGGGTTTCCCCCTTTTTGATCGAGCTGGCCTGCATCGCCATATTCATCACATCCGCGCCCAGCCGCTTGCCGGCGATCTCGAAGCTCGATTGCGTGCGGGTCGAGTTCTCGAAGAACATGTTGATCTGGGTGAGGCCGGACAGCACGTTCGAATGCTTTTCCCGGCGGCGCGAGAGGGTCACGTACTGGTCGGCCAGGTCGAGCAGCGTGGTGATCTCGTCGGGGCGCAGGGGTTCGATTCCCAGGAGGTGACGCTGGTCGAAACGCATGATGAACGGCTCCGCAAAAGGATTGGGGGCGGTTATAGGAAGCGGCCGGTCTCGGGACAAGTGTTCGTGAGCGCGCAGGGCGCGGGGCCGGGTTACGGGGCGTATCGGCAGCCCGTCTCCGGGGCGCCTCAGGCGGTCGGCACATGGAAGCGCTGTCCGGCCAGGTCCCGCCGCTTTGAATTGTCCGCAGTTTGCGGTGGAGGCCGTGCTCGGCCGGGCGTAAGCTCTGCGATCATGGATTCGGGGATCGACTGGCATTGGGCGCGGGCGGCGCTGGACTGGCAGCTTGAGCTGGGCGCCGACGAGGCGATTGGCGAAGCGCCGGTAGACCGCTTTGCCGTGGAGGCGGAGGCGCAGGCCGCGCGCGCGGCCCCCGCCGCCATGCCTGCGCGCCGGACGATGGCGCCGCCGCCGCCGGTGGACAGCGGGCCAGATCCGGTGGCGATCGCGCGCAAGGCTGCGGCGGGCGCGGCAACGCTCGACGAGCTGCGCGCGGCGATGGCCGCCTATGACCATTGCGAGCTGAAGCGCGGCGCGCGGCAACTGGTCTTTTCCGACGGGACGCCCCGGGCACGGGTGATGATCGTGGGCGAGGCGCCGGGCCGCGACGAGGATTTGCAGGGCAAGCCCTTTGTCGGACGTGCCGGACAGTTGCTCGACCGGATGCTGGGCGCCGTCGGCCTGTCGCGGCAGGAGACGGTCTATATCACCAATGTGCTGCCCTGGCGGCCGCCGCAGAACCGCGATCCCAAGCCCGACGAGATCGCCATGATGAAGCCCTTCCTCGCGCGGCACATCGCGCTGGTGGATCCTGATCTTCTGGTGATCATGGGCAATATCTCGTGCGATGCGTTGCTTGGGCGGCGGGGCATCACGCGGCTGCGCGGTAAATGGGCCGAAGCCGAGGGCCGCCCGGCGCTGCCGATGTTCCACCCCGCCTATCTGCTGCGCCAGCCGCAGATGAAGCGCGAGGCCTGGGCCGATATGCTCGAACTTGCCGCAAAGCTGAAGGTGCTGGGGTGAGGCGGCGGCGGGGGATCGCCCCGCCCTGTGCCCTTGCGCTGTGTCTTGCGATGGCGGCGCCCGCCGTGGCGCAGGACGGGTTTTCCATCGACTACGACCGGTTGTTCCGCGACCACGCGGCGGCGCTGCACTCTCCCGCGCCGGGCGTCGAACATCTGGAGCTGCCCGGCCCGGTGATCGTCGAACGCAGGGCCGGACAGGTGCGCGCGACCGATCAAAGCGGCTGGGGCGCGGCGGGCTGCGCGTTGCAACGGCTGCTGATCGCGGCGGCGGCGGTGACCGCCTGCCCCGCGCTCTATACGCCGGAACAGCGCGACCGGGTGGCGGCGCAACTCTTGCGCGGGGTCGATTTCTTTGCTGAAAACACCGTGCCGCCGATGTCCGACAGCGCGCGCCGGACCGCGATGATGGCCGCGCTGGCGGCCACCCGCGCACGGCTCGCGCTAAGTTGCGGCCCCCGCGACAGTGAGGCGCTGGCCTTTGCCAGCCATATCGCCGAGGATCGCTCCTGGCAGCGCTTTGCACGGATCTTCGAGCAGCCGCGCCTGCCCGTGACCGACCCCTGTCCGTGAGGCCCCTTCATGTCCCGTATCGACGAAAGCAAGGAATTCATCCCCGTCCGTATCGCCGTGCTCACCGTCAGCGACACGCGCACGCTGGCCGAGGACCGCTCGGGCGATACGCTGGTGCAGCGGCTGACCGATGCGGGCCATCTGCTCGCCGCGCGGGCCATCACCACCGACGACCGCGAGAAGATCGCGTCACAATTGCGTGACTGGGTGGCGGATAAGGAGATCGACGTCATCCTCTCGACCGGCGGCACCGGTCTGACCGGCCGTGACGTCACCGTCGAGGCCCACCGCGATGTCTATGAAAAGGAAATCGAGGCGTTCGGCACCGTTTTCACATTGATTTCAATGCAGAAAATCGGAACGAGCGCGGTTCAGAGCCGCGCCACCGGCGGCGTTGCGGGCGGCACCTATCTGTTTGCGCTGCCCGGCAGCACCGGCGCCTGCAAGGATGCCTGGGACGAAATCCTGCGCTGGCAGCTCGATTATCGGCACCGTCCCTGCAATTTCGTCGAAATTTTTCCGCGTCTCGACGAACATCAGCGACGGAAATAGCGCGGGGCTGCGTATCATCCTTGTGGCGTTCCTGACGCCGCGACCACATATGCTGAACATATACAGGGTTTTCTGGCCCGGTCTCTGACCTTGTACGGGAAGATTAGGAATGCGGTTTCTCCGACAGAGCCTTGTGGGGCTCTTTCTGCTCTCACTGACTCTGGGGCTTTTGGTCTATGCCGGGGCGTTGGTGCGCGATGCGGTGCAGGCGCGGCTTAACGACACGCCAAGGATGCCCGCGGCGCGCGAACGGGTCTTTGCCGTCAACGTGACCCCGGTCGCTTTCGAAACGGTGACCCCGGTGCTGACCGCCTTCGGCGAGATCCAGAGCAGCCGGATGCTCGAGCTGCGCAGCGCTGTGGGCGGCACGCTGATCGACTTCGCGCCGGAATTCGTCGAGGGCGGGCGCGTGGCGGCCGGTCAGCTTCTCGCCCGGATCGACCCCGCCGACATGCAGGCCGAGCTGGAGCGCACCAAAAGTGCGCTGACCGATGCCGAGGCGGAACTGCGCGAGGCGCGCCGGAGCGTCGGGCTTGAAGAGGATGCGCTGGGGGCCGCCGAGGAACAGGCGGCGCTGCGGCAGCGGGCGTTTGAACGGCAGCAGAATCTGGCCGAGCGCAATGTCGGCACGGCGGCGGCCGTGGAAGAGGCCGAACTGGCCGCCTCCTCGGCGCGCCAGGCGGTGGTGTCGCAGCACCAGGCGCTGGCTCAGGCCGAGGCGCGGGTCGATCAGGCCGAGACCAGCATCGCCCGCGCGCGCATCGCCCGCGACGAGGCGCAGCGGCGGCTGGACGAAACCGAGATCCGCGCCGAATTCGACGCCCAGCTCAGCGATGTGAGCGTGGTGGCCGGGCGCCGTGTCTCGGCCAACGAACAGCTTGCGGTGCTGGTCGATCCCGACGCGCTCGAGGTCTCCTTTCGCGTCTCGACCCAGCAATACGCCCGCCTGCTCGACGAAACGGGCCGGCTGAGGACGGCGCCGGTGACGGCGGTGCTGGACATCTACGGCACCAATCTTCAGGCCCGGGGCCATCTGTCGCGCGAAGGCGCGGCGGTGGGCGCAGGTCAGACCGGCCGCCAGCTTTTCGCGACGCTCGACCGGGCGGCGGGCTTCAAGCCCGGCGATTTCGTCACCGTCGAGATCACCGAGGCACCGCTGGAACGTGTGGCGCGCCTGCCGGCCACTGCGCTCGATGCGGCGAACGAGGTGCTGGTGGTGGATGCCGAGGAGCGGCTTGAGGCGGTTGCGGTCGAACTGCTGCGCCGTCAGGGCGACGATGTTCTGGTGCGCTCGGAGGGGCTGGAAGGCCGCGAGGTGGTGATGGAACGCACGCCGCTTCTGGGCGCGGGCATCAAGGTCCGCCCGCTGCGTGCCGGCGGGGCCGAGGCGGCACCGGCCGCCCCCGAGATGCTGGAGCTGAGCGAAGACCGCCGCGCCCGCCTTGTCGCCTTTGTCGAAGGCAACGCGGGGATGCCCGCCGAGGCCAAGCAGCGGATCCTCGCGCAGCTTTCGCAGGAGAAGGTGCCGGCGCAGGTCGTGCAGCGTATCGAAGACCGGATGGGAGGTTAAACCATGCGGCAGATCCCCGGCCAGGCCAGCGGCATTCTGAGCTACTTCACCCGCCACCCGACCGTCGCAAATCTGCTGCTGGTGCTGCTTCTGGCCTCGGGCCTGCTGGCGGTGCCGAACATGCGCGCGCAGTTTTTCCCCGATGTGGTCGATGACGACGTGACCGTCTCGGTCACCTGGGACGGCGCCGGGGCCGAGGATGTGGATTCCGGCATCGTGCAGGTTCTGGAACCGACGCTGCTGGCGGTCGAGGGGGTGGTGAATTCCGAAAGCCTCTCGCGCGAGGGGCGGGCCAGCATCGACCTGGAATTCGAGCCCGGCTACGACATGATGAAGGCCGTGGACGATGTGCAGGCCGCGGTGGATGCCATCACCACGCTGCCGGAAGAGGCGGACGACCCGTCGATCACCAGCGGCGGCTGGCGCGACCGGGTGACCGATGTGGTGATCACCGGTCCGGTCGCGGTGGGCCAGCTTGGCCGGTTTGCCGATGAATTTGTGGTCCGGCTCTTTGCCGAAGGGGTGACGCGCACGACGATCCGCGGGCTTGCGGCGCCGCAGGTCATCATCGAGGTGCCGTCGCAGAACCTGATTGCCTACGATGTCACCATGCAGGAAATCTCGCAGGCCATCGCCGGCGAGGTCGATGCGAATCCGGCGGGCGATGTGGCCGGCGCCAATGCGCGCGTCCGCACCGGGGTCGAGAAACGCAGCGCCGAGGACATCGCGGCCATCGTGCTGCGCTCGGAGCGGGACGGCACCAAGCTCACCGTGGGCGATGTGGCGGCGGTGCGGGTCGAGGGCATCGACCGCGCGCGCACCTATTTTGTGGGCGAGGATCCGGCGATCTCGATCCGGGTGGACCGCTCGGCCAAGGGTGACGCCATCGAGATCCAGCAGCAGGTTGAACAGGTGGCCCGCGAATTCCAGGCGGCGCTGCCCGAGGGCACGACCGTGGATCTGATCCGCACCCGGGCCGAGGCGATCACCGGGCGTCTGAACATCCTGATCGACAACGGCGCGACCGGGCTGGTTCTGGTGCTTGTGCTGCTGTTCCTGTTCCTCAACGCCCGCACTGCCATGTGGGTCGCGGCGGGCATCCCGACCTCGATGCTGGCGGCGCTGGCGCTGATGTACGCATCGGGGCTGACGATCAACATGATCTCGCTGTTTGCGCTCATCATCACCCTGGGCATCGTGGTGGACGACGCCATCGTGGTGGGCGAGCACGCCGACCACATGTCGCGCCACGGGCTGGGCCCGGTGGAGGCGGCCGAGACCGCCGCCAAACGCATGGCGCTTCCGGTGTTCTCCTCGACGCTGACCACGGTCATCGCGTTCTTCGGCCTGACGGTGATCGGGGGGCGGTTCGGGGACATGATCGGCGACATCCCCTTCACCGTCATCGCGGTGCTGCTGGCGTCGCTGGTGGAGTGTTTCCTGATCCTGCCGAACCACATGTCCCACGCGATCAAGGCCTCGGCCAAGGAACATTGGTACGATCTGCCCTCGCGGCTGGTGAACCGCGGGTTCCGCTGGATCCGCGAAAACCTGTTCCGCCCCTTCATGGGGCTGGTGATCCGGGCGCGCTACGCGGTTCTGGCGGCGGCGGTTCTGGCGCTGGCAAGCCAGGCGTCGCTGCTGATCCGGGGCGATGTGCAATGGCGGTTCTTCAACGCGCCCGAGCAGCCCTCGGTCACCGGCAATTTCGCCATGGCGCCCGGCGCCACGCGCCAGGACACCATCGAGCAGATGCGCATGCTGCAGGAGATGACCGAGCAGCTCGGCGCGGAATACGAAGAGCGTTACGGGCGCAACCCGCTCGATTACGTCATCGCCGAGATCGGCGGCAATGCCGGCCGGGGTCTGGCGGGCACCGACAGCAAGGATGCCGACCAGCTCGGCGGCATCTCCATCGAGCTGATCGACGCCGATCTGCGCCCCTATTCCAGCTTTGCCTTCGTGGGCGAGCTTCAGGAACGGGTCACGCGCCATCCGATGGTGGAAACCATCAGTTTCCGTGGCTGGCGCTCGGGGCCGGGGGGCGATGCGCTCGACGTGCAGTTCTACGGTGCCACCGCCGGCACGCTCAAGGGCGCGGCGGAGGATCTCAAGACCGCGATGCTGCGCTTCCCCGAGGTCTCGGCGGTCGAGGACAACCTGTCCTACGACAAGGAAGAGCTGGTGCTCGAGCTGACGCCGCAGGGCAAGGCGCTGGGATTCACCATCGACGCGCTGGGCACGGTGCTGCGCCACCGGCTGGGCGGGATCGAGGCGGCGACCTATCCCGACGGGCCGCGCAGCGCCGCGATCCGGGTGGAGTTGCCGGAAAGCGAGCTGACGGCGGATTTCCTCGAACGGATGCGGATGCGCACGCCGGAGGGCGCCTATGTGCCGCTGGCCGACATCGTCAGCGTGACGCGGCAGGACGGGTTTTCTACGGTGCGGCGCGAGAACGGGCTGCGGCTGATCTCGGTCACCGGCGACATTTCCGAGGACGACCCCGAACGCGCGACCGAGGTGATGCAGGCGCTTCAGGACGAGATCCTGCCGACCATCGCCGCCGAACGCCAGGTGGAGTGGCGGCTTTCGGGCCTGTCCGAACAGGAGCGCGACTTCATGGCGGATGCCCAGACCGGGCTGATCCTGGTGCTGCTGGGCATCTATCTGGTGCTGTCCTGGGTCTTTGCAAGCTGGACGCGGCCGCTGGTGGTGATGTCGATCATCCCCTTCGGGCTGGTGGGCGCGATCTACGGCCATGCCTTGTGGGAGGTGCCGCTGTCGATGTTCACGGTGGTGGGACTGTTGGGGATGACCGGGATCATCATCAACGATTCCATCGTGCTGGTGACCCAGATCGACGAATACGCTCCCGACCGGGGGATCTTTCAGGCGATCATCGACGGCGCGGCGGACCGTCTGCGCGCGGTGTTCCTGACCACCGCGACCACGGTGCTGGGTCTTGCGCCGCTGCTCTACGAGCGGTCGGCGGATGCGCAGTTCCTCAAGCCGACGGTGATCACGCTGGTCTACGGGCTGGGCTTCGGGATGCTGCTGGTGCTGCTGGTGGTGCCGGCGCTGATCGCGGTGCAGCATGACATTGCGCGCCGGGTCTCGGCGTTCCGCCGCGGGGTACGGTTCCGCCATGCGCGGGTGCGGGCGCTGATGCTGCTGAGCTTTGCAGCGGTGCTTGGCTGGCTGGGCGTGACGATGGGCTATGCGGCGGCCACGGGCAGCCTGCTGCCCGCGCTGGCGCTGCCGGTGCTGTCGGGGATGGCGCCTCTGTCCGCCGCTTTCGGCCTGTTCATCGCCGGGGTGGCGGCGGCTGTGCTGGCGATCTGGGCGGTGGCTTCGGTGGTCTATGCCGTGACCCGCCGCGCCGGCGCGGCCTGAGCCCGCCGCCATGCATGCGGGCGGTCAGTCGCGCGGCGCCGCCGCGCGGCTCAGCCGGTCGTTGATCGCCACGCCCAGCCCCACATGCGGAACAGGCATGACGGCGATCACCTCGGCGCCCGCGCTGTCGAGCCGGTGGAGATATTCGAAGAGATTCGCCGCCGCCTCGACCAGATCGCCCGCTGGAGACAGGTTGAGATCGCAGTCGCCCTCTCCCGGGCCAAAGCCCAGCCGGGCCTCGCCCTCGCGCCAGTCCGCCGCGTTCAGCCGGACCCGCGCCTTCGGCGCGTAATGCGAGGCAAGCTGCCCGGGCGCCGAGATCGCCTCGCGGTCCTTGCGCGCCATCACCGGGCGGCCCAGAACGTCCGACAGCGCCTCGGCGGTGACCCGTCCGGGGCGCAGCAGCGTCGGTTTTCCCGCGAGCCCGAGAATGGTCGATTCCAGCCCGACCTCGCAGCGCCCGCCATCCAGCACCGCCTCGATCCGCCCGTCGAGCGTGTCGAGCACATGGGCGGCGCGCGTCGGGCTGATCCGTCCCGAGCGGTTGGCAGAGGGCGCGGCCACCGGCCCGCCGAAGGCCCGCAGCAGGTTGCGGGCGACCGGGTTGGCGGGCAGCCGCACAGCCAGCGAGTCGAGCCCCGCCGTCACCAGTTTCGAGACCGGCGCGCCCTCGCGCAGCGGCAGCACCATGGTCAGCGGCCCGGGCCAGAAGGCCGCGGCGGCGGTTTCGGCCAGATCGGACCAGATCACCAGGGCCTTCACCGCGTCGAGATCGGCCAGGTGCACGATCAGCGGGTTGAAGGAGGGCCGTCCCTTGGCCTCGTAGATCCGCGCCACCGCGCGGTCGTTTCCGGCATCGCCGCCAAGCCCGTAGACCGTTTCGGTCGGGAAGGCGACAAGCCCGCCCTGCCGCAGAATCTCCGCCGCCCGGGCGATGCCCGGCGCGTCGGCTTCGAGACGCTGGGTTGCAATCTGTGTCATGGGCTCTCGTGACGCCGCGTTTCTGTTGGACACGGGCGCGGGGATCATTAGTCTCGCGACCCGAGATTGACGCTCTGACTAGCCGAGCGCCCCCCTGTTGCCAACAGTGATCGGACTTTGCCCATGCCCTATCGTGCCCCCGTTTCCGAATTCGGCTTTCTTCTGGACAAGGTCGTCGGCTTCTCTGCCGTGCAGGCGACCGAGCGCTTTGCCGAAGCCACCTCCGACACCGTGACGGCGGTACTGACCGAGGCGGGCAAGATGTGCGACGAGGTCATGGCGCCGGTGCAGCGCAACGGCGACCTGACCCCCGCCGTGCTGGAAAACGGCGTGGTGCGGGCCTCGCCCGGCTTTGCCGAGGCCTATCGGGCGATCGCCGAGGGCGGCTGGGTGGCGATCACCGCCGATCCCGAATACGGCGGCATGGGGCTGCCGCTGACGGTGGCGACGGCGGTCAACGAGATGATGGCGGGCGCCTGCATGGCGCTACAGCTCAACCCGCTGCTGACCCAGGGCCAGATCGAGGCGCTGGAGCATCACGCCGACGAGGAGATGAAGGCGCTTTACCTGCCCAAGCTCATCTCGGGCGAATGGTCGGGCACGATGAACCTGACCGAGTCGCAGGCGGGCTCGGATGTGGGCGCGCTCAGCTCCAAGGCGGTCGAGAACGGCGACGGCACCTATGCGGTCACCGGGCAAAAGATCTTCATCTCCTGGGGCGACGCCGATTTTGTCGAAAACGTCTGCCACCTGGTGCTGGCGCGGCTGCCCGACGCGCCGGCGGGCACCAAGGGGATCAGCCTGTTCATGGTGCCCAAGTACATCCCCGACGCGGATGGCAACCCCGGCGTGGCCAACAGCCTCAAGGTGGTGAGCCTCGAACACAAGATGGGCCTGCATGGCTCGCCGACCTGCGTGATGTCCTTCGAGGGCGCCACCGGCTGGATCGTCGGCGAACCGGGCGGCGGCATGAAAGCCATGTTCACCATGATGAACAACGCCCGGCTGGGGGTCGGCGGTGAAGGCGTGGGCGTGGCCGAGGGCGCCTATCAGCACGCGCTGGCCTATGCCAACGAGCGCAAGCAGGGCAAAAGCCCCTATGACACGATCATCGGCCACGCGGATGTGCGCCGCATGCTGGCAACGATGAAGGCGGACATCTTCACCGCCCGCGCCATCGCGCTCGATTGCGCCATCGCCATCGACATGGCGCGCGCCACCGGCGAGGCCGAGTGGGAGGCCCGCGCGGCCTTCCTCACCCCCATCGCCAAGGCTTTTGGCACCGATGTCGGCTGCGAGGTCTCGTCCACCGGCGTGCAGGTGCATGGCGGCATGGGCTTTGTCGAAGAGACCGGCGCCGCGCAATATTACCGCGATGTGCGGGTGACGGCGATTTATGAGGGCACCAACGGCATCCAGGCGATGGATATGGTGGGCCGCAAGCTGATGGACGGGGGCGAGGCCGCCGGGCGGCTGCTCGACGAGATCGAGGCCGATGCCGAGGCGGCCAAGGCGGCGCTGCCCGAGCTGGCCGAGGCGGTGTGGCAGGCGGCGGAAACGCTGCGCGAAACCACCGAATGGCTGGTGGCCCAGCCGATGGCGGAGCGCTTCGGCACCGCGGTGCCCTATCTGCGGGCCTTTGCCCGGGTGCTGGGCGGGCATTACCACCTGCGTGCGGCGCTGGCCGACAAGGACGGCCCGCATGGCCGGTTCGCGCAGTTCTACATCACCCGGATCCTGCCGGAGCATGCCGGCCTTCTGGCGCATGTGCGCGCCGGCGAGGCGGCCCTGATGGCCCTCAGCCCCGACGATCTCGCGGCCTGATGACTGTCGGCATCCGCTATCCGTTCGACACCCCGCCCGCCGAGGGCGGGGCCATCGAGCTGGCCGAGGGCGTGCTCTGGCTGCGCCTGCCGCTGCCGATGGCGCTGGATCACGTCAATGTCTACGCGCTGGACGACGGCGACGGCTGGACGGTGGTCGACACCGGGTTTTCCACAGGCAAGACCCGCGCCATCTGGGAGGCGCTGCTGGCAGGGCCGCTGAAGGGCAAACCGGTTCGCCGGGTGCTGGTGACCCATCATCATCCCGATCACATGGGGCTGGCCGGCTGGTTCCAGGAGCGCGGTGCCGAACTGGTCACCACCCGCACCGCCTGGCTGTTCTCGCGGATGCTTCTGCTTGACGCGCAGGAGCGCCCGACCGAGGCGCAGCTCACCTATTGGCGGCATTGCGGTATGGCGCCCGAGATTTTCGAGGAGCGGGCCAAGGAGCGCCCCTTCAACTTTGCCGATTGCGTCTGGCCGATGCCGCTGGGCTTCACCCGCATCCGGCAGGACGACACGATCCGCATCGGCGGACGTGTCTGGGACGTGCATATCGGCAATGGCCACGCGCCGGAACATGCCACGCTCTGGTCGCGCGACGACAATCTGGTGCTTTCGGGGGATCAGATCCTGTCCACCATCAGCTCGAATATCGGCGTCTATGCCACCGAGCCCGAGGCCGACCCGGTGGGCGACTGGCTGGAGGCCTGCGAGCGGCTGGCCGGGCTGGCGCGCCCGGATCATCTGGTGCTGGGCGGGCACAAGCTGCCTTTCACCGGGCTGCCCTTCCGGATGGCGCAGCTCATCGAGAATCACCATTCGGCACTCGACCGTCTGCACGCGCATCTGGCCGAGCCGAAGGCGGCGGGCGATTGTTTTGTGCCGCTCTTCCGGCGCCGCATCGAGGGCGGGCAATACGGGCTCGCGCTGGTCGAGGCGATGGCCCATTGCCTGCATCTCTGGCACGAGGGCCGTGCGACCCGTGTTCTGCGGGCGGATGGCGCCTGGCTCTGGCAGGCGGTCTGAGGGCGCGCGGGAAAAGATACCCGAAGCCTGCGTCTTTTGGGCTGGTGACAGCGCTGCGGAAATCGGCTAACCAAAATGCCGACAACACGTATTCCACAGGGACGGACTTTGGACATGGCTGAGTACAAGCACGGCAGCATGGATATTACCGAGCAGGAAAAGACCTTTCACGGGTTCATCAAGTTCACGATCCGCATGGTTGTCGCAATCATCGTGATTGTGCTGCTGATGGCGATGTGGAACGCCTGATATCGCAGAAATCCCCGATCGGGAGCTTTGACAGATGTTGTTTCGAGCCGCGGTACTGACCGGCCTGGCGGCGCTTGCGCTTGCCGGCTGCACCACACCCAGCGCCAAGACCCCCAACGCCACCCCGGAAGAGATCGCCGCGGTGACCTACCGGCACGATGGCCCGCCGGCGATCACGCTCTATACGATGATCAACAACCGCAACGATGCGGGGGCGCATTCCAGCATGATGATCAACGCGCCGTCGCAGCGCGTGGTCTTCGACCCGGCGGGGTCCGTGCGGGCGAAATACCTCGTCGAATCCGACGATGTGCTTTACGGCATCACCCCCCGGATCGAGCAGTTCTACGAGCGCGCGCACGCCCGCAAGACCTATCGGGTGCGCATCCAGCGCATCGAGGTGTCGCCGGAAGTGGCCGAGCAGGCGCTGCGGACGGTTCAGGGCTATGGCGCGGTGTCCTCGGCGCAATGCACGGTGGCGACCTCTGGGGTGCTGTCGAGCCTGCCGGGCTTCGAATCGATCCACCAGACCTGGTTCCCGGTCAAACTCGCCGATCAGCTCGCCGGGATGCCCGGTGTGAGCGAACGGGTGCTGCGGGAAGAGGACAACGATGACAAGGCGGTTGCCATCGCGGCGTTCGAGACCGCCAATCAGCCCAGCCAGTAACCGCCGCCGGCGAGCACGAGCCCGCCAAGCAGCATCGCCACGATGACATTGCGCAGGAAATAGCTCGCCGCCAGCGTGACCGTTGCGGCGGCGAGCCGCACCGGGTCGGTCTCGCCATCGGTGGCACTGGGCCACACCACGAGCGGGATCACCAGCGCCGGCAGCACCGCCACGGCGGTATAGCGCAGATGCCGCATGAGCCATGCGGGCATCGGACGGTCGCCGACCAGCCCCAGGAAGACGAAGCGCAGGGCAAAGCTGCCCAGCCCGAGCGCAACGATCACGATCCACAAATCACCCCGGTCGATCATGCGGCACCCACCCGGCGCTCGACCTCGGCGCCTGCGGCCATGCCCAGCCCGGCCGAGATCAGCAGGCCCAGATTGTAGGGCAGGAAGGCAAAGGTCAGCGCCGCGACCGAGGCGACCAGTGCCGCCGTCATATGCGCGCCGGTGCGCAGCGCCGGGCCGATCATGGCGATAAAGGCGATGGGCATGGCGAAATCCAGCCCCCATTCCGGCGGAATGGTCGCGCCGACCAGCGCCCCGACCACGGTGAAGACGTACCAGAAGGGGCAGATCGGCGTCAGCGTCCCGACGAAATAGGCGAATTTCTCGGCGCGCGAGAGCTGCGGTTCCTTCTCGTATTTGATGACCGCCAGGGCATAGGTCTGATCGACAAGGAAATAGGCGGCAACGCCGCGCTGCCAGAGCGGCAGATGGCCCAGATGCGGGGTCAGCGACGCCGAGTACATGGCCATCCGCAGATTGACCGCCAGCGACGAGGCCAGCACCACGAGGATCGGCGCGTGGTCCTGGAGGAGTTGCAGCGCGGTGAACTGCGCCGCGCCGGCGATCACGACGACGGAAAAGGCCAGCGCCTCTGCGGGATTGAGCCCGGCCTCGGTAGCCAGCACCCCGAAAAGCATGGCAAAAGGTACGATGACAAGCAGAAAGGGGGCGCCGTCGCGGACGCCGGTCCAATAGCTTGACTTCACGCCTTGGGCGGTCATGACTTCATCTCCGAAGAAGGGTTCGGAACAGCCGTATCCAAGCGCGGGGAAAGATGCAATTGCCGCAGGAACGTCTTCGCGCGCATCGGGAGCGGTCGGGGTGAAGCAGCCATTCGGAGTGATCCTTGCGGGCGGGCTGGCCACGCGGATGGGCGGCGGCGACAAGGCGCTGCTGACGCTTGGCGGGCAGACGCTGCTGTCGCGCGTTGCCGAGCGGCTGGAGCCGCAGGTGGCGGCGCTGGCGCTCAATGCCAATGGTGATCCGGGGCGGTTCTCGACCGCGGGGCTGCCCGTGCTGCCGGATTCCGTGCCCGGCCATCCCGGCCCGCTGGCGGGGATTCTCGCGGGGCTCGACTGGGCGGCGGAGCAGGGCGGCGATACGGTGGTGAGCGTGGCGTGCGACACGCCGTTCTTTCCCTGCGATCTGGTGCCGCAGCTTCTGCTGGCGGCCGAGGGGATGCCGGCGCCGCTGGCGCTGGCCGCAAGCGGTGGGCGGACCCATCCGGTCTTTGGGCTCTGGCCGGTGGCGCTGCGCGATGCGCTGCGCGCCGCGCTGCTGCGGGGCGAGCGCCGCGTCCGGGGCTTCGCCGAGGCGCATGGCGGACGGCTGGCCGCGTTTCCCGTCGGCGAGCTGGATCCGTTCTTCAACATCAACAGCCCCGCGGATCTGGCGGCGGCAGAGACGGTGCTGGCATGAAGGTTTACGGTGTCACCGGCTGGAAGAACGCCGGAAAGACCACGATGGTCGAACGGCTGGTGCGTGAGTTCCGCGCGCGAGGGCTGCGGGTCAGCACGCTGAAACACTCGCATCACGGCTTCGACATCGACCACGAGGGTAAGGACAGTTTCCGACATCGCGCCGCCGGCGCGGGCGAGGTGATCGTGGCTTCGGGCCGCCGCGTGGCGCAGATCACCGAGCTGGAGGAGGCGCTGCCGCTCGAGGCGCTGCTTGCGCGGCTTGGGCCCTGCGACATGGTGTTGATCGAGGGCTGGAAGCGCGACAGCCACCCCAAGATCGAGGTGCATCGCGGGGAAAAGGGCGGCGGGCTGATTGCCGAGGAGGATCCGACGATCCGCGCTGTCGCAAGCGATGTCGCGCTGGACATCGACCGCCCGGTTATGGATCTGAACGACATTCCGGCCATCGCCGATTTCATTCTGGCCGATCCTGCCCGCTGATGCGCTTCGACCGGGTCCTGATGGTCGATTGGTCGGGGGGCAACGACACCGGGCCGCGCCCGCGCAAGGATGCGATCTGGCTGGGCGAGAGCGTCGGCCGTACCGATCTTCCGCCGCTTTACCTGCGCAACCGCGCGCTTGCCGAGGCGGAGCTTGCGGCGCGCTGCACGGCGGCGCTCGGGGCCGGGGAGCGGCTGATGATCGGCTTCGATTTCCCCTTTGGCTATCCGCGCGGTTTCGCCCGGGCGCTGAGCGGGCGGGACGACCCGTTCGCCTTGTGGGATTGGCTGGCCGGACGGCTGGAGGACAGCCCGCAGCGCAACAATCGCTTTCGTCTCGCCGGAGAGATCAACCGGCGGTTTCCCGGCATCGGCCCGTTCTGGTTCAACGGCACCCGCGAGGAAATCGACGGCCTGCCGCGCAAGGATGTGCGCGCCGGGCACGGTCTGCCCGAGCGGCGCGCGGCCGAGATTCGGGCGAAGGGCAGTTTCACCTGCTGGCAGATGGGCGGCGCGGGCGCCGTCGGCGGGCAGGTCATGACCGGTCTGCCAGTGCTGCACCGGCTGCGTGCCCGCTTTGCCGGGCAGCTCGCCGTCTGGCCTTTCGAGCCGCTCGGCACGCCGCTGGTCGTGGTCGAGATCTGGCCCTCCTTGTTGCGCAATGCGGTGGCGCGCGCGGTGGTACGGGGCGGGATCAAGGATGCCCATCAGGTGCGGCTGACTGCCCGCGCATTGGCGCGGCTGGCGCCGGACCGTCTTGCCGAGATGCTGGATGTGACAGCGCCCGAGGAGGGCTGGATTCTGGGTCTGGGGTTCGAGGCGGCGCTGGAGGCCGCCGCCGGGGAGCCGGAGTAACGGCCCGGATCAGTCAAAGGTTCCGGCGACGCGGCCCAGCAGCATGAAGGCGCGGGACGAGCGGGTGTTGGCCAGCTCGGTCAGCTCGGTATCGCTGGCCTCGGGGGCGAAGCGCGCAACGCCCTTGTCGAAGAGGCGCAGGAAGTGATGCGCGGCATCGCGAAAGATCGGGTCCTGCTTCATGCGGCCCGCGGTCAGCGCCAGCGACGAGCGGTCGCGCACCCCGCCAAGCGCCGCGATGGAGCGGCCCCGGGCGCCGTCGGCAAAGGCGCGCCAGACCTCGGGGCGCGCCATGTCGGGGCGCAGATCGTCCATATAGATGCCATCCTGCGACAGCAGCGTCAGCACGTCCTGCGCCGCCTGGATAAGCTGCGCCGCCTGCCGGTCCTTCAGCGCCCGGCGCAGCGCCGCGAATCCCGCCTCGTCCTCGGCGGTCTCGGGGAAGTTCAGGGCGCGGATGAAATCGGCATTGGCCAGCGGCGGTTGCAGCGCCTCTGCCGGCGTGCCCAGGGACAGGACGGGCTGGTCGTCGCCCGGCTCGGGTGCGGGGGCCGCCACGGGCGGCTGCGCGGCCGCGGCGGCCGCGCGCGTCGAGGTGAACATCGCCAGCGTGGTTTCGGTCTTGCGCTGCGCCGCCGCGATTTCGTCGAGCTTTTTGGAGATCGAGCCGTTCGCAGAGTCGCCGCGCCCGGACTGCGCCTGTGTCAGATAGGCGTTGCGGATCGCGTCGATGGCGGTCTGCAACCGGGCGCTTTCCTCGCGCATGGTCTTGCTCGCCTTGGCGGCGGTCGCGGCCACCCAGATCAGCGCCACCGGCAGAAACACCACCATGAGGGTCAGCACAAAGCGCAGCCCGTCGGTGCCCTCGCCGCCCCACATCAGGAAAAACGCCCCGGACAGCACAAGCCAGCCGACGCTCAGCGCGGCCGCCGCGATTTCGATCCCGGTCATGCCGGCCTTTTGCGGTCTGTCGTAGAGGCCGAGCGGGGTGGGGCGGCTGTCGTTGCTGTCGGCCATCTGGCGCGGACCTTATTTGTAAGCGATGCTGAGAATCTCGTAGCTCTTTTCGCCGCCCGGCGTGCGGACTTCAACGCTGTCGCCTTCATCCTTGCCGATCAGCGCGCGGGCGATGGGCGATTTGATGTTGAGCAGGCCCTTTTCGATATTGGCCTCGTGCTCGCCAACGATCTGCCAGGTTTTCTCTTCGTCGGTATCTTCGTCGACAACGGTCACCGTGGCGCCGAATTTCACCGCGCCGGAGAGCTTCGTCGGGTCGATCACCTCGGCCAGACCGACGATGGCCTCGAGCTCCTTGATCCGGCCTTCGATGAAGCCCTGCTTTTCGCGGGCCGAGTGATATTCGGCATTTTCCTTGAGGTCGCCCAGCTCGCGCGCCTCGGCAATCGCCTGGATGATGGCGGGCCGCTCTGCGCTCTTGAGCGTCTTCAATTCGGTTTCGAGCGCGGTGAAACCCGCGCGGGTCATGAGGATCTTTTCCAAGGAGAGGGCTCCTGAACGTACGCTTCGTGCATTCGAGTCTGAGTATGCCACATAACGTGTCTCCCCTCCCCCTCGTCAAGTGGAGACACCCTTGGCAGGCGGCGCTTTGCAGGGCTGATGCGGCAGGTTCCCGCGATGTTCCGCAAAAAGACGGGAAAATCATGCGATGGAGGCCAGCCTTCACGCAACCGCCGTGCCAGCATGGAGCGCCTGTGTTTTAAATGCGGAAGATGACGCAGACGGCGCTTTTGATGCCGTGTTTTGATTGACCTTTGCTGCACTGCCGCGCTACCTCGGTACGAAACTTTATTTCGTGAAACGCCAGCGGAGGAGTCGGCATGGCCGAGATCGAACGCGAGTCGATGGAATATGATGTTGTGATCGTGGGGGCTGGCCCGGCCGGGCTGTCCGCTGCGATCCGTCTGAAGCAGCTTGACGCCGATCTGAACGTGGTGGTGCTCGAGAAGGGCTCGGAAGTGGGGGCGCATATCCTCTCCGGCGCCGTGCTCGATCCCTGCGGTCTGAACGCGCTGATCCCCGACTGGAAGGAAAAGGGCGCCCCCATCAAGGTGCCGGTGACCGAGGACAAGTTCTATCTGCTGGGTGAAGCCGGCAAGATGAGCATCCCGCACTGGCCGATGCCGCCCTTCATGTCGAACCACGGCAATTACATCGTCTCGATGGGCAATGTCTGCCGCTGGATGGCCGAGCAGGCCGAGGCGATGGGTGTCGAGATCTTCCCCGGCATGGCCTGCTCCGAGCTGGTCTATGGCGAGAACGGCGAGGTCAAGGGCGTGGTCGCGGGCGAGTTCGGCAAGGAAGCCGACGGCACCCCCGGCCCCGGCTACGAGCCCGGCATGGAGCTGCACGGCAAATATGTCTTCCTGTCGGAAGGCGTGCGCGGCTCGCTCGCCAAGGAGGTGATCGCGAAATACGATCTCTCCGCCGGAAAATGCCCGCAGAAATTCGGCATCGGCATGAAGGAAATCTGGGAGATCGACCCCGCCAAGCACCGCGAGGGCAAGGTCGAGCACACCATGGGCTGGCCGCTGGGCAAGAACGCTGGCGGTGGCGCCTTCATCTACCATATCGAGAACAACCAGGTCTATGTCGGCTTCGTGGTTCACCTGAACTACAAGAACCCGCATCTCTACCCCTATATGGAGTTCCAGCGCTTCAAGCATCATCCGCATGTGGCGGCGCTGCTCGAAGGCGGCAAGCGCGTGGCCTATGGCGCGCGGGCGATCTCCGAGGGCGGCTACCAGTCGATGCCCAAGATGGTGGCGCCGGGCGTGGCGCTGCTGGGCTGTTCGGTGGGCATGGTCAACGTGCCGCGCATCAAGGGCAACCACAATGCCATGCTCTCGGGCAAGGCGGCGGCCGAGGCAGCCTATGAGGCGATCCAGGCGGGCCGTGCCTCCGACGAGCTTTCGGCCTATGAGACCGAGGTGCGCGAAGGCGCCATCGGCAAGGATCTGTGGAAGGTGCGCAACGTCAAGCCGCTCTGGTCGAAATACGGCCTGATGGGCTCGCTGAGCCTGGGCGGGTTCGACATGTGGACCAACCAGCTCGGGTTTTCGCTGTTCGGGACGGTCAAGCACGGCAAGTCCGATGCCGAGATGACCGAGCCCGCCGACAAGCATACGCCGATCGACTACCCCAAGCCCGATGGCAAGATCAGCTTCGACCGGCTGACCAACGTGTCCTTCTCGTTTACCAACCACGAGGAAAGCCAGCCGGCGCATCTGAAGCTCAAGGACGCCTCGGTGCCGGTGTCGGTGAACCTGGCGAAATTCGCGGGTCCGTCGCAGCGTTATTGCCCGGCGGGGGTGTATGAGTTCGTGGAAAAGGAAAACGGTCCGGAATTCGTGATCAACTTCCAGAACTGCGTGCATTGCAAGACCTGCGACATCAAGGATCCGTCCCAGAACATCAACTGGACGGTGCCGCAGGGTGGCGACGGTCCGAACTACCCGAACATGTAAGCGCCGGTTTCTCGGTACACTGCTGCAAAGCCCCGGCCTGCCCGGGGCTTTGTTTTATGGATGGATTGGCCCTTGCAACCGGTTATGCAGTTCCGCTAAACGGGTCGGCGGAGAGGTGGCCGAGTGGTCGAAGGCGCACGCCTGGAAAGTGTGTAGGCGGGGAACCGTCTCGAGGGTTCGAATCCCTTCCTCTCCGCCATTTCCTCCCCGTTGGAGGAAATCTTCCCTAAGAGATTGAATGATACTGTGGCTTTCGCGGCTCGAAAGCTGCGGTTCCGCGCGTAGGGTATTGGCATCGCGACCGTGAGCGTCAGGGCGGCCTGCTGGGCGCCGGCGTGTCCTGTCTTCCCAAGTTTCCAAGGATTTGCCAGAAATCCCGTCGCGGTTCGACAATGTCCGTCGAAGTCGTTGGGCTTCGGCTACGATGGCGCGATGTCCTGTGCTGCATCGCTGCAAGCATGCGTCTGGGGCCGAGGCATCCGACGCGCCTCGGTCACCGCAAATGGGCACTGGCACAGGAAGACCTTGGCTGTCTTGTCTGCGGCGCACAGAGCCGAAGCGGAAGGCAGAGCGCGAAACTCTGAGAAAGAGTCGCCGCTGCGCCATTGTTCCGAGCGACAATTGCGCCACCTCTTTCGCGAGCGGCCGGCTATGATGTCTGAATTCGTTGCGACGCACCGAGGGCTTTGGCCGGTGAACGGCTCTTCCTCGTTCGTCTGCTTCCTCGCCGTTGAGCAGACGCTGCACCAGACTGAGAGATCTCACGGGCCACCGGTGCTTTTGAGCATCGAAACTGCCTTTACCGCGAAGTATCTTTTTCATTAAGATAAAGTATGTGCGACAAACCAGACAGATACGGCGTCGTGCGCCGGGTGGGCGAGGCGCTGCTGCGCTTCATGCAGCAGATCGAGGCGGTGTATGAGCACAGCGCGCAATCGAGCGAAATACACTCGACCGACTTCCGGGCGATTTGCCTGATGGGCGAGCATAACGCCCCGATGAGCCCGACCGAGATCGGCCATGCGCTCGGGCTGACATCGGGGGCTGTCTCTGCGCTGCTTCTGAGGTTGGAAGCCGCCGGCCTGATCTCCCGCGAGCCGAACCCGAAGGACCGGCGAGGCGTGCTGATCTCGCTCGACGAGCGGGCTGCCGCGCAGGCGCTGCGGGACTATACCGAGCTGCGCGTGCATTACACGCAGATCACGGATGAATTCAGCGCGGAAGAGCTCGAGGTGGTGGCCCGTTATCTGGAGAATATCCGGCGCGTGACCACAGAGCACCTGGCTTTTTCGGAAGCGGATCGTGCCACAAGACCGCAGGCATGGAGCAAAGACCGTCCTGTATCACCGCAAAAAGACCGGAGGCACGCGGGGCGGAGGGGCATCCGCACGCGGCCAGACATGGGGATGTGAATGAAACTGCAACCGAAATGGCTGGCGCTGGCAGCCGCAATCGTCGCCGTGGCGGGCTGGACGGCTTTTGGGCGCCTGTCGCCGAACGGGCTGCCCGAGGGCATCGTCAGCGCCAACGGGCGGCTCGAAGCCGTGGACATCGACATCGCGGCCAAGACCGGCGGGCGGCTTGAGGATGTCCTGGTGTCCGAGGGCGATTTCGTCACCGCGGGCGACGTTCTGGCGCAGATGGACACCACCGAGCTTGCCGCGCTGCGCGCCGAGGCCGCGGCGCAGCTGCGCCGGGCGGAGATTTCCGTCGGCACGGCGCAAAGCCTCGTGGCGCAGCGGCAGGCGGAATTCGAGGCCGCCGAGGCGAATGTCGCCTTGCAGCAGGCCGATCTGGATGCCGCCGCCACGCGTCTGGAGCGCTCCGAGCAACTCGCGCAGAACAGCACCGTCTCGCAGCAGACGCTGGACGACGACCGTGCCGCCGAACGCCGTGCGCAGGCGGCGCTGGCCTCGGCAACGGCGTCGCAGGCGGCGGCGAAGGTGGCCATCGGTTCCGCCGAGGCGATGATCGTCGATGCGCAGGCTTCGGTCGAGGCGGCGCGGGCCTCGGTAACCCGGATCGAGGCGCAGATCGCCGATGCCACGCTGACCGCCCCGCGCGACGGGCGGGTGCAGTATCGTCTGGCCGAACCGGGCGAGGTGCTGGGCTCTGGCGGACGGGTGATCAACATGATCGACGTGTCCAGCGTCTACATGAGCTTTTTCCTGCCCACCGAAGAGGCGGGTCGCGTCGGCATCGGCACCGAGGTCCGGCTGGTCATGGATGCCGCGCCGGAGATCGCCATTCCGGCCAGCGTCTCCTTCGTGTCGGATGTGGCGCAGTTCACCCCGCGCACCGTGGAAACCGAGCAGGAACGGCTCAAGCTGACCTTCCGGGTCCGCGCCCGGATCGACCCGGAGCTGTTGCAGCGCTATATCAAACAGGTGAAGACCGGGCTGCCGGGCATGGCCTATGTGCGGCTCGATCCCGAGGCCGCGTGGCCGGAGTTCCTCCAGCAGACGCTCATCGAATGACCTCCCCGTCCGTTGTCGCAGAAATCCGCGATGTGAGCCTTGCCTACCGCAAGGTGCGGGCGCTCGACGCGGTGTCCACGGATATTCCCGCAGGCCGCATGGTCGGGCTGATCGGGCCGGACGGGGTGGGCAAGTCCAGCCTTCTGGCGCTGGTCTCGGGCGCGCGGAAAATGCAGGAGGGCACGCTCAGCGTTCTGGGCGGCGACATGCGCTCTGCCCGCCATCGCCAGCAGGTCTGCCCGCGCATCGCCTATATGCCGCAGGGTCTGGGGAAAAACCTCTACGAGACGCTGTCGGTCTTCGAGAACGTGGATTTCTTCGGGCGGCTCTTCAACCAGGACCGCGCCGAGCGTGAGACCCGCATTGCCGATCTGCTGCGCGCCACCGGGCTGGAGGCGTTTCGCGACCGCCCGGCGGGCAAGCTCTCGGGCGGGATGAAGCAGAAGCTGGGGCTCTGCTGCGCGCTGATCCACGACCCCGACCTGCTGATCCTCGACGAGCCCACCACCGGCGTCGACCCGCTGTCGCGGCGGCAGTTCTGGGACCTGATCGACCGCATCCGCGCCGGGCGCCCCGGCATGAGCGTGCTGGTGGCGACCGCCTATATGGAAGAGGCGGCACGCTTCGACTGGCTGATCGCGATGAATGCGGGGCGGGTGCTCGACACCGGCGCGCCCGAGGATCTGATGGCGCGCACCGGCACCGAGACGCTCGACGCCGCCTTCATCGCGCTTCTGCCCGAGGACGAGCGCGCGGCACACAAGGAGGTGGTGATCCCGCCGATCCGCGAAGAGGACGGCGATTACGCCATCGAGGCCGGGGGGCTGACCAAGCGTTTTGGCGATTTCACCGCCGTGGACCGGGTGAGCTTCCGTATCCCCCGGGGCGAGATCTTTGGCTTTCTGGGCTCCAACGGCTGCGGCAAGACCACGACGATGAAGATGCTCACCGGGCTTCTCGACGCGACCGAGGGCACCGCGAAGCTCTTTGGCAAGGAGGTCGATCCGCAGGACATCGCCGTGCGCAGGCGCGTGGGCTATATGAGTCAGGCGTTTTCGCTGTATGGCGAGCTGACCGTGGCGCAGAACCTCGACCTGCATGCGCGGCTGTTCAAGATCCCGCCCGACGACATTCCGGGCCGCATCGGCGAGATGGTCGCCCGCTTCGATCTGGGCGAGGTGCTGAATTCCCGTCCCGACGCGCTGCCGCTGGGGCTGCGTCAGCGGCTGTCTCTGGCGGTGGCGATGATCCACGCGCCCGACATCCTGATCCTCGACGAACCGACCTCCGGCGTCGATCCGGTGGCGCGCGATGCGTTCTGGCAGAGCCTCGCGGACCTGTCGCGCAACGACGGGGTGACGATCTTTGTCTCGACCCATTTCATGAACGAGGCGATGATGTGCGACCGCATCTCGCTGATGCATGCGGGCCGGGTGCTGGTCTCGGACCGCCCGGCGCAGATCGTCGCGGACTCCGGCGCCGAGACGCTGGAAGAGGCGTTTATCGCACATCTGGAAGAGGCCACCGGCGAAACCGTCACCGAAGAGGCGCCCGAGGCCGCCCCGGGCGCCCCGGCGCCGCATGAGCCCGCCTCGGGTCCCGCGACCTTCGGGCTGCGCCGGATGCTCAGCTATGCGATGCGCGAGGCGATGGAGCTGCGCCGCGATCCGATCCGCGCGGCGCTGGCGGTCTTCGGCTCCCTGCTGCTGATGCTGGTGATCGGCTACGGCATCAACATGGATGTCGAGGATCTGCGCTTTGCCGTGCTCGACTACGACCAGTCCACGGTCAGCCGCGATTACATCGACCAGATTTCCGGCTCGCGCTATTTCATCGAAGAGGCCCCGATCACCAGTTCCGAGGACATGGACAGGCGCATGCGCGCGGGGCTGCTCGATCTCGCGCTGGAGATCCCGCCCGATTTCGGGCGCGACCTGTTGCGGGGCCGCGATGTGGAAATCGGCGGCTGGATCGACGGGTCGAACCCGACGCGGGCGGAAACCGCGATGGGCTATGTGCAGGGCATGCATCAAAGCTGGCTGATGTCCGGCATGCGCGAAGCCTATGGCCCTGCGGCGGTGGCGGGCGATTTCGGGCTCGAACTGCGCTACCGCTACAATCCCGACATCAAGAGCCTCGTCGCCATGGTGCCGGCGGTGATCCCGATCCTGCTGCTGCTCATTCCCGCCATGCTCTCTGCCCTCTCGGTGGTGCGCGAACGCGAGCTGGGCTCGATCACCAATTTCTATGTCACCCCGGTGACCCGGCTGGAATTCCTGCTCGGCAAGCAGCTGCCCTATACGGTGCTGGCCGCGGTCAACCTGATCCTGCTCACGCTGCTGGCGATCTTTCTCTTCCGGGTGCCGTTTACCGGCGATCTGACGGTCTTCCTGCTGGCGGGCGTGCTCTACGTGTCGGCGGCGACCGCCATGGGGCTGGTGATCTCGGCTTTCGTGAAAAGCCAGCTCGCGGCGGTGTTTGCCACCGCGCTCGGGACGATCCTGCCCGCCATCCAGTTTTCCGGCATGGTGACGCCCGTCTCGTCGATGGAAGGGGTCAGCGCGCTGATTTCCCGCGCCTATCCCACCACCCATTTCATGACCATCTCGCGCGGCGCCTTCTCCAAGGGGCTGGGATTTTCCGAGCTGTCCCCGGCGCTCTGGCCGCTGGCGCTGTCGATCCCGGTGCTGATCGGCCTCGGCGCGCTCCTGATGCGCAAACAGGAGACGTGAGATGGATCTGGGCAATGTCTTTCATCTCGGAATCAAGGAACTGCGCGGGCTGGCGCGCGATCCGATCATGATGTTCCTGATCCTGTTCTCCTTCACCCTTCAGATCACCTCGTCGGCGAACTCCGCCAGCGAGACGCTGAACCACGCCCCCATCGCCATCGTGGACGAGGATCAGTCGCCGCTCAGCCTGCGCATCGAGCAGGCGTTTCAGCCGCCGTTTTTCACCGAGCCCCGGCGCATCGGCTGGAACGAGATGGACCGGCGCATGGATGAGGGGCTCGACACCTTCGCGCTGGATATTCCGCCGGATTTCCAGGCCGATCTGCTGGCGGGCAAGCGCCCGGAGATCCAGCTCAATGTCGATGCCACCCAGATGGCCCAGGCGTTTTCCGGCGCGGGCTATGTGCAGAGCATCGTGTCCGAGGAGGTGTCCGAATTTCTCGACGGCTATCGCGCCGATCCGCGCCCGCCCGCCGATCTGCAACTGCGCGCAAGGTTCAACCCCGAGCTCAACGGCGGCTGGTTCCAGGCGGTCATGGGCATCGCCAACAGCGTCACCCTGCTGGCGCTGATCCTTGCGGGGGCGGCGCTGATCCGCGAGCGCGAACACGGCACGATCGAGCATCTTCTGGTGATGCCGGTCACGCCGCTGGAGATCATGATCAGCAAGCTCTGGTCGATGTCGCTCGTGGTGATCCTGGGCACGCTCTTCGCGCTGGTGGTGATGTGCAACATGGTGCTGGGCATTCCGCTTCAGGGCTCTCTGGCGCTCTTCATGCTGGGGACCGCGCTGCATCTCTTCGCCACCGCCTCGCTGGGGATCTTTCTGGCGACCTTCGCGCGCTCCATGCCGCAATTCGGCATCATGATGATCCTCGTGCTGCTGCCCCTTCAGGTGCTTTCCGGCGCCCAGACCCCGCGCGAGTCGATGCCGGAGCTGGTGCAGAACATCATGCTGATCGCGCCCAACACCCATTACGTGATCCTGTCGCAATCGGTGCTGTTCCGTGGCGCTGGTCTGGATGTGGTCTGGCCGCAGATGCTCTGGCTCACCGGGATCGCGGCGGTGTTCTTCGTCGTGTCGCTGCGGTCGTTTCGGGGGTTTCTGAGCTAGGGCCAGACCCTCGGGCGAAGACGCAGATGGCGCGGCTGCGGCCCTGTGTTCCAAACCCCCTCGGAACGCCTCGCGCCGATGCTCTGCGCGTTTCGAGCACCGGGGACCGGGACAGGTGGCCGCCTTTCCGACTGCCCCCGATCAGGGGGCGTGCGCTTCGGCGTTGTGCCTACATGGAATACGGCGGTTTCTGCGGCGGTGACATCCGCATGGCCCGCTTCTGGGCGCGGAACGGGCCGTTTGCTGAGATTAACGTTGCGTCAATTCCGCGCATACCCTTAAGCTCGCTGTCAGGGATGGGAGGCGACGCCGCATGAGCAGCCTGACGATCATGAGCTGGAATATCCAGACCTTGGGAACCAGCAAGCTGAACAAGCGGCCCGGAGGCGCCGAGCTGCTTCGGCTCATTGCCAAGGTCGTGCACAACAGCAAATGCCAGATCGCTGCCTTCTGCGAGATGCGCTCGCAGCTTGGCGGATACATCGGTACGGAAGTGGCCAAGCACTTGCACGCCCTCAACGGGACGACCTGGGCGCATGAGGCGACGGACCCGAAAATCCAGCTCGGCACCGGCAAGGAACAATATCTGTTCATGTGGAACACGGCGCTTGTCGATAAATCGACCGCCCACGCCGCCGCGTTCCAGCTCGACTTCCAGGATCCCGCCACGGGCAAGCTGATCGGCTTTCCGCGGCAGAAGAAATCCGACCGGCCGCCGTTTCTGGGCCGGTTCAAGGTCTCGCCGCCTGGCGGGACCGCGCGGGAAATCCGTATCGCGGTGTTTCACGCGCCGGGGCCGGGGTATCAGAACGGCGTGGCGCGCGCTGCTCAGGGCATGGCGGCGGTGACGGAGTTCCGCGAAGAGGGCTATCAATGTCTTCTGGTCGGAGATTTCAACGTCAAGGTCTCGACGGTTGCGGTCCCGGCGCCGGGCACCCAGACCCGGGGCAGCAAGGCGTTCGGCCCTCTGGTGGCACGGATGGCGCCGCCGCCGGGTGCGGGGCCGGCGGCCAATGCCTTTGTGCAATTGCTGGACAATAACCAGGAAACCAGCCTGACGACCTATCAGCAGGCCTTTCCCGGCATGCTCCGCGGCGATTGCCGCAGCGCCCCTTACGATCAGGTCTTTCACCGCGAGGTCGGGGCCGCTGCCGGCGCCGGCATCGAATACGGGATCGAGGACCTGATCGAGGATGCGCTGCCGGTGCCGGCGGGCACCAACACCCTCGCGGCCGAGCTTCTGGCGCTGCGGCACAAGCAGCCGGCCCTGTCGCATCTCGCGCATTACACGAGCGTGGAAGAGGCCTTTGTCGATTTCCGGCGGCTTGTGAGCGACCACCTGCCGGTGGTCGTCGAGATCCCGCTTTAGGCGCCGGGGATGCGGCCACTCGCCCTGACCCTGCCGGTTGCCGACGGCACCGACGTCCTGCAGGGCGGCGTCTATGACGCCCAGACCGAACTGATGCGGGCCCGGGCCAGCAGTACGGAGGAGGATGGTGGCCAGGAGCGCCCGGGCAAACGGTCGCGGACGACGGTGCAGCAGGTCGCCGAGCGCTACCGGGTCTTTCTGGCGGACAATCCCGCGCCCGAAGGCCGGTTTGCCGAAAACCGCCTGGAGCGTCATGCATCGCGGCAGGTCGAGGCCATCGGGACCGGATTTCGCCATGCGCTACGCGATCTGGTCGCGCTGACCGGCCCCTATTGCGCCTATTGCGATACGCCCGAACGCGCCGCCCTGGCCGCCGAGCCGATGCTGCCGGTGAAATGGTTCCCGGATCAGGCCTTCGACCCGGCGACGATCCTGCCGATCTGCCCGGCCTGCCTGGCGGCGCGCGGCGCACAGCCGCGTCTCGATCAGGGCGTTGCGGCGGCAGTGCTCGACCCCGGCCAGTATCTCTGGCCCAACCGCTTCGGCGCCGACAACCGGGCGGGGGGCGACCTGCCGTTCCGGGTGCAACTCGTCGACCATGGCGCCTTTGGCTGGAGCAAGCGACCGCTCACCTATCAGGAGATCGAGGACCTGCAAGACGCCTTCCTCGACGGGCGGGTGTGGTCCACCACCGAAGAGGACCCCTCCGGGCCGGGCCGTCCCTTCGCGGTCAACCGCAAGCGCGAGCGGGTCTATGTTTCCTCCGTTCTCGTGGCGCACCCGAACCACCCGCTGGCGCCGGCCGCGCAACGGTTCATCGAGCTTTTCCGTCTGAACGGGTTCCAGCTGCCCTATGGGTCCGCGGTCTTCGACCGGCGGGTACAATCCCGCACCTTCTGCCATCTTCGGGCGCGGTCCTGGCGGAAGCGTCTGAACAAGGCGGTGGCGGACAGCGCCGGTGGCCGGGCGGCGCCGGAGGTGCAGGCCCTGCTTGGCCGGATCGCCGATGTCGCCGCGTCAGAGGGGCACTGGGCCGTCTGGGTGACGGTCTTTGCCGGTATTCCGGGCTTTCAGCAAGCGCTTGCGGCGAAGATGCCCGGCACGTTGTCCAGAGAATGGAGGATCGCCTGACCATGCGTCCCATCGACGGCTTCTTCCAGATCCGCAGCCGGCGCACTGAGGATTACCGGCACCGGCTGCTGGCCGCCTTCGGGCCCTATTGCGCCTATTGCGAAAGCCCGCTGGGCAGCCATGTGCCGATGGCTTACCGTTGCTCGGACGACCGCAAATATGTCGAGCTGGTCGTCGGCGCGCAGCCCGATCCGCTGCGGATCACGCAGGGGGTGATCATCCCGCAAAGCCATGGCTGGGACAATGTCGCGCTGGCCTGCGACGCCTGCCGGCGCGCGAAGGGCGAGACGCCGGGGACGCAGGAGGGGCTCGACTGGCTCGCCCGGTACAACCCGACGCGCTATGCCAATATCCGCCGGGGCATTTCGCGCCGGTCCTTTGCCAATGACGGCGACGGCGAGGACGTGCTGCGCGCCGCCCTCGCAAGCTGGGTCTGGCCCGAGGCGCATTACGACACCGACGGGTTTCTGCGCATCGCCGGCGATCCGACATGGCATATGTTCAAATTCGTCCGCGAGCCGCGCAGCCAGGTGGATCTTGCCAACAGGTCGCTTGTCCGGCTGACACAGCGGGAACAAGCGGCGCCGGCGGCCCAGGATCAGGTCGATGGGGTCTGGATCGAGCCGAACACGGAATGGCTCGACATCGTGACCGAGGAACAGGCGCCTGGGCTGTTCAGCGACGGCATCTCGCTGGCGAGTGGACGCACCCGTGCGCGCGAGCGCGTGGAGCGCACGATTCTGGGCTGGAATCTCAACCGGCGCGAGCTCTTGCGCCCGGATGTGACCGACCGTCGGGTTCAGGCCCGGACCGACGCCCATGATCTCGCCACCGCCTATCTCCAGCGTTTGGCCACGGTCGTGGCGGACCTGCTCGGCCCGGGGCAGAGCGGCGGGCTCTGGGTTTCTGGCGAGGCGCTCGAACGCGAAAAGAGCAGGATCCGCGACTCGCTTCTGGCGTCGGGCTGCTGGACGGTCTGGGCCAAGACCTTTCACGCGCCGCTGTTCTCTTCTGCGGTGCCGGGTGTCTGGAACCGGCTGGCCCCGGAGGCGCGCTGGCTGCTGTTTCACGAACTGTTCATCGAATTCGAGATCGACCGCGCCTTCGAGGCGCCGGCGGACGATATGCTGGTCGATGACGAGTTCGCGGAGGCGCCCCATGACAGGCTGGCCTTTGCCGGAGCCTCCGACAGGCGGGACGACGATCCGCTCTTTCCCGAGGCGCTGGCGCCGGAAGACGACGATGACGTGATCTCGCAATCGCTGCTGCCCGGGACCGATCCCGAGCGGCTGCCCAACGCGGCAGAGGTGAGATGACGGGTGCGGCGCCAACCGGATTGACGGCCCGGTACGAGGCCGGATCGGTCGATGTCCGCTGGGACGCCGCCGCGATCCCCGCAGGGTTCTCGGCCCGTCTCGAGGTCACCGATTCCACCGGCGCATTGCTCAGCCCGGCGCCCGACATCGCCTATGATCCGGCGGGCGGGCAGGCGACGGTCTCGGGCGCGTCGGTCCAGCCGCCGGCCAGCATCGCGCTGTCCCTCACCGTGGTTTCGCCACCGGCGGCGCTGCCGGCCTTTGCGCTGGTCGATCTGGGGTTCGTCGCGGCGCCGGATCTGACTCAGGGGGCAGAGGGGCTGCGGATCGCTTGGCATCCGGTGGCGGGGGCGGATTCCTATGAGGTGCAGATTGCCGATGCGGCGGATCAGCCGCTGGATCCGCAGCCGGCGGTCGGAGAGACTGTGCCGCCCGATCCCACGACCGCCGCCGTCGCGCTGGAGGCGCTGGACGATCTGACGACCTACGGCGTCCGGGTGCGGGCGGTTGCCGGGCGGTCCTTCGGGGGCTGGTCCGGCTGGTCGCAGATCCGGATCGACAAATCGCGCCCGGTCAGCGCGCAGCTTCGCGCGCTGCTCGACCGGCTGCGCACCGAGGCCGCCTCGGGCGATCCGCTCACGCTCGGGCCCGACGTGATCGGCGCCGGGCATATCTCGCACCATATCGACACCACCCTGGGCGGCCCGCTTGTGCTGCAAGGCCCCGAGATCGGTTCGGATGCCACCCATGTCCGGGTGGCCGGGCAGGCCACCCTGGCCGGCGCCGCCGCGGCGCGGGCCGAGCTTGCCTTCACCGAAACCGATGGCGCGGTGCAGATGGTGCTGACCTGTCCGCTCGGCAACCGCAGCCTGGCCGAGCTTCAGACGGCAGAGCTGTTTCCCGCCGACATGTTCGATGCCTCGGGCTGGGCCGCCTCGGTGGCGCGGATCGACAATGCGCAGCTTGACGTCGATACCGCGCGGGGCAGCACGCGGGTGACCTCGCCGGACGCGCTGACCCTCTCGCTGGCCGCGATCGGCATGGACAGCGTCAGCGTGCCGCTCGGCCCGGCCCGGCCGCAATTCGATGTCGCGCCGCCCTATCTGGGCCGGCCAAAGCGCTATTTCCCGCGCTTCGCCGCGACTCTGGATCTGGGCGCGGCGACACCGCTGGAGGTGCTGCTGAGCTGCCCTCAGGGCACCGAGCCCTGGCGCCTGACGCTGGCCGAGCCCTGGAGGGTGGGCGACATCGCCGGGCTCGCCGTCGTGCTGGGAGGTGAGGCGCCGGTCCTGCCCGATGGGGTCGGCGGGGTGGCGGAGCTGACCGTGACGCGCATGGCGCTGAGCCATGTGCCGGGCAGCGGCGCGACCCGCATGGCGCTTGCGGCCACACTGACGCCGCCGGGCGGTGCCGGCGCTGCGGCCTGGGGGCTGGGGGCGAGCGGCCTGTCGATGGACCTCGCCTCGCTGTCGATCGAGGCCGTCGCGACCGCCGGAGGGCTGACCGGTCTGCGCGGGGTGATCGGCGGGCGTCTGGTGATGGGCACGCTGGCGCCGCTGGAGGTGCGGGCGCTGCTGCCGGCGGCGGACGGCCGCTATGCGCTGACCGCCCGCACGCTCCAGCCGATGCAATCCGCCGATGGGGCAGAGCTGTTCGGTGGCGATGGCCAGGCCGTGGCCACCTCTCTCGGGCGGCTCGGGACGGTGACCGATTTTGCCCTGCGCGAACTCTATCTGTCCGTCGATCCCTCGGGCGCGACGCTGCACCGTGCCGCCCTTGCGCTGTCCGTGGGCCGCTGGACGATCCCCGCCATCGCGGGGTTGACGATCACCGATCTGGGGCTTGACCTCGACGCGCTGACGCCCGCCGATCCTGCCCGCCGTCAGATCGAGGGAGGATTGCGCGGCACCGTTGCCATCGGGCGGACGAGTTTCGGTGTCGCCGGGCGCTACCGGGCGGATGGGAGCTGGTCCTTCGACATGAGCGGCGCCGTGGGGATGCCCGGCGGCCTCGAGGATCTCTCGGCGTTGATTTCGCCCGCGCAGGTCGCCGGCATGGCGCCGGCGGACGAGGCCGGGCAGCTTCCCGACACCACCGCCTTTGCGGAGCTACGGGCGCTGTCGGTCGCCTATCAGGCGCCGGCCGGCGGGCAGGGTGCGGGGTTCGTCTCGCGGCTCGCCCTGTCGGTGGCGCTGCCCAGGCCGATCCCGCTTGTCGGGGACCGTTTCGTTCTGGACAGCGTCGATCTCGATCTGACCGCCCTGCGCGACGATCCCGGCGCGTCGCTGGAGGTGACCGGCCATATCCGCGCCGAGCTGACCCTGGCCGGCACCCGCTTTGCCCTCGCTGCCGAGCGCGGCGAGGGTCAGGCGAACTGGGCTTTCGAGGGACGGCTGCGTGACGCGCTGGCGCTGTCGCTGGGCACGGTGCTGACCGATCTCGGCATCGGCGATGTGCAATTGCCGCAGGCCGACGGCGCGCCGGCGCAGCTAATCATCGTCGAAGCGGGCATCCGGCTGGTGCCCGCGACTGGCGCGATGGCGCTGGATCTGGCGTCGGAAATGAACTGGAGCGTGGGGTTCGGGCCGGCGGCCATCGCTCTCACCGCGCTTGCGGTCGAGCTCGATGTGCCGGGCAGCGACGCGACGGACACCGCCGCGACCGCCAAGCTGGCAGCCGCGTTCCGGTTCGGCGACCTTGCGACCGGAGGGGCCGAAATCCGTCTCGGAGAGGCCGGGACCGAAACCGTCCTCAGGCTGTCCGCCAACCCGCCCGCGCAGGGCGAGACCGCGCCGACCGCTGCCGATCTCGTGGCCGAGGCGGGGGCACCGGCGCTGACGCCGCTGGTGCCGAAGAACTGGCCGCTCGGGCTGGAGGACATCGGGCTGGTCGTGAATCTCGACCGCGACCTGATGGTGCTGCGCGGCACGCTCGCCGGGCATGCCGCCGCCTATGGGCTGGTGCTGCGCGGCAAGAAACCGGACGGGACGCCGGCGCCGACCCAGGTCCTGGTGGCGGCCACGCTGACCGATGGCTTCAGCTTCAGCGCGCTGCATCAGGGTCTGGAACCGCTCGAGCGGGTCATTGACGTGACCTCCGGCAGCTTTGTGGTCTACAGCCGCGCCAAGAGCGGCAGCGCGGCGCTGAAGGCGGCTTTCGACGGGCTCGAACCGCGCGATCTGCCCAAGGGGACGCACTGGCCGCTCGGGCCCGACAGCGATCCGGAAACCGGTCTGCTGCTTTCGGCCGAATTCAGCATTCCCGCGGGCAGCCTCTTTGGCCGGCTGGTGCAGATCGGTGACGGATCGACGACCGCGCCGGCGCCTGCGGCCCTGACCGCGCGCATTGATGCCGCCACGCCGGGCAACAGCAGCGTCGAGATCGCGCTGCCGCAGATGACCCTTCTGGGCATCGTGACACTGACGCTGACCGCCCGCTTCATCCCGGCGCAGGAACGGCAGATCACCCTGTCGGGACCGGTCGTCCTGACCGGGATCGGCGGCGGCACCTTCGGCTTTCACGGCGAGCTGATCCTGACCGATGCCAAGGCCAGCGGAACGCTCGATCTGCTCGACAGCTCCACGGACAAGCAGGTCTCGGGGCCGTTCCAACTGCCGGGGATTGTGCTGACGGCCTTGCAGCTCGAGGTCACGCGCGTGTTCGGCGCGGCGGCCTCGACCAGCCTTGCGGTGCTTGGGGCGGTGCTGCTGGGGCCGGCGCCGCCGACCGGTGCCACCGACCGGCGGCTGGCGATGACCGCGCGGCTCGATCTCGCGGGCAGCGAGCTGAAACTGTTCAGTGTCGCCCTGCCCCGCGATTTCGATGTCGGGGATTTCCTGGCCCAGTTCGTCAGCGGTGCCGGAGCGGACTGGAGCAGCCACGGGTTCATCGACCTGAGGTTCCGCGCCGGGTCGGTGATCTATTACCTCGACGACGCGGCGGCGGCGCAGGAGATGGGCGCGCGCGGCGGGCTTCCGGCGGCGGTGCTGCCCTTGCGGGAGGGGCTGCACGTCACCGCGCTGGTCACGCTGACGCTTGTCGAGGACATCGACCTGACTCTGCACGTCTCGACCGTTGCCGAGGGCGGGTCGCGCTTTGGCGCGATCAAGGCCGATGTGCAGCTCGACAACGCGATCAAGCTGTTGTTTCTCGAATTTGCCGGCGACACGCTCACCCAGGCGGGCGATGCCTACGACAAGGGGCCGAGCATCGGCATCCGCACCGGGGCGCAGGCGGCATTCCGGCTGAGCACGGGGATCAATTTCTTCGGCAAGGGCATGGTCAAGACCGAAGTGGAGATCCGGGGCGGCACGGCACCGGCGGAGAAATCGGTTCTCACCGGACGGATCTCCGGCGGGCCCGCGCTGGGGCCGCTGGGCGCGTTTTCGGTGGGTTTCACCTGCACCCGCTACAGCGACCATACCGCACTGGCCCTGACCGACTGGCCGATCCCCGACGTGGACGGGGTGATCGACCTGATGCGCGAGATCAAATCCGCGGTCGAACTGCTGGACAAGAGCGGCGGCGGCTGCCAGTCGCTGGCCAATTTCCTCACCGACAGCGCGCTGGCCACGCGGTTCAGCGCCGGAAAGCCCGACGCCAGTGTTCAGGGCGACGCGCTGGTCCTGTCCTTCACGGTCAGTTGCGACATGTATATCGGGTCGGTCTCGGGACAGCCGCTGTTGTCGCGGGATCTGCCGCCGGTCAGCCTGACGATCCCCGGCGACACCCGTTTCGACGATCTGCCGGGGCTCATTCTCGACAATCTCCGGACTCAGGGCGCAACCTTCGCCAAGAACCTGCTGGAAGACGAAGAGACCCTGGCGATGATCCTGGGCATGGCCTTTGCGAAAAAGGCGGCGTCCTACGGGCTGGCGCTGGTCTGCCGGAGCGCGGTGCGCGCGATCCTCGCCGCTGCCGCCGAAGAGGCAGGCGCGGCGATTGGCACCGCGCTGGAGGCCGGGACCGCGGTTGTGGCGTCTACCATCTTCGGCCTGATCAAAAAGGCGCTGGGCGGCGGGGATGACGACGATGACGATACGCCCTCGGCGGGTGGCCCCTCGTCCGGTACGCCGCCTGGCGGTGTCGCGCTGCTGCCTCATGTCCCCCTGATGCGGTCGCTCGAGCGCGTGTCCGGTGGGCTGCGCGGCAACTGGAACCCGGCGTCGCTTTCGGCCAGTTACGATATGGAGATCTCGGGGCCCGGGCTGCCGGCGCAGGTCCTTTCGGCGGGTGTCGCGCTTTCGGCGCTGTATCCGGTCGCGGATCTGGACACGTTGCGCCCCGGCACATTCCAGGCCCGCGCCCGGGGCCGCCGGGACAGCTATCTCGGGGACTGGAGCGCGGCGGTCTCGCTGACAATCGTCCAGACCGCGCCGCCGCAGGTCACGCTAAGCTGCGACGGTTCGGCGCTTGTCGCGACCGTTGCGCTGACGGCGGGCGCCACCGGCGAGGTGGTCTTCTCGATGCCCGACGGCACGGCGCTGGGGACGCCGCAGGCGGTCACGGCGGACAGCCCCGAGGCAAGGGTCGCGCTGCCGGCAGGGGCGACCGGGAGGTTCACCGCGCAGGCCACGGCGCATCGCGATGGCGAGATTTCCAGCGCCCCGGGCCCCGCGGCCGACTGCCGGGTCTGGGCGGCCCCGACCGATCTGGAGGCCCGCTGGGGCGCGGGGGGTCTGGATGTCCAGTGGCTGGCGGAAGCCGGCGCGACCGGGGTTCTGCGGATCACCGATGCCAGCGGCGCGGCGCTGGCGCCGGCACCCCAGGTCGTGACGCCGCAGGGTGCCGAGACCCGGCGCTTCGTGACCGGCCCGGCGCTCATCGACGGCACGGCCCTGAGCCTCGCCGTCCGGGTCGAGATGCCGGGGTCTCTCAGCCCGTGGAGCGACCCGTTCGAAATCACGCTGGAAGATCTCGCGCCGCCTGCCGATCTGGCCTGCCTCTTCGACGGCTCCACCCTGACGGTGAGCTGGTCGCTTCCGGATGGGGTCGGCTCCGGTCTCGAGCTGACAGGCGCGGGTGGCGCCGCGCTCGACCCGGCCCCGGTGATCGACCGTTCGGTTCCGGGGCGGGCAGTCGTCACCGGTCCGGCACTTGCGGCGGGGCAGGCCATCTCGGCCCGGGTTCGGGCCGAGACGCAAACCGCCTTCAGCGCCTGGACCGCCGTGCAGACGGTGACGCTGGCGGTGCTGGAGGTGCCGGTCGCCCTGTCCGCGCAGTTCCGTGCCGAAGGCGGCATCTCGGTGCGCTACCAGCTCGAGACGCTGGGCCCCTGCGAGGTCCAGATCCTGGATGCGGCGGGAATGCCCTTGCCCGACCTGACGGTCACGTCGCAGCAGGCCACCGGCCCGGCGCAATCGGCGGGACCGGGGAACAGCCCGGGGGTCGTGCAACGCTCGACCATCGACCTCGTCTACGACGATCCGCGCCTGACCGCAGACCAGAGCTTTACCGTCCGGATGCGCCGGGCCGACCCTCAGGTGGTGGGGGCCTGGGCCGGGCCGGTGGCGGTCGGCCCGGTGCCGATCCGGCACGATCTTGCGGTGCCTCGCGATCTGGTGGTGCGCGTGGTGCCCGCCGGGCTGCTGCTCGATCTCACCGCCGATCCGGCGGCCACGGCGGTGCGGGTGACGGTGGACGCGCCGGACGGGAGCTCGACGACGCAGGACCTGGCTCTGCCCGGCCCGGTGACTGTTCCCTCCACGGTGATGGAGGGCGGCTACGACATTGTCGTGCAGGCGCTGGCAGACGGGCACGAGAGCGCGATTTCGGACCCCCTCGCGCTCGAGATCGCACCGGATCCGGCCTGGGGGCTGACCCTGCTGAACGACGGTACGGACGAGATCGCCTTTACCGCCCGGCTGGAACGGGACGACGGGATGGTCGAAACCGTCGGCGACCGGCTCGCGCCGGGGGGCTCGGCGCCGCTGCGTTTCTCTGGCCGGCTTGTGCTCGAGGCGCCGGATCCCGCGGTCCAGCCCGCCGCCGGAGATCTGCTACGGCGTGTGCAGGAAATCGGGCTCGTGGCGCGCACGACCGGCAGCGGCCTGGTGCTGCGCTGGTCCGAGATCGCGGCGGTGCTGGACGGCAGTGTCGCGCTCGACGATTTCTTGCTGGTTCGCACCCGGCTTGGCCTGCAACGCCAGGACGGTGCGCAGAGCTGGTGGGTCGAAGACCCTGCCGAGCGGGCGCCGCTGCTTGCGGTCCGGGCGCTCGATCTGGGGCTGGATGCGGCGGCGGTGCGTCGGCTGATGGCGGGGCTGCTGGACGATACCGGTCTGGGCGCGGTGCTGCTTGGCACCCTGCTGGACACCGGGGCCGCGCTTTCCGCGCTGGTTGCGGCGGCCGACCCGACACCCTTGCAGTTGCGCGACATCTGGGACGGCGCGAGCCGTTCGGCGGGGCAGATGATCGAGCCCTGTCTCGCCGCCCGCACCCTGGCGGGGCTGCCGCTCTGGTCGGCCCATGCCGCCGACGATCCGGATACGGCGCTGGCAGAGGTCGTCGCGCTTGGGGCCGATGACTGGAGCCTCGCCGACCGGCTGACGCTCTTCGGCTGTTCGGGGGTGTGGCAGGCCGACCCGTCGCGCGACCCGGCAGAGCTGGCGCACGCGCTGGCATCGCTGAGCGAGGGTCTGGCGATACCCTCCGATCAGGCGGCGGTGGCCGTGGCGCGGGCCGTCCGCGCGGCGCATATCCTGACCGGGGTCGAGCGCGGGCTGGAGGTGGCGCGCATTCTCGCCAAGGTGCTGCCGCCGCCGGTGGTCGCCGCGCGGGTGGCGCCGTTCTGGGCCGAAGAGCTGGCACGCGGCCCCTGGCCGGATTACGCACTGGGAGCGTTCTCGATCCGGTTCGCCGCGCTCGACTGGCGGGACACCCCGCCGGACCCCGCCGCGCTGGTGCGGGCCTTCTCGCGGCTGGAGCTGCCGCCGCAGACCGTTGCGCCGCTTGTGCGCCGGCTGGTGCCGGAGGCGGCCGCCACCGATCTGGCCCGGCCCCTCACGGCGGAGCTGCGGCTGCGCGCCATGCCGCTTCTGATTGCGCCGCCGGCTGGCGGCACCACGCTGGTGGCGTGGGTCATCGCCTCGTCCGACAACCTTGCGGCGGGGTCTCCCGCCGCGGCCGAAGCGGCGCTGATGGCTGCCGCGCCGGACGGTCTGCCCTACCCGCTGGTCTTCGCCGCCGGACTGCTTTGCGCCGGCGTGCCGGCAGAGACCGTGACCCGCCGTCTGGAAGCGCTGACGACGGTCTTCCGCAGCACCACAGCGGCGGGGATCGCGACGTCCGACGCCGAACTCCTGAAAGGGCTTTACGCATGAATCCGCTTTACGATTACGTGATCACCATCGCGCTGGCGCTGAGCGCCGCCGGGTTCAGCGATGCCGAGATTGCCAAGGCGCTGGTCGATGACGAGGTATTCGGGGCGGTGCCGCTGGACACGATGGCCGGCGCACTGGCCGATCCGGCGTCGCTGGGCGGTGTCGATGCGGCGCGCCTGACCGCGCTGCTGACGGCTGCCGGGCGTTACGACGATGCGGACATTGCCGCCGAGGTCGCCCGTCTGGCCGGGGCGCTGCGCAAGGCCGGCGGCGGCGGATTCCTGCCCTTCCAGAAGCGGCAATACCCGATGGTTCCGATCCCGTCGGACCCGCCTTCGGTCTGGGCGCAGTCGCTGTTCGATCTCGAAACCTGGGTGACCGACAACAAGATCGACGCAGCCACCGGCGGAATCGTGAGCTATTCGGAAGGCAGTCTCTACACCGTGCTGGCCAAGGGCCCCGCCGAGCGGTTCACCAAAATCATGTATGTGGCGGTGATCGGAGACGGTGCCCCGGACGTGCTGCCCGGTGTCTATCCGCCGCCGATCCCCGGTCAGAACACCACCTTCACCCCTTGGACCGGGGCCGCGTTCTCGGCCGGTGATGTGGTTCCGGAGGGGCAGGTCTACTGGTGGCGGGCCGAGATCGACTGGAGCGCCGTCAGACCGGGTGAAAACGCCGTCTTCTTTGCCAAGTCCGAGAAAAGCGGCAACAGCAAACCCTTTGCCCTGCAATGTTACAAGGGTCTCTGACCGGCGCCAGCCCCGCGTCTTTCGGACAATGTCGCACCCGGGCGCGATCTGGGCTCTTGACCCCGCGGGCTCTGGCTTTTGAAACTGAGATCCGAGGGAAACCACAGCGAGGCGCGCGGTGCGGCGACAGGACAGGGCCCCGGAGGCCGACATCTGCCTCATCCTGGAGGGCAGCTACCCCTATGTGTTCGGCGGCGTCTCGGGCTGGACGCAGGCGCTGATGGCCTCCCAGCCGGAGCGGCGTTTTGGAGTCATTGCGATGTCGGCGCCGGGCGCCGGCCCCCGCCGCTACGATCCGCCCGCAAACCTGCACTGGGTGCAGGACGTTGTGCTCGGTGACGACGACCGCGCAGGGCGCGGGCGCGGCGGAGGGGATGAGGCCGGCGGTACGCGGCTCGCGGCGGCCATGGCCACGCTGCTCGAAGAGGGTACGCCCGCAGCGCTGGCGGACCTCGCGGCGGCGGTGGCCCGCGAGGCAGGCGGGGTCCCTGCCCGGGCGCTGCTCGACGGGCCGCTGGGGTGGGGTATGGTCTGCGCGCTCTACGACCGCTTCGTGCCCGGCGCCTCGTTCGTGCAGTTCTACTGGACCTGGCGCGCGCTGTTCGGCGGGGTGCTTTCGGTGCTGCGCGCACCGCTGCCGCGGGCCGGCGCCTATCACGCGGTCACCACGGGATATGCCGGGCTGATGGCGGCGCGGGCGGGGGGCGAGACCGGGCGCCCGGTGCTGCTGACCGAACACGGGATCTATACCAACGAGCGCCGCGTCGATCTGATGCTCGCGGACTGGCTGCACCCGGCCTTTCCCGACCGCGACATCGGCGCTGCGCCGCGCCGCGACATCGCCGATTTCTGGCTCATGGCCTTCGAGAGCTTTGCGCAGGTCTGCTATGGCGCCTGTCGCGACATCGTCGCGCTGAGCGCCGCCGGGCGGCACGAGCAGAAGATGCTGGGCGCGCCGCCCGACCGCTGCCGCGTGATCCCCAACGGCATCGACGCGGGGCGGTTCGCGCAGATCGGCCCCCGTCGCGCGGGACCGCCGAGGGTGGCGCTGCTGGGGCGGGTGGTGCCGATCAAGGACATTCATTGCTTTATCCGCGCGGTGGCCGCGCTGCGCCGCGAGCTGCCGCAGGTCACCGCAGTCGTGGCGGGGCCCTGGGACGAGGATCCGGCCTATTACGCAAGCTGTACCGCGCTGGTGCGCAAACTCGGGCTCGAGGGGGTGCTGCGGTTTCCCGGACTCATGCCGGTGACCGAAGTTCTGGAGCAGAGCGATGTTCTGGTGCTGACCAGCACCAGCGAGAGCCAGCCGCTTGCGCTGCTCGAAGCCGGTGCCGCAGGGCGGCCCTGCGTGGCCACAGATGTGGGCGCCTGCCGGGAAATCCTGACGGGGGCCGAGGACGAGCGCCCGCCGGAGGGACCGGGGGGCTTTGTCACGCGGCTCGCCGCTCCGGAAGAGACCGCAGCGCGGCTGGCCGAGCTGCTGCGCGACCCCGTGCAGCGTCGGGAGATGGGCGAGAATCTGCGGCGCCGGGTGCGGCGCCACTATGGGGCCGATGCGATGCGGGCGGCCTATGCGGGGCTATATGCCGATGCGCTGGCCGTGCGGGGGGCACCATGGCGGGCATCGGCATAAGGCTCGACCATATGGTCCATTCCGGGGGGCTGGGTCTGGCGGCACTGGCGCTAGGGCAGGCGCTTCTGCTGGCGGCGGGGCAGTGGATGCTGGCGGTGCTCGGGCTCGCCGCTGCGGGCGCGCTGGTCGCGCTGATCGCAGGGCCCGAGACGGTGATCGCCTTCCGCCTCGTGGTGACCATTGCCGTACTGTCGGCGATGCTGGCCACGGCGGCGCCGCTGCTGGTGGCGGGGCGGGCGTTGTCGGATGCGCTTTACGCGCAGCGGCCCGAGCGCATTCCCGCGCTGATTTCCGGCATGGCCGCACTGTCGGTGCTGCTGGCCGCCGCGCTTTGCCCCGCGTTTCTGTCGCTCTTGGGTCTTGACCGGGCCTCCGGCGTGATGCCCGCCTCGGTCGCGCTGGCGGCGCTGTTCGCGCTGCTCTGGGGGCTTGCGGGACAGGCGACCGCCTTGCGGCGCTTCGGCGCCGTGGCGGTGGCGCTTCTGGCGGGCACCGTGCTCAGCGTCGCGGCGGTGGCCGGGGCGCTGGTGGCGGGTGGCGGGCTGGCCGCCATGGCATGGGGCTATGGCGCGGGGGTCGCGCTGTCCGCCGGGGCGCTGGCGCGGGCGCTGTTCCGCACCTTTCCCTTCGATGCCGGGCCGCTCTGGCCGGCGATGCGGGACCACCTGGTGGCGCTGCGGCGGCATGGGGCGCTGGCCGGAGGCAGCCTTCTGGGGGCGCTGGGGCTGTGGATTGACAAGCTGATCCTCTGGAACCTGCCCGGCGGGCAAGTTTCGGCCATCGGCCTGCGCTATCGCGAGGCCTATGACGGCGCGGTGTTCTTCGGCCTTCTTGCGCTGGTGCCGGGGCTTGCGCTGCTGCTGATCGCCTTCGAGGGCCGTCTCTTCCTGCGCTTGCGGGCCTGGATGGGCGAGCTTCTGGGGCACGCGACGCTGGAGGAGATCCGCGCCGAAAGCGCCGATCTTGCCCAGGAGACAGTCGGCGATCTGCGGCGCGTCTTGCTGGTGCAGGCGGTGGTGGCCTTTGGGGTTTGTGTCGCCGCGCCCCGCATGGCCGCCGCGGGCTGGATCGGCGCGTTGCAGGCGCCGGTTCTGGCGTTCACGGCGGTGGGATGCGTGTTCTACCTCGCGGCCCTCGGGGCGGCGCTGGTTCTGATCAATCTGGATCTCGCGCGCCGCTATCTGGCGGTGCAGGCCGTGTTTTGCGGCGCAACGGCGCTGGCGACGGGGCTGACGCTGTTGATCGGTCCGCAGGCGCTGGGGCTGGGTTTTCCCCTTGGGGCGCTTGCGGCGGGCGGCGTCGGCTTCGTTCTGATGCGCGAGGCGCTGGACGCGCTGCCCCGGCATGTCTTCCGCCGCGCCGCCGCGCCGGGTTAACCGCCGCAGGCGGCGCCGTTTGCAAGGGAGGCGCCGGTGACGACCGGCCAGGGCTCGCTGATCCGGTCCAGACGCCGCACGCCGTAGCTTGGCTGCAACCTGTCGCGTTCCGCGCGCGCCGCGGTGGCGGCCCGTGTCGCCTCGTCGGCCAGGTATTCCAGCAAAAGCACCGGCAGGCCGCGCTCTGTCGCCCGCACCAGCCGGTCGCGTTTCCAGTCGATCCCCTCGGCCGGGTTCGCCACACCATCGCCCTGCTGGCCGAAATAGAGGTCTTCCTCCACCAGCCCGTCGATCGCCGTGTCGAACCCGGCCCTGCCAAGAAGCCCGTGCCCGTTCAGCGGGAAGACGAGAAATTCCGGGTCCCCCGCGCGGGCGTGCCGGGCGAGTTCGGCCACGAAGGTGGCCATGCGGGCGGCGGCGTCCGGGCGTTCGCTCCGATGCCGTTCGAACGCATCCACGCCGTCCAGCATGACGCCGTCATAGCCCGTCGCCAAAATCCGATCGAGCGCCGCATCGGCGCTGCCGTAGATCAGCGATTGCCAGCCCGGTTCCCAGAACCGGACCTCGTAGTTGCCGGGCCAGCGGGGATCGGGCCCCATGAGCCAGTCGGGGGGCGTTTCCTCCCAGTCCGGGCGCCAGTAGAGACGGTAGCTTTCGGCCTGCCCGATGCTGAGATAGGCGATGAGCAGTCGGCGTGTGCCGTCGGGGCGGTGCTTCATCAACTCCATGGTTTCCCGGGGGAAGGCGCCGCCGGGAATGCCGTCGGTCGGGTCGATGATCAGCAGATCCTCGGTGGCGCGGTGCAGCGCGTCGGGGACCAGCGACTGCAACTGGATCGCCCAGCTTCGCAGCGGCAGGGTGCAGCGCGAGACGGGCGCCCCGGAGCTATCCGCACCGGCCATGACCGTGCGGGCGAGGCCGCGCGCGGCAAAGGTCTCTTCCAGAACCGTCGCGATGCCCGGCCCGGGCATCAGCACGTCCCAGCGGCTGGCGCGGCTGCGCGCTTCGGTGCGGCGCCCGGAGGCCAGAAGCAGGTCGAGCAGGGTCAGCCGTTCGCGCAGCAGCCCCGCTCCGGTTCGCGCATCGGCGGCGGTCAGCGCGGCGACGGCCTCGCGGTCGCGCCCCTCTGCCGCCGCGATCATGCCCAGCCGGGCGAGCTGGTCCGCATCGGCCAGACCCGCCTCCCGTAGCCGCGTCAGAAAGGCGTGTTCGGCGGCGGGAGAATCCCGTTGCAGTTCCGCCGCCAGCCGGGCGCGCTGGGCCGGGGACAGCGCGTCGGGAGAGAGTGCCGCCAGCAGCCTGTCGGCCTCGTCCAGCCGCCCCGCCGCGCGCAGGTGCTGCGCCAGTGCCAGCGTTGCGGGTGGGTCATCGGGCACGGCCCGATGCAGCGCCGCAAGCGCGGTTCCGGCGCCGGCAATGTCGCCGGCCTCGGACCGCAGCCGGGCGCGCTGAAGCAGAAGCGCCGGGGACGCGGCGCCGTCGGGGGGCGCTGCCTCTGCCGCCTGAGCGGCGGCCTGCCAGTCGCCGTCGTCGAGCGCGCGCGCGGCGAACTCGCTGCGGCCCGGCAGCAGCGCCAGCAGGCAGGCGGCCCCGGCGAGGCAGGCAAGCAGCGCCTGTGTCCGGGCCTTCATTGTGTCCCCTCCGCGCAGCGCGCCGAGATCTCGACCGGCGGCCGTGCCCGCAGGGGCAGGTCGATCCGGGCAATGCCCCCGGAGACCGTGGCCTCGCCGGACCAGAGCGGCGCACCGCCCCGGGTGACGGTCAGGAACAGCGCGCCGTCCGGAAGCCCGCCCCAGGTCATCCGCCCGGGGCCGAACCCTTCGGCGCGAAGGCGGAACCCGCAGTCCTCGCGCGTGAGCCCGGACAGCGACCAGCCGCTCTCGATCAGCAGCGGCGCGCTTGAGGGCGTTTCGGAAAGGGCGATGCGGGCCTCGGGCACGGCGGGATCGAGCGCGAGATAGAGCGCATCGTTGACCTGCCGGACCCCGATCAGGCCATGGCTTGCCAGCGGGTCGGGCCGGAGCGAGCCGGGGTCGTCGATGCGCAGGGTCTGCAACGCGCCACGATCCGTGATCTCCCAGACGGTTTCCGCCACGCGGTGGATGCGGGTGCTGTAGAAACCCTGCGCAATGGCGGCATAGCGCGATGCGGGCAGCGCGATATGGCGGCCGTCGCGGGCCCGGTCGAGAAACGCTTTCAGCACCGCGAGGCTGGCGCGCTTTTCGCCGCTGAACATGTGGTAGTAGAGATTGAAGGGCTTGAGCCGGCGCGGCTGCTCTGTCCGGTCCAGCGTTTGCGACAGCAGCGCCTGGCCCCAGAACGGCCCGGTCCATTCGTTGGTATAGAGGCTCTCGTTCGACGCCGCCGCGTAGATCTGCCGTTCGGCGCCCACGGGGCGCCCGATCGGCGGCAGGCTGGTGAGCGACGGGAACAGCGCGTCAAAGCGGGCGTTGCCGCCGTTGAGATTGGCGACGCCGGCGCGGCGCGTGGCGGCGATGGCCGCTTCGAAGGGCAGCGTGTCTCCGGTCCATTGGTAAAGCGCGGGTGACTTCTCCGGCGGGGCAAGCCCGGCGACCGTCGCCAGGGCGCCGCCGATTTCCTCGTCGAGCGAGAAGGGGCGCGCGAGGTAGCTGCGCGGCAGCACTTCTGCCGCGGTGGCATAGGTGACCGGTGCCTGTGTGTCCGGCAGGCCCAGCCATTGCGCGGCGCTTGCGGCGATCCGGGCCAGCGGTGCCGGCGCCGGTCGGGCGGCGGCCACAGCGTCGGCGGCGCGTGCCATCAGCCGTTCCTCGGTCTGGCGGTCATAGTCCGCGTAAAAGCCCCAGTCGAACGGGTGGGTATAGCCATGCGCCGCCGCCTCGACCTGCGGCAGCGCCAGCAGCGCCCGCGCGGCGGCGCGGTTGGCCGGGGTGCCGCCGAGCGTCGGGTCCATGTCGCCCGCGATGATGCCCACGGTCACCGGCAGATCGGGATAGGGGGCGATCAGCTCGTCATGCACCGCCTGTGCGGCGATGCGCTTGCGCCCCGAGGGATCCGGCGTCTCAGCGACATTCGCCCAGCCGTCGCCGTCGATATGGCTGAAATAGATCCTGCGTCCCGAAACGGTCGTGACGTCCGGAACCGGGTGCGGCGTGCCGGGCCCGAAGACCCGGTCGAAGAAGGCGAAGGGGTCGATCAGCCATTTGTAGCCTGCGGTTCCGGCGCTGTAGACCGCATAGCCCGGCGGCACCCAGGCGCCCCGGGGGCCGCTGTTGATCACCGCGCTGGCGCGGCCGTCCGGGGCGCGGATCGCCAGATGCGTCACCACCTGCGGGCTCCGGGCAGAGACCAGCGGCAGCGGAGGCAGCACCGGCCCCAGCGCCCGCTCGAACCCGTAGAGCGCATCATCCTGCCACAGGAGCGCGGCATCCCGCGTGACGGGAAGGGTGCCCGAGATCTCGAGCCCGAGCTGAGTCAGGAGCGCGCCGGTCAGATCGCCCGCGCCTTCGGAGGCGAGGCCGGGATCGCCGAGAATGGCAAGCCTGGCCCCCTGCGACAGTTGCGCGGTGATCCAGGCGAGATAGCCGGCGCGGTCGGGCAGCGGGCCGCTGAACCAGGTGAGGATGCGGGCCTCGGGCGCGGGCGGCGGAAGCCCCTGGGCGAGATCGTGATAGATCAGGTCGTAGCCGAGAAAATTGAGCGGCATTTCGGCCAGACGGTGCAGGCGCGTCTCGTCCAGCCGGTCGGTTTCGCGCCCGTCGTAAAGCGCGAGGATCCGCCGGGTGTCGGTGGCGGGGGCCTCTGCGCCTGCGGGCAGTGTGCCGAGGAGCAGACACAGCAGCACCGCCGTGATCCGGCAGAGGAGATGCGAGATGCTGTCGGTACGCGCCATTCCGTGCTAGGCCTTGGACATTGCCTTTCCGGGCCGGGAAGACCGGCCATGTTCTGGATATTGCCCGCTCCGCATGCAGCCTGCCAAGACGATTCCCCCGCAGACGGAACCCTTGCCGCACCCGCCGCCCGACAGCGGACCGGCGGCCGGGCCCGCGCCGCGCCAGCGCGCGCTGCCGGCGGTCGAACTGCTGGCCATGGTCGGGCTGCTGCTGGGGCTGCTCTACCTGCTGACGGGGCGCTGGTCGCCGGAGGGGCTGGCGGTACATCCGTTCTGGCTGCCGGTGTTGCTGATGGCCGCGCGTTACGGTCTGGGCTGGGGCATGGCCGCTGCCATACTGTGCGGCGGGCTGGAGATCGCCGTTTTGTCGCCGGGGCCCGCAACGGGGGTGTTGCGGCGGATCTCCGAGACAGGCGCGCTGCCGCTCGCCTGGGCGGCGGCGGCGCTGCTGGTCGGGGGCATGCGCGACCGGATGGCACGGCAGCTCGCCGCTCAGGACAAGGCGCTCGCCGGCGCGCGGGCCGATGCCGCGCGGCTGGAACAGCGCGCGGAAGAGGCGCTGCGCCAAAGCGCCGAGCTGCGCGACCGGGCTGCCGGCCTGCAATGAGGCGGGCGCTCCTACTCGCGCTGCTGCTGGCCGAGCTGGCAATCTGGGCCGGCCTTCCGGGATCGGTGCCTCAGCTCGCGCGCGTCGCGGCGCATTGCGGGCTTGTCGTCCTTGCAGCACTGGCGGCGCATTGGCGCGGCCTCGGGGCGCCGATGCCGCTGGCACTGCTTCTGACTGCGGTTGCGGGGCCTGCCGGAGCGGCGCTGTCCCTGCTGCTGCCGGCGCCCGATCCGTCCCGCGCGCGGGCGTTGGCACCCTGGTATGCGCGCCTCGCGGGCGAGGATCTGCCGCCGCCGCGCCACGGGCTGGCGCGGGAACTGGCGCAAGGCCGCCGGGCGGCGCCCGAGGCCCTTTCGGCGCGCTCTGCCGCCGCTGTCCTCGAGGATGGCACGCGGGCGGAGAAACAGGCGGTGCTGGCCTGGCTCGCCAGCAGGCTCCCGGAGCAGGGGGAGGCGCTGCTCCGGTTGGCGCTCGACAATGCCGACCCGGCGATCCGCGTGCAGGCGGCTGCGCTGATGGCGCGGATGCTCAGCGAAACGTCATAGTCTTGCCGTCCCGCGCGCGGATCGCTGGGTCGGCTTGACAGGATCGGCCGCCGCCCGGCACAATTCTCGGTATTGAAGCATGCGCGCAAGGTCGCGCCGGACAGATTCAGGTATTCGGAAAACCCTCGGGGTGGGCATGGGGTTTCAGCGGGGTATCGCGGCGGCGATACGGGTCGATTTTGGAATTGGGGTGGCCTGATGCGGGTCGTGGCCACCGGAGGCGCGGGCTATATCGGTCGCCACACCGTGCTTCGCCTCTTGCGCGACGGCCATGACGTTCTTGTCATCGACGATTTCTCGAACGCCTCGCGGGATGTCATCGCCCGGCTCACGGAGGAGACGGGACGCCGGCCACAGGTTCTGGTCGCGGATGTGCGCGATGTCGGGGCCTGTGCCACCGCGATGGCGCGTTTCCGCGCCGAGTCGGTTATCCATTTCGCCGGGCTTAAGGATGTCGCGGCCTCTGTGCAGGATCCGGCGCGGTATCACGCGGTCAATGTGGGCGGGGTGCAGGGCATCCTCGACGCCATGACGCGGGCGGGCTGCGAGACCCTGGTCTTTTCGTCGTCGGCTGCGGTCTACGGCGCGCCCCAAACGCTGCCGATCCCCGAGGCGCATCCGCTACGTCCGCTCAGCCCCTATGGCGAGACCAAGCGCCTGGCAGAACAGCTTGTGTCGGGATGGGCGCGCGCGGCGGAGGGCCGTCGCGCCGTCTCGCTGCGCTATTTCAATCCCGCCGGCGCTGCGCCCGCGCTGATCCGTCCGGGCGACGAGGCGCCCGGCTGCGACAGCCTCGTGGCGCGCGTGTCCGAGGTTGCGGCGGGGCTCACGGCGGGGATCGAGATCTTTGGCAGCGATTACGACACGCCCGATGGCACCGGGCTGCGCGATTTCCTGCACATCGACGATCTGGTCGCCGGGCATCTCGCGGTGCTGGCCCGGATCGAGGGGCTGGCGCCCGGGACGGCGCTCAACCTCGGGTCCGGCGGCGGTGCGACGGTGCTGGAGTTGCTGCGCTGTTACGAGCGTGTGAGCGGCTGCGCCGTTCCGCACAGCCTGGGCGCGCGGCGCGCGGGGGATATTCCGGCCTCCTGGGCCGACACCTCGGCGGCGCAGCGCCTGCTTGGCTGGCGCGCGCGGCACGATCTGGCCGAGATCTGTGCCTCGGCCTGGACCGCGGTGACCCTGGCCGCGCCGCTTCAGCGCAGCGACAGGGGGATGGAATATTCGAATGCGATATACGCACCGTCGTCGTCGCTGCCCCGGTCGTCGTGATAGCCGGCCGAGATGCCGAAACTGCCATTGCCGAGCGGCAGATCCGACACGAAGAGCCCGTAGCGGACCGTTTCGGCCGAGTCGCGCTCGTCGGCATAGATCGCCTCGAGGCCGAAGGTCATCTTCTCGCTGGCCCAGCCGGAGCGGAGCTGCGTGTAAAGACGCTCGTTCGCCGAGAGATAGGCGCCATAGCCCTGGAAGAACAGCGCATCGACGGATTTGGTCTGGAAGCCGGCCTGAAGGATATAGCCGGTATGGGTTCCGTTGTTGCGGGCTCCGGTATCGGGATCCTCGGTGTTTTCGATCACATCGACCCCGAGCGCCAGCGAGGCGTAATATCCCGGCGTATGCCACTGATATCCGAGCAGCACGCTCGCGCCGGTGCTGTCGGTATCCGAGAACGAGCCCCAGCTTTGCGAATAGCCGAGATTGGCAGACAGCGTCCATCCGCTGGCCGTGATGTCGCCGTTCAGCGCGGTGACAAAGCCGCCATAGATGCCGGCGCCCCCGTCATAGCCGTCGATCCCGGTGAACAGGACGGTGTCCAGGGTGTCGTCGGCGCGGGCATCCGTGACGGCGAGGGTCAGGGAAAGCGCGGTCGTTGCTGCAAGGGTCCAAATGCGTGCCGAGAGAGATGTCATGGAAAGACCTCCGAGAGAATACGGGCTCAGACGTGATTGAAATTCCGGCTTGGCTGCGAGCAGAGTAAAGTCCCGCGTTTCGGAAACAAGAAAAACCGGCGCGGGAGGATGCGAATTGCCCTGGATGCGTCATTTCCGCCGCGTTATCGCTGCAATTGCGGCCCGGGCGCCCGAAAACCCTGTGTCCCGATACATGGTGCCTGTGATCCTTCGGCACTCTGCGCGGGGGGATATATCTTCGGAACATAGACGGAACATGATTGTAAATCGTGACGCTACAGTGCACAGTGCTTCTGCTGCGAAGCATGTCAGGGGATGGTCGGGAATGATCGCGAAAACAACGAATAAGGCTCCGGCGCATCCGGGCGGGTTTGTGCGGGCGCAGGTGATCGCACCGCTGGGCCTTTCCGTGACCGATGCGGCGCAGGCGCTTGGCGTGACGCGGCCCGCCCTGTCGAAATTCCTCAATGCGCGTGCGCATCTGTCGCCGGAAATGGCGCTGCGGATCGAAAAGGCATTCGGGGTGCCGATGGACGAGCTCATGCAGATGCAGAACAGTTTCGACATCGCGGAGACCCGGAAGAAGGAGAAGGACATCAAGGTCCTGCCGTTCCGGACCCCGGCGCAGCGCCGGCAGGAGACATCCGCGTGATGGTCGGTGGCCTTGCGGATCGCGACCGCATCTTCGCGACCGAAGACGATCTGGTCGCAATGGCGCTGGCGCTTGGCGCGGCGCAGGCCGGCGGGGCGCTGTCGGCGGCAGAGACCGCGCTTGCCAAAACCGCCGAGGCGCGCCCGGTGTCGCCGCACCGGATTGCAGACCTGAAGGACCGTATCCTGGCCGGAGAGGATCCGCTTGGGGATGCGTTCTCGGTGCTGCGCTCTCCGGAGGTGCGGCGCGACCAGGGGGCGACCTATACCCCGGCGCCCATCGTCCAGACGATGATCGACTGGGCCGCGGCCACGCGCACGCCCGCCCGCGTGATCGACCCCGGCGTCGGCTCGGCGCGGTTCCTGTGCCGTGCGGGACAGGCCTTTCCCGAGGCCGAGCTGGTCGGCATCGACGTCGATCCGCTGGCGGCGCTGATGGCCCGCGCCAATCTGGCCGTGACCGGTCAGGGAGGCCGCGCGCGCATCCTTCTCGGAGATTACCGCCGCTTCACTGGGCAGGTGGCGGGCAGCTCGCTTTATATCGGCAATCCGCCCTATGTGCGTCACCACAAGATCGGGGCGGTGTGGAAGACATGGCTGACCGCCGAGGCGGCAAAGCTGGACCTGCCCGCCAGCCGGCTGGCGGGGCTGCACGCTTATTTCTTCCTGGCGACGGCGCGCAGCGCGAAGCCCGGGGATTTCGGCGCATTCATCACCGCATCGGAATGGCTGGACGTGAACTATGGCGCGCTGGTGCGTGCGCTGATGCTGGGCCGGCTGGGCGGCAGGAGCGTGACGGTGATCGACCCGACCGCCCAGCCCTTCCCGGATGCAGCCGCAACCGCCGCCATCGCGACCTTCGACATCGGGGCGAAACCGCGCGCGGTGTCTTTCCGGCGCATCGAGGATCTCGCCTCTCTGGGCGAGCTGGGCAAGGGGCGGACCGTCCCGCGCGAGCGTCTGGCGGCCGAGGGGCGCTGGTCTCATCTGACCCGCGACAGCGAGAAGCCGCCCGAGGGCTATGTCGAGCTGGGAGAGCTTTGCCGCGTCCACCGGGGCACGGTGACCGGGGCGAACGGCGTCTGGATCGCCGGCGCCCACAGCGTCGGTCTGCCCGAGACGGTTCTGTTTCCGACGATCACGCGCGCGCGCGAGGTGCTCGAGGCCGGCGGGCTGCTGGCGGATTCCCGTAAGTTGCGCCGGGTGATCGACCTGCCTGCCGATCTCGATGAGCTGGACAGCGCCGAGCGCAAGGCGGTGACGAAATTTCTCAAGGTTGCGCGCGCGATGGGGGCGAACAAGGGCTATGTGGCCAGCCATCGAAAGGCCTGGTGGTCGGTGGGGCTGCGCGCGGCGGCGCCGATCATCTCGACCTATATGGCGCGCCGCCCGCCCGGCTTCATCATCAACCAGGTCGATGCCCGCCACATCAATATCGCGCACGGGCTCTATCCGCGCGACCCGATGAGCGACACGGTGAGGAAAAGCCTCGTCTCCTATCTTCAGAGCAATATCTCGCAGCGCTCGGGCCGGACCTATGCCGGCGGTCTGACCAAGTTCGAACCGCGCGAGATGGAGCGGCTCATCGTGCCGGGGCCGGCGCTTCTGGCCGCCGGTGCGGTCTGTTGATCGACCCGCCTGTCTGGAGCGACGCGGATCTCGAGACCCATCGCCTTCGGGCCATCTCGGCGTTTTCGACCGAGCGTCTGGAAGAGCCTCTGGAGGATTATCTCGAGGCGTTCGACGAATATCGCGGTCATGTGGAGGAGATCCTCGACGTGACCGGCGATCTGACCCGGCTGGAGGAGACGGCGCTTGCGGTTCTGGGCGAGCCCCGTCTGCTGGAGGCGTTCCGCTATCTCGCCGGTCCGCCCGTCTCGGAGGACGATCTGAAGGTGCTGGCGGATGCCCGTTCGCTCGCGCGGGGCACGTTGGAGAAGACACCGGCGCTTGTGCAGCGCCTGATCGGGGTCGTGCGGCAGGTTCTGGACCGGCGCCGCTTTGCCTGGGCAATCGAGGGACGTGCGCCCACGACCGCAGAGCGGGACGCGGCGGTGCTGGCCTCTGCCGCGCTGATGGCCGCCAGCCGCACGCAAACGCTGCGCCGGACCCACGGGAAGGACCGGCAGGAGGCGATGGTGAAGGACGCGCTGACGGCGCTGGGCTTCACCGAGGTGCCGTCGCGCAAGATCCTGACGATTTCCCAGGCGCCGGCGCAGGGCGAGTTCTGCGGCGAGAGCGTTCTGGGGAACCGCAAGGGAGACATCATCGTCCGGCTGCGCGACGACCGGGTCATGCCGATCGAGTGCAAGGTGTCGAACTCATCGACCAATTCGGTCAAGCGCCTCAACAATGACGCGGCGGTCAAGGCGGTGAGCTGGAAGAGGGATTTCGGATTGCGGCAGGTCGTGCCCTGCGCGGTGCTCAGCGGCGTCTACAAGCTGCACAACCTGCTCGACGCGCAGGAGCGCGGTCTGGCGATTTTCTGGGCGCATGATCTGGACCCGCTGACGGAGTGGATCGCCCGCACGAGGCCCTGACCCGCCGGGTCCGGGCCGCGTATGGCAGCCTTACGGGGCCGGGATCTCTGCCGCCGGTCGCACGGGGGCGACGGCCTGCGCCATATAGGCGCGCCAGCTTCCGAATTCGGACACATCGAGCGCGGTATCGAGGCCATAGGCTTCGCAGATGAATCCCACCTCTTCGCTCTTGTCCTCCAGCTCGACCGTGCCAAGCCCCAGCGGTGCGGGAATGCCGGAGAGAAAACGCCCGGCGCTGGCAAGCGGCAGCGCCCAGAGCTCGCCGGCGATCGCCCGCCCGCCCTGGGCCACGCGTGCCAGCCCCGGCCGGCGTGGCGGCCCGCCGGCCAGTGCGTAGAGCTTGTAGGCGGGCGCCGTGTGGCAGGCGCGCAGGAACCGGGCGCCAAGCGCGGCCAGCTCGCCGTTGAGCGGCATGCCGGACATATGCGCGCCGCAGACAAAAACCGGCAACTCGTCGTCGCCGGCGCCGGCCGCGATCGTGGGGGCCGGCGGGCGCGCCCAGCCGGTGGCGCCCATGGGCCCGTCCTCGACCAGCATCGCCGCAGCGGCGAGGCGGGCGTCGTCGCCTGCGCGGCCGAGGAAGGTCACGCTGCCGCGCCGCCCGTCGCGCCGCAGCCCGGTGGGGACGGCAAGGCCGCTCATGTCGAGCAGGTTCACGAAGTTGGTGTAGGTGCCGAGAAGCGAGTTCGGCCCGATCGGGTCCACCGCGATCTCGGCCGTGGTGACGAACCGGGGGATGGTCGGCACGCAGAGCATGTCGATTCCTTGAAGTGCCTCGAGACAGAGCTTGCGCAGCGCCGCGAGCCGGTACTGGGCGCGAAAGGCATCGACCGCCGTCAGGCCGAGACCGGCAGAGACGATCTGCCGGGTGACCGGGTGCAGCGTTTCGGGCTTGTCGGTCAGCCGGTCGCCGATGGCGGCGGTGCGCTCGGCGACCCAGGCGCCCTCGTAGAGCAGGCGAGCGACATCGTAGAACGGGGTGAGGTCGATTTCGGCGACCTCGACGCCTTGTGTGCGCATGCGAGTCAGCGTGGCGTGGAAGCTGGCGGCCTGATCGGCGTCGCCATCGGTGACGAGCGTGTCCTGCGTCGGCACGCCGATCCTGAGCCGGGGGGGCAGGGGCGAGAGGCGCGGCGCGGGGAAGGCGCGGGAATAGGCGTCGGCGGGGTCTTCGGCCTGCGAGACGGCGAGGACCTCCCAGGCATCAGCGGTGGTCAGCGCGAAGATCGAGATCGTGTCGAGCGTCCGGCAGGCGGGGATCATGCCGCTGGCCGAAAGCGCGCCGAGCGAGGGTTTGAGCCCGACGATGCCGTTGAGCGCCCCGGGCACGCGGCCCGAGCCCGCCGTGTCCGTCCCCAGAGAAAACGCCGCGACGCCGAGCGCGACCGCCACGGCGGAGCCGGAAGAGGAACCGCCGGGCACGATCTCGGGGTCGATGGCGTTGCGCGGCACCGGATAGGGGGTGCGCAGGCCGACAAGCCCGGTGGCGAACTGGTCGAGGTTGGCCTTGCCGAGACAGATGGCGCCGGCGGCCAGCAGCCGCGCGACCACGAAGGCATCGGTGTCCGCCACATAGGAGAAATCCGGGCAGGCGGCGGTGGTGGGCATGCCCGCCACGTCGATATTGTCCTTGACCACGAAGGGGACCCCCCAGAGCGGGCGGTCGTCGCGGGGGCCGAGGCCGCGCGCGGCCGCCAGCGCCGCCTCGCGCGCGTCATGGATCAGCACTCCGGGGTCGCCCGCGGCGTCGAGTCGCGTGAAGGCCAGGGCGATCACGTCTTCGGGGCGGGCGCCGGCGGCATAGGCGGCGCGCAGGGCGGGCAGGGTGAAAGGCAGATCCTGGGTCATCGTGAGTCCTTTGGCGTCGGTCTTGAAGGGTCGTGTCGGGCGCGGCCGGTCAGGCGGCCGGGGCCGGGATCGGGGCTTGCGGTGCGGCGGACAGCAGCTCGCGGGTATAGGGGTGCGCGGGGGCGTCCATCACCTGCTCGACGGGGCCGGAATCGACGATCTCGCCGCCCTTCATCACGATCACATGGTCGCAGAGCAGCCGGACCACGTTGAGATCGTGCGAGACGAAGAGATAGCTCATCCCGAGCCGCGCGCGCAGATCGGCAAGCAGGTTCAGCACCACCGCCTGGATCGACACGTCGAGCGCGGCGGTGGGTTCGTCGAGGATCAGGAAATCGGGATCGGTGGCGATGGCCCGGGCGATGCCGACCCGCGCCTTCTGCCCGCCGGAAAGCTGATGCGGAAAGCGGTCGAGCAGATGCGCGGGAAGGCCGGTGAGGCTTGCCAGTTCCTCGACCCGTGCGGCCTGGGCCGCGCCGCGCAGATCGGTCATCCGCTTCAGCGGTTCGGCGATGGACTGGCGGGCGGTGTGGCGCGGGTTGAGGCTGTCGGTGGCGTCCTGGAACACCATCTGGATCTTGCCGCGCAGCGGGCTGCGGGCGAAATCGGCGGCGGGCATCTGCGCCAGATCCGCGCCCCGGAACAGGATCTGGCCCGAGGTCGGATCGAAGAGCCGCACCAGCATCGAGGAGGTTGTGGACTTGCCGCAGCCGGATTCGCCCACGAGCCCCACCGACTGGCCCTCGCGGATGGTGAAGGAGATGCCCTTGACCGCCTGCACCGGGCCGGATTTGCCCTGATAGGTCTTGATGAGATCCTTCACCTCGATGAGCGGCGTATCCTTGATCTCGTGCGGAGCGAGCGGGCGGCGGTCCTCTGCGGGCAGAAGCTGGCGGATCGCAACGCCGCGCCGGGGCGTGGCATCGACCAGCTTGCGGGTATAGGCGTGCTGCGGGGTGCCGAGCAGCGCCGTGGGGGCACCTTCCTCGACGATGCGCCCGTCCTTCATCACCACGATGCGGTCGCAATATTCCGAGGCGAGGCCGAGGTCGTGGGTGATCAGGATCGAGGACATGCCCCGGGCTTTGACCAGCCCGTCCACCAGATCCATCACCGCTTTCTGTGTGGTGATGTCGAGCCCGGTGGTGGGCTCGTCCATGATCATCAGCTTGGGGTCGCAGGCCAGCGCGATGGCACAGACGACGCGCTGGCACATGCCGCCGGAAAGCTCGAAGGGATAGGCGTCGTAGCGTGCCTCGGCGTCGTGGATCTTGACCGCTTCCAGCGCTTCGATGGCCTTCTTGCGGGCGTCCTGCCGGGTGGCGCGGGCGTGCTGGCGCAGCACGTCCTCGATCTGGTGGCCGACCTTGCGGATCGGGTTGAGGGCGGCGCGCGGGTTCTGGAAGATCATGCTGATCTCGCGGCCCCGCAGGTCGCGCATGTCGCGTTCGGCGGCGCGGCGCAGGTCGATCCCCGAGTAGACCGCGTCGCCCGCCTTGATCCGGCCATTGGCATCGAGGATGCGCATGAGCGCGTAGGAGGTGACGGATTTTCCGGAGCCGCTTTCGCCGACGATGCCGAGGCGTTCGCCGCGGGCGAGCTCGAAGGAGATGCCTTTGACTGCATTCACCTCGCCCTTGCGGGTCTTGAAGGCGACCTGGAAATCTTTGACGGAGAGCATGGGGCGGCGGGTCCTTTTGCGAGGTGGGGGGAGGATCGGATCGCCTTGCGATCCGACC
>NZ_JAMDHK010000007.1:0-7019 GCF_024721115.1 Salipiger pentaromativorans | reverse complement strand
GGGGGGGGGGCGCGCCCCCCCCCCCCCCCCCCCCCCCCCCCCCCCCCCCCCCCCCCCCCCCCCCCCCCCCCCCCCCCCCCCCCCCCCCCCACCCCCCGCTTTCAAGTATTTGCGGAAAGATGAAAGGGCGGAGGATGGCGCGGGGCGGGTCAGGTTCTGCGGCGGGGATCGACGATGTCGCGCAGCCCGTCGCCCATCAGGTTGAAGGTGAAGACGGCGAGCATCAGCCAGAGACCGGGGAAGAGCGCGAGCCACCATTCGCCGGAGACGATGAAATTCGCGCCCTCGGCGACCATGATGCCCCATTCGGGGGTGGGCGGGCGCACACCCAGCCCGATGAAGCTGAGACCGGCGGCATTGAGGATCGCCCAGCCGAGGTTCAGCGAGACCTGCACCATCATCGGCGGCAGCGCGTTGGGGAAGATGTGGAAGGCCAGTACCCGGGCGTCGGAATTGCCCGCGAGCTTGGCGGCCTGGGTGAAGCCCGCGTCGCGGCGGATGTTGACCTCGGCCCGCACCAGCCGGGCGTAGAAGGGCAGGTTGATGATCGCGGTGGCGTAGATGATGTTGGCCACCGAATTGCCCAATGCCGCGACGATGCCCATGGCCAGCACGAAGAGCGGGAAGGCCATGATCGTGTCGAGGATGCGGTTCAGCACCGTGTCGATCATACCGCCGCGATAGCCCGCGATCGCGCCGAGCAGCGAGCCGAAGACGAAGCTGAGCGCCACGGCGGCCACCGAGATCACCAGGTCGAGCCGCGTGGCGGCGATCACCCGGCTGAACACGTCGCGGCCGAGATTGTCGGTGCCGAACCAATGCGCGGCGGAGGGCGGTTGCAGCGCCACGGCCGCATTGGTGGCCAGCGGATCGTAAGGCACCAATGCGGGGCCGAAGAGCGCGGAGCCGAGGAAGAAGGCGAACATCGCGAAGGAGAGCGCGGTGACCGGGTTTTCCCGCAGGACGTAAAGCGTGTGCGCGAGGGCGCCGTTGCTTTTCTTCTTTTGGGTCTCGGGGGTGGAGGCGAGGGCTTTTGCCATGTCTGTGAGCATATCTGTCATCGTGCCGAGGTCCCGAAGCGGGGATCGATCGCCGAATAGGCCAGGTCGATCACGAGGTTGAGGAGGACGAAGAGCAGCGCCATGGCGAGCACGAAGCCCTGCACCGCGGCGTAATCCGAGACGACCAGCGCCTCGACCGCGTAGGAGCCGATGCCGGGCCAGGCAAAGACCTTTTCCACCAGCACATTGGCGCCCAGCGTGAAGGAGAAGACCATGCCAAGCGTGGTCACCACCGGCAGCAGCGCGTTGCGGAAGGCGTAGCCGTAGAGGATCTTGTTGCGGTCGAGCCCGGCGGCGCGGGCGGTGCGGATGTAATCCGCCGAGAGCGCCGAGAGCATGGCCGCGCGCGTCATCCGGGCGATGGGCGCCAGGGTGAAGAGCGCCAGCGTCAGCCCCGGCAGGATGAGCTGCTTGAGCGCGGCGAACCAGGTTTCCGCATCGCCGTCGAGCGCCGCGTCGATCAGGAAGAAGCCGGTCACATGCGGCGGGTCGAGATAGATGAAATCGAGCCGTCCCAGCGGCGAGGGCGCGATGCCCAGCAGGTAGTAGAACACATAGATCAGCACCACGCCGGTGAAGAACGTGGGCAACGAGACCCCCGCCGTCACCAGGATCCGGCAGAGCTGGTCCACCAGGCTGCCGGGCCGCGTCGCGGCCAGCACACCCAGCGGGATCGCCACGGCGCAGGAGAGGATCAGCGCAAACAGGGTGAGTTCGAGCGAGGCGGGCAGCCGTGCGGCCAGCTCCGACAGCACCGGCTGGCCGGTCGAGACCGACTGGCCGAGATCGCCCCGGGCGAGTTGGCCCAGGTAGAGCAGGAACTGCTCGGGCAGGCTCTTGTCGAGGCCCAGGGCGCGCCGGACCTCCTCGATGCTTTCGGCGGTGGCGGCGGGCCCGGCGAACTGCACGGCGGGATCGCCGGGCAGCGCGCGGGTCAGCAGGAAGGAGATCACGATCACGCCGAAGATCACCGGCACCGCCTGTGCCAGCCGCACGGAGACCGCTTTCAGGCGGGCCGGCATGGGTCAGGCCCCCGCCGGCGACAGGGTGCGGATGTCGAGCTGGCGATGGAACCAGAACTCGTAGCCGGCGGCGCCGTTCACGGCGGTGTTCAGCGCCGGCTGCCAGAGCGGCACGCGCGGCAGATCCTCGAACACGATCTCGAACATGCGCTTGATCTTGGGCGCGTAGTCCGGGTCGTCCATGGCCATGTGCAGCGTCTCGTCGGTGAGCCGCTCGACCTCTTCGTTGTAGTAGTTCGACGAGTTGAAGAGATGGTCCTTCTGATAGGCCCAGAAGAAATAGTAATCGGGGGTGTTCAGCCAGCCGCCGAAATTCTCCAGATGGAAGGGCAGTTTCTTTTCCACCAGCGAGGCGGTGCGCCAGTTGGCGCCGGGGATCTTCTCGATCTGGGTTTCGATGCCGATCTTGGCCACGGCCTCCTGGATGAGCAGCGCGGCGGGCTCCATCCAGGAGGAGAGGTCGGTGGAGATCGACAGCGTGGTCGAGAAGCCCTCGGGGAAGCCCGAGGCGGCCATCAGGTCCTTGGCCTTGTCCAGATCTGTGTCATAGGGCGATTTGCGCGGCCAGGCGGTATCTTCGATCTCGGCCGTTCCGCCCCAGGTGGGCGCGCCGCGGCCATAGGCGGCGGCCTGGAAGATCGCCTCGTAGGGCACCGCATAGGCCACCGCCTTGCGCACGTTCGGGTCCTGGAAGGGCTCGAAATTGGTGTTCATGCAGAGGCAGTTGATACAGTTCTCGATGGGCGTCGAATAGACGGTCATCTTCTCGGCCAGCTCTGCCGCGTCCTTGTCGGGGATGCCGAAGGCCACCTGAACGTCGCCGCGTTCGATCAGGGCGCGCTGGGTCGAGGCCGAGGGCACCTCGCGCATGATCACTCGCGAGACGGCCGGCAGCGGGCCGCCGGCCCAGCCGTCGAAGCGTTCGTAGACCACCTGCTGTCCCGCATCCCAGCGGATTACCTTGAAGGCGCCGGAACCGATGGTGTTCTTGTGCAGATACTCCATCGCCCAGGGGTCTTCGGCGGTGGCGTGTTCGAGCGCGAGCTTCGAGTTGATGATGAAGGGCACCGGCACGGCGAGATCGGGCAGCGACAGCTTCGACGGGCGGTCGAGCTTCACGACAAAGGTCTTGGCGTCGCGGGCCTCGAACTGGTCGGGGCGTTCCAGCCCGCCCGCCTTCATCTGGGTGGTGGGGAAGCCGCCCACCGAGACCGCGCGGTCGAAGGACCATTTCACATCCTCGGCGGTCACCGGCGACCCGTCCTGAAACAGCGCATCCTTGAGGGTGAAGGTGAGGGTCAGACCGTCTTCGGAGATCTCCCAGCTTTCGGCCAGCTCGGGCTCGATCGTGCTGTAATCGTAGCTGAGCCCGCCGCCAGGCGCCTCCTTGGTGCCGAAGGTCACCAGCCGGTCATAGCAGTTGATCGCCACCGCATAGCTGGCGCGGTTGGTGCCGGTGCGGTGCAGGTCGAGCGAATTGATGGTCTGCGCGGTGACGGCGACCAGCGTGTCGCGACCGGCGGCCATCGCGGGCAGGGTGTGAATGAAGGGCATCGCCGTCAGGGCGGCCCCGGTCTTGAGAAACGTGCGTCGGGTGGTGGTCATCCGGGAGGCCTTTCATGCTGATGCGACAAGCTCCCGGTCAGGTTGGTGTATCTCGTGTAGTGCGCAAAGTGCTATGATTTCACAGATGCGGTGCATTTTTCGCAACGGGCAGGCGAGGCGCGAAGAAGATGAAACACTTACATACCTTTGCCCTGATCGAGGCGGTGGCGAGATCGGGGTCCATGCGCAAGGCGGCGGAGGATATGAACCTCACCGCCTCGGCGCTGAACCGGCGAATCCGCGGCTTCGAGGCGGAATTCGGCTCGCCGATCTTCGAGCGGATCCCGGGCGGGGTGCGTCTGAACCCGGCGGGAGAGATGCTGCTGCATCATTACCGCATGTCGAAATCCGATCTTGCCCGGGTCCAGAGCCACGTGGCGGACCTGACCGGCGAGCGGCGCGGCCATGTACGTATCGCCTGTTCACAGGCGTTGCTGCCCTATTTCCTGCCCGAGCAGATCGCGCGCTACCGCGCCGCGCATCCCGGTGTCACCTTCACCGTCACCGTGCGGGATCGCGCGCAGGCGGAACAGGAACTGGCAAGCTATGCCTCCGATCTCGCGCTGGTGTTCGAGCCGGTCTATCTGGTGGATTTCGAGGTGCTGCATCTGATCCCGCAGCGGGTGCATGCGGTCCTGCGCAAGGATCACCCGCTGGCGGCGAAGCCGGAGCTGCGGCTTTGGGAATGCCTCGACAGCCCGAGCGTTGCGCCGAATGCGAAATACGGGGTGCGCCACCTGCTGGACTTCGCGGCGCGCAAGCTGGGGCGGACGCTGAACCCGGTTCTGGAGACCGAGAGTTTCGAGCTGATCCGGCACTACGTGCTGCACGAACAGGCCATCGGCTTCCAGATTCCGATCGGTCTGCGGGCCCCGGACGACGGGTCGCTGGTGTTCCGGCCGCTTGCCGAGCGCGATGTCGCCACCGGCAGCCTCATCCTCGGTCAGTTGCGCGGGCGCACCCTGCCCGTCGCCTCGGCGCGCTTTGCCATGCAACTTGCGGCTGCGCTGCACGAAGACTGAGACCGGAACTGAGGCGGCAGAGCTGCTCCGAAACACGGCGTTCGGCGCAAAATGATGTGCGTTGCGCATATTTTTCTAGGTTTGCGAATAGAGACCGGCTAGTCGTGTCGACGCAGGTTGCGGGATACCGGGGGGTGTATCGCTGTCCGGCCGATGGGATCGTACCGGAATTCGCGACGATCTCTTTGCATCAACGGAATGGGTCTTGGGGCCGTCGCGATGGCAGGCCCCCGCTCCGAAGCCGTTCATCCGCCCCCCTATTTCGACGATGCCGCCTGGCCTGGACGGTATCGGTTGGGCACCTGTCTCACCGGGCCGGATGATTGAATGTTACGAGCGGCGGAGTCCCGTGCGCTCTGTTTGAGAAGGGTTTTTCGATGGCCGATTTCGTCATTTCCAGCGTTTCCATGCCGGACCCCACCATTTTCAGCGGCGAACGTCTGTCGGGGATCCGCAATACGATCACCAACAACGATGGCTTCAGCACGCCGGCAAGCGAAACCGGTATGTATCTCTCGACAGACGCGAACGTCACCACGGCGGATACGTTTATCGGGTACTTGCCCGTTCGGGCTCTCGGGGCATACGAAACCTATGACGACCTCTACGCCTGGAATTCGCTGACGGTCAATCTGGCGCCCGGCACCTATTATTTCGCGCTGATCGCGGACGATCAGAACACCGTTGCGGAACTCAACGAGTCCAACAACACCAGTTCGGTCATCCAGATCACCATCCTGCCCGACGGGCCGGACATGACCTTCGACGACTTCTCGATCCCCAGCACCACGATCAATGCCGCCTCCGTGCTCAATACAAGCTGGACGGTCGCGAACGAGGGCAATCAGAATGGCGTGGGGACCTACGATGTAGACGTCTACATCTCCCCCGATGGCGTGATCGACGGGACCGGGAACGACGTTCTGCTCAGCACGCTGAACGCCACCGCCATCGCCGAGGGCGCCACGGATTCCAATTCGATGGGCGTGTTCATTCCGTCCGGCTATTACGGCACCTATTACATCGGCGCGGTTGTCGATCTTCCGGGCGATGTCGATGGGCGGAACAATGTCTCCGAGATAATCGAGGTCTTGATCATTCCGACGGAACCGGAGCTGATCGCGCGCGATCTGACGCTTTCGGAGACGACCTTCACGGTTGGCGATACGATCACGTTCAACTGGACGACCGAAAATCTCGGGCAGGGAACCGCCGTCAATTTCGATGCGGGGGTGTATATCTCGACCGACCCGACCGTCACCACGGCTGACACCCTCGTCAAATACATCAACGAGGCCGATCTGTCGGGTTTCGGGACGAATGCGAACAGCACAAGCGAACTGATCACGACGAGCATGGTGTCACCGGGCACGTATTATGTCGCCGTGATCGCGGATGACATCAACGAGGTCACGGAAGCCAACGAGGGCAACAATGTCTCGAATGTCGTCCAGGTGGTGGTCGCGGAACGCCCCGACCTGACAATTTCCATTGGCAGCCCGGAATCCCTCACGATGGGGCAGGGTGGCAATGGCCAAGTCCTTTTCAGCGTCACCAATGACGCCAGCGGGGGGGCCGCATCCGCGACGGAGACGCAGCTTTACCTGTCGAGCGACAATGTTCCTTCGCCGGACGATACGCCGCTTGGCAGTGGCGCGACGCCGGTCGCAGCGCTCGCGCCGGGGGCCTCGGGAGCGGGCACTCTGGAGTTCACTATTCCGGAGGCTCTCACGCCGGGACAGTACTATCTCTGGGCCGGGGCGGATATCAACGACGCCGAGATCGAAAGCGACGAGAACAACAATTCCAGCAATCTCATCGCGATCAACGTCGTGCTGGGGGCGCAGGACGTGAATGACGATGACGGCTCGAACACGCTGGAGGGCAGCCAGTTCGACGACGTGTTCCAGGGCAATGGCGGCGACGACACGATTGATGGCGGGGACGAGAGCCTGGCGGACCGGGCGGTCTACACGGGCGAGCGGTCGGATTTCGCGATTTCGGTTGGGTCGGACGGGACGGTCTATGTGGAAGACCTGAACCTCGCCGATGGCGACGAGGGCAGCGACCAGCTCAGCGGCATCGAAGAGATCGTCTTTGCCGACCAGACGGTGCTGACCGCGGATCTGGCGGCGCTGAGCTTTGCCGAGACGGGGACGCTGAGCCTGAGCCATGTTGCGCAGACGGTGACGCTGTCGCACAGCTACACCAACCCGGTTGTGGTGGCCTTCGTGACGACAGAGAACGGCACGGCGCCGGTGAATGTGCGGGTGAGCAATATCAGCGGCGACCAGCTCACGCTGTTCCTG
>NZ_JAMDHK010000006.1:181821-216136 GCF_024721115.1 Salipiger pentaromativorans | reverse complement strand
CTCGGTAAAACGGCTCTTTCGCATTCGTCTGCTCCTTCAAGGTTGGGCAGACTCTACATCATGATGAGGGATTTCGCGGGGGGCAGGTCAGCAGCTTTTAAGCCGCGCCTCTGAGTGTTCCTTAGATTTTTGCCATGGCCCAATGAATGACAAATAGTTGGAGTACTCTGCGAGTTCTTCCGGGCTGAGAACTGTGGAAGCCACCGTCCTTACAATTTCGACTACAGGTTCATGTTCTGCTGCGTAGTTTTTAACAAGCAGTTTTTGTTCGCGAATTGCCTTAAGGAGGCTAAGTGTCGGTTGCGTTGCCAACGTGCGTTGGAAGCGTTGACTGTCACCCTCAGCAAGTGCTGAGCGCAGTTGTTTGACTGTCTTGTAAGTCTGCTTTCGCTCAGCATCCATGGAAGTTCGTAGCCTTTATTGCTATCCTACCTATACCTCTCGAAATTGTGGCGGATCGGCTGGTTTCTAAGCTGTTTTTAAAAGCAGGAGTTCTGATGACGCCTGTAAAAAGAGTCTGATGACTTTGGATATGTCTTTTTTGCTGGTTTGCCGGCCTAAACCTAGTCGGAAAGCATTACGCGCCCTAGGAGTGTCGCCGAACATGGTAAGTAGAACATGAGAGGTTTCGACATGTTCTGTGGCGCAGGCGCTCGATGCGGAGAAGCAGATGTCGTTTCTTAGCTTCTGCATCAGCGCTTGTGGTACAACGCCGTCGATTGTGAGCGACATCGTGTTTGGCAACCGCGCCTCTGTGTTGCCATTGACCTGCACCGCTAAGGTCTCTTTGAGTTCCCTTTCAAGCTGGTCTCGCAAGGCACCAATCCGATCCCGGTCATGGTCTATGTTTTTTGAGATGAGCTGAAATGCATGTCCAATACCCGCAATGCCAGGCGTGTTTAGGGTCCCCGCCCTCAAACCCTTTTCCTGCCCGCCACCAAACATCACTGGCGCTAAGTTCACCCGTGGTTTTCGGATCGACCGGTAAAGGGCCCCTACCCCTTTCGGTCCATAGGCCTTGTGCCCGGAAAAACTCGCCAGATGGATGGGTACGTTCTTGAGATCAACTGGCACAAAAGCCGAAGCTTGCGAGAAGTCCGTGTGAAACAGCGCCCCAGCCTCTTCGGCAAGCTGGCCTGCCTCCAAGATGGGTTGCAGAACGCCCGTCTCATTGTTGGCAGCCATGATGGACACCAATCCGGTCTCATCTGTCAAAGACAGGGCCAGCTCATCGAGGGAAATCTGGCCACCTTCATCTACCCCCAATCGCGTTACCCGCGCGCCTTGGGCTTCGAGATGGTCGAAACAGGCCAGAACGGATGGGTGCTCGATCTTGCTGGTGATCAGATGCGTGCGTCCTGCCTCTTTGAGCCGAGGGAACGCTCCAAGGATCGCAAGATTGTTGGCTTCCGTGGACCCGGCTGTAAAGACAAGCTCGGTTTCCTTGCAATTGAGATGGCCCGCAATCTGCTCGCGCGCAGTCTCGACAACCCGAGCTGCCGCTGAACCTTGGCTATGCTCAACACTTGATGGGTTCGCATATACGTCCCGACTGACACGTATGACCGTCTCCAAGACCTCCGGATCAATCGGAGTAGAAGCGTTGTGGTCAAGATAAATCGGTGCCGACATCGCTTCACGCACTCCCCGCGATCAGCTCGGCCGCATCCGCCGGGGATTTGAGGCGGACCGAGAGTTGCCGCACCCCGCGATCGATGTGCAATCGCAAGCGCGCCAGCAAATCACTGTCGTCGGTTTCGATCTCCTCAGCTCCAAACTCGACGTATTTCAGAAGGTCGATGAAGAGAGGCTGGAAATCTCCAAAGAGCGTATAGGCGTTGAATTCTTGGCCCTCTCCCGCGTCATCGGCTGCGCCAGATATGGACCCGGCTTCAAAGGATGACAACATGGCCATGCGGCAAACGAGGTTGGGTGTCAGACCTGATCTTTGTGAAATGATCCGCACCTGGCCGGTCGCCGTCGATGAGATCCGAAACTTGTTAATGTGCATCGGTCGTCTCCAGAACCTGTGCATCCGCTTCAGCACTCAACACCGTGATCTCCGTGCGCTGTCCACCGCTCACAGCACCAATCTCAAAACGTCGGCTCACATAAGGGCTTATGATTTTTGACAAATCCGGGGTCAACTCGGTGTCGGTGCACAGCATGACGACCTGCGCCGAGCTGCGCGGCACGTAGTTTGCCATCAAGTTTGTACGGTGCTTCCGGTCCAGACGTGACAACGGCGTGTCAATGATCATCGGCAATTCGCGCCCACTTGTTCGGCCAAGCGCCCAAAGCATCGAGATCGCAAAGAGTTGTCGCTCGCCGGCGGAGAGTTCGGATGGGGTAATCTCTCTGCCCTCTTTGCCCATAAGCTTGAGCTGAAAACTGTTGGGGTCGACGATCACGTCATGCACCAGCGACTTCCGCGTGACGAGGCCGCTGAAAGCCTCAATGAAATGCTTAGAAAGCGAGGCGAGGCGCCGCTGAACAATTCGCTCCTCATACTCATTGAGCGCGGCCTGCGCTCGCGTCGCCAGGTCTCGTTTCTCTTCGGCCTTTGCAAGCGCGAAGACGGCATCCTGGGACTTACGCAACTCGCGCTCCAGCCGTTCGATCAGCGCACGAGCCTTTGTCGCCTCGCCTTGCTTTCGATTGAGCTCAGTTTCGACGGCGCCCAGTTCGAACTCTGCTTTCTTCAACTCCTCAAATGCGCCCGAGGCAGCACCGGGACGGAAGTTCTTCAACTGATCCTTCAAGGTTGCACGTTGCTTTTGCAGCTCAGCCAGTTGCGCAGCCATTGTGGCCACCTTCACCCGTTCGTCCGCAACCTGAGAAAGTTTCGCCAAGACCCAGTCCGGTTCCGTGCTCAGAGCCATTCTAGGCCCGTTGCTTTGGCTGGTCTTAGCGAAGTCTTTGAGCTGCGCAAAATGCGTCTTCGTCCATGTCTTGTCGTCTTTGCCCACGGCCGCCTGAAAACTCGAAACAAAGGCTTCGATTGCTGTCGCGCTTTGCTGCCCGCGCGCCTTCTCCAAGTCTGCTGAGAACCGTTCGAGAAGTTTAGGAGCCAGGGCAAAAGGCGCGACGCCGTTTACAAGCGACTTTAACGCGTTGGTTTGTTTGGTCAGGTCAGCTTCGACCCGCTTTAGCTCCTCTGATAGGGTTTCACGGCTGAGCGCGATACTTCCCCCCTCTTGTTCAAAGACTTTCTGTGACGCCTCGCTTCGGCGCGCGAGCTGGGTACGCTTTACTGATAGCGATCCAATCTCCTCTTCAGCCAAGACCAGATCAGACTTTGCGATCTCCAAGTCGCGCCGGAGACCTTCTAAGTCGGTGTCACCGCCCCGGTCCATGCTGCGTGATTTGTAGAGGGCGAGATCGCCCCGAAGCTGATCGAGAATATCGATCCCCAGCAAGGATTTGATTGCATCTGTCAGCCCAGTGTTTTCCTGATCGTCAGCAATGTCTTGGATCTTCTCTCCATCGAAAAAGAAAAGCTGCGACACCCCAGCTGGAATGATGTCTTCAAGATAGTGGTTCCAATCCTCGCTGGGGATATCTTCCACCGGTGCGCCATTGCGTTCAAACTCAAGGCTTTCAATGACGCTGGCACCGCGAGCAGCCCAAGATCGCCGCACGGTGTAGAGGTCCTCATTGCCGAGGTGTTGGCTCTTGAATGCCAGTTCGACGGAGGCTCTGCGGTCCTTTGCGAAGTTGTTGATCCGTTTAAAGAGATGCCGCTCATATTCGGCCTGCCCAACACGCGCGCCAAGGGCGCGTTTGCCATAGAGCGCCAAACGTACGGATTCCAGGAACGTTGTCTTCCCTGCACCATTATGGCCAACGACCAAAACCACAGTTTTTTGCTCGTCTGGCTCGGGTGCAAGATCGAAGCGGTGCTCACCGCCATAGAGACCAAAATTGATGAGGCGTAGAGACTGTAAGATCATGATTCAGTCTCAAACAGGGGGTTGGACGAAGATGCCTCGCGATCTTTCAATCGCGCTTTGCGCTCGTTTAGCACTATTGTTTCGTCTCGCCACTCTTGCTCCAGGATCGAAGCGATCTTTCGGTGAATAAGTGTCCGGCGTTTCAGACCCCGCACAGAACGCTCTGCCTCCAGGAGCTGAGCCAAGAGACGTGGCGGCAAATCATGCGCGGCGCAGACATCCGCTAGGACCTTTGCGTCATCGGCTTGGAATTCAAATCCGTCGGTCGCATCGGCCGGGAGTTCCTTTCCCGTCACAGCTTTGAGGGTCTCTGAAACAGCGTCTCCCCAGTCACCCTGTTCGCTCCGCCAGATCCGACGGATTTCCCGCAGCTCTTCCACCTGAATAAGGTCGGTCTTCTCTCCTGGCGGTGCATTGGCATTCACCTGCTCTTGCGCCTCCAGTAGTTTTCTCAAGAGCTCTTTGCGGTACTCGAAAAGATAGGGCCCCGGAATGGATGCCTCTGCATCGCCCACGAAGGTCACAGAGCCGTCCCGTCTGCGAAAATCTCGAAACTCCCGTTTCCGCTCGGGATTTTGTGTTTCAGCCAGCTCGTCACGTAGATCAAGCAAGGGCTCAAGCCATTCCTCGCCATTCTCAACAAGCGCCTCCATGGCCTTGTCTTTTGTCACAACCGTGCACACCCAGCAGCCAAAGCGGGAATTCCCACAGCTTTCGGTTTGCTTGTCGACCACAAGTGGGCACTCGCCAGCTTGCGCGTTTCGATACATCGCAAGCAAATCGCGGTTGTCCGATCCCCAAGGTGACTGATTTTGCAGCAAGAAAGCCCAGACATCATCCACACTAAAGGTCTCGATCGGCGTGAAGACGAAAGCGCCGGGCAAGGTCGAGTGGCGAGACAAAGACGTCCCGTCGATCTTGTGCAGCGACATCACTTGCGCGCGCGTTGCGCTTTCTGATGACCGGACGCCCAGAACCATGACAACTTCGCCATATTCGGCAACGCGGTTCTTGATGAAGGCATTGGCCGGGTCGATCTTCAAGCGCTCCGTGCACCAGCGAAAGCGTTTTGATGGTGCAGGATATCCGCGACCAATCAGGTTCACCCAGAAGCTATCCGAGATCTCCGGAACCACCTTTTGTGCGGTGATAGGCATGTTCTGGTCTGCCGCTGCCGCGTTGATCGCAGCCAAAGTCTCGTCGATGTAGTTTACGATCACTGGCGTTTCGACAAGGGTGTCGGAGCTCAAGACGAAGATTGGCTTGCGTCGCGCATCTTCCGGGAGCGTACGAATAGCACTCCAGATCAGCTGCAACGCACAGGTTGAATCCTTTCCGCCGCTATACCCGATCACCCATGGCCGGTCATCCGCTGCATAAACGGTGCGGATATGTTCCTGCAGAGCGCCAAGATCGAGCCCTGTCCTCTTTGTTTGGTTGGTTTCATTATTCGATGTCATGCGACGACTTTCTCCTCAGCCAATGACGCCAAGTAGTCGTCTTCATTCGCTTGTTCTTTTTCATTGAGTGGCAAACCCACTGCCCCAATTAGGACGTTGGCCGCCAGATGTACGGATTTCACACTTCCATCCATTCCGCGCGCGCCCATGACGCGTGGACGCCAGAGCTGGGCGTTGCGCTTGCTCCAATTGATCTCCGCGAGCGGCGCCAGGCTTTCCGCCCACCCATCAGGTTTAGCTCCAATCAGTCTTGCCCCCAGGACACCAAACGCCTGCAACATGACGCCATGCGCATGAACGGTTTCTTTGCGCAAATCACCTGCCGTTGTCGCGCCGCGCATCAGTTTCTGCCAGTCCGGGATGACCTCAGAAACCTGACGCCAATATGCGATCACGGTGCTTTCAGTGTTTTCACCGAACCGATCGGCGTCTTGCCCGGCCAGCCACTTGTTGGCTTGATTCAGGCTGGACAAGGTAAAGAGGTTTTTGGCCCGGTTTGAAAGAGATGTTTTTTCGAGCTCGGTGAATTCTTGGAAAAACGGAATGTCCTCTAACACACGCGTGCTCAGACGCGCCAAAGGATTTCTGCGGTCATAGAGGACGTTCAACGACCCAGATGGACGTACGGCATTCTTGTTGAGGTCTGCGAACATTTGTTGGCAGCGCTCCAGCCCCTCATCGACGAAAAGCACAACCGAGATGGTTTCGTTTTCCAGTTTGGGTCGCGTCTTGAGGGCTTCTTCGATTGCAGCGCGCCGATGCTGTCCATCGTTTAGGATGATGCGCGCTGTCATCGAAAGCCGTAGCTCGCCTACATTTCGGAACTGAAGACCATCGCTGGCTGGGGAAAACTCAAGATCACCATCCACAGACGCGCAGAGAGACGAGAGCGTATATTCTTCGAAGTTTTCCGAGAGGTAGGATGCGATTTGCGGAACGCGGACATTTGACAGCACTCGTTGAGCGCGCAGGTCTGCTGGCAGTTCCTGACTGTCGAAATCGAAAATCTTCGGCACCATCTTAAGAGGAACCATGATCACATAATATTCGGTTCCAGCCTGAACGCCGCGTATGGCTGCAAAATTATAGAAATTACCGCTCATATGACCCCCTACTGCTGGGTGGAAGTCTATGGAAGTCTCTCCGGAAGTCAACCCCCCCTAAGGGCATCTGTAGCGGCTGCTTCTTTCTAAACAACACGTCACGGCCAACTAGCGCAATTCTATGTTGAGGACGAGTAAATTCGGCATCTGGCTCGATGCGCAGCAAATAGCCCAAAAATGTGGGCGGTCGACTTCAATATGAGGGCCGCGAACCCTTCGATATGAGGCTTAGTCTTGTCCAGCTTTCCTCTTCGATCAAATCTCTAATCCGACGAACCGGTAGGTCGCCTCAAAGGCCTTGTTTCAAAATCGTCTCAAACTCGCTTAGACCATCCACAGCCGTCCGTACATCCTCATTGACTTCGCCTCGCGGCAGATAATCCGATGATACCTGAGCCACAAAATTCATCTCCATCTGCCGCTGTTCCTCGGCGACGACGGCTTGAACGACAGGCGCGGTCTTCTTTGGAGCGACATCAGTTTTCCCTGACGATTGGCCATCAGCAGCCTGGAGTGCGGCCTCAACATCGGCCTCGGGTCCGCCCGACTCGTTCGCTGGCGGAGTCATCGGCATCGCGCGCATACTCAACGGCAACGTGCCCTGCGACCCACCTCCCCCCGGTTCCGGGAACGGCAACTCGCCCGTCTGCGCCGCGTGGATCGCCTTGAACAGCCGATCGTTAAAATACTGGATCCGCTTCGCGCGGACAGGCATCTGGGCATCGATGACCATGACGATCTCGTCGAGCGGCAGGCGGCGCGCCTCATCTTCCGGCAACAGCGAGCTTTCCTCAGTCCGTGTCGATTGGCTGCGGCCTTCGAATGGGTTCTTGCCGATTGATTGAGATCGCGTGACCACGGTCTTCGTGGTCTTGCCGACCGCCTTGCTCAGCTCCTCGACTGTCTTCTCATCCGAGGGCGTCAGGTACAGCTTCACGCCGGCGTTGCCCTGCAAGGCGCGGCGGGTGTTCTCGCCGTAAATTTCATCGAGGGCGGGGATGGTTTGTGTCACCACGGCCAAATGACCGCGATAGGTGCGCAAGGTCTCGATGCTCTCAACCACGATGGGCATCTTGCCGAGGCGATTGAACTCATCGAGCATGATCATCACCGGCCAAGGCTCGTCTGGCCCGGGATCCTTTTCTTGCATGGCGGAGAGAAGGTCAGAGAAGAAGAGCCTGATCAGCGGCGCGAGCGGCTTCACCATCAGCGGCTGGACGACGAGGTAGACGGAGAAGGGCTTCTTGCGGATCGTGCGGAAATCAAAGTCCGACACCGCCGTCGCCTCATCGATGGCCGGATTCTGCCATTGATCGAGCCCCGAGGTCATCAGAAGCGAGACGTAGGAGGTCAGCGTATCGTTGTTGGTCGAAGCGAGCCGCGTGAAGATCAATTTGGCGGCCCTGTTGTCGACCTCGTGACCCCGCGCGAAGTATTCCTTCTGCTTGTTCCCGCCCGAGGCGGCGATGCGGTAGATTTCGCCTAGGGTCGGGCGCTTACGCTGGAAGGCCAAAAGCCCTGCGGCGACGAAGAGATCGATCCCGCCCTTCAGGAGACCCTGAACCCGGTCATTGTCGCTTTGCAGGAAGAGCGTCGCCAGGAGCTGCAATTCCATCTGCTGGCGCGCGGGATCCTTCAATTGATAGATGCGCAGGAGCGGATTGTAGCGATGCGTGCGCTTGCCCTCCCAATCGGTGGGGGCAAAACGATAGACCTTGTCGCCCTGGGCTGCGCGGTGCCGGGCTGTTGCCTCGAAGCATTCCCCCTTCACATCGAGCGTCACGGCGGAGCCTTGCCAGGTCAGCAAGTTTGGAATGACGAAGCCCGTGGTCTTGCCGCGGCCCGTGGGGGCCACGATCAGCGCGTGCGGGAAGACTTTCGAGCAAATGTATTTCGCGCTGGATTTTGGAGAACCCAGCTTGCCGAGGATGAAGCCGGTGCCGGGCGCGCCGAAAAAACCATTGGACTTCATCTCGCGCGCAGTCTGCCAATGGGTCTGGCCAAAGCGTGTCAGAGCGGACCCCGAGAGGGCGAGGCTCAGCATCATGCCGGCGGCGGCGAAGCTGCCGATGATCAGGTGGATCAGCTGGGCATCCTCGGGGCGGCGATCGAGGATCGCCAGATAGTTCTGCGCGATATAGGCAAAGTCGATCTCGGCCCCGAAGCCTAGATCCTGGTAGGTCAGTACCGCCGAGGCGATGGTATAGCCCATGGCCCCGGTCACCAGCGTCACCAACAGGACGCCCGTGGCGATCCGCGCCTTTCCCATGGCGGCGCTCAATGGACCTGACCCCGCTCGGTTTCGCCATCCACGTCTGTCGCGCGGTGTTTTTCAAATTCGGCATCGGCCAGTTCATCGACCACCTGACGCAGGGCCTCCGTGTTGGCCGTCGCGGCATCGGATTGCAGGTAGACCTTGGCGACATAGAGCCGGTCGAGGCGGTCCTCGAGAACCTTGTCCAGCGCATCGGCATCGCCGGATGTGAGCCGGTCTAGTTGGCGAACGTCCAGCACCCGCGCGATCTCACCGCGGAAGGCGTCGCGCTCCGCGTCGGTCTCGAAGGGCGCGGACAACTCCCCCGCCCGCTCATGGTCCAGAACACGCGCAATCTCCTCTGCGAGGCGGTCGGACCGGTCAAACTGCGGTGCAGTTTCATCGCGGGTCGCTAGACGTTCGTCACGCTTGCCCAACCCGAGCCCGTCGCGCATCTCGGTTTCGCGGCGGACCTGATTGATGACCTCCGTATCCCGGATCTCGACGACGGCGGCATAGGTCGCGCCGAGCCCACGGGCGAGGTGGGACGGCATGTCCGGATAGCGCGCGCGCAAGTCATCCGTGACAGCATCGGCAACAGGGGTGCGGGCATCGCGACGCTCCATGATCCGGTCGACCTCGCGGGTGATCTCGCTGGCGCGGGCCACATCTGTGATGGTCTCCCGGTAGGGCTCGGACCGGTCGATCACATCGTCCGGACGGGCGAGCAGCTCCGGATGTGCCTCGAGATACGCACGCTGCTCCGTCTCGATCCGGCGCTCCGCCCGTGAGGCCACCTCCCAGTCCCGAGCCTCGATCTGCTCCGCTGTCAGACCCTCTGCGCGCATCTCCTGACGGATTGCCCCTTCCATCGCCCGGACCGCGTCCTCCTGATAGTGGAACCGCTCGCTGACCGCTTCCGCTTCCATGACGCCATCCCGGCGCAGCACGTTCTCGCGCTCCAACAGCGTGCCAAGTTCCACATGCACGTCATTGAGAATGTCGCGCGCCTGTTCCAGATCGGCGCGGCGTTCGAGGTTCAGATCGCGCGCCTCGGCCACTTTGGAGAGATCATCTGCGATCCATTGATGCTCCAGCGCGGCATTCGAGGCCCTGGTTTCGATCCGGGCCACCACTTCCGATGTGCTGATCCCGGTTCCGCGCAGCGCGGTGTCTATGCGCGACCGCAAGTCCGGCTCGGCCAGACGGTCCAGCCGGCTGGCGTCGATATTGGCCTCAGAATAGATCCCGCCTTCCGAGGGCGCCTCTGACAACGTGCTCGAACGCAATCCGAGCGGCTGCATGTGCTGGACCTGCGTCTGGATCTCGATGAGGCGTTTTTCCAGCACGGGACGTTCCGCGTCAGACTTCTCGGCGATCATGCCCTGCACCCGCGCGAGCTTTTCCGCGTAGAGGCTTCTCAGATCCTCGAAACTCTGATCCTCGGCCATATACACATCTCCTGTTCGGTCCAGCTGCCCGCCGCGCGCCAGCACCTCACCCGCGCGGAAAAGGGCTGTGGCAATATCTTCACGGGCCTCGCGCGATGCCTCCGCAGCAAGCGAGTGGTAGACGGTTCTGGTATTGGCGATCTCCGCGAGCGTCCGCGTCAGGTCGGTGCCCACGCGTTCGCGCTCGCGGGGCGCGCGCCCCTCTTCTTTCGCCGCATAGACCTCGCTGGTCCGGGCGGGGTAATGCATGAGCCCCCGATCGACGCGGTGCGTGGCCTCGAGGCGCACGCCGTACTTCTCCGCCTCCTCGACCATGGCGAGGCGGAAGTCGTCATAGTTGAAGCGGTGGTTGCGCCCCAGAAAGAAGAACTCGCCTTCCTGCGAGCGGCGGTTCAGCACCAGATGCGCATGGGGGTGATCGCGGTCCTCATGCACCGCGATGATGTAGTCGAAATGCCCCTCATCGGTCTGGAAGAACCGCTCGGTTACATCCGTCGCGATGTCGCGCACGTCCTCGCCGCGGGTGCCGATGGGGAAGGACATGAGCATATGGGTGGTCTGCCCAAGCTTAGGCTTGAAGCCCGCGTCCCACCGCTTGGCAAAGCGCTCGGTGAGGTCCTTGATGTCCTTCGCTTCGAGCTTCGCCTTGCCATCGAGGAACCCGCTACTGTCCACGATATGAGTAGACTTGGTGGTGAGGTAATCGAGCTGGTTCATCAGCTGCGATTTGGTATGCGTGCCCCCACCCCGGATCGCCTTGAAGACCGCTGGCCGATGCCCTGCTGCCGCGCGCGCAAGCTGGCTCTGCTTGGCGACATGCAGCCCCTGCATCGAGCCTCGGATTCGGCTCCAGCCGTCCCGGAAGACCTCGCCAGTGACGGCATCAACGGCATCATTCAGCCGCATGGGCAAACTCCCTCAGCGCGGCCGTAGCCTCCAGCTGCATCGCGTCGCGACGACGGCGCAGGAGCAGATCGATCTCGTCAGCAGAATCCAGGATGAACCGCGCCAGCCCGCGCATCTGCGCAAGCCGCAATTCGGAGAACTCGGCACGCGTGCCACCATCAGCCCCCTGCCCCATCCGATTGGCCCGCGTCATCTGCTTGGCGATCTGTGCGACCCCATTGCCAACCTCATGCAAAGAAGCCCTATAGCGCGCCATCTCGGCTGCCATCTGCGCATCCGGAACGAACACCCCGCCTGCCGCCTGGATGAGCCGCCGCAGCCCCTCGGCGCGGCTCTCGATCCCCGCCTTCGCCAGCACCTCGTCGAGCGCCGCAAGCTCCGCAGCCGTAACCTTCACACTGACCGCCGAGACCGGAATGGCGGCATCCGTCTGGCGCTCGGCATCAGCTTTGAGCGTGTACTGAATTGCCCGCACCGACACGCCGTACCGCTCCGCCAGGGCCGATGTGGTCACACCTTCCGCAGCCTCGCGAACGATCTCCATGCGGTCCGCATCGGTGAGACGTTTTGAGCGCGACATGCGAAGAAAGACCCCCTATTTCCTGCCACCTTCCACCAAGTCTGCCCTCACCTTACGATAATATACCTATCTGTCAATTATATACTTACGTCGCATTCAGGCTCAGGCAGTCTTGGTGTCCGCTTCACGCCGCGGCCCGCAGGGACGCGGCTCTGCCGCCCTCACCACCGGGCGACCCACCTGTCCAATGGGTCCCCTTCCCCAAAACCGCCCGAAGGTCTGGCCGAACACGCATGTGTTCGGACGGAACCGCGGGCGGGCACAAACCCCACCGACAGGGCGGACAGGCAGGGTCAAGGAGGGCCAGATTTGGCTTGCCAAATCTCTGCCGCAAAAACCGGGAGGCCCTGGCCGATAGGTTTTTGTGGATGGCCCCCTTGAGGCTGACTGGCCGGTCTGTCGCGGCCTGACCCTTCCGGTCGGCGATCACCCCCGCCGGACCCGGCATCCCTGGAACAGGGACCGGGCCGCCTGATGGCGGCCCATCCTCGTCAGAGGATTCAGTCCTGGGGATCCTTCGCGCTCGGCGGGAACATCACCAGCTCCGAGACCGCGACCGGGAAGTCGAGCTTGAGGCTGAAGAACTCCGATCCATCCCCGTTGCGGGTGTTGCGGAACATCGCGCCCACGCGTTGGAAGCGGGTGCGCTCCTGGCCATCGGTGTCGGTGAACTTGACGGGGACGGTGGCGACGTAGTGGTTGGTCATTTGGGTTACTCCTTGTTGCGATGGGGATCTGCCAGCACGGGGGCAAGAGGCCCGGTCGCAAGTGCAAATGCGGAGGGTTCGCGGCTCCGCCGTGGAAGCCGTATTTGTGCTTGCCGAAGCGTGAGCTGAGGGCACGAACGGGCCGACCCCGTGCGATCCACATGCATGAGCCAAAAAGGAGGGACCCGATTGACCTGCGCTATCACGCAGTCGCCACCATCCGCGTCCACGTCCTGCCGAACCTGGCCGGGGTGCTGATGACGCCCGCCCGCGTGGATGCGATGTTCCGAAACACCACCCGAGGGTTGTGCAGGTCTTCAGCGTCATGTGCGACGTCTCGCCCCCTCGGTCTTGCGCTGCTGACGATGTGCGAGGTGCGCACCATCCCTAGCCCGTACCGATGTGGATGGGCCGAACTCTGACGGGCTGGGTAGAGGGATGACGGTGCTGGCCGCCGCGAGTTGCTGAAAAAGTGTGACCGATCGCACGCGCCATGAGACATGACGAAAGGGCCGCGCCAAGCACGACCCCGTTACGGTCATCACGCGCCCAAGCTGTCGAGCAACCCGCTGGTATCAGGCATTCGCTTCAGCGAGTTGCCGATGTGCTCCCGCCAGCGCGGCCCAACCTCCATTGCGGTGGCATAGGCCCGAGCCAGATCATCGGGCCGGTCCTCGGCCATCGCTTCGATAAGGAAAGCCGCCTGCTCGCGGTCCTTCGCGGATTTCAGGCTCCCTGCCCCATCGCGGCGCCGGTCGGCAATGATCAGTTTGTGGATCGCATAGCGTTCCGGGCGGGGCACCTGCACCAGAACGCCGGATCTATAGATCGCCGCCGCGTGGATCGGCTCAGCGATCAGGAAGTTGAGATAGTTCAATCCTTGGGCGTTCACGCCCAATGCTGGCAGATCACGGATGGTCTCATCTCCGAACGCCGGTGTGAGAAACTCGACCAACTGGCCGCTGCCACCCTGGGCCCATCGCCATGTCCGACCTTGGTCAAGAGCTGGCAGAGGATCGAATTTGAGCGCAGAGAACGTCTCGGCAAGACCCGGGTCGACCTGATCCTGCAACGCAACGCTGAGCTTCTCGAACTGCGCGATGTCGATGTCGCCAGTATTGGCCATACCGCCAATTGGCAGACGGATACCAAGCTCGCCTTCATAGAGGCGAAATGCATTGGTTCCGACGATGGTGCCACCCAAACGGAAGGTTCCGGCTGCGGCCATGGCCGACAGGATGGAACCGGTCGCCCGGTCGATGGGCGTCATGCCTTCCGCACGCAAGAGCCGGACAAGCCGCGACCGTTCCGCCTGCCGATCCTTGGCCGTTGCGCGCAGCTCTTCGATCCGGTCGATGCGCGCGCGCGTCTCGTCGCTGTCTTCGCCGATATAGATGAACCGCATCTCCGTCCCGACACGGCGCGCGGCATACCAATAAGCCTTATCCCCACGCTCCTTGAGCGTGGGCTTGCCTTCGACACCGGACAAGGCGTCGTCCTTCAGAAGACGCACCAGGTCGGTATAGGCGCTCATCGCGATGCTGCTGAGTGGGGTCATGCCTATCATTTCCAAGTTTTGCTTGGCATTCATATACCTATCAAAACAGGAAATTGCTAGGCAAAGTGATTTGGAGAACGTCCACACCCATAAGAAACGACGAAAGGGCCGCCCGAAGGCGACCCTCTCTCTTCAATCCTGCGACGCCTTCTTCGCCGGGTCCGCAACCCGCATGACCGTCAGGCCTTTCGCTTCCGCCTTCTGCCCGAGGTTCAGCGCGACCCCGTTGCCGCCGAAGAGCACAACCCCCGTCGCCGCGAACTTGTCGTCTAGCATCTCGTCGTTGCACTTGAACGGTGCCGCCCGCCCGTGTGCGGACCAGCGCGGATCGAAGCGCGCTTGCGCTACCCCGCGCGCCCGCGCCCACCGAGCCGCGATCATCTCCGCCCCGTGCTTGCCACCCTTGTGGCAGAGGAATATCTCTTGGTTACGGTTCTGCTTGATCCGCTCCCGAACCTTGTCGAGCGTGTTGAAGATCACATCGACATCGGTCCAGTCGGTGGCGCCCGAAACGATCAGGGGCACCCCCTCGACTTTCGACTTCTCGGCGGTTTCGCGATCATGCTGTTCGAGCAGCTGCCGGGCCTCGAAGACCGCCCCAGTCTCTTGCGCCCGGACACTCGCCCGCGAGCCTGCCGCCGGGATGAAGGCGTGACCCGTCTCGATCTCGTAGCATTCCGCCGCCGCCTCGCTCATCACCTCGATGGCGCTGACAATCTCGCTCAGGTGCAGAAAGCGCGCCTGCGCCTCTTCGAGTGCGGTCTCGGCGATCTCCGACCCGTCGTGGGACTTTGCCAGCGCGCCGATCTTGTCCGCAGTGCGGTCGACCTCCTTGCCGAGCGCCACCTTGCGCCGCTGCAGGATCGTGGCGAGCCCATGGGCGAGCGGTTCGATTTCTGCCTCGAGCCCAGTCCCGCGCAGCGAGCCAAGCAGAGCCTCGAAGCTCTCGCGGATGATGCGGTCGGTCAGGAAGTGATCTTCCGGGATCGGGAGCTGTGCGTCCTTCTCGGTCAGTCCGAAAAGTTCAATGGTCTCGTAGGTGTTTGCATTGTCGTAAGCCATGTCTGGTCTCCAGTAGTCGGTTGTGGAGCCACCACGTGAGTGTGGGGGCATGGCCGAATGCCTGGTTTCCGAATCTGCCCGGGTCAGGGACGGCGCAGCCGCCGGCTTGCCGGGCGCAAAAGTTTTCCGCGCGCAGCACCCGACACATGCGCGCGCTCACGCACGGGACCGCCCAACGCCATAGACCCCGCCCTCGCCGAAAAGTTTTGCGATCCTTGACGCGGGCTGATTTGGGGGCCATCCGGAGGATATGCTTCCACGCTCATGTGTGTGTGTATTGACGGTAGGTTTGCCCGACCCGAGCAGGCAAACGGCCCGACCGGACGCGGGAGACGGATGAAGCGGAGGGATCGTTTTGCCCCGCAAAACAGACCAGAGCGCAATCCGGCGGAGCGGCCAGGGAGGAACGTGCTCGCGAGGCGGGCAAACCGGGATGCCGGGTACGACGCCGCGGTGAGGCCGCATGGCCGAATGCGCGACGGACCGAAGGGCCGTTCTCTCCTGCGACACGCGAAGCCGAGCAGGGGAGGTCCGAAGGCTTACATTCGCTGCAGGCGACACCAATAAATGCAATGTGTAGATAGACAGAGCGGCACTTCGTCAGAACGATGGAGCTTCCCATTCGTCCTCAACTTCTTCGATTTCAGCCGTGAGCAATGTCATTCTGAAACCGTTTTGTTGCGCCAACGTTTGCTCAAACAACGTTACTCCGGCCGGCCTCTGCAGCCAAGTGTACGCCGCAACTTCTACGCAGCCAGTTACTTCTCCAATATCCGCAGTTGAGAGGGCAGAGACGCTCTGCGGCGGAACCTGGTCGCCGCGGCAAACTGATAACTTGGGAAAAAACTCGTTCAACCGGGCATACCTGACGACGCCACCATTCGAAAAAATTATGGCTGCGGGGTCGCCGATCCGCGGAATGTAGCGTCGAGCTGCTGCCTCTCTGCTCACATCATGGCGTCGAGCTAGCTCAAGAATATGGGATAGATCGGCTTCGCCATTGTCTCGGACAAAGGACGCAACAGCCCGTGCTGGCATAAGCAACTCAGCTGCGAATTCGTTTGCTTGCTGCTCCATCCGTGAGTGCGGATCATTCGGCTTAGCTTTTGTGACCGCCAGATCACTCTTCTTACAGCGGAAGCCGTCTGGACTATTGGCCCGATGGAACGGATGTACATAATGCCCAAGCTCATGGGCAATCGTATAGCGCTTTCGGCTTTCGTGGCGATCTTTGTTGATCAAAATTGCCCCTTCAGACTTTTCTTTGGGAACTATGAGAGCTCCCTCAAGACCGCTCAACTGTTCCTCGCGGATCTCGTAGATGTCTATAGCCTTCGCGATATCTCTGACCGGCACCATCACGGTATCGTCTGGAAGTTGATCCAGAATTGCCTTTGCGAGCCTCTTCGGATCGCTCCCAGCATCATCAATTTCCATGCGGTCAATTTGTATCATTTGCCCCCTTTCGGCGGTTTCGAAGCGACTGGATCATATCATCTATGATCGCTCGGTCATTCTCTTCTAAATCGCCGACCTGTCTGAACATACGTGCCATTTCATCGTTCTGGTCGTTCTCAAAATCTTCGCCCACCAGATGCCGGATCGACACCTTGAAATAGTCCGCAATTTTGGTCAACAGCTCGAGAGAAGGGTTGTCCGTTCGACCTTTCTCAAGTTCCCAAATATGAGTTTTGGAAACTCCGAGGGCGTCTGCAACTTCCTGCAGTGATTTTTTCTTTTTTACCCGGAGCTCGTTCAGACGGACCGCAAATGTCATGTTTCTCTCCCTGAATCAAAGCGGCGCAGTCCATAAGGGAACGCGCCGTAAGATGCAATGATATTATCACGTAGCGGCTAACTTGACAACTCGCTCCGTAAGATCATATGATACGTTATCGGTCGCCAATGACGGGGCCGGCTAAATGGAGACAGCAATGTCTAAGAACCAGTATGTCGTTCGTAATGGCGACAAATGGGGCGTCCGTGGCGAAGGCAACGAACGTCTTACCCGCAGCTTTGACACTCAGCGCGAAGCTATCGACCACGGGCGCGACATCGCTCGCAATCAGGGCTCAGAGCTCCGAATTCAGGGTCGGAATGGTCAGTTCCGCGAAGCCTGGAGCTACGGCAACGACCCCTATCCTCCAAAAGGCTGAACTAGCGTCGCGATATATGACCCCTTTCCAACGCGCCCACGAACAAAGGAGATAATCTAATGGCACAGTGTACAGCACCCGTGAATGGTCATCGCACGGCAAGTGGGGCCGAAAATTGCCCGGCATGTCGAGGTGGTTCGCGTGGCTACAGGTCGTATTTTTCTTATTCACCGTATCGCAGCCCATCCTATTCCTCGTTGGGAAGTAGTGGAAGTGCACGAAGCGGTGGCGGTTCCAGATCTGGCGGCAACACAAAGCCGCGTTGGTCTAAAGCAGGCTCGACGGTGGTTTATACTCCCGTCGAAGTGCGAACACTCACCCCCGTCCGAGAAAACGTGGAAAAGCGGGCATCTATTCCTGACATTCGTGACGTTTTTCTGTGTCACGCGTGGGACGACCGAGGAGGCGCAGCGAAAGAACTACACGATTTCTTGGAAGAAGCTGGCGTTTCAGTTTGGTTCAGCGAGAAGGATGTTCTGCTTGGTTCCAACCTTCTGCGTGAAATCGACAAAGGACTTGTGAAGTCACGCGTTGGCATTGTTTTGGTCACCCCAGCACTTTTGCGCCGCCTTCAGAGCGAAGGAATTGCCGATAAAGAGCTTTCGGCATTGTTGGCACGCGATCTTCTTGTCCCAATCGTCCATGAAACAACTTACGAGGAGCTTCGCGAAGTTAGTCCCCTTCTTGGCTCACGAAGTGGCTTGAGCACTGCTGAAGATAGCATGACAAATGTGGCCGCAAAGCTTGCGGAATTGGTGGCGCTTTGATGAAATCTGAAGGTGATACAGAATGGCAACTGCGGGTTCACGCGGAACGAAATGCTGTCGCCCATTGACTTCGAGCGGCAACAGAAACCGAGGAGCAAGCGCGCCTTTGATGCGCGCGGCAACTCACGTAGATCGGGTCACGAAACGCCAGAACAAGGAACCGATTGGTCGCAGTATCATACTGTTTTGCCAGGCCGCTGCGGCATGATTTCACGCTCGGGGCGCTTCAACGCTTCGGCATATTTGCGGGCATTGTCGTCAATCGTGCCGTGCAAGAGCTTTGAGACAAAGGCTTGGGCGTCTTGAACGGTCATGTCCTTCAGCGAAGAGGACAGCGCCATGAAGAGCACTTCCTCGCTGATCGTGGCGGCATAGTGCATGGCGTCCGCATAAAATGATGGATCGTTCAGAACCTGCTCGCTCAGGGGCATCCGCGCGAGGTTCTCTTCCGGGATCGCCATGAAGATCGTGTCCTGCAGGTCGGTCAGATAGGCGCGGCGCGATGTGGACACCGGCTTTCCCGCCGCCTTGGCCTCCAGATATGCCTGCCTTGTCCTGTCGAGCTTTGCCCTTGCATGGGTCATGATGACATCACGCTGTCGTTCAGGCAGCGCAAATCCGGTGCAACGCTCGATATGAGCAAGAAGCTCTTCAACCTCGGCGTCTACATCAAAGCTCTCGTACCACGGAGCTTTTCCCAGTCTCGCCACCATGTGCCTACCCTCGCCCTTTCAATAATATATTATCGTATATCATATTCAGCAGATCGCAAGCAGATGCGTGCGTCGTGCAGCCAGACATGGAAAAAGGGGAACCGTGGTCCCACGGCTCCCCTTTCGGTACAAATTGTCTTCTCTCACGCGCTAGTCAAGCGACCAGCGACAGCCCCACGCCCGCGTCCTGCGCCTGATCGCCGCTGTCGATGAACGGGATGATCGAGAAGGTCTGACCGCCGCGCTGTTCTTCGTTCTGCACCGCGTTGACCCGTAAATCGCCGTCGGGCGTGTTGATCAGCAGCGACAGGTAGTCATTGCCCGTGCGGCTGCTTTTGGCCATCCACGCCGAGCCCACGCGGATCGGCGTACCACGCGGCGAACTGACCTCGATCCGATAGTCGGGGTGTGTCTCCTCGGTCTTGTAGCCGTTCTCGATCAGCATGAACTCCAGATCGAACATCATGTTGGCGATGTAGCCGGTGAAGGCGTTGTCGGCGTCCATAGCGGTCAGCTCGCCCGAGATCGAGCCGGATTTCATCAGACCGTTCGAGACCAACGGGATGATCTCGAATTCGCCGCTCTGGGCCGCGCGCGCCTCTTTCGTCTGCACCGCGTTGACCCGGAACGGGCCGAGGCCCACATCGATCTGCATCGAGATATAGGGGTTTCCGCTGGTATTGCCCGTCTCGTTCCAGGCCGTGCCGATGCGGACCTTGCGGCCCGATTTGTTGACGGCCGTCACGTCGTAATCCGGACTGCGCGCGGACATCTTGGCCCGTGCCTCAAGCTGGATGGCGATGTCAAAGCGTGACGAGTGGATCATGCCGGTGTACTCGGCGGCTGCGGTTTCGGCATTGCGGGTGAGGTTTCCTGCGAACATGGGATGGTTCCTTTTGGATTGGCCGGTGCCTGACGTCCTTGCCAGCGCATCCGGGATTGCTTTCTCGACCCCTTGAGGGATCACAAATCAGAAAGCTTGCTTTCCCTTTATGCCCCGCCCCCGGCTTCGCGATGCCGTCTGAGTAGGTGTGCCGCCGCGCCCCCGGGTGCTGCGCCCCTCTCCTGCCCGTCTGATCTTGATTGGCGGCCCGGATTTTCCGCAGCGTCCTTCGATTGCGCGATGAAGAACTCCGCCTCTTTGCCATTCAACCGTTGCCCTTCCCGGTCGGTCAGACCGATGCAGCTGCCGTTCGGCAGAAAGCTAATCAGGTACTGACCGAGCCAGTCCTTGTGGACAACGTAGCCGGTATTGGCCCAGTGCACAGTCTGGCCGGCATCGACGGCCGCCTTGATGTCATCGAGTGTCATGCGAACCTCCTTACGAAGAATGGTGGGGAAACTACGCAGGAAGCCCGGTCGTCAAACCGGGCTTCACTGCAGCATTTGTTTGGCAAACGGTCGAGGCTGTCAGGCACCTTGCGTGGCTTGTGTCGCGCGCGCAGCCATCCAATCCTTCAAACCAAGAACCGTTCTACCGGCGGCGACTTCAGATGCCCAGGCGGCCCTTGGGTCGCCGCAGGGCTCATCGCCGGAATGCCGGTCGATGTGGCCATTGGCCATCCATGGCTCGGGCTGGATCCGCCGCAGCCAGTCCGCCATGCTCGGGATACGGCCCTGGCAATCTTCGCGGACATGCTGCTCGCCGATCCAGCGCACGGGGATGTCCCGACCTGCGCTATTTGTCAAAGACAGGCCGAAGACACGTTCGGCCTCGAACAGGCCTTGGGCATGGTGACGCAAGGCCCGGTGCGTGAAGAGCGCGAGGTGCTCTTTCGAGGCATCGAACCAGTTATGTATGGACTGATAGTCGGACGGCACCCCGCCGAATTTCCGGGCGGAGCTTTCAGCATGATGAAGCGGATGGGCCATCTCACAGTCCTTCGTCATAGCTGTGCGAGCATTCAACGTAGCGGTCCGCATGATCGAGCGTGATGCTGTCGTTGCGCAAGTCCCAGGTCAGCGTGCCGTAGCCGCCCTCGTTGTTCTCGAACCCTGGGTGATGGTGATAGGCGAGTGACCAGGCGAAATCGCCCACGGCGGTGACAAGCGCTTCCGGCAGTTTGACCTCCGCAGGCTGCACATTCACGTCCTCGACATTGCCAGAGTCGCCATAGCCTTCGTATTCGGCGGTGACCTCGTTGATGCCAAGCGCGCGCAATTGCGCGATCAGTTCCGCTCGGGACGCCTTCAAGGTGGTTTCGCGCTCGGCGCGCCACTGAGCCGCCATTGCGGCATAGTCGATCTGGGGATTGGTCATGGGTCTGTCCTCTTGTCAGAAGTTGGGGGGCCAGGCGTCGCATTGGTTAGCGCGCGCCCGGAAAGCGCAGACCGGCCAAACCCCGATCCGCGACGCCCGACCCAAAGCCCGCTTTGGCTTTTCAGGCGGCTTGGTCTGCCGCCTTGCTGGTTCCCTGCCCCACGATCCGTGCCAGAATGCCCAATGTATCGACCCCGTCCCCATGCGGTAGGAACACCCGCAGCTGGAAGGCGATGATCTCGGTGAAGCAGCCGAGGGCCTTGAGGCTTTCGATCATGCCCCTGTCGTGACCGCCAAGCTCGAGGCGCATCTCGCCTGCGACCCGGCGACGGGTCAGGGTGAGACCCCGGCCCAGATCGACAGGTACGGTGGTGCCGAGCGCAGCGGTAAGCATCTCCTGTGGCGTTTGCGGGTTGGAGACGAGGAAGCGGGCGCGCAGCGCGGCCGCACCTTCCTCGCTCAGCGTGCGCCCGATCATGGCGGTCGCCCCGTCCGGCGTGACGCGATAGATTCGCTCGTTGGTGGTCGGGATGTCCTTCCAGATCGGCAGCAGCAGCCCAGTTAGCAGGTAGAGCTTGGTCGTGGTGGTTTTTGGCAGGGACGCAGCCTCGGCATCCCAAAGCCCTGCAAACTCGGGCCTGCCGATCTCTTCCCAGGCCGAGGACGCGAACCGCGTTTCCTCGAGGTAGCTCGACCCGTTGGGCCGCGCCGCCTTGCGCATCAGCATGACAATGTCCTCGTCATACATCTGCATCGGACGTGCCGAGATGAGCGCCGCGCGACCGGAGGCGCGATTGACCATCGGCAGCTTGTCGGGATTGCGCGACATGGCCTCGTCGGCGCCCCGGATATAGACTGGGTCGGTCACCTCGAGCCCGATGATCCGCGTCACCGCGCCGGATTTCGGGCAGGTCCAGAGATCCTCGGCGGAGACCTGTTCGATCTTTTCGCCACGCAGGGTTTCCACACCGAGATCGAGCGTGCCCGCCGCGCGCGCCCGCTCAGTCTGATCGGATATTCTCGCCATGAACTCCGCAAAGAGTGCGTTCTGCATGTGGATGGGAAGGGCAAGCACCCGATTCAGAAACCGCTGGATCGGGGGAAGCTCTTCGAGCAGCACACCGTCCTTGTCGATCAGCCGCAGGGCTGTCCAATCGGTGAAGCTCTCGTAGCTCATCGCCTCGGCGCGCCCGGCGGCGAGATCGGCGAAATATCCTCGCAAAGCCGCCCGCGCGATCGGGCTTTCGAGATTGTCCTCCTCGCGGAACATGCCCTGCGAGCCGGTCTCGCGCTGGCCCTTGGTGAGCGCCCCCAGCTGGTCGAGGCGTTTGGCGATCGTCGAGGTGAAGCGCTTCTCGCCATGCACATCGGATGTGCAGACCCGAAAGAAGGGCGCGCTGACCTGGGCCGAGCGATGCGTGCGGCCCAGTCCCTGGATGGCCGCATCGGCGCGCCAGCCGGGCTCCAGCAGATAATGCCGCCGCCGCTTCTGGTTCTTGGCCGTTTGCGCCGCGTGATAGGAGCGGCCCGTGCCGCCTGCATCGGAGAAGATCAGGATATCCTTTTCGCCGTCCATGAAGGCTTGGGTCTCGGAGGAATTGCTGCTGGCGGCGCGCTTTTCGATGAAGAGATGACCATCCTCGGCCTTGAGGGGCCGAATAGATCGGCCCGTCACTTCAGCGACGGCCTCGTCGCCAAAGACCCAGAGGATCTGATCGAGCACCGAGGGGATCGGCGCCAGCGTCATCAACTCCATCATGGCCGCATCGCGCAGAGCGAGCGCCTCGCGCGAGACAACCAGTGCGCCGGTCTCATCCCGCAAGGGTTCCGCCACCATATTGCCGTCGATCTCGACCAGCTTTTGCGCATGAATCGGGAAGGCCTGTTCGAGGTAGCCCAGAACGTAATCGCGCGGCGTCAAGGCACCCTCGACGAGCTCGTCTCCCGCGTCCATCGTCTCAAGCCGACGTTTCAGCAGGCTCTCACCCGTTGAGACCACCTGGATGACGCAAGCATTGCCCGCCGCCAGATCGTCCTTGATGGCGCGGATGATGGTCGGCGCCTTCATGCCCATCAGGAGATGGTTGAAGAAGCGCTGCTTCGTGCTCTCGAAGCGGGACTTGGCCGAAGCCTGTGCGGCCGAGGCATTGGTCTCCCCCGAGGCGTCATTGACGCCAGTCGCGGTCAGTGCCGCCTCGAGATTGTGGTGGATCGTCCGAAACGCACCTGCATAGGCGTCGTAGATCTCGATCTGAGCCGGGGTCAGCGCGTGTTCGAGCACATCATATTCCACGCCATCGAAGCTGAGAGCACGGGCCGTGTAGAGACCGAGCGTCTTGAGATCGCGTGCGACCACCTCCATGGCGGCGACACCGCCCGCCTCCATGGCCGAGACGAAACTCTCGCGGCTCGGGAAGGGGTATTCGGGCCCCTGCCCCCAGAGACCGAGACGCGCGGCATAGGCGAGATTGTGCACGCTCGTCGCTCCCGTGGCGGAGATGTAGAACACCCGCGCGCGCGGTGCCGCAATTTGCAGCCGCAAACCAGCAAGGCCCTGCTGGGAGGGTTTGACCCCCCTGCCCTGCTCGGACCCCGCCGCATTCTGCATGGCATGGGCCTCATCAAAAGCCAGCACGCCGTCGAACCCCTCGCCCATCCAGTCGAGGATCTGGCTCAGTCGCGTGGTGCCGCATTTGCCCGCGGACCGCAGCGTGGCGTAGGTGACAAAGAGGATGCCGTCGCCCATCGGGACGGGCTGGTCCGGTTTCCATTTGGAGAGCGGCTGGATGTCGGCTGGCGAGCCGCCGAGATCGGTCCAGTCGCGGATGGCGTCCTCGATGAGCGTGGCGGATTTGGAGACCCAGATCGCCTTCCTGCGCCCGGAAAGCCAGTTCACGAGAATGAGCCCTGCGCATTCGCGGCCCTTGCCGCAACCGGTGCCGTCGCCGAGGAAATAGCCAAGGCGATAGGCACGTGCTTCCGGGTCATCATCGGCGCGCGTCAGCTTGGTCTGGTCGTCATCGATGGTAAACCGACCGGGCAGATCACGCCCATGGGCATCATGCGCCATGATGATGGTCTCGAGCTGCGCCTCAGAGAGATGTCCCTCCTCGATCAGTCGCGCGGGCAGGCGCAATTCCGCACTGGCCCCGCCTGTAGGCACGGGTGGCGCGACCGAGGCCATGGCGATGCTTTCCACCAGCGGCGTGGGATGTTCCTGTGCGCCCGCGATCTCGATCCGCTGCGGGCGGTAGCGCGCATAGATGTCCGAGACAGGCGTGTTGTCGCGCGGGACAGAGAAGCTGGTGAAACTGAGCGGGACAACGGTATTGGTCGGGGTTTTGGAGGCGGCGATAGGCGCAGAGGCGGTCTTGCGCGAGACAGATGATGAACCTGTCGGCCGAGCATGAGAGATCGCTGCTGCCATTTGGGCGGGGCGCGCCTCGGGCCGGGTTGCGGCCACGGCGTCGACAAAAGGAAAGGCTTCATCCAAGTCGCTGACGCTGGCGCGGATCATCTCGCCGTCCTCCTGCACCTTGTCGAAGACCATCAGCTGGGTTTCCACAGAGGTGCCGAGCTTGCGGTAGACCTGCCCCGGCATCGTCAATGCCAAGCGCGGCGTCAGGAGACCGCAGGCGCGGGACCAATGCGCGGCATCGCGTTCGGGCGTGAACCCCTGCGGCATGATCGCCACAAGTCGCCCGCCGGGCGCGAGACGCTTTGCAGCCGCGATGAGATGCTTGGCGGCGATGTGCTTGTCTCGGGAGCGATCGACCGAGGAGGCGAAGGGCGGGTTCATCACCACGACGTCGGGTAGAACCGGCGTCTGCAGCAGATCGTCGATATGCTCACCGTCATGGCCCGTCACCTCGCCACCGAAAGCCGCGCGCAGGAGGCGCTGACGAAAGGGGTCGATCTCGTTGAGCAAAAGCGTGGCACCGGCCCGGGCGGCGAAAGCAGCCAGGGCACCGGTGCCCGCCGACGGCTCCAGCACGGTCTCGCCCTTGCGGATCGCCGCGGCCCGCAAGACCAGCGCCGCGAATGGCAGCGGCGTGGAAAACTGCTGCAGCCGGATCTGCTGCTCGGAGCGGCGGGTTTCCGTCAGGAGCCGCGAGGCAAGCAGCCTTGCAGCGGCGATGTCACCTGAAGCACCTTCCCCACGCAGCAGCACCTGAACAGCCGCGGCCTGCATCAGGTCATATGCCATGCGCCAGTCCCAGGCACCGCCGGCATCACTGCCATGGAACGTCTCGCGCATGATACGCGCGAGCGCTGAACTGCGCAGGGGCTGGTTGTCGATTTCCGTGCCGATCTGCGCGATGGCAGAGGCGAGGTTAGCGTCGGAGATTGAGAGAGCCGGATTTGCCGGTTTGGGCTTGGTCATGGGGGTTTCCTTTGGATCAGGGTCTGAGTTCCAAAGGACAAAAAGCCCGCTTTCGCTTTTCAGGATGACTGGGTTAGACCGCGCTGACCTCCAAGGCTTGGTCAGGACTTGGGTTCGACCTCCCGTTTCGCATCAATCAATGCCTGTGCGGCCTGCATCACCTGAACTTGAGATGTTCCCGTGCATTCCTCCTCCAGCGCGGCCTGCACCTTCGCGCGAAACCACGCGTCATACGAATTGACATCAGCCGCCACGGAAATGCTCCTCGAGCCCGATATCCAGCAGCTTGCCGAGGTCATCGGGCATGTCTGCAACGTGCACAGCAATTGGGAAACGGTGCCCCGTCAGGTCAGGCGCGCATTGCTCCTCTAGCCCGAGGTGCTGCCTATCCTTTTCCGTTTCGTCCATTGTGCTTTCTCCGACCCTATTATCAGCCGAGCTACATCTTCCAGCGGGGCGTCGTAAACGATAATGCCGAAGGGTCACAGCAAGCTGACCCACTTACCGATCGGGCACCGCTTCAAGGGATTTCTCGAACCGCTTGTCCGCCGCTGCAGCTTCTTTCAAGAGCGCGTCGAAATTGTCAGGCGGATTGCCATCTTCCAACATACCTTTGAACGTCGCATAGGCATCCGTCTTGCTGCCGTAGGCGCGCAGGGTCTTGTCGTCGTTCACCCAGGCCACCACGATGACCTTCGCATCGCTGTTGAACCGATAGAACAGCCGATACTGCTGGAAGAATTTCGCACGGAACCAGTGCTTGCGGTGATCGCCGAGTGTGCCGCCTTGCCGAAAGGCGGCGGCACCCGGATCTACCGGTATGGCCTCGGTGACCAGCTTGAAGATGGCGGCCAGCCGTTTCGTCGGGTTTTTCTTGCGCCAGGTCTTAGGATCGCGTGCCTTACGCGCCTCGACCTCTTCAATCAGCCCTTCGAGCTGATCCAGAAAGAGCGGATGCGCATAAATCGACCATCCGTTTACGACAAGGGGCGCTTGGGCGGGCACGCTATCGCCGCTCATTCATCCTCGAGCGATAGCGGCGCATCGAGATCGACGTCAACGTCTCCGACCAGTGCTGCAAGACGGTCATGCAAAGCCCCATCGAACGCCCGAATGCGGTCCGGATGCGCCTTGATATCGGCCTCGACAAAATCGAGAAAGGCTCCTAGCACGGGATCTTCCTCGTCGCTGCGCACGGGCTCGATATAGACCCTGCCACTCGGCTCGGTGCAGTAACGAATCTGGTCGCCCTTGCCCAGCTTGAGCTGCTTGCGCACACCCGCCGGCACGGTCGTCTGATACCGATCCGTGAGCTTCGAGACATCTTGTGCGAGGGCTGTCATGGCAGTCTCCTGAAAGAATGGGGGTCTTTGCTGCTTGCGCTAGGTAATGCATTTGCATTGCCATGTCAAGACAAGCCGCAGGATCTGCTGTCGCCGGGCAGGTCGATGACCCGTCCGGCGCAGGACCTAATTTCGCCCCGCCAGGAACTCCGCCAGCACCGGGCTAGCCGCACCTTTCGCGGAACTGAGCAGCTCCGAGCCCGCAAGCGAGGCCTTCGACAGGCGCACGAGCGCGCCGGTTTCCTCGATGCGATAACAGCGGCGCTTTTGCCGCCCGCGCCTGTAGTGCGTCGCTGTGACGATCTGGCAGGTGCTGCCATCGGAGAGCATCACAGGCGCTGCGAGCCTGATCTTGTCGCCTTCGGCGTAGTCGGGAATCGCGGCCCAGTTCTGACAGCGCTGCCGCCAAGCATGAGCGTAGCTGTCCGGATCTTTCAGCTCGGACAGCAGGGCCAACAGGCTCAGTGGCGCGCGGGATTCGACCGGCCCCGCACTTTCCTCCATGTCCTTGTAGCCCCAGCAGCCGTCATCGTATCGGGTGAGGAAGACAGCCCCAAAAGTGATCGACCCATCCGCATCGGTCACATAGGTCGTGTCCTCGACCTGGGTGCCGTCGAGATTGGTGACCCTTGCCGCCGCATACCAGGTGGAGCCCACCTTGCAGGCTTTGACCAGTTCCGTCTTGCGCCTTTCGCCCTCGAAGGTGCACAGCCGAGCAATCTCCGCTTTCTCATCCGCGTAGGTCTGGACGCGGCCGTCGGTATAGAAGAGCCAACCCATCACGCCGCCCTCCGGTCATCGATTTCCATCAGCGCATCGAGCGGCACGCGGTAGGGCTGCATGGCGTCGAAATCCTCGCAATTGCCGCAGTTCTGCACGATCGCGAAGGTATCGCAGGCATCCTTGAGGATGACCCGGAACGTGCCGCCGAGGCCCGAGGGCACCTCGTAGGTCCCGCCGATGAGATAGTCCGACGCTCGGCGCACGAAGACGCGGATGCTGTGGCCATCGGTGGCGAGCCGGATCGCCCCCTGCCCCCGATCGATGAGCACCTGCACGTCATCCAAGATGTCGGTGTAGAACTGGCCGGTCATATCACGGAACGCCATGCGGCGCTGCGCCATCCAGTCGCTGTCCCAAAACGGGTTCATGCCCTCGGCGAAGGCGAAGGAGGGATCGGCCTGCTCGGTCGTGACGATACGGGTGGTCGTACCATCGATGCCGTTTGAGCGCAGATGCACACCATTGCCGACGATGAGGATCAGGGCCGGCCTGTCCACGGGCCCGTTCCAGTTGGGCAGGAAGGTTTTGCAGGCGCGCGCATGAGCGATCTGCGCCGCCACGGCGGAGGCGGAGAACTTGAGAATAGCCATGGGGATGTCTTTCCGTTGGGTATGAGAAGATAGACCCGCGCGGGCGAGAGGGCTTGCGCGGGTCGCGTGAGGACTCAGGCCGCCTGCGCGACCTCGCTGTCAGGCTCGAGGGTTTCCGCATTGGGCTCTGCATCATCGCAGGCGACACCTGCGGTCTGCATCATCGGCGGGCACCAGGCGGCCACGGCAGCGCGCTGCGCATCCGTCAGCGTGGCGAAGGGCTCTGCAAAGAGCTTGTCGCAGAAGGCGACGATTTCCTTCTTGCTCGATGAGGCCAGCGTCACCGCCTCCTGGGCCAGACCCAGTTCCTCGCCGAGGATCTTCAGGAGCCAGGCCTTCTTGAAGCGATTGAACAGCGCCGCGTTCGGCGTCCAGTGGGCGCGAATGTCGGGCATGATCTCGATCTCGAAGTCATGCATCAGGCTGTCGCGCTGCCGGTCCCGCGCGAAGCAGGACTGCGTGGTGCTGGCCGTGGCATAGGCGACGAGCTTGGCCTTCTCACCCGCATCGAGCGCGCGAAAGGCCGCGAACTGATCGGCGGGAGACCGGGCGTCATCGAGCCACGAGAGGTCGAGCGCATCGTGGACCGCCGCCACCTGCTCAAGCGAGGTCTCGTCGATCTCGTCCATCTTGGCGTGGCTGCGGTATTCCTTGCGGGCCTCGATCTTGATCGCCTGCGTAACACTCATGCCGGTGCCCAGGACGTCGCTCACCAGCTTGAAGAGCGTCAGATCGAGCGTGGCCTCGGGATGCAGCGCCATCGCGGCGCCAAGGGCCATGGCCCGCTCGGTCTTGAGATCCTCAGCCAGCGACGCCGGGTAGGTGATTTCACCAGCGTCGGGGGCCTCCTCTCCGGTGGAGTTGGTCGAGGAACTGGGCGCGCCCTCTTCTTTCACGATGTCCTCCGGACGGACGAGGCCCACATGGAGCGTGATCTGCCCGTTCGACCAAGACGCAATCACGCCTGCACGGGCGAGATCCTCGGCGCTGTAGGCCTCCTGCAGATCGCGGGCTTCCTCTTCCAGAGCGTCCACCCGGTCGTAGAGCGCATTGTAAGCGTCGTCTTCGAGCCCCTCATCCTCCATCTCGAGCTGCAGTTTCTCGAGTTCGGCGGTGATCTCATCGATGCGCTTTTGCGCAGCCTCATCAGGCTCGATCTGGCCGGGATAAACGCGGCCGTAGTCGGCCATGGTCGCGTAATCATAGCGGACCATCGCATCGGCCCAGGCAAAGCCCAGCTTTATGCGGGCCTCTTCGGCAGCAGCACCGAGCTTCTCGAGCAAGATGGTCTCGACCAGCGCTGCATCCTCCAGCACGGAATGCTCTTCCAGAAGGTCAGCCGCGACGGCGCCGCCGCGGGCCTCGTAGTCCGCGCGCACGAAGGCCCCGATATCATCGCTGACCTGCACACCGCGGGATTTGAGCGTCTGCCGCACGGTATAGGCCTGCAAATAGCCGCCGTCTTTCGTGAGCGCCTCGAAGACCTCGCGCTGCACCTCCTGGCTCGGATGCTCGGCAAAGGCCTTCATCGTGTCGAGCGTGATCGTCTTGGCCCGGGCCGCCGCGCGAATGTCGGGGTGGATCAGGCCATAGCGCAGACGCCCCTTCACGGCAGCGACCGTGGTGCCGAAGGTCTTTGCGATGGTCTCGGGCGTCTGGCCGTCGACCTCCATCATCCGCGCGAAGGCCTCGAATTCGTCGATGGCATTCATCGGCGCTTGCGTGATGTTCTCGGCGAGCGACAGAGCCGTGGTGACGTCGCAGTCCTCAGGGACAAGGCGGCAGTCGACCTTGGTTTTCGCCGTGAACCCCTTGGTGGCCTTGTCGGCGATCAGCTCCTTCAGCGCGGCGTGACGACGCCCGCCCGCCAGCACGGCGTATTTGCCGTCGAGCTTCTGGACGAGGAGTGGTTGCAGGAGGCCCAGTACAGCGATGCTGGCCTTGAGATGCGCGATGTTCTCGGGGTCATAGGTTTCCGGTGCGTTGCTGCGCACATTGGCGGGGTGGGCGACAAGATCGCCGATGGCGACGGTGAGGGGGGCAAAGCTTGTGGTCATGGGATATCCTTCCAGATGGGTGAGCTGTGGCCCGCGCGCGCGGGCGTGACCAATCCCCGGCTTCAGGGATCACCACGACAAAAGGCCCACTCTCCCTTTGAGGGGCAGCGGGCCTTCCGTGTCGGTTGTGTGGGTATTGAGGCTAACCCCTGCCCTACCAGTCGCGCGCCAGCATTATGGTCAGCACGCGCACGGTGGTGGCGGGATTGTCCGGGGCCTCGGCACCATAGCGGAAATCCGAATCCGCCTCGTAGAGATCGATTTTCCAGAACACGGTCTCGCCGCGGACCTCGACCGCCCCGAAATCGTGCCATCCTTCGGGATCGTTCTCGGGCTCGAAGGTCTCGAACATGCCCGTGGCCTTCACCGCCTCGGCCATGAAGCCGTCACCGGCCTCCATAAGCGAGCGGGTCACATGCATGCGGCCTTGGATGGGCTGCGCGGGCGGCACACCGAGGCAGGCGAGCTTGCGAAACGCGTCGTTCTGCGCCGCGATCACGGTCGGATCTGGACGGTCTGGCTGGGGTTGAACGATCATGGACATAGGGATCTCCTTTGAGAAGTTGAAACACCCTTCCCAAAGCCAGCTTTTTCTTTTCCGCTTGGCGGAAGGACCGAAGCAGAAGGTGCCCTACCCGAACAGCCCCTTGGGTCTGTAATTCGGGTTGGGGATGGTTTCGATCCAGCCGCCCTGGTCCGTGATGCTCTCGAGCGCTGCCGAGAGCGGATACGCGCCCTCAGACGCGCTCCACCAATAGGCACCGCGTTTGAAGGAGATGATCTTGCGGCGGCCGTCGTTGAAGCAGGCCACCCGCAGCGTCTTGGGTTCTTTACGTGACATGCGAGTCTCCGTTCTCCGTATGGTCAAGCAGCCTCGGCGCTGCGCCCTGCCCTGCCCGCCTCTGACCGTGCGATCAGGTAATCACAGGCGCGCTGCGCATCCGCGGCGTGCTTGAAGATCGCACCCTTGTCCGACCGAAGAACGCGCAACCAGTTGTGGAGATAGGCGGCATTCATCTCGAGCGTATGGGCCGTGAAGCCGAGCGTTTGTCCCAGGAACACCGAGGTCAGTTCTGCGACGATCTCCTCGCGCGCGTAGGAGGTATTGCCGAATTTCGAGAGCCCGAAATCACGGTTCAGTCGATGGGGGGCCTTCGTGGCATGGGCCAGCTCATGGGCCCAGACCCCGTAGAAATTGCGCGGGTCCTGAAACCGCGTAATCGATGGCATGTAGACCTTGTCCACCGGCGGCAGGTAGTAGGCTTCCGTGCCCGTGAAGACGGTCGTGATGTCGATGGCATCGAAAAACGTCTGCATATGCGGGATGGGCTCGGACGGCGGATGTTCAGGCGCTGGCTCGGGGTCCGGATAGAAGCTCTTGGGCAAGCCCTCGATCTGACAGGCATTGAACACGCGGTAGGATTTCTGGAAGCGGAAGATACGGGCTTCCTCGGAGTGATCATCCCCGTCGCTGTGAACATGCTCATCGCCGGCGTCTCTCCGGCTTTGACCGTAGTAAACGACGACAGAGGACTTCTCGCCCTTGCGGACCTTTGCGTCCAACGCATTGGCCTGCGGCAGCGTCATCCAGAAGGGAGAGCTGTGGCCCGCCATCACGGTCCGCATCGTCAGCAGGAAGTTGTTCACTCCCTGGTAGGGTTCTCCGCCCACGCGCAGGGGACGAGAGCTGCCACCTGCGGTCCAGGGCTTGCGCCACGGCAGGACGCCGCGCTCGATGATGCGGATGATTTCGTTTGTGATGACCTCTGAGGCATCGAATTTGGGCGTACGGGATCGGGCCATGGTTGGCCTCCTTTTCGAGTTTTGGTGAGAGGGAGTGGTGACTAGGTTGACCGACAGGGGCGCGGATCGTTGGCGATCCTGGCACCGAGGGCTTCGACCATGTCGATGTAGGCGGTCAGCGAGACGGATCTGCCAGAACCGCAAGGATCAGGGTCGACCGATCCGTCCCGCGCCACCCGCGGCAGTCTCGCGAAGGCAATGACATCGGTGACGGGTCGGATATCGATGAAGGGCGTCCCTCGTGCGACCGCAAGAGTGGCCAAGGGAAAGCGCTCGATCGGCGCGAAGGTCGAAACGGTGGTCCAACCGAGATGGAGGAATGTCCCACCCTCCCCGCAGATCACGTGCGCGTTTGGCAATGGCGCCGCCTGCTTCAGATAGCCGAGATCACGCAGGACGGTCTCACGCTCGAGCTGCAGTGCCTGGCCCGTCTGGCCGGTTCGGCGTAGTTCCTTGTGCCGCCACCACGAGGCGGCGGTCGCGCGTAACACGCGCAAGACACCTGTTTGCATGGGAATGCCCTTCATCAGGAACGGCAGACCGGAACCCGGCCCGGACCCATCTGAGGGACCCCGAAGGCCCTCATCCATCAGTCACAAAACCCGAAGGACACTTTCACTCTTTAGGGATCTGATGCCGGAGATTGTTAAATGCGAAGCTCATGAGAACGCAGAATCCTGCACTTTCCGGCATCAGACCCCAATGAGGAACAGGATCAGGCCCGGACACCCTCTTTCGGGCATCCTCAGGCCTGACCTCCCCCGGCCCTCCTCTTCCTCTCAAACCCCATGATTTCCGCAGGTGGCTTGATTTTGTTCCTGTTATGTTCTATTTTAAGAACCACGCTAAGAAGGGAGATCCCCGATGGAAAGCACCACTTACGCCCTGCCCGCGACGCCCAAGCAGATCGCCTATGCGCGCGCGCTGGCCTTGCGCACCCAGACGCTTTTGCCGTGGGAGGTTCAGCAAGATCGGCGGTCCCTGAGCGCCTGGATCGACGCACAAGCCAAGTTGAACCCGGGCGCGCAGGACAGCCGCCCGACATCGAAGCAGGTCGCCTTCGCCGAGCGTCTCGCCCGGATCAAACGCCGCGCCGTCCCGGATGAGTGTTTCCGCGACAAGGGGCTGATGTCAAAATGGATCGATGGGAACAAATGAAGCTGGGTAGCCCCTGCGGTGATTGAGACTACTTCAGCCGATCAACAATCGATGCCCCGCCCGACCTGGCAAGCGCGATCAGGCTGGACTGGATTTTGGATGTGAAGACGGAACTGAACGTGCCGATGGGCGTGCGGTCCTCCCAGACATAGGACCGCTCCAGAATATCGGTGTTGATCTCGTCCAGCATGACCCATTTGCGGACATGGGTTTCTGACCCCACGCGCTGCGACTCGATCTGTGGCACCTCGATGATCAGCACGATGTTGACGAGCGTTGCCGCAACAAGCAGCCGGAGCGGGGTTCGGGTACACCCCATTGACTCTAGCCTACGGCGACCCCGAACAGCGCACCGACCCCGGCTGTCGCCGCCATTGCAAGCGCTCCCCATAGCGTGACCCGCGTGGCCCCACGGACGACGCCTGCGCCGCCGGCCGAAGCGCCCAATCCGCCAAGAACCGCAAGGCCAAGGATCGTCGATCCCGCCACCAGGGGAGCGATCTGCGCCTCCGAGACCAGCAGCACGACGATCAGGGGCAGCACCGCCCCAACGGCGAAGGTCAGTGCGGACACCAGAGCCGCCTGGATAGGGCGGGCGGTAAAGGTTTCCGAAATGCCGAGCTCGTCGCGCGCATGCGATCCGAGCGCGTCGCGTTCAGTCAGTTGCACGGCAACCTTTTTCGCCAGGTCGCCGTCCAGCCCCCTTTCAACATAAATCAGGGTTAGTTCCTCGAGCTCGGCCTCGGGCGTTTCCTCGAGTTCACGGCTCTCTCGGGCGAGGTCCGCCTGTTCGGCGTCAGTTTGCGAGCTGACCGAGACATACTCCCCCGCCGCCATCGACATCGCACCAGCCATAAGCCCGGCCAGCCCGGCGATCATGACCTCGGGCTTGCCGGAGCCTGCGGCCGCGACGCCGACGACGAGGCTCGCGGTCGAGACAAGACCATCGTTGGCTCCGAGAACGGCGGCCCGCAACCAGCCGATGCGATGCACCATATGGATTTCAGAATGTGATAGACGGCTCATGGCGTGGCTCCTTGAACGATGTCACCTTGCTCTGACGTGATGGCCTGTGGTTTGCCCGTAGCTGGCTCCTGCGGCGCGATGCGCAGCGCGCGCAGGGCGTTCAGGATCACGGCAACGTCGATCACTTCTTGCAGGAGCGCGCCCTGGACCGGCGTGAGGTAGCCGAAAGCGGCCGCGATCATGCCCATGACAGACAGGCCGATCCCGGCGACAACGCTTTCGACCGCTATCCGCCGCGAGG
>NZ_JAMDHK010000006.1:164061-181732 GCF_024721115.1 Salipiger pentaromativorans | reverse complement strand
CACGTCGGCGGCCTCGGCCGAGGCCGCGGCGCCCCGTGCCCCCATTGCCACGCCTACATCGGCTGCGGCCAGGGCGGGCGCGTCGTTGACACCATCACCCACCATCATCACCGGCCCGTGTTTATGCTCGGAAAGCACCAGTAACACCTTTTGATCCGGCGTCAGACCGGCCCGCAGCCCGTCGAGGCCCAGCCCCTCGGTCACGCGCTCGGCCACGTCCGCGCGGTCGCCAGTAGCCAGAAGGATGCGCGCGATCCCTTGACGGCGCAGACCGTCCAGCATGGCACCCGCTCCCTCGCGCAGCGGGTCGGACATGACGAGGTGCCCGGCCATGTGACCGTCAACTGCCACTGCGACAAGGACCGATCCGGCGCCCTTGGCGGGGTGATCGCCCACCATCCGCCCGACACGGGACGCCACGAAGCCGTCGCCGCCGACGATCACCTCGCGGTCCTCCACACGACCCAAGACCCCTTCGCCCGGGATCTCAGCCACTTCTGTCGGAACGGGCAGTGTGAAGGCCCGCGCCTTTGCGGCAGCGACGATGGCCTGCGCCACAGGGTGTTTCGATGCCTGATCGAGCGCGGCGGCAAGGCGGAGGATGTCGTCCTCGGTCATGCCATCGTGGCTGTCGATCGAGATGATCTGCGGACGGCCATCTGTCAGCGTCCCCGTCTTGTCGAGGATCAGCGTACGGATGCGCGCCATTGTCTCGAGCGGCCCTGCGCCCTTGATCAAAACGCCAAAATGCGCCGCACGCGAGAGACCCGCGACCAGTGCGACCGGCACGGCAAGGATCAGCGGACAGGGCGTGGCGACCACCAGCACGGCGACCGCGCGGATCGGATCGCCTGTGAACCACCAGGCCGCGAAGGCGATACTGACGGTGACGACCAGAAAGCCCAGCGACCAGCGGTCGGCCAGCCGGGACATCGGCGCTTTGGACGCCTGCGCTTCCTCCACTAGACGAACGATCCCGGCATAGGTGCTGTCCTTGGCCTCGCGCGTCGCCGTCAGGTCGAAGGCCTCGCCCGCGTTGGTCGATCCGCTCATGGCGTCGGCCCCGCGCGCCAGCCGGACTGGCAGGGACTCACCCGTCAGCGCCGCGGTGTCGAGGAAGGCGGTGTCGGACGCCACCGTGCCGTCCACGGGAACGACATCACCCTGCCGGATCAGCAGGCGATCGCCCGGTGCGATCTCCTCGAGAGGCACATCCTCAAGACCGCCGTTCCGGTGCCGCGTCGCGGTCCGGGGTACGCGGGATAAAAGATCCTTCATCGAACGACGTGCACGGCCCTCAGCGAAGGCTTCGAGGAAAGTGCCTCCAGAATACATGACTGCGACGACAGCCGCAGCCAAGGTCTCGCCGAAGACAAGCGCCGCCGACATCGACAGCGCGGCAACGATATCGAGGCCCACCTCGCCGCGCCCAATGCTCCGGACGATTTCGACCACAAGCGCTGCCAGCGCGGGAACAACTCCTGCAATCCAGATCAGGGTCGCGATCTCTGGTTGGCCCGCAAGGTAGAATGCGAGTCCCACGATCAGCCCGGTTGCGGCCATCAGCAGGAGTGCGGTCTTGAAGCGATCGGTACGGGTCTGTTCCATGCGGCTCATCTTCCCCCGGCTGAGGCGATTGCCGCTGGTTCTTCGGAAAAAAGACGCCCGACTCCCACGCCCATTGCATTGCCGTCATCATCGCGCAGAAGAAACAGGGCGTCGAGTCCACGTTGTCTCGCGAGGTCCGCACCCCTCTCCGCACCGAGCACCATGAGCGCCGTCGCCCAAGCATCGGCCTCGGCACAGGTGCGGGCCACCACGGTGACGGAGGCCGGTGAGGCGATCAGCGGCGCGCCACGTCTCGGATCCATGGTATGCGACAGGCGGCGCCCCTGAACCTCGACCCAATGGCGGTAGTCACCGGAGGTCGCCACGGCGGCGTCCTGCAGCGCCAGAACCGAATGCGGCGTCCGGCGATCAGGGTCCGGCGCTTCTACCGCGATGATCCATGCCTCGCCATCGGGGCGCAGGCCCATGGCACGCATCTCACCGTCGATGCCGACAAGGGCGTCGGCAATCCCATGATCGCGCAAGGTCTCGGCGAGCCGGTCGACGGCATAGCCCTTGGCGATGCCGTTCAGATCCAGCGCAATGGGCGCGGTCTTGCGCAACTGCATCCCCTCGATCTCCAGCACCTCCTGCGCCGGGCGGCGGGGGGCGTCCATCACGGCGCGGATACCCTCGGGCGCGGCGGCCCCGGGCCCGAAACCCCAGGCCGTCACCGCATCGCCCATGCCGATATCGAAGGCCCCGCCCGAGGCGCGCCCGATCTCGAGCCCGAGGCGCAGGACCGCCCGCAGTTGCTCCGGCACCACCACCCAATCGTCCACCGGCGCCGCATTGATCCGCATGAGCGCGCTCTCCGCGTTCCACGTCGACATCTGCTTGTCCACCTCGTCGACAGCCGCCTGAAGGGCGGCACGGATTGCATCCGTGTCGCGGCCCCGATCCGCGAAGAACAGCGCCGACCAGCGCGTGCCCATGGTGGGGCCGTTCAGGGCGATGCGCGCGCGCTCAGTAGACATCTTCGACATACCGCCCCTCTGTCTTTAGGACTGCGGGCGTAAGCCCGGCAGGTGCGAGGATCTCGGCCAACGCATCGCTCACGCCCGTGGCCATGTCGCGCCCGCCGCAGACCATCACACGCGCCCCGTCGCAGATAAGCCGGGCCACCTGCGCCGCGTCGGCGCGCAAGGCGTCCTGCACATAACTGCGCCGCGCGCCGCGCGAGACGGCGGTGACAAGCCGGGTCAACCGCCCCTCAGCCTGCCAGCCGGGCATCTCTTCGCCATAGAAGAAATCGCTGTCCGCATGCCGCATCCCGAAAAACAGGTGCACGGGCCTGTGCCGCGCATTGCTGCGGATGAAGCCCGCCAGCGGCCCGACACCGGTGCCCGCCCCGATCAGGATCAGCGGGGTGCGACCGCGACCGGCGTGAAAGCCGGGATTGCGCCGCAGGAAAGCCGTGACGGTATCGCCCGGTTCCAGCGATGTCAGCTGGCCCGAGGCAAGGCCGCCCGGATGCTTGCGCACCACGATTTCGACGAACCCGTCGGCCTGACCCGAGGCCAGCGAATAAAGCCGCGGCACGGGGCTGCCCTGCGGCAGGACGCCGATCAGGTCGCCTGCCCGGAACCGGGCGAAGCCCGCGCCCGTCAGCCGCTGCCATAGTGTTGCGCGCGGCAGGGCAAAGCGCAGGATCGCGGCCCCCGCCTGCATCTCAGCCCCGTAGTTGCGCCGCGAGACGAGGGTCAATTGTTCGGTGCGCGGCAAGACGGGTTGGTGCGCAAGGTCAAGGGGTATGCCAAGCATCTCGCCAAGCGCGCGGCCCCAGCGCGCGAAATCCTGCGGCGATTGCCGGTCGATCGTGTCGAGCGGCAGAAGCTCGGGCCAACCTTTCGCCTTTGCCGCTGCCGTGACGTCCTTGGCGAAAGCGCAATAGGCCGGAAAGCTACGGTCGCCGAAGCCGAGAACGGCAATCGGAAAGTCGGGCGCTCGGTCTGTGGCGTTCAGCCGGTCGAGAAAGCCCTTCGCCGAAGCCGGCGCGGCACCATCGCCATAGGTCGCGGCGAGCAGGATGATCCGCTGGGCCATAGCGTAGCGTTCTGGCGCGAAGGCCGACATCGGTGTTGTGTGTACCTTCTGCCCGGCTTGCGTCAGTGCGGTGTGGAGCGTGGCCGCAAATCCCCAGGTGTTGCCGCCCTCGCTGCCGACGAGCAGGATCGTCTCGGCACGTCCCGCGGGCTGATTGCCTCGGATGCGCGGCCGCCCCCTCCGTCCCGCGAGCCAGACGACAACGCCAGTCACGCCCATGGCCGGGACGCCGAGCGCCATCAGGCCCAAAACGAGGCCAAGCGTCGCCGCGCCCTGTCCGGTGTGCAGCATGTAGATGGTTTCCGAAACGCGTTCCCACCCGGTCAGGTCAGTCCAGGCCAGCAGCGCCCCGGTGCCCTGATCGAGATACCCGGTCCCACGGTCGGTCTTCAGCGTGAAGACGTCCGTAGCGTCGCCGGGATAGGGAAAGCTCAGTTCGCGCAACTCGGCGACGGGCGTCTGCTGCAGCGTGGCCATCCGGTCCAGCGCAAACCCCGTCGCTCCACTGACCTCGGTCGGCATGGCCGGGATGGCGCCGCCATCCGGCAGGAGATCGAAGGTCGACGCCGTCATCCAGAGGGCGGTCGTGGAAGACAGAACGAAGCCGACGACGGCGATCCGGGCGATCTCGACGTGCAGCCGCCCGGCAAGCGGTCCGCGCAAGCGCGCGAACCAGTGTCGCCAGCCTCCCGCCCGCCGCGCGACCAGCGCCGCGCCGGAGAGCGAGAGGACCAGCATCGCGGCAGCCCCTGCGGCCATGGCGATGCGGCCGACGTCCCCGAGGAAGAGCGAGCGGTGAAGGTTGGTGAGCCAGCGTTCGGCCTGGTTCGGGTCGGCCGAGGCCACGCCCTCACCCGTCGCCGGGTCGATCACGGCGGCCCCCGGCGCGCCCTGATCGAACCAGTAGGCAGTGATCCGGCCCGAGGGCGACCGGCGGATCTGCTCCACGCCCGGATGGACCGCCCGAATGCGGTCCGCGAGGGCGGCGACCGTGAGCCCGGTCTCCGGCTGCAGGGCGGCAAGCCGTTCGGCCGCAGGGAAGACCGACAGTGCCGCGCCACTCAGCGCGAGAATCGTGACGAGCGCGAGGGCCAGAAGACCCGGCCAGCGATGGAGTGCACGGATCATGGCCCCGATCCTCACATGTCGTAGGCGAAGCTGGCAACGTACCGGCGCCCGCGCACCGGCGTGCCCGCGCCGTCGGTCGTGAGCGGCACCGCCACCTCGTTCGGACTGTCGCGCATGTCCTCGACGGCCGCGTCGATGTGGAGCGTGTAGCCCGCATCGAACAGCGCATCAGCCAGATCAAGCGTGATCTCAAGACTGCGGCCCGCGCCGACGCTGGCCCCGGTAATGCCGTTGACCTGCGCAGTATCGCCGCCCGTGGCACGGTACCAGTCGCTCAGATGCTCGTAGTATTTGGACTTGCCACCAGCCATCCAGAGACTGCCAACATAGGCGCCCGAGGCGTCGGTGACGTAAAGTGCAAGATAGGCTCCGTCACCGCCATAATTGTTGAGGGTGGTGGTCAGCGTCACCGGCCGCGCCATGGCGAGGCCGGGAAGCGTCAGCGCCGTGGTAAGCGCGAGCGTTGCGAGAAGTGATTTCATGGGAATGATCCTTGTTCAGGGTGCTTCGGAGCTGTTCAGTTCACCTGAACCTGCGGAGGGGCGCCATTTCCGAAGAGGCCGTTCTGAGGAGGAGCGACCGTTCCAGCGGGCGCGGGATTGCGGGCGCCGCCCCGACAATCGTCGTCGTCATCATCGTCGTCACAGTCATCATCATCATCGTCATTGTCGTGTCCGCGACGCGAACCGTCCCGCCAGCGGTCGTCATCGTCGCTTGCGAGAATGAGAGGCATGTCTTGTGAGGCGTCGTCAAAGAGCGCGGCCACGGGCCGAAGCATGCTGTCGGCCGGGGCCTGCATCGCGCTCCAGGCAGGAACGCCGATGGCGGCGGTCAGCGCCGTTGTCGCTGCGAGAAGGGTCAGGGTCTTTTTCATGGCAAGGTCTCCTTTCGTCTGATGAGACAAATCTGGCGCGTCGACCTGAGGGCTTCCTGACGCCCCAGCGATTCCTCCTTCAGCTTGCCGTCAGGAAAAAAATGGCCCCGCCGATGATGGCGGGGCCAAAAAGATGCGAGCGCAGGCTACAGGGCTGGCATGGCTATGCGCCCTGCCCCGCGTTCAGGCGAATTCGAACTGCTCGAAGCGGACACGGCGAGGCGTTTGGCCTTGTGCTTTCAAGCCCTTGAGAATCCCGTCCTTCAGACCGGTTGGGCCGCAGAACCACAAATCGGCTTGCCGGATCGCGAAAGGGACCGCGCCGATCAGGCGCTCGGCCGTGAGCCTGCCATCGCGCGCCGTGACGACCACCTCGAAACTGAAACTCGGATTGCGGGCGGCCGCAGCGCGCAGCGTCTCCAACCCGATCGCCTCGTCTTGCGTTCGAACACAGTGGACGAGGTGAATGTCGCGCCTTTCCGCCTCCGTCAGGCTTTCCGCCCAGGCGAGGAACGGCGTGATACCTATACCGCCGGCCAGCCAGATCTGGCGCGCACCGCCCTTGCGAAAATCGAACCGCCCATAGGGGCCTTCGACCTGCACGCGCGTTCCGGTCCGCAACGTCGCCGGAAGGCTCCGTGTCCACCCACCCAGAGCCCGGATGGAAAACGTCAGGGAGCCATCAGGGCGCGGGGCACTGGCGATCGTGAAAGGGTGCGGCTCGGACAGTCCAGCTTCCGGCGCTCGAACGAAAGCGAATTGCCCGGGCCGCCACCGCATGGCACGGCCTTTGGGAGTGAGCATCAAGGTGGTCGTGTCACCGGTCTGGCTGATCTGGCTGACAGTGAAGTCTCTACGCCGTAGATGCGGAGCGAGCAACTCGGTGAAGATCCAGGCGACAACTCCGGCGATTCCGAAAGCATTCAGCACCAACATGAATGTCGGGTCCACCCCAGCAGGCACATCGACAAAAAACTGGTGAAACACCACGATAGCAAAAAGAGCTCCCATGAAACGATGGCTAAACCGCCAGAGCTGATAGGGAATCTCGAGCCCGATGAAGGGCAATCTCCGGAACCAGCTGACAGCAACCAGGGCGAGAAGCGCGTTGAAGGCGAGTTCGCCTGCCTCTTCACCCAGTTCCCCTAGGGAGGTTTCACGCACCAAACGCTCGAAATCCGGCTCTATCTGCTGGTGCAGTATCATCAGGACCATCGCGGAAATGCCGAGCCATTTGTGGACCCGGTACATTCGATCGAGACCGCCAAACAATGGTTCCACCAGTGGCGGCCGTGCGGCGAGGATCAAGGTCTGTGCCATCGCGACAACTGCCGCGGCCCCGACGGCAATACCAAATGCTGCATCCGCACCATAAGGCGCATAGGTGTTCATCCCGAGCAGAGCCGCCAGCAGGCATGGCAGCGCCACCAGCACCGGGCCCGTCAAGGCCAGAGGAGAGTTGAGGGAAAGCCGAGGGAGTGTGGGAAGGCCCGGCGCAGAGACATTACCATCACGATGCGCCGTATCAGTCATCGTCGCGTCTCTCGTGATCGCGGTTGCGACGATCATCATCGTCGTCTTCAAACTCGAACTCGATTACTTCCAACGTGGCCGGGTGGACCGTCACCTCGATCGCACGCCCTCGGGCATCCCGGCCGTCAATTTCGTAGCAGCCATCGTCGATCTTGATGCGGCGCACCGCCCAGCCATTTTCCTCGGCAAGACGGGCAACCGCGTCGCGCGGCTGCCAATCAGCCATCGGAACGAAACAGTCGTCGTCAGCCAGCGCCGCGCCGGCCGGGAAGACCGCGAGAAAGCCGATAATTGTCAATGTCTTCTTCATGGGGCACACTCCTAGTGGCTCGCCTCTTGATGCACTTCATGCGCTGCGAAACTGACGACAGCCTGAACGGGCGCGACCCACAGGCTTCAGCTTCGTGTCAGCCAGACGGATCATGGAGGGACATCAGACAAGAACGGGTACGACCATGCGCATATTGCTGATCGAAGACGACACGACCCTCGGCGCTGCCGTGCGCGACCAGATCGCAGCCGATGGCCAGTCAGTGGATTGGGTTACGCGGTTGGATGCGGCAAGCGATGCCATGGCTGCTACGTCCTACGACTTAATCCTGCTCGACCTGATGCTGCCGGACGGGCGTGGCATCGGGTTCCTCAAGGCTTTGCGCACGCGGGGCGACGTGACGCCGGTCATCATTCTTACCGCACTCGACCAAGTGTCGGACCGCATCGAAGGCCTCAACAAGGGCGCAGACGACTACCTTGTGAAGCCTTTCGACCTGTCGGAACTGTCGGCGCGGATCGGATCGGTCGCGCGGCGCTACAGCGGCAACCCCAACCCGATCCTGACCCACGGACCGCTCGACATCGACCTTGCTGCGCGCAGCGTCCATCGGGATGGCAGACATGTGCCGCTGACGGCGCGGGAATGGGCGCTCTTCGAAGCCTTCCTCGCGCGCCCCGGGCAGCTCCTGTCCAAGGCGCAGTTGGAGGAGAAGCTCTACGCCTTCGACGCCGAGGTCGAGAGCAACACCATCGAGGTCCATGTCAGCCGCCTGCGGAAGAAACTGGGGAGCGCAATCATCGAAACCGAGCGCGGCATGGGCTACCGCCTGGGCAGGCCATGAGGTGGCCCGCAAGCCTTCAGGCGCGGCTCGGCCTATCAGTGGGGCTGGTGCTGACGGTGCTGTGGCTGCTCGCTGCGACGGTGACGGCCGTGATCGTCCGGGCCGAAATGGACGAGGTCTTCGACAGCGCGCTCCGTGAGACAGCGGAGCGGATCCTGCCGCTGGCAGTAACCGACATCGTCGGGCGGGAAGATCAGGGTGTGACCCAGCGGCTCGCCCCGATCCGTGCGCACGACGAGTTCTTCACCTATCTCGTGCGCGATGCCGAAGGCCGCGTCCTGCTGCAATCGCATGCGGCGGACCCCACCGTGTTCCCCTCCTATGACGGGCCCGGGTTTCGCCAGACCACGACGCACCGTCTCTACAGCGATGCGGCGCTTCAAGGCACGATCCGCATCACCGTGGCCGAGCCGCTGGCTCATCGCATGTCGGTGGCTCGCGAAATCCAGATGGGTCTCGGCCTGCCCTTGCTGATCGTGCTTCCAGTGGCCTTGATCGCGATCATCCTGGCAGTTCGCTTCAGCCTTGATCCTCTGCGCCGGTTCCGTGCGCGGCTGGACGCACGTGGCGCTCTCGACCTTTCGCAGGTTCCTCACGAGGGGCTTCCAACCGAAATCGGCCCGCTGGCTGACACCCTGAACAGCCTGCTGGCCAGATTGCGCGAAGCGTTCGAGGCCGAGCGAAGCTTTGCTGCGAATGCCGCTCACGAGCTACGCACACCACTCGCGGGAGCGATCGCGCAGGCGCAGAGGCTTAGGTCAGAAACCAAGGACCGAGCGGCTGCACAACGTGCGACCGACATCGAGGAGACGCTGAAAAGGCTGACGCGACGCACAGAACGCATGATGCAACTGGCGCGGGCAGAAGGCGGGCGATTGAGGATGGACAAAAGCTCGGATCTGAGGGGCGTTGCGAGAATTGTGGTGGATGATATTGGCCGCACGGGCACGCCAGACCGTATCAGGCTGAATCTTCCCGACATGGCTGTCATGTCATATCTTGATCCCGACGCCTTTGCCATCCTGTGCCGGAACCTGGTGGAGAACGCTCTTCGTCACGGAGCACAGGCTTCCCCGGTCGACGTCACGCTGACCGCATCTGGCCAGTTCACCGTGGCAAATGACGGCCCGGTCGTGCCGTGCGAAACACTCGACCGGCTGACAGCGCGTTTCGAGCGGGCCTCTGCCACCTCCGACGGCAGCGGCCTGGGTCTTGCCATCGTCGCCGCAATCGCAGAGCGGATCAGCAGCCGCCTTGTCCTTCAATCGCCGCGGCCGGGCCGGACCACAGGTTTTCAAGTATCGCTCAGGTTGCCGGTAGACGGCAGCGAGTGACAGCGACATCCACTTTGGTTCCCAAAGGGCCAAATGCAGCTTCGGGATCAAGATCATCAGGGCCTGGCCTGGCGCGTCGGTTACCGTGCTATGCAGCGTGACGCTCGGAAAGGCAGCGCACAGCGCCAGCAGCCTGTTCGGAATGGACCCCGCGCTGATGAACGTCATGTAACCAGCGCTCACCATGGGGGTGACCGCTGTTTCCAGCATATAGGGATGATCGACGAAAAGGCTTCCCGAACATGGTAGAAGCAGACTGTCGGAAGCGATTGTTAGCCGACTGACTATCCCCGGTCACGGGGACATTACTAGGCCCAAGTGCACACCTGTGCCACGCCTGGGCCCTCGGGAAGTGAGGCTAAAGCCTCACCCGAAGGGATCGTATTCCGAGACGATCACGACCTCGTCGCCGTCGATTTCATCGGCGGGGACGGCGCCATAGGTTCCATCACCGGCCTGGAAGACGACGATCGAGACCATGAGCGTGGCGGCGAGGGAGGCGGCGAAGGCGTGTGCGTCTTTGCGGGACATCTGTTTGGCTCCTGTCTTGGAGGCGGAGGACCATCCCCCGCGCGACAGGACCCCGCAGGCCCGAAGACTGGCTGACATCACCGGGTGCGTTCGGCCCGAAAAAGTGAAACGGGGCCGAATCCACCCGGCGGCACGGGCTCGCCCGTAGTCCGACCCCTCGCGGGTTGATCTCGAAGACGGGATTCGGGGCAAGGAAGGGAATGGCGAGCGGGGGATGGTGCGACCGCTGATTGGAGCCGGGTGTCCCGCTGATGCTTTCGCTGCCAGCCTCCCGGGCAGGCTTATCGTGGAAGACCTCCTTCCGTGTTGGATTGGATCCTATGGTGCCCCGCGATCTCGCGGGAGAGGGACGTGATGGGTGAGAGGCCAGCGCTTGGGCAGGCCCCTTGGGCTCGTAATGGGCTCAGGCGGCAAGCTCCGCGCCCCCTGCCCTGCCAGCGTCTTCTTCGCCGACGATCTCCAGCCGCGCATTGCGATAGCTTTCCCTGGCGATCCAGAGTTCGGCAGCCGTGACGGACTCGGCCAGATGCAACAGCTCAGTGCAGCCGCCAAAATCCAGAAGGACGCGCACCTGCCCAGGCTTCGGCTCTTCTGCCACCTCGAAGGTCAACACACTGTCAGCCGAATGCGTTCGCATGATGGTGACGAGAATGACCCCGTCCGAGGAGAAGTTCCCCTCGTGCAGCGTGAACGACGCCGGCGCCGTCCAGGTCCGATAGGGTCGCGGCGGCTCCTTCTTCACAAGCCGACCGACGCCGTTCGAGCGTTCCCAGGCCGCAAGCTTCTTCGTAAACCGCGCAGGCGGTTTCGTTGTGCTATCGGTGTAGCGAATGAGCGCGCCCAGGGGCGCGGTTTCGAGAATGGTGGTTGGAGACATGATTCCTCATCCTGAATGCGTCATTTTGCATTCATCTTATTGATATTGTTGTATTTTATGTGATTGAGCGCGGGTTTCCCCGCCCTCGGATGGAGCGGATCACTCCGCGGCCATCATCGACGCATCATCACCCGGCAGGTCAGCGGTGAGGAAGGCGGGCAGATCGACATCCTCGGACAACTCGGTGTCGGGAACGTCACCAGACGCCCCCTGCCCTTCTTCACCTTCGAGTGCCGCCAGATCGTGACGGCGAAGCACCTCCGGCAACCAGCCGCTGCCCTTCAGAAGGCGCTCGGCCTCGGTCGCCATCTCGGCCTTCTTCAGGTGATCGAGGAGCTGCGCCGTCCCCTCCCCTTTTGCCTCGCGCACGGCTTCAAGGATCCGGGCCTTGGGCACGCGGTTCAGGTAGGTATCGGCCGTCGGCTCCCAGCCAGCCTCGACCATATCGAGATCGACTGCCTGTGCAAGCAAGTCGGCCTGCGCCATCCGTCGGGTCAGACCACTGGCGGAGATACCGGCACCGTAGGGGTTCACCTTCTCGTGGAGCGCGTTGATCCCGAAGCTAAGGCAATGCGCGAGCAAGGACAGCCGGCTCACCTGATCGAGGGAGGTCAGGTATTCCCAGAGAGCGGCATCGTCGCCAAGCGGAAGGTCGGCCTCCCACTCCGCGTGGCGATCGTCCACCAGCTTGGCAACCACGCTGTCCTTCAGATCGCTGGCCTGCGCCGACATGTAGACGTGACGCACCGATGCCTCGCAGCACCCGCCTGAAGCGCTCGACATCCGGAAAGTGTCGTTGACGAGCTTCAGGAGCAGCAGCGTCAGCGCGATGTCGGGAGAACGCCCGACAGCTTCGCGCAATGCCAAGGTGCGGTACGCCGTCAGCTCCATGACCAGCCGCTCGGGCAAGGGCTTCAAGGCACCATCGTCTTCTTCGTCCGACAGACCCGCCCCGAGCGCTTGACCAGCAGAGGTGATCACCGTGCCATGGCCGATACCATCCACGTTGCTCGTCGCCGAAAGCTCAGCGCCCTGCCTGTCTGCCGCCTGTTCACCGCTGTGGACGTCGGCCTCTGTCCGAGGTTCATCCTCCGGCCGCACAAAGCCCCGATAGACGGAAAGCTCGCCAGAGCGATCAAGCGTCACAAAGGCCCCTGCCCGCGCGATCTCCTCCGCGTCGAAGATCAGCGGCCGCGTCTCGAGCTTCTCCATCGCGACTTCGAGTTCGCCAAGGCGGGCGTCGGTCTCTTCAGGGAATTCGTCCTGGCCCTCGTACTCCTCTTCGAACGCCCGGTATTTGGCGAGCAGCTTGGCATGGGCCGCGCCTTCGTCATCCGACATCGGCGCCGGATTACCGTTGAGCCGTCGCAGGCCGTGGCTGTAGCCATAGGGCAGGTCGAGCGAGACCTCGATCCATTTCCAACCTTCGGTCGCGATGGCTTCGGCTTCAGCCTGAAGCTTCTCGCTGACCAGGCGATCGAGCAGGGCAGGGTCTTCCAGCCATCCGCCGTCGTCGCCCTGGAAGAGGTCGTGCAACATGGTGCCGCCCGCCGCCTCGTAGGCCTCGACGCCGACAAAGACGGCGCGCCGGTCAGAGGCCCGCACGGAGGTTTCCGTCAGCATGCGCCGGATCTGATAGGGCTCCTTGTTCCAGGACGACTTGATCGCCTCCCAGACCTGAATCTGACGCTCGTGGTCCGGATTGACCGTGAAGGCCATCAGCTGCTCCAGCGTCATTTCATCCTCGGCATAGAGCTCGAGCAGGGCAGGGGCCACGGCGGCGAGTTTCAGGCGCTGTTTCACCACCTGCGGCGTGACGAAGAAGGCGGCTGCGATCTCTTCATCGCCTTGACCCTTCTCCCGAAGCGCCACGAAGGCGCGGAACTGGTCGAGCGGATGCAGGGCTGCGCGCTGCATGTTCTCAGCGAGCGAGTCGTCTTCGGCGAGGATCGCGGAAGTGGCATCCCGCACGATGCAGGGAATGGGCGTGGTCTTGGCCAAGCGTTTCTGCTTCACCAGGAGAGACAGGGCCTGGAAGCGCCGACCGCCAGCGGGGATTTCGAACTTGCCGGTCTCGGAACCATCATCCGCCAGAACGGGTCGAACGCTCAGGCTCTGCAGCAACCCGCGGCGGGCGATGTCTTCGGCCAGTTCCTCGATGGAGATGCCGGCCTTGATGCGCCGGACGTTGGACTGGCTCAGCACGAGTTTGTCGAAGGGAATGTCCCGGGACGGGGACAGGGTGACTTTCTGGGCAGATTTCGCCATCAGATCTTCTCCGCGACGGGCGCCGGAAGCCACTCTCCCGATCTCACTTCCCGTCACCCCTTTCACAGCCCATCTCTACCTCTCGACATGTCCACCGCGGTGGACATCACGCAGTTGCTGCCCCAGAACGAGAAAGCCTTTCCAACAACAGTGATGGGTTGAAGTCAGTTTCTCTGCGACCGAGCGTGATGCTGTGGAAATACGCTCCAAAGTCTCGGATGCGATTGCTCATCTGGAGAATTATGAAGATGGCGCATGATGCTTTTTGAGAGCCTATCTTCTTAGCAGCCTTTTCGAAGGTGCTTTCGTGGATTCCCATCATTGGAGCGAGCGTTCTCGCGTGGCTTTCGACATCGTGCCAGTTCCTAAGTGAGTTCGTTGCGAACGATGTAGCCTGGTCACAAACGGTTGTGAGCGTTTGCAGGGGAGGTGTTTGGCTGTTGGTCCCGCTTTCTAAATCTTTTTGTTCTTTTTTAGACTTAGAATGGTGGCGGACAGTTTGCCCGTCATTGGCGGGCAGTTTCATTGTTTCTGGTGCGTCCACCGCGGTGGACATCTGTTTGCATTGAGCCTCCAGTTCGCCGAGCAAAGTACGATACTCCGCGATCGAGAGCTTCCTCCGAAGAACTCGGCGTACCTGATGAGTGAGTTCGTTCTCGGGGTCAGCTTCGTCGATCTGAGCAAGTTTGGTTAGGATTTGCTTTCGCAAAAACACGCGATCCCGACGAGCGTTTTCCATCGCTTGGGCTGTCGCAAGTAGTTCGCCGGCACGCGCGAGCAACGGAGCCAGCGACAACCCATAGCTAATGGACTGACCTTCGGAGGACTTCACTCGGTATCTCTTGCGATTTGGGCTGTCGTGGCGCTTCATGAAACCGAGTTCAACAAAGCGATCGATGTGCCTACGGAGGGTTCGTTCATCGATCCCGCCAACTCGACGGCAGATCTCGTCGTTGGAAGCGAAGACTGTGTCTCCATGCCGAGGCTTGAGAAAGCTCAGCATCGCTTGGAGCGTTTGAACATGTCCTGGACGGAGACCGAACAGGCTGCGAGTATCTCTGAGCGCGCGGAAGACTGCCCAGATGTCGGTTTCAGGTGTTGACGTGGCGGGGGTGCCCTTGCCGACGCCAAAGGTCTGAACGGAAAGCTTTGTGAATGCCATGTTTGTTGAACGACGACCGTTGCGGCCCACAACTTCCCCGGCTCTTCCCGCTGTTTTTGGCGAGAAAAGGCAACAAAAAGACGTCCACCGAATCGGTGACTCTTGACCGGTATGTCGGAGATTGCTACATCACAGGTGCTAATCAGATGATGAGGGCTCTCCGGGGGAAACCTTGGGGGGCTCTTTTCTTTTTGGTCTTCGCCTTTCTCCTCTGCTCGTGTTTTTGGTTATGACCGGGGATCAGCTCCCCGAGCCTCTCTCATTCTGCCATTGTTCAAAAAGCTGTCGCAGCGTGGTTTCCGCGCGCTCTTCGAGCCATTGGCCGAATTCCGGGTTGTCCTTGCGGGTGATCTTGATAGCGATCGACTTGCCATCGACTGAAAGTGTGCCGACAGGGCTACCACTATTGTCCTTTACCACGGTCGTTTGGCCACGGGCGCTTTGGTCGGCTGCGCCACGCGCCTTGCTGGAGCAAGCAACATAGACGGCTTGAAACTTGTCCGAGCTTGGAGTGGTGTCAGGCAGAGAGGCAAGTGTCTCACGCGCAATGTCGACAAGCGGAACCTTCTCTGAAAGTGCAGCAAGATCACCCCATTGGCGTCGACCTACGCCATGAGCCGGGCCGATAAGCCGGACAAGTTCGTCAGGCAGCTGCTCGATGACTACACGATGGTTCGACACACCTTGCCGGGTGAGGCCTAGGGCGTCCTGAATGACGCCAGGCTTGTAACCGGCCTCCTGCATCTCTTTGATAAAAAGAGATTTTTCAATGAAGGACGGATCCAGCCGCAGGTTGTTTTCCTGACCTTGCGCGATCAGAGAAGCATCATCATCGAGCGTTCGAACGATCGCTTTGACGGTTCCACCAACTCTTCGAATGGCTGCAAGTCTGCGACGCCCGTAGATGATGCGGTATCGATCCGGTTGGTCAGAGGGGCGAACCATGATCGGCACTTGCTGACCATGCTTGCGAATGCTTTCGGCGAGATCTTCAATGCTACTATCTTCCAGGATCAGGCGATCCCGGAGGCCATCCATATCGATCCGGTCGGGTTCGATATCTCGGATTGAGTTGGCAGTGATTTCCCGGAGAGAGTCCCGCAATCCGCCAACCGAGCCAGGTAGCTTCGAGGATTTGACCGGGGCAGGGGAGGGGGCTGCCGACTCTTTCTCGTCTTTCGGTGGCTGGTTGAAGATATTTCGAGCCATCAGCGACGCCCCCATGCCATTTGGATTGTCTGCTCCAGCTCATCGGCAACGCTGTTCACGCTGGTCAAAGCCCGATCAATGGTCTTCCGAATGAGCTGGCTCGGGTCTACCTCATAGATGGTTTGCTGAGTCATGCCGGCGTCAGAAATGGCTGTCGACTTCAGCATCGGTTCAGTCATGACTTGGCCCGCAAGGATTGAACGTAGGTACCCGGCCATTTGCGTTTGTGGTCCGTCCGACGGCTCGTAGCGTGTGATCAGGAACTTTACGAAGTCCCAAGTGACATGTCGTCCAATCGCCTCTTCGACGGCTTTGACCGTTTCCGAAGCGAGTTTGAGGAACTGGCTCATCGAAGCGATGTCGAGCATGCCGGGGACGACCGTCACAAGTAAGCCCGTGGACGCTGCCAATGCTGTCAATGTCAGGAAGCCCAACTGCGGAGGGCAATCGATCAGCACGATGTCATAGTCTGAGTCGACTTCCTCTAGCGCCAGAGCAAGACGCTCTGCAAAAATCGGCTGAACCCTGCGCGCAAGGGCATTCGCTGTCTCGGTTTCGTACTCGGACAACATCAAGCCAGCCGGGACCATGTCGAGCTTGTGGAAGTATGTTTTCTGGATGACCTCCGAGAGCGGAACCTGATCATCGTATCTCAATGCGTCGTAGATTGTGCCGCCTTCGGCGAATTCGAGCTCAGGCCGGAAGCCGAAAAATGTCGTCAAACTGGCCTGCGGGTCGAGGTCCAGAACAAGCACGCGGTAGCCACGCAGGGCATACCTGTGTGCCAAATGGATTGTCGCTGTTGTCTTCGAGCTGCCGCCTTTGAAATTCACGACCGAAATGACCTGAAGACGGTCACCGTCTCGGCGGCCAGGTCTGTACGCGTCAGCATTTTTGCCTGTCCGCGCCAAAATGTTGCGGAGGTCGTCAACTTCTTCGGCCGTGTAGAACCTATGACCGCGACCGTCAGTGTGAACTTCTGGGAAGCTGCCATCTTTGTGGCGGTTGCGCAGGTTCGACGTACTAACGCGCAGCAACTCGGCGACCTCGGTCGAGCTGAAGCGGCGCAAGGACTTGCGTTCTTCTGGCTCGAACGCAACTTTCATCTGCCGGTCAAGCGACTCAGCAAGACTGTCTGCGAATGCTCCGATGTCAGAAGAGCCTATGCCTTGCGCGTAGCCCGTATTTCGATCATCCATGTTCTGCCGCCTCTCATGGCCTTTGCTAAGGCTCTTTGTCGTTCTGACGGTTAAAGCCACGTCTGACGCGTTTTGCCGTCAGAATGGAAATGCCACGAACATCTGAGTCCGGCAAGAAGAATCTAGATGTAGTGCAAAAGTTATCCACAGCACCAATTTGGCCGCGCGGGGCCCGCGCTATATAACGCATTGATTCCTAACGATAAAGGCCGCGTCTGGCGAAGCCGATACCCTTCGAGATATTTTCTGCTCGCGCGAACTAACCCCAAGGCTTTGTTGGATATTTACGTGGTTTTCGTCCAGTTGAGGCGATGATTCTGTAAGATTTTGGCCGAGTGACAGGAGTAGTTTGCCGACCATCGCCGCCTACAAAAGGCCGAGACGCTCTGCCCGCTCCAGCAGCATTCTGACTGAGGAAGGCTGCCAGCTGGTGCGACCGCGAGGGGTGCGCTCACGCATGGATTCCAGTCGGTCGCAGATTGCCTGCAAGGTGATCTCGGGGTCAGCACCTTTGATTGCGGCGACAATCGCAGGCAGGCGATCGTCGGTTTCGCGACGACCGGCGCGCCCAAGCACTTCAGCCGGCAGGAATCCGTCCGCCACGTATGCCTTCACGGCGCGGAGCAGGCGGCTTTGCGTCCAGCGCCGATCATGGGGCAGGGGGCCATTGATGATCCGCAGGACGTCTTCCCAAGCCATATCGGGGCGCAAACGGCGCACATGGGGCACCCAATCCTGCGCAGTTTCGTTCAAGCGCTCCATGTAGCCGTCCTGTCGCGCCAGCCGC
>NZ_JAMDHK010000006.1:67520-164051 GCF_024721115.1 Salipiger pentaromativorans | reverse complement strand
TCCGTCCGCCACGTATGCCTTCACGGCGCGGAGCAGGCGGCTTTGCGTCCAGCGCCGATCATGGGGCAGGGGGCCATTGATGATCCGCAGCACGTCTTCCCAAGCCATATCGGGGCGCAGGCGGCGCACATGGGGCACCCAATCCTGCGCGGTCTCGTTGAGGCGCTCCATGTAGCCATCCTGCCGCGCCAGCCGTACCTTGCGCAGCGCTTCAGGGTCCTTGGCGCGAAGACCTGGGTTGCCGCCGACGCGGCCCTTTGAGCGTGCCGAGGCAAGTCCGGCTTTGGTACGCTCGCGGATCAGAGCGCGTTCGAACTCAGCCGCAGCGCCCAGAACCTGCAACGTGAACTTGCCCTGGGGCGAGGCAGTGTCGATCGGGTCCTGGAGCGAGCGGAAGAACGCCCCCTTGCCCTCCAGTCTTTCGATCACCTCAAGTAGGTGCGACAAAGACCGCGCAAGCCGGTCGATCCGCACGACGACCAGCGTGTCGCCCTTGCCAATCCGCTCCAGCACACGTGCAAGCACGGGCCGCGCGCGATTGCCGCCCGAGGCGTGCTCTTCAAAGATCTCGGCGCATCCCGCAGACTGCAGTGCCTCAGACTGGGGCAGGGGGGTCTGATCCTCGGTGGAGACGCGCGCATAGCCTATCAGGGGCATGGAAAAGAGCCGTTTGCAATTTTATATATGGCCAATAAACGACCGTTTGAAAACGAATGCAAGCAAGTGATCTCTTGTCGTGCTGGTGCACAATCCCTTGGTTTTCTTGCACTGAGCGCGATCTGAGAGGTTCCGCCGACAGTCGCGCGTCCGTACTATATAAAGAGCGCGGGCAACTGCCACAAAATCGCTTGGGTAATGTGCATAATATAGATATTTTGCACATATGAAGCCGCAAGCATCTACTTTTCCTGATGATTTTGACGACCCCCTCATCACCACCGAGGGGGATGTGGGGGCTCACGAGGACGACCTCTGGTTCCTGCCGGGGCCGCTCGAAGAAGAACCGGATGATTTGCCGCCCGGGCCACGGGCAGAACCGTCCGACATTGCTGTCATCGACGACTGGGCAAAGGCGGAAGCGGCTCAGGCTGCGCGGCTGGCAAAGGTGGCTGGACGCCTGGGTGCGCTGGATGACCGCTTGCTGCGTGGCCCGGATGGCTGGCGACACAGACTGGCACTGATCGAGGCGGCAGACCTCAGCTGGCTTGCAGGGGATCGGGTGAGTTCTGACCGCCTCGCTCTTTGGATATCAATGCGATTGTCTGGCGCACAGGATGACCCGAATGCCTTGGCAAGAGTTGGCTGGGCTGTTCGCCGCCTGATGGGTGGTCCGGGTCCAATGGTCGATCTGGCGGCCTTTCTGGACCGCCGCGATCCCGAGAACATCGAGGATGCCACCGAGCGGCTAGAGGAGCGCGCGGGCGGATGGCTGGAGGTGATGAAATCAGCTGTTCATCTACACCCGATCACGCGGGCTTGCATGGGGTTTCACCTCTGGAGCTTGGCGGGTCTCGGGCAACAAGGCGACCAGATCGAAGCAGCCGTTACCGCGGCAAGGATCACGGCCAGCGACGGAAAGGGAGCGAACTTTGCACCACTAGCTATGGGTGGGGCAGGGGGGTTGCGCGCGTCGGGCTTACCACCGGAGCGTCTTGCTCGCTGGCTGGATGGGATGGAGACTGCCTGCCTGACCGCGATGCGGCACTTGGACTATATCGAGACATGGTCAGCGAGGACAGAAGCAGAGATGAGCTCGCTCTCAGGCAAAACTCCACCGGCTTTGCGTGCCGTGCTGACCGAATGGCCGCTCCTCTCCGCACCGATGGCCGAGGCCCTGACCGGCACTAGCCGAGCGGCGGTCCAGCGGAACCTGACCTGGATGGAAGAAAGGGGATTGGTCCGTGAGGTAACAGGGCAGGGAAAGTTTCGAATGTGGCGGACAGCAAATTAGAATTTGCCTAAATGAGAACAAGAACATGCCCAAGCGGGATTTCAGCCATTCAGTTTCCAGTAAAATACGCGACCTTCAGGAGAGGCGCGAGCACCTCGAAGCCGCGGTGCCGGATCGAGCGATAAATCTTGCGGTAACTCTGTGCCTGCACCTGTCCGAGTTGATCAGCTTGGCCGGCTACGGCCTGATTCGTGGAAGCGGATGTCTAGGAAACTAGGGGCACCTCAGAGCGCGGTTTCTTCGCTGCCCGCGATATTGGTCACGGTGTTCCTAGCGCGGAAGCCAAGGACTGTCCGGTTTGATTGCCGCGGATTTCCTCAAGAAACCTTTTAGGCCTCCTCCCTCAGCGCATCTATGACGGGGCATTCGGGCACATCGTCTCCGCTACATTGCGCCACGGTGGACGACAGGACGTGCTCAATGCGCTTGAGATCCGCGATCTTGGCGCGGACTGAAGCGAGATGCGCATTTGCCAGACCCTGCACCTCGCCGCAGGTCTGGGCCCCGCCATCGACCAATGCGAGCAGATCGCGAACCTCGTCGAGCGTGAACCCCAACTCGCGCGCGCGCATGATGAAGCGCAGACGCGCGACATGTCTGTCATCGTAGACGCGATAATTTTTGCTGGAGCGCGGCGGCTCGGGCATGACGCCGATGTTCTCGTAGTAGCGAATAGTTTCGAGATTGCAGCCGGTCAGCTTGGCCAGATCTCCGCGCCTGAGGACCTTCACCGATCTGTGATGATTATTCACACCAAACCCCCTTGAGCCTGTACCAGCTACAGACCCTAGATTGAGATCATCACTGAGGCAAGGATGATTCGAACCATGACTGAAACCACATCCGCCGGCCGCCAGTCGGCAATGGGCGAAACCCCGGCAGCTGACAAAAAGGCATGGGCGACAACCGGGCTCGGCGTACTCGGCGCGCTGGCCATGACCTCCTGTTGCATCCTGCCGCTGGTGCTGGTGAGCTTCGGCGTCACCGGCGTGTTCATCGCCCAGTTGGGCGCGTTCTATCAATATAAGTGGATCACCTTCGCACTGAGTGCCGCTTTCATCGGATACGGCTTTTACAAGGCGTATAGCCCGATCCCGGCCGAAGCCTGCGTTGATGGCACCTGCGCGCGACCGATGAACCGAACACTCATGCGGTCCATTCTCTGGATTGCCAGCGGGATCGTCGCCGTGGCGATGATCTTCCCCTACCTGACCCCCTACATCCTGTCCTACTGAAAGGCGTAACCGATGAAACATCTCTCTCTCGCACTCGCAACTCTCGGCATTCTGGCCGCAATGCCCGCCAGTGCCGAAGAACAGCGCATCAATGTCGGTGTCGCCGAACTGACATGCCCGACCTGCTCGTTCACCGTCGCGGCGGCGATGCGCGGCGTGCCCACGGTCGAAATCGTCGACTTCCAGGAAGGCGAGGAGTTTGGCACGGGCACTTACGTCGTGGCCTTCGACGATCAGGCGGCCAACCCAGACATGATCATCGAGGCGGTTCTGGCCAATGGCTATCCGGCCGAGGTGCTCCAGGCGGGGGAGTCCTGAGCACGGAAGGACGGGTATGGCCATGGATGACAAACATTTGGGCGGGCTTCTGGCCTTCATCATTGCCGCGCCGATCATGGTGATCTGCTGCGGCGGCGGTGGCGTCATCCTAGCCACCATTCTCGGCGGGATTGGCGGGTGGTTGATGGGGCTCGGCGGAATAGCCGCTGTCGTCGCGGCAATTGGCGCGGCGCTGGTTGTTCGCGAGATCAGGCGCAGGGGATCAGCAGGTGTCGATGGCGCACCGGATGAGACTTGCACCAAAACCCGGGCCGCCGGTGAGAGTATCCACCGCCCGGCCGATTTCGCGGCCGAGTAGAGCAACGCACCGGCACAGGTCTTTGGGCTGTTCGGGTCGATCCCGGATCCGGTGGCACCACGCAATTGATGCACCAGACATGAGGAAACAAATTACGATGCCTTCAGACGACACATCTTCGAACGGCCTTTTGAAAGTGGGCATCATCGGCACCATCATTGTGGCGCTCTGCTGCTTTACGCCCATTTTGGTGATCCTCTTCGGCGCGGTCGGCCTGGCCGCCGTCGTCGGATATCTCGACCTCGTGCTGTTTCCGGCACTGGGCATCTTTATCCTGCTGACCATTTACGCGCTCTGGCGCAAGAACGCGCGCGGCTCGGCGTCCTGAGGGAAACTGGGCTGACATCCATCCAAATAGCGCCTCAGACAAAGCATTGAAGAGAAAAACCTTATGACGAAGAGCTACGACCTTATCGTGATCGGCGGTGGAACCGGTGGCAATGGCGTCGCCCGGATGGCGGCGAATGCCGGCTGGAGCGTCGCCAGCATCGACAGCGAGCCCCATGGCGGCACCTGCGCCCTGCGCGGTTGCGATCCCAAGAAGATGCTGATCGCCGTCACCGAGGGCGTCGAGTGGGCGGAAAACATGAAGGGCAAGGGGCTGGAGGCGCAGCCTTCGGTCAACTGGTCCGACATGATCGCCTTCAAGCGCAGCTTCACCGACGCGATGCCACCGCGCATCGAGGCCGGGCTGGAAAAGGCCGGGATCGACGTCTTGCACGGAGAGGTACGGTTTACCGGCCCCGATGCGATCGAGTTGAACGGCGAGACCCTGAGGGCGAAGCATTTCCACATCGCCACCGGTGCCCGACCGATGACGCTGAACATCCCGGGCGAGGAGTATCTCGCCACCTCGACCGATTTCCTGGAACTGCCCGAGCGTCCCGACCGCATCGCCTTTGTCGGCGGCGGGTTCATCGCGATGGAATTCGCCCATGTGGCCAAGCGCGCGGGCGCGCGCGAGGTGACCGTGCTGGAGATGATGGACCGCCCCCTGGGCAACTTTGATCCCGATCTGGTCGCGATGCTGGTCGAGGCGACCGCAGAGCTGGGCGTCGATCTGCGCACCAAAGCGAAGGTGGCGAAGATCGAGAAACAGGGCGACGAAGTCGTGGTCACCGTGGAACGTCACGACGGCACCGAAACGATCACTTGCGATCTGGTGGTGCATGGCACCGGCCGCGTGCCCAACATAGACGGGCTGAACCTCGAGGCCGCTGGAGTCGAATACTCACGCCGTGGCATCAAGGTGAGCGACGCGATGCGCGCCACCAACCCGGCCATTTTCGCGGCCGGCGACTGCGCTGATAGCGGGTTGAATCTGACCCCGGTCTCGGCGGCAGAGGGACGCATCGCGGGGAAGAACATTCTGGGCGGCAAGGACGCGCGGGAGATCAAGTATCCGCCGATCCCGTCAGTGGTCTTCACCCTGCCCATGGTTGCTACCGTGGGCTTGTCGGAAGCGGCGGCCAGGGAGCAGGGGCTGAAGTTCGATGTGCATTTCGAGAAGACGGAGGGCTGGTATTCGTCGCTGCGCGTCGGCGCGAAACACACCGGATTCAAGGTTCTTGTCGAACGGGGCAGCGGGCAAATACTCGGCGCGCACCTGATCGGACCAGGAGCCGAGGAGCAGATCAATCTTTTCGCCATGGCCATGGGTGCCGGGCAGACCGCAAATCAGATCAAGGCGATGATTTTCGCTTATCCCAGTTACGCCTCCGACATCGGGTCGATGGTGTGAATTGAAATTTGACCGCCGCCAAGATGGTGGCGCCCGGTTCAAGTAAAGGAAATGAAAATGGATCAAACCGTCAAGGAACATGATTGCTGCTCTTCGAAGGATGTCGGCGCCGACAGTTATGACCTGATCGTCGTCGGTGCGGGCTCTGCCGGGTTCTCGGCTTCGATCACTGCAGCTGAAGCCGGAAAGCGGGTGGCGCTTGTCGGGCACGGCACCATCGGCGGCACCTGCGTGAACGTCGGCTGCGTTCCGTCCAAGGCGATGATCCGCGCCGCAGAGGCGGCCCATGGTGGCGCGTCCGCTGCCCGGTTCCCGGGCATTGCGTCCTGCGAACATGCGGTGGATTGGCCAGCCGTTGTGAAAGGCACGACCGATCTGGTCGCGGAGATGCGGCACAAGAAATATATCGACCTGCTGCCCGCCTATGAGAACGTCACCTATATCGAGGACGGCCCGGCGCGATTGGTCGAGGGTGGCGTCGCTGTCGGCGGGCGGGTGATATCCGCCCCGCGCATCCTGATCGCCACCGGCTCGCGCCCCCATCAACCTGCCATCAAAGGCATCGACACCGTGGAGACCCTCGATTCCACCGGTCTGCTGACCCTGCCCGACCGACCCGAAAGCATCATTGTGCTGGGCGGCGGCTATATCGGCTGCGAGTTGGCGCAGATGGCCTCAAGGCTGGGGGTGAAAGTCACGCTTGTGACCCGCTCGCGCCTTCTGCCCGGCGCCGAGCCGGAGGTGGCCCAGGCGCTGACGCAAGCGCTGAAGACCGAAGGCATCGCGGTCGAGACCGGTCTTGCTTACGTCTCGGCCGCGAAAGCTGCGGGCGGCGTCATTCTGACTGTCGAACGCGATGGAAAGACCGAGGTTTTGTCCGCCGAACGGCTGGTTGTGACCACCGGACGGGTGGCCAATTCCGAGAACCTCGGGTTGGAAGACCTCGGGATAGAGACCGACGCGCGCGGCTCGATCAAGGTCGGTCCTGACATGGCCACGACGCGGGCCGGCGTCTGGGCGGCGGGCGATGTCACCGACCGTGACCAGTTCGTCTACATGGCCGCCTACGGTGCCAAGGTGGCAATCAACAATGCCCTTGGACTGGAGCCAATGCGCTATGAGAATGCGGCGATGCCATGGGTCGTGTTCACCGACCCGCAAGTGGCCGGTGTCGGCGTTTCAGAGGCTGGGGCCAAGGCGGCGGGGCACGAGGTCAAGATCAGCGTGATCACGCTCGACAACGTCCCGCGCGCCGCCGCGGCCCGCAACACCCGCGGCGTGATCAAGCTGGTGGCCGACGCCAAGACCGACCGCCTGCTGGGCGGCCAGATCGTGGCGCCCGAAGGCTCGGACACGATCCAGACGCTGGCAATGGCGCTCAAGTTCGGCATGACCTCCAAGGCCCTCGGCGAAACGATTTTCCCATATCTGACCACGGTTGAAGGGCTGAAACTTGCGGCCCAGACTTTCGACAAGGATGTGGCCAAACTCAGCTGCTGCGCGGGGTAATGCCATGGTGCTGAAGGAAAGGACCGATCTTCTGTCGACACTTCCCGGTGCGTTGATCGCGTCGCGTAGCCCTTAATTGGGCTCTGCCTCACTTTGTGTGGCGCAACTATCCTGAAACTGGAAAATTCAGGAGGGATAGTTGTGAGTTCGAAGAAGCACTGGTCGCCGGGCAGCGATGTTGCAGTTCAAAGCGTTGAACGAAGTGAATCCGGCGGGTGGATTGTATCTGGCGTCTTGGCACCCAACGGCATTTGCCCAGACTGTGGATTGCATTCACGCCGACGTCATGGCTGGCGGCGTCGGTGGCTGCAGGATTATCCCGCGCATGGAGACGCGGTAACGGTTGATCTCGCAGTTTGCCGTTGGCGATGTTTGGCGCCTGCTTGCCCGCGCCGGACTTTCTCGGACCAGATCAGCTCGATTGCGCGTCCATTTGCACGTCGTACTTCGCGTGTAGGGGAGATTGTCGGCCATCTTGGGCATGCGACAGGCGGACGGCCTGCGGAGCGGTTGTTGCATCGTTTGGGCCTTGGGGTCAGCGATGACACGGTGCTCAGGCAGCTGAAAAGGTGTGCTCAAGGCACCACCGAGGCGCCGACAATCATCGGGATCGACGATTGGAGCTGGCGGAAATCGCAAACCTACGGCACGATCATCGTGGATCTGGAGCGTCGCGTGGTCATCGACATCCTCGAGGATCGAGATGTCGTCACCTGCACCAACTGACTAAAGCGACACCCCGAGGTGGAAGTGATCAGCAGAGATCGGTGCGGTCTCTACGCCAAGGCTGCCCGGCAAGGGGCACCGCAGGCAAAGCAGGTCGCCGACCGGTTCCATATCGTGCAAAACCTGCGGCAGGCCATTGAGGAACAGATGAACCTTCACGGCCGTGCCACCGGCAGGGCGCTGCTGTCCGACGCCGACAACATCACCGCAGCCGGAAGCCTTCTGAAGTCCCGCCTTGCGCACAGGACGTCCCGGGAAGAGATTTTCACCACCATCCATGCGCTCCGAAATCAGGGACTTTCCTGCAGCGAGATCGGGCGGCGAACAGGGTTTCCGCGTCGCAGCATCGCGAAATGGCTGCAGTTCGAAACACCACCGGACCGCAGGCGGGCCGCTTTGAAGCCGAGTTCGCCATGGTATTTTGAAGAGTTCCTGAGCCAAAGCTGGAAGGAGGGCATTCGAACTGGCAGCGCCCTTTTCAGTCTGATCCAAGAGCGTGGTTACGAGGGGAGCCAGTCGCATTTGCAGCGGCTGCTGGCGGGTTGGCGCAGAGCCGAACAGCAAGCGAGCGATCCCAAGGTAGAACACAAGATCCTGGAGCCGGTTCGGGACCCGGAAACGGGGCACGCGATCTCCCCGGTCATCGCGGCCGCGCTGTGCATCAAACCGCGCGGCAAGCTCACCTCGGATCAGGCGCGTAAAGTCGATGCGCTCAAGACCCGCTCTCCCGCCTTCGTATCGATGCGCAGCCTCGCCATGCGGTTCAATGGTATCCTGCGCGGCCGCGTGGCAGACCCGCTCCCTGCATGGATCGACGACGCGATCGAAACCGACCTGGCGCCCATCGTGCGCTTTGCCCGCACAGTGAACCGGGACTACGAAGCCGTCAAAAACGCCATCGAGATGCCCTGGAGCAACGGCCAAGCAGAAGGTCAGATCAATCGCCTGAAGACCCTCAAACGCGCCATGTACGGCCGAGCCGGTCCAGAATTGTTGCGGGCGAGAATGCTACCGTTCCACCACACAGATTGAGGCAGAGCCGATTAAAGGGCAACGCGACACCAGGTGAATCGGATTCCCGAGCCGCATCGCGCCCATCCAGATCACCAGAAGCGCCATACCGAGAAGAAAGCCGCCATTCACCAGTGCCCCGATGATCTCGGCGCGGTACCAGCCGAAACTCCGCGCCGAATCCGCCGGGCGGCGCGCAATGCGCTGCGCGATGATGGCCACCAGAACGCCGCCAACCGCCGACAGGGTGTGAAACGCATCCGACAGGACGGCAATCGAGCCAGTCCAGAGCCCGACGGCCAGTTCAATCACGAAGTAGACGCCGGTGAGCCAGGCCGAAATCACAAGGGCCTTGCCGGAACTCGGCATATGCCCGGCGTGGGAATGACTGGCCATATCAGCTCTCCTTCCGTTTCGTACCGGTCTTTCGCGTCGCGGCGAAGAGAACCGACAGGCCGGTAAAGCCACCCAGCGCAAGTGCGGTCCATGTGGCAGTGCGGGCATCGCCGTTCATCGCCTGGCTGCCCATGTGAGCGAGCAAGAAACTCGCTGGAATAATCCCGGCCATCGTGGCCAGCGCGAACCTCCAAAGATGCAGCTTGCTCAGACCTGCGGCGTAACTGATCATATCGAAGGACAGAAACGGCAGCAGGCGACTGCCGAAGACCAGGAAGGTCAGAGTGTTCTGGGACCCGAACAGGCCTGCGTTAATCTTCTGACCGAGATGACGCTCAACGAAGGGACGACCCAAGCCGCGGGCCAGACCAAAGGCGGCAAGCGCACCGAGTTCCGCACCTAGAACGACGAAGAGCGTCCCGTACGTGTGTCCATAAGCCGCTCCGGCGGCGAGTGCGATTGGCGCCGAGGGCAGGGGGCTTGCGACAATAGCGATTGTCATGAGCGCCACGATGACAATTGGTCCGGCAAGACCTGCCGCCTCGATCCAGCGGTCAATTTCCGCGCGATCCGGCAGGCGAATGTCAACGCCAAGGACGTCCGGGAAGGCCAATGCGACGACTCCCATCAGGAACACCGCCATAAGAAGGATGCGCATCATCATGGATCAAAACACGGCATAGAGCAGAACGAAGAACGTCGCTGCCAAAAGGTCAAAGGCCACGCAGAATGGAATATACCAGTTCGGAATCCGGGCGAGACGATAAGAATTGTGGTGTGACATGTCCCAAAGGGCGTGAAGGGCCAAGCCCAAGGGGAGGAAGGCCCACTGCCATATCAGCCCCAGGAACGCTGCTAAGCCGAACAAAAGGGCGACCGCGAGCTCTGCCCAGAACACGCGCGCTCTGCCGTCCGCAGCGCCAAAGCCGATATAGGCACCGCCAATCAAAGCAAGCGTGATCGAAGCAAGAGCTATCGAGCTTTGCTCATCCAAAAAAAGGTGAGCCGGCAATGTGAGAACGACAAGCAACACGCCAACCCATACGGGAGATTTCAAGATATCCCCGTGTCGATGGTGCGATACGTGATCGCCTGTCTTTTCGAAAATCTGTGCCATGGCTTTGTACCTAGGGATTCCAGCAACTGGAAGGTCAAGGGCTATTCATCCACGCGCGCAACGCAGCGCTCACTCAACCGTTCCACGGTGAGGTCAAAGGACCGATATCAGGACGTATTTGACGCTGACGCCAAGCTCATGTCCGACGCGCGTGGCGATTTTCAGTCATCTTTCGCCTTCTGCCAGACTTGCTGGCAGGCTGAGTAAAGAAACGTCGCTGACCAGGTCAGCAACATGAAGCCCAAAAGCGATTGCAGCATCAGCAATAGTCGAAAGGGTCCGACCACCTCTATGGACGAATAGCCAAGGGTCGAGAACGAGATGCCCGTAACATAGAGAACATCCTGAAACATCGGAGGGCTGTTGCTGAACGATTGCGGCAGAACGCTTGCCACCACCATCGTGTTGAACACGGCGAGCGTCACAAGTTCCAAGACATGCAGCAACAGCAACGTGGAAAACGTCAGGATGATCCGAAAGCCGGAGCCATCCGACCGCTGCGGGGAAAACTTCAGAATGCCCGACAACGCATAATGATGGACAATTCCCATCACGATCGCCGCGCATATTCCGACAAACATAGCCATCAACTCGGTCATACACCCAAACCCGTCTTCCTGTTCAAACAGGTCAATTTGACCATACATCAGGCTTTTAGCACAACGGGACCAATTGATTCTTCACTGGTCAGGCCAACGCGGGGGGCAACCCGTTCAGGGCGACATCCACCGGAACGGTCGGCAAGTTCGATGCGATCCAGCCAGGCCCTTCGCCTGATCCCAACATCCCTTCCGAGATATCGGCGTAGCCCGAATAACCAGCTTGTCTCAACGCTCGAAGCAGCGATGCGGAGCGTCCGCCAGTGGCGCAGATCAGTCCAACAGTGCGATCACCGCTCAGTTCCTTGGCCCTGAACAATCGGTCCGGAAAACCGGACGCGTGCATGCTTATCGGCCATACACCAGCACCTACGCCGGTTTCTTGCCACTCTTTGTGCGTTCTGACATCGATGATCCGCGCCGTATCCGATAGAAGCGCGTCAAAGGCATTCTCTGCCGACCAGACAGATCGGCTCTGCGCCAACAGCGGTGACGCCGCGACGGTCAGCACCGTCATATGAGCACCCAGAACGAAACGGCGCCGGTTCAAATCAAGAGCCATATTCGAAAACCTCATCCTTTGATCGGTTGCGATCCCAAAGGTCACATAACATACGCGCGACGCTACCCGGGAGCACGACACGGTGCAGGCACAGATTTGTATCCATCTGTAGCAAGGGACTGACCTGATACAAACGGCTACAATTCTGCCCATGAAACAGAATGCAACGATGATCTAGGAAGGACGCCATGGGACCGCCACCTCATATCCTTATCGTGGACGACCACGCTCAGATACGCGAAAGCGTCGCGCGCTTCCTGGAGAAGAACGGAATGCGCACGACCGTCGCCAGGGATGCCGTGGAGATGGATGCCAAGCTGGCCACTGGTCACTTCGACCTCCTCGTGCTCGATGTCATGATGCCGGGCGAGGACGGTTTGTCGGTTTGCCGCAGACTTGCGCCAGAGGGTGATCTTCCGATCATCATGCTGACGGCGCTTGGTGAGGAAACGGATCGGATCGTGGGTCTGGAAATCGGTGCGGACGATTATCTCCCCAAGCCGTTCAATCCACGAGAACTGCTCGCCCGCATCAAGTCGGTTCTTCGGAGAAGCAACCGCGACGAACCTGTGGCCGGAAGCCTCGCTGGGAGGAAAGTCTCTTTTGCGCACTGGATACTGGATACCGACCGGCAGGTGCTGATTGACGAGTCCACCACCGAGACCCCATTGACGACCTCCGAGTTCAAATTGCTGGCGGTCCTGCTGGAACGCGCGAGGATGGTGCTCAGCCGTGACCAGTTGCTTGACCTGACCGCTGGTCGGACGGCAGGCCCGATGGATCGCACCATCGACAATCAGATCAGCCGTCTCCGCCGCAAAATCGAGCCGGATGTACTTAGGCCCAGTGTCATCAAAACGGTGCGGAACGGCGGATACTGTCTGGCTGCCGATGTCGAGGATGCGCCGTGATGCGCCGTGCGATGAGATCTCTGAGCGGCCAATTGATCCTGCTTGTGGTCGCGGCACTTGTCGTGGCCCAGGTGATCAGCCTGTTCCTGTTCGCCGACGAGCGCAGCCTTGCGATCCGTGCAGCTTTAGGATTCGAGGCCGCGGGTCGCGCAGCGAATGTCGCGCGGTTGATCGAAGAGGCCCCGCTGGATCTGCAGGACTCGATCCTTCGCGCGGCAAATTCGCCTCTGATCCGGTTCGATCTGTCGGACGCTCCGATCGTGGATCACACCGGTCATTCGGACGGCGGCATCGTGGAAGCGCGCATACGCGCCCTGATGGATGACAGCTACAGCCGGGATATTCGCGTTGAATTGCACGAGGTCGAGGGCGAGTTGCGGCCTCTTCCCAATCTCTCGGACGAGATGACAGAAATGCATCTCGCGATGATGCGCGGAGAGTTGACAGCGGTTGAAATGAACCTGTCCATCGCCATCAAGGGAGCGCGTTGGCTGAATGTCGGAACGCGGTTCGAGCGACCGCCGATCCAATGGCCTTTCTATTCGATGCTGACCTTCGGGATTTCCGCCGGACTGCTTCTGGTGGCGATCTTCTGGTTTGTAATGACGCGCCTGACGCGTCCTTTGCGGCACCTGTCGAAGGCCGCGGACCATCTTGGCCGGGGCGAAGATGTGGGCGAATTGGCGGTCACAGGGCCGACCGAGGTCAGAGATCTGACCGTCGCATTCAACCGCATGCAACGACGGCTGACCCGGTTTGTCAGTGATCGTACACGTATGCTCGCAGCCCTTGGCCACGATTTACGCTCGCCGTTGACTGCCATGCGTGTCCGCGCGGAGCTGGTTGACGAAGAAGAGACGCGGGACAGCCTCATCGCATCGGTCGAAGAGATGCAGAGTATGGTCGAAGCGACGCTCACCTTTGCACGCGGCCTTACCGGATCCGAAGGTGCCGAAGTGGTCGATCTGCGCAATTTTCTGGACAGCTTGTGCAGCGATATGGCGGCACACTGCACCTTTGCCCCGAGTGATGATGTTGCCGTGCGGCTTCGACCCAACGCGTTCCGAAGGGCACTGAGGAACTTGCTTGAGAACGCCGTTCGCTACGGTGGTGCCGCAAAAGTCAGCTGGGCGACCCACGGTTCGAACCTCGTACTCAACATCGATGACAATGGGCCCGGCATTCCCGTCGACCAGTTGGAAAAGGTCTTCGATCCGTTCTATCGCCTCGAGCAATCGAGGTCTCTGGAAACGGGCGGTTATGGGCTTGGGCTCTCAATCGCGAGGACAATCGTCCAATCCCATGGCGGCGATATCCAGCTGGTCAATCAGAACAGCGCGGGTTTGCGCGCTGTTGTCACCATCCCGTTGGATGAAACCGAACTGATCGAAGGAGAAACAGATGAAACTGAACGCGTTGATCCTGCCGTTGCTGGCCAGCTTGCCCGCCAGCATGGCGCAGGCTGATGGACCAGGCTCCTGGACGGGGCACATGTGGGGCAGTGGCTATGGCTTTATGGGCGGCTTCATGATGCTCGCCTTCTGGGGTGCGCTGATCGCATTGGTGGTGTTTCTGGTGTTCAGGCTGCGGGACAATGGCACCCGTCCCCCGGACTCGGACGCGCAGGAAGCGCTCAGGCGCCGCTTTGCAAATGGGGAAATCGACGAAGAAGAGTTCCGTCGCCGCAAAGCAACGCTCGACGAATAGACCCCGCCGCGGACGCCAAAGCCGTCCGACGCGACGCCCACCGACGCTGAATAGGAAAGAACGCCATGGTCCCGGAAATTGGTCACTTCGCACTGGCCCTCGCACTGGCGCTTGCGCTTGTTCAGAGTGTTCTACCGATTGCAGGTGCGTCGCGTAGAAATGCCGTCTGGATGAAATCCGCCCAGGCGACGGCAATAGGACAAGTGCTGTTTGTGGCCATCGCCTTCGCAGCGCTGATGCAGGCTTTCATCGTCAGCGATTTTACCGTCAGGAACGTCGTCGAGAACTCCCATTCGCTCAAGCCAATGCTCTACAAGGTGGCCGGGACCTGGGGCAGCCATGAGGGTTCGCTGCTGCTCTGGATCCTGATACTCGCGGTGTTCGGCGCGGGCGTCGCCTGGTTCGGATCGAACATCCCCGCCGAGACCAAGGCGCGCACCTTGTCGGTGCAGGCGTGGATCAGCGTCGGCTTCCTGTCCTTCCTGCTGCTGACGTCGAACCCCTTCGAGCGGGTGTTTCCGCCGCCGCTCGACGGCAATGACCTCAACCCGTTGCTTCAGGACATGGGTCTCGCCATGCACCCGCCGCTCTTGTATTTCGGGTATGTCGGCTTCTCCATCGTGTTTTCCTTTGCCGTTGCGGCTCTTCTGGAAGGGCGCGTCGATCCGGCCTGGGCCAGATGGGTCCGCCCGTGGACATTGGCCGCGTGGGTCAGCCTTACGGCAGGTATCGCTCTTGGATCGTGGTGGGCCTATTATGAACTGGGCTGGGGCGGCTGGTGGTTCTGGGACCCGGTCGAGAACGTGAGCTTCATGCCCTGGCTTCTGGGCACGGCGCTGCTGCATTCCGCCATCGTCACCGAAAAGCGCGACGCGTTCAAAAGCTGGACCATCCTACTTGCCATCCTGACTTTCTCGCTTTCGCTGCTCGGGACGTTCATCGTCCGGTCAGGCCTGCTTACATCCGTGCATGCCTTCGCCGTCGATCCAGAGCGCGGGCTTTACATTCTGGGTCTGCTGGCCGTGTCCATCGGTGGGTCGCTGGCGCTCTACGCCTGGCGGGCGCCCGAAATGGAGCCGGGTGGTCTGTTTCGCCCGATCAGCCGCGAGGCCGGGCTGCTCGTGAACAACCTCATTCTGGCCGCCGCTACGGGAACGGTCCTGTTCGGGACGCTTTATCCGCTGATCCTCGAGGCTATCACGGGGGACAAGATCTCGGTGGGTCCACCTTTCTTCAATGCGGCTTTCATTCCGATGATGCTGGCGCTGGTCGTGTTCATGGGTCTTGGTCCATTCCTGTCGTGGAAGCGGGCTGATATCGCCGGGTTGCTCGATCGCATTCGGTTCGTGGTCGTTCTGGCGTTCATCGCAGCTTTGGCCGCATGGTATCTTCTGAACGGTGGGCCGATCATGGCCTATCTTGCCATCCTTGGCGCAGCGTGGCTGCTTTTTGCAACCCTACGGGAATGGGCGCTACGCATCCGCCTGTTCGAGGTTCCCCTTGCAGAGAGCGCGAGACGCGCGCGCAATCTGCCACGCGCCTCTCACGGTATGACACTCGCCCATGCCGGCGTCGCTGTGTTGATGATGGGGATGATCGGCTCGACCGGATGGAAGAGTGAGGAGATCGTCTTTGCCGCCCCCGGGACCGAAGTCACGATCGCGGGGTTCGACATCACCTTCGAAGGGGCCACACAGGTTCAAGGGCCGAACTACATCGCGGATCGCGGCACCCTTGTGGTCCGTCGGGATGGCGAGCTGGTCACGACGCTTTTCCCAGAACGCCGGTATTACCCGGTCGCGGAAAGCCAGACGACGGAGTCGGCCATCCGCTCTACATTGGCGGGTGATCTCTATACGTCGATTGCAACGCCAGCCTCCGATCAAGTGAACAACGCCGGAGCATGGACCCTTCGGATCCTCTATGAACCGCTCGTCAACCTGATCTGGATCGGCTCGATCCTGCTGGTGATCGGTGGCTGTTTGTCCTTGTCGGATCGCCGTTTGAGGGTCGGGGCGCCGCGCCGCGCCAAACAGCCAGCCAGCGATGCTGTTCCTGCCGAGTAGGAGAGAAGATGAAACGTCTCATTGCCGGGCTGCCGTTTATTGCGGCGGTCATATTCGGGGGTTTTTTTCTCTGGGGGCTCAATCCCGACCGGGATCCCAACGAGATCCCTTCCGTCCTGATCTCGCAACCGGCCCCGGCGTTCGACCTCGATCCCGTGCCGGGGTTGGAGACACCCGGCCTGGCCCGAAGCGATCTTGTAGGCAACGAACGACCGGTCGTGGTCAATGTCTTTGCGTCCTGGTGCGTGCCCTGCCGCGCGGAACATGCCGTGTTGACACGCTTTGTCGAACGCGAGGGCATGCGGTTGTTCGGCATCAACTACAAAGACAAACCAGAAGATGCCGTGAAGTGGCTCAATGACCTCGGCAATCCCTACGAACGGATCGGGTCCGACCTTTCAGGCCGGACAGGGATCGAATGGGGCCTTTCAGGCGTGCCGGAAACCTTCATCGTCGATGGCGATGGTACTGTTCTGTTTCGCTATGTCGGGCCGGTCGTGGGTCCGGACGCCGTCGAACGGTTCACGCAAGCCCTGAAGCAGGCAGGCGCACTGCCAAAGGGAGCAGCATCATGAGACAGTTGATTTTCGCGTTTTGCATCGGGCTCTTTCCCTTTGCCGCCAATGCGGTCGAACCAGACGAAATGCTGACCGACCCGGTATTGGAACAGCGTGCGCGGGAGATTTCCAAGGATCTACGATGCGTCGTCTGTCAGAACCAGGACATCGACAGTTCGAACGCGGGTGTGGCGCGGGACTTGCGTCTGCTCGTACGCGAGCGCCTGGTCGTTGGAGACAGCGACGCGGAGGTGATCGAATACATACGGGCGCGGTACGGGGATTACGTGCTGCTGAAACCGCCTCTGGAGCCTGCGACCTACGCGCTTTGGTTCGCTCCGATCGCTTTCGTTCTGATCGGGGTTTTCGTTGGTGGCGGGCTACTGATGAGTCGGCGAAAGCAAGAGGCATTTGAAGACTTGGGCTCGGAGGATGAGAACACCGTGTCCGAAATTCTCAGGCAAAACGAAGCGAGGGATGCGTCATGATCTGGGGTATTTTCGTTCTTTTGACGCTGGTCGCAATCGGAATTGTCCTCTACCCGCTGCTGCTGTCCAAATCGAACACTCTCACCAGAGGGGATGCGGTACCGGCGATCCTCGCCGATCAGATGCGGGAAATCCAACGAGACATGGACCGCGGTTTGATTTCTGAACAGGAAGCTCAAGCGGCCAGACTCGAGATCAAGAAACGGATCCTCGCGACGACCCGCAATTCGGAAGAAAAAGCCGGATCATCCCGTAATGGTGGCAGAGTCACTCTCGTTGTCGCGGCGGTCCTCGCGCCGGTTATTGCCGCGGGCTACTATCTGACGATGGGATCGCCGGAGGTTCCTTCAATGGCCTTCGCTGCCCGTGCAGAGGAGCGGGCACAGACTGATGAAGTGACGGCGCTGGCAATACAACTTCGCGAAAGGCTTGTATCCGATCCGACCGGCGGCCCTAGCGAAGGGTGGATGCTGTTGGGCCAGACCTATCAGCGCATGGGCAGAGCAGCCGATGCCGTCGAAGCCTTCGAAGTCGTTGCCGAACGGGAGGATGCCACCTCCGCGACATTCTCCATGCTGGCAGAGGCTGTCGCGGTTGCCAATGACGGCGTTGTTATTCCACGGGCGAAATTGGCCATTGATCGCGCTTTGGACCTTGACCCATCCAATCCTGCGGCAACCTACTTCGAGTCTCTGTATTACTTTCAGCAAGAAGAGACGCGTAAGGCCTACGATCTGCTTGTTTCACGACTGAATCAGGAAGAGGCTTACGTTCCCTGGATGGAGACCTATGCAGCGCAGATCAACCGGATTGCAGCGGCAGCTGACCTTCCGGTCGTCAATCTACCCAGCGGGCCGACGTCGCAACCAGGCCCGAGTGCCGCAGATGTCGCGGCGGCGTCGGAGATGAATGACGCGGATCGCGCGGAGTTCATCCGATCGATGGTCTCGCGGCTGGCCGAGCGTCTTGAGGATGAACCGGACGATCTGGATGGTTGGATGCGGCTGGCAAATGCCTATACCGTCCTTCAGGAGCCCGATCGCGCCGTTGAGGCCTACCGCAAGGCTGAAGCGCTGTTGGAGCAGCAGCCCGCCAGTGATCCTCGGCGTGCGGCGGTCCGTGCCGCGCTTGAGCGGCTCGGCGGCTGACTACTGCTCGGTGTCCCGGTCGAGCAGGTCACTCCTGTCCGGCAACCTTTGCGGAAACATCCCGACCACTGGCTTGCGCCAAGGCGTTCATCACGTCCTCGGTTTTTAGCAATTCGGACAGCACAATGCCGTTCGGTGCCGATGGTCCGTAGACGGCATTGAAGGGGATGCCGTATCTGCCGAAACTCTCAAGGTAGCGGGAAATGCGCGTGTCCGGGCGTGTCCAATCTGCCTGCATCGCCGTGACTCCAGGCGCTTCAAGCGCGCTCCGGACTGGCTCCCGATCGATGATAAGTGTCTTGTTCGCTTTGCAAGTCAGACACCAGTCAGCGGTCACATCGACAAAAACGACCTCTCCTGCGGACACGCGTTTCGCTATTTCCGAACGATCAAATGCGATCCAAGCCATTGCCAACTGCGGCGTCGAACGCGCAGGTGCTGATTGCTGCAAGAGAGGACCTGCGGCAATGGCCAGGACAAGGCTGGCTATGGCAATAGACCACCTGAATTGGGACTGCACATTCGGGAGAGATAGTATCAGAACGGCGAGACCGGACAACGCCGCGACCGCGATGACAGACGCAAGCCCGGCGACACCGTCGAGCACCCAGAACAGCCACACGGCGGTTGCAAGCAACAAAACCCCCATGACGCTTTTGATGATCAGCATCCATCGACCAGGCTTGGGCATGAATGCGACCAGACGCGGGAACGCGGCGATGACGAGATAGGGCAGGGCGAGGCCGAGCCCGAGGCTCGTAAAGACGATGAGGATGTCCACGCCACGCCCGGCCAAAGCAAAGGCCACCGCGGTGCCGAGGAACGGTGCCGAACAAGGCGTCGCCATGACGGCACCGAACATGCCAGTGAAAAAGTCGGCGGAATACCCGTTGCGTCCTCCGGCCCCTGCAAGCCGCGTCTGCATGCCGTGTGGAAGGGCGAACTCGAACGCTCCGAACAGATTTGCCGAAAAGACGAGCAGGACAGCGATCATCGCCGCAAGAAACAGCGGGCTTTGAAACTGCAAACCCCACCCGACGCTGAGGCCTGCCGTCTGGAGCGCCCAGAGGACGAGCGCCAGACCCCACATGAACGTCATGATGCCGGCGCTGGCAGCGACGAAACCGAACCGGACACGGGTTGTGTCGTGATCGGTGTGTTTGAGCACAGACGACACCTTGATGGACAGCACCGGCAGCACGCAGGGCATCACATTCAGGATCAATCCGCCCAGCAGCGCGATCGCGGCAATCCAGATCAGTTCCATCATGTCCGGTGTCGTGGCGGCCAGTTCAAAGGGTGGTGCTATTCCTTGCGCCACGCGATCCGCGATGATCGTGAAGGCCCGGTTCTCGCCGTCGGTGACGGTAATCGACGGAGCCACTGTCACATCCGTATTCGACGAGAGGATCGGCAAGCGCGCCCAAAGCAAACGATCCTCTTCTCCCAAACGGATATCGGGTTTGCCAAGCGCAACACCCATACCCAGTTCGGGAAACACATCCGGCGACTGGAGTGGTTCATCGACGCGAAGGCTGACGATCAACTCCGTGAGGTCTTCGTCGATGAAGGCATTTGCCTCGCTGACGCCGCTCGTCTTGGCCCCTTCGGGGACGCGCTCGGAAAACGTACCGATCAGCCCAGCCGAAGTGCTGTCGATGACGTTGCCCCGTCCGAGGCGAAGTGACAGGTCAAACTCTTCCGGGACACAGACATTGGAGCACACCAGCAGTTTGACCTGCGCGGAAAGAGTCACAGGTGCGCCGGGATCTTTGAGCGTTATGCGCAGCGGAAAGACGACTTCACCCGCATAACCAAAATTTTCGATGCCGAAGGCGGTGAAGCGCGTCGGGGCGGGCCACATGAATTCGACATCTGCGACGTTTTCGGAACCGCTCCATTCGACCGAAGGCGGTATTCCCACCTCGCCCGCCGACCGCCAATAGGTCTTCCAGTTTTCGTTCAGTTGAAGGTGAAGCCCGGCTGACAGAGTCTGTGTGTTCTCGGGAACGCCGTCCTGTACACTAATGAGATGCGCGGTGAGTGGCGCGCTCTGGTATTCAGCAGAGGTTGCTGCCGCGACACTTCCAGAGACAACGGCCAGGAGCACGAAGGGAATAAGCAAAACCCGTCGCAGGATCAAAAGGCAATCGATCAAGATACCTGCTTCCTTCCCATATTTTCCGCAGATTTCGCCAGGACGGCGGAAATTGCGTCAAAGTCCACCTGTGGCAAAACCCTGACGACCGTCCGCACAGACAATTCGCGCAACGCCAGTCGCAGAAGATGAAAGGGTTCGACACCCATCCGGCAGAAGGTCTGACGCTTGCTTCGTGGACACGATAGCCTTCAGATCTAGGCAGTCTGCAAGGCTTCCCGCGCAACCTCCAAGTAATGTAACCATCAACAGCAATACGAATACCTTTGCTTTCCCTCGCACATCACTGCCTGTTGCGGGCGACGCTAGGAATCACGGAACTTATGGGCTCGGGCGCTTCCTCGATAGTATCGTTTGCCTTGTCGGAATGGCACGATTTCCCCATGAATCTATGCATCACAAGATGCGCTCCAACGCACAACAGGAGCGGGGCGAAAGCCGATGCATTGCCCCACATACCCGCAAGCGTTCCGCCAGCGAGAAAAAAACCGATCACGGGCAACAGCATCACAATGCAACACGCCATCATTCCGTAATGCATGAGCTTGTCTGTAATCGGCTTATTCTTGGGATTTTCGTCGTCCATGACACCCTCTTTGTCTCGTTCCTGGCGTCATTTGCGACCCTCCAGCAGGGTAAGGTCAAGGATACAAATGGATACACTTCTCGCGGCCTTGTCAGGTTGCCTGATGCCGGGTCTCCCGTAAAAGACATGTACAAACCGTAGGCTAGGAGTGTGTCATGACGACATCGCGAAACAACAAGATCAATCGACGAAGCCTGTTGGGGTATGCGGCTGTCGCTTTGGTTGCACCAAGCGTGGTTCGAGCCGAAACCATTCGCCGCAACATTTCTTCTTTCCGAGTTCATGACTGGCAAGACCATTTCGACACGCTCGGCAAAGGGATCATCATCTCAGACACCGTGACGATGGCGCTACAGCACTGGACAGCGGACGGCGAGATGCGGATTTACCCGACATCCGTTCCGCTGACCGACGAACTCACCAAACGCGGTTACACTGAAGTGGTGGAAAAACGCAAAAACCCCAGTTGGGCGCCGACGCCCTCCATGCGGGAACGCAATCCGGAATGGCCGGCACGTATCGAGGGGGGGTGATCCGGACAACCCCTTGGGTACTCGCGCACTGTACCTGTCGTGGCAGTACTACCGTATTCACGGGACACAGGACACGCGCAAGATCGGCCGCCGGTCGTCAAACGGCTGCATCGGTTTGTTCAACGAACAGATCGAGGAAGTCTACGAGCGAGCGCCTGTCGGCACTCAAGTCAAACTCATCTGACCCAACGGGCAAGGCGGAAGATACAGGCATGGACAAATTAACTGCGCTGATTGGTGCCGTTTTTGTTATCGGCGGGGGTTTTGCCGTTTGGCAGTTCGTTGGAGCCGAAGATTTAGCGGTTGGCCACTCCATGACGCCACCTGACACAAGCGAGATTGCCGAAGGCGATCCGATCGTCCAGGTCCAGCTGCCTGACGCACTCTCGCAGCAGGCGGCGCTTGGGAAGAACATATTCGAGGCAAAATGTTCCGAGTGTCACGGCGAAAATGCCGCCGGTCGCAACGGTGTTGCGCCGCCTCTCGTGCACAAGATCTACGAACCGAGCCACCATTCGGACATGGCTTTTGTTCTGGCAGCTCAAAACGGCGTCCGTGCACATCACTGGAATTTCGGTAATATGCCTAAGATCGAGGGATTGACCCAAGGAGACGTCAAGATGGTGGCCGCCTATGTCCGCGAATTGCAGCGGGCCAACGGGATCAACTGATGCGTTGGTCGAAGACGAACCGATGGATTCTGTCGGCCGTTTTCGGCCTTTTCCTTGTAGTACTCGGGGTGCCAGAGGCGCCGGTATATCATGGTGAAACGTCGTTGGGGCAGGAATACCATGGTCACGAAGACGCAGGGCCATCGACCGAGGCCTCTGGCCACTGCCATCCAGGCCTCGATTGTTCTGTCCCGGCAGCGTTATTGCTTCAGCCGAACATGGCGTACGAGCCTTCTTTTCTGAAAGCCGTCATGCAAGACGGCGCGATCCAACGAACCGAATTGCGCCCGATCAGCGATCCTCCACCGCCCCGACGGTGGGTCTGATTTCACATCGCTCGAAAAGCAGACCCAAAGAAGGATCGAAGACATGAAAAAGACGACTATCGTAGCGGCAGTGTTGATTGCAGGTACTGCGGTCACGGCATTCGCGCATAGCGGTGCCACCGGCATCGTGAAAGAGCGCATGGATGCCATGCTTGCAATGGGGAAGGCGGTCAAGACCGTGGCCCCGATGATGCGGGGCGAAACGGCCTATGACGCAGAAACAGTGCGCGATGCCGCGCGCCTGTTCCAGCAGCACGCCGGTGAGAGCATGACAAAGCTGTTCCCAGAGGGCACAGGGGGCATGCCCTCGGAAGCCAAGGACGAGGTGTGGACCGACTGGGAGCGCTTCGCGGCATTGGCAAGTCAGCTGGAAGAATACTCTGAGGGCCTGGAACGCGCAGCCGACAATGGATTGGGCGGCATGAGCGGCAATACCTCCATGGATGGCGCCTCGATGATGGGCGGCGGGTCAATGATGGGAGGCGATACAACCATGATGGGCGGGAGCACGATGATGGGCCGAGGCGACATGATGGATGCGGCCGCCATTGCCGAAATGCCCGCCGACGCAGCATTCGCGATGACGACCCAGGTCTGTTCCGCATGCCATGAACGCTTCCGGGCGGAAGAAGACTGACCATGCGCCGGTTCTTGACACTCGTCAGCGGGGCCGCCGTGCTGGGCGCGGCCAGCCTCGGCGTCGTGATTGCATGGCCTGTCGGCAGTGCAGTGACTCCGATTGCAATAGAGGGCAATGTCGACCGGGGCGCATATCTGGCGCGCGCCAGTGGGTGCATTGCCTGTCATACCAATTTTGAAGCGGGCGGCGCACCACTTGCCGGAGGGGCGCCGCTCGAAACCCCGTTCGGAACGTTCTACCCGCCCAACCTGACGACAGACCCGGAACATGGCATGGGCGAATGGACGGCAGAACAGTTCGCAAAAGCCGTGCGGCAAGGCATCGGCCCCGATGGAACGCCGTACTATCCGTCTTTCCCGTACACCTTCTATGCGGATTTTTCTGATCAGGATATCGCTGACCTCTGGGCGGCGTTTCAAACCGTGCCGCCCGTGGACGAGCCTGCACCAGAAAATGATGTCAGCTTCCCATTCGACCAACGATGGGGGCTGAAGCTCTGGCGAGCGGCGTTCTTCTACGATCCGGATACCGAACCGATTGAAGGGCGAAGCGACGCATGGAATCGAGGACGGGAATTGGTGCGCGGTGCGGCACATTGCGGAGCCTGCCATACGCCGCGCAATCTTGCGGGAGGCCGCGATATCGGTGCTTCCTTTGCAGGCAACGCCCAGCTTCCCGGTGGCAGCAAGGCCCCCGCGATACGGCCAAAAGACCTGGTCAAAAATGACTGGACGGTTTCAAACCTCGCTTATGCGCTCCAGACCGGCATCACCCCTTCGGGCGATGCTTTCGGCGGCAGCATGGCGGAAGTGGTTCGCGAGGGAACTCGGTTTCTGACACCTGCCGATCGCGAAGCGATGGCGCTTTTCCTGCTGAACAAGGACACGGTCGAGGCGGAGAACCCCGCGTCGAACTAACACCACGCGGGGGCAACACGCCCCCGCTTTCTCGAGGATCGAAATGAGACAAACACGTCGGGATTTCTTGCGCCATGCAACACTGGCGGCCTGCGCGGCGGCCATCCCGCAGTCGGCTTTTGCCGCGACCCCGTTCGAGGACCTGATTGCCAAGGTTGCACGTCGACAGCTTCTTCCGGACACCTACCCGGAAACAGAGATCTGGGGCTATGACGGCCTCGTTCCGGCCCCGGAAATCAGGGTCACACAAGGCGATCGGGTGCGTCGCAGGTTTCGCAACGAGGTACCCGATCCCAGTTCGGTTCACTGGCACGGAATCCGGATCGACAACGCGATGGATGGCGTTTCAGGGCTGACCCAAGAGGCCGTAGCGCCGGGTGGAACCTTTGACTACGACTTCGTCGTACCGGACGCGGGCACCTATTGGTATCACGCGCATAATCGCTCATACGAGCAAGTCGCGCGTGGTCTGCGCGGTGCCTTGATCGTCGAAGAGGTCGATGGACCGGACATCGACCGCGAGGAAGTCATCGTTCTGGAGGACTGGTTGCTCGACCCTGAGAGCGGGCAGCTGTTCGACAATTTCGAACAGCCCATGATGATGAGCCACGGTGGACGTACCGGCAACTTTATCACGACCAACGGGCGCTATGACCTGACCTTGCCCGCGCAGCGCAACGAGCGCATTCGCTTGCGGATCATCAACGCAGCAAGCGCTCGAATTTTCCCGCTGAGGCTCTCTGGATTCAGTGGCTGGACGGTGGCCGTGGATGGAATGCCAACCGGCCAACCCCAGTCGGTTGACGGCGAGTTGATCCTCGGCCCGGCACAGCGCGTCGACTTAATTGTGGATGTGACCGAAGACGAAGGCGGCACCGCCCAATTGCTTCGCATCGGCGATGATGATCAATTGACCCCGTTGGTGAGTTTTCTGGTCAACGGCACAGCCAGTTCAGTACCAAGAGGCAAGCCACTGCCGTTGCCGCCGAACCCCGCGGCACACGCCCCGGACCTTGCCGATGCGCGTGATTTGCGACTGGTCATGTCCGGCGGGGCAATGGGGCGAATGCAGTCCGCATTGCTTGGCGGGGAACGTCTTGGATTCCGTCAGCTTGCCCAAGCGGGCAAATTCTGGGCCCTGAATGATGTCGCCGAAATGACCTACACGCCACTGGCCGATCTATCCCTGAACGAGCCGGTGCGCCTGAAGATCGAGAACCAGACCGTTTTCCCACATGCGATGCACCTGCACGGGATGCATTTCCGCGAGCTGCGCCCCGACGGCGCGTTCGGGCCGATGCGGGACACGATCCTGTTGGCCGGCAACGAGTCCCGGGAGATCGCCTTTACGGCAGACAATCCCGGCAAGTGGCTGTTCCATTGCCACATGCTCAGCCACGCCGCATCTGGCATGACAACCTGGATACGGGTCACATGAGATATCTCGTTTGGTCCCTTCCGATCACTGTCGCAGCAGCCGCCTTCACGTATTGGCTCTCGACCAGTGCATCCTCGGATGTCGGCAGCGCGTCCAGGGCGGAGAGCTACGACATCGAAGAAGGCGCGTTGCTCTACGCAGAAAACTGTGCGTCTTGTCATGGCGCGGGTCTGGAAGGCCAGCCGGAATGGCGAACGCCCGGCGCGGATGGGCGCCTGCCAGCACCACCACATGATGAGACGGGTCACACCTGGCATCATCCTGACAGCCTGCTCTTCGATTACACAAAACTGGGGGGTGCGGCGCTTCTGGCGCGTCAGGGCGTCGAATTCGACAGTGGCATGCCCGGTTTCGCAGACGTGCTGACCGACCAGCAAATTCACAACATCCTGGCCTTCATCCGGTCCACCTGGCCAGACCGCATCCGCGAAGTCCAGGCCGCGCGGACAGAAGCCGACGAACAACGGGGAGAGAACTAAAATGCGTTTCAGACAAGCCTTCACGACGGTCGCGATAGCTGCCTTGCTTCCGATACCGGCACTCGCGGACGAACTGTCAGAGTCCCGGGTCAAGGAACTTGTGCTCGAGGCAATCCGCGAGAACCCGGAGATTGTCATGGAGGCCGTGGCGATCCTCGAACAAAGGCAGGCGCAAGCGCAGGAGCTCAGTCAGGCCCAAGTTCTGAATGACCAGCGCGATCTGATCGAGAACGATCCGAATGCGCCGGTTCTCGGCAACCTGGAAGGGGACGTCACTGTTGTGGAATTTTTCGACTACAACTGTCCCTATTGTCGGCGGGTCAAACCCGAGGTGCGGGCTTTGATCGAAGACGATCCCAACATTCGCCTCGTCTATCGTGAATGGCCCATTCTCGGAGACGGATCGGTGTTTGCCGCGAAAGCGGCCTTGGCAGCGCGCAAGCAGGACAAATACGAAGAGTTTCACTGGGCAATGATGGGGCTGGAAGGCCGCGCGGAAGAGGCCTCCGTGCTGCGCGTGGCCGAGGAGATCGGCCTGGATATCGCGCAGTTGCGCAAGGACATGGAGGCCCCCGAGGTCGAAGAGCACATTGCGACCTCCATGCAACTGACCCAAGCTCTGGGCTTTAACGGCACGCCGTCTTTCGTGATCGGGGATGCGCTGGTCCCGGGCTTCGTCGAAAAGGCGCAGCTTGCCGACTTGGTCGAGGAAGCCCGCAAAGTCGAAGACTGAAATTCTGTGCCCGGACCACCCTTGGGTGGTCCAGGCACTGCATCAAGCGGCCGCAGGTTCCACGTTGTAGCCCGCATCCCGAATGATCGCTTGGACCTGATCGGCTGGTAACACGCTGTCGACATGCACCTGTCGGGCAGAAAGGTCACATTCTACGCCTGCATTCGGATCTGCGCTCTTCACCGCGCTTTCGATTGCTGCGGTGCAATGCCCACAGCTCATGTCCGGAACGCTGAACTTCATCGGAACCACTCCTTGATCTGATTTCTATCGGTGACATGGGGCTTCCCCCCGCTGGAAGGTCAAGTGAAGAAATTTATTTGGCGCCCTCCCATTGACCCTCCAGTAACTGGAAGCCTCATATTCCACTTCGAATGGAAAAACAGGTGACACATATGCCCGAACCCAAACAGATCAGCCTGCCGATCGAAGGCATGTCATGCGCGTCCTGCGTTGGCAGGGTCGATCGCGCATTGAATGCAATCGACGGCGTAGAGGATGTGTCGGTGAACCTTGCCTCGGAAACTGCTCGCATGAGCGTGGACGCGCTCAAGCGCATTCCCGACATCATCGAATCCCTTCGCGAGCTGGGCTACCCCGCGCGGAAGGCCAGGGCCGAACTCACGATTGCAGCGATGTCCTGTGCCTCTTGCGTCGGGCGGGTCGATAAGGCGCTTGCCGCGGTGCCCGGGGTGGTCGAGGTGAACGTCAACCTCGCCTCAGAGACGGCGACGGTCGTTTACGTCGAAGGTCTTGTCACGACATCCGATCTGATCGAATCAAGCGGCGCGGCAGGGTATCCAGCAACCGTGGCAACGGCCCAGGCCGGTGACGACAGAGTTGCGCGCAAGGAGGAAGAGGCTCAGGCGCTTGCCAAACGGGTCACCTTTGCGGCCATCCTCGCCTTGCCGGTCTTCCTGATCGAAATGGGTGGCCACGTCATTCCGGCCGTTCATATGCTGATCGAGACCACGATTGGCCAGCAGACGAGTTGGCTTCTTCAGTTCGTGCTGACGACAATCGTTCTCTTCGGCCCGGGCCGGACGTTTTACACCAAGGGTTTCCCGGCCTTGTTCCGGGGTGCCCCCGACATGAACAGCCTCGTCGCGGTCGGCACCGGGGCGGCTTACCTTTATTCCGTGGTTGCGACATTCGTACCGTCGGTCCTGCCTGACACGCTGCGCACCGTCTATTTCGAGGCGGCAGCGGTCATCGTCGTTCTGATCCTTCTGGGGCGGTTTCTTGAAGCGCGCGCCAAGGGGAGAACGGGCGCGGCCATCCAGAAGCTATTAGGGCTTCAGGCGCGGACTGCACGCGTGATGCGGGACGGAGAAAGCGTCGAGATCGAGATCGATGCGCTGGTTCAGGGTGACATCGTCATCGTGCGCCCTGGTGAACGCATCGCGGTCGATGGCGAGGTCATCGAGGGGACCAGCCGCGTCGACGAAAGCATGCTGACAGGCGAGCCGATCCCCGCTGAAAAAGGTGCCGGAGATACGGTGACCGGCGGGACGGTCAACGGCGCCGGAAGCCTGCAGTTCCTCGCCACGCGGGTCGGCGCCGACACGACCCTGGCGCAGATTATTCGCATGGTCGAAGAGGCCCAGGGCGCCAAACTGCCGATCCAGGGATTGGTCGACCGGATCACCTTGTGGTTCGTGCCTGCCGTGATGGCGATCGCGGCGGCGACCGTGCTGGTCTGGCTGTTTTTCGGGCCTGATCCGGCCCTGACGATGGCGCTGGTCGCCGGTGTGTCGGTGCTCATCATCGCGTGCCCCTGCGCGATGGGGCTTGCGACGCCGACCTCGATCATGGTCGGGACGGGACGTGCTGCGGAAATGGGTGTCCTGTTCCGTAAAGGTGACGCCTTGCAGCAACTTGATTCCGTTGATGTGGTCGCCCTCGACAAAACAGGCACGGTGACCGAGGGGCGACCCGCACTGACTGACCTTGTGCTGGCGGAAGGGTTCGATCGCCCAACAACGCTCTCGAAGATCGCTGCCGTGGAGTCGCTCTCCGAGCATCCTATCGCGGACGCCATCGTGCGGGCCGCGCGGGCCGAGGGCGCACCTCTTGTGGCGGCCGAAGGCTTTCAATCGGTCACAGGTTACGGCGTGCGCGCCGTGGTCGAAGACGTGGAGGTGTTGGTTGGGGCCGACCGCTACATGGCGCGCGAAGGCATTGACGTCTCGGCATTGGCTCCAGAGGAAACGAAGATCGCAAGCAAGGGTCGCACGGCGCTTTACGCTGCCATAGATGGGCGTGTCGCCGCCGTGATCGGCGTGGCCGATCCGGTCAAACCGGCAAGCCGCGCAGCCATCGCAGCGCTGCACGAAAAGGGTCTTGCGGTTGCGATGATCACCGGCGACAAACGCGAAACCGCCGAAGCCATCGCCCGCGAAACCGGTATCGACCACGTCATCGCCGGCGTCCTGCCGGACGGCAAGGTTGCGGCGCTCGACAGTTTGCGCCAAGGGAACAAGCGCATCGCCTTTGTCGGCGACGGGATCAACGACGCCCCGGCGCTGGCGCATGCCGATGTGGGCATCGCCATTGGAACCGGCACCGATGTGGCCATCGAATCTGCGGATGTCGTCCTGATGTCGGGCGATTTGCGCGGCGTGGTGAACGCCTTCGAAGTATCGCGGCGGACCATGCGCAACATCCGGCAGAACCTGTTCTGGGCCTTTGCCTACAACGTGGCACTTATTCCGGTCGCTGCCGGGGTGCTTTATCCCGCCTTTGGGTTGCTCCTGTCACCAATCCTTGCGGCGGGTGCGATGGCGTTGTCCTCGGTGTTTGTCCTGACCAATGCCCTGCGGCTGCGGCGCATCGCGCCTGCGATGGACGAGCAGCGCGCAATCCCGGCAGAGCTGGCAGCCGCCACTCCTGCTCCAGCAGAATAACGGAGGTTCGACATGAACATCGGAGACGTTGCCCGACAATCGGGTGTGCCCCCAAAAACAATCCGCTACTACGAGGACATCGGGCTGATCCGCCCGAACCGTAGCGAGAACGGCTACCGCGCGTTCACCGAGAGCCACATTCACAAGCTGGCGTTTCTGGGTCGCGCACGGGCCTTGGGGTTCACCATCGAAGATTGCAGGACGCTCCTGTCGCTCTACGAGGATGAAAACCGCGAAAGCATGCAAGTGAAGGCGGTTGCGGAAGACCATCTGCGCCAGATCGAGGAAAAGATCGCGAAACTGCAATCCATGCGCGCGACGCTCGCCGAACTGGTGGAAAAATGTGCCGGGGATCACCGGCCCGACTGCCCCATCATCGAGGATCTGTCGCCGGAGCGGTTGGCCAAGTGACAGGCAAGAAGGGGCTGTACCTCAGAACCAGATCGCGCGGACCGGCATCCAGATACCCATGAAGATCATCATCAGGTTTTCCGTCAGCGAAATGAACCCCAGCGGGACGGAACTGTCACCGCCGACGCAGGCGCATTTCAGCTCTCTCTTGTCGATATAAACAGCCTTGAACACGCTGACAGCGCCGACCGTGCCGATAAACAGGGCGACAGGCGCCGAGAGCCACAGCAGCGCGCCGGCAGTCATCAGGACACCTGCCAACGCTTCGCCGAACGGGTAGACCTTGCCGTATCGCACCCATTTGCGCGCCAGCAGATCGTAGTTGAGGAACATCGTCGAAAACCCTTCGACATCCTGCAATTTCTGGATCGCGAGAATGGTCATGGACAGCGAAATGAACCATTCGAACCCCCGCAAGGTAAGGACCGACCCGTACTGGTGCCAAGACAGGCCCAATGCCAACAGCGCGGCAACGGAAAAGATCGCGATGACCGGCTGGTAGGTCGTGTCGCTTTGCTCTTCCTCGGGTGGGTCAATGTCGAAAAACACCCTGAGATCATCGTAACCGCCGATCCGTTCGTCCCCGATGAAAGTCTGCGGCGTCGTCTCGACCCCGTGCTTCTCCATGAAAGCATCGGTGTCTTCACGGGTGTCAAGCGGATGGTCTTCCACCTCGAAGCCTTGCCGCTCCAGCAGGTCTTTCGATTTCAGACCGTAGGGGCAGACATGGCCCGGCATGACCATGCGATAAAGCTGCGCGGATTTACTGTCTGTGTCGCGGGGCATGTCCTTTCCTCCTTATCCGCTGCACGTAAGTTGACCACGGAACCCGGCTTCGTAGTCGGTTCCCGCGCTGACGATCAGATCGGTCAGGTCACCGTTCGTCTCTGCGATCTCGGCCGACAGCGGGCCTTCAGAAAATGCATTTTCGCCCTGCGCATTCAGGCGCACCAGATCACCGCTGATCTTCATTGCGGCGGCAGACCCTTCGCCGGTTTCACCAGTCACCAGTACAGCCGGACTGTCCGAGGTGTAAGCAAAGCGGCAATTTCCGCCATTCGGGAACACCGCAGCGATTTCGTCTTCCGTCAGAAACTCAGGATCGACCTTCGACACGACCTCCGTTTGAAGCGCCTGTTGCGCATCCACAACCTGCGCCGGCGTTTCGCTTCGCGTGGCCGATGCTTCGCCGTTTGCTCCAATGTCAGCAATAAGGTAGCGCATTTCGGCGATTTCCTTGTCCTGCGCATAGATAATGTCGTCTGCGAGCCCCCGGACGCGCGGGTCGGTGATCTCGGCACGAGTCGACGTCATGATGGCGATCGAGTGGTGCGGGATCATGGCGCGCATGTAGGACCTGTCCTGTACCGTGAATTGCCCGCGAACCAGCCAGAGGCTCGCCGCGAAAAGGACTATTGCGCCAACGAAAATCGCGATGTTGGCTTTGGTGTTCTGATACATGGACAACATGTACGCCAACATGATCACGGCCATGGTCGCCCCCATCAGGATGGCCATGTAAAGGCGTGTCTCCGAAAAGAAGATATGGCCCCAAAGATAGGTGTTCAGGTACATCAGAACGAACATGACCACGGTCGATGTTCCGATCATCATAAAGAATCGTGAGTAGTGCATTTCCAGTCACCTCCTTGCAGTTCTCTGTAAAACAACAACATTCCAGCGCTGGAGAGTTCCAAAAGCACGAATTTTCGTAGTTTCAAGGCAACAAAGGCGCGTCGTTTGCCCCGGTTCACGGCTTCTTTTCTTTGCCCCTGACGCGCACTGAATTTTCATGGGTCCGAGGAGATCGCGCCATGCAGAATTTCACGAGACGAGAATTGATTTGTGCCGGAGCGATGGGTTGCTTTCTGCCCACAACTGCCTGGGCCCACAAAGTCAAATTGCCCGAACGGTTCGAACCACAATTGGTAAACACCCGTCGTGGTGACTGGGTTAAAGGCGATGTCCACGTCGTTCCCGACGATTTTTTCCTTTATTTCATGCTCGAGGACGGGATGGCGATCCGCTACGGGGTCGGGGTAGGGCGCAAAGGTTTGTACGAACCCGGAGAGTTCACGGTAGCGCGCAAGGCCAAATGGCCATGGTGGCGGCCAACGAACGCCATGATCCGGCGCGAGCCACGCAAATACGCAAAGTACAAGGATGGACTGAAAGGCGGGCCAAACAACCCGCTCGGGGCCCGCGCGCTCTATCTCTACGATGCCGAGGGACGCGATACCTATCTTCGCATTCATGGAACGAACGCCCCGGAGACAATTGGGTCTGCCGTGTCGAATGGATGCGCGCGGTTGACGAATGAACATGTGAAGGATCTGTACGAACGCGTTGAAATCGGCGCCCGCGTCTTCCTGTATCCCAAAGTGACAACGGCGTGAGGAGTGTTCTGTCGCCTTGAAGTTCCTCTTCCGGAAATGGCACAAGTGCGGCAGTTGGCGAAAGCCAGTCTATCATTCATGAGGTGACGGAATTGTCTTTGAGCCGGAGGTCTTTCCTTGGCGGGATGACCGTTGCGCTGGCTGGTACCCGCTTGCCAGCAGCGACACACGAGTTGATCCTCGCGCCCCAATCGATCAAGGCGCACCTTGCTGGGTACGACGTGTCGATGTTGGGCTTCAACGGTGGTCTGCCGGGCCCAGAAGTCAGAATGCGACAAGGACAAACCGCCCGCATTACCCTCGATAACCGATTGGAGGAGGGCGCTCTCGTTCACTGGCATGGGTTGCGGGTTCCAAATCGGATGGATGGTGTCAACGTCCTCACTCAGGATGTGGTCATTCCGGGCGACTCGTATCGTTATCAATTCGGCGTCCCGGATGCCGGCACGTATTGGTATCACTCGCATTACCTGTCTTACGATCAGGTCAGCCGCGGTCTTTTCGGCGCCTTCATCGTCGAGGAGCAAAATGCGCCGGCTGTCGACCATGACATCGTTGTTCAGTTCTTCGATGTCTTGCTAGATCAGTCCGGGCAGTACGACGAAGCGTTCAACCCGGCCCACTTCGCAACCGAGGGCCGTATCGGCAATACGGTCACGGCACTTGTTTTCAATGGAACCGGCAAGACTGTGAAACGAGGCGACCGTCTGCGACTGCGTCTCATAAATCCCTCTATCGACAGGGTGTACCGTGTCGGCCTGGATGGTTTGATAGGCAAGATCGTTGCACTGGATGGCATGCCTCTGGCGCATCCTCGGACGCTCGAACCGATCCTTCTCGCTCCGGGGCAAAGATGCGATGTGATTGGTGATGCGACCGGGCCTATTAGATTCGACGACAGCTTTGGAGAACAGACGTTGAGCCTTGGCGAAATCGCTGTTTCCGGTTCCCGTGAGCCCGCGAAAGCGCCCATCACCGCATTGCCCGCCAACCGAATGCCCGCCCCGAAAGACCCCGGCCAAACCGCGGAGCTGGTGCTCCAGGGAGGTGCGGGAAGCGCGTCCCACAACGGCACAGGGACATGGGCGCTCAATGACGTATCCGGCCTGCCTCGAAGGCCTTTCCTATCCGCCGCGCAGGGGACGACCGCGCGCATTTCGATCCGCAACGAAACCGGGTTCCCACACGTCATGCATCTGCATGGCCACCATTTCTGGGAACTCGATGCGGCGGGTGAAGCCGGTCCATACCGGGACTCGACCTATCTGGATACCGGCGAGACGCGGGATATTCTCGTCGTCCTGGACAATCCGGGATCGTGGATGCTGCATTGCCACATGTTGAGCCACCAAGCCGACGGTATGGCAACGTGGATCAGAGTCGGCTGAGGGTCGAGACGGATACATACCGTTACAAATCTCTGAATGATAACAGGCCTTTCGCCGTCTACGTAACCTGACAAGCGAGAAACAGGTCCATCGACTGCCAATGGGAGCGTTCATTGACCCTGACACCAAAATCTCTCGGCATGACTGCGGCGGCAGGATCAGCCGCCTTGCTGTTGGGGGCCTTCGTTTTCCAGGCTCTTGGGTACGCGCCGTGCGCAATGTGCATCTGGCAACGCTACCCACACGCAATCGCCATTGGAATGGGCGCTCTGTTGCTCTTTGCTCTGCCGATTTTGCCAATCCTGATAATCGGTGCCCTGTCGGTACTCAGCACATCCGCGTTGGGAGTGTTTCATACCGGTGTCGAGCGCGGCTGGTGGGAGGGACCGACTTCTTGCACGGGATCCGGCCTCGATGTTTCCCAAATGTCGGTATCGGAATTGCTGCCCTCTGCCAGTTCAAATACGTCCAATCTTGTTCTGTGCAGTGAGGTTGTCTGGGAATTTCTGACGTTGTCCATGGCCAGTTGGAACGCGATCCTAAGCGGTGTCCTTGCTTGCCTCTGGTTGGTCGCGATCGCAAGACATCAAAAGGTTCGGTGGCATGGGGTCGCGGACGTTTCTTGAATCGTCCCGCATTCATCGAAAACAAACAAAGGGCTTCGCTTCATGGTTACAAGACGACACTTCCTTGCACTTTCCGGCTCGCTGTTTTCAGCGTCTCTGAGTTCGCCAGCATTCGCTAAGACCTGGCCGTCAACAGCCGAAAAAGCAGCTTGGGATGCGCAGATCACGCCCGCCAACTATGACCCGGCAACAACCAACCCATGGGGGCTGCATCCCAGGCTGCTGCCGCAACGCGTTTTGGCGAATGACGGTTTGCGCCCGGGTGACATTCACGTCGATGCGATCGCGCGCTATCTGTACCATATCGAGGAAGGTGGCACCGCGATGCGATACGGGGTGGCGATTGCCAAGGGCGATCTCTATGAACCCGGCACCTATACGATCCGCCGAAAGGTCGAATGGCCGCACTGGACGCCAACGCAGTCAATGATCGAACGCGATCCGGAGGCTTACGAGCGGTTTGCCGACGGTATGGAGCCCGGCCCCAACAATGCCTTGGGCAGCAGGGCTTTGTATCTATTCGTCGGAGATCGGGATACGTACCTTCGAATTCACGGAACGCCGAGCCCTCGCAGCATTGGCGGCCGGGCCAGTTCGGGATGCGTGCGCATGGTGATGGCCCACATCAATGATCTCTATCCGAATGTCGCTGTCGGATCGACGGCGTTCCTTTACTCGGCCGAAGACAGCGTTACCGCTCGAAGCTAACCTATTGCATCTTTGGCTCACACGCCGAGGACTGCGTCGTGCAGGGACATCTTCCAATGAATTGTTGGACGAACACTCACGGCTGTGTCGCAAGTGAACTTTCGAACTGTGCGATCGCTACGGATTTGTCGTCCTCATCGTTCTCGAACAGCTTTGTGGTTCGCACGCCCGGCAACTTGCCAAAATCCGCCATCAGGCGCTTTGGAAAAAATGTGCGTCCGATGGATTCAAATCCTGGTAATTGTCTGAGTACCGCGGAGGTACTGGCACTACAAAAACCGGAAGCGGCTGGGCCGCTGGCAATTGCAAGGCGCAAAGCCTGCTCCGCGACTTCGGGAGACACATCGATCTCTTGTATGACGACATGGTAGGTCTCGCGAGCATGAGCCCGCGCATAAAAATCGGCCACTTGTGGAGTAATGCCATAAAGCACATCTCCCCGTTCCGGTACAGCGCTCAGCCGGACCGTTCCTGCCGGATCGAAGATAACACGCTGCGACCCATTAATCATGACGCTGCTATGCGCACCCGCCCCGGACCTGTTGTTGATCATGGTGTACAACGTCAGCGCGGCCGGTCCATCGTGACGGTAGGATGCGCTACTGATGACTTCGGCTGAAGCATCCGGGCGCATGTCGTTTCCTGCACCGCACCCCGCCAAAATTACCAAGGTTAGAACTGAGAAAATGCGGTTCAAAAAGAGCACCCTGCAGCCTCCTGCCATGGGTTGAATGATTGAATTTTCGGGATATTCAGGGCCTCTAGCAATCTCGACATCAACTCTTCCGGATTTCACCTCTACCGAAACATGGGTTCGGTTTCGGTTGGTATACGGATCCTCGACACCTTTTTTTCTGGATATCGCATGTTTCAGATGAAGAGGAGCGTTCGCCCCGAATTGATTTGTCGCAATTTGTAACAGACCCCGCCTTTGTGACCTCGCGATACAAAACACCGGCTCGCGTGGCATTCCGCATCTGCAGGTGCCCCCCATATGCTGGGTATCGCAACACTGACACGAGGTGATCGAAATGAAACGCAACACTTTACTCGCTGCAATGACCCTGGCTGCAACCGCCCTTGGCGGTGCCGCATTCGCGGACGCCAACCACGGGCGTGGGGGACAATTTGGCGCCCAGAGCGGACCAGGCATGATGCAGAACGGTGGTCCCGGTATGATGGGGAACATGGGCGGAATGATGGACATGATGAAGCGCATGCACGGAAACATGATGGGCGCAGGCATGGGCAGTGGTATGATGAGCCCAGGCATGGCTGGCGGCATGATGCAAATGTTCGACACTGATGGAGACGGCACAACGACGCCGGAAGAAATGCGCACGCAGCTGCAGGCCAAGCTTTCCGAGTTTGACAGCGACGGGGATGGAAGCCTCTCGATTACCGAGTTTGAAGCTCTCCACAGCGCGATGATCCGCGAAATGATGGTGGATCGCTTCCAACACCTCGATGCCGATGGCGACGGCGCGGTGACGCCGGAAGAGATGGCCGCTCCTGCCGATAGGATGGAGCGGATGCAGATGATGCGGTCGAATATGGCAGATGCGCCTGCGCGGCCTGGCAACGGTCAGGGCATGGGCAACGGCTCCATGATGCAGGACAACTGAGCCAATGGGTGCCGGTTTTTTTCCGGCACCCGTCCTCACAACCCCAAAACCATTCGCGGTCGGGACATTGAACCGAACCGCGACCTGAACCGTTTAGCCTCGGTATGCCAACAAATAGAGACACGGAAAGGAAAATTCCCATGGCCTATACCTATGATCGCGTCCTGAAAGACACCAAAATCGATGACGCAGAGATGCGTGTTCGGGATGCTTTGGCAGACAAGGGCTTCGGCGTTCTGACTGAGATTGACGTCAAAGCGACGATGAAAAAGAAACTTGATGCGGACATGCCGCCTTACCGCATCTTGGGGGCCTGTAATCCGGGCATGGCGCACAAAGCCATCGAGATCGAGCCTCGCATCGGTGCGATGCTTCCCTGCAATGTTATCCTGCGGCAACTGGACGGCGACACCGAGGTCAGCGCGGTCGATCCTGTCGCTTCGATGCAGGCGGTGCAGAACCAAGACCTGGACGCGGTCGCCGGCGAAGTCCGCGATCTCCTTCGGGACGCCCTCGACACCGCGTGATGGCGGGATGGGCGTTGGATGCCCTGTCGCAGATCGAGCGCCTTTAGCGGTGCTCGATCAATGCCATCTAATCCCCACGTAAATTCCTGATGAGGAACTCACCCAGTGCTGCCAGCGGGATTGCCATTTCCGGATATTGGAACCGACCTCTTCTCCTTCGACATCGGGGGGGTCACATTCGCACTCCGCTGGTACGCGCTAGCCTATATCTTCGGTATCCTGATTGGCTGGCGCATTTGTTCGAGTGCCATAAGCCGTCCCGCGCTCTGGACGTCAGCTGGACCGCCGCTTGACCGAACGCAGATCGAAGATCTTCTGACGTGGATCATCATCGGCGTGATTGCTGGTGGTCGCCTGGGCTTTGTACTGTTCTACCAGCCCGCATATTATCTCGCCAATCCCTTGGAAATTCTGATGGTCTGGCAAGGCGGCATGTCTTTCCACGGGGGGTTCGCGGGAGTTGTCATCGCGGCCTTGCTGTTCTGCCTTAGACAGAACGCGTCATTGCTCAGCACTGGCGACTTGCTGGCTTTGGCAACACCACCAGGCTTGTTTCTTGGAAGGCTGGCGAACTTCACCAACAATGAGTTGTGGGGGCGTCCAACGGACGTTCCCTGGGCGGTGATCTTTCCCGGCGAAGTCGCGCAGGCCTGCCCAGGGGTTAGCGGCCTCTGCGCCCGACACCCGTCCCAGCTGTACGAGGCGGTATTGGAGGGGCTCATTCTTGGAATACTGCTCATTTATCTCGCTTGGGGCCGGGGCTGGCTGAAAATGCCCGGTGCCTTGGCTGGCGTGTTTCTGACCGGCTATGGTCTTGCCCGAAGTTTCGTCGAGATGTTCCGGCAACCGGACCAACAATTTGTGACGGCGGACAACCCGATCGGCCATGCGCTTCATTTTGGTGAGTGGGGTTTGACCATGGGCCAGTTGCTCTCCATGCCAATGGCGCTGGTCGGGCTGGCGTTGATCGTGTTCGCCCGGCGGGAACGGGGCCGGACAGCGCCACCCCGCAGAGCCGCAATGTAATCGCCGTACTGATCTCTCTTGACCCTCCCGCGGATGGAAGCCCTAGGCAAGAGAAGCATTCTCGGAAAGGACCGCAAAATGAGCACTCCCGACAGTTCTGAAACCACAGCAGCTTCTTCGGTATTCGTTTGCCCCATGCACCCTGAGGTGCGGCAGGACGAGCCCGGCAATTGTCCGAAATGCGGGATGCACCTCGTGCCGGAATCGGAGCTCGAGGTCCATTCAGCACATGATCATCACGAACACCACGCGGGTGCCACGCCGGCCGATGGCCGATATGATCTGGTTCCTACAGGACATGATGGTCCCATTTTCACCTGCCCGATGCACCCTCAGGTGCGGCAGCCTGATCCGGGCGCGTGTCCGATCTGTGGTATGGGATTGGAACTGGAATCCGGTGTGCCGGGCGATGAAGGTCCAAATCCCGAACTGGTGGATTTCACACGGCGGTTCTGGGTCGGCACAGTCCTGACGATCCCGCTCCTTGCCCTCACGATGGGGCCATTCGTCGGTTTCCCCGCAGTCCGGACTTTTTTTGGCGAAAGCACCACACAATGGATCGAATTGATCCTGGCAACGCCAGTGGTCTTGTGGTGCGGCTGGCCGTTTCTGGAACGCGGATGGATTTCGTTCCGCACATTGAACCTCAACATGTTCTCCCTGATCGGCATGGGCGTTCTTGCCGCCTGGCTCTTCAGCGTCGTTGCCGTTCTCGCACCGGACATATTCCCTGATGGGTTCCGAGACTCCGAAGGCCATGTCGGCGTCTATTTCGAGGCGGCGGCGGTGATCGTGACGCTGGTGCTGCTCGGCCAGGTGATGGAACTACGCGCCCGCGAGGGGACCGGCAAGGCGATCCGCGCGCTTCTCGACATGGCGGCAAAGACCGCGCGGGTCATCCGGGACGACGGATCCGAGGAGGAAATCCCGCTGGAGGACGTGCAAGTCGGGGACCGGCTGCGCGTGCGGCCCGGTGACAAGGTGCCGGTCGATGGCGTGGTTCTGGACGGCCGGTCCTCGGTCGACGAAAGCATGATCTCCGGTGAACCCGTGCCGGTCGAGAAGACCGAGGGCGACCCGCTGACCGGCGCGACGATCAATGGCACCGGCAGTCTGGTGATGGAGGCGACGCGTGTCGGGTCCGACACGATGCTGGCTCAAATTGTCGAGATGGTGTCGAACGCGCAGCGCTCGCGCGCCCCGATCCAGAAATACGCCGACAAGGTGGCGGGATATTTCGTTCCGGCCGTCATCGGTATCGCGGTCCTGTCCTTCATCGCCTGGGCGATCTGGGGGCCCGCGCCTGCGCTTTCCTACGCATTGATTTCGGCGGTGGCGGTTCTGATCATCGCCTGTCCTTGTGCGCTTGGCCTGGCGACACCGATGTCGATCATGACAGCGACAGGACGGGGCGCTCAGGCAGGGGTGCTGATCAAGAACGCCGAGGCGCTGGAGCGGTTCGAGAAAGTCGATACCCTGATCGTCGACAAGACCGGCACGTTGACCGAAGGCAAGCCGCGGCTTGTCGACGTACTCCCGCAACCCGGCCACGACGAAGCCGAGGTCTTGCGTCTCGCCGCATCGCTTGAGCGCGGATCGGAGCACCCCTTGGCCGAAGCGATCGTCAGGGGTGCGGAGGAGCGAGATGTCAAAATGGACGAGGCACGGGACTTCGAGGCGGTCACTGGCAAGGGCGTCAAGGGGGTCGTTGACGGCAAAGCGGTCGCGCTCGGCAATTTGGCGATGATCCGCGAATTGGGGCTCGAGGCGGGCGCGTTGACCGCCAAGGCCAATGCCCGCCGCGACGAAGGCGAGACGGTCATGTTCGTTGTGCTGGATGGCGAGATCGCCGGTCTAGTTGCTGTCGCCGACCCAGTGAAGGAGACCACGCCAGAAGCCATCGAGGATCTGCATGAACTGGGGTTCCGCGTCATCATGGCGACCGGCGACAACGAACGCACGGCCAAGGCCATCGGCACGCGGCTCGGAATCGATGAGATCCGGGCCGACGTGCTGCCGGAGGACAAGGCGCGGATCATCCTTGAGTTGCAAGAGGCGGGCCACAAGGTCGCCATGGCCGGGGATGGCGTCAACGACGCCCCCGCGCTCGCGCAGGCCGATGTCGGCATCGCCATGGGCACCGGCGCCGATGTGGCCATCGAAAGCGCGGGCGTCACGCTGGTCAAGGGCAACCTTGATGGTATCGTGCGTGCGCGGCGGCTCGCCCGGGCCACGATGCGCAACATCCGCCAGAACCTGTTCTTCGCGCTGATCTACAACGCCTCCGGCGTGCCGGTCGCGGCGGGAGTTCTGTTTCCCTTCTTTGGCATCCTCATCAGTCCGATGTTTGCTGCCTTCGCCATGAGCGCGTCGTCAATCTCGGTGGTGCTCAATTCGCTGCGCCTTCGCGGCGTTCGTATCTAGAAGCGCGCAACAGCGTTCGGATGAACCAAAATTAAAAGGGGGCCATTTATGCAGAGCGAAAAAGAAACGTACCGCGAAAATTCCATCAGTCTGGGCGGAGCCGTTGCGATGGGGACAGGCGTGATGATCGGCGCTGGAATCTTTGCGTTGACGGGGCAAATCGCGCAGCTCGCCGGCCCGCTTTTCCCGCTTGCATTCATCGCCGGCGCGGTCGTCACAAGCTTCAGCGCCTACAGCTACATCAGGATGTCGAACAAATGGCCGTCCTCGGGTGGCATCGCCATGATCCTGCAGAAATGCTATGGCCCCGGAGCCATCGCGGGCGGGGCCGCACTGCTGATGGCGCTCAGCATGGTGATCGCGGAAAGCCTCGTCGCGCGAACCTTCGCCACCTATGTCCTGCGCCCTTTCGATATCGAAGGTGGCCCATTGGTCCCCGCTCTGGCTGTGGCCGTGATCGTTTTCGCCTTTTTGGTGAACATGGCCGGAAACCGCTCGGTCGGGCTGTTCTCGTTGATCATGGCCGCGATCAAGATCGGAGGCATAGCTCTGTTTGGCATCGCGGCCCTGTGGTCCAGTGGTTTTGCGTTCGCCGCGGCGTCCGAGACCTCACAATCCTACGGGCTCACGGGGTTCATCGCCTCTACGGCGCTGGCCATCCTTGCGTTCAAGGGATTCACCACGATCACCAACAGCGGAGCCGAGATCACTGAACCAAATCGCAATGTTGGCCGAGCGATCATGTTCTCTATCGGAATCTGCGTCGTCGTCTACCTGTTGGTCGCCTACGGGGTCGGTTCGAGTCTCACGATCGAGGAGATCATCTCAGCGCGTGACTATTCGCTGGCACAAGCGGCGCAGCCCGCCCTTGGACAAACCGGCTTCATACTCACGGTGATCCTGGCCGCTGTCGCAACGGCGTCCGGCGTTCTGGCCAGCGTCTTCGCGGTGTCGCGTATGCTGGCGATGCTGACCGACATGGAAATGATCCCGCACAGCCACTTCGGTATGCCAGGTCCCATCCAACGCCACACCCTGGTCTATACTGTCGTCATCGCCGCGACGTTGGCCGTGCTCTTTGATTTAGGCCGGATCGCATCCCTCGGTGCTTTCTTTTACCTCGTCATGGACATGATCATACATTGGGGCGTGTTCCGCTATCGTCGAGCAGACGTCGGCGCCTTCGGTATCGTGCTTTTGACTGCCCTGGCGCTCGATGCGATAGTACTGGCAGCTTTCACCGTGATGAAGCTTCAAAGCGACCCGATGATCGTTCTCTACGCCGCTGTCGGGATGATCGCTGTGTTCGCCTTCGAGCGCGTTTACTTGTCGCAATGGGTGGCACCGCAAGTCGCCCCCGCCCCCGCCCACGCCCACGGTGATTAGCCTACCATCACCTGGCCTGAAGAGATGCGATGCCTTGTGCGCCGATCGTGATCAGCCCGACCGACAAGGCAAACGCAGCCAGGGCAAGCAGCATCGCGCCCGTGTTCATGGGCAAGCGACGTACAACCGGTCCAAGAAATTCCGACCGCCCGAAAGCCGAGACGTAGAGCGGCAACGCGCTTATCATAGTCGCATAGAGGTAAACGCCGGAGATGTTCTCGAAAAACGCCGAACGCGCAAGAGTCGGGGATACAACCGCCAAAGCGGTTGAACGATTGCCGCCGAATGACCCGAACCAGTCGGCAGATAGAACGTATATCAGCACGTGGAGACCTGGAAAGAGAAGGGCTCTGAGCAAGACATCGACCAGCACGAAAAACGCCGTGTCTCTTGAGCCCGCCTTTGGTTGCTTTGTCATAGCGAAAAGGAAAAAACTGACATAGTTGACGGCAAAAACCACGGGCAAACCGTTGGTCGCAACCTGCCTTAGTAAGCGCATGAGTGCCGGTCCGCCGGCAGCAAGAGCCGGAGCAAAGCCCGGAGCCAGTAAGACGTAGAACAACAGGACCGGCAGTAATGCAGCGAAGCTGAACAGCAGGACATTTCTAACAAACTGAGCCGCGGGCATACTGATAGAGAAAAATCTATCCATTGAAATAGCCTGCCATGTGGGCACCACTAGGTCGATGATACGGGGCGTTGTTGCACAAGTCTGACGCCTCAGGATTCCCTTCGCGAACCCATGCTGTTAGCCGCATTCCATGAGCAACCCATCTCCCGCCCGCTATCGTACGACCAACTGGTCCAGCTACAACGCATCGCTGCGCAAGCGGGGGTCCCTGCTGATCTGGGTCGACGAAGACATCACTTGGCGCGCGCCCTCACCGCCGCCCTCCTAGCCGGCACGATATCATTTCTGTCCCCCTGCGTGCTACCTCTTGTGCCAGGTTATGTCTCCTACGTAACCGGGCGCACAGCCGCTGAGGGCGGGGTGGTCGGCGCTTCGCCGTCGCGCGCGGTCTGGCTGAGCCTGTGTTTTGTCCTCGGCTTCTCCACCATCTTCATGGGACTTGGCGCATCCGCGACTGCAATGGGTCAGGCCCTGCTTCGGTGGCGGTATGAACTCAACCTCGTTGGGGGCGGCATCATCATTTTCTTCGGGCTCTTCATGATAGGAGCCGCGCGTGTTTCGGTCATGGAACGCGACTTCCGATTCAATCTCAACATCCCCGGGGGCCAACCCGCTGCGTCCTATGTCCTCGGTCTTGCCTTCGGTTTCGGCTGGACTCCGTGCATCGGCCCGATCCTCGGCGCGATCCTGACAGCCAGTGCGGCGAGTGCCACGATGGGCGAAGGTATCATGCTGCTTGCCGTCTATTCCGCCGGCCTTGGAATACCGTTTCTGATCGTGGCCGGATTCACCGACCAGATCGCGGGACGGTTGCGGGCCATCGGCCGGGTTGGCCGCCGCCTCCACCAGCTTGCGGGCATAGTGATGATCTTGATGGGGCTGGCGATGATGACAGGGCAGTTGAGCGCGCTGTCATACTGGATGCTCGACGTATTTCCGGTTCTGGGACGGATCGGATAGCTCCATTAGTAGCAGCGTCTATTGATAACAGAAAATTTTCTTGAACCTCTAGTAGCTTTAGGAGTTAAGCCACCGACAAAGAACGGCACCATGGAGCAAGTTGCCAATAACGCCTCACTCCTTCCCGGGCGAACAACACTGCGTTCGGGGTAAGGTTCGGTTTGCCGTCCAATGCGTGAACGGAGCAATCTATATGCTGACAAGACGACATTTCATCCAGACGACCACCGCGCTGTTTTCGGCATCGATATCCAGCCCGCTCCTTGCAGACACGTGGCCTACCGATGCGCAGAAGGCAGCTTGGGACGCACAGGTTACACCTCCCGGCTACGACCCGGCCACGTCCAACCCTTGGGGCCTTCACCCTCGCTTCCTGCCACAGCGGGTCCTCGCGAAGGACGGACTTGTACCCGGTGATATCCATGTCGATGCTGTTGCGCGCTATCTCTACCACATCGAAGAAGGCGGCACGGCGATGCGCTATGGCGTGGCGATCGCGCGCGGTAAACTTTACGAACCGGGCACCTATACGATCAAGCGCAAGGTCAGGTGGCCGCATTGGCAGCCGACACAAAACATGATCGACCGCGACCCAGAGCTCTACGCCGATATCGCTGACGGTATGGAACCCGGACCTGAAAACGCGCTCGGATCGCGAGCCCTCTATCTCTTCGTCGGCGACCGAGACACCTATCTAAGGATTCACGGGACACCGTATCCAAGAAGCATTGGCGGCCGTGCGAGTTCCGGCTGCGTCCGAATGGTCATGGCACACATCAATGATCTCTATCCCAACGTCGAGATTGGCTCGACGGCATTCCTGTACTCGGCGGAAGACAGCGTCACCCCGAGAAGTTGACTGGCGCATCATGTGTTACGCGTGGGCTTGACGCATCTATGGGCTGATCAGGACTGGCGCGAAGTGCAGATGGGGTTGCCACCTGCCGAGCGTAGCGGAACCAAGGTGTTTTCCACCGGACCGCTGTGTTCATACCAATAACAGCCATCCTCGGGACGAAGCCGCGCCGTGGTGAGATCCTGACCAGGCGCAGCAAGGGCAATGACGGCCTCGGGAACACTTCCCACTTCGTTGCGAGCGCCGCCGTCGTCCAGCGTTGGCACCGCGCAGCCAGCAAGCACCAATGTCGCTGCGATAATCGGCGCGTTTCGTTTCTGCATGTCTACCTCACTCATTCTGATCGCTTCGTACCGGCAAGCGTTGCTCCAACCGCGTCGTTTCAAGGGGGCGGCTAGCTTCAAGCCTCCGCAGGGCGCCTTTCTTGCTGGACGAATATCCACTTGTTGCCCTTGAAGCTCTAGTTACTGTAGGGGCTATGTCAATGTGGAATCAATGAATCCTGAGGTCAATCCATGTCTTCCGACGGCAACCGCAACGATCACGGCCATCCGGGTGATCAAGAGCATTCTGACCCAAGAGGCAACTCCTGTTGCGACGCCAGCAAGGACGTCGCGTCCACGGCGCCAGCGCCGTCTGGCGGAAGGAGCTTTCAGGTCTCCGGGCTCGATTGCGCCGAAGAGGTGGCGATCCTGAACCGGGTTGTCGGGCCGAAAGTGGGCGGAACCGAACACCTGGCATTCGACGTGATCAACGGGCGAATGACCATCCTCGATAGCGCCGAGAGGATACCAGACGACGAAGTCACGCAGTTGGTCGCAACGACCGGCATGAGCGCCAAGCCATGGGATGCCGACAACGCAGCAGAGGACCAGGCGGCGCATCTGGCACGTCAGAAGCGCTTTACCTCGTTGAGCGGCGGCTTCTGGGCGGCGGGATTCCTTTTTCACATTGTCGAGACCGGCATGGGCGGCGCGCTCGGGCTCTTTGCGGGCCATGGCGAGGTGCCTATGCCTATGGTGGAAGCAGGGATCTTCGCCGTCGCGATTCTTTTTGGCGTCTGGCTTGTCGCGCCCAAGGCCTGGTCTTCGGCGCGGAGGCTTAGCCCCGACATGAACCTGCTCATGGTGGTGGCCGTCGCGGGCGCCATCGGCCTCGGCGAGTTTTTTGAGGCCGCGACGGTCGCCTTCTTCTTCTCGCTTTCGCTTTATCTTGAGAGCTGGAGCGTGGGGCGGGCGCGTAATGCGGTTTCCGCGCTCCTCGATCTGGCGCCGCCAACGGCGCGGGTTCTTTACGACGACGGATCTGAATCCGACGTTCCGGCCGCGGCCGTGGCAGTCAATGCAAGGTTTATCGTGCGCGGCGGCGACCGGATCCCCCTCGACGGTGAGGTCGTGGACGGGGCAGGGGCCGTCGATCAGGCCCCAATTACTGGGGAAAGCGCGCTAGTGCCCAAGGAACCAGGCGACGAGGTCTATGCCGGCACGATCAACGGCGAGGGCACACTGACGGTGCGGGCGACGAAGGCCGCCTCGGACACGGTGCTCGCGAAAATCATTCGCATGGTGGGCGATGCCCATGCCCGCCGCGCGCCGGTCGAACAGTGGGTGGCCAAGTTCGCGCGCATCTACACACCCATCGTGATGGCTTTGGCGATCGCCATCGCGCTGGTGCCGCCACTGCTGCTCGGCGGCGCCTGGGACTACTGGTTCTACAATGCTCTGGTCCTTCTGGTCATCGCATGTCCTTGCGCGCTGGTCATTTCTACGCCGGTCTCCATCGTGGCAGCGCTGACCGCGTCGGCACGGGCGGGGGTGCTCATCAAGGGCGGCGCCTATGTCGAGGCGCCGGGGCGGACCACGGCACTGGCGATGGACAAGACCGGGACGATCACCATGGGCGAGCCTGAGGTGGCGGCGGTTCACCCACTGGTCGGCGTTTCCGCACGCGATCTCATGGCGCTGGCAGCAAGCCTGGAGGCGCGGTCTTCACACCCGCTGGCACGCGCCATCCTCTCGCGCGCCGAAGCCGATGGTGTTTCCGTGTCTGCCGCAGAGGACACCCGTACCGTGCCCGGGCGCGGTCTGGAAGGACGCGCCGACGGGCGCGCTATCTGGCTCGGCTCGGATCGCTTCGCCGAAGAGAAGGGGTTCGGCAATGCCATTCCGGCGGATCTGCGGGATCGGATCGAAGGGGCAGGGAGCACCCTCGTTGCCGTGGGTGACGAGACCGGCGTGACCGGCGTACTGGAGCTTCGCGACCGCATCCGCCCAGATGCAAAGGGGATCGTTGCGCGTCTGCATGCGCAGGGTGTGAAGACCATCGTGATGTTGACGGGCGACAACGAACGCACCGCGCGCGCGGTGGCAGCCGAAGTCGGCATCGACGAGGTGCGCGCCGAACTTTTGCCAGAAGACAAGGTGACGGCCATTGAGGAACTCGTCGAAAGCCACGACATGGTGGCGATGATCGGCGACGGTGTGAATGACGCACCGGCCATGGCGCGGGCGCATTATGCCATCGCCATGGGCGCTGTCGGATCGGATGCCGCGATCGAGACGGCCGACATCGCGCTGATGACCGACGACATCGGCAAGGTACCCTGGCTTATCGGCCATTCGCGCCGTGCCATGACGATCATCCACCAGAATATCGGCATATCGCTGGCGACCAAGGCGCTGTTCGTCGGGCTGACCGCGTTCGGTATGGCCTCAATGTGGGGCGCCATTGCTGCGGATGTAGGCGTGTCTCTGCTGGTGGTCGCCAACGCACTTCGGCTCCTGAACGGCCATCAGGTTGAGGCCGGGCCTTCAGGCGGAGAACCGGTGGGCGAGCAGATGGCGAAAGGAGCACTGGCGCACGGTCATTGATCCGGCGGTTTCGGTAGCTCGATATCGCTTTTGCGGTCCAGCCACGCCAGCGCCCCGACAGAGAATTCCGAACCCCGGTAGGGTTCCGTCCAGGCGGTCTCGATGTCGTCCCAGGGCAGAGGCTCGAGATTTCCAAGAAAGAGCGTCAGACGGTAGGCCGCTGCCTCGGGAAGCCAAGGCGCCTCCTTGGCCGGCGTCGCGGCGACAGGTCCGGACAGGAGGAGCGCACTTGCGAGTGTGGCGAGCAGCACTCTCATAATATTTCGCATCACCACGGCCTCCAAAGTAAAAAGTTAGACATGGCTAACTTATCTACCCGAAGCAAACAAGTTGTCAATCCCGCTGTTTCGCTGCAAAGTCCCGAGTATGACAAAGCTACAATCACAAGGGCGTGAGCCATTCGAAGCGGTCGACCGGGCTCCCGAGGCGCAGGCCGATGGCTTTGCGACCGTGCGTCAGGCACATGAAAGCGAGATGGCGGAGGATTACGTCGAACTGATCGCGGAACTGATCGAGACGCGCGGGGAGGCCAGACCGGTCGAGATCGCCGAGCGGCTTGGCGTGAAGCCGCCGACCGTGACCAAGAACATCTCGCGGCTCAAGGCTGCTGGTCTGGTCCGGCGGGAGCCATACCGCGCGATATTCCTCACCGATGCCGGGCAGGACCTCGCGGAGATCTGTCGACGCCGCCACAGGGTCGTCGTCGCCTTTCTTCTGAGCCTGGGAATCGACGAAGAGACCGCGGAACGCGATGCGGAAGGGATCGAGCATCACGTCAGCGGGACGACATTGGAGGCGTTCGAGCGACGGCTCAATCAGAAATGAGCTCGCCTAGATGCACATTCGCGCGATTCTCTATCGGGACCTCGAGCTATCAGGTCTTCAAGCCGCTGACACGTTTGCGCAATTTCGAAGCTCGCTAGCCGAGAACCCGCGACAGCACGATGGTTGCAAACAGGGCGACAAGTCCGAAGGCGATCGCAGACGCTACCGCATATTGGAGGATATCCAGGTGATTCCCCCTCCTCCGTCGTGCCAGATAGCCACCCCAGATCGCGCCTCCGATAGCGCTCACGATCACAAGCATCAGGATACCTCCGTTCCAAAATGCCGCGCATCGGGATCTCGTCCGAGCAAACTGGCCAGCCAGCCGAAGACCCAGCACCCAAAAACAAGAACCAACAAGGTCCAGTCGCCGAACCGCGCATAGGGCGTTGGAGTACGCGCGCCCGGCAGGCCGGCATCAATGGTGCCTGTTTCCCCGGTATCAAGACGCGCGACGACATTTCCATTGGCGTCGATGATCGCGGATATCCCAGTGTTGGCCGCCCGGACCACGGGAAGTCCCTCCTCGACCGCGCGCATCCGCGCGGAGGCGAGGTGCTGCTCGGGTCCGATGCTGGTTCCGAACCAGGCATCATTTGTGGCGTTGAATATCCAGTCGGGGCGGAAAAGGTCATCGACCACGTGGCCCGGAAAGATGATCTCGTAACAGATCGCCACCGCGACCAGAGGCGCGCCAGGGATCGCCAGCGTGCGCGGCCCTGGTCCCGGCGTGAAATCGCCCAACCCTTCGGTCAGCCGCTCGATGGGCAGCCAGCCTTTCAGGGGCACATATTCCCCGAACGGAACAAGATGATGTTTTGCATACCCCGTCAGAACCTCGCCGCTGCCGTCATAGGCCTGAACCGTGTTGAAATATCTGGTTCCCCCATCGCCCTCCACTCGGTCAGGCGCACCTGTCAGTAGGATCCTGCCGTCTGGCAAAGCTGCAGATATCCGCGCGCGTGCCGCAGCATCTTCGTCCAGAAAGCCGGGGAAGGCCGTTTCCGGCCAAAGCAGCAAATCGAAACGTCCGGGTTGCGCGGACAAGCCCAGGTATTTTTCCAAGGTTCGCTGGCGGCTGCCCGGTACCCACTTCTCGACTTGTGGCACATTGCCTTGGACGATGCGCAAAGCAACGTCTGTCGGCGGCACGTCCTGCCCTGACCGAAGCGCACCGCCAACCCAGAAACCCGCCACAGCAACGGCGAAGAGCACGAGAACAGGCGCGCGTCTCTTTGGCGCCGCCACAGTCAACACACCTGGCAATATGCCGATGAAGACCGTGAGAAAGCCCAAACCGTAGCTTCCGACCCAGGCGGCGGGTTGGCGCAGGGCGGCATAGTCGACAAGGGCATAAGCGGCAAGGTTCCAGGGAAACCCTGTCAGGACATGACCCCGCAGCCATTCCGTGGCCACCCAGCAGGTTGCAAACAGCAGGCCCGCCGCAATGCCGCCGACAGCTCGGCGCTGCATGATGGCGGCAAAAAGCATCGCCGTCATGCCCGGGAAGATGGCAAGTCCGGCGGACAGACCCGCGACCGCCGGAATCGCCAGTGCGCCGAAACGTTCGGCATCGACGTAAAAGCTCTCGGCGATCCAGGAAATTCCAATCCCGAATTGGCCCAGTCCGAAAGCCCAACCGACAAGGAAAGCGCGCGAGGTTGAGATGTTCCGGAGAACGATAAAGAGCACGGAGAAGGCGACAGGGACCGCGATGAGCCAAGAAAACGGCGGAAGAGTCAAAACCGTCAATCCGCCGGCAGCAAGGGCAAGACCCATGCGCTGGAACAGGTTCAGGTCCTCACTAACGAACTGCGGCAATCCCGGCTTCATGAATCGGTCTGAAGTCGAGCGCCAACCCACGGCGCAATGAGCAGCAGCATCACGCCGCCAACCACAAAAACATCGGCCATGTTGAAGGCAGGCCAGTGCGCCGTCCCGATGTAGAAATCGAGGAAATCCGTCACCGCACGATAGCGCAGGCGGTCCAGAATATTGCCGAGTGCACCGCCGATGATCGCACCATAGGCAATGGCCTCGACCCGGCTGCTGGTACGGACCAGCATGAACGCCAGCCAGACGCAGATGCCAAGCGCCAGTAAGACAAGGCTCCACCACGGCGCGCCGCCGAGAAGCCCGAAGGTCACTCCGTCATTGCGCAGGTAGATGAGATTGAAGCCGGGAAAGACCGATACGCCGGAACTAAGAACAGTCGCATTGGACACAACGATTGCCTTCGTTGCCTGATCGACAAGAAAGGCGATCAGCGCAGCAAGCAGACCGACGAAGAGGCAAGTTCTCATCAGCTTATCCCAGCCAGACGTCGAGGAACAACATGATCACAAGACCAACGGCGAGGCCGAGCGTCGCCCTGTTCTGATGGCCGGATCGGTGGGTTTCCGGAATGATCTCGTGGCTGATGACGTAGAGCATCGCACCTGCTGCGAAGGCGAGACCCCAGGGCAGCAGCGGTTGCGAAAGACTGATAATCCCTGCGCCGAGAAGTCCACCGACGGGCTCGACGAGACCGGTCAGAGCGGCGATGCCCCAGGCGCGAAGCCTGGAATAGCCCTCGCCGAGCAACGAAACCGCCACCGCCAGACCTTCGGGGGCATTCTGTAATCCAATACCGATCGCAAGTGGCAACCCGCCCGACAAACCGTCAGCCCCGAACCCGACGCCGACGGCAAGCCCTTCGGGAAAATTGTGGATAGTGATCGCGATGATGAAAAGCCAGACGCGCCGCAGCGATGCGGCGTCGGGACCTTCCCGCCCCGTCTTGAAATGTTCATGCGGTAGCCGTTCGTTCATCAGAGCGATCGCGCCCATGCCAAGCAGGATCGCAACACATACGATGGCCGCCGGGAGAGCACCGTTGTCGAACTGTCCTTCAGCTGCGTCGAGAGCCGGGATGATCAGCGAGAAGAACGAAGCCGCGAGCATGACACCCGCCGCGAAGCCAAGCAGCAGATCGCGCGTGGCCCGGGACGGGATGCGCCCAAAAAGAACGGGGACCGCCCCGACCGCGGTCAGCGATCCGGCGGCCAGGCTTCCAAGAAAGCCAAGCGCTATGGGGGAGAGGGGTTCCAATTGTTAAGGTTCTGCCGCGAGTTCAGTCAGGAGCCGAGTAGCTGGTGTAGACCTCGGTCGATCCGTCTTCGTGGATCAGGAAGACATCGTAAGCCTCCCGGTCGTCCTCCGGTCCCATGCCGGGCGACCCGTAGGGCATTCCCGGCACCGCCAGGCCTACCGCGTCTGGCCGGTCCTCCAGCAGGCGTTGGATGTCAGCCGCCGGCACGTGGCCCTCGATCACATAGCCGTCGACCAAAGCCGTATGGCAGGAGACCATGCGCTGCGGCACGCCATTGTCGAGTTTGAAGCGCACAAGAGATCCTCCGAACATGTCCTCGCCCATCGGCGCGAAGCCATTCTCCTCGAGGTGCTTCATCCAGGACAGGCAACAGCCGCAGCCGTTTGTCTTCCGGACGTCGATCTGAATCGCCTCTGCGACGGCCTGCGCCGCAGGAAGCAAGGCAAATGCGATGGCAAGAGCGGGAGTAAATCGTTTCATGGATCAAAGCCTTTCGGTTGTCGTCTGTGCAAATTCGCTGGCGAGCCTCTCAGCAAGAAGTGAACGCGCCTCACGCAGTCGCTCAAGCGCGGCCGTGTCGTCCGCTTCACGCTCGGCCGCCTCTGCCAATCGGTCGTCAGAGAGAGGGTCGGTTGGGCGACCGTCCACCAGCACTTCGTAATGTAGGTTGGGGCCTGTCGCGGTACCCGTCGCACCGACCCGCCCGATCATATCTCCGGCCATCACGCGTTGCCCTTGTGTGAGCCCGTCCGGTACGGCGCTCAGATGCGCATAGCGCGTCAGGGTGTCGGAGCCATGAGCGATCTCGACGACCCGGCCATACCCACCGCGTCGGCCGATGAAGCTAACGCGGCCCGGCGCCGTCGCCTGTACCGGCGTGCCGCGCGCCGCCGCGAAGTCGACTCCTGTGTGCATCCGTACATTGCCGTAGACCGGATGGGTGCGGCGCCCGAACACAGAACTCAGCCGTGCACCTTCGACCGGTTGCGCAAACACGCGCAGGACTTCTCCGTCGACATAGATCGTCGCTTGGCCGCTGCCGTCGTTCGGCCAGACGATTTCATAGACCGAGCCATCGATATCCAGTGCGGCAAAGGCAAGCTCGGGCTGACCAATCCTCTTGTTCCCGTCTCGGGCCTCGCGCCAAAGGAGGCGCATCGTCTCGCCACCCGCAAGATCACGACGGAAATCCACGGTGCCGCCCAGCATCTGCGCCAGGTCCACCGCAAAACGGGCGGGGATGTCTGCCGTGTTCAGGGCGGCGAAAATCGAGCTCTCGATCACCGCCTCGCCGGCGAAAGTCACCAATTCGGGATCCGGGTCCAACACGCGGGCGGCAAGCTGTTCGCCGAAGACCGCCTCTATCCGGACACCGTCTTCGACGGCGAGCTCTACACGACGCGGGTTGTCGTCCGTTGTGGAAACCACCGTAATGATGTGACCCGGACGCAGACGGCGCAGATCGTATTCCGTGCCAATCGCCAAGGCGATTTCGGCGCGATCCGAAGCATCCAGCCCCGCATCGGAAAGGACCGCATCAAGCGTCTCGCCGGACGCAATCTCCCGCGACCAGGTGACCAGCGGGGGCTCGATAGATGGCAAGGAGGTATCAGCGGGGGAAACGGTCAGGAGCGGCCGGGGTCTGAACTCGAATGCGATATCCGCCTGGGCGAGTGTAGGGCGGACCGAATTGGTTTCGGTAATCCGAGGCGGCGCAAGCGGATTGGGAGTCCAGAGGGTCGCTTCAGCAATCGCAGGGGGCACCGGTTCTTTGGACAGAACGCCAGAGATGGCGATGGCGGTCACCGAAAATGCGCCTGCGACCGCAACGGCCGCCAAGACAGTTCTTATCTTCATGTTGCCCCCTCTACGTCTTCTGTCAGTGCGCGCTGGATCTTCGGCACCGCGAATTCTCTTTGCTCGTGATAGTCGATCATGGTGACGAGCTCACCCTCGGCATCGAACAGGAATACGCTTGCCGTATGGTTCATCGTATAGCCGCCGCCCTCAGTCGGGACGCGCTCAAATGAGGCACGAAACCCTTCTGCAGCGCGGGCAATTTGGTCTTCCGGCCCCGTCCAGCCACGAATGACCGGATGAAAATAGCCGACATATTCGGCCATGGCCTCGACCGTGTCCCGCTCCGGGTCGACCGTGATGAAGACCACGTTCATCTCTGATGCTTCGTCGCCCAGTTCCTCAAGCCAGCCGGAAATATCCGATAGGGTCGTCGGGCAGACGTCCGGGCAGTAGGTGAACCCGAAAAACACCATTGTGGGACGACCGATCAGGTTGCCAGGCCCTACCTCATTTTCCTCGTGGTCGGTCAGCCGGAACTCCATCGCCGATAGGGGCAGGGGCCGCTGCCCTTTTGGTTCAGGCGCACCGGGCCCGTCCACCCGCCACCAGCCCACGAAGAGCGTCAGGCCAAGAACGCCGGCACCGGCTGCGCCGTATAGAAGGAGCTGCCGACGTTGCATCAGCCCTCCGGTCCACGCGCGGCGATTCCGAGGATTGGGACCTCGACCGTCACCTTGCCGCCATCCGAGAAGGTCAGTGTCAGCGGGAAATTCTCGCCTTCGGTCATCGGCTCTTGCAGCTTCATGAGCATGGCGTGCAACCCGCCCGGCTCCAATGCCACGCTTTGGCCGGGCTCAATCGTGATCTCGCCTGCAGGCGCCATGGAACTGACGCCATCGGAGTTGGTTTTCGACTCATGGATCTCGGGCATCATTGCCAGCGGTGTCGCAAGTCCGGTCAGCGTAACGGCGTCTTCACCCGTGTTGCGCACGGTCATATAGGCGGCACCTGGCCTGTTGACGCTGATCGAGGCGCGGGACCACGCATTCTCGACCACGACATCCTCCGAACCGGCCAGTGCGGGGGCCGACAGCCCTGCAACCGTCAAAAGCACGGCCAATGCATTGGTATATCTCAACTTCTTCACCACTCGTTTCTCCTGCCTCCGCAAATCAGCTTTGGCTTGCCGCAACTTCCACTGCCACCAGCCTCTGCAATTCGGCCTCACCGAACGGATCGAGAGGCTTGCCGTTCACGAAGAACGTGGGCGTTTGGCGGACCCCGACTGTCTCGACATCGGCGCGGTCCTGGTTGAGCACCGCCACAACACCGGGGGCCAGCATCTGTGTCCGGGCAGCTTCGACATCCAGACCTCCGCTTGCTGCAATCTCAAGGATCAATCCGGGTGCCGGGGTCCCGTGAGACGCCCATCTGGGCTGCTCTCGCAAGACTGCCTCGAGCACAGGTTCAAACACGTCCTGCATGCGCGCCGCCTCGAGCACACGGATCGCTTCTACCGACGCCTCGCCGTGAAAAGGCGTATAGCGGATTACAACGCGCACCGCGTCTCCGTGCTCCGCCATGATATCCTCGACGACCGGATAGAAAGCGCGGCATGCCTCGCAGGCCGGGTCGAAGAATTCAACGATGGTTACGGGCGCATCCTCGGGCCCGAGGATCGGGGAATAGGGTCGGATCAGCGCGTCGGCCATTTCAGGGTCGATGGGATCGGACGCGGCAATCGGGTCGGGGCGGGTGGCATACCAGGCGGCACCGCCGAAACCGGCGACCCCGAGCGCGAGAACGGACAGGATGAGGCCGCGTCGTTTCATTTTTGTGTTTCCTTCAGTGAGAGAGCCGACAGCAGACCGATCATCGCGAAGGCGACGAGCGCCATCAAAGGAATCGGAATGCCGAAGACCAGTTGATTGTCGTCGGTACAGGATGGGCCGGTCGCCGTGCAGGGCTGGATACGCTCGGGGATAACGCCGACATAGAGGCCCAAGTGCCAAAGCGCGACGGCGGCACCGCCCAAAGCCAGCGCGATCCCGTAGCGACCCACGCGCCGATCCTGCCACCACAGCCCAAGCCCGAGGATGATGGCCAAGGGGAACATGAAGGCACGCTGGAACCAGCAGAGCACGCAAGGTGTCTGCCCCAGAACCTCGCCGATGAAGAGCACGGCAAGCGACGCGGTGAGCGCGATGATCCAGGCCAGGCCAAGGGCCGTCTCTCCGGAAAGTCGGGTCATGACGATCAGATCCTCTGTCTCAGATCGGCGAGGATCTCTTCGGCGGGCGTGCCGTAGGGCCAGGAGTCCGCGAAGCCTGCTTGCGTGTCGAAAAGGAAAAGATGCGACGTGTGACCCATCGTGTATCCGCCCGGCGCAGTCGCCTGCTCGATCCGCTCAAAGAATATCGGAAAGGTTTCGGATGTCGCGGCGATCTGCTCCGGTGTACCGGTCAGCCCGATGATCCCTGCGTCGAACAGGGGCACATACTCGGCAAGTGCAGTCGGCGTATCCCGCTCCGGATCAATCGTTATGAAAATCGGCTGAACCATTGCTGCCTCATCGCCCAGGCCCTCCATCACGGCCGCGACTTCGGACAGTGTTGTCGGACAGACGTCGGGGCAATTGGTGAAGCCAAAGAAGACCAGCATCCAGCGCCCTGCGAAATCTTCGTCCGTTTGGACCATGCCGCGATGATCGGTCAGTTCGAAATCAGCAAGAAACGGTGGTTCACTCTCGGTGCGGGCAAGATCGGCACGGTAGTCGGACCATAGCAACAGCCAGATGAAAACGAACGCCGCCGCGCCCGCCAACACCCACAATACCTTCTGAAGACCTGAAAGCCTCACGCCGCTCCGCCCGAACCTGATTCTATATTTTGTGTGCGTTTACATCCTCTAGCTACTGTAGGTTCAAGCGTGATTGTCATCGATCGGCCAACAATCACCGATCTGTGAAACTCGGGTGAAGCTTGTGATGCGCACCGCATAAAGCTACACCCACTGTAGGTAATGTGGGGAGCGGAAATGCTGACGATTGGGACGCTGGCGAAGAAGACCGGAACAAAGGTGCAGACCATCCGGTATTACGAGCAGATCGGACTTATGCCTGAGCCCGGCAGGACCGAGGGGGGCCAACGACGCTATGGCGACGCCGAACTCGACCGCTTGTCATTCGTCCGGCACGCACGGCAACTGGGGTTCTCGTTGGACGCGATCCGTGAGCTCCTCGATCTCAGCGATCATCCGGGAAAGTCCTGCGCTGAGGCGGATGCAATAGCCCGTCGGCAACTCAAACAGGTCGAGCAACGATTGGCGCGGCTCGAGGCGCTGCGGACGGAATTGAAGCGGATGGTGCATGAGTGCAGCGGCGGACAGACTTCTGATTGCCGTGTGCTCGAGGTACTGCGCGACCATTCCGAATGCCTGACCGACCATGAAGAGATCGGCGCCTGAGCAATTTCGACGACCTTTGATCGGAACGCAAAAAGCCCGGTGTTAGTTACTCATTGGCAATTCACTAATTTGGATACCCGGCATGGCGGAGCAGAGAAACGCAACGGAAAGACGCACACTCTGGATCGTGCTGGGTCTCAACATCGGGCTGGCAGTCGCTTTCTTCGCCTCGGGCGCATTCGGCGAGTCAAGCGCGCTTATCGCCAATGGCCTCGACAATCTGTCGGACAGTTTCGTCTACGCGATCAGCCTCTTCGCGCTGTCCCGCTCCGCCAAGTGGAAGCGCGGAGCGGCGAACGTTTCGGGCGGCCTGCTGATCCTCTTCGCCCTTGGAATCCTGTATGACGCGTGGCGCCGCTACGTCGGCGGATCGGATCCTCTTGGCACGATCATGATTGTCATGGCGCTGGTAGCGGCGGCCATCAACGCACTTTGCGTCTGGCTGCTGGCACGGCTTCGCGATCCAGACGTAAACATCCGAGCGGCGAATACGTTCAGCTGGAACGACTTCGCGGCCAATCTCGGAATCGTCGTCGCAGGCGGGCTCGTAGCCTGGCTCGGAACGAATTGGCCGGACCTTGTCGTGGGCGTGATTGTCGCCGGCATCGCGGCCTGGGGTGGCGTCGGAATCCTGAGAGACGCGCATGGTGAACACCACAAGGCGGTGCACAATGACGATCAGGTAACCAAGGACTCGGCCTGAAATCGGGGCTTGAAGCTACAGTGACTGTAGCAACTACATATTCTCGTGAACGATTCGAGGAGGTATCCCGTGAACCCCGCCGACCCTCATTTGGCCAAAACCCGGCTGCTGGATTTTGACGCGACCTCAATTGCAAAACTGATCGAGGAGCGCGGCTGGGCAGACCTTCCCAGCGACGACCGAATTGGGGCCATCTACGATTTCGTCAGGAACGAGATTACCTTCGGCTACAACCGCGCCGACGACATTCCGGCGTCCGAGGTCCTCGCAGATGGCCACGGGCAGTGCAACACCAAGGGCACGCTCCTCATGGCCCTGCTGCGTGGCGTGGGAGTTCGCTGCCGACTGCACGGGTTCACAATCCACAAGGCGCTTCAGAGAGGCGTCGTTCCGGAACTCGTCTATCCCCTCGCGCCGTCCGAAATCCTCCACTCCTGGGTAGAGGTGGACTTGGGCGACGGATGGGTCAATCACCGCCAGAACTTCGGATTTGTGCGCGACTTGCTCTATCGCCACGTCATCCGTCACTGGATGAATGCCAGGGTTCGCCGCATCCGCCGCGGAATCTTGCCGCCGGTCCCCGGATTCGATCGGCCGAACCGCCGCCATGAGGAGACGAACCGTGCCGCATGATCACGGCCACGCCCACATCGATCCTCAATCCGGTGATCGTCGCGTCTCCATCGCCATCTGGGCCAACGGCCTCCTGACGGTCGCGCAGATCGTCGGCGGGATCCTTTCCGGCAGCCTCGCGCTGATCGCGGATGCCCTCCACAATTTCTCGGACATGGCGTCGCTGGTGATCGCCTTCTTCGCGCGTAAGATCGCTCGCCGCCCGGCGGACAAGCGCATGACCTTCGGCTATGGGCGGGTAGAAATCGTCGCAGCGCTCATCAACTACACGACACTTATCCTGATCGGCTTCTACCTGATCTACGAGGGTGGCATGCGCATGATCGACCCACCAGAGGTACAGGGCTGGACGGTGGTGATCCTGGGCGGTGTGGCACTGGTCGTCGACACGTTGACGGCGCTGCTCACCTATTCGATGCAGAAAGGCAGCGTGAACATCCGTGCGCTCTTCCTGCACAACCTATCGGACGCTTTGGCCTCCGTGGCGGTCATCATCGGCGGCTCGCTCATCCTCCTCTACAACATGCGGTGGGTCGACCCGGCGATCACCATCGGCATCGCTCTCTACATCCTCTACCTCGCATTTACCGAGATCGGCGGTCCGATTCGGACGCTGATGCTCGGCAGTCCACCGGACATCGATAATGAAACCGTCGTTCAGGCGATGCGGGGTGTGGATGGTGTCGCGGACGTTCATCACGTGCATCTGTGGCAGATGCAGGAGCACGAGGCGGCTCTGGACTGCCACGTCGTGCTGACAGCGGACGGCTGGGGTCAAATCGAAAAGATCAAGGCCGCGATCAAGGACCGGCTGAAGGACGATTTCAGCATCGGTCATTCGAGTCTGGAATTTGAGCACGAAGACCGCGCACACGAAAACGCTGACCTTTACGGTCACGGCAAACCGGAAAAAGAGGAGGAAAACCATGTTCACCGAGACACTGACAGCTCATGACGACACGATTGGCCTCGCCTGCGAGGGCAAGCTCAGCGAAAGCGACCTGAAACGGATGCACGCCCTGCTTCATGAGCGCCTGCAAGAGACAAGTAAGCCCGGCCTGGTTCTCGATCTCACGAGGTTCGAAGGCTACGATGGGCCGTCCGCTCTGCTCGAAGATCTGAAAATCGACACAGCCCATAGGAATGACTTCCGCCGCGTCGCTGTGGTGGGCGAAGGGGCTTTGTTGGAGTGGGGAACCAGGTTCGCCGACGTGCTGACCACGGCAGAACTCCGTTAGTTCGACCCGGCGGAAATGAAGGCGGCAATCGCCTGGGCAAGTGAAAGGTAGAGTAGCTTTCAATCAGATGCCTTCGCAGAAGACAGCATCTGTTCGAAACCATAAACAAAAGAACTACAGCAGTTGCGAGACCCAAGAGCAATCCGAAAGTTCTGAACATGGTCGCTCCTTTCGCAAAGGAGTAACTTTGGTACGGTGGCACTGCCCTTGCCGGGGCATTATCAAATCGTAATGTTTTAGCGGCTCAGGGCGCCAGTTGGTTAACATAAACTTCACTATCGGATATTGAATCGCGCCGTGTTTCTCGGCTCCAAAGCTTGGCAAGCGAACCTACCTGGAAATTTCCCCTGCTAACACCGCTCGTCCGTGCACCGCCAAGGTTGCTGAAAACCTCTGGCACCCAAACTTGCGGATTACATCCAGTACGCGCGCTTCGTAGGCAGCGTGACCGATCAAACGACACAGGTCGGACGCGTGGAACTGGCGGTTCGCAGTCGGGGCGGCTTGCATCTGTCTCAGCAATTCGCGCTCTTTGGGGTCTGCTACCCGCTTCTGCGATGGTTTCACCTCGGGACGAGGCCGAGTCCCCGGCGAATTCCGCCATCGGCGCATGAAGCCAAGCAGGAAGCCGGCCGGCACCCTGCCGTTGCCTCGGGACCGATTGAAGGCGAGGAAGCGGTCCCAAATGACCTGGGTGTCGACGTTCCAGCAGGGCAACGTGGCCTTCGCTGCTTTGATGAGCTCTGCCCAACTGGTCTGAAAAACATTCGAACTCGCTGTGATGTCGATCAGTCCTGAGAAGATAGTTTTGTTATTATTATCTCTAGATAGTGATGTGTCGCCTTCACCTGACACGAGATCATGGGTTTCACTCTCTTCGTCGAAGGCGGAAAACCGAAAGATCCAGGGCGCGAACTTGCCATTCGGCTTCGCCCGCTCGAGCTGCAACTCCGACGTCTCAAGTTCGTTCAAAAGAACCGAAAGATATTGTCTTGAGACACCCATCTTCTCCGCTAGGGCAGAGAGGGTGAAGGCTGCCGTTCCGCGCGACAAACCGTTGTAGCCATCCTTCCAGGCGATGGCATCGAGGATAAGGGTGGCAAGCTTGTGCGCTGCAACAGAGAGATTTGTCTGCGTGATCCGTCGTAGGATCAGGCCGGTCGTAGGTTCCATGGTCGAGGTCTCCTTGGAGATCCGACGCCATGTCGTGAGACAACAACATTCTTGCCAGCAAAACAACTTTGCTGGTTGCAGGTGTCTTAGCCGTGCGCTAGGAAACTCTTGTTCACGGAGTTTTCTTGCACGGCGTCAGGCTTCACGGTCTGGCGTCGTCTCCTTTTCGGGGGTTTTGCACAGCCTCCCGTGCGGGGTTGTGAGGACGCGCGCGGCAAGACCGCGCGCAGATTTTGTCAGTAGCGAACTTCTTCAGAACCATAGTTCCCGGCGTGATCACGCCAGTCGACGAAGACGGAGCGGTAGAAGTAGCTGCCACATCCATTCGGGATCCTCAGGCCGGATGCGGCCGGCACCTGGCCCACGTTGGATCTTGTCCATCGGTAACCGCCTTGCACGCCGTAGGACCCCAACCGCGTGGAGTCGCTGCGATTGCAGTCGCCATCTCGGTTTTCGTGCTGGCGGTACTGGATGTGATAGACCCGTATGCTGCGCACGAAATCAAAGGCGTCGCCTGAGATGTCGATGTCAGCTTGCTCATCTGCTTGGACGTGAACAAGGGGTATCGGAGTCGATTCCTGCGGTTCGGGCGGATCGCGGAACGTGGTGTCATTAAGGCGTTCCATAGGCGACATCGGGCTGGGATCGTTGAACGACACACCCATCGGACACCGCCAGATTTGTAAGGGCGGCTCGATCGGCCATGGTGTGATCCGCCGAATGAAGACCGCTCTGGCATGCGCGCAGGGCGCGGAGGCAGGCCAGCCGCCCGCAAGGCAGAGGAGGATTGCACAGTCGACCTGATAGGCTTGAGCCGGACCTGACGAGGCCATTAGTCCGGATATGGTTAGTGCCGTGGCTGTTGCCACGCTGTGGATCACGTGCTTCATGATGCCGACTCCATCTATAATGGTGCAGCGATACGAAACAACATTAATGATAGCAAGAAGATTTGATTGATGGTTGCTTGCGACTGTTCGCTTGTGTCGCTTGACCGCTTCCAAGATCTGACGCCGGTTCTGGCTGCTTCTGCGTCTTGAAAGTGGCCAAAATTGCGGACCCCTTTCACGTTAGCTGCTAAACAAACGTCTGTTACAAAGGGGAAATTGGGTGTTCCAATGTGGCCGCGAAAGTGGTCACGGAAGGACAGATCGAATGAGCCCTCCAAACCGCGTGGCGCAGCGCTCGTGGCCTCGGGAAGGGCTGTATCGGGAAACTGCCGGGCCCGGCTCTCCGCATGGAATCCGGGATCAGAAGGGCGGGAGCAGCCAGCGAGCCGATTTGGGGCCCAAGTTGGGATCGAGCATGAGCTTGAATATCTATGTCAGTATCTGATACGATTGAGCATGGATAGGAGAGTCTGATGCCAAACGTCCACCTGACCGAACCGATGCAGAAATATGTGCAGGCGCAGATCGAGTCCGGCGCCTACGCCAATCTGAGCGAAGTCGTGCGCGCCGGCGTAAGGATGCTGATGGAGAAGGATGGCGCCCGGCAGTTCTATTCCCTCAAGGCCGACCTAGAGGAAGCAGCCTCCCTGGCCGAAAATGGGGATTTCGCCGAGTTCGATGCTCATGCCTTCGAACCGGATGCGTTTGATCGCTGACCCACATGACTATTCGGCTTTCCGGTCGGGCCAGGGCCGACCTTGAAGAGATCCGTGCCTACACCGTCGAAACTTGGGGTAGGGATCAATGGCTCGTCTATTACCGCCAGTTGGTTAACGCCTTCGAGCAGATCACCGGGGATCCCGACCGGGGTCGGGACAGGAGTCTCTTCGTTCCGGGGATGCGGTCCGTCAACTGCCAACGTCACGTGATCTTCTACAAGCGGCTAGATGCCGCGGATGGGGCGGCAGTCATCCTGCGCATCGTGCACCAGCGCCGCAACATGCCCGCGCTCGTCTACTACGAGGGTCTCGACGGCGGTTAAGCTCTTGCGTTTCCTCATTTCAATGGCTCGACCAGTCTTCCATAGTCTTCACTGACCTCGTGAAACGCGCGTTGGCGCCCGGCATTGAGGCAACGGAAGTAGTCCTACACATCGGCAAAGTGGATCTCAAAATCGCTCAAACCCGACCAATTTGAATGTTGGAAGCGCTAAGAATTACTGCTTCGATACCTGGTCATCACGCGAGCACTCAATTCCCATTGTGATCATGTTGATGTGGCTCGGTTTTTGTGCGCTGAAGAAACCAATGCTCAAAGATCAATACACAAGCCATGATCGCGAATGCGACCACTACAATCATTGGATCGCTCTGCCACTTTAGTGAAGCGAATACGACAAGCACGATCGCGTCGAGACCGATTGCAGTCAACATGATCCATCCATGCGCAGAAAGCTCGGCCCTAAGGTTTCGGTACACTCCCCAGTGAATAACCATATCCATTACAAGGTAAAAGAAGGCCCCCATAGAAGCTATTCGGCTAACGTCGAAGAGAATGGTCAGCAGGCTCGCAATCACTACTGTGTAGATCAGTGTATGGTCGCGGACTCCGCCTGACATCCCAAAATGACTGTGCGGGATCAATTTCATCTCTGTCAGCATTGCCAACATACGAGATACCGCAAAGATGCTGGCAATCACGCCTGATGCAGTTGCGATCAAAGCGAGCGCGACGGTCAGATAGAAGCCCGTTTCCCCAAGGGACGGTGCTGCCGCTTCCGCGAGCGCATAGTCTTTTGCTTCGACGATCTTGCCAAGCGGCAAGCTGCTTCCCACCGCAAATGCTACCAAGAGATACACCACTACGCAGACCGCCAATGAAATGATGATCGCGCGTCCGATGTTGCGGTGTGGGTCCACTATCTCGGCGCCGCTGTTGGTGATTGTCGTGAACCCTTTGAATGCCAGAATTGCCAACGCTGTGGCACCAACAAATCCACTGAGACCCTGTGAAGCTGTTCCATCTCCTGTTGTGCCAAAAGTAAACCCGCCGGCCCAAAGCGCAGAGATCCCAAACAGAGTGATACCGCCAACTTTCAGTACGGCGAGCAATTGGGAAATCCAGCCTACAGAGCGGTTGCCCGAGATGTTGACGACATAGGCTGCGATAATGAGAGCAACGCCTATTGCCGGAACCAGTAAGCCATCTGGTGCAATGCCCAGTCCACGGAGCAAATAGTTTGCGAAGGTCCGTGCGACTAGGCTTTCGTTAATGACCATTGACAGAGCCATAAGCAAAGCCGCTGCAGCGGCTACGGCGGTTGGTCCATAGGCCTTTTGCAGGATCATTCCAATTCCGCCAGCTGACGGGTAGGCATTGGACATTCTTATGTAAGTGTAAGCGCTGAAGGCTGTAACGATGGCTCCAACGATGAACACAAGTGGAAAGGTAGGGCCGGCCAGTTCCGCAATTTGGCCTGTGAGTGCCAGAATTCCGGCGCCAATCATGACACCAGTCCCCATGGCGACGGCATCCCAAAGAGAAATGCTGCCCGCTTTATAGTCGCTATTCATCGTCGATCTGCTTTCTATTTTTGAGGGTCAAAAAGACAAAAGGCAGTGCTGTCACAACCCCAAGTCCTATCGTGATCCATTCAGCCGTTCCCCAATCCCCTGACATGGCCACAGCTCCAAAATGGGCAAGAACAAAACTCGCCGGCAAAATCCCGGCAAAAGTTGCCAGCATGAAGCGCCATAGATGAAGTTGGCTCAAGCCCGCAACATAGCTGATTGCATCGAAAGAAACGAATGGAAGCAGGCGGGACGCAAACACTGATAACATCAGAGCCTTTTGCGACCCCAACAGCCCGAACTCTGAATATTTACCCAAAAAACGCCGAACTGTGCTTCGACCGAGTTTTCGCGCGATGACAAATGCGATTGTAGCACCGAGCTCCGAGCCTATGGCTACGTAGGCGGCTCCGAGATAGTGGCCAAATGCAGCCCCGGCGGCTAGTGCGATTGGTGCGCTCGGTATGGGGCTTGCGACAATCGCGAGGGCCATGAGTGCAATAACCGCGAGGGGGCCAACGGCTCCGGCATTTTCAATATGGCGCTGCACTTCAGCCTGTGAAAAGGCGACCCCAAGATTGCTCAGAGAAACCGTGCCCGAAAAAAGGCCGAAAACTGCAAGAGACAGAACAGTTGCTATCGCCAAACAACCAATCAGGCGACCATATCCCCATGCTTGCACGATCATGTGACCGTGAACTGCGCCATCATTCCTCCATCTTCGTGTTCAAGGATGTGACAGTGATACATGAAGGGATTGGCGCGATCTGCCGTCTGCTCAAAGCTGACCAGGATATCGACACGGCCATTTACGAGCACGGTATCCTTCCAGCCAGAATTTTGTATGCTTGGTTTCTTTCCGTTTTCGGCGAGCACCTGAAACCTCACGCCATGAACATGAAACGGGTGCATCATCATGTTTGAGGAGACTTGCCAAATCTCGGTCGCCCCCTTCGAAAGAGACAAGTCTATCCTCCCCATGTCGAAGGACTGCCCATTGATCGCAAACCGATCATTCGACCTACGCATCATCATGCCCATCCCCATTGGCATATCGAGTGTGATCTGACGTGTATTGACTGATCGGGCCTCACTGTCAGGCAGGACGCCGCCCAAGTCGGCGGGTATTTCCAGAATGCGGGCAGGAAGTCTCACATCCACACCAAAGGGTAGAACTACGAAGCTCCCCCCAGCAGTGCTCGCGCCGCCCATCATCCCACCCATCATCTGATTGGGATTTGCAGAGGATACCAGCGTGCCAGCCTCTCCTCCCGAAAAATCGACGAGGACTTCGTATCGTTCGCCGGGAGCGATCACGAGGGACTCAATTGCGACAGGTTGATTAAGATAGCCACTGTCCGTCGCGATGAGGTGCATCTCGCGACGGTCAGAAAACGATAGGGGATAAATCCTCGCGTTCGAGCCGTTGAGCAAGCGCAAACGGACAATACCGCGAGGGACGACAGCCTGGGTGCCTAGCTGACCGTTAACAAGAATGACATTTCCCATGAAACCCATCATCTGATCTGGCATAGACAGGCCATAATCGATGCGGCCCTGCCGGTCGAACCGGCGGTCTTGCAGAACCAATGTCAAATCATCGACGCCGTATGAGATCGGGAGACCCCGAGCATCGTCCCGACCGTCATCAACGTGGATCACACCGGCCAATCCCCTTTGAACTTGTCGTCCGGTGTCGCCATGAACGTGCGAGTGGTACCAAAGAGTAGCGGGTGGTTGTGTCAGATCCAGTTCGGGAGACCAAGTCGTGCCCGGTTCAATCGTCTGGTGTGGGCCGCCGTCAACTTCGCCGGGTATCAGCATACCGTGCCAGTGCACCGAGATTTTCTCTGACAGCGTATTGTCGATCTGTGCTTGCGTCGAAGCTCCTGCGGGAAGACGTAGTGTAGGCCCCAAAAAGGATTGGTTGAACCCCCAGGTTTCGCCGCCGCCCAGTCCTGTAAAATCGGTCTTGCCCTTTTGGGCAGTCAGACGGAAATGCCGATCGCGGGTTGCGTCGAGCAATGGTGGCATAGCCAACGCCCTGACACTCTCCTGTGCGATGGCCGCCAGCGGACCTGTGGCAAACGGCAGGCCAGCCAAGCCGGCGATGAAGGCTCTACGATTGGTCATGGTATAGCTTGTGTCTCACGCTAGCTCACTTGGGAGGGCGGCCAGTGCGGCTTCTCTTGTTACTGTCGGCAGACCTTGCTCGATCCAGCCGGATCTCCCCGGGGCGCCAAGCATCCCGCCTACGGCGTCAACAAAGCCGGCAGCTTTCGCTTCACGCAACTTGCTCATTACGAGACCTGAGCGATGGCCGGTCCGACAAATCAGGGCGACCGGGCGTCCCGCAGCAAGATCGCGGGCGGCGAAGAGGCGCTCCCCGAACCGCGGATGGGTCATGTCGATTGGCCACGCCCCCTCCGCGACGCCGGTATCTTGCCATTCCTCGGGTCTGCGAATGTCCACAAGCCTTGCCAAATCGCTTTTCAGCGCATCATGGAGAGTATCGAGCGCCCATACGTCATGGTTGTCAGCCCAAGCTGGCGAATAGGCAAGCAAGGTGCTCGATGCGAACAGGCCAAAAGTTTGACGGCGGCTCAGCATGGTCTGCCTCCTCAGTTTAGTTTATGCGTTGTCAACCGCAGATCGCAGCATATCGCGCACCTGCGCGGCGACTTCGTGCAGCTTCTCATTCTCGACAGCGGCCATCGAAGCCACAGGATCAACAGCGCTGATTTCAGTGCCGTTTTCGACCGTCCGCAAGATCACGTTGCAAGGCAGCATCGATCCTATACGGGGCTCCAGCCCAATGGCCTCCCATGCCATATGAGGGTTGCACGCACCCAGAATGCGGTATCCATCCATGTCGCGGTCAATCTTTTTCTTCATTGTTGCCTGGACGTCGATTTCGGTCAGTACACCAAATCCCTTTTCTTTCAGGGCTTCGCGCAGGCGCATCTCCGCATCATCAATCGCCGTATTGGGCAGATGTCTGTTGTAGGTATAACTCATTTTGAGCCCTCTCGATCTTGTTCAGGCAAACCCAAAGCGCCGAACCGTTGACGGGCTTGCCTGAATGGGGAAATTCTGAACGACGGGGTTCAGTTGTCTTGGTCCGTCATCATTCCGGGATTTGCTGTCATACCCTGTGCCATGTTGTCGGCAGGGGCGACTATTTCGCCTTGAGAAATCTGGCCGTCGCCATCAGCATCGAGCATCTGGAAACGATCGACCATGGTCTCGCGCATCGCCTTGGCGTGAAGCGACGCGAATTCGTCAATCGAGAGCGTGCCGTTACCGTCGGCGTCATAGTCCGACAGCATCGACTGAAGGCCCTCATGCGCCTCTTCGGGAGACACTGCGCCGTTTCCATCCATATCGAACATTGACATCATGTTGCCCCCCATCATCGGGAACATACCTTGACCGGTTGTGCTTGGTCCCATGATGCTGCCGTTTCCGCTCATCATGCCCGAATGCATTTGCATCATCATGCGCATCATGCCGTGCATCATCTGAAGATGCTCGGCCATCTGACTGGGATCCATCATGCCGCCACCCATCAGCATTCCGGGCCCGCCCGTCCCTGCCATCGGTTGAGCAAGTACATTGGGAGAGACGCTTTCAGCGCCCGCAGCTTGGTGATGGCTGTCATCGGCGAGCGCAGCACCTGCTGTGAGAACGGCAACCAGAAGACCGGTAGAAATTTTTGTTGAGTAGGACATTTTGAAGCCTTTCCTTCTTTTGACCTCATACAACTTGGCATCAAACATTTGAATGTAAGGACGTACACCCGTGGATTTGTATCCGTCTGTCGCAATGGACAGGGGCTGATACAATTGGCGACAAAAAGGAACCTGACCGTCTGATTTCCAATGCTTTAGAAGGGCCCCATGCAACACGCGCCACATATTCTCGTCGTGGATGACCATGAACAGATCCGGAAAAGTGTAACCCGCTATCTGGAAAAGAATGGCATGCGAGCAACCGCTGCCAAGGATGCGGCGGAGATGGACGCGAAGCTGGCTGTCGGAAGCTTCGACCTACTGGTCCTGGATATCATGATGCCTGGCGAGGATGGCCTTTCCGTTTGCCAACGTCTGTCAAGCGAAGGGCGACTGCCGATCATCATGTTGACCGCGCTCGGTGAAGATGCGGACCGTATTGTCGGTTTGGAGATCGGTGCGGACGATTATCTTCCCAAGCCGTTTAATCCACGCGAACTCCTTGCGAGGATCAAAGCCGTCCTGCGAAGAAGCGAGCACAAAGAAGCCTTCACCGGATCTCTGAGCGGCCGCAAAGTCCGCTTTGCACACCTTACCTTGGATGTAGACCGGCAGGTGCTTCTCGACGACGCGGGACAAGAGACCGCTCTTACGGTCGCAGAATTCAAACTGCTGACGGTCCTTCTGGAGCGCCCTCGGATGGTGTTGAGCCGCGATCAGTTGCTAGATCTTTCTCAGGGCATTTCCGCTGGTCCGTTGGACAGGAAAATTGACAACCAGATTTCGCGCCTTCGGCGAAAGCTCGAGCCCGACATTCTCCGTCCACGTATTATCAAGACGATCAGAAGCGGCGGCTACTGCCTGTCGGTCGACGTCGAGGTGTCCGAATGATCTGGCGGCTCCTACGATCTCTCCGGATCCAACTCGTTCTTCTCATCATTATCGCGTTGGGGATCGCACAGTTTGTCAGCCTGTGGCTCTTCGCCGATGAACGAAGCCTCGCCATACGGGCTGCTCTTGGGTTTGAGGCAGCTGGACGAGCGGCAAATGTTGCGCGCTTGATTGAAGAGGCACCCGCTGACCTGCGCCCATCAATTATCCGCGCGGCGAACTCGCCCCTTGTTCGCTTTGACCTCGGGACGAAGCCGCTTGTGCAACATAGCGACCATTCGGATGGCGGGTTGGTTGAAACCCGCGTCCGCGCACTCCTGAACGACAGCTACAGTCGCGACATTCGTGTAGAGCTTCACCAGATCCAAGGCGCGATCCTGCCGCTACCGAACCTGTCGCACGAAATGACCGAGATGCACTTGGCCATGATGCGAGGTGAACTGTCCGCTATCGAGATGAACCTTTCAATTTCGATCGCCGGTGGCCAGTGGTTGAACGTAAGTACGCGCTTTGAGCGTCCGCCGATCCAGTGGCCGCTTTATTCCATGCTGACATTTGGTCTGACGGCAATGGCCCTGTTGGTCGCAGTGAGCTGGTTTGTCATGACCGGACTGCTGGGCCCTCTGCGGCGATTGGCCGGGGCGTCGGAACGATTGGGGCGTGGAGAAGACATAGACGCGTTGCCAGAACGGGGACCCCAGGAGGTTCGGGAGCTGACCGCTGGTTTCAACCGCATGCAGGACAGGCTGACACGGTTCGTTGCCGACCGAACGAGGGTTCTGGCGGCCCTTGGACATGATCTTCGATCTCCGCTTACCGCAATGAGAGTACATTCAGAAATGGTAGAGGAAGACGAAACCCGAGAGAGTCTCGTCGCAACCGTCGAAGAAATGCAGTCGATGGTGGAAGCAACCCTTACCTTCGCGAAAGGTCTCTCAGGGAACGAACCAATGCAGGATGTTGACCTGCAATCGTTCCTAGAAGCTCTGCGGGGGGATATGGTCGTACCGTTTGTGCTCTCTGACGGCCCCGAAGTCACGGTTCGATTGCGCCCCAATGCCATTCGACGGGCATTGCGAAACGTGATCGAGAACGCGGTGCGCTACGGCGGGTCCGCAACGCTGGGCTGGATATCAGCCGATGGGGAAATAGAAATTTCCGTCACTGACAGAGGGCCGGGGATTCCAACCGCAGAATTGGAACGCGTATTTGACCCATTCTTCAGGCTTGAAGAAAGCCGATCTCTGGAAACCGGCGGGCATGGGCTGGGCCTGTCGATCGCAAGGTCCATTCTTCGCGCGCAGGGTGGGGAGATCAGTCTGGCGAACCACCCGGACGGCGGGCTTATCGCGACAATTCGATTGCCAGTTGCTGAAACATGAAATGACAGAAAAGGAAACCGACATGCTTAGACTTACCAACACAACCGCAGCATTCACGCTGTTCGCGACGGCCGCCATGGCGGACCCAGGCGGAGATTATTACGGCCACATGTGGGGCGGTGGATTTGGAATGCTGGGAGGGCTGATGATGATCGTGTTCTGGGGCGTGATTATTGCGCTGATATTCTTCGCCGTTCGCTGGTTCAGCGAAAAGGACCGTGTTTCCGGGTCTAGTGCTCAGGACATTCTCAGGGATCGCTTCGCGCGCGGTGAGATTGATGAAGACGAGTATCGCAAGCGCAAGGCCGCTTTAGACGACTGAGAAACTGATCACCAGTCGATCCCACTGCCAAAGATCATGAGGCTCCTATGACCCCGGAACTCGGCCATTTTGTGCTGGCCCTCGCATTGGCGTTGGCCATCGTCCAATCGACTATTCCTCTTTTCGGCGCGGCCCGGGGCAATCTTCTCTGGATGCGTTCAGCCCGGTCAACTGCTTTTGGGCAGGTCGTCTTCGTCGGACTTGCCTTTGCCGCCTTGATGCGCGCTTTTGTTGTCTCTGATTTCACTGTTTTGAACGTCGCGAACAATTCGCATTCGCTGAAACCAATGATCTTCAAAGTCGCGGCGACTTGGGGAAGTCATGAAGGATCGTTGCTGCTCTGGGTCTTCATTCTGACCATCTTCGGTGCTGCGGTTGCTGCTTTCGGCTCAAACCTACCGGAAACACTTCGAGCGCGAACTTTGGCAATGCAGGCATGGATCAGCGTCGGGTTTCTGTCCTTCCTTCTCTTTACATCCAATCCGTTCGAGCGCGTCTTTCCTCCGCCGCTTGATGGCGCTGACCTCAATCCTCTGCTCCAGGATATCGGCCTCGCGATGCACCCGCCGCTGCTGTATTTTGGATATGTCGGCTTCTCGATCGTCTTTTCGTTTGCAGCCGCAGCCTTGATCGAGGGACGGATCGACACAGCCTGGGCAAGATGGGTTCGACCCTGGACACTGGCCGCGTGGATCAGCCTGACTGCGGGGATAGCTCTCGGATCGTGGTGGGCATATTACGAACTGGGTTGGGGTGGATGGTGGTTCTGGGACCCGGTTGAAAATGTCAGTTTTATGCCCTGGCTTCTCGGGACAGCACTTCTCCATTCGGCGATTGTCACTGAAAAGCGTGACGCGTTCAAAAGCTGGACAATCCTGCTCGCGATCTTGACGTTTTCGCTGTCACTCCTCGGCACATTTGTGGTTCGGTCTGGCTTGCTGACCTCTGTGCATGCTTTTGCCGTGGATCCGGAGCGAGGCCTATACATTCTTGGCCTGCTTGCGATTTCAATTGGTGGCTCACTTGCACTCTATGCGTGGCGGGCGCCAATGATGGAAGGTGGCGGGTTGTTTAAGCCGATTAGTCGAGAGGCAGGGTTGTTGCTAAACAACCTGATCCTGGCTACAGCGACTGGCACGGTTCTGTTCGGTACGCTTTATCCGCTGTTTCTCGAAGCCGTTTCTGGTGACAAGATTTCCGTCGGTCCGCCGTTCTTCAATGGCGCGTTCGTACCAATGATGCTCCCCTTGGTTTTTGTCATGGGTCTCGGGCCGTTTTTGTCCTGGAAACGAGCCGATCTGGTCGGAGTGCTTCAACGTGTCCGCTTCGTGGTGGTGCTGGCGGTGCTGGCAACGCTCGCAATTTGGTATTTCGCCAAAGGCGGGCCCGTGTTGGCATATCTTTCGATCCTCATCGCGCTTTGGTTGTTTTTTGCTTCCTTACGTGAATGGGCGCTGCGGGTTCGTTTGTTCGAGGTTCCGCTCCAGGAAAGCATCCGGCGTGCCCGCAATTTGCCCCGCGCGGCGCATGGAATGACGCTCGCTCATGCGGGAGTTGCGGTCTTGATGATCGGCATGATTGGCTCTTCGGTTTGGAAATCTGAAGAGATCGCATTTGTAGAGCCCGGCACGAGTGTCAACATTGCGGGATTTGATGTCACATTTGAAGGTGTGCAGCGCGTTCGTGGCCCGAACTATATTGCGGATCAGGGAACCCTGCGCGTCGAAAGGGGCGGCTCTTTCGTGACGGCTCTCAAACCTGAGCGGCGCAGCTATCCGGTCGCACAAAGTACGACAACAGAATCGGCGATACGGTCAACCCTGGCGGGAGACCTATACGCTTCGATCACGGAACCCTCTCTGGACAAAGCCGAAGAGAGCGGTGCCTGGACTCTGCGTATTCTCTATGAGCCATTCGTCGGCTTGCTTTGGTTGGGTGCGGCCATGCTTGTCATAGGCGGCAGTCTGTCCTTGTCCGATCGCCGCTTCCGTGTCGGGGCACCCCAAAGCTCCAAGGCACGATCCACGAAACCGGTCGTAGCGGAGTGAGCAATGAAACGAGCTGTAGCGATTATTCCCTTGGTACTGGCAGTGATTGTCGGCGGATTTTTCTTGTGGGGCCTGAATCCCAATCGTGACCCAAGCGAGATTCCTTCGGTTCTCATTTCTCAGCCAGCTCCCTCGTTCAATCTCGGGCCGGTGCCGGGTCTTGATGTACAGGGACTGTCTCGGGAAAACCTGCTCGGAAACCCAACGCCAGTCGTCGTCAATGTCTTCGCTTCCTGGTGCGTTCCCTGTCGTGCCGAACACGCGGTTCTGAGCGCTTTGGTTGAGCGCGATGGCGTGCGTTTGTTCGGGATCAACTACAAGGATCAACCCGCAGACGCGGTCAATTGGCTTCGAAATCTCGGGAACCCGTACGAACGTATTGGCTCGGATCTGTCAGGTCGTGCCGGGATCGAGTGGGGGATTTCGGGTGTGCCCGAGACATTCATTGTCGGAGGCGATGGAACGGTGCTCTACCGATACGTCGGCCCGATCGTCGGTGAAGAGGCTGTATCAGCCTTTCGCCAAGCTCTCCGACAAGCGGGTGTGTTAGAGGAGAGGAGCTGACATGCGTAGTTTCTTCCTTGTGTTGGCACTCATCATGCCAATGTCTGCGCAGGCTGTTGAGCCCGACGAAATCCTCTCCGATCCAATCCTCGAGGCTCGGGCACGGGAGGTTTCCAGGCAGCTTCGCTGCGTAGTTTGCCAAAATCAGGATATTGACAGCTCGAACGCCGGCGTTGCGCGCGACCTACGACTTTTGGTCCGGGAACGGTTGGTTGCGGGTGACACGAACGAAGATGCAATTGCTTTCATCCAAGCGAGATACGGCGACTACGTTCTACTGAAGCCTCCGTTTAAACCCGAGACCTACGCTCTCTGGTTTACCCCCCCACTCCTTGGGCTCTTGGCTCTGGGGATCGGTGGCGGCATCCTGATGGGCTCTCGAAAAAGAAAAAAAATCGCAGACCTGAGCGATGACGAGGAGGCCGAGGTCGCACGCATTTTCACTTCATCCAGCGAAGGGGACCACCGATGATATGGATTGCAATGGCAGTCCTCGCCTTGACTGCCTCAGGGATTGTTGCGGCTTCGGCGTGGAAGCCTGCCTTGGTGCAAGGTCCGGCCGAAGACAGGACTCTCGCAGTTTTGAAGGACCAGTTGTCTGAAGTCGATCGGGATGCTGAACGCGGCCTGCTTTCAGTCGCAGAGGCGCATGCGGCGCGACAGGAAATCAAGCGGCGGGTTCTCTCCGTGGGGAGAGTAAAAAACACCGGGGAATCCAGCGGCGGCGGCAGGGTCATACTCATGGCTGCTGCGGTCTTTGTGCCGCTGTTCGCGGCGGGGTATTACAGTTTTGCTGGAGCGCCAAACCTATCCAGCATCGCTTTCGAGGATCGCCAGGCAGAGGTCGCGCAAAATCGTGAAATCGAAGCGTTGGCGCAGAAGCTATTGCAGCGGTTGCAGGCGGATTCAGAAGGCGGAGCCTTGGAGGGCTGGATGCTCCTTGGACAGACCTTCATGAAATTGGGCCGCGCTTCGGATGCCGCATCGGCCTACGAGCGTGCAACACAATCCATGAATGCCGATTCTGCTGTGTTTTCGATCTATGCGGAAGCTCTCATCGTTTCCGAACAGGGGATCGTGACACCCCAAGCGAAGCGGGCCATTGCAAGAGCACTTGAGCTCGATCCGACCAATCCTGCTGGAACTTTTTACGATGCTGTCGGGCTTGCGCAAGCGGGTGCGAATGAGCAGGCCTACAATCGTCTTCTCACGCGATTGGACGAAGTGGATGGGTTCGCACCCTGGATGGAAACATTTGTCGCGGAAGCAAACCGGATAGGTGCGGCACTAGGCCGAGCGCCTATCAGTTTGTCGGATTATGCTCCAGTAATGTCAGGCAATTCGCCCGGCCCCACTGCTGCAGATGTCGAAGCGGCCAGCCAGATGGATGATGTCGATCGAGATGCATTTATCCGATCCATGGTGGAACGTTTGGCAACACGCCTTGAGGCTGAACCAGACGATATCGATGGATGGATGCGTCTTGGCAGGGCCTACAGGGTGCTCGGCGAAACTGACCTCGCCTTGAACGCGTACAGTCGAGCCAAAGAGCTATTGGTGCCCGTTTCCTCCGAAGACCCGCGCCAAAGTGTCATTTTGCAGTCCTTGGAAGAACTCCAGTCGGGCCAATAGCCCGCGGAAGCTTCACTCGCGATGAACAAACCATGAGAGAGCACGAACGGCGTATGTGCACGATCCGACCTCACCCGAATGACTAGAAAGAATGTCCATGCCTTTGTCCGCACTTCCGTTCCCAAATATCGGGCCGGATATATTTTCGGTTGAGATCGGCACGTTTACGTTGACTCTCCGCTGGTATGCGTTGGCCTATATCATCGGCCTTCTCGTCGGCTGGAGAATTTGTGTTGCCACGGTCAAACGCGCCGCTCTGTGGCCTGCATCGGGCGCCCCGCTAACACCGCGCCAAATTGAGGATCTTTTGACCTGGATTATCATCGGGGTGATCGTTGGCGGGCGGTTAGGGTTCGTGATGTTCTATCAGCGCGGGTTCTATCTTGCCAATCCGTTAGAAATTCTGAAGGTCTGGCAAGGGGGAATGTCATTTCATGGTGGGTTTGCTGGAGTAACCATTGCCGCGCTTGTTTATGGCATCCGTCAGCGTATGCCGCTCCTGAGCATGGCTGACCTTCTCGCTCTGGCAACGCCTCCGGGCTTGTTCTTGGGCCGGATCGCAAATTTCATAAACAATGAACTATGGGGCCGCCCATCGGACATGCCCTGGGCCGTCATATTTCCCGGTGACGCAGCGCAATCATGCCCGGGAATAACCGACATTTGCGCACGGCATCCTTCGCAACTGTACGAAGCCCTTTTGGAAGGCCTGTTGCTTGGCTTCGCTCTCCTATTCCTTGCGTGGCGGCGCGGATGGCTTAGGACACCAGGGGCAATTTGCGGGCTCTTCCTGGCCGGATATGGTTTTGCGAGAAGTTTTGTAGAGTTGTTTCGCCAGCCCGACGCTCAATTCGCAGACGTGAACAATCCGATTGGGTATGTTGTGCAGTTTGGTGACTGGGGGCTTACGATGGGGCAAGTCCTTTCCTTGCCGATGTTAGCCGCGGGATTTGGATTACTTTGGCTGGCGCAGAAGCGGTCCGCCATAGGATCGGCATCTTAGGGCGCAAATGAAACTTTCGACGCATTGCCTTATTCTACTGCGATATCCCCTGACGCTTCAGTCGTGATCCTCCTCACCCATTTGGTGCATCATTTCTTCAATCTTTTCGGGGATGTCGCCGGCAGAGAATGCCTTCTGTTCTTCGGAATCGTGAACGAACGCGATGATATCGGCAAGCTCCTGACCTGTGAATTCAATTTGCCCGCCGAGCTCATCCTCTTGGGCAGCGACCATCGCCGGCGCGCCGCGCCACATTCGGGCGGCAAATTCAAACGGGTTCATTGGCAGGTCCATATACGCTGCATCAAGGGCGGGGGCATCCTCGCCTCCGACCCCGTTGATAGAATGACAAACGACACAGCCTTTCGAGGCGAACAGCGCACGCCCCTTGGCTGCATCCATGTTTGGCAGGAACAGTCCGGAGCTCATCATCTGACTCATCGCCCCATTATCTGTCATATGCCCGCTGTCTTGGGCGCCGACTGGCAGCGCCCACACCACAGCAATGGCTAAGATCATCTGTCTGGAAATGTAGGTCATTTTGGTCTCCTTGGTTTGCAGGTGATTGTCTGAACGCTGTTGCCCCTTCTCCGGCGATGGATTGTACCCAATACTGTTTATTGAACGGTCTGATGGACCTCGCGATCGTTCTTGTTTCCCCTCAAATCTGCGCGCGCCGTAGCCGAAGGGAGTTTAGGACGACCGAGATTGAGGAAGCGCTCATGGCAAAGGCCGCAAACATCGGACTGATCAAGATCCCGAGGAATGGGAACAAGATCCCCGCAGCGACGGGCACGCCCGCAGTGTTGTAGATCAGAGCAAAGAACAGGTTCTGGCGTATGTTCCGCATGGTCGCGCGGGCGAGTTTGCGCGCACGCACGATACCGTCGAGGTTCCCTTTGACGAGCGTGAACCCTGCGCTCTCAATGGCCACATCGGCGCCGGTGCCCATGGCAATCCCGACATCGGCCTGAGCCAGGGCAGGTGCATCGTTGACACCGTCGCCGGCCATGGCAACCTTGTGCCCCTTGGCCTGAAGTTCCTTGATGATCTTCGCTTTGTCTTCCGGCATCACATCGGCGCGGATCTCGTCGATGCCTAGACTGGACGCGACGGCCCTAGCGGTACGCTCATTGTCTCCCGTCGCCATGATAATACGGAACCCAAGTGCGTGCAGTTCCTTCAGGGCGGCCGGTGTGGTCGCCTTTACCGGGTCTGCGACGCTGACAAGACCGGCAACGTCATTCTCGACGACGACAAACATAACCGTTTCGCCATTATCCCGACGGGCATCCGCCTTGTCCCGAAGCTCTGCTGCATCAAGTCCGAGGTCAGTCAGGAGTTTCACGTTGCCGAGCGCCACTACCCGCCCGTCCACCGTGCCTTTGACGCCCTTGCCGGTGACCGCCTCGAAGGCGTCGGCTTTTGCCAGGTCGACGCCACGCTCTTCAGCACCGCGTACGATGGCTTCCGCGAGAGGATGCTCGGAGCCGCGTTCCAGCGATGCGGCAAGCCGAAGCACTTCTACCTCATCGTGACCCGGTTCAGGGTAGACGCCGACAAGTTTCGGCTTGCCTTCCGTCAGCGTGCCGGTCTTGTCGACGATCAGGGTATCGACCTTCTCGAACCGTTCCAGTGCCTCTGCATTCCTGATCAGGACACCCGCCTGCGCGCCGCGCCCCGTCGCCGTCATGATAGACATCGGTGTCGCAAGGCCGAGGGCACAGGGACAAGCGATGATGAGAACGGCAACGGCCGCAATAAGAGCATAGGAAAGGGCCGGGACCGGGCCCCAAATGGCCCAGCCAATGAAGGCCAGCACGGCGATGCCAATAACTGCAGGCACGAAATATCCGGAGACCTTGTCGGCGTATTTCTGGATCGGCGCGCGAGACCGCTGCGCATTGGCCACCATCTCGACGATTTGGCTCAGCATCGTGTCGGCGCCGACGCGCGTCGCCTCCATGATCAGGCTGCCGGTTCCGTTGATCGTGGCGCCCGTTACAGGGTCTCCTCCGACCTTTTCTACAGGTACCGGCTCGCCCGTGATCATGCTTTCGTCAACTGAGGACCTGCCTTCGACGACCATACCATCGACCGGCACCTTGTCACCGGGTCGCACACGTAGTCGGTCGCCGACCTGGACCTGTTCCAATGGAACCTCTTCCTCGCTTCCGTCGTCGCGGATAATACGTGCCGTCTTGGCGGCCATATCCAGAAGAGCACGGATCGCCTTGCCAGTGCCTTCGCGAGCGCGCAGCTCCATCACCTGTCCCACAAGGACCAGCGTGACGATCACAGCCGCCGCCTCGAAATAGACGCCGACATGCCCTTCGGCATCCCGGAACCCATCGGGGAATATGCCCGGTGCCAGGACGGCGATGATGCTGAACAGCCATGCGGCGCTTACACCCATGGCAATGAGACTGAACATATTGAGGTTCCTTGTCCGGAACGAGTTCCAGCCACGAACAAGGAAAGGCCAGCCGGACCAAAAGACAACGGGTGTCCCGAGCGCGAGTTCGACCCAGAGGGTGACGCGTTCTCCGAATATCTCGCGCACCCCGCTCAGGCCAAGATAGGGGCCCATGGTCAGCACAAGGAGCGGTACGGTCAAAATGGCCCCCACCCAGAAACGACGGCTGAAATCCACAAGCTCCGGGTTCGGGCCTTCCGCTTCCATGGCGGCCGATTCCAGTTCCAGCCCCATACCGCAGATCGGACAAGACCCGGGATGCGTCTGGCGCACCTGAGGGTGCATCGGACAGGTATAAACCGGGCCAGTGTAGTCGTTGGGAACCGAGTCCAAGTGGTTTGGCTCCACCGCGTCGCCCGTGTGCTGATGATGGGCGTGGTGTTGCGAGGGCTCGCCCTCCGGCACCAGATGCATCTGGCATTTCGGGCAATCTCCCGGTTCGGCGCGGCGTACCTCGGGGTGCATCGGGCAAGTGAAGACCGTGCCCGCGTAGCCAGAAGGAACTTGATCGTCAGATCCGTTGGCATGTTCGTGATGGTTGTTCATTCGGGGATCCTTTCCCGTATTTCTAGCTCATTGCCTCAAACCTAATTCTTCCAGTAACTGGAAGGTCAAGTGGCGCATTGAGCAACTTTCATTTCTGTCGCTAACAGCTCGCCGACGCAGACTGCGTTCGTTGAGTGTGGAATCGTATCGGTACTGACGATCCGCGCGGCACCGGCATGGCGGATTGCTTCCTCTGCGCCGTGTGCGAAAACCGCGTGGATAATTACGCAAGTCGCAGGTCGGGCACCGGCCTGCTCGAGTTGTTCGAGCGTTCGGATCAGCGTGTGTCCGGACGAGGCGATATCATCGAGGATCACGGGTGTCCCCTGTCGGAAAACGGCGCTGCCCGGCAGGCTGATCTCGACCTGCCGATCCCCGGAGCGATGTTTTGTCAGCACTTCGTAGGGGCGTCCGGCGAGCCTGGCGACTTCAGCCACCCATTGCTGGCTTTCGCTGTCAGGCCCAAGGAGCACGGCCTCTGGAACGTTCGCCGCAATCCAGTCGGCCAGCAGAGGGGCTGTGGCGACACGATATGCGGGAATGCGGAACAGCGCTGAAAGGCTCGGGTTGCGATGCAGATGGGGGTCAGCGGTCATCACCCAGTCGAAACATTCATCAAGAAATCCCGCGAAGATCGGGGCGCTCACAGCTTCGCGTGGATGAAACCGCTTGTCCTGGCGCATGTAGCCAAGATAGGGCGCGACCAGCCCCACACGCGCGGCCCCAAGTTCGCGCGCCGTCAGAGCTGCGAAACGCAGAGGCAACGCCAGCCGATCAGGATCGCGCAACGTGGCGAGGAAGGCGATTTCGCGTCCTGCAGGATCGCCGCCGAGCTTCACGAGGGTTTCACCATCGGGAAAATGGTGCAAGTCCACCGGCTGGATTTCGGCACCGGATGTCGCCGCCATTCTGCGCGCCAATGGCTCCATGCCGGGAAAGGGGGCGATAATGGTCATCAGTTTGCCTCCTCAATTGTGCAAAGTCCCAATTGCGCCTCGGCATAGGAGCGGGCGTATTCCAGTTCTCCCAGCGTTTCGGCGTGGATCTCGAACAGCGGCTTGCCAAATTCGATATGGTCACCGATCTGGACCAGAAGGCGCAGCCCTGCGAGCTGCTGCCGCGGTGCGCCGGCGAGTTTCGCTGTGCGCGCGATGCGGCGATTGTCAATCGCAATGAGGCGCCCCGCCGTGCGGGAGGTGATCACCGCATGATAACGCGCCTCACCGGGCTCAGTGAAACCGCCTTGTGCATCGCAAATCGCAATGAACTTCGCCTCGGCAGCGCCGCTGTCGAGCAGCTGTGCGGCCACCTTTCGCCCGCCCGCGCCGCCCGTCTCGGGGACAAGGTCCAGCAGCGCTCCAGCGATGTCGAGTGCACGGTCGCGCAGGTCGACAGGGAAGTTCTCGTTGCGGCGTAGCACGGCAAGGACATCTTGGGCTTCAAGTGCGGGTCCAATTCCGCGTCCGACAGGTGCAGTCCCGTCGCTTTGATGGATCGAGAGCGTCAGGCCGATGGCCTTGCCAACGGCGCGGAGCCGCTCTGCCAGCGCAGCGGCGGTTTCCGCCGAGCGGACCTTGGCCGTTGGTCCGACGGGCACATCGATCAGCACGCGCTTCGCACCGACCGCAGCCTTCTTCGACAAGACGCTCGCCACCAGCTGTCCGTCGCTGTCGAAATCGAGTGGCCGTTCAATCCGGATCAGAACATCGTCCGCAGGGCTGAGAGCGAGGTTGCCCCCCCAAACGATGCACCCGCCCTCAGCCTCGACGACGCGTCTCAACGCGGGGATGTCGAGCGAGACGGGAGCCATGACCTCCATCGTGTCGGCCGTGCCTGCGGGGGAAGTGATCGCGCGAGAAGAGGTCTTGGGGATCATCAGCCCCGCCGCCGCGATGATCGAAACGATGATCGGCGTGGTGCGGTTTCCTGGAAGCCCCCCGACGCAATGCTTGTCGTAGATCTCGGCGCCGCCCCAATCCAGCGTTTCGCCCGCCGCCTGCATGGATCGGGTCAGTGCGATGGTTTCCGCAATCGAAAGCCGGTCGCCCGCGCAGGCGGTGATGAAGGCTGCCAGATCGAGATCGGAGAGACGATGATCGAGGACGTCACGAATGATTGCGTCGAACCTTTGCTGCTCAAGGGTTTCTCCATAGACCTTGGCGCGGATCGCTGAGACGGAGTCCGGTGGCTCCGGGTGCGTAAAACTTGCCCGGTCCCCCGGTTGGGGCTTCAGGGCGGCCCAGGCTTCTTCCGACAAGGCGGCAGTGTCGTCGGGCAGCCAGTCGCCATTGGTCAACACGTTCAGCGTGGCAATCACCGACCTGTCGCCGAGCGTGACCTCGATCCGGGTCAGGGCTGCGAAGCCTTCGGCGCGGCAGACGTGGCAGTCTTCGCGCATGAAGACAACGGGTTGCCGGTAAGTGTCGATCCCCGCGCGGGACAGGGCGAGCGTATTGTCGATTTCTGTCATTTTGGATTGTCCAGCCGGATCGTTTCGAGGTGTTCGGGGGCGCGGGCAGGCCAGCCGAGTTCATGTTCGATCCGCCAGCGCAGCCGGTCCGAGGCAGAAGGTTCGCCGTGAGTCACATAGGTCATGCGCGGCGCGCGATCCGACGCGCGCATCCAGGCCAGCAACTCTTCGGCATCGGCATGTCCGGAAAAGGCTTCGAGCTGGATCACCTCTGCCCTGATCGGGAAATCTCGACCGAACATGCGCAGACTGTCCGCGCCAGCGGCCAGTGCCGCCCCGCGGGTACCGCCAGCCTGAAAGCCCGACAGCAGGATTGCGTTGCGCGGGTCGCCGCCGAAGCTGGCGAGGTGATGCAGGATCCGCCCGCCGGTCAACATGCCGCTCGCCGAAATGATGATCATCGGGCCATGCTGCGTGTTCAGCTTCTTCGACTCCTCGACCGAAGTGACCCGCTTGGCGATCTGGAACATCGCAAGGCAATCCTCCCAGGCAACGTGATGTTCTTCGTGATGGCCGTGGTAGATTTCGGTCGCGTCGATCGCCATTGGCGAGTTGAGATAAACCGGCACATATGGGATCTCGCCGCGGTTTTGCAGGCGTGCAATGTGATACATAAGCCCCTGCGCGCGCCCAACCGCGAATGAGGGGATGAGAACCGTACCGCCCCGCCCGAAAACACGTTTCAGGATTGGCAGAAGCTCTTCCTCCGCGTCGATGGCTGCGTGATGGCGATTGCCATAGGTGGATTCACAAACCAACACGTCCGCACCTGAGAACGGTTGTGGCGGTCGCATCAGTGCGTCGTTCTGTCGGCCGAGGTCGCCACTGAAGTGGATTGTCCTTCCTGGCAGTCTGATACGGATCTGCGCCGCACCGAGCAAATGGCCCGCCGGGATGAACTCTGCGGATATTCCGTCACCAACATCGACTGTGCTGTTGAAGGGAACTCTGTGCAAATGCTCAAGCGCCGCCTGAGCATCTTTCAACGTGTAGAGCGGCTTGGGGTTCTTGTGCTTGGAGTATCGGTGCCTTTTGGCAAAACGTGCCTCCTCTTCCTGGATATGGCCGCTGTCCGGCAGGATCAGGCCGCAGAGTTCCTCCGTCGCTTCGGTACACATCACCTTCCCTCGATACCCGCCGCGGATCAGCGCAGGCAGATAGCCTGAATGATCGAGATGCGCGTGCGTCAGAAGTACGGTGTCAATGGTGGTGGGGCGTACCGGAAACGCCTTGCGGTTGCGGTCCCGCAGCGATTTGAAGCCTTGAAACAAGCCACAATCAACTAGAATGCGGCGATCCCCGGTTTCAATCAGATAGCGCGATCCGGTTACTGTTCCGGCGGCTCCCAGAAAACGAAGTGTTGGGCGAGTGTCCTGTGCCATGATCCTGTGCCTTTCATTCCCATCGGCAGCCCTTCAGGGAAGCGCCACCATCTGATGTCCTTCTCCTTCGACAGAAACTGTTTCACGCGTTTGCAGTGAGCTGGTATCGATGAGCCAAACCACGGGCTCTGCACGGCTTGAGACATAAAGGATGTCGGAGCCTGGAATTACCGTCAGGTGGTAGGGTTCTGGTGCAAGCGTGGCTGTGCGCACTTCCCCGGTAGCGAGTGCAACTGAGGCGAGTTTGTCCTCTCCCCTACCCGCGACGAACAAAGTTGCCCCATCATTTGACAGCCCCAGTCCATGAATCTCGCCGCCAATTTCGAAGGTCCGCAGCTTTTCACCGGTACTCAAAGACAGTTCCAGAACCTGACCTGCGTCCGCGTCTGCGACAAAGAGTCGATCAGTTTCGGGCGAAACCGCCATATGTTCCGGGGTGTCACCTGCAATGAAGTTGCGACGAACGATACCCCGCGACAGATCTACTTCGCTGATCGTTCCGTTACCGGTGTTGGAGACGTAGACGAGATTTGGATCAGTTCCGAACGCTGCATAGTTCGGCATCGATCCAGTCGGGACAAATGCCGTCATGCCGAAAGTCGCCAAGTCAATCACCGATATTCCGTCACCTGCCGGATGGGTCGCAACGGCAAAGCGTCCATCAGGGGAAACTGCCGTATGATGTACGGCACCCGGCACCTCTATCCGGCGGAGGATATCGCCACTTTTTGCGTCCAGAATCGAGAGAAGACTGATCCCGGCATCCGGTGGCCCCATTGGCGCGGCCTTTGGTGCGTGGTGCGCGGCGTGATCGTCTGCAGACACGGTGGAGGGCTTTTCTAGCGACGCGACATCCTCGCGCGGGATCTCCGAATAGCTGCCGGCGACCAGATACGGCACGCCGGGTGCGCCTGCGAGACCGTGGACCGCCTCGACATCATTGATCCGACGCAGGACTTTTCCAGTCTCCGCCTGAACCATCAGGACTGAATTGGCGCTGCCCTCTGGAATGAAGACCGTAGGCGGAGCGGCCAAAGCTGGTGCTGACACGAACAAAGTGGCGAGCGTATAGGCGATGCGGGACGACATGTTCATTTTTGGAACCTTTATCTGGTCGAGATCATGCGGTGGCCGTGGCGAGGGCAGAAAACCGGCGGATCCACGGTTGATAGGAGCGAATGAAGTGAGGAGCGCGGTCAGGTAGAATCCGGACATCCAGACTACGAGCCTGTCGAAAAACCTAAGCGTCACGATTGGCGTAAAAGCCGAAAGGGAGGCGCTTCGCTACCTCGCTGACTGGAATGCTCAGAAGAGAATGGGGACGTGTATGAATTCGTCATCGGCGAAAGACGCCGATTGCCGCCACGACATTACCATTCGCGTGCTACGGTTCGAAACTACTGCGCTGACAAGCCCGTTAGGGATCAGAGCAGCGGCGCAACCGGGATGAATTCCGCAATCCGCGTCCAGAATAACGTGGACGGAGGAATTTGCGTCGGTGACCTGAACAATCTGCGTCTCTAACCCGGCAGGCTCGCCCTCATGCGCATGCAAACCATCGGCAATGAGACCGAAAAACAAGGCTCCGATCAATATCAGGACGAAGCTGACGCGAATACGCGACACTCTTCTGACATCGATATGTGGCCTTGATCGCATGATTTGAGTCCTTCCTAGGTGATTATAACACGCTATCCAGATGGTGTGGTTGATCTAAATCAGGGCGTTAAATGCTGCCTGACTCGGCGTCCTTGATGCGCAGCTTAGGCGAAATTACTCAGTCGGCACTTTGCTCCAAAGTGTTTCCAAATCTGGAAACCTTCACATCGTCCTCGATGAGCGTTGCTTGAGCGGCCCCCGGACGCGCCGCGTGCAGAGCAGCAAGAACATCCTGAGTCGACAATATTTCAGATAGGATAATTCCTTCGGGAGCAGACGGCCCATAAACCGCGTTGAATGGAATGCCGTAACGGTTGTTGGTCTCCAAAAAACGGGTGATCGCGTCATCTGGGCGGGTCCAGTCGGCCAGCATCGGCGTGACACCAGAGCTGTTCAATGCCGAAAGAACCGGGTCGCGTTCAAGAACGAGCGCCTTGTTGGCTTTGCAGGTCAAACACCAATCGGCGGTTACATCGACAAAAACGACCTCTCCGCGTGATACTCGACGGGCAATATCGCCGCGGTCAAATGTGACCCAGGCAATTTTTCCTGCTTGGGCATCGGGTGCGGCGGGTGTTGCCAAGAATGGCGCGGCCGCGACCGCGAGTGCCGCCAGCGCCAGCCCAAAGGGCCAGCGAAGAGATCTTGGCACCCAGGGCGATGCCGCTATGAAGAGCATAACCGCACCGAGAGATGCAACTGTTAGGGCCGCGCGCGATCCAGCAACGCCGAGCAGGACATAGAACAGCCATGCCGCGGTACCCATCAGGAGAATGCCAAGGCCGGCTTTCAAGGCGATCATCCAGCGGCCGGGCTTGGGCACGAACCGAACAACGTTCGGCACGATGGCCACCAACAGATATGGGCTGGCCAGACCTAACCCGAGAAAGGTGAAAACGACAGCGATGTCTATCACCCGCCCCGCAAGTGCGAATGCGATAGCTGTTCCAAGAAACGGCGCGGAGCAGGGAGTAGCCATGACCGCCCCGAAAAATCCGGTGGCAAAATCCGCTCCATACCCGGCCGTACCTCCTGCTTTCATCAACCGCGTTGTCAGGGCGGCAGGCAAAGAGAATTCGAACAGTCCAAACAGGTTTGCGGTGAACAGACCAAGGATCAGGAGCATCAGAACCAGGAACGTTGGGCTCTGGAACTGGAGCCCCCAACCGACGGCAACGCCAATCTTTTGCAATGCGAAGAGAACAGCCGCGAGTGCCCACATAAAGACCATGACTCCGGCGGCGGCGGCCAAGAAGCCTGCCCTGACTTGGGCATTGCCGCGTCCTTCGGATTTCAGGGCAGAAGATAACTTGATCGACAGAACAGGAAGCACGCAAGGCATGGCGTTCAGGATCAAGCCCCCAAGAAAAGCGATGATGGCGATCCAGATCACTTGATCAATGCCGGGGACCACCCGATCAATACTGAAAGGGGGAGTTGGGGCGGTTGTTGCCCGATCTGGCGTGACGGTGAGGGCGTGATCCGGCCCGTCCGTCACGGTTACCCGTGGCGGCGCGTCTGTATCTGCCATGTAGGCAAGAATTGGGAATTCAGCCCAAAGCGTTCGCCCGCTTGCCCCAAGGCGAATGTCGGGCTTCCCCAACGTGTTGCCATCACCAATTTCAGGAAAGACGTCCGGGGTTTTGAAGGCAGTCGTGGCAGCTATTTCTATCGTTAGGCGGGTGAAATCATCGTTTATATGGGATGTGGCGGCGGTCACGCCTGCCGCTCCTCCTTCCGCCGGAACGCGTGCGAGAAATGCCCCGATACGATTAGCCGAGACTTGATCGATTGAGTTCCCCTGAGGCAACGAAAGTGCCAAGTCAAAATCCTGGGGGACACAAACTGCTGAGCAGGTCAAGAGCTTGACGTTTGCTCTGAGTTCGACAGGTTCCCCAGGATCCTTCAGGGTGATCTGAAGTGGAAAGACAACCTCATCATGATAGCCGAAGTTTTCGATGCCAAAGGCAGTGAACCGCTCGGGCGCAGGCCATAGGAAATCAACGCCCGCGACATTCGTCGACCCGCTCCAGTCGATCTGTGGCGGAATGCCAACCTCGCCAGGCGAACGCCAATAGGTTTTCCATCCGTCAGCAAGGTTCAGATCCAGACCGGCGGAGAGCGTTTGAGCTTCGGCGGAAACGGCATCCTCGGCGGAGATCAGCCGCGCTTCCACCGCAGTGACCTTGTGGGCGACTGATACCTCGGCCGTTGCAGCAAAGGGGATCAAGAGCCAGAACATTGCGGCAGCGAGGGTACCGCAGAAAGCAAGACGGATTGGCGAGCGCCAGATGGTCATCGCACTATCTCCAGGCTTTGAACTTGAGTGGCAACAAAGCCTGATCGGCCGTTTACACAATCCAACTGGCCCACACCGTTGGAGATAGGCCCTGCCAGACGACATCCATTGGGCAGCTCCAGCTCTGGTGACTTTGTCGACAAAGTTGGCGGCGGGTTTGTCGGGCACAGGACTGGTCCGCCGGAACAAGCGCTCACGAAAATCGCTCCCAAGAAGACAGTCGCCAGCCGCGCTCTTGTTCTCATTTCGACTTACCGCCGGACGGCGCTGTCGGTCATATCTTCAATCGGCACTGGCTGGGGGGCGGTCTGCTTGTGCTCTTTGCTTCCATGGCATGAACGCCCCATCATCTTGTGCATCACAAAATGGGCGCCAACGCAGAGCACCAGAGGCGCAAAGACGGTAGCGTTTGCCCAAAGGCCTGCGACGGTGCCTCCGCCAATCAGGAAAGCTGCGATGGGTAGAAGCATGACAGCACAGCAAGCCATCATGCCCCAGTGCATCAACTTTCCGTGGCGATTGCCACCTGACTCGCTATCCTCTTGCATGGAATCCACCTCTGATTTTGGTCAACGCATCCTGTTTAGCTTGATCTCCCGCTGGAAGGTCAAGGATACACTTCGATACAAATCTTGCGGCCTGTTGCGGTTGAGATTCAGCCCCATCTGAGCAATGCCTGTCTCGTCCAATTGAGTAACCAAGGACGAACAAATGGCAGAGAGACCGAGTTTGAACAGGCGGAGCCTGATTGCAATTTCAGGCGCATTCTTGATGACCCCCCACACTCTTCGGGCGGAAGAGGCTGGTGTGGTAAGACGCAATATCTCGTCGTTCGTTCTCCACAATTGGCGTGATCACTTTGACCGTCTCGGGAAGGGCATCATCATTTCGGATACTGTCACAAAGGTGCTCCAACACTGGACAGAGGATGAAGAGATGCGGATTTACCCGACCTCTGTTCCCTTGACTGATGAATTGACGAAGCGCGGGTATACAGAAGTTGTCGAGAAACGGGAAAATCCAAGTTGGGCGCCGACCCCTTCAATGCGGGAACGCAATCCGGAATGGCCAGCCTATGTGCCTGGAGGAGATCCCTCCAATCCTCTGGGAACGCGTGCGCTCTATCTGTCGTGGCAATACTACCGGATCCACGGAACCCAAGACACGCGGAAAATCGGGCGTCGATCATCAAACGGCTGCATCGGCCTTTACAACGAACATATAGAAGAGGTCTTCGATCGCACGCCGGTCGGGACGCAGGTTAAGTTGATCTGAACGGATCACATGCAGGAGAGTAAAACACTATGAATTTCTGGGGATGGTTCGTTAGCGGGTTCTTCGTGCTCGGCCTTGGAGCGGTCGGTTGGCAAGCGTTGCAGCCGGCCCCGGCGCAGACCGCTCAAGGACACTCAATGGTTCCGCCGGACACGAGCGGCATTCCTCAGGGCGCGCCCATTGCCAATGTAATAATTCCCGCTGAGTTTTCGCCGCAAGCCCAAATGGGGCAACGCGCGTTCGAGGCAAAATGCGCCAGCTGTCATGGTGAAAATGCCGCAGGCCAGAATGGGGTCGCTCCTCCGCTTGTTCACAAAATCTACGAGCCGAACCACCATTCCGATGCCGCGTTCCTGAATGCGGCGCAAAACGGCGTCCAATCTCATCATTGGAATTTTGGCAATATGCCTCCCGTTGAAGGCCTCACCCAAGGTGATGTGAAGATGATTGCTGGATACGTGCGCGAACTGCAGCGCGCGAACGGGATCAACTGACTTTGGTCGTCAGGCTGAACATCTTCCGTAGCGCGATCCAGATTCTCCTGCTGGTCTCGATTGCGTTATTTGTCGTTCTCCCGGCGGGATCTCTCGATGCAATTGGCCATGAAACGGTCGCTGCCAAAGTTTCCGAACGAAGTGCGCAAAAACATCAGACCTCTCATGAGGAAGATGCAGATAATCTTCTCCCCGGGCATTGCGATCCGGGGCCGGACTGCTCGAAAAATATGGTAATTGTCATTTTATCAGCTCCGAGAGCTTCGACCAACTTGTCGCAATTGCCTCGCGAACATCCAGATCAGAGCTTTTCTAACCGGAATGTCCTAAGGGACACCCCGCCTCCCAAACACCTATCCTGACCTAGGGGCAACCACGCCTCATCAAATTAAATCTATCAAGCATGGAAATACAGGATACGGAACGATGAAAAGCAAACTGATGATCGGCCTCTTGGCAGGAACGACAATGGCCGCAGCTGCATTTGCACATGGTGGCGCGGAAGGCGTCGTCAAGGAACGCATGGACGGCATGATGGCCATGGGGCAATCGGTCAAAGAACTGGCTCCGATGATGCGTGGTGAAATCACCTATGATGCTGAAGCTGTTCGTGCGGGAGCACGCGTCTTTGTCGAACATAGCGAAGGCATGACCGAATTGTTTCCCGAAGGGTCTGCTGGGAAACCGTCGGAAGCAAAGCCCGAGATCTGGTCGGATTGGGAAGAATTCAGTGCGCTCGCAGAGCAGCTCAAGGTGGTTAGCGAAGGTCTTGCCGAGGCCGCCGACAACGGGCTTATGGCGTCAGGTGCGGGAATGGATGCAGGCTCCATGATGGGCACGCAATCCCCCGGAAGCATGATGGGAGCTTCGTCCATGATGGGAACTTCGTCAGGAAGCCCGATGATGGACTATGCCTCGATGCCCGCAGATGGGGCATTCAACATGGTGACCCAGACATGTTCGGCATGTCACGCGAAATTCCGCTACGAGGCGAAGTAAAGATGTGCCGGATGAAAAAACTGGTCTTTGCTGCAGGGGCGCTTTGCGCCCTTGTGGTCGGCGGCCTTGTGATCTGGCCGATTGGCAAGGTGCCCGCGTCGATCACGCAAACGGGTGATGTCCAGCGCGGCGCCTATTTGGCTCGCGTATCCGGGTGCATTTCATGCCACACCAATTCAGAGGCTGGCGGCGCCGCACTCGCAGGCGGCGCGGGGCTGGCGACAGATTTTGGCACGTTTTTTCCGCCCAATCTGACGACAGACAAAGAGAACGGCATCGGGGGGTGGACGGTTGAGCAGTTCGCCAAGGCGGTTCGCCAGGGCATTAGTCCTAGCGGAGAGCCGTATTATCCCGCTTTTTCCTATCCGTTCTATGCGGATTTCACGGATCAGGACATTGCCGACCTTTGGGCAGCTTTCCAGACCGTGCCACCAGTCGCCGAGGCAGCGCTTGAGCATGATGTCAAGTTTCCTTTCGATCAGAGATGGGGCCTGAAGCTATGGCGGGCGGCCTATCTCTACGATCCACCCACGGAACCCATTGACGAGAAAAACGCACAATGGAACCGCGGTCGCGAGCTGGTTCGAGGTGCAGCACATTGCGGTGCTTGCCACACGCCACGCAATATCGGAGGCGGGCGCCTGCTTGACGCGGTTTTTGCTGGAAATGAGGCATTGCCAGGGGGGAGCAAGGCGCCTTCGATCACGCCGAACTCTCTGGCGGAACGCGGCTGGACCGTTTCCAACCTCGCCTATGCGTTGCGTACTGGCGTGACGCCGTCAGGCGACGCTTTCGGCGGCAGCATGGTGGAGGTCGTGCAGGGCAATACGCGCTTTTTGTCCCCCGATGATCTGGAAGCGATGGCCGTGTACTTGCTTGATGGTGACGAACCTCGAGCCGACCGGGTCGCTCAGGGCGAGGGCGCCGCTGCTAATAAAGACATGTGACTGCAATAGAGACAATGTGTGAGCCAAAACTGGCTCGCACAACAAACGAGAACGAAATGACACACACCAGAAGAGCATTCATTCAATCGGGGTTGGCAATGAGTGCGTTGAGCTTCTTCCCCAAGGCCGGATCTGCAGCCACCCCTGAATTTCAGGTGATGACAGCGCAAAGTGGCGCCGTACAACTCGCCCCTCCGGACTACCCCAAGACGGAGATTTGGGGCTATGACGGAAAGTTTCCTGGCCCCGTGATCCGTGTTCGGCAGGGCGCGCGTCTTCAACGTCGGCTCGTCAACAAGTTGCCGCAGGCGACGTCCCTGCACTGGCATGGCGTGCGGATATCAAATGCGATGGACGGCGTGGCCGGGCTCACCCAAGATGCCATCCCCACAGGCGAAACCTTCGACTACGATTTTGCCGTTCCAGATGCAGGAACTTTTTGGTTTCACGCGCATAATCGCTCCGTCGAACAGGTCGCTCGTGGGCTCTACGGAGCGTTGATCGTCGAAGAACCGATAGCCCCGGATGTTGATCGCGATGAAGTCCTTATTCTTGACGATTGGCTCCTCAACCCGGAGACCGCACAACTCGACCCAGATTTTGAAGCCGTTCATGATCGTAGCCATGCAGGCCGACGTGGCAACTTTGTCGCCACCAACGGAAGCTTCAATTCTACGCTCAACGTGAGCCAGGGTGAGCGGATGCGGCTTCGGTTGATCAACGCGGCAAATGCCAGGATCTTTGTTTTGGGCCTGTCAGGTCTAAAGGGGTGGGTGATGGCGTTCGACGGAATGCCACTGGTGACGCCGAGTGAGATCAGCGAACCGATCATCCTTGGGCCGGGCCAACGAGCGGATTTGTTTGTCGACGTCATTGCGGATGAAGGGGAAAGTGCTCATCTGGTGCGGCTTGAAGACGGCCAGGGATTTGCCCAAACCGAGTTTCGCGTGACCGGCACTTTGGCCTCCGCTGTGCGGGATGTCCCCCAAGTTCTGCCACCGAACCCTAATATGGATGTGCCGGGACTGGAGCAGGCGAGACGCATCAGGCTCAACATGGAAGGCGGGGCAATGGGCAACCTTGACGCAGCCATACTTGAGGGTGAGCGAAAAACGTTCCGCCAACTGGTCGACGCGAACCAGTTCTGGGCTTTCAATGGTACCGTGGGCATGACCGAGAAGCCACTGGCTAGCCTGTCACGCGGTGAAACAGCGCGAGTGGAGATCTACAACGATACATCCTTCCCCCACGCCATGCATTTGCACGGGATGCATTTCCGGGAGGTGCTGGAGGGCGGTGAAGTTGGTCCCCTGCGGGATACCTTGCTGATGTTCGGTGGCGAGACTCGCGAGATCGCCTTCGTTGCCGACAATCCGGGAAAGTGGCTGTTTCACTGTCACATGCTCTCGCACGCGGCATCCGGCATGATGACGTGGCTGGAGGTCGCATGAGATCAGCTTACCTGGCGGTAATTTCATCCATTGGCCTGATTGGGCTAGGTGCAACCTGGTGGTTCAGCGGCAATGCCTCCCAGGGTTCTTCCCCGTTTGACGACGTCAATATCGAACTGGGGCAAGCTCTCTATTCTGAAAACTGTGCGTCCTGCCATGGCGCCAATCTCGAAGGGCAACCAGACTGGCGAAGCCCTGGTTCAGATGGCCGCCTGCCCGCGCCGCCGCATGATCGCAACGGTCATACCTGGCACCATAGTGACCAGATTTTGTTCTCCTACACCAAGCTCGGGGGGGCGGAACTGATGCGACAACAGGGCTCAGATTTCGATAGTGGCATGCCGGGCTTCGCCGGCAAACTCACAGATCAGGAAATTTGGAACATTCTCGGCTTCATTAAGTCGACCTGGCCAGAGCGAGAGCGCAATGCTCAGGCCGCACGCACAGCAGCAGAACAAGAGGGATAATGGACATGATTTTCAGAAATTTGATGCTCGTATCGTCATTTGCCTTACTTCCAATGGCAGTGCAGGCCGCAGACCTGGACGAAGCGCGGGTCAAGGAACTTGTATATGAGGCTATCCGCGAGAATCCGCAAATCATCATGGAAGCAGTCGAAATACTTCAACGTCAGGACGCCGAAGCCCAGGCACAAGCGCAGGCAACCGTCTTGCGCGATCAGCGACAATTGCTCGAGCAAGACCCGAATGCACCGGTTCTCGGCAATCCCGATGGGGATGTGACCGTTATCGAATTTTTCGATTACAACTGCCCATATTGTCGCCGCGCTATGCCGGAAGTTCTGGCACTGCTGGAGGCTGACCCCAATGTGCGTCTGGTCTATCGCGAATGGCCAATTCTCGGGGACGGATCCGTGTTTGCAACCAAAGCTGCACTCGCATCGCGGCTGCAAGGCAAGTATGAGGCATTCCACTGGGCCCTAATGGGTATGAACGGCCGGGCGGAAGAAGCAAGCGTTCTCAGGATAGCACAAGAGGTCGGTCTCGACATCGAACGCCTTCAAACTGACATGGAGCGCCCCGAAATTGAAGAGCATATCGCGACCTCGATGCGGTTGACGCAGTCGCTCGGCTTCAGTGGCACGCCTTCATTTGTGATCGGCGACAATCTGGTTCCAGGCTTCGTGGAAAGCGATAAGCTCACGGAACTGGTCGACAACGTGCGGGCGTCGGCAAACTAGCACTCTGCGGTGGGTTCTGACATCACGCCCGATGAGCAATGATGCAGGCGAATGAGTCGGAGCCCCTACAGACCAAAAGACCTAGGCACGGCCTACCACTGAAAGAGGCGGCGAGAAGATGACTTACCTTTGGTATCTTATTGCTGCCTTTGCCGAGATCGCTGGATGTTTTGCTTTCTGGGCATGGTTGCGGCTCGATCGTTCGCCGCTTTTGGTCGGGCCAGGTCTGGTAAGTTTGGCACTCTTCGCATGGCTTTTGACGCGCGCAGAAAGCGAAATGGCCGGTCGGGCATATGCAGCTTACGGGGGCGTCTACATAGCGGCGTCCATGATCTGGATGTGGCTAGTGGAGGGGAGCCGACCGGACCGCTGGGACATTGCAGGCATTCTTCTTTGCCTCCTAGGCAGTGCTCTCATCCTGTTGCCTTCGCGCTCATGATCTGCGGAACCTCAGAAAACCAGGCAAATCCGTCGCTAGAAATCGCTAGGTCATCGCACCCGTCACGACGGGTGCGATGACCCATAGATTAGGCAGTCACGGTATTTTCGTACCCAGCTTCACGAAGCAGGGCCGTCAGCCGTTCTGTTGACAGTGCACCTTCAACAGAAACCGTGCGGGCCGGAATGTCGCAAGATACGCTCGCATTTGCGTCAGCTGCCTTGATCGCCTTTTCGATCGTACTGGTGCAATGACCACAACTCATGTCGGGAACGTTGAATTTCATGTCGATGTCTCCTCTGTGACAGCTTGTTCAGTGCAGATGGGGCTTCCAGTGGGGGGAAGGTCAAGGGTCTCCGTAGATTTTTAAAGCGAAGCCAGGAAAGTTCAAATTGGGTATTGACCTTCCAGTCACTGGAACTCCTATTTGGGGTGTCAAATGGGATTCCAGGAGACTGAAATGACAGATCAATCCAAAGTGACACTCTCGATTGAAGGAATGTCTTGCGCCTCATGCGTAGGGCGCGTGGATCGGGGCCTAGCCGCGTTGAGGGGAATATCCGATGTCTCGGTGAACCTCGCGAACGAGACGGCGCGTTTCAGCGTGGATGGTTCGCCCCACCTGCAAGATGCGGTCCAAGCCCTGAAAGATCTCGGGTATCCAGCGCGAACGGCATCCGTGACGCTGAACATCGCGTCCATGTCATGTGCTTCTTGTGTCGGGCGCGTCGACAAGGCACTTGCCTTGGTTCCCGGCGTGTTGGAGGTCAACGTTAATCTTGCGGCGGAAAATGCGCGCATCACATATCTTGAGGGCATGACCGACCCTGTGGCCCTCATCCGTGCATCCGAGCAAGCCGGATATCCAGCCAGCGTGGCCGAGGCCACGGCAACACAGGATCGCACTTCGCGAAAAGAAGAGGAAGCGCGCGGGTTGGCACGCCGGGTGGCACTGGCCGCAGCACTCGCTTTGCCGGTTTTCCTGATGGAAATGGGCGGGCACCTGATCCCGGCCGTGCATATGGCGATCAACAATACCATAGGACAGCAGGCCAGCTGGTTGATCCAGTTCATCCTCACAACGGCTGTGCTCATTGGGCCCGGCCGACAGTTCTATCTGAAAGGGTTTCCGGCCTTGCTGAAAGGTGCTCCAGACATGAACAGTCTGGTCGCCGTCGGCACAGGCGCAGCTTATCTTTATTCAGTTGTCGCAACGTTCTTCCCGTCGCTGATGCCCGAGGCCGTCCGCGCTGTCTACTTCGAGGCCGCCGCGGTCATCGTGGTCCTGATCCTGATCGGGCGCTGGCTCGAAGCGCGAGCGAAAGGGCGAACAGGGGCTGCAATCGAGAAGCTGCTCGGCCTACAGGCTCGTACGGCGCGTATTTTGCGTGACGGCGATGCGGTCGAGGTCGAGATCGATGCCTTGCGCACCGGAGATCTGATTGTTGTGCGCCCCGGAGAACGACTCGCCGTGGACGGTGAGGTTGTGGACGGCGAAAGCCATGTCGATGAAAGCATGATCACCGGGGAACCCGTGCCGGTCGGCAAGTCGGCTGGTGATCCTGTCACGGGCGGTACGGTCAATGGCGCGGGCAGTCTGACCTATAAAGCAACGCGTGTTGGTGCGGATACCACGTTGTCCCAAATCATCCGCATGGTCGAAGATGCGCAGGGCGCCAAGCTCCCCATTCAAGGGTTGGTGGATCGGATCACGCTTTGGTTCGTCCCCGCTGTGATGACCCTCGCCGCCTTGACGATCCTTGTCTGGCTAATATTCGGCCCTGATCCCGCCCTCACCTATGCGCTGGTCGCGGGTGTCTCAGTTCTCATCATTGCTTGTCCCTGCGCGATGGGACTGGCGACGCCGACGTCGATCATGGTCGGGACCGGTCGCGCTGCTGAAATGGGCGTGTTGTTCCGCAAGGGGGATGCTCTGCAAGCATTGGGGGACGTCAAGGTTGTCGCTCTGGACAAGACCGGCACCGTCACCGCCGGACGTCCCGCGCTGACCGACCTTGTGCTGGCGGAAGGAGCCGAGCGCTGCACCGTTCTTGCGGCAGTCGCATCGGTCGAAGCCAGATCAGAACACCCGATCGCCGAAGCTATCGTGCGCGGCGCGCAGGCGGAAAACATCAGACTGTCGGAACCGAGCGCGTTTACTTCGATTACAGGGTATGGCGTGCGCGCCATCGTTGACGGGGCCGAGGTTGTTGTCGGAGCTGACCGAATGATGCAGCGCGAAGGGATCGATCTTGGTGAACTCGCAGAGGCTGAAACTATGCTCGCACGGCAAGGTCGCACCGCACTCTTCGCCGCAATCAATGGCAAGGCGGTGGCTGCGATTGGCGTCGCCGATCCGGTCAAACCCTCGAGCCGAGCCGCGATTGCCGCACTGCACAGTCTGGGTTTGAAGGTGGCAATGATTACCGGCGACAAACGCGAAACGGCAGAAGCAATTGCCGAAGAGACTGGTATCGACCACGTGATCGCGGGGGTCTTGCCCGACGGCAAGGTGGCGGCACTGGAAAATCTGCGCCAGCAGGGCACATTGGCCTTTGTTGGCGATGGCATCAACGATGCACCCGCGCTCGCCCACGCGGATGTTGGCATCGCCATCGGCACTGGCACGGATGTGGCGATCGAAAGCGCAGATGTCGTATTGATGTCCGGTGATCTTCGCGGCGTTGTGAACGCTTTCGAGATCTCGCGACACACCATGCGAAACATCAAACAGAACCTTGGTTGGGCCTTTGGTTACAATGTGGCTTTGATACCCTTGGCCGCCGGAGCGCTTTATCCGAGTTTCGCCGTGCTGCTGTCACCGGTCGTCGCTGCCGGTGCGATGGCACTTAGCTCGGTCTTTGTCTTGACGAACGCCTTGCGGCTGCGGCGCGTAAGACCGGCGATGGACGAGCGCCAAGAGTCTGGGCGGGTGGAGGACTTCGCCCCCGTCCCGGCCGAGTGAGAGGAGGCAGAAATGAACATTGGTGATGTTGCCGAGCGGTCAGGAGTGCCGGCCAAGACCATTCGCTACTATGAGGATATCGGTCTAGTAACACCTTTGCGCGCTGCAAACGGGTATCGAAGCTTCAGAGAGATCGATTTTCATAAGCTGGCATTCATCGGACGAGCGCGAGCCTTGGGATTTACAATCGAAGACTGCCGTACGCTTTTGGCGCTCTATAACGATGACAATCGAGAAAGTGCGCAGGTAAAGGCCGTCGCAGAGGAGCACCTGCGCCAGATTGATGAAAAGATCTCTAAACTCATGTCGATGAAAGAAACTCTTTCGTCTCTCGTGCACCAGTGTGCTGGCGATCACCGACCGGATTGTCCAATTCTTGCGGATC
>NZ_JAMDHK010000006.1:0-67447 GCF_024721115.1 Salipiger pentaromativorans | reverse complement strand
CCTGCGAGACAGGGCCCGCGACCTGTAGTTACTGCACCAGCTCTGTAATAGTCAGCTTGCCATTCACACGGTCGGCAACGAAGTTGATCTGTGCGCCTTCACTCAGCCCTTCCAGCATCGCGGGATCGGCGAGAACGAAGACCATTTTCATTGCTGGCATGTCGAGGTTTTCCAGCGGGCCATGGTCGACAGTAATCTTGTTCCACTTGGCATCGATCTTGGTCACCGTGCCCGAGGACATGGCACTATCGCTAGCAGCAATTGCAGTTCCAGCGGTCATCAGAAGGGCAGCGGCGAGCGTCAAAAATTTGGTCATGATTGGTTTCCTTTGATTTGAGATCAGTTGACAGTAAGGGCGCCGTGCATGCCGCCTTCATAGTGGCCGGGCAGCAGGCAGGCGAATTCGAAGTTGCCGGCCTTGTTGAAAGTCCAAAGGATCTCCGCCTCTTCACCTGGTTCAAGGCGCACAGCGTTAGGGTCGTCATGTTCCATCTCAGGGAACTTGGCCATCAGCTCTTTGTGTTCAGCGTTTTGTGCCATCGAATCCATCACGAACTCGTGGGTTTCCTCACCCATGTTCGTGATGCGCAGGCGCACGGTTTCACCCTCAGAAAAAGTCATTTCCGAGGAGGGTTCGAAGACGAACGGTGCGTCCTTGTCGTAGTCCTCACGCATTATCACATCGATGGTTCGCGTGGGTTCATGGCCATGCATCGCAGGCATGCCGATGGCCATTTGACCGTTGCCGTGCCCGGCGTCCGCAATTGCGAGGGCGGGAATCAGGGCCAGCCCCAATGTCAAAAGTGCAGTTTTCATGAGCGTGTTTCTCCTGTGCTCTGGCATCAGCCCTGCCGCACGCCGCCGCGCGGCGTGATCACGGTTTTCGGACTGGTGTTGTATGCATGTTCGGGCAGCTCGCCCGTCCATTCGTAGGCCTGTGTTCCGGGCGGGTTGTCGTACCAGCCAGGATCGCTGTAATCGTCGCGGTCGATGCCCTCGCGAACCTTCACCACGCTAAACATGCCACCCATTTCCAATGGGCCATGCGGCCCCCATCCGGTCATCATCGGCACGGTGTTCTCGGGGATCTCCATCGACATCTCGCCCATATCCGCCATACCCGCCGTGCCCATCGGCATGTAGCCAGGCTGCTGGCGGCGGATCATTTGGGTCAGGCGGGACTTGTCGGCGCCAATAAATGTAGGGATGTCGTGGCCCATAGCATTCATGGTGTGGTGCGACTTGTGGCAGTGGATCGCCCAGTCACCTTCGTGAATCGCGTCGAACTCGTAGGCGCGCATGGCGCCTACAGGAATGTCGATCGAGACCTCGGGCCAACGGGCACTTTCCGGCACCCAGCCTCCGTCAGTACAGGTGACCTGAAAGTCATAGCCATGCATGTGAATTGGGTGGTTGGTCATCGTCAGGTTGCCACAACGCACACGGACACGGTCCCCCTTGTTGACCACCAGAGGATCGATGTCCGGGAAGATCCGGCTGTTCCAGGTCCACATGTTGAAATTGGTCATCTCGGCCACGCGCGGGATGTAGGTCCCCGGGTCGATGTCATAGGCCGCAAGGAGGAACGCGAAATCCCGGTCCACCGGCATGAACGCCGGGTCGCGCGGATGCACGATGAAGAGCCCCATCATGCCCATGGCCATCTGTACCATCTCGTCCGCATGCGGGTGGTACATGAAGGTGCCGGACTTGATGAGGTCGAACTCGTAGACGAAGGTCTTACCCGGCGGGATGCCGGGATGCGACAAACCACCAACTCCATCCATTCCCGATGGCAGGATCAGTCCGTGCCAATGCACGCTGGTATGTTCCGGAAGACGGTTGGTTACGTAAATACGCACCCGCTCGCCTTCGACCGCTTCGATTGTGGGTCCGGTGGATTGGCCATTGTAGCCCCAGAGCCGCGCAATCATCCCGTCCGCCATAATCCTTTCAACAGGCTCTGCAACGAGGTGGAACTCCTTTACATCTCCGTTCATGCGATACGGCAAAGACCATCCGTTCAGTGTTACAACGGGGTTGTAGTCGAACCGATCCGAAGGCCTTGGGGGAACTTGTGTATAGGGGCTGTCGGTAAAGGCGGCCTCGGGCAGATCGCGAAAGCGTGTTTGCGCGGCCCCGGCGTTCGCCAGCACAGCTCCAGCGCTCGCGGTCAATCCCGCGCCCAGTAATTGACGACGGTTCATCATTCTTCGCTACCTCCGGTCAGAGTAATTGCCCCGCCCCAAATCGCCGCGGTCGCGTCTGTTTCGGCAAGCCAGTAGTCACGTTTCGCTTCTGCGGCAGAGAGGCGCGAAGCGAGCCCCTCCTGGGCATCAGCGATCAATTCAAAGGTCGAGGTCAGCATGCCGTTGTAGGACAGCAGCGCTTCGTCATCGATCTGGCGTCGCAGAGGCAAAACAGAGTCGCGCCAATGCCGCGCGATGCTATGGCGACCGGTGATGGCCCTATAGGCCATGCGTGCGTCCGAACGCGCATCGACGGCCTGCTGGGCCAGCCTGTTCGCTGCCTGCAGATAGGCCATGCGGCCACGCTTCGACACCAGCGGACCGGTGTCGTAGAGCGGGATCTCGAAATCTAGAGCAAGCGCTGGATTGGCCTCGGTTTCTCCGGCTGCACGTTCCAGGTCGAAACCAGCCACCAACTGGACGTCCGAGACCATACGGGTTTGCCCGGTCAGACGGTAGTCCAGCGCGAGCGCCTCGAGTTCCAGCTTTCCAGATGCCAGGTCTACGCGGTTTGCCAGTGCCAGCTGTTCGATATTTCCTGCAACGCGCGGGCCACCAGGCAAGGCGGGCAGCGAGTCCGGCACGAATACAGTGGTGTCGCTACCCCAAAGCCCCATCAGCCGAAGCAGTTTTTCTTTGGCCAATTGCGCCTCCAATTGGGCGGCTGCACGTTCGGCGGCAAGCTCAGCAGTAAAGGCATGCTCCCTTGCTTGATCGGCCTTGCTCATCGCGCCGGTACGGCCCAGTTGCACAGCAAGTTCGGACGCTGCCTCGGCAGTGCCCTGAGTTTGAGCGATCAGTGCAGCGGCTTCGAAAGCGCCAACCGCCTCAATCCAGGCCCGGCGGGTTTCAACGGCCAAGTCTATCGTGTCGGCGAGCGCAGCAAGTTCGGATTGTCTGAAGCGAATCTCCGCAAGTTGGGTCCGCGGTGCGGATGTTGCCACGTCGAGCAGGGAGTTGATTAATGTTGCCTCAAGTGTGCGAGTGACATCGCCAGCCAACCCGGAGATTGACACACCGATCGAGGGCACCGGCCCCATAGCCACTTCCCATAAGTCAGTTGAGGACAGACCTAGCTCAGCGAAGCTGGCTTGAAGTGCGGGACTGCTTATCAGGGCAACCTGCACTGCGGTGTCGGCGCTGACGGTCTTACCATGCACCATGGCGTGAACCCTCTTGCGCGTTTCCTCAAGGTCCGCGGCAGACAGGTTCCAGATCGGTGTGGCCCCTAGAGCCTGGCGTGCACCCGTCTCGACACTGCCAAAGCCCGCGCGATCTGGTTTTGCACGCTCAAGAACGGCAGGACTGGCGCAGGCGGACACCAGCAACATGGACCCCATGAGAAGAGGCAGTTTCATTCGCCACCCTCCCGTTGTTCATCATTCAGCATCCGCCATTCGGCCGGTTCTCCGACCGAGTAGCCCGCGTAAGCAACAACAGGCCCGGGTTGCGCAGACGCGACCACAGGCGATGTAACCGCCGCCGTAAGCGCTGGCACGGTTTCAAGTTCAGGAAGCGCCGAGCAGGCGGCCCCGAACAGCGGCAAGGATGCCGCAAGCAGAATTTTCACTTAGATTTCCTCGAAATGTCAGATGCAGATGGTCGCAGTCAAACTGCGGCTACAGGTGCATCAGGCGCGAGGAGGGCGCCGCAAACCTTCGGGTGTGGCCGAACGGACTAGGGACGCAATATCCCAGGACCGGAGGGAAACATTAGCGGACTGCTTTGTGCAACTTTCGGCACCTACGAAGTCTCCGACCACGCAGATATGTGACGCACAGTGGTCTGCTCCATGGTCGATATCTGCAGCCGGAATGTCCGTTTCATGATGGTGGCGCTCGTTTGAAGACTCCTGGGCGAGTTGTTCAACAGAGCACGAAACCATGGCTGATGCATTGGACGGCATCAGGGTCACTGCCACCAATATGGAGGCAATCTGGAGTATCCCAAAAAAGGCCCGAATCCTGTACATCATTTTTGAAGCTGTATTGCTGAAACAAAATGTCGGCAAGTCACCAAAACGTGTGGGCCAATTTTTCATACATTCTTCGTAGAAGTCTGAACAAACTGCTGAAATCCTAATCGATCAATGAATGTGCGAGCGCGGATGTCGCAAGCGGTGACGACATGATCGCCCGCTTGAAAAACATCATTGCGTTAGAGACTGACGGAGCGTTGGTCTAACGGTTGATTTCTACTGGCGGCACAAACCCGTAGTCGCTTACTCGAGAGCATTCAGGAACCTGGCGTAGTCATCACTGACCTCCCTCGCCTCAACAAAGGCGCGAGCGCGCTCGGCGTCGAGACAACGAAAGTAGTCCTGCACATCGGCAATGTAGGTCTCGAAATCGCTTCTGATCAGATCGGCGTAGGCACGCATGTCTTCTTGCGATTGAGGCAAGAACGGTCGTTCGGGAGGTACGCAGTCCGCCGCTGCGGCTACCGGCATGCTTCCAAGCAGGAACGCGAACAGCAACGGTGCGTTGCGCGCAATAAACAAGCGCAGGGCAAAACTCCTTTGCCGCCTTTAAGATTATCATTGTGTCAGCTATCACCGTTATCGGAGCAAGGCGAACTTCGTCAACACGTTATTATTGCCTTGCTATCATTAATGTTGTTTTGTATCGCTCACGGTGTTGCGACCCCGTGGGCCTGATACTGCACCCAGGCAGAACAAGGACCCAAGGGAAGGCCATGATAGAAGAAGCCCCGAATGTGGTTACAGAAGACGGACTGCGCGGCTTGCTCGCCGAGGGCTACCTCATTGAGGTGGTCTGCAAGGAGAGAGCAGAGAAGCGCCATAACAGCTGGTACGGCTCGTGGGTCATCCGCGCCGTCGCCACTGATGGGCGTGACGATAAAATGCTCGTCACCAGCCGAAGCGTCCTCAAGCTCCGCGACTTCAAAACCATCGTTGGTCTTGTCAGTTTCCTGGCCGACATGGGCTGTACGACCGCTAGCATCCCACTTGAAGAAGGTGGCCGCGAGCGCCACGCCGCGCCTCCGGTCAAAGGCAGCTGATCGCGCAACTGCGCTCGTCGTTGCTTTGGGTACAGGCGTTTGTTCCGCGCCCCCGGCCCTGGCCGACGGTTTTATCTTCTCGGTTGGCCCCGACGGCCAATTGATTTCCTCTTCTCAAGAGGCAAACGCGCGCCTTTTTCTCTTCGCAGAACCTCGCGTTCCTGACGCCACTATCGAGACAGCGATCCCGGCTCCATCTGCCGCCCGCGCCACCCCAGAAATCCTCCAAGCCATCGAGACCACGGCTCTGCGGTATGCCGGGCATGGTGCGCTGCGTCGCGCGGGGCTTTCAGTCACTGATTGGGCGCTCCTTTACCGGGCCAATATCGAAGTCGAGAGCGCATACAATCCGGCTGCACGTAGCCCTGTCGGGGCCATAGGCCTTGGCCAGCTTATGCCGGATACCGCCCGCGATCTCGGAGTGGACCCACATGACATTGCGCAGAACCTCGACGGATCAGCCCGCTATCTGCTGATGATGCTGGACCAGTTCGGCGAGGGCTCTCTGGCCCTTGCGGCCTACAACGCCGGCCCAGAGGCGGTCACACGCCACGGCGGCATCCCCCCTTTTCGAGAAACCCAAGGGCATGTGGCCCGTGTGACCGCCGTGTTTGAGCGGCTCAGAGGAGATCTTTCATGACATCGAGGAAACGTCAAAGCGTGCTCCGCACGCGGGCGATCGTCACGCTCGGCGCGACGGCCCTTATCGTGCTGGCGGGTCCAGCACTTGCACAGAGCATCGACCTCTCGCCAGTACAGACCCTGCTTCAAGGCATTGTCGATGCGATCACCGGTCCCTTGGGAATCGTGATCGGAACGCTTGCGCTGATCGGGGTGTTCCTTTCCTGGCTCTTTGGCATCCTCGACTTTCGTCAGGCGCTCTGGGTCGTGGTTGCAATCGCCGGCATCGCCGCAGCACCCACCATCGTCGCCGCCATCTGGACCACCTGAGCTCTATCCATGGCTGACCAGTCCCGCGTGTTCATCGGTCTCCTCAGGCCACCCAAGCTGATGGGCTTGCCGATCATGTACGCCATGGTCTGGCTCTTCGGCTCGACGCTTCTGTTCCTCTGGGTGCAGAGCTGGGTGGTGGCTGTGTTCGCGGGGCTGGCCTGGCCGGCGCTCTGGAAGGCCGCAGACTGGGATCCGAACTTCCTCGATGTCCTGGTGATCACACTGCAGGAAACCCCGCCCACGACGAACCGCAAGCTGCACGGAGGCGACAGCTATGCCCCGTGATGGAATTGCCGATGAGGTTGAGAACGCCATCGATCCGCTGACCGCGCTACCCGCATGGGTCAAGGGCGAGAAGCGGCTCTCAATGATGCTGCCATACGTCAGCCTTGTCACCGACCGGACGATCCGGACACGCGGCAACGAACTGATGCAGTGCATCCGCCTCGAAGGGGTGAACAGCACCACGAGCGAGGACGGGCATCTCGACCGGATTGGAGGGTTGCTGGCTGGCATCGTTGCGCAGGTGGGGACGGAGTTCTCCTTCTACCTGCACAAGGTGTCGAAAGCGGTCGATGTGACCCTGCCGCCCATCCCGGGCGAAGGGTTCGCGGCGGCCGTCGACCAGCGCTGGCGCGCGCATCTCGGTCAATCTGGCCTGCGCGACAAAACGCTGACCCTGACGGTGTTGAAGCGTCCCGAGGCGAGCAGCCGTCTGCCCTTCGGTCTGGGGGCGTCTCGCGCGCGACAAGCGGCGGACACGACCCGCCGCTTGCGCAAGCTTGACGAGGTCGTGGGGTTTCTGCTGTCGTCCTTCGACGAGCTGAAGCCCCGCCTGCTGGCCGCCAGCAGTGGCGAGCTTCTGGGCTTCCTCGGGTCGCTCAACACAGGCGAGGAACACCCGCTCTTTCCGAGGTCGCGCCTCGGCGTGATCGCCGAGGACGTGGCCAATACCCGCGCCACATTCCGCGGCACGACCATCGCGCTCTCCGACGGTGCCGTCGGCGACAAGCTCGGGGCGATCTTTGCGGTGAAGAACTACCCCGCCAAAACCGATAGCCTGATGCTCGACGAGTTGAATCTGCCCGTCGACATGGTGGTCACGCACTCTTTTGTGCCGATCAACGCCAACATCATGGCGGGCCGGATCAAGCGGCAGCTGCGGCTAATGCAGGCCGCCAATGACGGAGCCGTCAGTCTCGCCCAGGAACTGGAACTCGCGCAGGACGATCTGGAATCCAAACGCCTGATCTTCGGCGAGCACCACATGACCGTGGCCGTCTATGCCCGCACCCAGACGGCGCTTGACGACATCGCGGCCGAAATCCGCAACATCTCCGCCACTTCCGGGATCAACCTGATCTCGGAGGCCTTCGGGGCGCGGGCGCATTTCATGGCACAGCATCCCGGCAATACCGGGGCGCGAAGCCGCAAGGCCGCAATCACGAACCACAACTTCGCCGATCTCGCCACCTTTCACCGCACACCGCTCGGAAAGACTGGGCGAGAGGTGCCGTGGGGCGTGCCGATCACACTCTTCCCGACGCCAGAGCGCAGCGGTTTTCGCTTCAACTTCCACGAACAGGGCGCGCCGGATCGCGAGCCCACAGGTGGGCACACGCTGATCCTCGGCCGTCCCGGCTCCGGCAAATCCGTCCTGGCGGCTTTCCTGATGACCATGGCACGGCGGGCAGGTGCGCGGGTCTTCGTATTCGACTATCGCGCGGGCATGGAGATGGCCGTCCGCGCGCTCGGCGGCAGCTATTCGACCGTGCGGGCGGGGCGCCCCACGGGCCTCAATCCGCTCCAGACCGAGATCGACGCCCGCGGGCAGGCCTGGCTTGCCGACTGGCTTGCAAGCCTCCTCGAGCGCCGCGATCGACCGCTAACCCCGGTTCAGACCAACCGACTGCAGGAGGTCGTGCGCCAGAACGCGAGCGCAGGACATGCGGGGCTGCGGAACTGGTCGGATTTCGCCTCGCTGCTGGTCTCGACCGATGACGAAGGCGATCTCTTCGAGCGTATGCAGGAATGGACGGCCGAGGGTCGCTACGGCTGGATCTTCGGGGCCAATGCCGAGGACAGTTTCAGCATCGACGGAGACGTCGCGGGCTTTGACCTCACCGGCATCCTCGATTCCGAGAGCGAGCGGGAACGCATGGCGGTCCTGTCCTACCTCTTCCGTCGGGTCGAACGGGTGATCGAGGACCGCAAGCCCACCATCATCGTCATCGACGAGGCATGGAAAGCCCTCGACAACGCCTACTTCGCAGAGCGGCTCTCAAACTGGCTGGTGACCGCCCGCAAGCAGAACGCCGTCGTCGTGATGATGACCCAATATGCCAGCCAGCTCGAGCGCACGCGCACCGGCAAGACCATCGTGGAAGCGGTGCCGACGCAGGTGCTCTTGCCCAACATTCGTGCTTCCGCCGCTGACTACGCGATGCTCGGCCTGACCGAGAAAGAGCTCGACGTGCTTCTGGGCGTCGGCTCGGCCTCGCGGCTCGCGCTTGTACGCGACGACCGTGGTTCCGTCGTGATCGATGCCGATCTCAGCGCGCTCGGCCCGCTCGTGACCATCCTTGGCGGAATGGAGAAGGGCGAAGCGCTTGTCGGCGCCGATTATCGCGAACGTCCTGATTTCTGGAGAGTGACATGACCCGTACCATCATTCGCAGCGTCGTGCTGCTCGGGCTCGGCCTGACCCTGACAGCCTGTGCGCAGCATAACCCCCCGCAAGCCAACTGCTTCAATTTTCGCGAGGCTCCTGCGCAGGCAGGAACCGCCACCGCCACGATCTCGACCATGGGGGCGGAGGTCACGCGCCGCGACACGGCCTGCGATTTCGTCCTCTTGGGGGCGGGCGGCTGAGCCAATGCGGACCTGGCTTCCTCTCTCGATGATCGGCTTTGCACTGGCAGGTCCCACGGCGGGGCCAGCGGTCGCCCAAGGCGTGCCGACCTTCGATCTGCGCCTCTTCGCAGAGCGGCAGGCCATCCTTGAGCAGACCGATCGGGACCTGGCACTGCAGCAGGACCGGCTAAGCCGCGAGGAGGAACTGGCCGAAATCGAGCGCCAGCAACTCGCCTCCTTTGAGTCGCTGATGGATGCCATGTCGCTTGGCGCTGGAGACGTGGCCGGAACCGTGGCGGGGCTCGAGGCGGGGCAGGGGGCGGTAGACGACGTCGAAAGCGCGGCCGCCAGTCTTTATGCACCCGAGGACACCAATCCAGCGGCAGCGCGGATGTTCGGCGATGCCAGGGAGGGGATCGAGGAGCTAATCATCCGCGCAGCACGCGACACCCATAGTCTGTCCGGGGTCGGCCGCGCAGGTCTTTCGCTCGTGCAATGGCGCTGTCTCTTGCAGGCGCTGATCTGGCAGGAAAGCCGTTTCCAGATCGGGGCACGCTCACCCGTGGGTGCCTTCGGACTTACCCAGATCATGCCCGGTACCGCGGGCGATCTCGGGATCTACCCGGCCTATTACGACGATCCCTATCTGCAGGTCACCGGCGGTGCGCGATACCTCGCACAAATGCTGAACATGTTCGATGGCAACATTATCCATGCGCTCGCCGCCTATAACGCCGGGCCGGGCAATGTGCAGGATTATGGCGGTGTGCCACCCTTCGCGGAAACCCAGCATTATGTCGTGGTGATCCCGCAGCAGTACAACAGCTACCTCGCGGGCGTAGGCGGCATCGATGCGCTCGGCACCATCGACCCTGTGCTCCTCGCCAACGCGAGTTTCAGCCTCTCGGCCCATGGCGCCGGGGTCTATGGCGATTATTCGCTGGTTTCGGTCCGTGCCGCCGCCCTGCGGGTTCAGGACATCATCACCCGCATCGGTGAGACCGAGGATCTCCACGAGGCCATCGTGCTCAACACCTATGCCCGGGCCGAACTGGCCCGGCTGGTCGCAATCCGGACCCGGATCAAGGCCGCCCGAACCGAGCCACTCAGTGCCGAGCAGATCGCCTTGGCGGCGGCCCAGGCTGCCGAGCGGCAATTCATGGATTTCAGTCAGGAGGATTTGCGTTGAACCTGCGCCTGCCCCGTTCCCTTTTCGCCGGTAGCATTGCTCTCGCGCTCACCCTCAATGTCACCGGACCTGTCGCGGCACAGGGTGTGCCCACGGTGGACACTCAGAACATTGCTCAGGAAATCCGCCAGCTTCAACAGATGCTGCAGGATTTCGGGATCCAGACCGATCTTCTGGACAATGCGTTGGAGCAACTGGACATGCTGCAAAGCCAGCTCGATCAGCTGAACGAGATGTATGCCTCGCTCACCGGGCCGCGCAGCATCCTCGGGCTTGCCATGGGCGGGGACCTCGACACCTTGCTTGAGGCCAACTTCGAAGACATCCCCGGCCTGATCCGCGGCATCCAGGCGGGCGATTGGAGCGCGCTCATCGGGCCCAATGCCGGGCCCATGCGCACGCAGATGGAACAGGCGCTGGCAAGTGCCGGGTTCGACGAGGATTCTCTCCGCGAAATCGCCACCAGCGGCAATCCGGGCGCCGAAGGCGTGGCCACGCGGGCAACCACAGGTGCTGTGATGTCGGCGGCGGCGCAGAACAGCCACGCAGAGGCGGAACAGTCGCTCGAACGGGTGGAACGTCTGGTCGAGATGATCCCGGACATGGAAGATCTCAAAGCCTCGATGGATCATAACACACGCGTCACGGCGGAACTCGCCATCGCCATGACCCGGATGTGGGAGCTGGAAGCGATCCAGACCCTCGGCGCAGGCAATGCAGGCGTGGTTGATGCCGCCACCGTCGCCGAAGAGCGCCGCTACATGGACTTCACCTTGCCGGATCTTGAGCCATGAGTGGGGCAGGCGTGATGACTGCGCGCGAACTCGTGGAAGAGGAACTTGTTTACGGTGCCCTGCGCCGTGAACAGCTTTGGCGAGTGATCGGCCTTTCCGGGGCGGGCTTTGGCGTATTCGGCTGTTTGACGGCTGCGGCTGTCGCGCTGATGATCGAAACGCCGCCTCCCGTGGTTGTGCCCTACGATCCCGCGACCGGGATGGCGCTCCCCAATGCCACGGTTGAAACCGTGTCGCTTTCCGAACGGCCTGCCGTGATCGAAGCGCAAATCTACCGCTACATTCTCGACCGCGAGACCTACAACCAGCTCGACAACGATCTTCGTGTCCACCGTGTCCTCGCACAGTCTTCCGGGTCGGCCGAGGCCAACATGCGCGCGATGTGGACATCGGGTCAGGAGAGCTATCCGCCGACGCGTTACGGGGCTGCGGCCGAGATGGCCGTTGAGATCGCATCGATCACCCTTATTGGCGAGAACCGCGCCCAGGTGCGGCTCAGAAAGCGCCTGACCAGCCCTCAGGGGGTACAGGATGGATCGTTCACTGCCACGTTGATGTACGAATTCCGGCCCGAGCGGACCCGCGCGATCGACGATGTCTGGCAAAACCCTTTCGGATTCACCGTCACCCAATATGCTATCCGATCGGACCGTTCTGAATGACCCGCACTCCAATCTCTGCGCTGCTGGCCGCCAGTATTCTCGCGTTCGCGGGAACGACTGCTTTGGCCGAAACTACGCCCCGTCCAGGTTCTCATGACAATCGCGTGCGCGTCGCGACCTGGACTGAAGGCCAGGTTTACCGTGTCGTCACGACTCTGACCCGCGTCACCACAGTCGAATTCGGTGAGGGTGAAACCATCCGCTCGATCATCGCCGGCGATACGGTCGGGTTTCAATTCGACGGTGTCCCGGGTGGCCGTGCCTTCGCCATCAAGCCAACAGCATCTGGCGTCGCCACCAACATCACCGTCTACACCAACCGTCGCTCCTACTACTTCCATGTCGTCGAAGCCCGGGAGACGCCGCATTATGTCGTACAGTTCCGCTATCCTGAAAACCGCGTGCAACCCACCAGGGCGGTTGCGGCCGATGCGCCGAACGCGAACTATGCGGTCAGCGCCCGAGAAGAGTTCACGCCGACGGCCATCTGGGATGATGGTACCTTCACGTATTTCCGGTTCGCACGGAATGCGCCGGTGCCCGCCATCTTCCGATATTCGAACGGCAGGGAACGCGCGGTGAACAGCCAGGCCTTGAGTGACGGCGTCATCCGCGTGTCCGGCGTCGACCGACAATGGGTCCTTCGCCTTGGCGAAGAGGTGGTTTGCGTCCAGGACGCAGGACAGGCCACATCATGACCGAAGGTACGGAAGACCTCGCCCCGCGCCTCGCGGCTCTCGAAGGTTCGACAGGCAAAGCGAAGGCAAACAAGCGGCCTGCACCGCTTGCCGCGATCCTTGGAGTCGTCGGCATCGCCGCAGCAGGTGGTCTGGCGTGGGCTGCGCTACAGCCGTCGGCAGAAGCACCAATGGCGACCGCCGCGCCGGAAGAGTTCCAGAGCAGCGGCCCCGGATTCGGAGATCTGGCGCCGATTTCTACCCCGGAGCCCAGCCAAGCCCCCCCTGCGGACACAGGTCCGAGCGAGTCTGAACTCGCGCTGATGGAAAGTCTTGCGACATTGAGAGCGGAACTCGAGGAACTGCGCGCAAGACCGGCCGAGGCCGCGGATAGCGGGGCGGAGCAGGCTATTGCGGACCTGACGGCGCAAATTGCCACCTTACAGGAAGCATCCGCCGAGGCGCAGCGTGCCCTCGAGCGGCAGCTGAACGAGCGGGATCGCGAATTGGATCAGCTCCGCATGGACTTGGAGCTTGCACGGCTTGTACCACCAGAGCCGACCTCATTGGGACCAAGTGAAGAAGAATTGCGGCTGGCCGAACTCGAAAGGCGGCGCGCAGACGAAGCCGAGGCCCGCGCAGAGCGCATCGCGTCTCCTATGATCGCGTTCTCCGGGATGGGCGCGGGTGCGGATAGGGAGAACACGCTGGAAGCCGCACGTTTGAATGCAGATGAAGCCTTTGTTCGTTCGGGCGCGCAACCTGCACAGGTGACACGTGCCGAAGTGATCGCGAACCCATCGAACACGGTTGTTCAGGGCACCATGATTCAGGCTGTGACAGAGACGGCCCTCGACAGCACACTGCCCGGCGCGATCCGCGCCATCGTCTCGGAAGACGTCCATTCTTTCGATGGAACGCGTATCCTGATCCCGCGCGGCGCGCGGCTGATCGGGCGCTACCGCTCCGATGTCGCACTCGCCCAATCGCGCGTCATGGTGGCATGGGACCGGATCATCTTGCCCGATAATCAGACCGTGCAGATCAGCGCCTTCGGTGGAGACGAACTCGGCCGTACTGGCACCACCGGGTTTGTCGACACCCGTTTCGCGCAACGCTTCGGCTCCGCCGCGCTGATCTCCTTGATCGGCGCCCTGCCTGCGGCTGCAGCGGGTCAAATCGACAGCGAGGCGGCGGCCGATGTTGCGAGTGATGTCGGCACCGACCTGCGCGATAGCACGCAAAGCGTGATGCAGGACTATCTGGCGATCCGGCCAGTGATACATGTCGATCAGGGTACACGGATCACGGTCATGGTTGATCGTGACCTCGAGATTTTCTGACATGGCTGCAAGTTATCTGGAAGCGTCGCTCGACCGTTTCGGCCCCGAGGTCCTGCGCGACGACACGATCGAGATCTGCATCAATCCCGACGGACAAGTCTGGGGCGAATTCCAGGGCGACCACTTCATGCGAGGTCTCGGCAGCCCGCTGAGCCAGACCGAGATCAAGGACCTCGGCAACCAGATCGCCTCCGCCGCCTCGACCACGCTAAGCACCAAGAAGCCTATCGTCTCGGTCTCGATCCTATATCGAGATCGCCCGATCCGCGCGCAGGTGATCCAGCCGCCGGCAGTCGAGGGCGGGTTTTCAATATCACTGCGGTTTTTCTCCTCCCTGCCGCTAGAGGCGATCCGGCTCGGATTTCTCTATGGCAAGGAGCGCAGCCTCGAAGGCCTGCGCCGCGAACGTAACGCCGCACTGCGCGATGTGGTGACATCCGGCGACATCGGCGCCGCGCTGCGGTTTTGCGTCGAGAACAAGCTCAACATGATCGTCTCGGGTGGCACGTCGACCGGCAAGACGGTTGCGGCGCGCAAGATCCTTTCGCTGATTCCGCCCGAAGAGCGGATCATCACCATCGAGGAGGCGGCCGAGCTGCGCCCCGAGCAGCCCAATGCCGTGACGTTGATCGCGGACCGGGACACGGATGCCCGCAGTGCCGATGTGCTCTTGGCCTCAACGCTTCGCATGCGACCCGACCGGATTGTCCTAGGCGAAGTCCGCGGTCGCGAGGCGATGACGTTTCTCGAGGCAATCAATACCGGCCACGGTGGATCGCTGACTACGCTCCATGCCGAGACCCCACAACTTGCTGTTCGTCGCCTCGCCATCGCTGCCCTGAAAACGGATGTGCCGATGACCTATGCCGACATGATCGATTATATTGAGGGCTCGATCGACGTGATCATTCAGGCAGGCCGCCATGAAGGCGCGCGCGGAATCACCGAGTTCTTCCTGCCGGGTCAAACCACAGATTTGAACCTCGACACGGTCGACGGCAGAGGCAACAAGAGCCCCTCCGTTGCCGCTGAGTAAAAAAGGACCCCCCAGATGCGAAAACCAATCCTCGCAGTCACGCTTGCCGCCCTTGCGGGCCCCCTTGTGGCGCAGACTTCGCCTCAGGTTTCAAACGATCTCACAGTCGATATGTCGCCTCAACAATACCGGATCTGCAACGATCGTCCGGCGCGACCGACTTGGATGGACGAAATCAATCCGCGTGAAGCTTACAAGGTAGCAGCTTTGATGGAGTTGTACGAAATTCGGGCCTGGGAGGAGATCGCTGAATCTGGCGACTGCAGCTGTGAAACCCGCTTTCCCGCTTGGGATAGCTCCGATGGCGAATATCATGAAAAGTATGCAGGCCTTAGCCAAGCCGAGCATTCAGCGTTTCGCCGCGACTGGATTGAAGTAAGGAAGCAACTCGAGCCGAGCGTGCGTACAATCTGCGAAGCTCAAGGCAACTGGTAATGGGCGTCGTCAGCTGGATGGTCGGAACGGCAGACGCGTTCCTTGTCGATGCGGCTGAGTCCCAGTTCGGGGCCGTGGCAAGCAATACCGGCACGATCGTCCTGCTGATGGTCACGCTTTCGCTGATCGGCGTCTGCATCAACATGGCATTCCAGTTCCGCAGCATGGATGGGGCCAGCTTCTTCTGGTACCTGATCAAGCTGACCCTTATCGGTCTATTCGCCTTCAATTGGGCAAACTTCAATGCAGTAGCAAACGCAGTCATTGGAGGCTTGGACTACGTCGCTGGCGCACTGGTGTCTTCGGTTGGCGGCGGCGGAGCCGGAGCCACACACTTTGCCGGCGAATTCGACATCCTGATCGAAAAATTCAGCCAGTACCTGAATGCCATCGGCAGCAACCTGAACTGGATGACGGGCGCGATCCTAGGCGGTATCGGGCTTATTCTTTTGAGCCTCCTTGGCTTCATGACCGGCATCATCCTCATATTCGCCAAGATGATGCTGACCCTCATGCTCGGCCTTGCTCCGATCATGATCGCATTGTCGCTCTTCGACGCGACCAAAGATTTCTTCCATAGGTGGGTCTCGACGACGGTCAGCTATGCCTTCTACCCCATCGTCATCGCAGCCATGTTTTCGACCGTCGTCGGCATGGCGAATTCGCTGCTCGCCCAGCTCGGTGATCCGAACTCGGCAACCAACATCGGATCGCTCGTGCCGTTCTTCGTCATGGTTTTCCTGGCCAAAGGATTTGTAGCAGCAACACCCCTGATCGTTCGCGGCATCTCGGGAAACCTAATGGTGGTGGCGGCACCGGCGATCGTCAGCGGGTCCGCCGGGGTGCTGCGAGGGCTGGCTAACACATCTGGTGTGCAGGGCAGGGCGCGGATCGGGGCGCTCACGACGGGTGAGGCGATTGGACGTGGAACTGTGCAGGCTCCTGCTGCGGTAAAAAGCGCCGCGGCGACCGCGAGCGCACAGGTGGTCAGGATGGCGGAGAGAGCAAAGCGATTAGGGCAATAGCGCCAAGCACAGCTTGTCTGTACGAGTTTGGTTTCGGCGCAAAGTGCACAAATCGTACAATCTACCAAACCAAATGGAGGGACATAGGCGGCGCCATGTTCTTAACAGGATGCGAATAGTGACCTTTTCGAATCCGACACCGAACTGAAAACGCTGCAAGGTTAGCTGTCCCCAATTTCTACATCGATCTCAGTGTCGATGACTGCAGCTTCCACGAACGTTCCGAGTTCGTCTCGGAGTTCGTTATAAACATCGTCGTTTTCATCACCCGTACCGATCGAAAGAACGAAGACCGTATCCAGCGGGGGCACTTCGTCGGCATTGTTCATTCCGTAGAGGTAGAGATCGCGGCTGAAGAGGCGGGCATAGACACGCAGGTTTTCACCATCAAACTGGACGCCGCGCGCGAAAGATTTCTTGTGGTGACGCACGGGCGACCATTTGTGGTCCAATTCTCGCGCTTGCTGTTCGGTCAGGCGCTCTTTTTCAAGTGACCCGAGCAAGTTATGAAATTTTGCATCGCCGTTCGAGGTTACGCCGCGCTCGAATTGTAACGCGGCTTCCAAACGCGCGCTGAAGTAGTTCATCCCAGCAATCTCGGAAACCATAGGATGCGGGTTAAGGATGGCAGTGAGCGCTCCGGCACCCTTCAGCTTACCTGTCTTGCGAAGCGAGGCGGGGATCGGAAGCTCCCAATAGAACGCCGCGCCTGGCCGGAGCTGCGCTGTCCATTGTAGCGTGACAAATCCTGGCCGACATTCCCACGGCAACGGATCGACCGCGGGTGTTCCGAACCCCAATTTGGCATCAAAAGCGTCCCGATCCGCATTGTGCAAAAGCAGTGCTTTGACCAAATCAGGTGAGGCGTCCCGAAGCCGCGCCATAGTATGTGCCGCCACCGGAGAGGTCAGTGCTGTGGAGAAGCTCGATCCTTCGGTAACGGTGCCGCCGATCACCCGCACCTTCGAGAAATTGGTTAGATCAGGCTTCAGCATACAGGAGGGACCGGGGCCGCTCAGGCTAACTCCACACTCTCCGGCGGGATTTCCGTTGGCATCATGCTGCCGGCCCCCAACCGTGATCGCGGCTTCGCAATCGGCAGGCGGTTGGATGTGGCCGCCGGGCTTGTTCCCGATCGAAATGATCGGCAGTACCTCGTGCTTGCGTGCCAGCATTGCAATGTCATGCGACAGAGAATTTACGCCATCGAGTGGGCAATCCTCTTTGATGTTCAGCGAGAAATTCCAGACTCGCGTGTTCGACGCCGCCCCCATCAACCCATCGAGATAGGCGACAAGGTTTTGCGGATCGACAAAGATGGACGAGCCATGTTTCGGGACAGCTTGTACCGTCCCGACCTGGCAATAAAGCGGCGGGAGCGCCAGATTGTTGTTCCAGTCGTGACCTTGCACAATCAGCGAAGTGACTTGGTTGCCGTGCTTCGTGTCAGCATGGACGTCAGCGATAAATGCCGGTGCCCGCCACGCTTCGGCCGATTTGTAGGAATTAGCCGTCAACCCCCCGTCCACCACCCCAACGATCGGCAGGCCCGACATGTCGGCGGGCAAAGGGCGGTTTGGTTCCGCCCCATCTCCTGGCGCCGTGCTGGTGATCGGGCTCACGGGGTCGATCCTGAAAACGGTGCCGGATGCTAAGAGTTGCCCTAGTGCCGCTTGAGACGGAATAATGACTGTCGCGCGAGCGTGACCCCGCTGCCGGTAGTCACGCATCGCAAGCGCGATGCGATCTCCTTCACTGGCCGCAGCCTGCAAGCTTCGGCGCATGACGGCAGGAACACTGCTATCAAGGGCGCCGCGAATGTCTTCTAGTAGCGGCCGCGGGGACAAGATGGCGTTGTCACGCAGCCCCGCCACCTTTTGGATAAGATGTTCACCCGCTTCCCTGCTTCGCAGTGGCATCAGCCAGGTGATAAAGGCGCGGCCGTCCTCGGCTTCGGGGGCTGCATCCCACAAGGCACTCAGTTCCCGCCCACCGCGGGCATTCTCTTCGCTGAAGAACCGCGCGCTCTGCACCCGTGAGATGTCCACCAGTTCTTTTATCCGGGTTGTGCGTTCGATCTGCTCCGCGAGCCTCACCAACTGATCAGCTTGAAACTCGATGAGGTAGCCTGTGCGATGTGGGGCGATAAGGCGCGCACCATGAATAGGATGGAAAAGATCATCGGGAGTATATGACGGCGCAAGCGAGTCTTCGAACATACCAGCGTATACAACGACTTGACCGCTGAAGCTCGGCTGACTGACCACGGTCTCGGCCATTGTTCGGAAGGCTTGTGCCAAAGCCTCACGCTGCTCATCCAGCCGGTTTCCAATAATGCTATCGGCGGACTTTCCGCCGCCAGTCACGCGTTTGGGCTTCGGGTCTTGCGTGAAGCGCAAAACCGGATTCAGTAGGGGGCGCCGCGGAGAGTCAGCCATCCTGCACCTCTTTCAGATACCTATTCACCATTTGGCGGCTGACGCCGATGATCCGGGCAATCTCAGCTTGGCTGATCCCACCTTTGTCGCTGAGAAAACTACTCAAGGTTCTTTTGGCTTGAGCGTCCAAATCATCGTTACCAATCAAGCGCGCGCTGCCCGATCTCGATCCCGAGACCGCAAGAAGAATTTTGGCTAGGGCAGGTTCCACCCCAGAGAGGATCGCACGTCGCCGTGCAGCAAGACCGATGTTCTCTATATCAGCGCCATTGAGTCCATCCGAAACCAGCGCGAGCAGTGTCGCTTCATCTCGACGCGCTTCTTGTCCCTCATAGAGAAAGTGCAGCCACAGGCTTTCACGTACGTCGCGGTCAGGCAGGCTAATTTCTGCCTTGTACGGGAAGCGCCGCCATATTGCGGGATCAAGAAGATGAGGGTGGTTTGTGGCTGCGATCGTTACGACATCATCAGTCAGAGAATCCAATCCCTGAAGTACGGTGTTAACGACGCGCTTCAGCTCACCCAGTTCGTGGCGATCATCTCTGACTTTGGCAATCGCATCCATCTCGTCGAGGAAAAGCACTGCCTTCTTAGCAGGTACATACTCGAACACGCCCCGGATGTTCTTGGCTGTCTCACCAAGACGGGAGGAGATCAATGAGTCCAGCCGAGCGATGTAAAATGGACGCCCGAGTGATGCGGCGACATGCCCCGCCAGAAGGCTCTTCCCCGTGCCAGGCGGGCCATAAAGCAACAACCCGAGGCGCGCAGACACACCTTTCTCACTGAGGAGATCGATATGCTTCGCGTCATCAATAAACTGCGAAATCGTGGCGCCAGGTTCACCGTTGAGCATAATCGGAGTCGTGGGCCACTGACCTTCTTCGAGCAACGGCAATCGCGACGCAGCATCGCGTGGCAAAGCTTCGGCATAACCCGACGCTTGAAGCGGAACCCCACGCTTTCGCAGGATCGCTTGTATTGCCTTAGCTCCGTCATGGTCATTCTGCTTCGCAAGTTGTTTCGCGAACTCATTGCCAATACGTCGAAGGGAGGTGTAATCCGCTGACATGGCGGCTTCGAGGAGCCGGTTAATTAGAGATTTGTCAACTTCCACTGGCCTCACCCGCGCTGTGTTTGAATTTTTGTAAACCGAATTTGTCTATTTGTCAACCTATAACTGCAGAGAAACGGCTTGCTAGAGATCATCGTCAACCCAGAGGGCTGGCGCTTGCTGAATTCATGTCAAATGACGTCAATCGCCACTCCGAACACCATCGATAGATGTTAGAAAACCAGTTTTTGAACCGATCACCCGTGCTCTTTGATGATTGCGCGTGTCGTCTGAACAGCAGCCTCAAACTCTGACCTGACTGCATCCTTGATTCCCAAGCTAGCCAGATCGACCGACAACTGACCTACACCTGCGCCACCCGCCTCCGAGCGAGCGGCTCTACCTCGCGCCCGACCTAACATCCTATGCATTAAATCCCGCGGCTCAGCTGGAGACGCCCCAGCCGTCGCCAATGCAGCTGCTGGTCCAGCTCCTCGTTCCCCCGCAGCCGCACGCACCTCTTGCAGCTCTTGCTTCAGCTTCTCCACCGTTTCCCGAGTCTCGGACATCTGTCGGTCCCGCCGCAGCCCGTCCTCGTCGGGATATGGGAAGCTTCCTGATTGGCCGGCGTGCAGCACCTTCAGGGCAGGGTCCTCGAAATACTTCACCCTTCTTGCCCGAATCGGCATCTGCGCGTCGATCACGAGGATGACTTCGTCGAGGTCCATTCGCCGGACTTCATCCTCTGTCAGAAGCGGGGTATCTTCTGTCCTCTCCGAAACGCTGCGCCCCTCAAACGGATTGCGCCCGACCGCGCGTGACCGGGTCACCACGCGCTTGGTGGTCTTGCCGACAGCCTGGCTCAATTCCTCGATGGTCTTCTGCTCGGACGGGGTGAGGTAGAGCTTTACCCCGGCGCCGCCCTGCAGCGACCTGCGGGTGTTTTCACCATAGATCTCGTCCAGCGCCGGGATCGTCTGGGTCACGATGGCGAGGTTGCCGCCGAAGGAGCGCAGCGTCTTTATGCTTTCGGCGACGATTGGCATTTTCCCGAGCCGGTCAAACTCGTCGAGCATGATCATCACCGGCCAGGGCTCGTCATCGCCGGGTTCCTGTGCTTGCAGCGAGGCGATCAGGTCCGAGAAGAAGAGGCGGATCAGCGGGGCAAGCGGGCGGATCATCTCGGATTCGACCGCAAGATAGATCGCATGTGGGCGACGGCGGATATCCCGGAAGGAAAAGTCAGAGGTCGCGGTGGCCGCGTCGATCGCGCGGTTGTCCCAGGTGTCGAGACCCGATGTCATGAGAAGCGAGAGGTAGGAGGTGAGGGTGTCGTTGTTGGTCGAGGCCATACGCTCGAAGATCAGTTTGGCCGAGGTGTTCTTCACCTCCTGCGAACGCTTCAGATATTCCTTCTGCTTGTCGCCCCCCGAGGCGGTGATGCGGTAGATCTCGCCGATGGTCGGCACGCCGCGCTCGAAGGCCAGAAGACCGGCCGCCACGAACAAGTCGATACCGCCTGCGAGAAGGCCGCTCAGCTTTTCGTTGTCGGTCTGCAGGAAGAGCTTCGCGGTGAGTTTAAGCTCCATCTGCTGCCGGTCGGGGTTGGTCATGGCAGCAATGCGCGCCAGCGGATTATAGCGATGTGTTGGTCGGTCCCAGTCGGTCGGCGCGAAGCGGAAAACCTTGTCCCCCATGCTGGCGCGGAAGCGCGAGGTCTCGCGGAAGTGAGAGTGTCAGATCTTCTGTGTATGAGTGATCCGGTCCATGCTTCTTCGAAAGGAAGCATGCATGACGATTTCCAAGGAACTGCTGGACGAACTGCTGAAGGGCGTGGAGCGCCCTGAGGACCTGCTCGGCGAGGCCGGGCTGATGAAAGAGCTGAAGATCAAGCTCATGGAGCGGATGCTGGGCGCCGAGCTGACCGCGCATCTGGGCTATGAAGAGGGCAAGGAGGTTCCACCGGGACAGGGCAACCGCCGGAACGGCACCTCGACCAAGGTGCTGAAGGGACAGGACGGAGAGATGCCGGTGGCGGTGCCCCGCGACCGCGACAGCAGCTTCGAGCCCGAACTAGTGAAGAAGGGCCAGACCCGGATCGACGGGATGGACGACAAGATCATCGGGCTCTATGCCGCCGGGCTGACGGTGCGGGATATCCAGGCCCATCTGCTCGATCTCTACGGTCTGAAGGTCTCGCCCGACCTGATCAGCCGCGTGACCGACGCCGTTCTGGACGAGGTCCGGGAATGGCAGAGCCGGGCGCTGGAACGAATGTATCCGATCGTGATCTTCGACGCGCTACGGGTGAAGATCCGCGATGCCGACAGCCGGACGGTGAAGAACAAGGCCGTGTATGTCGCCTTGGGCGTTACCCGCGATGGCCAGCGCGAGGTTCTTGGCCTCTGGATCGCCGAAAATGAAGGCGCCAAATTCTGGCTTTCGGTGATGAACGAGCTGAAGAACCGCGGCACCCAGGACATTCTGATCGCGGTCGTGGACGGTCTGAAGGGCTTCCCCGAGGCCATCACTGCCGCCTTCCCGGAGGCCATGGTCCAGACCTGCATCGTGCATCTGGTGCGCCACAGCCTGAACTTCTGTTCCTGGAAGGACCGGAAGGTGGTGGCTGCCGACCTGCGCCGGATTTACAGCGCCCCGACCGCCGATATGGCCGAGGCCGAGCTCGATGCCTTCGAGGAGAAATGGGCCGGGAAATACGCCTCCATCGCCCCGGCCTGGCGCCGAGCATGGCAGGAGGTGATCCCGTTCTTTGGTTTCGATCCCGCGATCCGCAAGATCATCTACACCACGAATGCCATAGAAAGTCTGAACCGCGTCATCCGGAAATCCATCAAGACACGGGGCTCGTTCCCGACCGACGAGGCCGCGACCAAGCTGATCTACCTCGCAATCCGCAAATTCGAAAAGGATGGCCGAAATGTCCGGGAATGGTTTGCCGCCCGCAATCAGTTCGCCATAATGTTCGGCGAGCGCTTCGACGCTTGAGTATCCCAAACCGCATGGGCCGGCCCGGATACACAAAGTTCAGGACACTCCCGCGGAAGTTCTCGCCTTTCACGTCGAGCACCACGGCGGAGCCCTTGTAGGTCAGTAGGTTCGGGATCACGAACCCCACGCCCTTGCCCCGGCCCGTGGGCGCCACGATCAGCGCGTGGGGGAAGGTTTTTGAGACAAGAAACGGGCGCTTGGACTTCGGGGAGCCAAGCTTGCCCAGAAGGAAGCCGCCACCGGGCTTGGCAAAGAAACCGTTCCTCTTCATCTCACCGCGGGTCTGCCAATGCGTCGTCCCGAAGCGGGTCAATGCATCCCCCAGAAGCGTGACGCTCAGCATCAGCGATGCCAGGCCGAAGCCGCCAAGGATGAGGTTCACCCAGAGGAAGTCTTTTGGTGCGGACTGAGACAGACCCCGATACTCGCGGGCAAGCAGGGTGACGTCGAAACGCGTGGGAGAAAGCCCATAGCGGAACATGACAAAGCCGGTCGCTACGACATAGCCCATGGCGAGACCGACCAGCACGAGGCTCAACACTCCTAAGGCAATCTTGCCTTTATCCATGGGTGATCCCCTTCTCACCATGTGCCGCTGCGTGGCGCGCGCGCTGCGCCTCGATCTGCTCTTCGGCCAGAGCATCGAGAACGCGCTCCATGGCCGGGCCATGCGCGGTGACCTCGCTGCTTTGAAGATAGGTCTTGGCGAGTTCCAGCTGGCGCAGCGGATCCTCGGTGAATGTGTCCAAGACGTCCGCGTTACCGGCCCGCAGCGCGTCGATTGCGTCGGGGCTTAGTCGTTCGTCTATCTGCCGGACGATGTCCTGCTGCTCTGACTCGGAGAGCGGGCCCTCGACGTCGGCGTTTCGCACAAAGGCCATGACGGTTGGGGCGGTCTCTTCCATATACCGGCGCTCGGCGTAGTCTTGTCGCGCCTGGTCCTCGATCTCGAAACTGCGCTCGCTGATATAGGCCCGCGACGCGCCGAGCGAACGAAGGTGATTGATTTCGTCCTCGACGGCCTGCCCGAATTCGTCATCCGGCATTTCCGTGCGATAGCGGGCGAGGATGCGGAGCTCTTCCGTGATCGGACCGAGATGATCCGAAGGATCCCGCAAGGCGAGGTCCATGTCGCCAGCATGAAGCGTGCGGTCCTGCGCCGATACCGCATATTGCGGCGGCATTCGACTGTCAGTCATCTGTTCCCAAGCCATCGAGGCCAGTTCGGCATGCTGCGGAGATCTCTGCGCGTAGGCATCGAACGCGGCGCGGGCCTCCTCCACCTCCACGGCGCCCGCCCGCCGCACCGAGGGGTCGTCGGAGAACGGATGATCGAAATCCGTCCGGCGGAACTGCGCCACCAGCGCTCTGAACGCCTGCCGCTCCGATGGGGCAAAGATGTCGGACCCATCTTGCGCCAGATCGCTCCCAGGTGTCGTCAACCGCTCACCAAGCGCTGCCTCAGCGTCATCCACCTCGTCGACCTCGGTTGGCGCGCGCAGGACGCGTACATCGGTCAGAACATCGCCCAGCCGAACATGCACGGCTTCCAGCCGGTCGAGCGCTTCTTCCCGGTCCGCAGATTTCTCCAGATCGAGGTCGCTTGCTTTGGCAATCCCCTGCAGATCCTGTGCCAGCCACTGGCGCTCCAATGCGGCATTGCCTGCCCCCTCCCGCAGGCGCGCGGCCACAGCCTCGGCATCGATGCCCGTGCCTTGCAACGCCTCGGCCAGCTTTGGTGCCACCTCTCCATCGTCAAGACGCGCGAGGTGTTCTTCACTTAAGTTCGGCCTTGCATAGATGCCGTCCCGGGACGGAGCATCGACCAGGGCGGCGGAGCGATCCCCGAGCGGGTTCAAATGCGCGACCGAGGCCAGAACATCGGTCAGCTTGCGCTCGATCACCGGCCGCTCGGCCGCCGGCGCCCTGTCGATCGCCGCCTCGATCTGGCGAATGTTCTGAGAAAACTCGGTGATCAGCGTGTCGAACGCTGCTTCGTCTTGGGACATGTAGATGGCTCCGTCAGATTGAATCTGACCGCCGCTGGCAAGGATGGTGCTGGCCCTCTCGAGCGCTTCGGCCACGTCTTCGAAATTCGAACGTGACGCCTCCGCCGCGAGCCCGCGATAGATCAACGCGTTGTGCCTGACGGTTTCCAGAGCGGCCGCCAGGTCAGCACCGGTTCTCTGGCGCTCGACTGGGGGACGACCTTCGTTGCGGGCCTTGTAGATTTCGAAGGTCTCGGCGGCGTAGGTCGTGACGCCGCGATCCAGACGACGCGTCGCCTCAAGGCGGATCCCATGAACCCGGGCCGCCTCGACCATCGCCTCGCGAAAGGCGTCGTAGTTGAAGTGATGATCCTTCCCGAGAAAGAACATTTCGCCATCCTTGCTGCGGCGGTTCAGAACGATATGCGCATGTGGATGCGCGCGATCTTGGTGTATTGCAGCAATATAGTCGAATTGCGACCCCTCACCTTGAAAGAACTTCTCGCAGACCGCCTGGGTGATATCGCGCACTTCGTCGCCGCTCGTTCCAACCGGGAATGCCATCAGCAGATGCGATGTGTGGCCGAGCTTGGGGCTGTGGCGCTCGTTCCACTGGTTCTCGAACCGCCGCGCCACTCGGTTGATCTCGGCTTCCGAGAGCTGCTTCTTCCCGTCATGGGTGCCGCGGCTGTCGAGGATATGGGTCGACTTCGTCGTGAGATATGTGAGCTGCGCCCGTAGCTGCGCTCCGGTGTGACAGCCCCCTTTCGAGATCGCCTTGAAGATCGCTGGCGAATAGCCGCGCGCGGCCCGAACCATCTGCGCGCCCCTGGAAAGCCCCTGCCAGGATCCCGAAACCCGGCTCCAGCCGCGGTCGAAGAGCGCCGGGTCGATGCCCCGGGCCCGATCACTCCGCGCCATTCTCATCCCTCTCGGCGAGGCCCGCCAGGGCAGAGCTGATCTCAAGGTCCAGCAGGCTGCGCCGCGCACGCGACATCTCCTGGACCTGGTCGGCCAGATCGAAGACCAGACCCGCAAGGGCGCGGACGTCACGGTGACTTGATGCCGGGTAGGACAGTCTCTCGCCCCGCACCTTGGCCTCGTTCAGACGTCGCGCGATCTGGTTCACGTTGTTGCCGACCCGGTTGAGCGCGGCGCCGAGGTTGCGCAACTCGTCACACATCTCGTCGTCGGGCAGGAAGACACCTTCGGCCGCCAGCATCAGGCGGCGCATGGCATCCGAGCGGTGCACAATCCCGCGCCGCGACAGCGCCGCGTCGAACCGGCGCAGGTCGTCGTCCGAGACCCGGATCCCCACAACCCGCGATCGGCTGCCGTTCGCTGTCTGACGCTCACCCCAGTGGTTCACCACGTTGTAGATCGTCTTAAGGCTGACATCGTAGTGGGCTGCCAACGACGCCGCGGAGACGCCGTTCCGGCGGTCCTGGGCGATGGTCGATCGCTCGATCTTTGACAGTCTGCGGCGGCGGGGCATTTTGAAGTTAACGTTCCTATTTCTTGCCAACTTCGTACAAGCCCGCCGACTCCCAACGCAAGTGGCGTCGGCCATAAGGGCTTGTACTCAATGTAGAAAATTGCCCTGCAGGGGCGATTTCCCGTCCCTTGTCAAATGGATCGCGCTTCGCGCTCATTGCACCACGCGATGCGGTCTCCGCATCGCGCATCGCGTCTTTCGCGCCCCGTCTCTTGCACCCCGCAAGACGGGTTTTGCCGCGTGCTGACCGTCTCGCGTCACCCGCAGAACGACATACGCGAGGCTGCCTCCCGGCGTCTGGAGCGCGCTATCCGTCACCTGCATTCCGTCCGCAGCACATCGCCAAGCGCATCCCGACATTTGGAGGGTGTGTCGTGCCCCGCGACGAATGCTGAAGGCGCCACGGCAGACGTTGCACGGTTATCGCACAACGCCGCCCGCAGCATGCCAGACGCGGGTCGCATCCCGACTTCTGCTTGACCCCTCCGCCTCATGCGCTTAGCGACATTTTGGTATTATCGTTGCGATTCACTATTTTTGCGGAGGATCAGAATGCCGAACGAAAATCTTGTGGTGATCGCAGCGATGGCCCGGAAAGGGGGCAGTGGAAAAACGACGCTTTCGCGCGCCTTGATCAGCGCCGCGATCGCCGCCGGACGCAGAGTGATGTTGATCGACACGGACAGCACGAGGGTACTCGGGGCCTGGCATGCTCGGGCGGAAGCCGGTGGGCTGAGTTCGCCGCTTCTCTGTTCGGCCACCGTCGAAAGCGTGGCGGGTGTCGAGGATCAGATCGATCAGGTCTACATGGCAGGCACGGCAGACTTCATCTTCATCGATACCGCAGGGGTCGGGGCCGAATGGTCAGACGGCATCGCGGTGCTTGCGGACCACATTGTGACGCCCGTCATGCTGTCAACGTCTGATTTCGATGTCGGAGCGCAGACTTCTGATTGGTTTGAGAAACTGAAATCCCGTGTTGACGACCCCTCCAGCCTTCCGCGCCACCACGTCGTCCTCAACCTGGTCGACCCGAAAACGACCCGTGCTGACGCCGCCCTGATTGAAGAAGCGCTCACCCGTTTTCCGGTGATTGAGACCGTCATGATGCGACGAAACACTTACAAGGAGATGGATCAGAAGGGGCTTCTCCACGCCTTGGCGCTGGAAAAGCAATCTGATCCAAACCCTCTGATGCGCCCACATGTACGTCATGTCGTCGAGGCGCTCGAGGAGGCGACGGACATCCTCAACAATATTCTTGCTGCGTGAGGACAGTCGATTGCGCAAGAAGATCCCGACCATCACTAGGCCCGACCCAGCCTACGCCGCCACCCTGCAACAGGGTGACCGCGAGATTCCCGGGAAGGAAGATGAGGCACAGGTCACAGCAACAAAGACAGGCACCCCAGCCGCTGACGTTGACGCGGATCGGCACGGGTCAGAGCTTGTGCCGGAAGGTGCCGTGGCGCCGCACCAAGTCACCGCGAAAAGCTCAGACCCGCATACCAGCCTGAGAGCTCCCGTATCGGCGCGCGCTTTGAGCCCCACCCGGAAGATCGACATCAGGGTCAACGCACTCGAACGACAGGAAGCAGCGCTGCAGGCTTGTGGTGTCGAGCCAGCACATGTGGTGCGCGCCGCCCTGCGCCGTGCAGTCAAAGGCTGGCAACTGTCGCCGGTCTTCGCGCCAATCGCGGAGGAGCGGCGCACTCGAAACACGCAGTGGCAGGCCCGTACATCTCTGGCAGTCGATGCGGCCAGCCTGGGTGTCCTCCTCCGGGACCACGACCCCCTCGACGTCTTGAGTAAATGGGCCCTGATCCGTGGCCAGATGGAACCACGCATATGGGGCGAGATCGACAAAATCTTGGAAGAAATTGCGGTTCGCGCTGCATCACCGCATGAACCGCACGCACCGTAAGAGACCTATCTGAAAAGATAACTTGCATTTCGCCGGTGGATTTTCGCCCACCGGCCGAAGCTCGCCTTGCAGTTGCGGAAAGCGTGGCGCTAATGAGCGTCATAGGGAATTTCAGACCTCAGTGGTGACGAGTTACGAGGTCCATTTTGGAGGAACGCATTATGAACACGAAGCCCCGCCTGACTGGCGAACCGATCATGCGCATCCTCTGCAAGACATCTGAAAATCTGGTTGGCTACCTTTACCAATGGAACAATGGTGACGTGCAGCCTGCCTGGTTCGACGGTGCCATGGCGGACGTTCGCTATGAGCCATTCATTCCAGCGCCGGAACAGAACCCTGTCGATCCAAAGATCCCCAGACCGCGTCAGCAAGATCTGACGCACCTTGAAAAGGCCTAGCTCAAGGTCTCGCGTCGGTTTGTGGGCCACCCCATCCCGCAGGTCCTTTGAGCGATAGAGTTGACTTCTATGCCTCAGAAGTGATCTAGATGTGAGTTATAGAAAGGATGTCTATAACTCATGGCTTGGAACTGGACGCTGCCTGATTGGCCGGATTTCCGGTATGACGCCTCCGCTCTGGAGCCGTTTGAGCAGTCGTTCCTGCTGTCGTCCGGAGAAATCCTCGGCGCGGTCCATCATGTCAGCCAGCCGGAGCGCGAGCAACTCCGCATCGAACTGCTCAGCGAGGAAGCGATGCAGACGAGCGCCATCGAGGGTGAAATCCTCGATCGGCTCAGTGTCCAGTCTTCGCTGCGCCGCCACCTGGGCCTCGATCCGGACAGCTACCCTGCCAAACCGCGCGAACAGGGCGTCGCGGAAATGATGGTCGACGTCTATTCCAGTTTTGCAGAGCCGCTGACCCATGAGACACTGTACCGCTGGCATCGGATGCTCCTGTCCCATGACCGTCGGTTGGAAACCATCGGGGCCTACCGACAACACGCCGAGGCGATGCAAATCGTTTCCGGCCGCCTTGACCGGCCCACGATCCATTTCGAAGCGCCTCCCTCGGAGCGGGTCATGCCTGAGATGGAGCGATACGCGGATTGGTACAACAAGACCGGGCCGGGGGGAGCAGAGCCGCTTCCAGCGCTGACGCGCGCAGGGCTAAGCCACCTCTATTTCGAGAGCATCCATCCCTTCGAAGACGGCAACGGACGCTTGGGTCGCGCCCTCGCTGAAAAGTCGCTGGCGCAGAACATTGGCCAGCCGACCCTCATCTCGCTCGCCTTCACCATCGAGAAGGAGCGCAAGGCATACTACGACCAGCTCGAGCAGCATCAAAAAACGCTCGACGTGACCGATTGGCTCGTCTGGTTCGCGGAAGTTGTCTTGAAGGCGCAACAGGCAACACTCGACCGCGTCGGCTTCTTCATCAGCAAGGCACACTTCTACGATCGTCACAGAGACCAGTTGAACGAACGACAGGCCAAGGCCATCGCTCGAATGTTTCGGGAAGGCCCTGGCGGTTTCAAAGGCGGCCTCAGCGCCGACAACTACCTCAAGATCACCGGAACCTCACGCGCGACCGCGACCCGCGATCTGCAGGATCTGGTCGAGAAGGGCGTGCTCGCTCGAACCGGCAAGCGGCGGCACACGCGATACTGGTTGAAACTCGACTGGAGTGAATAAAAATTGCATGAAAACAACAATTTATCAAAAATCCGATAATTCGTTTTATGTAACATCTATCTTTGCAAGCAGGGATAGCTAATCGGAACCCTCATACCCAATTTGTCAGCCAAGAAGGTTAAGCTCTTTATCGAGTTGGATCATTTTTCCCAGTCCACGAGGCCGTGATCCCTGAGAGTGGACTCGGGCAGCGATCTTACCTTGTCGCAGAACACAACAGCGTTGTTTGTGTCGGATCGAGCTGATGGGACAATCAGGCCATCGAAATCTAGGAAGTGTGCGACTTCACCAATCTCCTGAGTACGAGGATATTCGTCGTTCTTTTGCTCATAGGAAAGACGACCGAACGTCTCCGTGTTCAACCCAACGTCGGAAAGCGCGTCAAGATCCACAAATCGCAGCGCCCGTTCAAGTAGAAGTTCGATCTCGAACATGCGGTACTTAACTTTACTCGGCATAATCGGTTGGCCGCGCATCAAATGAAAGCGCATCTCTTCCAGAGCGCCCGACCGAGACGTTGAGGTATAGAGCACATCGAAGGTTCCGTCGTCCCACCGACCTCCCGACGCGCTGCACAACAGCGGGTCTCGTCCGTCACGAACCAAGCGCCAAACATTGCCCTCAAAAACGACTGGCTCGATTGCCTCAATCGCGTCGATCAGCCGGTTGTCGCGTCGAGCTTTAACCATTCATCGAACCTACACATAAACATCATTGTCCAGCCGGTCGATAACGGCCAGAACCTCGAGCGAGCGATCATTATGAATAAGATCCATGGCGCGCTCGCCGCCAAGTTGCGGGTGCCGCGCGTACAACCAGGCGCGAACCTCGTCCGGCGTGTAGTATTCATTGAGACGGCCGACGACGTAATAGAGGTCGGACAGAATCAGTTCGTTCTTTGGTTGCGGTTTGATATCACCAGCCTTCCAACGCGACACCGTAGCTTTGGAGACATCCGTAATATTTGCGATATCGGTTCCTTTAAGGCCCCCGATGTCGGCGAGTTCGCCTATGTAGCGTGACACTGCACTTTGCATTTCTTACCTCTGATCGCCACGACGCAGGGCAATATCGACATTGAAGTCGCAAGCCCGAACTCGCGGTGACTCTGTTCCGCGCTCCTCATGGAGCTTTTCAAGCGCGTCTGCAACCTTGCCCATCGTCTCTGCGTGTCCTCTGGTCCGCTTGAGCAGACTTGGCAAGTCGACACCCGCCGCCTGGGCTTGAGCTTCAGTGGGCTTGAGGAAGCTGACATCTTTTGCCCTGCGCTCGGCATCCGCCATCGTCTTTGACAAAAAATGCCCTGCTCGGTTGAGGTCCGGTACAGACTGAAGCGCTTCTTGTGAGCGCACCAAGTGAAGTGCCTGTACCTGCTTTCGAGTTCTTACCATTTCCTCGACACTGGAAACGGAAACGAACTCGCTTTGAAGAAGCAGCTTCCGGCCACCGCGAGACTTGGCTAGCAATTCAAACTCGTGTGCATAAAAGCCCCGACCAAGACCCGGTACCTGAACAATGCTACGCCGACCGAACTGCGCATCGGGATCGGGCTCTTCTGGGGGTTTGTGCCAATCACGTGCGTTGAACTGGTCCAACTCGAGAATTCCGCTCGCGGAGCCAGAAGCCACACCGAATGCTTCGGTAGCCTCCGCGTTCAAACCAGAACAGTAGTCCAAAATGACAGGCTTCCCCATATTGTGGAAACCGCTGAGCATCCGTATCAAAGACCGAACCTTTTGCGGACCTGGCTCCTTCCCGAGACCGGAAAGGCGCATCCAAATCGCATCGACGGGAAGGATCGAAAGGGTCTCGGCAAGCGCCTTCCGCGACGCGGGATCCACCAATCCTTGAACGCTTTGTATAACCGGGTAGTCGATCCGGACCTGGCCTCCCCCCAAACGATCAAGCGCCAATCGGAGGGCCGAACACGCAGCCGCATCGACCTTGAGCCATCCGTCAAATTTCGGATCGCCCAAGAAGTGACTCGGAGCCAGCACGCGATCCGCACCGACCGCAACCACCATTTCCGCGATGCGCTCGATGACCTCTGTAGTAAATGCGTCCGGCCCCAAGGGAGACATCGGAGCCTCGACCAACCATGGGGAGTTACGCACAAACGTCCTATGTCGCGCCAAGCTCGACAGTTCGGCCGCTCCGGTGTCGATCGTGATCTCAACACCTTCAACTTTTAACTCTTTCGCTAGAGCAGTCTGTCGGTTGAGGCGTGCGGCGTCAAAGACAACTCGAGAAGCAGGCAGCCCCCCGGACGCGTACATCTCGGCAAACTTGTTGTGAGAGTCTCCGACACGGAAGAACTGCGCTAACGGCGAACGCAGTCGCTGGCCTTTCGGAAATGGGACGACAACCTTGGTCATGGCGCTTGTTCCATATCAGTTTCACAAATTTAAATAGTGAAACTGATATGGAATGTCAATCCTTGGCATTCACTCTATCAAGCAACCGATAACCTCGCCGCTCCTTCGTCGCCGCGAGCTTCATGAGTGCCGTGACAGCCCTTCCCTCGTCATCATGCCGTTCTATCAGCATCTGCCCTCGAAACCCGATACGGCCCCATTCCCGCACAAGGCATGCGCCGCCAAACAGGTCCGGCTGAACGCTCATTCGATAGAAGCGGCGCATGTTCAGAGACGGGTCGATCCGCTTGAGATCGACCGTCGTCGGGAACACTTCCATTTGCTGCGATGTGTCGAACATGTTGTTGGCACCTCTCTCCAGACCACAATATCAAGCGCTCTTCGACGTTTCCACAATGTTCTGTCCCGGATTGAAGTCGGGGGCTCACGCCCCCTTCTCGAACTTCATGACCGGGATGCCCAGCTTCTTGGCCTTGTCGGCGAGGTTTTCCTGGATACCGGTTCCGGGGAAGACAAGGACCCCGACCGGGAGTACATCCAGCAACGCATCGTTTCGTTTGAAGGGCGCGGCCTTGGCGTGCTTGGTCCAGTCAGGCTTGAAGGCGACCTGCGTCACGCCCCTGGCTTCAGCCCATTTGGCGGCGATGAGTTCTGCGCCTTTGGGGCTGCCACCATGCAGGAGGACCATGTCGGGATACTTGGTCCGGACCTGGTCGAGCTTGCCCCAGATCAGGCGGTGATCGTTGAAATCGGTCCCGCCAGTGAGGGCGACCTTGGGGCCTGCCGGCAACATCACTTCGGTCTCGGCGCGGCGCTTGGCGGCCAGGAAATCGCGGCTGTCGATCAGAGCGGCGGTCATGTGCTGGCGGTTCACCATCGAGCCGGTGCGGGGGCGCCAGGTCGATCCCGTGTGATGGACGAACTCGGTGGCGGCGTGATCGCGCATCATGTCCATGCAGTTGCGCCGTTCAACGAGAGTCAGGCCTTCGGCCGTCAGGCGCTCGAGTTCGACGGACTTCACTTCGGAGCCGTCCTGCTCGCGCTGGAGGCGGCGCTGCGCCTGCTCGTTCTCATCGAGCGTCCGCTCGATCCGGGCCGTGGCGCGGTGGAAGAGGTTGACCTGGCCCCAGAGCACCTCTTCGAGGTCGGGTTCCATACGGGTGTCTTCCAGGGTCGCGACGAGGGCGTCGAAGATGTCGGCGACGGCGACGGCGAGGCGCTGCCCATCGGGCATCGGGCGCGGATCGGGCTCGTCGAAGGGGCGATAGCCGTAGAGCTGGAGCTCGTCGAGCGCATGGGCGGTCTGGGATGCGATATGGGCGGGTTCATACGCGTCGTCGTGGGTATGGATCGTCATCGGTTTCTTGCCTCCGGGCCTGTCTCGTCCGTGCGTCATCCCGCGCGGCCTTCATGGGCAGACCCGAGCCGTCGGGGCGGTTGCCCCTTCACCCCGGCTTCACCGGGGCCGGAACAGCGTGGAGGAGGTCGGCAGGGAAGCTATTTGTTTCGCGATGCAAAGGCGGCTCTGCCGCTGGCGGAAATAGGTTCCCTGCCGACCTTGCAGGGGCAACCGCTTTGACGGCCTGCCCATCTCTTGAAGGCCGCGCAGGGCTGACGGGTGGATGCGCAACGCCCGGGATGGGGTGAGGACGACGAACCAGAGCCACGACTGGGATGCAGCCCCCTGCCCCGCACTCCCAGCCCCCCCTGCGCGATACAGCTCAGCTGAGCAGGCGATGCCGATCCTCTGGCCCGATCTGCCCTGCCAGATGCTGGCGCAGCGCGTCCTTGCCGTTCGCCCGGAGGTCATCGTTGAAATCCCCGAGCCGCGGTTCCAGCACATGGCAACCAATCCCGACCTCGGTGGCTATGGCGCTCAACTTCTCTGCCGCGCGCTGCCCGGCCGGATCGCGATCGATCGCGATGTAGAGGCGCTTCAGACCCTCTGGCAGCAGGACCGCCCCGAGGTGACCCGAAGAGAGCGCCGCCCAGACGGGAAGGCCGGGGATCGCCTCGGACAGGGACAGCATGGTCTCGATGCCTTCGCCGACGACGAGGATGGCATCGTGCGGGGTGAGCCTGACAGCATTGCCGAGGAGGTGACCCATAGCCCGACGCTCTGGATTCACTGCCGCCTTCCCCTGTCCGTCAGGCGCCAGCCAGGTGCGATGCACGCCCTGCACGGCCCCTGCCCCATCGGTAACCGCCGCGATCATCGCCGGTCTGGGGATGCTCCGGGTCTGCCCCTCTTCCCGATGCCAGCACTTCGGGTGGAAGCGTAAGGCGCCGTTCGCCCCGAATTGGGTGATGCCTCGGGAACGGAGGTAGGTCTCAGCAAGCGTGCCTGTGATCGGGTTCGAGGCAGCAAACAAGCGCGCCGCCGCCGCAGGAGTGCCACCGGGCGCCTTGGCCTTCCTCGGCTCTTGCCTATCCGGGACGACCGGCTGCGGACGGCCAAGATGCGCTCGGGCCTCGGCGAGAAGGTCGGGGAAGCGCGTGATCCCCGTCCGGGCGCGGATGATGTCCAGGAGATCGCCATGCTCGCCTGTGGCCCCATCCGTAAACTTGCCCGCAGCCCCTGGTCCCGACGCAGGGCCCGTCAACCGCACGAAGAGCGACCGGCCAGGATTGTTCTGCAGATCGCCGACGATCCAGTAGGATCCTTCCCGCCGTCCGGCGGGAAGGTAGGCACGACAGACGCCTTCGGCATTTTCTGCCAGATCGCGCACGAGGTCTTCGGTCTCGGAATACATGGGTCAACAACCTCCGCGATCATGTAGCCTTGCGACAGGACAACGTGCAAGCAGACGATCCAGTATCGCGACGCCATCGGCGTCGGTCGGGCAAAACAGCCGAAGCTTCCAACTAATAATCTCGGAGAAGAAGCCATCGGCCTTGAGCCGATCCTTGGCTGCCTCCGAGAAGCCCGAGAGTTCGATCCGGTTCGCACCCATGACGCGCGAGCGGTGCAATTCCATCCCTTCGGACAGGCACACCACGGTCTTGCCCTCCAGAACGAGGGCATGGACCTGCGCGGCCGAGAGCTTGGGCGCATCGGCGGCCAGCGTGGTCGCGACCCAGGCAGGCGAGACACGGCGTCCGATGATACGCTGGCCGTCATCGGTCTGCAGGCGATAGACACGGGTTTCGTCCTGGGGGAGCTGCTTCCAGATCGGCAGCAGCAGACCTGCCACGATGTGCAGCGTGGCTTCGGAGAACTCCGGCACCTCGGCCAGTTCCCCGGTCCAGGCTGCGGAGAAGGCCGCGCGGTCGGCCTCGAGCCAGTGGGTGTCCTCCATGATCCTGGCGGGAACCGTGCTCGCCTCGGTCGGGCGGATCAGGCGCAGGCGCGGCTCGATGGTGCCATCATCCAGCATCAGGCTGGTGGCGGGCACCTGCACCGCCGCGCGGCCGGAGCGGCTGTTGACCAGAAGCCGCGCCTTCGGGTCATCGAGCCAGTCGAGCGCATCCGCGAGGGAGGTCGGCTTGTTGCGCCGTTTTTCCGCGATGGTGAGAAGCTGGGTTTCCGCACCGGAGCCCGGATGGGTGTAGATGACCTGTGCGTCGGTCACCCGGAAGCTCTCGGCACGGAGTGTCTCGAGCCCGAGATCATAGACCCCGGCGGCGATGGCGCCCTCAATTTGCTGATCGAGCAGCTCCTCGAAACCCGCGAACAGCACGGCCTGCATGTCGATCGTCAGCGCCAGCAGGCGATTGAGGAAGGTCGTGATCGGCGGCAGGTCATCCTTCAGCCCGTTGTCATCGGTCAGGCTGAGCCCGGTCGCATCCTCGAAAGCCCCGAGCGAACATCCGGCCAGATCGCCGCGATAGATGCGGCGGTAAAGCTGGCGCAGGGCATCGCGGGCGTAAGGCGACTCGAGGTTGTCTTCGGGGCGGAAAAGCCCCTGCCCCCCGGTCTGGCGCTGGCCGCGCGTGATGGCCCCGAGCGTGTCGAGGCGGCGCGCGATGGTCGACAGGAACCGCTTCTCCGCTTTCACATCGGTGGCGACCGGCCGGAAGAGCGGCGGCTGCGCCTGATTGGTCCGGTTGGTGCGCCCGAGACCCTGGATTGCAGCATCAGCCTTCCAGCCGGGTTCCAAGAGGTAGTGGACCCGCAAGCGCTGGTTCTTCGCTCCGAGATCAGCATGATAGCTGCGCCCGGTGCCGCCGGCATCCGAGAAGATCAGGATACGTTTTTCGTCATCCATGAAGGCTTGGGTCTCCGTGAGGTTCGCGGCTCCGGCCCGGTTCTCCACCACGAGCCGTGCCGAATGCCCTTCGCCCTTGCGCACGATGCGCCGTGAACGCCCCGTGACCTCGGCCACGAGATCCGTGCCGAAGCGCTGGACGATCTGGTCGAGCGCACCAGGGACCGGCGGCAGCGAGGCCAGCTTTTCGATCAGCGCGTCACGACGGCGGACGGCCTCGCGGCAGTCGACCGGCTGACCGTCTCGTGTCACGGGCCGAGACGAGAGGTTGCCCTCGCTGTCGGTGAAGGGCTCGTAGAGTTGCACCGGAAAGGAATGGGCGAGGTAATCCAGGACATATTCCCTTGGCGTGATGTCACAGCGGATGTCGTTCCATTCGTCGGTTGGGATCTCCGACAGGCGGCGTTCCATCAGTGCCTCACCCGTCGAGACGATCTGGATGACCGCCGCATGGCCCGCAGCCAGATCGGCCTCAATGCTGGAAATCAGCGTGGGGGTCTTCATCGAGGTGAGCAAATGGCCGAAGAAACGCTGCTTGGCGGACTCGAAGGCTGACCGCGCAGCGGATTTCGCCTGGCGGTTCAGCGTGCCCGACCCGCTCGGCCCGTCGGCCGCGCCAGAAATGTTCGCGGCTTCCAGCGCCGCGGTCAGGTTGTTGTGGATGATGGCGAAGGCCCCGGCATAGGCATCGTAAATGCCGCGCTGCTCGAAGCTGAGCGCGTGCTCCAGCATCTCGTATTCGACACCGTCATAGGAAAGCGACCGCGCCGTGTAGAGACCGAGCGCCCGGAGGTCACGGGCCAGAACCTCCATCGCCGCGACGCCGCCAGCCTCGATGGCTTCGACAAACTCGGCGCGGGTAGCAAATGGAAAATCCTCCCCGCCCCAGAGACCGAGACGCTGAGCATAAGCGAGGTTGTGGACCGTCGTCGCGCCCGTGGCCGAGACATAGACCACGCGGGCATTCGGAAGTTTGTGCTGCAGGCGCAGGCCCGCCCTGCCCTGCTGCGAGGCTTGTGTTTCGCCCCGCTCGCCTTTGCCGCCGGCGGCATTCGCCATGGCATGGCTTTCGTCGAAGAGGATCACTCCGTCGAAATCCGCCCCGAGCCAGTCGACGATCTGGTCGACGCGGGACTTCTTGGTCCCCCGCTCTTCGGAGCGCAGCGTGGCGTAGGTGGTGAAGAGAATGCCCTCGGAGAGCGGGATGTCGCGGCCCTGCGCGAAGCGCGAGAGGGGCGTGACAAGCAGCCGCTCCTGGCCGAGTGCGGACCAGTCGCGCTGCGCATCCTCGAGAAGCTTGTCGCTCTTCGAGATCCAGAGCGCCTTGCGGCGGCCTTGGCACCAGTTGTCGAGCAGGATCCCGGCCGACTGGCGGCCCTTGCCCGCCCCGGTGCCATCGCCGAGGAAAAAGCCGCGGCGGAAGCGGACGGCGTCAGCGGCATCGTCCGGTGCAGCGGAGACCACGTCTCCGGTTTCATCGACGGTCCAAGACCCAGTGAGATGCGCGCCATGCGCCTCCCCCGCGTAGATGACAGTCTCAAGCTGCGCGTCGGACAACAGGCCGTCGCGCAGGATGGCCGCCGGAAGCTTGGGGCGATAGGAGGGTTTCGGAGGTGCGACAGAGGCCATGGCCGCCGATTGCACAAGCTTGGTCGGGTGCGATGCGGCGTCTGGGATGTCGATAGCCTGCAGACGGAAGGTCTCGTAGATCGCGTCGGACAGCCGTGTCGCGTCTTCGTCCTCGGCGGCGTCGCGGAGAGCGTAGTCCAGTTCCTCGGCCTCAATCTGGGTTTCAGGCTTCGCCGGATTGGCTGCAGAGGTCGCGTGCGATCGGCTGGCGGGTTTGCGGGTGGTGAGGTGAAAATTTCCCGGAAAGGGGGAAGAATGGCCCTGCCCCGCAGCAGGAGCTGGATCCAGTTTGAGGCGCGGCGGAACCTCGGCAGTGACCCGGGACATCAGATGCGCCACGTCCCTAGACATGGGTTGGCGCAGGTCTGCGGTGGTGCCGCCCGGCTCGCCGCCGCGGCATTTGTCGAAGACAGAAATCCGCGTCTCGAAGCTGGTGCCGTGCTTGGCGAAAGCGGCGCCCGACACCGCGCCGGTGAAGACGAGATGGGCGGTCTCGGTCAGACGGCCGAAGGTCTCGGCCCAGGCCGGCGCATCCGGCGCGAAACCGGCCCCTGTGATGGCCACGAGCCGTCCGCCGGGAACTAAGCGCGCAAGGGCCGAGCGCAGATGTCGGGCGGTCGCCTCGGTCGACCGACCATCGACATTGGCTTGGGCCGAGAAAGGCGGGTTCATCAGAATGACGCTCGGGCTTGAGCAGGCATCGAGATGATCGTCGATCTGCGCGGCATCAAACCCCGTGACCGGTCGGCCCGGGAACAGCAAGCGAAGAAGGTCGGCGCGGGTGTCCGCCAACTCGTTGAGAGCCAGAGCGCCGCCGGCGATCTCGGCGAGGATCGCCAGAAGCCCGGTCCCGGCAGACGGCTCTAGGACAAGATCATAGGGCGTGATCTGTGCTGCCGCCACAGCCGCGAGCCCCATGGGCAGCGGCGTCGAGAATTGCTGAAAGCGCTCCATCTCTTCCGACCGCCGGGTGTGCGTGGGCAAGAGGCCTGCCACCTTGGCGAGGATCGGCAAGAGCGCCGCAGGCGAGCCCGCCCGGGCGAGAAGGGCGCGGCCGAATTTCCGCAAGAACAGAACCAGCGCCACCTCGCCGGCCTCATAGGCGAGCTTCCAGTCCCAAGCACCGGTCGCATCGGAACCGCCAAAGGCATGTTCCATCTCGCGGCGCAGGCGCAGCGCGTCGATCTGAAGCCCTTGCGCCAGATCGGGCTGCAGCGCTTCGGCAACAGCAACGATCGCAGGGGCGGGATTTGCTGCCAACGGGACAATGGGCGCAGGCAAGGACGCCTGCGCAACGGGGGCAAGGTGGGTCATCGGGAAACTCCGGAATGAAGGACAGGATCAGGCCCGGACACCCTCTCTCGGGCAGCCTCGGACCTGATCTTTCCCGGCCCCTCTCTCCCTTTCGCACCAAGGTGTTCCCGACGCTTGGCTTGATTTTGTTCTTGTTATGTTCTATGCTCAGAGCCAAGTCAGAAAGGGGGTTCCACCATGGAAAGCACCAAGCACGCCCTGCCCGCAACGCCCAAGCAGATTGCCTATGCGCGGTCGCTCGCCCTGCGCAACCGGACGCTCCTGCCCTGGGAGGTTCAGCAAGACCGGCGATCTTTGAGCGCCTGGATCGAGGCTCAGGCCCAGCTGAAACCGGTATCGGACATGGACCGGCTGCCCACGTCCAAGCAGGTGGCCTTCGCTGAGAAACTCGCCCGGATCAAAAGGCGCGCCGTTCCGGACGAATGCTTTCGCGACAGGGGGCTCATGTCGAAGTGGATCGACGGGAACAGGTGAGAACGGCACCGGCTGGCTCCGACCTGCCGGAGATTCTGCCATACCGCGGTTTGGCAAACCGAGCGCAGCTGCCAAGCTGTAGGTTGGCAGACTGGACCTTCGGGACATCAGCCTCGGTCAAGCTCCTGTCCGAAGGACCAAGGTCTGGTTCCGGCGGCACGCCGGGAGGTGCACCGCTGCGACCTTCGGTAACCACCGCAAGTCGTAGCCGTCTCTCAACCCAGCGTCTTCAGATCTCCCTCCCCTTGGGGCTAGTCCCTAAGTTCTTTGGAAATGGTGAGATAGGAGCGTCCATAACGCAGGAAAAGCATTTTCATCAAAGAAAACTGTAGATGTCTCTTTGAAAATCTATCACTTTAGGTATCATGGACACCGCAAGGTCACAGAATCTGAAGAAAGTGCTCGATGCCGTACCCGCCGGGTATCTGGTCGACGCGGCATGGCTCGTCTCGCAGGGCATCGCCTATGAGAGCTTCCGTGACTATGTGAAACGCGGCTGGCTGGAGCGCATCGCACGCGGTGTCTTCCGCCGACCAGTCCCGAATATGCAGGCGTCCAACAGCATCGACTGGAAGACCTGCATCCTTTCGATGCAACATATCATGGGTCATGATCTGCATGTCGGGAGCACAACGGCACTCGGTGAACAAGGACATGCCCATTACCTCCGCCTGGGGGAAAGCGCTCCAGTCTGGGTCTATGGGGACAAGGTCCCGAACTGGCTGATCAAACTGCCGACGGATGCCCCTTTCAGTATCCGCCCCCGTTCCTTGTTCACCGATCCGAAGCTGGGCGTGATCGAGGGCAAGAATTCTGGCCTGCCATGGGACTGGGGTCTGACGATGTCGACGCCGGAGCGCGCAATCCTGGAAGCCATGGACGAGTTGCCCCACCATGAGAGTTTCCACACGCTCGACATGGTCTTCGAGAGCCTGACAACCCTGCGCCCAAGGCTGATTTCCGACCTCCTGCAAGCGTGCCAGAAAATCAAGGTCAAGCGCCTGTTCTTCGTCTTCGCGGACCGCCACGATCATCCCTGGCGCAAACGGATCGACCCGCAGGCATTCGACCTCGGAAGCGGCGACCGAGCCTTGATCCAGGGCGGCAAGATCCACCCGCGCTATCGGATCATGGTGCCAGAAGAATTCGTGAAACCGGAGGCCGAAAATGGCGCGTGAGACCTATGAAGCCCAGGTTGCGCTCCTGGTGCGCGTCCTGCCCAATGTCGCGGGCGAAAGCGTCTTCGCGCTCAAGGGCGGGACGGCCATCAACCTCTTCTACCGCGACCTGCCTCGGCTGTCGGTCGACATCGACCTGACCTACCTGCCAATCAAGGAACGCGCCGAGAGCCTGGACGAGATCAACGCCGCGATGGATCGCATCGCGGCTTCCATCGAGACCGGTATCCGCGGGGCAAAAACTCAGCGCATCCAAGGGGGCGGCGGCGGAGCCACCCGGCTCCTGGCGCGCCTCGGGAATGCCGAGATCAAGATCGAAACCTCGCCCGTGACCCGGGGCGTAGTCCACGACCCGGAAGTCCGGACCGTATCTGCCGCCGTGGAGGATGCCTATGGCTATGCCGAAATGCAGATCGTCTCGTTCGAGGATCTGTTCGCTGGCAAGCTGCACGCCGCCCTGGACAGGCAGCATCCCCGGGATCTCTACGACGTCACGCTCCTTTACGAAAACGAGGGACTGACGCAGGACCTCTTCCACACCTTCCTGATCTATGTCGCCAGTTCGCCACGACCGGCGCATGAGCTTCTCGATCCGAACCTGATCGATCTCGAGCAACCCTACGCGCGGGAATTCGAAGGCATGACCAGAACACCCGTCCCGCTCGCTACGCTTTTGGCGACGCGCCTCAAGTTGGTCGCCGATCTGCAATCGAGGCTCGATGACAAGGCGAGGCAGTTCCTCCTGACGCTTCAGGACGGCGAGCCTGACTTCGCGGCGATCGACCGTTCGCAGGCCGCTGACCTACCGGCCGTGAAGTGGAAACTTCTCAACCTGAACAAACTGAAGCGCGACAACCCCGAAAAGCACGCAGCGCAGCGCGACGCCTTGTTGAAGCTCCTGGGTTGAGCCACGGCCATCACCGTCGTGAGGGGCGCTTTGCGTTGGCCGTCCTCATCGCGTCGATGGGAGGCGCCGAAGACGGGTGAACTCAGTCGGCGCTTCCAAGCCCTGTGTTTCGCTGAAATGACCGCGTTTTCGCCCGACGAAAGGCAGAGCGCAGTGCTTCGGTCGGCAAAGGCGGCGAGTCCATCGCTTCAAAGAAGTGCGCATGGTCGATCTGCTTGAGATCGGTGCGGTCAGGGCTTTCAATATCAGGCGTTGCCATCCTTATAGGCCTCCGGGGCAATTACGGTTTTGCGGATTAGCTGACAGCCGCAATCGAGTAGTGCGGTGTCCCATCCCAAACAAGATCCCAAGACGCGCCCGGACGAACGTTCTGAATTGCGTGGGGCTCGAAGCAGACCAGGCAATTCCCGCCCGGTGCAGGAGCCCGGACCGAAGGGTAAATCAGGCCCTTGGATCCGCCCCGACGCAGATGCTGTGCCAGGCTTTGGCCCTCGGGATACCCGACAGCCGGATCCGGATGCAGCGCCGGATGACCTGCCTCATCGGTCATGTCGTTGAAGACGCCGATGAAGTCGGCCAGCAATTCCACATAGCGGGCGCTGTCGTGGAAGCTGCCGGTAAAGCCGAGTTCGCGTGTGCGGTGCCAGGCCACTTCGCTGACAGAAACCATCACATCCCATGCGCAGTACCAAGCGCCGCGCTCCTCGGCGTTGAAGCGGTTTCCGCCGGCGCGGGTGTAAGTGAAGGCTGCGTTGACGTGACTGTCCCCATAGATGCGCAGATCGCGGCTGCGGCGTTGCCAAGCGAGTTCGCGCGGGTCCAGATGCGGGTTGCGCCCGCGTTCGGCCTGTAGACGTCCACTGGTCAGGCCCTCGATCTCTGCCAAGATCTCCATCTCGTCATCGGTATCGACGAGACCGCGCAGCGATGGTGGCTTGTGGTAGGTGGCGGGCAGGAGACGAACGAGACCGCGATCGGAAATCTCGGTCTGCTTCATGCCCCACCACGCAACGCATCAAGATAGGTCCGAACCGCGAGGATCTGCGGCAAACCCCCGTCGATGGCGGTGTCGACTGGTCGGCTTCCACCAAAGAGCGGCCCCTTGTTCGGTCGGGTGAACCAGCTTTTTGCCAGAGGCTCCGAAAAGTAGAGTTCAAGCGACTTGAAGATGCCAATTACAGCGCTGAGCCGCAGCAGTTGGTCCTTGGTGAGCTCCCCAGCGAAATCCGGCTTCTTGGCGCGCTTCCACGTGCTCTCTGACATGTCGGCAAGGCCAGCCGCTTCCTTGAGACTGAGACCCCAAGCATCGGCCACGCGTGCATAAGCTTTCAACGCGACGGCGTTGATCTGTGCGGGTTCCCGGATTTTCTCTGCAACGTACATGGCGTCCTCCATTGGCTTCAATATAGTCCATATGGACTTACTGTAAAGATCAAATGAACCTTGCGCGTTGATCACTGTTACCCGAACCGCCGCCCTCCTTCCGTGAACGTATACTCGTTGACGATGATCCCCTCCTCGATGGCCTCGTCCGAGGTAAGGTGGTCGTATTCGGCTTCAAGCTGGCGGTAGAGCCAGCGGGCCAGATCGCGCAGCGCCTCGGTCACGAGCTCCTCGGCGTCCTCGGTCGGCGGCTGCCACCTCGGGCTGTCCCGCGTGACGTCGATCGACATGGTGTATTCATGGTAGTAGCGGCCACGGTGGCTGGCCTCGGCGGCGAGTTGGTAGAAGTTTCGCCGCTGGATGGCCTGCAGACGGTCGGCGATGCCATGCAGCGTCGCGTCGGTCGGGGCGTAGTCCCGGATGCGCGTGGCCGCGCCCTTGGCGTGGGACCAGTAGCCCTCGAAGCAGGCGCCGTCGCCCTGGCTCCAGAAACCGGAAAACCAGATGCAAGGCTTGGCCCGCGCCCCGCCACCCATCAGGCGGACGGCGGTGGTCTTCAGGCAGATGCCGAGGATTTCGCAGACCCGCTCGAAATCCTCATAGACCGCATCCCACCAGTCGTCGTGGGGTCCAAGGTCGCGATACCAGTTGCGGGCCTTCTCCTTGGCGGCATCCGAGAGTTCGGGGAACTGGTAGACGGTGGTGCAGATCACCTCAGGCATCGATGTCCTCCCCGTTCAATGCGGCGGCCAGCCATTCTTGCGTGCTGGACCAGCCGATGGATTTGCGCGCACCGAGATCGATGACATGCGCGCCGCCACCAAAGGCGTCGAGTCGTGGCCGAGAGCAGGTCAGAGAATACTGGAACCCCCAAGGGCCGGTGAGGTCGAGCTCTTCAGCAAGACGCAGGACGAAGCGGATGACGGCTTCGACATCGCCGTTCCCGTCATCATGGATCCAGAGGCTGCTGCCCTCGGGCGCGTCCTGGCGCATGAGATCGAAGCCCGCGACATCCGGGTCGTCGGCGTCCTGATCCGCAGCGCGCAGTTCCTGGAACAGCGCGAGTGCACGGGCAGCCTTGTCGGGGCTGCCGACGTCGAGCAGGCACGAGAAATGGGTGAAGTAATCTGCCATGGGAACCTCCTTAATGGGGAAGACCCGGCCAAGAGGCCGGGTACTGAATCGGGATGAAGGGTCGGCCGGGAGCGATCAGCCGATCGACGTGTCGTCTGCCGCCTTTCGTGCGGCATGCGCGCAGAGCATTTGCCGGTAGAAACGCTTGCGCGCGGTCCGGAGGCCGCAAACAGCGCGTGTGTCGGGGTGCAGCGCCCGGGCCGCCGCGCGCAGGACGGCAAAGGACGAAGCGGTCGCTGGCAGCCCGAGGCGCTGATAGGCTGGGTCGGTCATGTCAGGTAACCTCGACCACGGGCGAGGCGAGATGCGGATCGACTTGTGCCTCGATCCGTTCGGCCCGGCCCATCCAGGGTTCGGGCCGGATCGCCTTTACCCAGTCGGCGAAGCTCGGGATGAAGCCGAGGTCTTCCTTCACATGCTGTTCCCCGACCCAGCGGGTCGGGATGATGCGCCCGGTCGAGAGCGTGAGGGTCTGCCCGAAAATCGTCTCGGCCATGAAGATGCCCTCCGTGTGTTATCTGGACAGTCAAGTTGTCTCTTTTTGAAAACTCTTTGCCATCATTGGGGTTTTCCCGAGTGGCATCGGTGAGACGGTTCATGGGGGCTCCCTCTCTTCTCATCCCTGTTTCACCCCAACCCAGCTCACCTCTTCCTCTCCCTGATCATGACTTCAGATGCCGCCCTGGGACGGCGGACTGAACGGCAGGACTTTCGGGTCGGCCCGCGCGATCTGTGCTTCAAGAACCGCAATCAGGCGGCGTTGTTCTTCACCCTTCAGCGCGAGTACCTGGATTTGTTGCGCTAGGGTTTTGACGGTCGCGCGCAGCTCTGCCAGTTCGCCGCCGCGGGCGGCCCTCAGCTCGGCTTCGAGTTCACGGATACGGGCTTTCAATCCCGCGACTGATCCCGACCGGAACCGCGCCTCTGCCGCACGAAATTCCGCAAGAACGGCAGTGGCCCGGTTGGCTGTGGCGCGGCTGACGCCGGCCTCGCGCGCGAGATTGGCGACACTGAGGCGCCCGTCGGTATGCTCTAAGGCTCCTTCGAGCAGCCGCTTCATGGCGGCGCGCAAGGCGTCTTCGGTCTTCTGACTGACGGGCCATGTCATAGCTTTGGGTCCTCCAAGTGCGCGATCAGTCGGCGCTTTCGATCATTGTCCTGCGCGATTGCGACCTTCTGAAATGCCGACAGGGTGTTGCCCTGCAGGAGGCGCTCGCCCTCCTCGATCGAGGCCCGCCAGGGCGCGACATGGCGCGTGGTCAGGCAGGAATTGGGGCAGCGGTCAGGGCTGCAACGCGAAATCACCGGGGCCTCCGGCTTGTCGTCGGGCCGCAGGCAGAGGGCGCTGGCGGGCTCAAAGAAGCAATCGTTCAGAAATCCGACATGCAGCGTCTTTCCAAGATGCGCCAGCATCGTTCGAAGGCGTTTCTGGTCGAGGATGCGCCCGGGCAGATCACCGAGGGTGTCCCGGACGTGGTCGAACTCCTGCTTGAGACGGGACGAAGCCGGTCCGCCGGGCTCGTCACCCTGCAGGTAGGCCTCATAATAGGCGACCACATCGTCCAATTGGCCAAGGGCGCGTTCCTGCTCGACCGCCCGGCGAAAATCTCCGTGCGGCGCACCGGCATAGCCCTCGAACATCGCCACGGAGGCATGCTTGTACTGGATCTTTCCGGCAATCACGCCGAAAGGGCGGTTCGCGATGTACCATGCGATGGTGCGCCGGAACTGGCGGGTGCTGAAATGCCAGGGGCGTCCGTCGACATGTGGAATTGCGGGCGGGTTTGCGACCTTTGCATCCAGACCGTCGCGGAACATCTTGATGATCGGCGACGCCTGCGCGGCAAGGTAATCCGCCGTCCAGTCCCAAGGCTTCAACGAGACCCAAAGAGATCTCAGGTCGCGCTCGCCGCGTGCGCGCCGTGACAGGACTTCCAAAGCATCGACCGCTCGGGCGACCGGCGCGATAGTGATCCAATCGGCAGAAACACCCGCCGCCTCGCGGTGCTTATAGACGTTGCTGCGTACCCGATAGCGCTCGATCAGGTTGTCAGCACTGCGTTCAACCGAAACGCAGTCCGGCTCCATGTCCTGCAACTCGCTGTCGCGCATCCCCGTCAGATACGCGCAGACGATGTAGCAGGCCGCCTGCAGCATCTGCTCTTCATGTGGCAGGCTGTCCGTGTCGAAACGCTCCCGCCAGGGCAGGCCGGTATCGGGATCGAGGGTGATCGGGGTATCCATTCCGCCGACCTCGGTTCCCATCCCACCCGCCATCTGGTCCAGCATCCTCACGGTCGCGGTGGAACTACTGAGGTTCCCCGTTTGAGGACAGCCGATCTGAAGGCACATCAGCCTGAAATTATACGCATTGCCTTCCCTAACATCGGGGACACCGCGGGTGGTGTTTGGACGGCGCTCCCAGATTGGTATGCCCCGCCCTTCCGCCCGACGGGCCTCGAGCCAGGTACGAAGACGGTAGCGAAACCGTTCGTGGCGGGTCTGGCGCGCATCCTCGGCAATAATCTGGGCAGCGCTGGCTTTAAGGCGATCCAGCTCTTCGCGCGCCGCGAGGATATCCGGAGCGAACACATCGACGTATCGCATCGACCAGTGGAGCAGTGCGCCGATGACCGGTTCGGGGATGCGCGGCGTGGTGTTCTCCGAGCTCGTCCGGCTCCGACCGCTGACATTGCTTGCCGTGCGCCCACCCCAGGGCAGGAAGGGAATGCCGCCCCCGGTCACCCATGGCCCAAAATGATGGAGGTCGATGGGGACATCGACATAGAGACGGATCTGTTGCGATGAACGTGCGCCGTCTGCCCCCAGATGCGCCAGATACGCGTCCAGCACTTGCTGGTCGACGCGCGCCAGTTCGACGGAACCGATACGATCGTGCAGGAACTCTCCGAAATGGCGCAGGAACAGCAATGTGCCCTTGGCGGTCGAGGGGCCGCAAGGGCCCCGGTAGCTGCGCAGAGGCGCCTGAAGGCGGGCAAACATATACTCCTTGGCGAGCCGTCGAAGCGCGGGGTCTTCGATGGCGCCGAAGTCCACGCGAAACGCTGCCGGACGCGCGTTGGCGCGAAACATCGCCGGACTGAGATCCCAGACATCGTCGCCGAAGCGGGACAGCATCGACCGCTCCGATCCCGGTCTGAGCGGTCTGCCTGCGAGGATGTCGGTGTCGTCGGGATGGATTGCCGATGGCAGCGATGGCCTAGCGGTCGTGAAGTCTGGATTTGCTCTCATGCGAGACCCGCCTCCGGGGGAAGGTAGATCTGTGCCGATTGACTGGCCGTGAGGGCACGCGCGGCGGCTAAATCGGGCTCAGAAAATTGCGGCAATATCTGCGCAGAGATCCTGTGGTGGACCCGCCCGAACTTCGCCTGCCAATCTGCTTCGGACAAAACCTTGCGCTGGTCCACCACGAAATCCAGAAACGCCATCAGCGCGGGAAGCTTGCGAGTGGTGATGACGCCGTTGTGGCATTCGAGGCAGCCCCAGAACGGCACCGGGCAGGCCTCTCCCGACGTGGCGAACGGGCTGCTGTAGAAGCCGGAACAGCTTGCCAGCCATACATCCTGTTCGCCTGCCAGCAATGCGGGAACATCGGTCGCCAAGCCCTCCGGAAAACCGGGCTGAGCCGAAGACGGAGCTGCCAAGACTTCGACCTCGGCCTCCGGGGTCAACACGGTAGGCTGCAACGCATCTTCGACAGCGTCCATCAGCGCCTCGGCGATGGTAGCTTCGTGTATCGGCCGCAAGGCGGGAATGTCCCCATAGTGGTTCGCAGCAACCTCGACGGTATGTCCAACCGCAAACCGGCGCAGCTGACCGCCGGTCTTGCTATACCACGCAGCCTTGTGGGTCTTGCGCAAACACGAGAGGCAGAGCTTCAACGGCTTCCCGTAATCATCCTGCAACCCGTGATGTTTGACCCAGACCTTTCTAGCGGATTGCATCGGCAGAACGACATCGGTCAGGCGGCCGCGGCAGTAATACGTGAAAAGCTGCTCGCTCTTGAGATGACCGCGCGCCGTTGCGGTCCACTGAATTGCGAGGCGCAGGAGGCCGCCCGGGGTGCCTGACCCTCCGTCCCGAACCCGCAGCCGCTTCCACTCGGCATGACGGGCGCGGCGCTTGCAATACTCAATCTCGACATAGCCATTGGAAGGGTTTTTGAGACAATCGGCTCGCAAGGTTTTAATCGCCTCGATCTCGAGACCGGTCGCCAGCGATAGCAGAACGAACAGAGCAATCAGGTCGCCGAGGAGCAGATGCCGCGTGCCATGCATCCTGTCGCTCAGCCCCTCATTCGAAATCCCTGCATAGTTCCGTGCCCCGTAGAGTTGACGAAAAAGGTCGTTCTTGACGGTAATGAAACCGACACGGTCGATCTCCGCGAAGGCGTCCATCTCCAGCCGGTCGATGCGTGTCTCGCACTCCTGTTCAAGCGCCGGACGGAATCGCTGCATGATCGCTGCAACATCGGCACGTGCGGCCACCTTCAAGGCCACCCGGACACTGTCGCTGTAGGCATCGCGCGGGCGCGGTGGAACACCCGGGCGCGTACTGACATAGAATAATCGGCGGGAAGCCTCTTCGGAAAGGCGGCCTGGTTCGCCCGCATCCGCCAACCGCAGCAGCATCACTACATCTCCCATCTGGTGGCGGCGATGGTTGGGATGCTGCCCGCGCTCATCCATCCAGGCGTCGAAGCCTTCGATGGTAGCGACATCAATCTCGGCAAGCGCCTGTACGGATGAGTCTGTCGCATCGAGATAGCGCCAGAACCGATGGATGGCTTCGGCCAATGACATGGCGGTGCGGACGGTGCCGGCAGGGCCACCGACCTGACATGCCTGCCAGAGTGCCAGCGTGAAGGCCCGTGCAAGCGAATTGCGACCCGGCAAACGCGTCAGGTCCATCGTCGCAGTCCGTCCGGCCAAGGTAATCTCGAAACGGCGGGCGGTGATGGCAATGGCGGCCGCGGGACCGGGATCGGAAAGATTGTCAGGAAAACTCGCGCGTCGCCCTGGGCGGGGCTGTGAGACGCGGGCTCTGCCGGTCATCGATCGTCCGCCATGAGTTCGTCGGTCCAGCGATCCGCCGCCGCATCGACGAGTTCCTGCGCCTCGGCAAGGCTGTCGAGATAGATGTAGGTGCTAGCGATGTTCGCGTGGCCGAGGAGGTGCTGGAGATGGCGGAGCGGATCGCCAAGCATCTGCCGATAGGCAGCACCGTGCGCATCGGTCGGGTTGAAGATCCTGCCCACCTGTTCGCGGATCAGCATCGACAACATGTTGACCGCAAAGGTGTGCCGCAACATGTGCGGTGTGACGGTGATATCGAGGCCGAAAGCCTGGCACCGCTGGCTTGCCCTACGAAACGCTACCTCCCAAGTACCCGACGACACGGGCTGGCCGCGTTCCGTGAGCCAGAGCGATGCGTGTTCAGGCATCCCATCAGGTGATCGCAGCAGCCGTTGGCGGTCTTGCGGACGGAGCCTGGTCAGCGCGATGCGCCGACCACTGTCATCAAAGGCGTTGCGGCCATCGGGTGACAATACAAAGGGGACGGCCGGACGAGGCGGCGCCTTGGCGGCGGCAATCCGGCGCTCGATATCGACGTAATCCCCGATCTGCTTGAGCACCCGGCGCGGCAACCGGATGCGTCGCGGGCGTTCGCCCTTGGTGATCACGGCCGGCAGATCGAAAGGAAGTATCCGCGGGCTGTCGGAGATCAGCCGGGGCAGTTCGTCGATGATCAGGCTACCGGCCTCGCCGAGGCGCATGCCTGTCGTGACGAGCAGTTCCGCGAAAACGGCATTCCGCTCGCCATTGCGGCCGCGCCAGGCTGGGTCCTCGGACCCGTCCGGCAATTTACCCCTCAGGCCGATATCCCGGAATACGAGGTAGCGCCCGAGATCGACGAATTGCATGTCATGCGGGCGCGCGGCACGTTCCCGCGCCCTGTTCCCCTCAACCACCTTCGGCGTTCCTCGCCCATGACCATGACGAAAGGACAGGTCGTATCGAAACGGCGAGGATGCGATCAGGCCCTCTTCGAGCGCCCACCGATACAGTTTGTCGAGCGCCGCGATCGCCCTGTTCCAGCTGGATGCCGAAATCCGGAACGGTGCATCCGACAAACGCCGTGCATGATGAAACGCGATGACATCATTGTAATCGGCACGCCAAAGCTGCTTTCCACCACGCCGTTCTTCCAGAAACCGCATCCAGACGAAGATGTCATGGGCGTAGGCGCGCAAACTGTGCCGCGAACGCACCCCCATGGTCGGACAGGCGCGAAAGAACCGGTTCACGTCATGCAAGTAGCTTCCGTCCCGATCCAGTAAGAAGGGCATGCCATCCATCAGGTCGATCTTGCCAGCGGCCTCCGTCAGGGACTCGGAAAGATCGGCCGGAACGCCTTCGACCGAAACGGGCGCGCGCAGCGCCGATCCGTCGGTGAAATAAAGCTGCGTCATCCATCCTCCAAAGGCGTTCGCGTCCAGCAAACGACGCCCGCGACTCCAGTCGCGCTAAAACCGAAGCGCCGCCAGCCCCGTCCCTACGGCCCTTTTGATGGAGAGCGGGCCGGGGCTGGCTCATCTCTCAATCCTAAGGTTCCGCATAACCCGCACCATGCACAGGAATAAGACGCTTCCATAGAGTCAGGATAAGGCATGGTGGCGTAAAGCCCGGTGCCGGAAGTCCGCAGTAATCTCCTTGCTCTGGTCGAACCAGGCATGCACCGCCATGAAATCGTCGACCGTGCCGCCCCATTTTTTCACCGAGGACAGGGCGTGGTGATAGGGATGTGCCATCGCCGCCCCCTCAGAAATCGTGTGTGTAGAGTTCAGACGAGGTGAAGCGCTCGTTGAACTCAAGGTGGATGCAGCGGGCGGCCGCGTCGAAGCAGAACTCGCCCCAGGCACCGTCGTTGTTCTCCCAGCCACCATGGGTGTCGGAGAGGAAGTCGTAGGCCAGTTGCTCGACGACATCTTCGAGCGAGAGCTGCCGCATCTCGACCTCGGGGTCGTCCGAGGTCAGCGCGGCGTAGTCGATCTCGGTCGCGGGGAAATCGACGGCGGTCTCCCCGGACCACGCGCCGATGCTTTCGATCTGGCCGCTGTCCCCGGCCCCATCGAAGGTCACGGTCACATGGGTGATGCCCGCGGCAGTCAGGCCATCGAAGAGGCGCTCCTTGTTGGCCGGACGCAAAGCTGCGATCCGCGCGTCACGCTCGGACTGCCGAGCCAGCACGGCGGCGAAATCAATCCTGGACGGCGCCATCGGCGCGGCCAGGGTGGGTTCGATATTGGACATTGGAAACTCCGAAATGAGGGAAAGGATCTGAACCCCGAGGCTCTCTCTCGTCCTCGTAGGCTCACATCCTCCCCTGCCCTTCTCTGACTCTCGGGCGTCACGCCGCGATCTGCAGGGCGCGAGACGCGAAGACACGCCAGAGCGGATCGACAAGACGGGAATCGAGAACGTCGGCGTGGTGCCGCAGCCTTCGCGCGAGGCCATGTTCATGCCACTCGGCCGCCCGCATGGCCTGCGCGCGGGTCTGGCTGGCCTCGGACACGACGGCGCGGGCTTCGGCGGCATCCGAGACCGGGTGGCACCATGCGACCCCGCCATCACAGGTAGCTCCGGCCAGAACGAGACGGCCCTCCCGATCGAGGATTGCCAGGATGCGCGGAGCGTCTTCAGGTGTGATATCTTCGGCGTGAATGATTGCCCCCTGCATGGCCTCGGCCAGCGTGGCAAACCGCTCCAGTACCTTGGGGTGTGCCTGCCCGGACATGAGAGCTGCGGGCGCATGGCAAGCCGTCGTGAGTGCGAACGGTAAGTCTTGATCTGCAAAAACGGTCAGGAGGCTCGGCGGCAAACCTGTCTTCTGCGTTTCCGGCTGAGTTTGGAGAGGAAGGTCGAACATGGGCATATCTCCGACGGTGCGGAGAGCCTCTCTCCCCGCTTCAAACCGTCAAAGACCAAACCCCCGCCCTCTTCCTCGGAAGGGTGACGGCGGCAGGCTCGCAAGGCGCGTCACAGCTTGCCCAGGGCCCGCAGGCTCAGTTCCGTCCCGGCGCCGACGATGATGTGGTCATGCAGCGTCAGGCCGAAAAACTTACACCCATTCTGGATCTCCCCGGTCATGCTGAGATCGGCCTCCGACGGCGTTGGATCTCCCGACGGGTGGTTGTGGATCAGGATCAGGGCGCTGGCGTTCAGCATCAGAGCCCGTTTGATCACCTCGCGTGGATAGACCGGGACATGGTCGACCGTGCCGATCGACAAGAGCTCATCGGCGATGATGCGGTTCTTGCGGTCGAGATAGAGCACGTGGAACCGCTCGATCGGCCCGCGCACCGTAAGCGCGCAATAGTCAAGAAGCGCCTGCCAGCTGTCGATGACGGGGTTTCGGCTGAGATAGCGGCCGAGGATGTCGCGGGCCTCGAGGATGACAGTTTCTTCCTGGGGGGTCATGGGGGTCTCGCTGAAATGCGCAGGCCGAAGCCCCTTGCCCTCTCGGGGCGGGGCCAGTGGCGTGCATGTGGAAGAGGAAAACGCGACCGCCGCGGATGCAGGCGGTCGCTGTGCCGGGCTTCGCGTCAGCCGACCCGGTCGAGGAGCTTCTTGGCGCGCCCTTCCATATCAAGGCGGGCATCCTGCTGAGTCTTGTCGCGGGCGAGCCGCGTGATGCCCTGCACGAAATCGAAGATGCTCTCGGGCGGGCGGCCTTCCTCCATCAGCACCTTCTCGATGATCTTGCCGGATTCGGCTTTCGAGAAACCTCGTTTGCGCAGGAAATCCGCGCGGTCTTCGTCGCTGCGCGCCACGACCTGCTGCCGCGCGGCCTTGATGCCGTTCACGAAGCCCTGCGGCGAGGAATTCGCAAACCGCGTCAGCGCCGGAGCCGCCTCATGGGCGAAGCGCGAGGCGGCGTATTTCGAGTGACGGATCTTGATCTCCTGGAAATCCTCGACGCCCCAGAGGTTGCGGTTCTGGCACACCGCCCGCAGATAGAAGCTCGCCATGCCAAGGGTCTTCGCGCCCACCTCGGAATTCCAGCAATAGAAGCCCCGGAAATAGAGATCGGGGGAGCCGTCGGGCAACTTGCCCGCCTCGATCGGATTGCGGTCGTCGACCAGGAACAGGAAGACGTCGCGGTCCGAGGCGTAGAGCGTGGTCGTGTCGCGGCTGATTTCGACATCGGGGTTGTAGACCCCGGTCGACCAATCCAGCACACCCGGCACCTTCCAGCGCGTGTCGCCCGTGCCATTGCCCGCGATCCGCTGAACCGCCTCGACAAGCTCGAAGTCGTGGATGCGGCCGTAGTCGGGGCCGGTCACGGCGCGCAGCTCGGTGCGGCCATCCTCGGTCTCGAAGGTCTTGACCTGCTCCGCGCGGTGGTTGGTCAAACCGTATTGCAGGTTGATCCCCGCCAGTGGCGCGGGCAGCTGCCGTAGGTAAGAGGCCGGAGCGCCCACAATGCTGGCGAGCTGGCCGAAGGCCCAATGCGTCGGCGCAACGGGTTCATGCGCTTTCGGCAGCATCAGGTGCAACCGCTCAGCGTTGTCGCGCGCGGCCTCGACCCTGATATCGGCGGTCTGTACCACCCGGCTGCGGCTGCGCTCAGAGCGACCCTTCACATTGGCCCAGAGATCGTCGAGCGACAGGTACCGCTCGTCATCCGGCCGGTTGAACCATTCGGACGACACCCGCCCGTTTCGCTCCCCCCGGCTCACGTCCACTTTCCAGCCACCAGCCCGCGACGGCTGAGCCGGATCCAGAACTTCTACAACACCCATCGGCATTCCTCCGTGACAGGCGCTGGGAGCCACTCTCCCAGCCTTCAACCTGTCGCAAAGGAACCATCCTTGCTCTGACTCTCTGACCCATGACTCGACTTCAATCGATTTAGACTGACAGCTTGAACTGCCGCAGTGCGTGATACGCGGAAGTATCATGTCGAGCGACGTCAACCTCGGAACGTCGTACCAAGGTATCAGCAGCAGAGACATTCCTTTATCTGACGATATCTTTATTCGCCTTTTTCAGTCTATCTAATCCATTTTGATTCTGGATTTATAAGTATTTCAGTATCACTTTTATCTCCAGAGACTTGGAGGATATCATGACCATACCCATTCACCCTGAGGCACTAAAAGCGCAGCGCTCGCGCAAGCGCTGGACACAGGAAGAGCTTTGCGAAGCAACAAGCGGTCCGAACAAGGTCAGCCTTCCCACCATCAAGAGGATCGAGAGCACAAAAGAAGATTTCTATCCCGCTCAAGATCGTGTGGCACTGACGCTTGCGAAGGTACTCGGAGTCAGCACCGAAGAGCTCGGCAAAGAACCGACCGAGCGCGCGCAACTTGAAGAATCGCTTCGCAAGGTGGGCTACCGCCCGCTGCGCACTATGATCGACGCCGAGACGGCGCTCGCGTTTAACATGGTGCAGGACATCTACGGCATCCCGATCCGCTCACAGATCGAGATGGCGCCGCTCTTCATGACTCTGCTGGCTGAAGGTAGTCTTGCTTGGCGCCGCGAGCGCGTCGAAGCGATCGAAGAAGCCTCGGAAGCGCTACAAGGCCTCGGCGGCGGCCATTCCTCTTATGTTTATACAGCGTGGCGGATAGACGAAGGTACTGCGGCCGAGCGCAAGTCCATTGAAAAAAAGGACTTCTTTGGTATCGACGTTTCTGAAGAAGCTTTTGATTGCGGCTACGATAGATCGCAAAACAATCCCTTCGCCGACTACCTGCAGGACTTTGCGAAAGAAGTGGGCGCGAAAAACATTCGCTTCGATGCGGACTTCGGATGGAAGACAAGTGAGGGACTTCCGAACTACCGCATCGGCGCTGAGATCATCGACCATCTAACCGACGATGATCCCGATGCCGAGTACGCGCTTCTGCGCGGCCACGTGCGGATGAAGGACATCCCTGAAGAGCTCATGGGCGACAAAAAGAAAGAAGAGCGCGTTGCGTGGATGATCGCACAGATACCTGAAGAGGAACTCGCAGTACGCAAGGCAGAGCGTGAAAGCCTAATGTCCCTGCTCGATACTATCGATCTTCCCACAACATCCCCCAAGGGAGGCAACGATGACTGAACTAGCCCTGACACATCACGCCCAAGCACGCATGCGCCAGCGCGGGTTCAAGGAGGAAGACGCCGATTTGGTCTACCGTGTCGGCACCCGGGTGGCGGATGATGCTTTTCTTCTGACCGACAAGGATGCTGCCCGTGCCATCCGCAAACGCAAACAAGAAATTCAGCAACTCGAGCGGCTGCGTGGAAGCCAAGTAATCGTCGAGGGAGAGACGCTTATCACCCTCTATCACGCGACGCAGCGCACGCGTCGTAGCCATCGAAAGTCTTGGAGGCACTTATGACACCTGCAACACAAGAACCAACCGTGTTGGTTCGAATGCCCGTACATCTCGTCGCCGCTATCCTCAAGATGCGGGACAGTCTTGATCGGGATCTCATGGCAAGCTTGGCAGCGAGCATCGCCGGTGACGCCAATGTGAAAACCAAGGAAACTGGCACGCTGCCGACGCCCTTGAACGAGCCGCGCCACCACAAATACAAAGCCGAGTATCTTGGCGTGAGTATCGGAGGCCGTACGCTCCCCGATGTATTTGCCGCAATCGTGGACTTGACCGCCGAAATTGCGCCTGAGGCCCTTGAGAGGCTCGCCGATATGAGAGCCCGATCCAGACGCTACGTCGCACGTAACCCCGAGGCTATTCATCCCGGAAACAAAGAGCTCCCGACCAAACGCACGACTTCTGGCTGGTGGATCAGCAAAAACATAGGCCAAGAAGACCTAATGCGCGCACTGAAGGCGCTTTGCGATGCCAGTGGCCTTCGGTTTGGACCTGACGTGAGGTTTATCGTTCAGTCTTGAACTTGGCCGTTTCCGGCGGGTTGCCCCGCCGGGTCCGGGGGAAACCCCGCTCCTCAGAACGGGATCTCATCGTCGCGGTCGACCAGCTCGGGGTTTTCGTTCTCGGCCGACTTCGGGCGGCTCAGGAAGTCGACCTTCTCGGCGATGATCTCGCAACCGTAGCGGTCGTTCCCCATGCTGTCGATCCACTTGGTGTAGTGGATGCGGCCGTGGACGAGGACCTTCATGCCCTTTTCGCAATGCTCCGCGACCGTCTTGCCGAGACCGTTGAAGCAGGTGATGCGGTGCCATTCGGTGTCCATGACACGGTAGCCGTTCTCGTCGCGCATCACACGGCCTTCCGAGAGGCGGGGACGCGAGGTGGCGAGGCTGAAGTTGGTGATCTTGGTGCCGCTCTGGGTGGTGCGGACTTCGGGGGTCTGACCGATGTTGCCGGCGAGGATGACGATGTTCTGCATGATAAGCTCCTGTGTTTCCTGTCTTCGGGACCGTCCCTTCGACAAGACCCTGAAAAGCCCGTCGGGTGACGCGTGCACGGTGGACGGAACGGACGCCGGAAACCCCCAGAGGACCGGGGTGGAGCGGGCAGCCCCGAAGGGGCAACACGGCCCGGACTGACGCGGGGTTGCGCGCAGGAGCCCGAACGGGATTAGGGGATTGTCAGTCGAAGGGATGGCCCAGGAGACAGAGATGCGGGGAGAGCGCATGCCAGACCCTGACATCCCGGCAACCGGGACAGCCTGACCCCCAGTCCAGCACCTCCTTGGGGACGAAAGCGGCGATCACAAGCCTCCGCCACCCCTGCCCGCCTTCCGGGAGTTGCGGCACCCTGCCGCGACGGGCTATCGGTACCGGAGCATTCAGGACACGGTTCGCACCAATGGCTGATCACGATCTCGAGGCACTGTCGCTCAGCGAGCTGAAGAAAATGCAGAAGGACGTCGCCAAGGCGATTTCCACCTTTGAGGATCGGCAGAAGGTGAAAGCCCGCGCCAAGGTGGAAGCTCTCGCCCAGGAACTGGGCTACACCCTCGCCGAACTTGTCGGCACCGAGACGAAATCCTCGCGTTCGCCTGCAGCACCGAAATACCGGCACCCTGAGAACCCGGCGCTCACCTGGTCAGGCCGAGGACGCAAACCGCAGTGGTTCGTGGAAGCCCTGGAAGCAGCAAAGACCGCGAGCGATCTGGCCATCAGTTGAAGGCTTGGTCTACGCGATCGGCCCAGAGCGGCAGTTCGCCTCCCAGCCGAGCGCTGCCACGCAGCTTCACAGAACCGGTCATTCGTCCATCGCGCAGCATTTTTGTTGGGTGCGGGTCGGCGGAGCGGCAACATGCTGACCTTGATCAAAGCGGTGGTAGCTTCAGGCGGTCCCTATATACTCCGATGCGTTTGCGAGCACGATCCACGACGTCCCCGTAGAAAAGAAGTTCCGAGTACAGCTGCCCAAGTGTAGCCTGGCTTTTCGGCTCCTTCACGTCGTCGGTGCTGAAGAAGCCGTTCTCACCGGGCAAGCGATTGTAGCCTCTCAGGCGGATCGGATTGATGGTATCCCCTATCAGGTATCCGTAGAACTTCTTCAGCCTTCCGTTGGACTTCGCGGCCAAGAGTGTGGCGTATTCCATCAGGTCGTTGTCGTGCTCGTCGAGACTGACGCCGGGCGCCTTGAACTCGACGATCACAACGGAGCCTTCCTCGTGGAACAGCGCTATATCCGGGCGGCAGCCCCCGTTCTCCTCACCTATCCGGTTTAGCAACTCGCCAACGGCATCATCGACGTCGGCTTCAAAGAGGCTTTGGCCATTGTCCCATTTGATCTGGTTCAGCGGCATGTCAGAGGCGATGTAGTCGTAGTAGTGGTACTCCTCGCTGAGCAACCAGACGTCGTGGTCCGAGACATCCTCGCTGTCCTTCCGCATCGGGAAGAAGATGCTGTGGATCAGAGCCTCGTTTTTGCGGCGCTTTCCGTCGGGTAGTTCGGTCTGGACGTTGAGGCCCTGTTTCACGGCCAGGTCCAGCACGTCGATCAATGCTGACCTGCGAACAACCAGCTGCGAAAGGTTGGCCATGTCTATCGTCTTGAGCGAGGAGGCGAATTCCCACGAAAGATCGTCGATCTTGCGTCGGAAGTCATCGCTGTCCGGGGCGAGGCCCTTGATGGCCTCCTTCATGGCCGAGAGGCTGGACGTCTCGTTGACCACCTGCTCCTGAAGGTTCGTCAAGACACGCTTCGCGACCTCGTTCGGGGTGTCCCCGAACTTCACGCGCGTGTTCGAGTACGAGAGCATCTCCTCAGACACGCCGAAGTCCTTCGCCACGTCTTTCACGATAGTGTCCCTGGACCAATCCGGTGGCGTTATGAGCTCCTGTACCTTGTCGTCGAGAACCGAGAATATGTCTTCGAACGTAATCTGCATCCCTCCGAAGAGGTCGCCTGAGCCGTCGTCCAATGGAATCTTATCGAACCCATCGCGCTGCTCGTTCACACCATCATCCAACAGGGCCCCCTCGATCAGGACAATGTGGTAATGACCGTCAATCGCATTGTTTTCGAGCGTCTTGGTCTTGAGGTAACGACCAGTGATGAGCTCAGCGATCGATGCCTTCGCACACAAACCTATGATGTTGCGAGGCAACGGGTACTGCGTCTCGTCCAGCTTGTAGTGCGTTATGGTGAAGTCGGCTGACACCTTTTCCTTACCTTCGACGTGTTCGACGGTGATCGACGTCACGGACGTGTGCTCGGGGATATCCGCGGGCGTCAGGGTCTTTTCAGACTTGTTGCCCCCGAGGTCACTGACGAACTTGATCCGGAAGTCGCCGAGGTCATCCTTAAGGCTGACGAACCTTTGCAGCAGGTTGAAGAGAACGTGCTGTCGGATCGCCTCGGCAGTGAACGTCCTGTGCACGCTGGCGACGGATAGGATGGTCTCGCGCAGCTTCGGCACCACGTGCGAAAGTCGTATATGGGTCCCGACTTCGCCGGTGTCCCGATCCTCTACCGTGAAATCGGTCTCTTCGATGGTCTTTCGGTCGCGCAGAAAAGGCAGTGAGACATGCTTAAGCCCGTCTCCCTCTCTGTAGGTTGATGATAGTGACACCGCCGTGAAATGGTGGAAGAACTGGACGCGACCCGTTCCCTTGCACTTCCCAATGCCAGGGATGTTGAGGTCGTCCTTGTAGGAGGTGTCCTTAGTCAGGAAGGCCTTGCGCTGCTCTGGCCCAAGACCGCAACCGTTGTCCTCGCAGGTGATCTCAAGCTCGAACACCTCGCCGAGCAAGTCCGCTTTCGTAGCTTTCACCTTGAGCGTCACTTCCAGGGCAACCGCGTCGGCCTCATCCCTCTTTCGGATCAGGAACGCGTCGATCGAGTTCGCCAGTAGCTCATCCACGACCACCAATGGATTCTTACTGATGCGCGTGTTTTTTAGGCTACCGCGGATATCCAGCGTCACTGTCGTTCCTCAATCATGTAACGATTTGTTTTTCCCACTTATCCTCGCGTGCTCTCTCCAAGTCAATTTTCGCGTGCTTGAGCCCTTGTAAGCACTATGGTCTGCGCTGGTGGCACACAGGCGTTCTTCAGATAGGTACCGCCGGTCACTCTGTCGGCGATAGGCCCGGGGGCGCACCTGCGCCTTGCCTGGGCCCTCGGGAAGTGAGGCCGAAGCCTCACCCGAAGGGATCGTATTCCGAGACGATCACGACCTCGTCTCCGTCGATTTCATCGGCGGGGACGGCGCCATAGGTTCCATCACCGGCCTGGAAGACGACGATCGAGACCATGAGCGTGGCGGCGAGAGAGGCGGCGAAGGCGTGAGCATCTTTGCGGGACATCTGTTTGGCTCCTGTCTTGGAGGCGGAGGACCATCCCCCGCGCGACAGGACCCCGCGGGCCCGAAGACCGGCTGACATCACCGGGTGCGTTCGGCTCGTCCGAATCCACCCGGCGGCACGGGCTCGCCCGTAGTCCGACCCCTCGCGGGTTGATCTCGAAGACGGGATTCGGGGCAAGGAAGGGAATGGCGAGCGGGGGATGGTGCGACCGCTGACTGGAGCCTGGTGTTCCGCTGATGCTTTCGCTGCCAGCCTCCCGGGCAGGCATTTGGTAGAAGACCTCGTTCCGTGCTGGATTGGATCCCATGGTGCCCCGCGATCTCGCAGGACAGGGTCGTGATGGGTGAGAGGCCCGCGCTTTGGCGGGCCCCTTGGGTTCTACATGGGCTCAGGCGGCAAGCTCCGCGCCCCCTGCCCTGCCGGCGTCTTCTTCGCCGACAATTTCCAGCCGCGCGTTGCGATAGCCTTCTCTGGCGATCCAGAGTTCGGCAGCCGTGACAGACTCGGCCAGGTGGAGCAGCTCCGTGCAACCGCCGAAATCCAGCAGGACGCGCACCTGTCCGGGCTTCGGTTCCTCAGCGACCTCGAAGGTCAACCGACTGTCAGCCGAATGCGTTCGCATGATGGTGACAAGAATGACCCCATCCGAAGAGAAATTCCCCTCGTGCAGCGTGAACGACGCCGGCGCAGTCCAGGTCGGATAGGGTCGCGGCGGCTCCTTCTTGACAAGACGGCCGACGCCGTTCGAGCGTTCCCAGGCCGCGAGCTTCTTTGTGAACCGAGCGGGCGGCTTGGGACTGCTGTCGGTATAGCGAATGAGCGCCCCCAGGGGCGCAGTGTCGAGAATTGTGGTTGCAGACATGATTCCTCATCCTGAATGCGTCATTTTGCATCCATCATATTGATATTGTTGTATTTTATGTGATTGAGGACGGGTTTCCCCGCCCTCGGATGGCGCAGATCACTCCGCAGCCATCATCGATGCCTCATTGCTCGGCAGGTCAGCGGTGAGGAAGGCGGGAAGGTCGACATCTTCGGCTTGCTCGGCGTCGGAAACGAGCTCAGGCGCCCCCTGCCCTTCCGCGCCATCGAATGCTGCCAGATCGTGACGGCGCAGAACCTCCGGCAACCAGCCGCTGCCTTTCAGCAGACGCTCGGCTTCGGTCGCCATCTCGCCCTTCTTCAGGTGATCGAGGAGTTGCGCCGTCCCCTCCCCTTTCGCCTCGCGCACGGCCTCAAGGATCCGGGCCTTGGGCACGCGGTTCAGGTAGGTATCGGCCATCGGCTCCCAACCCGCCTCGACCATGTCGAGTTCGACCGCCTGTGCGACCATGTCGGCTTGGGTCATCCGCTTGGTCAGACCGCTAGCGGAGATACCGGCACCATAGGGGTTCACCTTCTCATGGAGCGCGTTGATCCCGAAGCTGAGGCAATGCGCGAGCAGCGACAGCCGGCTCCCTTGATCAAGGGAGGTCAGGTAGTCCCAGAGAGCGGCATCGTCGCCGAGCGGCAAGTCGGCCTCCCACTCGGCGTGGCGATCGTCGACCAGCTTGGCCACCACGCTGTCCTTCAGATCGCTCGCCTGCGCCGACATGTAGACGTGACGGACCGAAGCCTCGAGGCAGCTGCCGGCCGAACTGGACGTCCGGAAGGTGTCACCCACGAGCTTCAGGAGCAGCAGCGTCAGCGCGACGTCGGGGGAGCGCCCGACAGCTTCCCGCAGTGCCAATGTCCGGTGCGCCGTCAGCTCCATGACCAGCCGCTCAGGCAAGGGCTTCAACGCACCATCGTCCTCGTCGTCGGGCACGTTGGCACCAAGCGCCTGACCGGCAGAGGTGATCACCGTGCCGTGGCCGATACCATCCACATTGCTCCCCGCTGAAAGCTCAGCGCCCTGCCCGTCTGCCGCCTGTTCACCGCTGTGGACGTCGACCTCTGCCCGTGGCTCATCCTCGGGCCGCACGAAGCCCCGATAAACGGCAAGCTCGCCATAGCGATCAAGCGTCACGAAAGCCCCTGCCCGCGCGATCTCCTCCGCGTCGAAAATCAGCGGTCGGGCCTCGAGCTTCTCCATCGCGACTTCCAACGCGCCAAGACGCGCGTCGATCTCTTCGGGGAACTCATCCTGGCCCTCGTATTCCTCCTCGAGCGCCCGGTACTCGGCAAGCAGCTTGGCATGGGCCGCGCCTTCGTCATCCGTCATCGGCGCCGGGTCTCCGCTCAGCCGCCGCAAACCGTGGCTGTAGCCATAGGGCAGGTCGAGCGAGACCTCGATCCATTTCCAACCTTCGGTCGCGATGGCTTCGGCTTCAGCCTGGAGCTTCTCGCTGACCAGACGATCGAGCAGGGCAGGGTCTTCCAGCCAGCCGCCATCGTCGCCCTGGAAGAGGTCATGCAACATGGTGCCGCCCGCCGCCTCGTAGGCCCCGACGCCGACAAAGACGGCGCGCCGGTCCGATGCCCGCACCGAGGTTTCCGTCAGCATGCGCCGGATCTGATAGGGCTCCTTGTTCCACGAAGACTTGAGCGCCTCCCAGACCTGAACCTGACGCTCGTGATCCGGATTGACCGTGAAGGCCATCAGCTGCTCCAGCGTCATCTCGTCCTCGGCGTAGAGCTCGAGCAGGGCAGGGGCCACGGCGGCGAGTTTCAGGCGCTGTTTCACCACCTGCGGCGTGACGAAGAAGGCGGCTGCGATCTCTTCATCGCCTTGACCCTTCTCCCGCAAAGCAACGAAGGCGCGGAACTGGTCGAGCGGATGCAGGGCTGCACGCTGTATGTTCTCAGCAAGCGAGTCGTCTTCGGCGAGGATCGCGGAAGTGGCATCCCGTACGATGCAGGGGATGGGCGTCGTCTTGGCCAGACGCTTCTGCTTCACCAGGAGCGAGAGTGCTTGGAAGCGCCGGCCGCCAGCGGGGATTTCGAACTTGCCGGTCTCGGACCCGTCATCCGCCAGAACGGGCCGAACGCTCAGGCTCTGCAGCAACCCGCGGCGGGCGATGTCTTCGGCCAGTTCCTCGACCGAGATGCCGGCCTTGATGCGCCGGACGTTGGACTGGCTCAGCACGAGCTTGTCGAAGGGAATGTCCCGGGACGGGCACAGGGTGACTTTCTGGGCAGATTTCGCCATCAGATCTTCTCCACGACGGGCGCCGGAAGCCACTCTCCCGATCTCATTTCCCGTCATCCCTCAAACCAACAAACCTTTCCCTCTCTTATTCTGACGCTCCCGAGACAGGACCTTAACAGCTGTTAAGTCGTCAGCTCCGATGTGGCGGAACAGTACGCAGTCTCTCAACCTTAACAGCTGTTAAGCTGCAGATCGTCGCCCAATCAATGCCATGACCATCGGCCCACAGGAAAACTCACCGGCCGCAGCTTTGGCAGTTAGAGCTCGCAAGTATCCACCAGGCGATCTGATGTCCTCAAAGCGTTCCAGCATGGCAGAAACAACGATCGACGCTTGCTCCGGACCCATGAACCGCTGCGCTTCTTCCCATGCAGATGCACTGATCCCCATGGCTGGTCGCACATGGCATGCCGCATCGAAAAGCTGGTGCCAATGCCGGATTTCGCCTTGGTAGAAGGTCTTGAGCGAAGGACATGCCGCGATCACCAGGTGCAGCGGGATCTTTGGCAGGTGTCTTGTGTCCTGTTCATCGACGTCAGCCACGGGCTCATCCCTGTCCACATCTGGCACGCCGGCCGCCGCCCCGCTTTTTTCTAAAGCAGGTTCAAGATCTATAGATTCTTTATTTGAATTATGATGGTGACGCTCAGATTGGGCATCATTGGTGTTCATTTCTTCTGTTTCAGGGCCATCAATGATGTTGCGTGCCTGGTCAAGGAGAGCTTCAAGGTCGGCTCGATAGGCCGCGAGGTCCTCAACTGAAAGCTTGCGGCGAAGCGCGCGGGCTGTGAGGGCAGCCCTGTCGCGAAGCTGATCCCAGAAGCCTAGGCCTGGCTGCATCTCGTCTCCGAACTCGGCGAGGGCCGCGAGATCGCGGCGCATGAGGCTTACGACCTCTCTCAGGCGCCTGACGCGCTCCTCAGCCTCACGTACGGCCTCTGCGGCCCGTGCTATCTCCTCGGACTGACAGTAGAGCGGGGAAAGATCGAAGCCAAAGGCAACGCGGTCTTCGCCTTGCTTACGGACGTAGCGCTTCCCATTGGGGCTATCGCGCCGCTGGAGCAAGCCAGCCTCGACAAGACGCGCGAGGTGACGACGCATCGTGGAGCAGGGCATACCATTCAGGCGCTCACAGATCGCCTTGTTCGAGGGGAAGACGACCATCTCGGCGTTCCCGCCAAGCGCATCGTCCGGAAAGAAGCTGAGGAGCCCCTGCAAAACCGTCAGATCACGTTCCGAGACCCCAAAGGCCGCTTGCGCCTTGGAGAGCTCGCGCAGGAGTTCCCACTTGTTAACGGGTCTGGCTGGAACAGATGCCTCGGGTCGCTCAATGACGCGCAAATGGGCGTGCGAAATCGGCCGCATAAACGGCGAGATTGGTGTGTACTCCATGAAAATGTCCACGAAGACAAAAATTCTAGGACCCGCGAATCGCTTTGCGCTTGCGGGGTAGGGGCCAGAACGCTACATTCAGAAGTGCGAAAACTGAGATTTTGTAGCGGGCTGATCCCGGTGCGAAACCTTACAAAGGTCTCGTGAAGCTAGCTTCTCGGGGCCTTTTTCTTTTTGCCTGTATCGTGCCTCCTTCTTGTTGGTTGCTCTTCCTCAGTCTCCTGAACGCTTCCAGCGCTCATGAAGCTCGGTAATCAGCTTTGAGGCATTGCCCTCCAACCAGCTGACAAATTCAGGTTCATCCGTAGTCAGATCGAGTTTAAGCTGCTTGCCTTGGCGACCGGTCTTGACCGTCGCAGCTCCGACACCGGGGATCGCCAAAGCAGGCACACCTTTTCTAGACGGGCTTGCTTTCTTCTCTGCGCTCTTCGCAGCTGCCAGAACTGCGAGAAACGCACGCTCAGAAACCTCATCGACCGAGCCGGAACTTTCGGACTTTGCTGCATGAGCTACGGCTTGCAGTTGGGCTCGATCACCGTCGTAGGCACCCAAGGCTTTTTTGAGCTCTTCCCATCTCGGGCGACCAATCCCGGGAGCTGCACCAATCGCCTGGATGAGTTCCTCGCCGACTGTCCGAACGACACTCAAGAGTTGTGAAACCCCAGCTTCGTGGAGGTTAAGGACTTCGGCGACACCTCGATTGGTGCGCTCAGCCCCTTCCAGATGATCACCGTCCAAAAGCGCTGTCGCAACAAGCGCACGTTCAATAAAGCTCAGATCACGACGCTCTTGGTTCTCGAGAAGCTGATCTCGAAGCGCTTGATCACCTTCAACCTCTGTGACGATGGCTCGAACTTTGATACCGAGTTCGCGACATGCTTCTAGGCGCCTGCGGCCATAGATCAGGTTGTAGCGATCGCCTTCCAGTGGGCGGACCAATACAGGCACACGCTGACCGTTCTTGGAGATAGAGTTCTTCAGGCCCTCAACTTCAATCTGAAGCCTGTCATCCAACCGTCCTTCGGTAACAATCTGCGCCGGATCGATCTCAAATACACCACCACGCAGTCGGCGCCCTTCAAGAGCGTCAGGAGCGTTGCGAAGGGTCTGCAGCGGCAGGCCGAGTTTAGGCTTTCTTGCCATTCCGCCCCCATGTGTTCTGGATGATTTCAGCGATCTCATCGTTGACTGCGTTCATGGATTCGATCGCACGATCAAACGTCTGACGCGTGAAGTCCTTTTTGTCAGCTTCGTAGAGCGTTTGCTTGGTCAAGCCGGCATCAGAAATTGCGGTCGATTCAACCATGTGATTGGTCAGGACCGACCTCCCAAACAGCCCGCGAATGAAAGCGATGACTTCGGTTTGTGGCGCGTCGCCGACTTTGTATCGCGTTGGCAAAAAGCGCAGCCAATCGAAGCGCAGATTTGCGCCTGCATCCCTGATCACTCCCAGGAGATCCGCAGTCATTCGCAGGAATTGGGACATCGACATGAGGTCAAGCATCTGCGGGTGAACCGTCACGAGAACACCCGAGGACGCGGAAAGGGCTGACATCGTCAAGAAACCAAGCTGCGGCGGGCAGTCGATCACAACAACGTCGTAGTTTGCTTCAACACTGTCGAGAGCATCATGAACTCTCGCAAAGAACGCCTTCGCTCCTCCTCGCTGGATAGCAGCAGGCGTCTCGTGCTCGAACTCCATGAGTTCAAGGTTGCCCGGGATGAGATCAAGGCCGCGGATGTAGGTCTTGCGGATCACTTCGTCGATCGGAACCGGATCGTCGTAGCGAACGGCATCATAGAGGGTCCCGCCCTCCATAAGGTCAAGTTCCGGCTGGATTCCATGAAGAGCTGAAAGGGATGCTTGAGGGTCGAGATCGATCGCAAGAACCCTGTACCCCTTAAGCGCCAAGCGTTGAGCGAGGTGAGCAGACGTCGTCGTCTTGCCTGACCCGCCCTTGAAGTTCACCACTGAAACGACTTGAAGCTCGTCACCGTCGCGACGTCCAGGCACGTAAGTTCCAGACTTCTTTGCATTTCCTTCAAGGGTCTGACGGATTTCCCATATATCGTCGAGGGTATAGCGGCGATGACTTCCAGCCGTCGTCTCGACGTCAACGATCTTTCCTTCTCGATGAAGCTTACGAAGATAGGTATGATCGACGCCAAGGAGTTCAGCAGCTTCGCCGCTAGTCAAAGTGCGCATCACCTTCTTTGCATCCGGAGGGAAGTGGGCAGCGCGCTGAGCATGCAGGTTCGACGCGAGAAGTTCCGCGTAGTGCCCGATGGCGATGTCTAGATCCTGCTCTACTTCGCTCATGTCTGCCCCGATCCGTGGGCGCGTTTTTTATGTGACCGCGCGTTATTTTTCGAGACTATTGCCCGACCAACCAGATTCGTGCAAGCACTTTCTAGATTTAGTGGCAATCGGTTAGGCCAACACAAGTGTGATCCTCAGAGGAGCCCCAGCTTTTCAGCACGCTCCAGCAGCATTCTGACTGAGGAAGGCTGCCAGCTGGTGCGACCGCGAGGGGTGCGCTCACGCATGGATTCCAGTCGGTCGCAGATTGCCTGCAAGGTGATCTCGGGGTCAGCACCTTTGATTGCGGCGACAATCACAGGCAGGCGATCGTCGGTTTCGCGACGTCCAGCGCGTCCAAGCACTTCAGCGGGCAGGAATCCGTCCGCCACGTATGCCTTCACGGCGCGGAGCAGGCGGCTTTGCGTCCAGCGCCGATCATGGGGCAGGGGGCCATTGATGATCCGCAG
>NZ_JAMDHK010000005.1:245154-312322 GCF_024721115.1 Salipiger pentaromativorans | reverse complement strand
GGTCGTTCTCCTCACGGCATTTATCCATGAGGCCAACATACCTGACCTCGTTCGCCCCCGGAGAGCGACCGCCGCAATCATACCATGTCTGGTGAACCCGCGCGCCGCTTTCGAGACCGAACTGGCGCTGACGCCGGCCAAGGCCCGCCGCCGTGTGGCGGTGGTGGGGGCCGGTCCGGCGGGGCTTTCCTGTGCCATCACGGCGGCGCAGCGCGGCCATGAGGTGGTGCTTTTCGAACAGGCCGGCGAGATCGGCGGCCAGCTCAACATGGCGCGGCGGGTGCCGGGCAAGGAGGAGTTCGACGGGCTGGTCGACTGGTTCGGCGCGATGCTGCGCGAAACCGGGGTGACGCTGGCGCTGCGGACACGGGCAGAGCCGGAGACGCTGGCGCCCTTCGATGCCGTGGTGCTGGCCACCGGGGTGACGCCGCGCGACCCGGGCATTCCGGGTCAGGACCATGCGTCGGTACTGAGCTATGTGGATGTGCTGCGCGACGGTGCCGAGGTGGGCCAGCGAGTGGCGGTTGTGGGGGCCGGGGGCATCGGTTTCGATGTGGCCGAATATCTGGTGACCGGCGAAAGCCCGACGGTGCATCTGCCCGAGTGGCTGCGCGAATGGGGCGTCACCGATCCCGAAACCGCGCGCGGGGGGCTGGCGCCCGAGGGCCCCCGCCCCGCGCCGCCCCTGCGCGAGGTGGTGCTCTTGCAGCGCAAGGCCGAGAAGCCGGGCAAGCGGCTTGGCAAGACCACCGGCTGGATCCACCGGACGGCGCTTCAGCGGAAGGGTGTCGTGATGAAGGCCGGGGTGAGCTATGAACGCATCGACGCGGAGGGGCTTCATATCCTGCGCGACGGCCAGCCCGAACGGATCGCCTGCGATACAGTGGTGCTTTGCGCCGGCCAGGAAAGCCGGCGCGATCTCGTGGCGCGCTTGGCGGGAGAGGTTCACGTCATCGGCGGGGCCGATGTGGCGGCAGAGCTCGACGCCAAGCGCGCGATCGACCAGGGCGTGCGGCTGGGCGCGGCGCTTTAGCGGCGGGCCCTGCGCCCTTCGGGCCGGGACGGTCTCGGGCGAGCAGCCCTGTGGGCGCGCCGGTCGTCCGGCTTGCCGGCCTGCGAGAGCCGGCCGCGACCGGCGCGGCAGCCGCAGGGGCTCTTTGCAAGAGGTATAGAGAGCGGGTTTCTACGTCACGCACAGTGCGCTGTGAAACCCTGCTATTGTCTCGCCTAGGTCCAAGTTGTGCCTCAATCTCCGACCATTACTCGATCCCGAAGAAGAATGAACGAGGAGACGGTGATGGATCGTCTGACCGAAATGGAAGCCTTCGCCACGGTCGTGGATCAGGGCGGCTTTACCGATGCGGCAAAGAAGATGGGCATCTCGAAATCGGCCGTGTCCAAGCACGTGTCGTCGCTCGAGGCGCGGCTTGGCGCCCGCCTGCTGAACCGCACCACCCGCCGTGTCTCGCCGACCGAGATCGGGCTGGCCTATTACGACCGCGCTCGCCGCGTGCTGAACGACGCCGGAGAGGCCGACGCGCTGGTCACCTCCATGCAATCCGCGCCTTCGGGCCTGCTGCGAATCTCGGTCGCCACCGATTTCGGTGTGAACCATCTCAGCCCGGTGCTGGGCGACTTTCTTGCGGAATTCCCCGACATCACCGTGAACATGGTGCTGAACAACCGCTATGTGGAGCTGATCTCGGAAGGGTTCGACATGGCCGTGCGCATCGGCGAGCTGGAAGATAGCACCCTGCGCGCCCGCAAGCTGACCGACACCACCAAGCGGATGATCGCCGCGCCCTCCTATTTCGAGAAATTCGGCCGCCCCGCGCGCATCGACGATCTCAACGAGCACAAGCTGCTGCATTACTCCAACCAGTCGAGCGGCAATGTCTGGAAGGTGACCGCGCCTTCCGGCGAAAAGCGCCAGGTGCGCACCGCCGGCTGGCTGAGCGTCAATGACGGGCAATCGCTGCTGAACGCTTGCATCGCGGGTCTCGGCATCGCCTATCTGCCCTCCTATCTCTACGCCGATGCCATGAAACAGGGGCTGGTCGAGGATGCGATCCCCGAGCTGCCGATCGAGACCCAGGGCATCTACGCGGTCTACCCGCCGGGCCGGTTCACCCAGCCCAAGGTCCGCGCCTTCATTGATTTCCTGGTCCATGCGTTTGCCGAGAAAGGCCCGCAGGACTGGTAACCGAGGTTCTTCCCCAAGTCTCGCTAGGCACGAGGCCGCCTGCGCTCCGGATGCGTTCCGGGGCGCTTTTCTTTTGCGGTTCGCCTGGAGAGGAGGCGATGGCTATTCGGAATATTGCCGCCGCGCCGCGGCGCCTCTTGCAGAGGGGCGCCTGCGATCCCTAGATGCCCCGGGTATAGAACCGGAGCCGAATTTTCATGCGTCAGAGCCTTGCCCTGTTTCTCGACCGCCCGCTGGTGCGCTACACCATCATGGCGGTGATCCTGTTCAACGCGGTGATCCTGGGGCTGGAGACCTCCCAGGGCGCCATGGACGCGGCGGGCTGGCTGATCGTTGCGCTCGACACGGCCTGTCTGGCGATCTTCGTGGCCGAGCTGGTGGCAAAGCTCTACGCGCGCGGCTTCTCCTTCTTCCGCTCGGGCTGGAACATCTTCGATTTTCTCGTGGTCGGCATCGCGCTGGTGCCTGCCGGGCAGGGGCTTGCCGTGCTGCGGGCGCTGCGAATCCTGCGGCTTTTGCGGGTGATCTCGGTCGCGCCGACGCTGCGGCGGGTGGTCGAGGGTTTCGTCTCGGCATTGCCCGGCATGGGCTCGGTCTTCCTGCTGATGGGGGTGATCTTCTACATTGCCTCGGTCATCGCGACCAAGCTCTTCGGCACCAGCTTTCCCGAATGGTTCGGCACGCTGGGCATCTCCGCCTACACGCTGTTCCAGATCATGACGCTGGAAAGCTGGTCCATGGGCATCGTGCGCCCGGTGATGGAGGTGCATCCCGAGGCCTGGATGTTCTTTGTGCCCTTCATCCTCATCACCACCTTCGCGGTGGTGAACCTGGTGGTCGGTCTCATCGTGAACTCCATGCAAGAGGCACATGCGGTCGAAGAGGTCGCCGCCACCGAGGATTACCGCGACGAGGTGATCACCCGCCTGCGCGCCATCGAGGCGCGGCTTGACGAGCGACGCTGAGCTTTTCATCTTTCTCCAAATACTCCCGCCGGAGGCGATCATGCCCAAACTCACCGAAACGACCGTTCGGAGGGATGCCGGAGACGGGTCCTGCGGGCCTTACGAGGCGCTTCTCTTCAGCGACAGCGGCGGGCTGACCCAGTTCGGCGCCTTTGTCGAGATCCTGGCACCGGGCTCGCGCTCGTCGATCCGGCACTGGCACGCGACCGAGGATGAAATGGTCTATGTGCTGGCGGGCGAGGTGACGGTTCATGAGGGTGACGCGTGTTACACGCTGTCTCCGGGCGAGGCGGCAACGTTTCGGGCCGGGGTGCCCGAGGGGCATTGTCTCGAAAACACAAGCGCGGCGCCGGTGCGCTATCTGGTGATCGGCACGCGCGGGCTGGCCGATGTCGTCACCTACCCGGATCACGACCGCGTCGTGCGGCTGACGCGCGATCCGGACAGCCAGGAGATCACCTCGCGCGAGATCGCCACCTTCGACGGAACCCCGGCGGGGTCGCCCTACGATCCCGCATGAGGCGCGCGCTTGCCCGCCCCGGACCGGCGGATTAGACCGGCAGCATGCGGATCATCGAGAATATCATCAGCGACCGGGGTTCGAAATACGCCGTCTCGGGCGCGCCCTGCGCCTCGGAAGAGGCCGCGAAGGCGCTGATCAAGGAGCTGTGCCGGCGCAAGAAATTCGCCAAGGCGACCCATAATAGCTGGGGGCTGCTGACCTCGGCCGGTCCGGTCAAGAACGACGACGGCGAGAGCGGCGCCGGTATGGTCATCCTGCGCATGCTCGAACGCGAGGGGCTTTCCGATCACCTGGTGGTGGTGACGCGCTGGTATGGCGGCAAGCATCTTGGGGGCGACCGGTTTCGCCATGTGCAGGACGCGGTGCGGACCTATCTGGAAGCGCTGCCGGAGAGCGAGCGCTAAAGCGCCCTTGTCCGGCGGCGGCGCGGCGCTAGATCTCGCGAAACCTTCGGTGCGGGAGCATGGCATGTCCCAAAGAAAAAACGATCTTGTGGCGTTTGCGGAATGCCTCGCCGGTCGTCTGATCGTGTGGGGGCGGCCCTTGAAAGCGACGCGCCTTACGGTGGCGATGCGGTTGCGCCTGGGGGCGCTGCTTGCGCTGGGCTACCTGATGAGCGTGGTGATCTATCGCGTGGCGACGGGGGACAGCCTGCCCGATGTCATCTTCGCGCAACTGATCGGCGCGGGGGTGAGCTTCTTTACGGGACAGACCGCGCCGTATCTTCTGTTTGCGCTGACGCTTGTTCTGGCTGCGGGCCTGCTGTTTCTGGCGGTGTTCGTCAGCACCGCCTTGGAGGCCCTGCTGCTGGCCGTGGAGGGCGCCTTTCGCGCCCTCGCGTTTGCGCTCTCCGTCGGGTTCGGCATCATGATGATGGCGCTCATCTATCACGCCGCAAGCTGGGCGTTTGCGCTGCCCTGGCTGACAATTGCGCTGTGGAGTATCGTGGCCATCGCGGTTTTGACGGGGATCGGGGCTGTGCTCAACGCTCTTTGCGGCGATCCCGCACCGGTCAGCACGCCGTCCCGGTCGCCCAGCCCGCAGGCCCGGAAACGCGCGGTTCCACCCGCACCGGCACCGCAAGAGGCCTCTGCGCCGCGTATCCTGCCCCCGGTGCCGGCAGTCTCGCCGCTGTCCCCCGGTCTGCGCGGACGCGTGGCGTTGCTGACGATATAGGGCCCGGACGCGCCGGTCAGTCGGTCGAGATCAGCACCGCTTCGACGCGCCGGTTCTCCTCTCGCCCCTCCTGGGTGAGATTGCTGGCGACCGGTGCCAGATAGCCCACGCCGTCCGAGCCGATCTGTGCCGCCGGAATGTCCCTATCGCGCAGATAGGCCTCTGCCGCAGCGGCGCGCTTGCGCGAGAGCGCCGTATTGGCGTCCAGAGAGCCCACGGCGTCGGTATGGCCGACAAAGAGGATGCGCCGCGTGGGGTTGTCGCGCAGATAGGCGGCCAGCGCGTCCAGAGAGGCGATGGTCGCATCGCCCAGAGCCGTGGCGCCGCTTTCGAAACGCAGGTCGCGCAGGATCGCATGGCCCTGCGCCTCGAGCTCGGCGGCAATGCCCTCCGTCGCGGCCGCAGGGATGGGGACGGCGCCGTCCGGCACGATCCTTGTGGGCGCGCCCGCCCCGGCACGGATGATCTGCACATATCCCGCTGCGTTCGAACGGCTGACCAGCAGGGTCAGATAATCGCCCTCGGGGCCGCGCGCGGCAAGAAAGCGAAACGCGGTGAGATCGACATACATTTCGGGCGCCGGGATCACCTCGGTTCCGAAGCGGAAATCGAAGCCGCCGCAGCGCGCGGAGGCGCAGTCGAACAGCAGCTCGTAGCCGGCTGCGAGGATCTGATCGCGCAGCGGCGCGAGGATCTGCAACGTGGTCAGGTCGGAGGCGTCGATGCGCCAGGCCTGCCGGGCGATGCGCCCCTCTGCGCGGATCACCGGGCTGCCGCCGTCTTCGCGCCAGGGCCCCAGCGGCACCGCATAGCTGCCGGGATCGGTGACGCGCTCGGCCATCATCCGCGCCCCTGACGGCAGGCTCAGATCCAGCGCTTGCAGCGGGCCGGCCAGGCAGATCAGGAGCAGCGCCGCCTCAGCGAAACTGCGCGTGATAGGCGTCATTCGGCCGCATGTCCGTGGCGCTCGCCACGCGGTTGGTCATGTTGAAGAACCCCGCCACATTGGCGATGTCCCAGATGTCGCGCTCGCCAAAGCCCGCGTCGCGCAGTGCCTCGCGGTCGTATTCCGCGATCTCGGCGCTGGTCTTGGTCATCTTCTCGGCAAAGGCCAGCATCGCGCGATGGCGGTGCGGCAGGTCGGCGACGCGCCAGTTCATCACCAGCATCTCGCCCAGTTGCGGATCGCCCGACAACTCGCGCACCGCGGCGCCATGGGCGGTGAGGCAGTAATAACATTTGTTGATCGACGAAACGACCACCGCGATCATCTCGCGTTCCAGCTTGCTGAGCCCGGAATCGGCGAGCATCAGCTCGTTGTACATGGCGGTGAAGGCGTTCAGCTTGGCCACGTCGAAGGCATAGGCCTTGAGCACATTGGGAACCATGCCGAGCTTGTCGTTGCAGATGTCGAAATATTTCTGCGTCTCGGGCGGCAGCGGGTCCGCCATGGGCAGGTTGAGTGCGGTGGGCAGGTCCTTGGTCATGTCAGCTCTCGACTTTGATGCGGTAGTGGTATTGCCCCACAAGCGTGAAGCCAAGCGAAGCGTAAAGGCCGTTCGCGGGGTGATTGTCCTGTACGCAAAGCACGGCGATCCAGTCCGCGCCATGATCGCCCGCCCAGGCGGCGGCGCGGCGCATCATCCATTTGCCAAGCCCGTTGCCGCGATGGGGCGCGCGCACCTCGAGCGCATGCACCATCGCGATCCCGTCATGGATCGCGCAGAAACCGACGCCGGCGGGCTTGTCCCGAAGGCGGCTGAACAGCCCGGTCTTGGGGCCCTTGGCGCGCTCCATGACGCGCTGCCGGTCGGCGCCGATGCCGGCCTCCTCCCAGATCTCGCGCATGATGGCGAGCGGTTCCCAGACGGCAAAGGCCGTGACGCGGGGAATCTTGACATCGGTCAGCCGGGGGGGCGGGCTGAGCCAGAGGTTCACCGGGTCAATCCGGTCGTAGCCGGCGGCCTGCAGCGCGGAATCCAGCGCCTCTTCGCCCGCCCGGATCATGAACAGCGGATCTTGCCCCATCATTTCCATGGCCTTCTCGGCGGCGGGCAGGTCGTCGGGGGTCCAGTCGCGCTCGGCACTGGCGCAGGAGACCCGCTTGCCGCCGCCACCGCCTTCGCGCAGCCGCCAGGGGCCTGCGTCGATGGCGCGCGCCGCGGGCCATGTGCCGTCGATGGCGGCGTAGAGCCGCGGCAGATCGGGGGTCATGCGGCGAACCCGGAGAAAGTGGCAGGAGCCAAGGCGTACCTCGTGGACAGCTTCCGGCCTTTTATGGCGATCCCCGGGCGTGCTGGCAATCGCTCTGCGCGGATCGGGCGAGGATTGCCCCGGCTGCCGAGGGCCGATAGGCCCTCGTGACATGCCGGTGCGAGGCTCTCTTGCTGCGGTGCGGACCGGGTTTCCGCCGCGCCCGGGGCTTTGAGGCTGCCCCGGGTTCAGCCCTCGGGAAAGAGCGCGGCGAGCGCGGTCATTGCCGCGTCCACCCGCGCGCCGTTCTGCCCCCGGATCACGATATTGGCGCCATAGACGCCATTGCGCTGATAGGGGTAGGAACCGATGGAGAGGTCGCTGAACTCCGTTGCCAGCTCGGCCAATGGCCCGGCGATCTCGCCCTCGCCGCGTTCGATCCGCAGGTTCTGCGACAGCAGCGGCGCGCCGCCGGTAAGGGTGGGCAGGACGCTGGCGACCATCGCCTCGAAAACGGCGGGCACGCCGGCCATCACATGCACGTTCTTCATGGTGAAGCCGGGCGCGATGGAGACCGGGTTCTCGATCAGCGTGGCGCCGTCGGGAATGCGGGCCATGCGCTTGCGGGCATCGTTGAACTCCACGCCCTGGCGGTCGTAATGCGCCTGAAGCAGTGCCCGGGCATCGTCGCGCACGCCGATCGGGGCACCGAAGGCGGCGGCCACGCAATCAGCGGTGATGTCGTCATGGGTCGGGCCGATGCCGCCAGAGGTGAAGACATGGGTAAAGGTCGCGCTCAGCGCGGTGACCGCGCCCACGATGGCCTCGCGATCGTCCGAGACCATGCGCACTTCCATCAGGTCGATCCCCTGTTTGGTCAGCTCGCGGGCGAGGTGATGCATGTTGGAATCGCGGGTACGGCCCGAGAGGATTTCGTCGCCGATCACGATCATCGCGGCGGTGGGGTTGGTCATGTCACGGCTCTCCTTGGCGCGGCTCCTGCAATGGTATAGGCCCGCCGCCATGCGCTTTCAAACCCCTCTGATCCCCGCCACGCTGCTCCGCCGCTACAAACGCTTCCTGGCCGATGCGCGGCTGGAGGACGGGCGCGAGATCACCGCCCATGTGGCCAATCCGGGCAGCATGCTGGGGCTGAAGGATCCGGGGCTGAAAATCTGGCTGGAGCCGAACGACGACCCCAAGCGCAAGCTGAAATACGCCTGGAGGCTGGTCGAGCATGAGAGCGGCGCCTTCACCGGGGTCGATACCGGCGTGCCCAACCGCATGCTGCGCGTGGCGCTGGAGGCAGGGGCGGTGCCGGGGCTGGAGGGCTATGGCGCGGTGCGTCCCGAGGTCAAATACGGCGAGAAGAGCCGCATCGACTTTCTGCTGTTGGAGGAGGGCCGCCCTGACGCCTATGTCGAGGTGAAATCGGTGACCTTGTCGCGCCGGCCGGGGCTGGCGGAGTTTCCCGACAGCGTGACGGCGCGCGGGGCGAAACATCTGGCGGAGCTGGCGGCGATGGTGCGGGCGGGGCACCGGGCGGTGATGCTTTATCTGGTGCAGCGCACCGATTGTTCGGAGGTGACTCTGGCCGCCGATCTCGACCCGGCCTATGCGCGCGCCTTTGCCGAGGCCACGGCTGCGGGTGTCGAGGTTCTGGCCTTCGACTGCGGGATCTCTCCCGAAGGCGTCTCGCTCGGGCGCGCGCTGCCGTTCCGCGCCCCCTGAGCTTTTCCACCTTTTTATGGAATATTGAGCGGTTCCTCCCGGCGTCGCCTCGTTTCGAGGTTCTTCGGATTTGGCGGCGATAAAGTAGGAGGTTCGACGTCGAGGAGCGCCAGCCGGCGGCCCGGCAATGGCGCGGCGCGTGTTTCGATATGGCAACACGCGGCGTTGACCCGTAGCTGAGCCCGCGCCGCGTCCGGAGGGTTACGCGCTTTCGACGGCGCTGCCCTTTTCGATATGAAGTGTGCGGGTCGGGAAGGGGATTGCCACGCCCGCCGCATCCAGCGCTTCTTTCACCTGGCGTTTCATATCCGCCTGGAACTGGAAAAGATCGCCGCTGTCGACCCAGACCCGCACGAGGAAATCCACCGAGCTGTCGCCCAGATTGTTGACCTGGATGAACGGCGCGGGATCGGTTTTGGCGCGAGGGTCGGACAGGATCGTGTCGCGGATCACCTCTTCGGCCTGCTTCAGATTGGCGCCGTAGCCCACGCCGAAGGTCCATTCCGCGCGGCGGGTTGTGTAGACCGAGAAATTCTCGATCACATTGCCCCAGACCTGCGCATTGGGAATGATGATCTGGGTGTTGCTCAGCGAGGCCAGCTCGATGGTGTTGAGCGTGATATCCTTCACTGTGCCCATCTCGCCGGCGACCTCGATGAAATCGCCCAGCTTGATGGGGCGGAAGATGATGATCATCACACCGGCGGCGAGGTTCGACAGCGTGCCCTGAAGCGCCAGGCCGATGGCGAGACCGGCGGCACCGATGGCGGCGACGATTGAGGTGGTCTGAACGCCGAACGTGTTCAGTACGAAAAGCGCGGTGAACAGCAGGACGGTGTAGCGCGCCAGGTTGCCGAGGAAGTGGAACAGGGTGTCGTCCAGCTTCGCGCTGCGCTTGGAGATGGCGATGATCCGGCGCTTGATCCAGCCGGCGACGAAGGCGCCCACGATCAGCAGCAGCACCGCGGCGACCACATTGCCCAGGAGCTGTGCCAGGAATTCCAGCGTCAGAAGGTCCGACAGCGATTTGCCGCCGTAGATTTGCATGTTCAGCAGGTTGCGAAGCGTTTCCATTTGTCCTCTCGTTCCTGTTCCGGTGACCGCTTATGCGCGGCAGTAGGCCCGTTCGGCAACGCCCGGGCAGGGGGGAATGTTCCGGCTTCTGCCTCTGGAATTGCCCGGCGATTGGGATTAAGTATCGGGTATTCACGCAGGACGGAGCGCGCAGCTTTGAGACATGACACCGGCGGCCGCCTCACCCGGGACGGCATCCGCATCCACGAGCCTTCCGATTTCGACGGCATGCACAAGGCCGGCGCCGTCGCCGCGCGCATCCTCGACGATGTGGCGCCGCATGTCTATCCGGGCCAGACGACCGGCGGGCTTGAGGAGATTATCCGCGGCGCGGTCGAGGCGTCGGGCGCGATCTCGGCGACGATCGGCTACAAGGGTTATCAGCACGCAAGCTGCATTTCGGTGAACCATGTGGTCTGCCACGGTATTCCGGGCAGCAAGATTCCGAAGTGGAAGAACGATTCGCACGGCCGCACCGACGACAGTCTGGTCGATGGCGACATCCTGAACATCGACGTGACGGTGATCGTGGATGGCTGGTACGGCGATACCAGCCGGATGTATGTGGCGGGCGAGCCCAAGGCCTATGCCAAGCGACTGATGCAGGTCACCCATGACTCGCTGATGATCGGGATCGAGGCGGTGAAACCGGGCAACACCTTCGGCGACATCGGCCACGCGATCCAGAGCTATGTGGAAAGCCACCGCATGTCGGTGGTCCGCGATTTCTGCGGCCACGGGTTGGGGCGGGTGTTTCACGCACCGCCCAATGTGCTGCATTATGGCCGCGCCGGCAGCGGGCCGCGGCTCGAGGAGGGCATGTTCTTCACCATCGAGCCAATGGTGAATCTGGGCCGTCCCGAGACCAAGGTGCTCAAGGACGAATGGACCGCGATCACCCGCGACAAGTCGCTTTCCGCGCAATACGAGCATTCCGTGGGGGTGACCGCGGACGGAGTCGAGATCTTTACCTTGTCGCCTGCTGGACGGTTCCATCCGACTTGGGAAGAGGCCTGAGGCGACGACGCCCGCGCGGGCGGAGGAGCGGCTCCTCGCGCCCTTGCGGGCGCTCCTCGCCGCTATCGCCGGTCCGGTGCGAGGGCGGTCGGGTCATTCCGCCGGTTCGGTCGCTCTGCCGGGGACGCTGCGATAAATCAGCGGTGCGTCTGCCGCCGTCGCATGGGCTGCTGCACGGGATTGCAGATCGCTGTGATGGGGCGATTTCACGCAAACGGGATCGGTGGCCGCCGCATCCCCCGCGAGTGCCATGGACTGGCAGCGGCAGCCGCCGAAATCCACCTCCTTGCGGTCGCAGCTTGCGCAGGGCTCGGGCATCCAGCCCGTGCCGCGATAGGCGTTGAAGGCCGTGCCCTTGTACCAGATTTCGGAGAGGGGCTTGTCGCGGAGGTTGTCGAACCGAAGGTGGGGGATGGTCTGGGCCGCGTGGCAGGGCAGCACCGTGCCATCGGGCGCGACGTTGAGCCCTGTCGAGCCCCAGCCGCCCATGCAGCGCTTGGGGTAATCGGAATGGTAATCGGCGGGCACATAGTCGATCACCAGCGTGCCTTTCAGCCGCGCGCGCGCCTCTGTCACGATGCGCGTCGCCTCCTCGGCTTGCGCGCGGGTCGGCATCAGTGCATCGCGGTTTTTCAGCGCCCAGCCATGGAACTGCACGGTGGCGACCTCGATGCGGCGTGCGCCCATCTCCACCGCCATCTCCAGCGCGCGGGGCAGCTGATGCAGGTTGCGCCGGTGCAGCACCGCGTTGAGGGTGAGCGGAAAGCCGATCTGTCCGATCCACTCGGCCACCATCATCTTGCGCCTGTAGCCGCCCGCGTAGCCGCCGATCTCGTCGGCCATCTCGGGCGTGGTGCCCTGAAGCGAAAGCTGGATATGGTCGAGCCCGGCATTGTCGAGCGCCCTCAGCCGCCGTTCGGTCAGGCCGATGCCGGAGGTGATGAGATTGGTGTAGAGCCCGGCGTCGCGGGCGGCCTGCACCAGCTCTTCCAGATCGCGGCGGGTGGCGGGCTCGCCGCCGGAGAGGTGGAGCTGCAACACACCCAGATCGGCGGCCTGCCGGAACACGTCGCGCCATGCGTCGGTGTCGAGTTCGCTCTCCTGTCGGGCGAGATCGACCGGGTTGGAGCAATAGGGGCAGGCGAGCGGGCAACGGTGGGTGAGCTCGGCCAGCATGGCGATGGGGGGACGGGTCGTCATGAAGCGCCTTTTTCTGCGGCGGCGGGCCCGGTGGTCGAGGCCGTGCCGTGCGTATTTGGAAAGAGAAGAAGCTGCATGCGGGGCAGGGGCGGATGGGTCATCGCATCACCGCAGGTCGAGAAAGCGGCGGGCGTGCAACGCACCGAGGAATCCGGCGCTGTCGGCGGCGATCTGCTCTGGCGGGGCGTGGTATTTCGCGGCGAGCGTTTCGGTGATCTCACCCAGGCTGCGGATGCCGTCGAGTTCCGACAGGATGGCATGGGCCACCGCGTCGAGCGTGACGGTACGTTCCGGCGCCAGCAGCACCCAGGTCTCGCGCACCCGGTCCCAGTGCAGGCGCACGCCGCGGGGCAGGGCGGGGATGTCGGCGGGCGACATCACGCGGCCTCGGCGGCGCGCAACCCCTCGCCGGGGCGCCAGGCGCCGGGCGGGATGCGCGCGGGCTCGACATAAGCGCCCCAGAGCGCATCGAGCTGCGACCAGAGCACATCGGTTTTGAAGATCAGCGCTTTCGCCGCCATCTCCTGTTTTTCCGCCGTATCGGCGTGGTCGAGCACCCATTTCAGCCCGAAGGCCACGTCCTTGGGCGCCTCTTTCAGCCGGTTGCGGAAATAGGAGAGCGCGCTGTCATCGGCGAAATCGTAATTCTTCAGCAGCCCTTCGATGCGGTTGGCGTGGATCGCCGGGGCGAAAAGCTCGGTGAGCGAGGCGGCGACGGCCTCGAGCAACGTCTTGTCGCGCACGAAGCGCACATAGGCGTCGACGGCGAATTTCGTGGCCGGCAGCACGCCCTCGCAGGAGGCGACATAATCGGGGTCGAGCCCCACCGCCTTCGCCAGCCGCAGCCAGCGGCGGATACCGCCCTCATTGGTCTCGGTGCCGTCGTGATCCTCGATCCGGCTCCGCCAGGCGCGGCGCAGCGCCGGATCCTCGACGCGGGACATGAAGGCGGCGTCCTTCATCGGGATCGAATGCTGGTAGTAATAGCGGTTGATCACCCAAGCGCGCACCTCGTCCTGGGTGCAGCCGCCGCCATGCAGCCGGTGATGGAACGGGTGCAGATCGTGATAGCGCTCGGCCCCGATCTGCCGCAGCCGTGCCTCGAATGCGTCGCGTGTCATCGTCATGCCGTGACCTCCATGCCGTCCTGACCGATGGTCCATCCCGCCGCTTCCGCTTCCCGGCGCTCCTCCGAGCCGGGGCGCAGGACGGGGTTGGTGTTGTTCATGTGAACGAAGATCTTCTCTCCGATATCGAGCCCGGCGAAGGCGGCGATCGAGCCCTCCGCGCCGCTCATCGACATATGGCCCATGCGCTGGCCGGTCTTGCTGCCGAGCCCGGCGCGGACCATCTCGTCGTCGCGCCAGAGCGTGCCGTCGAAAAACACCAGTGCTGCGCCGGAAAGCCTGTCGCGCAGCGCGTCGGTGAGCCGCGCGCAGCCGGGAATGTAATAGGCGGTGTCATCGCCTGCTGTGAGCTCGACCCCCACGGTCTGTTCGCCCATGAGATCGGTCTGCACCTCCTCGCCCTCGAGATAGAGCGGCACCTTGCCGGGCACCGCGAAGAGCGTTGCGACAAGGCCCGGCGCGATCTCGGCGGGGCTGTCGAGCGCCACGGTGGCGCGGGTTACGACCGCCGGGTTCAGCGCGGAAAAGATCGGGTTTTCCGCCAGCACCTCGTGGATGCCGGGTGTGGCGTAAAGCGTGAAGGGCTGCATTTCGCGCAACGTCAAAAGCCCCGCCACATGGTCGATGTCGCCATTGGTGAGCAGCACCGAACGCAGCGGTATCTCGCGCAGGCCCGTCGGGTGCAGGACGGTGCAGGCCGCGAGCTGGGCGCGGATGTCGGGCGAGGCGTTCAGCACCGCCCAGTCCCGCCCGTTGGCGGAGACGGCGAGCGAGCTTTGCGTCTGCGGCGGGATCTCGCCCGCGCGGGCGCTGCGGCAATTGTCGCAGCCGCAGTTCCACTGAGGCAGGCCGCCGCCCGCGGCGGCCCCCAGAATGCGCGCGCGGAATTGCATCGCGTCCTCCCGCGCGCCGGGGCTCAGAACAGGACGCCGTCGTCGTGCTCGGGGCCGTACATGTTGATTTCCATACCGCACTCGATTTCGCGGATCACGGGCTTGGTCCAGGCCATGGGTTTCCTCCTCCTCTGGCGTGCCGAACGATTGTTTCGGTGCATGCCAGACTGCCAAACACAGACGGGGGGAGGCGAGTCTTAGTTTCTAAGAAACGCTTAGACTTTGGTCGCGTGTAGAGGTGGAAACGCCCTAAAGCTCGCCCTTGGCGGCCTGTTTCAGCTCTTCGGAGAAGCGGCGGCGCAGGTCGCGGCGGACGGTGGCGGCGCGGTTGCGCTTGGCCTCGGTCTCGGTGAGAATGCGCAGCTCGGGCACCTCGGCGGGTTTGCCGTCCTCGTCCACCGCGACCATGGTGAAGTAGCAGGAGTTGGTGTGGCGCCGTGTGCCCTTGCGGATGTCCTCGGCCTCGACCCGGATGCCGATCTCCATCGAGGTGCGCCCGGCATGGTTCACGCTGGCGCGGAAGGTGACCAGTTCGCCCACGTTGATCGGCTGCTTGAAAGTCACCTGATCGACCGACAGCGTCACCGCATAGCGCCCGGAAAAGCGCGAGGCGCAGGAAAACGCGACGCGGTCGAGCAGGTTCAGCAGCGCGCCGCCATGCACCTTGCCGCTGAAATTCGCCATATCCGGCGTCATCAGCACCGTCATTTCCAACTGGCGGGGGTCCATCGCGCGCTCCGTTGCTGGCTGGGTCCTCTGCGCAAGATGGCAAAAACGCGGGGCGGTGCAAGCGCTTCCTGCGGTTCAGCGCTGCGGCGGCAGGCCGTCGAGACAAAAGCCTTTATGTCGGACGGTGGCGATCTCGAAGCCGAAATCGGAGGCGGGTTTCAGCTTCTTGCGCAGGTAGCCGATATAGACATCGACCACGTTTTCCGACCGGGAGTCGCCCGCCCAGAGCGCATCGAAGATCTCGCCGCGAGGCAGGGGCGTGCCGGCGTGATCGGCCAGCAGCGCCAGCAGTGCGAATTCCCGGTCGGTGAGCGTGACCGTGCGCGTGCCGGTGCTGAGGCTGCGCGCGGCGGGCGACAGCCGCGCGGGCGCCGGGCGCAGCGTGGCGGCGCGGCGCTCCTGCACCTTCAGCCGCGCGGCCAACTCGTCGAAGGAGAAGGGTTTGACGATATAGTCGTCGGCCCCGGCCTCGAGCCCTGCGGCGCGGTGATCGACATCGGACAGCGCCGAGAGCATGACGATGGGCAGTTGCGCGCCCGAGGCCCGCGCGTCGCGCACCAGCGCGATACCGCTGTCGGCGCCCAGCATGACATCGACCACAGCGGCGGCAAAGCGATGGCCGGTCAGATCCGCGAGCGCGGTCTCGGCGCGGTTGCGGGTCTCGACCGCATAGCCGTGCAGCGCCAGCCCCCGTGCGAGGGCGGAACAGATTTCCGGGTCGTCATCGACCACCAGAAGCCGGGTCTGCGTGTTCATGGCGACACCCTAACCCGGCACACGCGGAAGGCGAACCGAGATTTTCGTTCCGGGGGCGTCGCCGAGGGCGGCGTCGCGGGGCACGGGGCTCTGCACTGCGATGCTGCCACCCTGCTCCTCGATCACCCAGCGGGCCAGGGCGAGGCCCAGGCCAAAGCCCTGTGCATTGCCGCCGCCCGCGCCCTGGGCGAAGCGATCGAAGATCTGCGCCTGATCCTCGAGGGCGATGCCAGGGCCGTTGTCGGTGAGCGCGATCTCGCCGCCGGTGTCGGTCTCTTGCAGCGCGAGCCGCAGTTTTTCGCCCGCCCGCGCGTGGCGAATGGCGTTGCGGATCAATCCGACCACCACCTGCCGCAGCCAGTTGCGATCTCCGGTCACGATGACCGGCGACGCAGGCGGTGCCGTGACGGTCATTCCCGCGTTGGAGAGTTCGGCCTGTGTCTCGGCGATGGCCTCTTGCAGCAGCGCGGCAAGGTCGACCGGGGCCGTGTCCAGCGCGAGCTGGCCGGTTTCGGAACGGGCAATGCGCAGCAGGTCGTCGATGCGGCGGTTCAGCCGCTGCGCGCGGGTTTCGATGGTGGCGAAGGCCGGGGCCGGGTCGGCGCCCCGGCGACCGAGCTGGGCTTCCATCAGGATCACCGTCAGCGGCGTGCGCAGCTCGTGGCTGATGTCGGCAAAGAAGCGGCGGCGGTCTTCGTCGATGCGTTCCAGCCGCGTGTTGGCGGCGCGCAGCGCCTCGGTGCGCTGGCGGATCGTCTCGTTGAGCTGCGCCCGGTCGGCGGCGACCGCCCGCTGGCGTGTCGCCAGCGCCAGCGCCATACGTTCGGTTTCGCTGGAGAGCCGGCCGATTTCGTCGCTGCGCCCGTCGGGCAGGGCGATGGCGAAATCCTCGCGGCCGATCCGGCGGGCGGCATCGCGCAGCGCGTCGAGCCGCCGGAACTGAGGCCGGACGAGGCCGAAATAGAACCCCGCCGAAAGCGCCGCCGCACCCAGCGCGATGCTCAGCGCCGCCAGGGTCAGCCGGCGGCGCAGATCCTCGATCCCCGCGAGGATCTCGTTGCGCAGCCGCTTTTCCTCGTTGACGGCCTCGGCCAGAAGCGGCTCGAACCCCGAGGCGAACGTGTCGAGATAGGCGCGCAGCCGGGTCTGTTCGCCGGTTTCGGCCGAGAGCCCGTCCCGTGCCGTCCGGAACAGCGCCTCCATCCGGGCGATGGCAAGCGATTGCGTGGCGCGGCGGCTTTGCGCGTCGAGCCCGCGCGCTTCGGCGACCTCGAGGTCGAGCCCGGCGCGCAGCCGGGAAAAGGTCTGCCCGATGGTTTCGGCGATCCGGTCGATCCGCGCGGCGCGGGTCTCGGTCGGCAGACCGCGCTGGATCACCTCGGCGGCGACCACGATAAAGGTTGAGACCTGGGTCGAGAGCGCGGCATAATGTTCAAGCCGGGTTTCTGCCGCCAGCGCCGTTTCGAGCCGCTGCGACACCCGCGACATGCCCGCCGCGAGCAGCGCCGCGGTCAGCAGCGTGATGAGGCCCAGCAGCCCCGCACCCAGTCCGAGCCGGGCCTTGAGTGACAGTCCTTGCCGCATTCGGTCAGTGCCATTTACCTTTCTGCGCTGCTCAATATTTGGTCACATGATGAGAGAGCATGCAAAAACTTTGTCAAAATGCTGCAATGCAGCATGGTGCGACCTTTCTGTTGATCCTTTCTTCGGGGCCTTTGCGCGATCCTGCGCGGGCATCACGTCCAATTCAACGAGGCAAACATGATTGAGCTTCTCTTTGTGGCCTGCTTGTCCACCGCGCCAGATCAGTGCCAGGAACGCAGCCTGCTCTTTACCGACATCACGCCGATGACCTGTGTGATGGGGGCGCAGCCCGAGCTGGCGAAATGGACGCAGACCCATCCCGCCTTTACCGTCACCGGCTGGAAATGCCGGTCTGTCCGCCCGGGCGAGAAAGAGGCCTGAGGCCCGATGTCAGGGCCGCAGGCAGCAGCGGATGCGGGTGACACGGCTGCGCAGAGCGATCCTTTGCGACCGGGTGAAACCGCTCTCCTCCCTTCGGAGTAATTGACGCGCGCGGCGCGAACGGTCACGGTCCTTCCGAGGAAGGGGAGGATTTCCGTTGCCGAACGACACGGCAGAGCGCTGGCAGGGAGCGGCCACCGCCGGGCAGAAGGTGCCCGGGCGGATTGCGGTGCCCGCGATCTCGCTTGTCGCGCTCGGGCTGATCTGGATCGTGGCGGCGGCGGTGACCGCCGATCCCCAGATCCTGCCGCAGCCCTGGGCGCTGGCCCGGCCCTTTGCACAGGCGCTGCAATCGGGTGAGCTGCTTTATCATCTGGGCTGGACGCTGTCGCGGGTGCTTTGGGCCTTTGTGCTTGCCATGAGTCTCGGCACCGCGCTGGGGCTGGCGATGGGCCGGCTTCCGGTACTCGACCGCTGGCTCGACCCCTGGCTGGTGATCTTCCTGAACCTGCCGGCGCTGGTGCTCATCGTGCTGTGCTATCTGTGGATCGGGCTCACCGAGGCCGCCGCCATCGCGGCCGTCACGCTGAACAAGATCCCCAATGTCGCAACGGTGATCCGCGAGGGCGCGCGGGCGCTCGACCCCGGGCTGGACGCCATGGCCGGGGTCTACCGGATGCCGTGGCGCCGCCGGATGCGCCATGTGGTGCTGCCGCAGCTTGCGCCCTTCCTGACCGCCGCCGCGCGTTCGGGCGTGGCGGTGATCTGGAAGATCGTTCTGGTGGTGGAGTTCCTGGGCCGCTCGAACGGCATCGGATTTCAGATTCACCTCTATTTCCAGCTTTTCGATGTGGGGATGGTGCTGGTCTATGCCTTCTCCTTCATCGCCGTCATGCTGACGGTCGAATGGCTGGTCCTGCAACCCTGGGAACGCCGCGTGCGGCGCTGGCGGGGAGGGACGGCGTGACCGCCCTCGAACTCGTGGATCTCGGCTACAGCTACGGGGCCAAACGGGCGCTCGACGGGGTGAGCTTTGCGCTGCGGCCGGGGCGGTTCACCGCGCTTCTGGGCCCGAACGGCGCCGGGAAATCGACCCTGTTCTCGCTGCTCACGCGGCTTTTCGTCACCAAGGAAGGGCGCATCACCGTCGCCGGGCACGACATCGCGAAAGAGCCACGCGCGGCGCTGTCGAAAATCGGTGTGGTGTTCCAGCAGCCGACGCTCGATCTGGATATGTCGGTGGCCATGAACATGCGCTATTTCGCGGCCCTGCACGGCATTTCCGGGCGCGAGGCGGCGCGGCGCGCGCAAGAGGCGCTGGAGCGGCTGGGCATGGCAGAACGCGCGGGCGAGACCGTGCGCGGCCTGAACGGCGGTCACCGAAGGCGGATGGAGATCGCCCGTGCGCTGATCCACAGGCCCGAGGTGCTGCTGCTCGACGAGGCCACGGTCGGGCTGGATTTCAAGAGCCGGCAGGACATCGTTGCGCATGTGCACGAGCTGGCGGCGGGCGGGCTGACCGTTCTCTGGGCCACCCATCTGGTGGACGAGATCCATGACAGCGACGATGTGGTCGTGCTGCACCGGGGCCATGTGCTGGCACATGACACCGCCGCAGAGCTGCGGAAGGGGCGCCCGCTGGCCGATGTGTTCATCGAGATGACCGCGACCGGAGAGACCGCATGAAACCCTATCTCGTCGCGCTGCTCGCCATCGTGCGCCGCGAGGCGCTGCGGTTTCTGCACCAGCGCAGCCGGTTTCTCGCGGCGCTGGTGCGTCCGCTGGTCTGGCTGGTGGTTTTTGCGGCGGGGTTCCGCGCCGCGCTTGGGCTTTCGATCATCCCGCCCTATCAGACCTACATCACCTATGAGGTCTACATCGTTCCGGGGCTTTGCGGAATGATCCAGCTTTTCAACGGGATGCAAAGCTCGCTCTCGCTGGTCTACGATCAGGAGATGGGCTCGATGCGGCTGCTGCTGACCTCGCCGCTGCCGCGCTGGTGGCTGCTCTTGTCCAAGCTGCTCGCCGGTGTCGCGGTGTCGATTCTTCAGGTCTATGTGTTTCTGGCCATCGCCGCGGGGTTCGGCATCGTGCTGCCGCCGCTGGGCTATCTCTATGTCCTGCCCGCGCTGGTCATCAGCGGGCTGATGCTGGGCGCGCTGGGGTTGCTCATTTCCTCGACGATCCGGCAGCTTGAGAATTTCGCCGGGGTGATGAATTTCGTCATCTTCCCGATGTTCTTTCTGTCGAGCGCGCTTTACCCGCTGTGGAAGATGGCTGAAAGCTCGGACCTCCTGCGCGACATCTGCGCGGTGAACCCCTTCACCCATGCGGTCGAGCTGATCCGCTTCGCGCTGTATCAAAACCTGAACGGTATGGCGCTTCTGTGGGTCGCGGTCAGCTTCGGGGTGTTCTTCGGTCTGGCGCTGGTGGGCTACGATCCGGCCTACGGGCTGACCCGGCGCAAGCCGGGCCGCTAACCGCCGCCTCTCTCCCGCTCGCGGCCCGGAGCGCCGTTGCGACCTAGGGCTGTGTTCCGGCGTGATCCGGGCTCGGCTAGACTGAACAGCAAGCGTTCAACGGGAAGGAGATCACGCGATGTCGGCTCTGCACACCGCAGTCCGAGACCCGGGACGGGTCTGTTTCGGCCTTCGCTCCGGAGCCGATCTCACGTGACCGCCGCGCTGGATGTTCCCGGCGCGGGTCTCCGGGCCGACGAGTTGATCGCGCTGCGTGCCACGGCTCTGGCCGGTCCCGCCGCTCTCCCGGCCTGTGGCGGCGATTGTGTGCTGGTGGCGGATTTTCGACCGTCGATGCTGCGGGGGCTGATCCGGGCCTTCCGGTCGGTGGCCGCTGCCGAGGCGCTGGCGCTGATCGGCTGGCGCGTGGCCGAGGCGGGCGGCGGTGTCGGGCTGCTGGCGCTGGCGGCGGGCGAACCGGTGCGGGTGCCGCCCGGGGGCATGGTCGCGGTGATCCGCGGGCTGGTCCGTGCGCATGAGGCCGCGGCGGCCCATGCGCTGGCCGGCCGGCTGGACGATCCGCCCCTCGATCGGGCGCTGGCGCCACTCAGAGGGCTGGCGGCACCGGGCAGCGCGCTGGTCATCGCCTCCGGGTTCGAGACGCCGGGCGGCGGGCTTGCCGACCGGCTGGACGGGCTGGCACGCGCGCATCCGCTGCGGCTGCTGCATGTCACCGATGGCGCGGGGGCGGAGCCCGGCGTTGTCGGCCAGCCGCTGCTGTCAATCGACGCGAGCCTGCCTCCGGAGGCGACGGTCTGGCGGCTGGGCGCGCTGTTCCCGCCGGATCTTTCTCGCGCGCCGTGGGGCGGATCGTCCGATCCGGCGCATCGGTGACGTCCGGAGCGCGATGTTTCCTGTAAGGCTTTGCTTTTCAACGGAAGATTTGGGCGTTTTCCGCCCGATCTTTCGCAGAGATCCGCGTCTCACCCGTCTCGGAATCGTGCCTCGGGCCGATACGAATGGTTGAATTGCCAGAATCCCGGGCAGGGCGCACCCTTTTGCCGAGGGTGCCGTATGGAGGCGGTGCCCCGCTGGGAGGAGATAACAAAATATGGGAATTCTCGACAAGCTCTTTGGCGGTGAGGGGGGCAGCGCCGCTCCGACATACAGCTACGTGAAAATTCATCCGTCGGTCGATACTGGCGTGAAGCCCGCGACGCCCGGGTTTTCCGGAGGCACACTGAAATGCAACTGCGCCAGCGATCCGGTGGTGGTCGTGGTCGAGGCGCAGACCGCGCATAACCATGTCTGCGGCTGTACCAAATGCTGGAAGCCCGACGGGGCGATCTTCAGCCAGATCGCCGTGGTCGCCCGCGACAAGGTGGGTGTGAAGGAGAATGCGGACAAGCTCGAGATCGTCGATCCGTCGGCGGCGATCCAGCGTCATGCCTGCAAGGGCTGCGGCGTGCATATGTATGGCCGCATCGAAAACACCGGGCATCCGTTCTACGGGCTCGATTTCGTGCATACGGAACTGTCGCCGCAATCGGGCTGGTCGCCGGCGGAATTTGCCGCCTTCGTTTCGTCGATCATCGAATCCGGGGTCGATCCGTCGCGTATGGAGGCGATCCGTGGCCGGCTGAAGGAACTGGGGCTCGAGCCCTATGATTGCCTGTCGCCGCCGCTGATGGATGCGATCGCGACCCATGTCGCCAAGCAAAGCGGCGCGCTGAACTGAGGCGTCAGGCTGAAACCCGGTCCGGCCCCGGCGCGCATTCGCCGGGGATGCCGGGCCGCAACTCGACCGTTGCGCGAATGAAATGTCATACGCTAACCTCCCGGTGGGAGGATTGTTCAATGAAAGACACGCACGAGGCGCCGCCTGCGGGCGCCATCCGATCCGTTGTGATCGTGGATGACCATCCGCTTTACAGCGATGCGCTGGCCGCCGCGCTGCAACTGGTGTTCCCCGATTGCCGGATGGAAAAGGCCCAGACGCTGGGGGCGGCGCTGACGCTGCTCGACGGCGGCTTCGCCCCCGATCTGGTGATGTTCGATCTGAAACTGCCGGATGTCTCGGGGATCTCGGGGTTCCAGCGGTTGCGGGCGGTGCTGCCCGATGCGCCGATTCTGGTGATCTCCTCGCTGACCTCGGTGCAGGTGGTGCGGGCGCTGATGGAGGAGGGGGCCGCCGGCTTTCTGCCCAAGGACGCCTCGGCCCAGGTGCTGCGCCAGGCGCTGGAAGAGATCGGCGCGGGGCGCAAATACGTCCATTCCGGCTATCAGAGCGTGGCCGGCGCCGGGGCAGGGGCTGCGCCGCTCGAAGCGCTCCATCCGAAGCTGGCCGAGCTGACGCCGCAGCAGCAGCGCATCATGAAGCTGATCTGCGCCGGCAAGCCCAACAAGCAGATCGCCTACGAGATGTCGCTGGCCGAGGCGACGGTCAAGGCGCATATCACGGCGCTGCTCCGCCGGCTGGGGGTCAAGAACCGGACCCAGGCGGCGGTTCTGGTCGAGGGGTCGCAGCCCGCCACCGCCATCGGCGCCGGCGAGGCCGACGCCCAGGCGTTTCTGAGCCACTGACGGATGGGCCCGGACCGGCAGCCGCCGCATTATGTGAACATCGCCGTTTCCCGTGAGACCGAGGCGCGGGCTGCGGTCGAGGAGGTGTTGCGTGCCATCGACCTGCCCGAAACCTGTTTCGTGCTGGCCTTCGTGCCCGAGGGGCTGAACCTCGACATCGTGGCGCGGGCGCTGGACGAGGGCGCGGGTGGCGTGCCCGTCTTCGGCTGCACGACCGCCGGCACGATCACGCCGCTGGGCTACGAGACCGAGGCGCTGCTGCTGCTGGCCTTCCCGCGCGAACATTTCCGCTGCGCCTCGATGCTGATCGCGCCGCTGAAACCGCTGTCGATCCAGAGCATCGCCGCCGAGGCCCGCAGCCACGCGGCGCGGTTCCAGCGCACGGCGGGCTGGAACCGGCTGGCGCTGATCCTGGCGGACGGCTTGTCGAAACAGGAGGATCTGCTGGTTGCCACGCTCGAGGCGGCGCTGGGCGAGGTGCCGGTCTTCGGCGGCTCGGCGGGGGACAACCTTGCCTTCGAGGAAACCTTCGTGTTGCAGAACGGGCGGTTCCACAGCAATGCGGCGCTGCTTCTGATGCTGGAGACCGATCTGGAGTTTCGCGGGCTGGGGTTCGATCACTTCCTGCCCACCGAACAGCAGATGGTCGTCACCGACGCCATCCCCGAGGAGCGGCTGGTGCTGGAGATCAACGGCGCCCCTGCCGCGCTGGAATACGCCCGTATTGTCGGCTGCCCGGTCGAACATCTCTCGCCCGAGATCTTTGCCGAGAACCCGATGCTGGTGCGGCAGAACATGAATTACCATGTGCGCGCAATCCATGACGCGCCCGGCGCGCATGCGCTGTCCTTCCTTGGCGCCATCGACGACGGGCTGATCCTGACGTTGGGCCGGGGCAAGGAGATCCTGGAAACGCTCGAGGCCGAGCTGGATGTGAAGGGTCCGAGAGACGCGGCGCCGGATTTCGTGCTGGGCTTCGATTGCGTGCTGCGCAAGTTGGAGATCGAGCAGAAACAGCTCTCGGCCCCGGTGAGCGAGATCTTTCGCGAACGCCGGGTGTTCGGCTTCAACACCTATGGCGAGCAGCATTGCGGCGTGCATGTGAACCAGACCTTCGTGGGCGTCGCCTTTTTCGAACCGGGGAGGCGCGATTTCGCATGATCGACCCCGACGAGCCGCTCGACATTCAGGTCGCGCGCCAGGCCAGGATCATCGACGCGCTGATGCGCCGCGCCAACCGGCAGCACGAGGTGGGCAGCTCGGCCTATGGTGCGTTCCAGTCGGCCATCGCGCTTCAGGCGCAGGTCTGGGCCAAGACCCGCGATCTGGAGCGCACCACCGACGCGCTGCGCCACGCCCGCGACGACAGCGAGCGGATGCGCAAGAACCTCGCCGATGCGCTTTCGGCGATGGATGGCGGGGTGGCGTTGTTCACCGCGGGGCGGCTCGAAGTCTGCAACGACATCTTCCAGATGCTGCTGCCGGATATTTCCGGGCGCTTGCGGCCCGGCCTGCCGGTCGATGACTGTTTTGCCGCCATGGCCGAAAGCCGCCATCTGGTCACCGTCGAGGGCAGTTTCGACACCGCGCTGGCCCATGCGCGGCGTGGCCGTGTCGGGGCCTCGGTGGTGTCGCTGGTGATCGAGCTGGCGGGGGACCGCTGGTATCAGATCAACCTGCAACGCACGAGCGCCGAGAACATGGTGCTGCTGCTGACCGAGATCACCCTCATCGTGCGGCGCAACCGGTCGGAAAAGGAAACGCTGATCGACCGGCAGGCGGATTACCTGCAGGCGGTCTTCGAGAACATGACCTCTGGCGTCTGCACCTTTTCGCCCTCGGGCGCGGTGATGATGTACAACCAGCAGTTCCGGCAATTGCTGGGCCTGCCCTACACGATGCTTCAGAAGGGCACCGATTTGCAGCGGCTTCTGGATTTCGTCGCCCAGCACGCGCTGATCGCCGAAGCGGTGGATTTCGAGATCGGCTATTGGCTGGACCGGCTGGAGCGGCAGGGCCGGCTGCGCAAACGGGTGCGCCATGCCACCGGGCGGATGCTCGACCTGCACGCGCACCGGTTGCCCGATGGCGGCGTGCTGCTCGAGCTCAAGGACGTGACGCTGGAAACCCGCGCCACCGAGATGCTGGAGAACCGTGTTGCCGAGCGTACCGCCGAGCTGACCCGCGCAAACCAGCGGCTCACCGAGCAATACGAGGAAAAGGCGCGGGTGGAAGAGGAGCTGCGGCTGGCCAAGGAACGGGCCGAGGCGGCGGTGTCTTCCAAGACGCGGTTCCTGGCCGCCGCGAGCCACGATCTGCTGCAACCGATCAACGCCGCGAAGCTGTTGATCGCCACGCTGATGGATTCCGTCGCCGAGACCCGCTTTGCCCCGACGGTGGAGCGGCTGGAGGGCTCGTTTTCCTCCATCGAGCAGCTTTTGCATTCGCTGCTCGATATTTCGCGGCTGGAAAGCGCCGATCAGGCGCTGACCGCCACCGAGGTCTGCCTCGGCACGTTGATGCGCAGCGTCTGGGAGGACCAGATGCCGCTGGCACAGCGCAAGGGCGTGCGGCTCGACATGGTGCCCTGCATGGTCTTCGTGCGCTCGGACCCGGTCTATCTGCTGCGCTCGATCCAGAATCTCGTGGTGAACGCGATCCAGTATACGGAACCGGGTGGCCGGGTTCTGGCCGGCTGCCGGCGGCAGGGCGACCGGGTGGCGTTTCAGGTCTGGGATACCGGGATCGGCATTTCCCGCAAGGATCAGAAACGGATTTTCGAAGAGTTCGCCCGCGCCGACAATGTGCCGTTGGGCTCGGGCGTCGGGCTGGGGCTTTCGGTGGTCGACCGGACCTGCCGGCATCTCGGGCACAAGGTGCGGGTGCGGTCGAAGCCGGGCGTCGGCTCGGTGTTTTCCATCGAGATGGAAGCGGTTTCGGGGCGGCCGGCCGATGCGCAGGAAGGGTGCAGCCAGACCCCCAGCGCCGAGTACGACATGGATTACATCGTGCTGGTCATCGAGAACGATCCCGATGTGCTTTACGCCTTCACCAGCAAGCTCGAGCAATGGGGCGCAAGCGTGCTGGCGGCGCGCTCCGCCGGCGAGGCGCTGGACCATCTGCGGGATATCGGGATCGCGCCGGACATCGTCCTGGCCGATTATCAGCTCGACGATGGCGAGACGGGCGACCGGGCGATCCAGGCGGTGCGCGACATGACGGGGGTGCATGTTCCGGCGATCATGATCACCGCCGACCGCAGCAACGCGCTGCTGAAGAAGGGCGCGGAGGAGGGGTTCTCGGTGCTGACCAAACCGGTGCAACTGTCGCGGTTGCGCCCGCTCATCGAATGGAAGATCCGCTGGCAGGCGCCGGAGGAGGCGACGTTCTGACCAGAGCGTTCCGGGGGCCTTGCCACGCGGCGGCACGACTCTCGGCGCGCACAGGACAGGTTGAGGATGGTTGCGAAACGTTTCCGCCAAGCGCATGTTCCCCTTGTCAAAATCGGGCATTCTGCCATGTTGCGGGCATGAAAAATCTCCTTCTCCCGATGGTCGCTCTGATGATTGCGTTGCTCCTTGAAACGGAAGGGGTCTCGGCACAGTCCGCGGTACAGTCGCCGCCGCCTCAGATGGCCGAGGCTGGGCGCTGGCAGGTGGCGGTCGAGGGGCAGGCGACGAGAGGGCTCCGAGGAGCGTATCTTTGTCAGTCGGACCGGTTTGTGGGGCAATACTGCTTTTTTGCGGGCTGTCAGGCCGCGGCGCCGCTCGGGCTTTACGTAGTCACGCCGTCGCTGGCCATCAGCGGTCTGCGTGCCGCGACGCTTGTCGTCGATGGACGGCGGATCGGGCCGCTCGATTTCACTCAGGTCGAGGGGAGCGAAGATGTCTTTGCGGCGCGGCTGAGCGGGGCGAACGCGTCAAGATATCTTCAGGCGATGCGGTCGGGCAGCCGGTTTGCGTTCGATTTTCAGGAGGGGAGCGATGCCTACAGCTATGCTGGAGAGCTGAAGGGCTCGTCCCGGGCGATTGCGCAGGCGATGGAGATCTGCCCGGCTGTCGGTGCGCTTTTTGACGTCGACGGCGTTGTCGATACGGTGCTGGAGGATGCCTGTCAGGGCCGGGGCGGCAGTATGGACGGCGCCGGCGTGATACAGGCGGATCTCGATCGGGATGGCGTGGCGGATGTGATCGTCGATGAATCCTTTGTCACCTGCGAGGGCCCGGAACTGTGGATGCGGCGCCCGTTGAGCTGCGGGGCGCAGGTCTGCGAGTTCCACATCTACATGCATCGCAACGGTGCCCTAGTGCATACGCTCACAGGTCAGAACTCTTTGGGCGGGATCGTGGAGGGTGCGCTCCCGGGGGTTCGCGTCGTCAGCCATGGCGGCCGAACCGATGTCATCCGATGGACCGGCTCCGGCTTTGCGCCGGATTGAGCGTTGTGCCCAGCCAAGATCGTGAAACGGGTAGCGACCGCGGGGTCCGCCGCTCCTGAAGCGGGTGAGGCGGGCACCACCGCCCGGCCGCGGCCGGGCACAGACAAAAGTCGGCAATGACAGGCGGGTCAGGGGGATTAGGCTGGCGTCAGGGAGGATTCGAACCATGCGCAAGACACTGGCCCTCGTGGCGGCGGTGGCCTGGCTCGCGCTGCCGGTGACGGCGGCGACCGGCGAGGCGGCCCAGACCTATGACCTGCTTTTCCGGCAGGGAACGCTGGACGAGGTGAACCGCGATGCGGCGCTGCATTACACCCGCGCCGTGACCAACCGCGCGAACCCCGAGACCGCCGAGCGCGACACCGGCGAGATCGTGCTGTCCTTCGCCGAGGGCGAGGCGGTTCTCGCCAATCTGCAATTTCTTCAGGACGGCAAGCACCGCAATCTCGGCAGCTTTCCCGCCAGCGTCGGTAACCCGATGATCATGTATTTCTATGAAAGCGTGATCCGCGACATGGCAGAGTCCTCGGGCGGATCGCCCTTCTACATCCGCAACCGCGTCAAGGAGGCGCTGGTGCGCCCGGCCGAGATCGAAGAGGGCGAGGTCGTCTTCGATGGCCGGACGGTCATGACCCGGACGGTCACGCTGCGCCCGTTCGCCGACGATCCGAACCGGGCGCGGATGAAGGGCTTTGGCGATCTGGAGCTGCGGGTGGTGATGTCCGACGCGGTGCCGGGCTGGTATCTGGCGCTTGTCGCCGAGGCGCCGGACGCGCAGGGCAGCGCCGGCGGCTACCGGTCGGAGCTGCGGTTCGACGCGGTTGCCGGGCAATGACCCGCGCGGCGCTGGCACTGCTGACGCTCTGCCTCCCGCTGCCGGGCTGGGCGCAGAGCGTGGCCGAGCGGCTGAACGACTACCCCACCGAGGCGCGGGCGGATTACGTCTTTGCCTGCATGGCCTCGAACGGGCAGACCCGGCAGGCGCTGCGGCAATGCGCCTGCTCGATCGACGAGATCGCGGCGATCCTGCCCTATGCGGCCTATGTCGATGCCGAGACGGTGCTGTCCATGCGGCTGACCGGCGGCGAACGCATGGCGGTGTTCAACAGCGCCGCCGCCGCCAATCATCTGGTCGCCGATCTGCGCCGCGCGCAGGCCGAGGCCGAGGTCGTCTGCTTCTTCTGACCCACCTTCCCGGCTCGTGCCCTCTGCCGCTCAGCGCAACCGTGTCGCCACCGGGATTGCCGCGAGCACCGCAATGGTCGCCGCCAGCAGAGGTGTCGTCAGGTCTCCGACGGCGACCAGCAGCCCGCCGGCCAGCCCCGCCGTCCCGATCCCGACGTTGAAAGCCGCGATGTTCAGGCCGGCGCCCGCCGTTTCCGAGCCGCTTTCCCGGGCGATGCCGATGGCCGCATTCTGTAGCAGCGGTGGAAGCGAGAAGGCCATCGCGCCCCACACGAAGAGCACGGCGAAGGCCAGCGGCCCCTGCGCCGCGATCATCAGCATGCCGGCAAGCGAGACACCAAGCACGGCCAGCACGGCCAGCATGGTGGCGCGTATCCCGAAGCGGTCGCCCGCCCATCCGGCCAGCAGATTCCCGGCAAAGGCCCCGATGCCGAAGACCGACAGCGAAAGCCCCAGCCTCGCCGCGCTGGCGCCGCCGACCTCCTCCAGCGTGGCGGGGAGGAAGGCATAGGCGACCATCGAGCCGCCGAAACCGAGGATCGTCATGCCGTAGATCAGCCGCAGGCGTGCCTCGCGCAGCAGGCCGGCCATCGCCGACAGATGCAGGATGCGCAGCGATCCAAGCTCGGGCAGGGTGCGGACCAGCGCCAGAGCGCAGCCAAGCGCGGCAATGCCGATCACCAGAAACGGCCCGCGCCAGTTGTCCATGGTCGCCAGTACCGAACTCAGCGGCACCCCCGCGATCATCGCCAGCGTCGGGCCGACATAGACCAGCGCCACCGCGCGCGTCGACAGGTGGCTGGCGACGATGCTTGACGCGGCGGCGGTCGACAGCCCGTAGATCGCGCCTTGCGACAGGCCCGACAGCGTGCGCAGCCCGAGCAGCGTGGCGAAATTCGGCACGATGGAAATGCCGAGATTGGCGACAGCGAACAGCGCGGTCGCCGCCAGGATTGCCCGCCGGGGCGAGTGCCCCGTGGCGATCAGGTTGACGCCGATGGCACCGGCGATCATCGCCAGCGCATAGGCGGTGATCAGCAGGCCGCTGACCGGCAGCGGCACGCCGAATTCGGCCGAGACAGAGGGGATGATCCCCACAATGCCGAACTCGGCGGTGCCCGTGCAGAAGGTCAGCAGGGCCAGAACGTAAAGGACGATGGGCATGTCTGTGATCCGGGGGCGCCTCAGCGCGCGGCCCAGACGAGGCCACGGATCAGCAGCGTCCGCATCTCGGGCACGTCGAATTCCTCGGGCACATGGCCGAGCGCCGAGAAGAACACCCGCCCCTTGCCGAAGCGCTTCTTCCAGACCACGGGCATCACCGCACCGTCGAGCCAGTCATAGACCGACCCGTCATAGGTGGTGGTGGCCAGTACCTCGACCGAGGGGTCCACATGCAGGAAATACTGTTCCGAACGGTAGTCGAAATCCGAAAGCCCCTGCATCACCGGATCGTCGGGCCGGGTGATGTTGACGCGGTAATCGGTCACGCCGCCCGGCTCCGCCGCGTAGGAGCCGCCGACGATAAAGCGGAAGCGGTCGGAATTGCGGAACGCGTCGGCCATGCCGCCATGGAACCCGCCCAGACCCGTGCCCGCCTCGACCGCCGCCCAGAGGCGCTTGGCGGTGGGCACGCTCATCTCGCCGATGGTCCAGTTCGGCACGATCAGATCGTAGGATCCGAGGTCGAGATCGTCATAGGCCGACAGCGTGTCGCTGAGCGTGACGGAGAAGCCCTGCTGCTCGAGCTCGCCCGCGACGATGGCGGCGGCGTCATGAGGGCGGTGCGGCTCGTAACCGCCGGACACGATAAGGCAGGACTTCATGCGAATCTCCGTCAACATTTGTTGTTTCATGGCGAACAAATGTCAGATGCCAGCCGAGGTCAAGCCTTTCAGATCCTGCTCTGGGCACGGATCTCTTCGGTGATCTCTGCCGAGACGGACTCTATTGCTTTGACAATGTTGTGGAATTTCTCACTGTCGGAGCCAACGAGTGCCGAGATCGTGGAAATGCCGATGGAGGCGAAGGGCAGCCCGTTCTCGTCGAAAACCGGGCGGGCGACGCAGTAGAGCCCGCCATATGATTCTCCGGCATCGACGGCATAGCCGCGCTCGCGGGTCATGTTCAGATCCATGCGCAGATCGGTTTCATTTTCGATCGTGCGGGGCGTATGTTTGGTAAACTCAATTTTTTCAATAAGTTGATCCTGAAGCTCCACCGGAAGATGCGCCAGGATCGCCTTGGCCGCCGCAGAGCTGTGCAACGGCTCGATGCCGCCGATGGTGTGTTGAATCGCAACGATGGAGTTCGAAGTCGCGAAATCCGCCAGCAGCACCCGGTCGTTGAGCAGAAGCCCCAGATGCGCCGTTTGCTGCGTCATCGCGGCCAGCCGCTCCAGATGCCCGTGGAATGTGTCGATGATGCGGGTCTTGTTCCGCAGTTGCGACGCCCAGTAATAGAGCCGCCCGCCGGGCTCATATTCCTTGGTGTCCGCATCCTTCCTGATAAATCCCATATTTTCAAGTGTTTGAAGGAAGCGAAAGGCCGAAGCCTTGTCCATCTCCAGCGCCTTGATGATATGCGCGAGCTTGACCGGGGCGGGCGCGGCGATGATCTCGTCCAGGATGGTGAGGCCCTTGGCGAGACTCTGGATATGTCCAGATTTGCCACGTTCGGACGATGTGGTCTCTTTCATGCGCTCGGCCCTCGTATCCAGGAAACATTTGTTGAGTATATGTGCAGATGTCAGCACAGATACGCGGTTGGGCGCCGAATTTCCACCATCCAGCTTATATTTCGGAACGTTTTTTGCGTTATTCTAAGCGCGCAGGCCGGAAATATGCCGCAGACGGCCCCCGACCGGCGAAGTTCGAACCCTGTTCTGGCTGGGGAATCATGTGCCTCTCCTGCAAGATATGGATGCGTTCACGTGTAAGGTATTGAAACTCAAAGGTTAGCTTTGGATTGACATCAACAGGCGATGCATACATAAAAAAGAAACAAACGTTGATATATACGAACCAACAGGGAAAACCAAAAATGAAGAAAACAACCATCGCCACCAGCCTGCCGCTGCTGGTCTCGCTTGGCGCCGGGGCGCTGCATGCCGAAGGTGTGGTGAACGTGCTGTCGCCCGGCGGCTCGGTCTACGAGGGTGGCAACGCCGTTCTCTGGGGGCCCGCGGGCGAGAAACTCGGCATCGAGGTGCGCAGCGAAACCGCCGACGAGGGGCTGCCGGCGGTGCGTCTGCAGGTCGGCTCGGGCTCGGTCTACAGCGACATCGTTTTCCTCGCCGATTACGAAGGCACGCTCGGCGGCATGGAGGGCATCCTGGAGCCCATCGACTATTCCATCGTGGACAAGTCTCAGTTCATGCCCGGCACCGCGACCGACTATTGCGTCGGCGTCTACGGCTACGCCACCGTCATGGCCTGGAACACCGAAACCTATGCCGCGAAGGCGCCCTCGAGCTGGGCGGATTTCTGGGACACCGAGGCGTTCCCCGGCCGCCGCGCGCTGCGCGGCAACCCCGAAACCCAGATCGAGGTGGCGCTGCTGGCCGATGGCGTCGCGCCGGAAGAGCTCTATGACGTGATGTCCACCGAAGAGGGGCTCGACCGCGCGCTGGCCAAGATTTTCGCGCTGAAGGACGACATTTCCGTCTGGTGGTCGTCGGGCGCCCAGCATGCCCAGCTCATGCGCGACGGCGAGGTCGACATGTCCACCGGCTGGAACGGCCGGTTCCAGAGCGCCATGGACGATGGCGGCCCGGTCGATTTCACCTTCAATCAGGGCATTCTGGCCACCGACTGCCTCGGCGTGCCCAAAGGCGCCCCGAACAAGGATCTGGCGATGAAGCTGATCGCCGAGATGGCCAATCCCGAAAGCCAGGCGAAGCTGACCGAATACATCAGCTACGGCCCGGTGATCCCCGCCGCCTTCGACACCGGCCTCATTCCCGACGATGTCGCCAAGCGGCTGCCCACCCATCCCGATTACCTGAACGACCTGATCGTGCAGAACATCGGCTGGTGGGTCGAGAACAACGACCACGTGCGCGAGCTCTACGAAAACATGATGACCGAATAAGTCGACATGAAGATGGATACCCCTTCGATCCACCCCCACCCCGGCCTCGCCGGGGTGGGCAAGAGCGTGGAAATCACCGCGCTTCGCAAAACCTATGGCAAACATGTCGTCCTCGACGATGTGAGCCTGACCCTCCAGCGCGGAGAGTTCCTGGCCATTCTCGGCGCCTCGGGCTCGGGCAAGAGCACGCTTCTGATGGCGCTGGCGGGGTTCGTCGAGGCGGACAGCGGTTCGATCCGGCTGGACGGGCGCGACATCACCCACCTGCCCGCGAACAAGCGCGGCTTTGGCGTGATGTTCCAGAACTATGCGCTGTTCCCGCATATGACCGTGCTGGAGAACATCCTCTATCCGCTGAAACTGCGCCGCGTGCCCAGACCCGAGGCGGTGGAGCGTGCGATGGCTGCGCTGGCGACGGTCAAGCTCGACCATCTCGCCGCCCGCCGCATCGACGCGCTGTCGGGCGGGCAGCGTCAGCGGGTCGCGCTGGCGCGGGCCATCGTCTACGAGCCGGAAATCCTGCTGATGGACGAACCGCTCTCGGCGCTCGACAAATCGCTGCGCGAGGAAATGCAGATCGAGATCCGCGAGCTTCATGAAAAGCTGGGGATCACGACGCTTTACGTCACCCACGACCAGCGCGAGGCGCTGACCATCGCCGACCGCGTGGCGGTGATGCGCGACGGACGCTTCGAACAGATCGCCCCGCCGGAAGAGATCTACCGCCGCCCCAGCTCGGCCTTTGTGGCGGAGTTCCTTGGCGAAGCGATCCTCTTCGACCCCGAGGAACAGGCGCAGATCCTGTCCGGCCTGCCCGCCGAACACGACAGCGACGGCCCGCTGCTGATGATGCGCTCGGAGGACATGCAGCTTGTGCCCTGGGTCGAGGATGCCGCGCCGGTGACGCTGACCGCCGAGCTGCGCGACATCGTCTTTCAGGGCGACAGCTGGCTGGTAAAGCTGCGGCTCGGCACCGGGCGCGAGATCGCCATCCGGGCGCAGCGCGTCTCCTCCAGCCGGATCGAGACGCTGGCGCCGGGGCAAAGCTGCACCGTCTACCTGCGCCGCGACGCGCTGCATTATGTCGGACGGTCCTGAGATGGTGAGTCTTCCCGCGCCCGACAGCCGCGCGCCGCTCGCGCTGCACCGGCTCACCGGCTTTGTCCTCGGGCGGATCGGCGTGATGCCCGCGCTGCTGACCGTGGGGGTCTTTGTGCTGCTGCCCTGCCTCTGGCTGGTCTGGCTGTCGGTGCTCGACCGCAGCGGCGCGCTCAGCGGCGAGAACTATGCGCGGCTGATCGAACAGGCGAGCTATCGGCGGATCTTTCTGATCACCTTCCGGGTGTCCTTCGAGACGGTGCTGTGCTGCCTCGTGCTGGGCATTCCCTTTGCGAGCTATGTCGCGAAACTGCCGCCGCGCGCCTTCGGGCTGGTGATGGCAGCGGTGCTCTTCCCGCTCTGGACCTCGCTTCTGGTGCGCGCCTACGCCTGGCTGGTGATCCTTCAGCGCAACGGGCTGCTCAACACCTGGCTTCAGGACTGGGGGCTGATCGACGCACCCCTGCCGCTGGCCTTCAACGAATTCGCGACGGTGCTGGGGATGACCCATATCATGCTGCCGATCTTCCTGTTGCCGACCATCAGCGCCATGCGCTCGGTCGATGGCAACCTGCTGAAAGCCTCGGAAAGCATGGGCGCCTCGGGGCTGCGCACCTATCTGTCGGTATTCCTGCCGCTGTCGCTCTCGGGCATCCTCGCGGGCACGATCCTGGTCTTCGTGATGTCGCTGGGCTTTTACGTCACACCGGCCATTCTGGGCGGCGGCAACGTGCAGGTGATCTCGATGCGGATCGCGCGCAGCCTCTCCACCTATTCCAATTTCGGCGCCTCCTCGGCCATCGGCGTGGTGCTGCTGATCTGCGTCTTCGCCGTGCTGGGGCTGAGCCTGCTGCTGCGCCGACGCCTGTCAGGCGGAAAGGAGACAAAATGACCCGCTCCGGTCTCGTTCCCCGGCTGCTGCGCGGCCTGCCTGCGCTTTATGCCGTGCTGCTGCTGGTCTTCCTTGTGGCGCCGTCTTTCCTTGTCGTACCGATGTCCTTCTCGGGCAACGACTTCCTCGAATTCCCGCCCAGCTCCTGGTCGCTGCGCTGGTATCGCGAGTTCTGGAGCTCGCCGACCTGGCGCTCGGCCGCCGTCACCTCCGGGCTGGTCGGGCTGCTGACCGTGGCGCTGTCGCTGCCGCTGGGCACGCTGGCCGCAAGCGCCATGCGCCGGATGACGGCGCGCTGGCGGGCACTGGCCGGCGGGGTGCTGATGCTGCCTGCGGTGGTGCCCTCGATCCTTGTCGCCATCGGCCTTTTCTTTGTGCTGAGCAGCGTGAAGATGGTCGGCAGCCTGACCGGGCTTGTGCTGGGCCACACGGCGCTGGCGCTGCCCATCGTCTTCGTGGTGATGAGCGCGGGCTTTGCCGAGTTCGACGACCAGCTCGAACGCGCCGCCGAAAGCCTCGGCGCCACCCGCTGGCGCATCTGGATCGACGTGATCCTGCCGAACCTGCGCGGCTCTCTGGTGGCCGCCGGGCTGCTGGCCTTCGTCACCTCGCTCGACGAGGTCGTGGTCGCCATGTTCGTCTCGGGCGGGCAGAACGCCACGCTCCCGAAAGTCATGTTCGCGGCGCTGCGCGACAAGATCGACCCCACCGTCGCCGCCATCTCGTCGCAACTGCTGCTCTTCGCGGTGATCGCCATGCTCGCGATGCTGCTGAGCAGACGCAAAAAATCCTGAAAGGCCCCTCGATGACCACGACCATCCCCGACGCGCCGTTTCTGGACGGGGGCCCATACGATTACATCGTCGTCGGCGCGGGCTCGGCGGGCTGCGCCGTCGCCGCTCGCCTGGCCGAAGATCGCCGCCGCTCCGTGCTGCTGATCGAGGCGGGGCCGCGCGACCGCTCGCCCTGGGTGCATCTGCCCATGGGCTATGCCAAGCTCTTCGCCAACCCGCGCCTCAACTGGATGTATGAGGGCGAACCCGAGCCCGAGATGAACGGGCGGCGCATGTATCAGCCGCGCGGCAAGGTTCTGGGCGGGTCCAGCTCGATCAACGGCATGATGTTCCTGCGCGGCAATCATCTCGATTTCGACGACTGGGCCGCCCTCGGCTGCAGCGGCTGGTCGTTCCGCGAGGTGCTGCCCTATTTCCGCCGCTCCGAGGATCATTTCCTGGGCGAGAGCGAATGGCACGGCAGCGGCGGCCCTGTGAAGATCTCCGACAGCACGCGCGGCGGGCGGCTGCCCGAGGCGGTGCTCTCGGCCTGCTATGCCGCCGATCTGCCGCGCAACGACGATTTCAACGGCGCCGCGCAGGACGGGTTCGGCTATTACCAGTTCAACACCGCGCGCGGCCGGCGCTGGAGCTCGGCCCGCGCCTATCTGAAATCCGCGCCGCCCAATCTGCGCATCCTGACCGATTGCACGGTCGAGCGGCTGCTCTTCGAGGGCCGGACCTGCCGGGGCGTGGCGCTGCGCCGCACGGGCGACGACACGCCGTTGCATGCGCGGGCGGCAGGCGAGGTGATCGTCAGCGCGGGCACCATCGCGGCGCCGCAGCTTTTGATGGTGTCGGGCATCGGCCCCGCCGCCGGGCTGATGGCGCAGGGCATCGCACCCGTCGTGGATCGGGCGGAGGTGGGGCGGAACCTGCAGGATCACACTTCGCTTCAGGTGATGTTCCGCTGCACCGAGCCGGTCACTGTCAACGATCTGGCCAACAGTGTCTGGCGGCGGGGGCTGGCGGGGCTGCGCTACGGGCTGACCCGCAAGGGGGTGCTATCGGAGACCGGGATCTATGTCGGCGGGTTCACCCGCACCGATCCGGCGCTCGACCGGCCCGATCTGCAAATCACCCTGTCGAACTGGAGCGTCGCCGAACGCACCAGCACGGGCGCGCGGCAACACCCATTCTCGGGCTTTACCATCAGCCCCGAGCATCTGGCGCCAGACGCGCGCGGCGACATCACCCTGTCGGGTCCTGACATGCGCGCGGCGCCGCGCATCCGCTTCAACTTTCTGCAGACGGACTACGACCGCAACGCGCTGATCCAGGGGGTCCGGCTGATCCGCAGGATCGCCGCGCAGCCGGTGCTGTCGGTGCTGATCGCCGAGGAGCTGCGGCCCGGCCCGAGCGTACAGGACGAGGCGGCGCTGCTATCTTTCGTGCGCGAGGCGGCGGGCTCCGACATCCACGGGGTCGGCACCTGCCGGATGGGCGGGGACGAAGACTCCGTGGTGGACCCGCAACTGCGGGTGCGCGGGGTCAGCGGGCTGCGGGTCGCGGATGCCTCGATCATGCCGCGCGTGGTGCGCGGCAATACCCACGCCTCGACAGTGATGATCGGCGAGAAGGCGGCGGATCTGGTGAAGGGTGTGGTGCAGGGGTGAAAGGGCGGTGGGCAGATTGCCCACCCTACGAGTGAGCACGGGCTTAGCCGCGCAAGCGCCGGACCTTGGGCTGGCGCTCTGCCTGTCGAATCTCTCGATTTATCCCTGCCACATCCGAAGGACCCCAACAGGCAGCGCAAACGTCACCAAAGCGCCAGACCGCGGAGACGGTCCGGCGCCTGCGCGCCTCTCGGCGTTTGCTTGCAAACCCCTGCCGGCAACACATCGCTTTGCGATGTGTGAGAGGCGGGCTTCGGCCTTGATTCCGCGCTGGGGCAACGCACAATTGTAGGGTGGGCAATCTGCCCACCCCCCTTTCACCCCTCCCAATCCGTCTCAGGCAATGGTTCGCAGGATCCCGGCCAGCTTGCCGAACAGCATCTGGATCTCGTCTTCCGAGACGATCAGCGGCGGCGACAGCGCGATGATGTCGCCGGTCACCCGGATCATGATCCCCGCGTCCCAGGCCTTGTTCATCGCCTCGGCCGCCCGCGCGCCGGGGGCGCCGTCGCGGCTCTCCAGCTCGATCCCGGCCACAAGCCCGAGATTGCGCAGATCCTTCACATGCGGCAGCCCCTTCAGCCCGTGCACCGCCTCTTCCCAGAGGCCCGACAGCGCCTCGGCGCGGGCGAAAAGCCCCTCTGCGGCATAGGTCGCCAGACTCGCCTGCGCGGCCGCCACGGCGACCGGATGGGCGGAATAGGTGTAGCCGTGGAACAGCTCGATCGGCGCATCCGCGTGCTCCATCGCGGATTGGTAGATCTTGCCGCTCACCATCACCGCCCCCATCGGCACCACACCGTTGGTCAGCCCCTTGGCCGTGGTCATGATGTCCGGGGTCACCCCGAAATACTCCGCCGCCGAAGCCTTCCCGAGCCGCCCGTAGGCGGTGATGACCTCGTCGAAGATCAGCAGGATGCCGTAGCGGTCGCAGATCTCGCGCAGGCGCCGGAGATAGCCTTTCGGCGGCAGCAGCACCCCGGTCGAGCCCGCCATGGGCTCGACGATGACCGCGGCGATGGTCGAGGGATCGTGCAGCTCGGTCAGCCGCACGAGATCGTCGGCCAGCTCCGCGCCATGCTCCGGGCAGCCGTGCGAAAAGGCGTTGCGCTCCAGATCGTGGGTGTGGCGCATGTGATCGACGCCGGTCAGGAGGGAGCCGAAATGCATGCGGTTCTTGACGATCCCGCCCACCGAAATGCCGCCGAAGCCGGTGCCGTGATAGCCGCGCTCACGCCCGATCAGCCGGGTCCGCGCACCGTCGCCGCGCATGCGGTGATAATGCAGCGCGATCTTCAGCGCGGTGTCCACCGACTCCGATCCGGAGTTGGTGAAGAACACATGGTCGAGCCCGTCGGGGAACAGCGCGACCAACTGCTCGGCCAGCTCGAAGGCCTGCGGGGTGGCGAAATTGAAATGCGGTGCGTAATCGAGCGTGCCGATCTGTTTCCGCACCGCCTCGACGATGCGCGGCCGGTTGTGTCCGGCGTTGACGCACCAGAGTCCGGCGGTCGCGTCGAGGATCTGCCGCCCGTCCGAGGCGGTGTAATACATGCCGTCTGCGGCGGTGATCAGCTTGGGGTTCTGCACAAAGGCGCGGTTGGGGGTGAAGGGCATCCAGAAGCTGGAGGTCGTATTGCTGTGGGCGTTCATGGTCTGTCTCCGGTCGGGGCATCCGGCATAGCCTCTCACCGCTTCGGAAACCGGACAATCCTGATTTCTTCCGCCCTGTTTCCCCATTGAAACCGCAGGTTTTTCATATGACACTGCTTCGGATCGGAAGCAGGAAAGCACATCCGCTCATGTCATCGACCTCCAGTGACGCCATTGTCGCCCGCCGGCTGCGCGTGGTGCGCAAATCCAAGGGCCTGTCGCAGCGGGAGCTTGCGCGCCGCGCCGGTGTCGGTTCGGGCACGATCTCACAGATCGAGGCGATGACGATGCAGCCGTCGGTCTCGGTGCTGAAAAAGATCCTCGACGGGGTTCCGATGGATCTGGCCACCTTCTTCAGTTTCGAACTCTCGGGACAGGACGCCTCCGTCTACCGCCGGGGCGAACATGTCGATATTGGCGCGCCGGGGGTGAAATACCTTCTGGTCGCGCCGCAGCGGCCGGGCCGCAGCCTCCAGATGCTGCATGAATTCTACGAGCCGGGAAAGGACTCGGGCCGCCGTGCCCTGTCGCATGAGGGCGAGGAATGCGCGGTGATCGTCTCCGGCACGCTTGAGGTCACCGTGGGCGACGAGGTGCATGTGCTGAAGACGGGCGACGCCTATTACTTCAATTCCAACACGCCGCACCGGTTCCGGAATGTCGGGACAGAGGTGTGCGAGGTCGTAAGCGCCTGCACGCCGCCGAGCTTCTGAGGCGGCGGGCGCAAGGAGCGTCGTGCCGGCGGCGCCGGGACGCTAGCCGCCGGCTTTCGGCAGCACCGTCTCGAAGCGGTTGCCTTCGGTGTCGGTGGCCTTCACCGCCAGCGCCGGCGCGCCGTTGTCCGTATAGGAAAACCGGAAGCTGGGATTTTCGCTGATCGAGATGCCGCCATCCATGGAGAACAGCATTTCGTCGCCCTGCCACACCTCCAGATGGTCGATGAAATGCGCCGGGATGAAAAGCTGGGTGATCTGGTCGCGCTGCAACCCGGAATAGTTCGGATGGCGCACAAGGATCTGTGCCTCGCGGCGCGGGGTCGAGATCGCCGGGGGGTCTCCGAACAGCCGCAGTTTCATCTGCCCAAGCCCGGCCAGCGCCTTTTCGGGGTCTTTCGTGGCCGGGGCCGAGCAGCCGCCGGACGCCTTGACAAAGCGCCCGTCCATGCGCAGCCCCTGCGGCGTGCCGGCAATGACGCGGATGTTGGAATACTGGTTCACCCGCACCCGCATCTCGAAATCGAGCGGCGCCATGGCGGGAGAGAACCGGAACGCGCCGGCCACCGGCGCGGGGTTCTCGTCGATCACCACCGTGGCGGTTTCGATGCGCAGGGAGGGATCCTGCTGCACGATATGGATGGGCACCGTGGCCGCGTCCTCGGCGCGATAGGGGGCCTCGACGGTAAAGAGCCCATTGGCGGGGGCGACCGGCCCGGCCATGCCGGTGACGTCTTCGCGCAGCGAATCCCAGGTCGGGCTTGCGGTCAGCGGGTTGGGATTGTCGGCGGCCAGCGCCGGAAAAGCGCATGCTGCTGCCAGCACCGCGGCGGTGAGAGTCTTGCGGTCCATGCTTCTCCTCCTCGCATGGGATGTGGGGCACAGTGTGCCAGATTTCGCCGGTTGCCGATACCGAGCGCATGGTCGGTATGGATCACATCCTTGCGCGGGGCGAGGCTGGGCACGGGAGGACGGGCCATGTTCGAAGCTGTGGTAACGCTCTGCGCGACGCTGGCGGGGGCATCCTGCCGCGACGCGCTGCTGCCCGGATACGAGGCGGGCAGCCACGCCGACTGCGTGGCGGCGCTGGCGGCGGATCCGCCCGCGATCGCGGGGGCGGTCTGTCGCCCGGCGGGTCCGGCGCTGGACGTGACCGAGATCGCGCCGGGGGTCTTTGTGCATCGGGGAGAGATTGCCGAGCCGGATGCGGAGAACGGCGGGGATGTATCGAATCTGGGGTTCGTGATCGGTTCCCGGGCGGTGGCGGTGATCGACAGCGGCTCGGCGGCCTGGATGGGCGAGGCGCTCTACCGTGCGATCCGCGCCCGGAGCGATCTGCCGGTGGCCTATATGGTTCTGACCCATATGCATCCAGATCACGTGCTCGGGGCGTCGGTGTTTTCCGGCGCCGAGGTGATCGGCCACGCGAATCTGGCCCGGGCGCTGGCCGAGCGGCGGGACAGCTATCTTGAGAGTTTCGCGCGGCTGATCGGCATGCCGCGCTTTCTGGGCAGCGAGATGCCGCATGTGGACCGGGGGCTTGCCGGGGCGGTCTCGCTGGATCTGGGCGGGCGGATGCTGGAATTGCAGGTCTGGCCCACGGCGCATACCAGCAGCGATCTGACCGCGTTCGACCGCGCGACGGGCACGTTCTTTGCGGGCGATCTGGTGTTCGACGCGCATGCGCCGGCGCTGGATGGAAGCCTGCGCGGCTGGCAGACGGTGCTGGACACGCTTCAGGACATGGCGGTGGCGCGGCTGGTGCCGGGCCATGGCGGGCCGGTGCTGGACTGGCCTGAGGGCGGGGCGCCGCTGCGGCACTATCTGGAGGTGCTGGCCGAAGACACCCGCGCCGCCATCGCCGCCGGAGAACGGCTGGGCGAGGCGGTGACCCATATCGCCGAGAGCGAGGCAGGCGCCTGGGCGCTTTTCGAGGCCTATAACGCGCGGAACGCGACGGTGGCCTTTACCGAACTCGAATGGGAATAGTCGGGCCGGCGTCGGGGGCGTACGCTTATCCCCCGTCCGGCTGCGCAGTCTCGTACAGCATCTGCGCCAACGCATAGAGCCGCTTTTCCAGCAGCACCGGGGTTTCGCAGAGATAGGTGATCGTCTTCTGCCGGTCGGTAAAGATCCGCTGGTCCCAGTCGAGTTGTTCCTCCAGCGCGTCCACCCGGTCGTAATCCGGCGTCTCCAGCGCCATCTGGGCGTCCATCTCGCCGCGGGTCGCGTCGATGCGTTCGGACAGGGCGATCTGGCTGGTCGAAAATGCCCCGATTCCTCCGATGATCCGGGTGCGCCGCGTCGCCAGCTTGTCGAAGACCCGGGCAAAGATCTCGCCCATGAGCGCGGTATCGCGCCCCTCGCTCTCGGCAAACGCCTCTGCCGCAACCCGGGCGGCATCGAGATCGACCCGGCGCAGTGCCAGCGTTTCGGCCAGCTCTTCGGCGGCGCGGTCGGTTTCGGGGGTCAGCTTCAGCTTGGCCAGTGGTGCGGGCCACATCAGCCCGATGGACAGGTGTTCGACCTTGCGCTGGACGCAAGGCCAGGTCGGGTCCGAAAAATCGGCCGCAAGCAGCGGCCCGGCACAGCCCAGAAGGGCCGCGCTCAGGGCGATTTGTTTGATATTCAACATCGCGCTTTCCTCCCGTCGCAGACTATGGGACAGGGTGGGCCGTCTGTCCATTTCGGGGAATACCCACCAATGGGTGTATTGTTCGGTATGCGATAGCGCACCCATACTCTGGGCAATCGCCGCAGAGCGTCAGAACGACTTTAGATACCTAGGAAGGAACCTGCATGCGCACCCGTGCAGCCGTGGCCCTGGAGGCCGGCAAACCTTTGGAAATCATGGAAGTGAACCTCGAAGGCCCGAAGGCGGGCGAGGTTCTGGTCGAGATCAAGGCCACCGGGCTTTGCCACACCGACGAATTCACCCGCTCGGGCGCCGACCCGGAGGGGCTGTTCCCCTGCATTCTCGGCCATGAGGGCGCGGGTGTGGTCGTGGAAGTGGGCGAGGGCGTCACCACGCTGAAGCCCGGCGATCATGTGATTCCGCTCTATACCCCCGAGTGCCGCGAATGCCCGTCCTGCCTGTCGGGCAAGACCAATCTCTGCACCGCGATCCGCAACACGCAAGGTCAGGGCCTGATGCCCGACGGCACCACGCGGTTCTCGATGCTGGATGGCACGCCGATCTATCACTACATGGGCTGCTCGACCTTCGCCAACCACACGGTGATGCCCGAGATCGCGCTGGCGAAAGTCCGCGACGACGCGCCCTTCGACAAGATCTGCTACATCGGCTGCGGCGTCACCACCGGCATCGGCGCGGTGATCAACACCGCCGGCGTCGAGATCGGCGCGACCGCCGCCGTCTTCGGTCTGGGCGGCATCGGCCTCAACGTGATCCAGGGTCTGCGCATGGCCGGGGCCGACATGATCATCGGCGTCGACCTGAACGACGACAAGGCCGAGATGGCCAAGAAGTTCGGCATGACCCATTTCGTGAACCCGTCCAAGGTCGAGAACACGGTGCAGGCCATCGTCGATCTGACCAAGCGCGGCGCCGACCAGATCGGCGGGGTGGATTACAGCTTCGACGCCACCGGCAACGTCAAGGTGATGCGCGACGCGCTGGAATGCTCGCATCGCGGCTGGGGCGTGTCGGTGATCATCGGCGTGGCGCCCGCCGGGGCCGAGATTTCCACCCGTCCGTTCCAGCTGGTCACCGGCCGGGTCTGGAAAGGCACCGCCTTCGGTGGCGCCAAGGGCCGCACCGATGTGCCGAAATTCGTCGAGTGGTACATGGACGGCAAGATCGAGATCGACTCGATGATCACCCACAAGCTCAAGCTTGAGGAGATCAACCACGGGTTCGACCTGATGCACGAGGGCAAGTCGATCCGCGCGGTGGTGGAATACTGAGCCATGGAGATCGTTTCCCAGAACCGGAGCTTCGGCGGCACCCAGTCCGTCTACAAGCACCCGTCCAACACCTGCGGCTGCGAGATGACCTTTGCGGTCTATATGCCGCCGCAGGCCAAGGATGGCCCGGTGCCGGTGCTGTGGTATCTCTCGGGGCTCACCTGTACCCATGAGAACGCCATGACCAAGGGCGGGTTTCAGGAACATGCGGCGAAGCACGGCCTAGCGGTCGTGTTTCCCGACACCTCGCCGCGTGGCGAGGGGGTGGCCAATGACGAAGCCTATGATCTCGGGCAGGGGGCGGGGTTCTATGTGAACGCCACCCGCGATCCCTGGAAGCCGCATTTCCAGATGTACGACTACATCACCTCGGAGCTGCGCAGCATCGTCGAGGGGATGGAGGGCGTGAACGGCAAGCACGGCATCACCGGCCATTCCATGGGCGGGCACGGGGCGCTGACCCTCGCGATCCGCAACCCGGAACTTTACGACAGCCTGTCGGCCTTTGCGCCGATCGCGCATCCGACCCAGTCGGACTGGGGGCGCAAGCAGCTCTCGGCCTATCTGGGCGACGACGAGAGCGGCTGGGCCGCCCATGATTCCACGCTGCTGCTGGAGGAGCACGGCTGGAAGGGCGACATCCTGGTGGATCAGGGGGCGAGCGACCAGTTCCTCGACCTGCTGAAGCCCGAGGCGCTGGCCGCGGCCATTGCCAAGCGGCGCCAGTCGGCGACGTTCCGGATGCAGGAAGGGTACGACCATTCGTATTTCTTCGTGAACAGCTTCGCGGGCGACCATGTGGCCTGGCATGCGGAAAGGCTGACCTGACTTCAGAGCTGACTTAGGGAGGAGGACCTTATGCTCGACAAACTGCTCGCAACCGCGTGCATGACGCTACTGTCGGCCGGGATGGCCCTGGCCGACAGCCATGGCGACCTGCCCGGAGACCCCGCCGCCGGCGAGAAGGTCTTCCGCAAGTGCAAGGCCTGCCACGCGGTGGGCGAGGGAGCCGAGGCCAAGACCGGCCCGGTGCTGAACGGCGTCGTGGGCCGCACCATCGCCGCCGAACCCGGTTTCGACTATTCCGACGCGCTCAAGGCCCTGTCCGAGAAGGACGGCACCTGGACGCCGGAAGAGCTCGACGCGTTTCTGACCAAGCCGCGCGATTTCGCCAAGGGCACCAAGATGTCCTTTGCCGGTCTGCGCAAGGACCAGGAACGCGCCGATGTGATCGCATATCTGGCAACATTCAGCATGGAGGGAGGCTCTTAACCAAGACCACCACGTCCAGGATTCGGGGGGAGGAGAAGAGGCCCCGTATCTGGAGGAGAACAGCGGCCCGGGACTGCATGGCCGCAGGCGGATAACGCCGAAAACCCAAGGGAGTAGGAAATGAAGAAGCTGACGCTTTTGACGTCGGGTGTGGCTCTATGCGCCGCGACCATGGCCATGGCCAACGACGACCTGATGACCCAGATGGACAACCCCGCGCAATGGGCGATCCAGACGGGCGACTATGCCAACCAGCGTTATTCCGAGCTTGACCAGATCAACGCCGGCAATGTGGACGACCTACAGGTCGCCTGGACCTTCTCGACCGGCGTTCTGCGCGGGCACGAGGGCTCTCCGCTGGTGGTGGGCGACACGATGTTCGTGCACACGCCTTTCCCCAACATCGTCTATGCGCTCGATCTCAACGAGGACGGCCGCATCAAGTGGCGTTACGAACCCAAGCAGGATCCGAACGTCATTCCGGTGATGTGCTGCGACACGGTGAACCGGGGTGTGGCCTATGCCGACGGCAAGATCTTCCTGCACCAGGCCGACACCAAGGTGGTGGCGCTCGATGCCAACACCGGCGAGGTGCTGTGGGAGGTGATGAACGGCGACGCGTCCAAGGGCGAGACCAACACCGCCACGGTGATGCCGGTCAAGGACAAGGTGATCGTCGGGATTTCCGGCGGCGAATTCGGCGTGCGCGGCTCGGTGACGGCCTACAACATGGAAACCGGGGCACTGGAATGGCGCGCCTATTCCATGGGCCCGGACAGCGATATCCTGATGGACCCGCAGACCACCACCCATCTTGGCACGCCGGTGGGCGAGAACTCGGGCACCAACACCTGGGAAGGCGATCAGTGGATGATCGGCGGCGGCACCACCTGGGGCTGGTATTCCTACGATCCCGAGGCCGACCTGATCTATTACGGCACCGGCAACCCCTCGACCTGGAACCCGGCGCAGCGGCCCGGCGACAACCGCTGGTCGATGACCATCATGGCGCGCGATCCCGACGACGGCATGGCCAAATGGGTCTATCAGATGACGCCCCATGACGAGTGGGATTATGACGGCATCAACGAGATGATCCTGACCGATCAGGAAGTGAACGGCGAGATGCGCAAGCTGCTCACCCATTTCGACCGGAACGGCCTTGGCTATACGCTCGACCGCATCACCGGCGAGCTGCTGGTGGCCGAGAAATACGATCCGGCGGTGAACTGGACCACCGGCGTCGACATGGACCCGAACTCGGCGACCTATGGCCGCCCGGCGGTTGTGGCCGAATATTCCACCGAGCAGAACGGCGAGGACGTGAACTCGACCGGCATCTGCCCGGCGGCGCTGGGGTCGAAAGACCAGCAACCGGCGTCCTTCTCGCCGAAAACCGGCCTCTTCTACGTGCCGACCAACCACGTCTGCATGGATTACGAGCCGTTCCGGGTCAGCTACACCGCCGGTCAGCCCTATGTGGGCGCGACGCTGGCGATGTATCCGGCGCCCGACAGCCACGGCGGCATGGGCAACTTCATCGCCTGGGACAACATCGCGGGCGAGATCAAGTGGTCGATCCCCGAGCAGTTCTCGGTCTGGTCGGGCGCTCTGGCCACCGCGGGTGACGTGGTGTTCTACGGCACGCTCGAAGGCTATCTGAAGGCGGTGTCGGCGGACACCGGCGAGGAGCTTTACCGCTTCAAGACCCCCTCGGGCATCATCGGCAACGTGATGACCTACGAGCATGGCGGCAAGCAGTATATCGGCATCCTCTCGGGCGTCGGCGGCTGGGCAGGCATCGGCCTCGCGGCGGGCCTGACCAATCCGAACGACGGTCTTGGCGCGGTGGGCGGCTATTCCGCACTGTCCGATTACACCGCGCTCGGTGGCCAGCTGACGGTCTTTGCCCTTCCCGACTGATCCGCAGACCTTGCGCCGGGCCGGCGCGGCATCACGCCCGCGCCGGCCCCCATCCCTCCAAAATTCCTCAGGACAGGTGACCATGACCCGATCCCTCAGCCTTCTTGCAGCCGCCGCCTGCCTCGTCTCGGCCACCGCCCTTTCCGCGGCGGACAAGGTCTCGATGGACGACCCCAACATCAAGGCGGCCTACGAAGAAGACGGACGCTATTACACCGATGACGGCGTGCCCACCTTCAACGTGGCCGAAGACGGCACGGTGGACTGGCCGACCTTCTCAGGCTTTCGTCGCTACCACGCCGAGTGCCATGTCTGCCACGGCCCGGATGGCGAAGGCTCGACCTATGCCCCGGCGCTGAAGAACTCGGCGCTCGATCTGGATTATTACGATTTCATCGACGTCGTGACCAATGGTCGCCAGAAGGTCGGCGCGGCCGAGAACTCGGTGATGCCCGCCTTCGGCACCAATCCCAACGTGATGTGCTACCTCGACGACATCTATACCTATCTCAAGGCGCATGGCTCCGGCGCAATCGCGCGCGGCCGCCCCGCCAAGAAAGAGAAGAAAGGTGAAGTCTTTGCCGAGATGGAAAATGCCTGCATGGGGTCGTAACCTGCGCCGCTGTCTTGCGGCGGTGCTGGCGGCCCTGCTGGTCTTCCACGGCGGGCCGGGTGACGCGCAAACCTCTGATCTCGTCTCCCGGACAGCGTTCAGGGTTTGCGCCGATCCGGCCAACGATCCGATGTCGATGCAGGACGGATCGGGCTATGAGAACCGGCTGGCCGAGCTGATCGCGTCGAAGCTGGATTTGCCGGTGCAGTACACCTGGTATCCGATGGCGACGGGGTTCATCCGCAACACGCTGAAGGCGGGGAAATGCGATGTGGTGATGGGCTATGCCCAGGGCCACGAGCTGGTGCTGAACACCAACCATTACATGACCTCGGTCTATGTTCTGGTGGTGCCCACGGACGGGCCGCTGGCGGAGGTGACGCAGCTTTCCGATCCCCGGCTACAGGGGCTCTCCATCGGTGTGGTGGCGGGCTCGCCGCCCGCGACGCATATGGCGCGCTACGGGCTCATCGGCAAGGCGCGGCCCTATCATCTGGTGGTCGACCGCCGCCATGAAAGCCCCGCCGTCGATATGCTGAACGATCTGGCTGCGGGCGAGATCGGCGCGGCGGTGCTCTGGGGGCCGCTGGCAGGGCCTTTGGTCCGGCGCGACCACCCGGATCTGACGGTGATCCCGCTGCTGCACGAGGCGGCCTTTCCCAAACTTTTCTACCGCATCACCATGGGGGTGCGGCAGGGCGAGAAGGTCTGGCAGCGCAAGCTGAACTCTTTGATCCGCCGCAATCAGGGCGAGATCGACGCGCTGCTGGCCGAGGCCGGAGTGCCGCTGGTACGCGACATGGGCGACGGGATGCTCGAGGTCGGACAATGATCCGGGCGCTGGCGGTGGCGCTGCTGCTGCCGGCGCTGGCCTTTGCCGGAGAGCCGGAGCCCGAGGGCTACCGCATGGATCACTACCGGGGGCCGGTGCCCGATACGTTGACAGGGGCCACGGTGGTCGATGCCGAAGTGGCGTTTGCGCTCTGGCAGTCCGGGGCGGTGGCCTTCATCGACGTGCTGCCGCAGGCACCGAAACCCGCCAACCTGCCCGAAGGCACGATCTGGCGCGACAAGCCGCGCGACAGCATTCCCGGCGCGATCTGGCTGCCCAATGTGGGCTATGGCGCGATTGCCGATGTGACCGAGGCCTATTTCCGCGCGGGGCTGGCGGAGGCGACGGGGGGCGACCTGGCGCACCCGGTGCTGTTTTTCTGCCTGGCGGAGTGCTGGATGAGTTGGAACGCCGCGAAGCGGGCGTTGGAGTACGGCTATTCGACGGTCTACTGGTTTCCCGAGGGCACCGATGGCTGGGTGTTTCAGGACTATCCGACAGAGCGGGGCACCCCACGGGAGCCGCAGCCGTAAACGGAGTAAGGCGGTGCGCCTCCGGCGGGCGTATTCCTAGAAAGATGAAAGGCAGGGCGATCCGCATTTCCGGCCGGTCGCCTGTAGGGTGGGCAATCCTTGCCCACCGCTCCCTCACACCCCGGAGAGCAGCGCGTCCAGCGCGCGCACGATCTCGTCCCGCATCACCGCCAGCGAACCCACCCGCTCGCCCAGCTCGGCCACGGTCAGCGTTGCGGCAAGCTGCGGCATCAGCAGGAAGCGCTCCGCCCCCACCTGCACCGAAGGGTTGAGCGGCGCCATCACCCGGCCGATCTGGTCTGCAGGGATCAGGGGCGCCACGACGCGGGTCTGAAGCCCGTCGAGCAGGTCGCTTTGCAGCACGGTCACAAGCGTGCCGTCGCCCATGCGGTAGAGATCGAACTGCGCGGCCATGGCTCAGAACTTGCGCCGGTCCGCCAGCGGCACCCCCTGCGTGTCGATAAAGGCGTTGTAATCGGCAATGGCGCCCGCATGCTGCGCTTTCCACTGCCGGGCGCGTTCGGCCGAGATGGCGGCGGCCACGCCGCTTTCCGCCGCGCGCGAGATATTGATCCCCAGTTGCCGCGCCTCGTCGAGAAGCGCGGGGTCGAGCGTCATGCTGGTGGATTTGCGGGCGCGGGCGGTCATGGCAGACTCCGGGGAGGGCATAATCATGCCGCTATATATACCGCAGAATGACGGTATCGTACAGGGTGGTTTTCCGCCGCTCAGAACCCCGCCAGATCCTTGTGCGCCGTGGTCACCGTGCCCGAGATGTCGGTCATGGTCACATCCACCGACCGCGTGGCGCCGGGCACCGAGAGGCTTACCTGCGGGTTTTCCGAGAGCGAGATGCTGCCGGTCATCTCCACATAGCCGCCGCCGTCGGTCTGGATCTCGACCCGCTCCACATAGCGCATGGGAAGGAAGAGCAGCGTGATCTGGTCCATCTGCATGCCCGAATGCGACGGGTGCGAGATGTCCACGTCGAGCCGCTTCAGCCGGGCCGCCAGCCCCGCCAGCCGCTCCGCCGCGCTGCCGGGCACATCGCCCGTAACCGTGAGCACCATTTCGCCCAGCGTCGCCAGCGCCGCCTCGGGGTCGGTGCCGGGCGGCGCCGCGCAGGCGCCCTGACCCGAGGTCTTGACGAAGGCTTCTGACACGAAGAGCCGCCCGTCGCTCATCTCGGCCACCACATGCACCGGGGTCGGCCCGTTGATGCGCAGCGTCGTGTCGAAGAAGAAGCGTTGCTGAGGCTCTTTCAGCGTAAAGACCGCCGAAACCGGCATCGGGTTCTCGTCGAGCACCACCGAGACCTTGCCGATCCGCGCGCCCGGCGGCGCGGCCACCTGCGCGGCGATCCGGGTGCGGGCGTCATTGGCGGTGCGATAGGGGGCGTCGAGCGCGATCACCCCGGCGCCCTCCAGCATCGCCCGGTCGCCATAGAGCTGATAGCGGACCGAGTCCCAGGCCTCCCCGGCCCAGGCGGGCAGGGCGGTGAGGATCAGCAGGGCGGCAAGGGCAGGTCTCATGGCAGGTCTCCGTGCAGGATGAAGGCGCCGAAGGCGCGGGGCCCGTCGGCGGTGCCGTAGCTGGCCACCACCTCCAGCGTCTCCGCGTCGATCAGGCTCAGCGTGTTGTCGAACCAGTTGGCGACCGCGATATGCCCGTCCGAGGTGGCGGCGATGCCTTCGGGGTATTCGCCGACCTCGATCACGCCGACCGGGCTCAGATCGTCGAGCGCGATGACGCTGACCGTGTCGGCATATTGGTTGGTGACAAAGGCGCGGCCTGCGGCAAAGCCCACGCCATAGGGGCGTTCCCCCACCGGCAGCGTGGCCAGCACCTCGCCCGACGCGGGGTCGATCACCGTCACGTCGTTGCTGCCGACATTGCCGACAAACAGCCGCCCGTCCGGGGCAAAGCCCAGCCCGAACGGTCGCGTGCCGACGCGCGTGGTGTGGCGCAGGGTCAGGGTTGCGGCGTCGTAAAAGCGGACACGGTCGGCGTCGCGCTCTGCCACGGCCAGCACCGCCCCGTCCGGCGACAGCGCCAGCCCGGAGGGCGCGGCATCGGCGGGCAGCTCGCCCAGCGGCGCCAGCGTTGCGCCGTCGAGCACCCAGAGCCGGGCGTTGTACCAGTCCGACACGAACAGCCGGTCGCGCGCCGCGTCATAGGTCGCGGCGATGGGGCCGCCGTCCAGCGTGACCTCGGCCAGCACCTCGCCCGCAAAGGAAAACCGCCGCACCGCCTTGCTGTCGGGCGACACGGTGTAGACCGCGCCGCCCGTGTCCACCGCCACGCCCGCCGGTTTCCCCGGAACGGTCCAGCGCGCGTGTTCCTCTCCGGTGGACAAGTCCAGAACGCTGACCGCGTCCCCGTTCTGGCAGGTCACAAAGGCCACATCCCCCGCCGCGGGCCATGCGGCGAGGGTCAGCGCAAGGCTCAGCGCCGTATTACGAAGCGGGCGCACCGAACCGCTCGACCAGCGCGTCGAGCCCGGCCTGATAGACCGCCGACACCGCCGCGATGGCGGCCTCGTCGTTCAGCTCGGGCGGCGGATCGTTGTTGGGGTAGCCGCGATAGAAGGCGCCGCGCCATTCCACCACCGAACCGCCGCCGTCGCGCGGCATCACGGTCAGATGCGAGGAATAATTGGTGACCGGCAGCACCTCCACCGCCACCTCGGTGATGCGGTAGGAATAGGACATTTTCTCGGCGCTGTATTTGTACAGGATCTCGTCGATCTTGGGACCGTCGGCGCCCGCGTCGCTCAGATACAGCATGCGGGTGGCGTCGATCTCGTTGCCGCCCTGTCCCTCCTGCGACACCACCGCCGGGTGCCAGCTCATGTCCTGGAAATTGCCGATCACGGCCCAGACCTCGGCAGGCTCCGCCGCCACCTCGGTCGTCAGCGTGATCTTCTGCCGGCTCGGCCCATGGGCCAGCGCCATGCCGGGCACCAGCGCCAGCGCCGCCCCCGACATCAGCAAATACCGTCTGTTCATTCCTCCTCCTCCCTGAAGAATGTGTTGTTCAAGATGTAGCGCATGCCGCGCGTCCAGCTTTCGTCCGTGTTGCCGCGAATATCGACCACGCGGCCCTTGACCATTTGGCCGGTCGCGGCGCTGCGCATCTGCAGGTTCATGGTCAGGATCAGGTTCGAGACCTTCTGAACCTCGCCCACCAGCGCATAATCGGCGCCCAGCTTTGCGGCCATGCGCGTGTCGCAGCCATAGCATTTCGCCGGGTTCACGATCCGGTCGCGTTCCTTGGCCACCGGGGTCAGATCGGCCAGCGCATAGCCCTCCTCCGTAAAGCGCGCGCGCACCTGCTCTTCCAGCATTGCCAGCCGGGCAAGCTCTGCCGGGTCCTGGCCCAGTTCGGCGGTTTGAAGCGAGGAATCCAGCAAGGTGATGCCGAAGAAGGCCACCGTCTCCTCCGCTTGTGCCGCGCCGCAGAGCGCCAGGCTCAGGATGACAACGCGCGTAAGCATTTCCCCCTTCTTAGAAATTAAGAGTCGCGCCTCATGGTGCCGCCGCTACCCTAGAGCCTGCAACCGAACCAAAAGTATCGGTTCCGCCCAAGCCGGAGACTCGGGCAGGGTTGCGCAAAGCCCGACAAAAACAGCCGGGCATCTGGGAGGAGACATTGCTGACAAGGCTTGTGCCGCTGCTCGCTGCGGCGTTTCTTACTGTTTTTGCAGGTGCTGCGCAGGCGCTGGACGTGCGCGCGGCGGTGCTGCGGGTGGACTACCCCACTCTGCTGCCGATCTCGCGCTTCGATCTGCGGCCCGAGGATCTGGGCTTTGCCGGGGCGGTGCTGGCCGACGAGGACAATGGCACCACCGGGCGGTTCCTGGGCCACAGCTACGACACCGCAACCGTTGCCGCAGCGCCGGAGGAGGCCGATGCGGCGCTCGAGGCGCTGCTTGCGGAGGGCATCCGGTATCTGGTGATCGACGCGCAGGCCGGGGATCTGCTGCGGCTGACCGACCGGGCCGCGCAGGCGGGGGCGCTGGTGGTGAACACCCGTGCGCCGGAAACAGCGCTGCGGGACGATGCCTGCCGGGCCAACCTGCTGCATATCGCGCCCTCGAACGCCATGAAGGCCGATGCGGTGGCGCAGTTTGCGGTCTGGAAGAAATGGCCGCGCTGGCTGCTGGTCGAAGGCTCGAACCCCGCCGACCGCGCGCTGGCCGATGCCTATCGCCGCGCGGCGCACAAGTTCGGGGCGAAGGTCGTCGAGGACCGGGTTTTCGAGGACACCGGCGGCGCCCGGCGGACCGATTCCGGCCATGTGATGGTGCAGCGGCAATTGCCGACCTTCATGCAACGAACCAAGGAGCATGACGTGGTGATCGCCGCCGATGCCACCGATTATTTCGCCGCCTATCTGCCCTATCATCTGTGGACGCCGCGCCCGGTCATGGGCAGCGCCGGGCTGCGCCCGGTCACCATCCACGGTGCCCATGAGGCCTGGGGCGCGACGCAGTTCCAGACCCGGTTCGAAAAGCTCACCCGCCGCTACGTGATGGAAGAGGATTACAACGTCTGGCTGGCGCTGCGCGTGCTGGGCGAGGCGGTGACCCGCACGACCAGCACCGACCCGCGCGAGATCGAGGCCTATGTGCTGTCGGACGCTTTCGAGCTGGCCGCCTTCAAGGGGCAGAAGGTGACCTTTCGCGACTGGAACGGCCAGATGCGCCAGCCGATCCTGCTTTACGATGGGCGGATCACCGTCAGCGTGAGCCCGCAGGAAGGCTTTTTGCACCAGGTCTCGCCGCTGGACACGCTGGGGCTCGACCGCCCCGAATCCGCCTGCACCGCATTCCAATGAGGAAACACGCCATGAACCCCCTGATCCTCTCTGCCGCGCTGTGCCTTGCGGCCAGCAGCGCCTTCGCGGGCAAGGCGTTCGTCTCGAACGAGCGCGGCAACACCATCACCGTGATCGACACATCGACCTGGGAGCCCATCGAGGAATTCAGCGGCGGCAACCGCCCGCGCGGCATCACGCTCTCGCCCGATGGCAAGCTGCTTTATGTCTGCGCCTCGGATGACGACGCGGTGCGGGTTTTCGACACCGAAACCTATCAGGAGCTCTACACCCTGCCGTCGGGCCCCGATCCCGAACTCTTCGTGCTCGATCCGGCAGGCTCGCCGCTCTACATCGCCAATGAGGACGACAATCTCGTCACCGTGACCGATACTCGGACCCACAAGATTCTGGCAGAGGTGCCGGTGGGGGTCGAGCCCGAGGGCATGGCGATCTCGCCCGACGAGAAATGGGTGGTGAATACGTCCGAGACCACCAACATGGCGCATTTCATCTCGACCGAGGATTACCAGATCAAGCACAATGTGCTGGTGGACCAGCGCCCGCGCTATGCGGAATACACCGCGGACGGTAAAAGACTCTTTGTCAGCGCCGAGATCGGCGGCACGGTCAGTGTGATCGACATCGCCGAGGACGGAACGCCGACGCTCACGCAGAAGATCGGCTTCGAGGTGCCCGGCGTGCTGCCGGAATGGCTTCAGCCGGTTGGGGTCAAGATCACCCGGGACGGCAGCCGTATCTTCGTGGCGCTGGGGCCGGCGAATCGCGTGGCGGTGATCGACGGCGCCTCGCTGGAGGTTGTCGATTATATCATGGTCGGACAGCGCGTCTGGCAGATGGCCTTTACACCGGGTGAAGAGTTTCTGGTGACGACCAACGGGAATTCCAACGATGTGACGGTGATCGACGTGGCCCGGGAACAGGCCATCAGGTCGGTGCCGGTGGGGCAGCAGCCCTGGGGCGTGGCGATCACGCCCCACTAGACAAGAAGGGGTGCGGCGATCACGTTGGGCCCGATGACCGGGTACGGCGACCCGCTTGCCCGGCGCGCGCTTTTCTGGGGAGGAGAGATTATGCGCTTTCAACGATTTATGGCGGCGCTCGGGGCGCTGTGCCTGGCCTCGGCGGCGATGGCCGCGGATCTGCCGGTGATCCGGGCCGCGACGCTCAAGATCGGCACGGTGAACTGGGAGCTGTCCACCATCGCCGCGAACGGGCTGGACGAGAAACACGGCTTCAAGCTCGAGATGATGCCCTATGCCGACAACGGCGCCACCCGCATCGCGGTCGAGGGCGGCGAGGCCGACATGGCTGTGGCGGATTGGATCTGGGTGGCGCGGCAGCGCGCCGAGGGCAAGGACTATGTGGTGGTGCCCTATTCCCGCGCGGTCGGCGGGGTCGTGGTGCCCGAGGGCTCGGACGCCCGCACGCTGGCCGATCTCGCCGGCGGCAAGATCGGCATCGCGGGCGGGCCGCTGGACAAATCCTGGCTGATCCTGCGCGCCTATGCGCAGAAGGAATACGGGCTCGATCTCAAGGCCGAGACCGAGCAGGTCTTTGGCGCGCCACCGCTGATCTTCAAATCGGCACTGGGCGGCGATTACGCGGGGGCGATCAATTTCTGGCACTTCCTGGCCAAGATGAAGGCCGCCGGCATGCGCGAGCTGATCTCGGTCGAGACCGCCGCGATGGCGCTGGGGCTGGATCCGGACGTGCCGCTGCTGGGCTATTATTTCAAGGGCGACTTCCTGGCGTCCCACCCCGATCTGGCGCAGGGCTTTTACGAGGCCAGCCGCGAGGCCAAGGCGCTGCTGGCCGACGAGGCTGGCGCCTGGGATGCGGTTCGCCCGATGATGAATGCCAAGACCGATGCGCAGTTCGAGCAGCTTCGCGCCGACTGGCTGGCGGGGGTGCCCGCGCGCGGCCCGGTGGATGCGGCGGCGGCGGGCCGGCTTCTGGCGCTGATGGCCGATCTCGGCGGGGCCGAGCTGGTCGGCCGCGCCGACGCCGTGCCCGACGGTCTTTTCGCGGCGGTGCAATGAGGCAGGATCGCTGCGCAGATGACCGGCGCGTCGTGCCCTTTCGCCCCCTGCGTCCGGAGCCGGGCGTGATCCGCGTCGATATTCGCGCCAAGCGGTTCGGGGTCACGCCGATCCTGGAGAACGTGCGCTTCGAGGTGGCGCGTGGCGAGACGGTGGCGCTGTTGGGGCCGTCCGGGATCGGCAAATCCACTCTGCTGCGGATTGTTGCCGGGCTCGACGGCGATTTCGAGGGCCATGTCGACCGGCCGGAATCCATGGCGATGGTGTTTCAGGAGCCCACCCTGCTGCCCTGGCGCAGCGCGCTGCGCAACCTGACGCTGGTCCATCCCGAACTGAGCGACCGGCAGGCCCGGGCCGCGCTGGCGCGGGTCGGGCTGAAAGGCCGCGAAGAGGCCTTTCCGGGGCGCCTGTCGCTGGGTCAGCAGCGGCGGCTGGCGCTGGCGCGCGCCTTTGCCGGCCGGCCCGAGATGCTGGTCATGGACGAGCCCTTTGTCTCGCTCGATCCGGCGCTGGCCGAGTCCATGCTGTCGCTGACCGAGGCGCTGATCGCCGAGGCCCGCCCCGCAACGATCTTTGTCACCCATGCCAGAGCCGAGGCCGAACGCCTAGCCAACCGCATATTGGAGCTGCGCGGCCATCCGGCCACGCTTTCCCCTCATCTGGTCTGAAGGAGGAAGACCCATGAAAACCCCGCTATTCGCGGCGGCGCTCGCGCTATGCGCCCTGCCCGCCGCCGCGCATGACTTCGGCTTTGCCGGCGTGCTGTCCAATTCCAACAAGGGCGAGATGCCCGGCATCCTGCTGTCGGTGGGCAAGCCGCTGGCCGAGGCGCCGATCACGTTGAAATCCGGGATGCTCTACGAGCTCGAGATCGAGGCCGACGGCAGCGGTGAACTGGCGCTGGAAGGCTCGGGGTTCTTCCGGGCGATCTGGGTCAACGAGGTGGTGGTGAACGGGCTGGAGATCCGGCCCTTCGGCCTGGAAAGCGTCGAGTTCGACGAGGCCGGAACGATGGAGATCGAGTTCCTCGCCATCAAGCCGGGCCGTTATTATCTCAAGATCCCCGGCAGCAGCGGCGAAAGCCAGCGCGTGGATATTTCCATCCAGTAGACCGGCGCAAGCGCAGTTGCAGGCGGCGCCATCGCCGTCCGGAAAGATCGGGCTCAGCGCGCCCGGATCGCGGCACCGTCAGGACGGTGCCGCGGAAAGCTGCCTAGCTCCATTTCCAGAGCGCGGGTACAAAGCGATAGGTTTCGCCGTCCTTCATCACATGCCCGACACCGGGGAAGGGGAAGTGATAGCCCAGAACGGCCATGCGATCGGCGACCGCCATGTCGAGCAGGCGCTGGCGCGTGGCGACGGTCTGCGCCCCGTCCATATCGAAACCGTTGAACCACTCGGGATGGGCGAAGTTCATGTAGGAATGGCTCATCGCATCGCCGGTGACGAGCAGTTGCTGGCCGTTCGACTCGAGGATCAGGCTCATGTGACCGGGCGTGTGGCCCGGCGTGTCGATCACGCGCAGCCCCGGCACGATCTCCTGTTCGTTGGACAGAAGCTGCCAGTCGGCGCCGTCCACATTGATCGAGTTCTGCGCCCCCACGACGAATTGCTGCATGTCCGGCGCAACGGTGCCGGCCAGCCCGTCCTGCATCCAGAAATCATGTTCGGACTGGCCGATGAAATAGGCCGCGTCGGGCAGGATCGCCTCGTCGAAATCGTCGCGGATGCCCCAGATGTGATCGGGGTGCGCATGGGTGATGACCACATGGGTGATCTCGCCCGGGGCGATGCCGGCGGCATCGAGGTTGTCCAGGAGCCGGCCGGCGGTGTCGAGGAAGCGGTTGCCCGAGCCGACATCGACCAGCACCTTGGCATCGCCCAGCTCCACCAGCAGGTGGTTGGTGTGCGAATAGTTGATTTCGGGCGAGAGATAATAGCTTTCCAGGAAGGCCTTCACCGTTTCGGGATCGGCGTTCACGCCCAGCCCGTTGGCCGGAAGCTGCAGCGAGCCGTCCGAGATCACCGTCAATTTCGCCTCGCCCAGCGAGAAGGAGAAATGCGACGGGTTGCCCGCGGCGGGTGCCCCCAGCTCCGCGCGGCCCATGGCCGGCAGGGTCAGCGCGGGCGCGGCGGCGGCCATGGCCAGAATGTCCCGGCGCGTCGGCTTGAAAATCGTCATGCGAGCCTCCCAGTTCTTCGCAAACATGAACAGATATGAATAAGATACCCGAGCCACCCACGATTACCAGAGCCAAGGCGGCGCGGCGCGGTCACGCTACGCGCAGAAGCGTCACATGGGTGTCGCCGTAGCGGCGGTTTTCCAGCAGATCGAACCCTTCGGGCGCGGCTTGCGGCGCGTTCTCCTCCCAGACCACCAGCGCCCCCGGGGCGAGCCAGCCGCCCGCGCGGGCCGCGGCCAGTGCCGCCCCGCCCAGAGCCTTGCCGTAAGGCGGATCGAGAAAGACCAGATCGCAGGCGGTGCCCTCCGCCGGCAGGCGGGTGGCGTCGCGGGCGATCACCTTGGTGCGGTCGGCGCAGCCCAGTAGCCGGATGTTCTCGCGCAGCAGCGACAGCGCCTTGCGCCCGTCATCGACAAAGCAGCAGGACGCCGCGCCGCGCGAGAGCGCTTCCAGCCCCAGCGCGCCGGTGCCGGCAAAGAGGTCGAGCACCTGCGCACCCTCGAACGGGTCGCCGAAGCGGCCACCGGCGAGCATGTTGAAGAGGCTCTCGCGCACCCGGTCGGTGGTGGGGCGCAGATGGGCGCGGGGGTCGCCCTTGCCCACCGCGGTCAGCGCCCGGCCGCGCCATTCTCCGGCGATGATCCTCACGCGCTCAAAAGCGCCTTGAGATCGGTGTCGGGGTTGCCCACGGCACCGGGCGCGGGCGATTTCCCCGCCTCGATCAGCCGCTTGCCGACCATATAGGCGCGCGGATCGTTCATCGCGTCGAGCGCCAGCAGCGTCTCGCCGGCGTAGTACCAATGCGAGACCGCCGCGCCGCTCTGGCGCAGCACCACCCGGTCATAGCCGGTGTTCAGCCCTGCGATTTGCAGCTTCACGTCATATTGGTCGGACCAGAACCAGGGTCTCGCCAGATAGGGGCGCTCGGCCCCCATGATATTGTCCGCCACCGTCTCGGCCTGGTCGATGGCGTTGCCGACGCTTTCCAGCCGGAGCCGGGCGCCGCCATGGGGGAACGAGGCGCAATCCCCCGCCGCCCAGACCTGCGGCGCCGAGGTCCGGCCCTGGGCGTCGGTGCGGATGCCGTTCTCGATGGCGATCCCGGCGGCTTCGGCGAGGGCGGTGTCGGGCAGGATGCCGACGCCGGCGATGACGAAATCGACCGCAAGCGCACTGCCGTCGGTCAGCTCGGCCCCGGTCACCCGGCCCCCGGTTCCGGTGAGCGTGCCGAGCCCGACGCCTTCGCGGATATCGACGCCATGACCGGTGTGCAGCGCGCGGAAATAATCGGCGGTCTCGGGCGCGGCGACCCGCTGGAGGATACGGGCCGCCATTTCCACCAGGGTCACCTTGAGCCCCAGCTTGGCAGCGACCGCCGCCGCTTCCAGACCGATATAGCCGCCGCCCACGATCAGCACGCGGGCGCCTTCGGTGAAGCGCGGGCGCATGGCATCCACATCGCCGATGCCGCGCACCACGAAGACGCCGTCAAGATCGCCGCCGATCGCCGCGGGCAGCCGGCGCGGCGCGGAGCCGGTGCAGAACACCAGATCGTCATAGGAGATCTCGCGCCCGCCGGCGATGACGTGCCGCGCCCGGGTATCCACCGCGATTGCGGGGCTGTCCAGCATCAGCGCGATGCGCTGCTCGTCGTAAAAGGCCGGAGGGCGGAGGAACAGGCGCTCCTGCGCCATCTCACCCAGCAGATAGGCCTTGCTGAGCGGCGGGCGCTGATAGGGCGGCAGCGGCTCGGCCCCGATCAGCGTGATGCCGCCGTCGAACCCCTTGCCGCGCAGCCGTGCCACCAGCGAAGCGCCGGCCTGGCCCGCGCCGATCACCACCACATCGCCCATCTGCGCCTGTCCTTCCGAATTTCCGAGTTGGCCTTGATCGGGCGCAGCCTATATCCCGGTGAACGGGAAACGCAAATCAGGGAGACACCCGCACATGTCAATTTCCGCAGGAGATACGCTGCCAGAAGCCACGCTGAGCAGGATGGGCGCCGAGGGCGTGGAGACGGTGACGCTGAGCGACCGTCTCAAGGGGCGCAAGGTGGTGATCTTTGGCATCCCGGGTGCCTTTTCCGGCACCTGTCAGGTCGAACATGTGCCGAGTTTCATCCGCACCAAGGATGCGCTGGCCGAGAAGGGTGTCGAGGAGATCATCTGCATCGCGGTGAACGATCCTTTCGTGATGAAGGCCTTCGCCGAGGTGACCGGTGCCGACGAGGCGGGGCTGACGATGCTCTGCGATGCGGATTCCGCCTTTTCCAAGGCCATCGGGATGGAACTCACCGTGCCGGCGATCGGCTTTTTCTCGCGGTCCAAGCGCTATGCGATGCTGGTCGAGGACGGCACCGTGACCCGGTTCCTGCCCGAGCAGACCCGCGGCTGCGAAACCTCCGCGGGCGAGGCTCTGCTCGCGGCAATGTGAGCGCGCCCGGCGATATGGCCGGCGCGGGCCCCGTTGCGGGGTCCGCGCGCGGCTGTCAGCCGGCGCGCTTTAGATCCTCGATCATCGCGTTGAGATCGCCGCGCCGCTTGTCGAGCATCGCGCCGATCTCGGTGCGCTCGGTCAGCAGCATGTTCACGCCCTCGATATACATGTTGTAGAAACGGCCGGATTTCTCGCCGACAAAGAACGTGACCTCGAAGGGCGCCTCGCCGCGCAGATAGGCGGTGGTCGAGACCTGATAGGCGTTCTTGACCTTCTTGGCGCCGTTCACCTCCAGCCGCCCGCCGACGAATTCGCGGAACCGCTTGCCGTATTTGCGCGAGATATAGCCCGAGAACGCCGCCGAGAACGCCTTTTTCTGGGCCGGGCTGGCGCTGCGGCCATCGGCCCCCAGCGCATAGGCGGCGATATAGGGCATGTCGCCGTAGCTTTCGAAGATGCGCTTGAAGTCGCCGAGCATCGCGGATTCCGATTTGCCGGAATCGATCACCCGGTTGATCTCGCCCACCAGCTTGTCCACCAGCGTCTGGGCCTGCGCCGAGGTGGCCGCGAAGACCGCTGCGGGCAGCGCCGAGATCAACCCCGCCATCGCCAGAGACCCGAGAAGACCGCGCCGGGAAAGGACGTGCCGTGCCATTCAGAAACCCTCCGTATCCAATGCTTCGGGGTCGATATAGTCCTCTTCCCCCGCGCTTTCATCTCCCAGCTCGAAGCGGCGCTTCTGGAGATAGATCATCCGAAGCTGGGCGTAGCTGTCGGCGCTGTCATACAGGACCGAATCCACCGTCTCGCCGTATCGCGCGCGGCTCAGCGCCTTGTCGGCGAGCTTTGCGCCGGTGGCGTAGTAGCGGTCGGGGGTGGGCACGAGATAGCTGACCGGATCGGTGAAGAGATCGACGACCTTGCCGACCGCGTCGCGCTCGGTCGCGGGCCCCAGCACCGGCAGTTCGATATAGGCCCCCTCGGGAAGCCCCCAGACATAAAGCGTTTCGCCGAAATCGCTCTCGTCTTCCGGCAGGCCGATCTGCGAGGCCACGTCGAACAGCCCGGCGATGCCGACCGTGGCATTCACCGAGAATCGCAGCGTGTTGCGCGCGGCGCGGCCGAGGCGCGCCTGCAGGATCTGGTTCATCACGGTTTGCGGCAGCGATACGGTATCGGCGAAATTGGCGACCCCTTCGGCCAGCGGTTCGGGGACAGAGGCGGCCAGCCCGGGCCCCTCGCCGCCGGAAAGCGCGCTGTCGATCCGCTTGTTGAAGGCATGAACGCGGCGGTTTGCGCCTTCGTTCGGATCGTAGATCCCGTCGGGCGCCTCACCCGGCCCGGGCACGGCGCAGGCCGAGACCGCAAGACCGGCCATCAACACCAAGATCGTCCTGATCCCCGAAACTCGGCTCACCCTCTTGGCAAATGGCATTGGAAATTCCCGTTATTGCTATACAAAGACGCATATTCGCAGACTAACCCGCCCCCAAGCAACCCAAGGGCATTCCGCCGCGCTGTGACACTTTGGCGACAGAACGATAGTTAAACGATTGCCTGTGCATGATACAGGCCTACGAGATAGCAACGGAGAGCCGACGCGCTCATGCAACAAAGATCCAAGGATGCCGGCCGCGACGAACTGGTGGCCGCCCGTAAACAAAGCCGCCCGTATTACTGGTTCGTGGCAATCTTCAGCTTCTTCGTGAACATGCTGATGCTGACCGGCCCGCTTTACATGCTTCAGGTCTATGACCGGGTGCTGGGGTCGCGGTCCGAGGCGACGCTGATCGCGCTCTCGGTGCTTGTGGTGTTCCTCTACGGGATGATGGGCATCCTCGACTATGCCCGCAGCCGGGTCATGGCGCGGGTCGCCGCGCGGTTCCAGGCGGCGATGGATCTGCGGGTGTTCGACGCGGTGATGCGCCGGGCCGCCGTGCAGCCCGACGAACTGGCCGCGACCGGCCTGAAAGATCTCGAATCGGTGCAGCGGCTGATGTCTTCGCCGGTGCTGATGTCGATGTTCGACATTCCCTGGACGCCGTTCTTCATCGCCGGGATCTTCATCTTCCATCCCTGGCTTGGCTATCTCGCCATCGCCGGCGGGCTGGTGCTGGTGGTGATCACCGGCTTCAACCAGCTTCTCAGCCGCAACCCGACGCTGAAATCGAACCGCGCGTTGCTGCGGGCCGAACATACCTCGGAACAGATCCGCAACGAGGCCGAGATGGTGCAGTCGCTCGGCATGCGCGAGGCCGCGTTCAAGCGCTGGCACAAGGCACGGGCCGAGTCGCTGAAGGGGCAGATCGGCACCACCGACATCGTCGGTACCTTCTCGGTGGTCACCAAGACATTCCGCCTGTTCCTGCAATCGGCGATGCTGGGTCTGGGCGCCTATCTGGTGCTACAGGGCGAACTGACCGCGGGCGCAATGATCGCCGGCTCGATCCTGATGGGCCGTGCGCTCGCCCCGATCGAGATGGCGATCGGCCAGTGGCCGATGGTGACCCGCGCGCGCAAGGGCTGGGACAGCCTCGCCCAGCTTCTGAACGAGGTGCCGCCCGAGGAGGCCCGCCTGCCGCTGCCCAAGCCGAAGGCCAATCTCGAGGTCACGCAGCTGACGGTCGTGCCGCCGGGCGAACATCAGGCGGCGCTGCGGCTGGTCAGCTTCACCCTGTTGCCAGGGCAGGCGATGGGGGTGATCGGATCCTCCGGCGCCGGGAAGTCGACGTTGGCGCGCGCGCTGACCGGGGTCTGGCGCCCGGCGGGCGGCAAGATCCGTCTCGATGGCGCCTCTCTCGAACAATACGGTCAGACGCTGGGCCAGCATATCGGCTATCTGCCGCAGCGGGTCGCGCTGTTCGACGGCACCATCGCCGAGAACATCGCGCGGCTGTCGCAAACCCCCGACCCTGAACAGATCGTCGAGGCGGCGAAAAAGGCCGACGCGCATGAGATGATCCTCAAGCTGCCCAACGGCTACGACACGCGGGTGTCTTCGGCGGGGGGGCGGCTGTCGGGCGGGCAGGTGCAGCGGATCGGGCTGGCGCGTGCGATGTACGGCGATCCGGTCATTCTGGTGCTGGACGAGCCGAACTCGAATCTCGACAATGAGGGCTCCGAGGCGGTGAATCAGGCGATCCGCCGGATGAAGGAGCAGGGCAAGGCGGTGATCATCATGGCGCACCGCCCCGCCGCGATCCGCGAATGCGACGTGCTGATGATGCTGGAACACGGCGCCCGCGCGGCCTTTGGCCCCAAGGACGAGGTGCTGCGTTCCATGGTCAAGAACCACGAACAGATCGTGCAGAACGCCGGGCCGGGAGGGGTAAGATGAGCGAGACCGACAAGGATTTTCCGCTGCGCAGGCCGATGATGTTCGGTCTGATCGCATTGCTGATTCTGGTCGCCGGCTTCGGCACCTGGGCGGCAACCACCGAGATTTCCGGCGCGATCATCGCCGGAGGACGGATCCAGGTGGATCAGAACCGCCAGGTCGTGCAGCATGCCGATGGCGGGACGGTCTCCGAAATCCTCGTCGATGAGGGCGATGTGGTGGAGAAGGGCGATGTGCTGATCCGCCTCGACCCGACGCTGCTGCAATCCGAACTGACCATCGTCGAGGGGCAGTATTTCGAACTGCTCGCGCGCCGGGCGCGGCTCGAGGCCGAGCGCGACAACAAGGACGAGATCGTCTTCCCCGAAGAACTGCTTCAGATGGCCAGTGCCGATGGCGAGATTTCCGAACTGGTGGATGGCCAGCGCAACCTGTTCTTCGCCCGGCTCGAATCCGTCGCGCGCGAGGTCGAGCAACTGGGCAAGCGCAGCGAGCAGATCGGCAATCAGGTTGTCGGCATCGAGGCGCAGACCGAGGCGCTGGGCAGCCAGCTTGCGCTCATCGAAAAGGAGCTGACCGATCAGCAAACGCTGTTCGACCGGGGGCTGGCGCAGGCCAGCCGCGTGCTGGCATTGCAGCGCGAAGAGGCGCGGCTGTCGGGCGAACGGGGCGAACTGATTGCGCAGAAGGCGCAGGCCGAAGGCCAGATCACCGAGATCGACATCGAGATCCTGAAGCTCGCGACCGCGCGCCGCGAAGAGGCGATCACCACGTTGCGCGACATGCAGTTCCGCTCCCGCGAGCTGGCCGAGCAGCGCCAGGCGCTGCGCGAGCAGCTCAAGCGGATGGAGATCACCGCGCCGGTTTCGGGGGTCGTCTACGGGCTGACCGTCTTCACCCCGCGTTCGGTGATCCGCGCCGCCGAGCCGGTGCTCTATCTCATTCCGCAGGACCGCCCGCTGGTGATCTCGGTGCAGGTCGAGCCGATCCATATCGACCAGACCCATATCGGCCAGCAGGTCTCGCTGCGCTTCGCCGCGCTCGATCAGCGCACCACGCCGGAACTCTTCGGCACCGTCACCAAGATTTCGGCCGATGCGTTCACCGACGAGAACACCTCGATCAGCTATTACCGCGCCGAGATTGTGCTGAGCGAGGGCGAGATGGCCAAGCTGCCCGAGGACACCACCCTCATCCCCGGCATGCCGGTCGAGGCGTTTCTGCGCACCGCCGACCGCACGCCGCTGGCCTATCTGGTGAAACCCTTCACCGATTACTTCTCGAAGGCGTTCCGCGAAAGCTGAGCCTTTCCGGTCCTCCGGCTATTTCCATTGCGCTGCGGGGCGGTTAGCGTCGCGCCGAAATCAGCCGGAGGATTCCATGACCGACATCGACGCCCGCCTGGCCGAGCTGGGCCTGACCCTGCCCGACGCGCCTGCCCCCGCCGCCAATTACGTGCCCTATGTGCAAAGCGGCAACATGCTCTTTGTCTCGGGTCAGATCAGCCAAGGTCCGGACGGGCTCATGCTTGGCAAGCTCGGTGCCGATCTCGATGTCGAGGCGGGCGCCAAGGCGGCGGCGGCCTGTGCGCTCAGCCTGCTGGCACAGGCGCGCGCGGCCTGCGGCGGCGACTTTTCCAAGCTCAAGCGGGTGGTGAAGCTGACCGGCTTCGTCAACTCCACGCCCGAGTTCACCGACCAGCCCAAGGTGATCAACGGCGCCTCCGATCTGCTGGTCGCCGTTCTCGGCGACGCCGGGCGGCATTCGCGCTCGGCGGTTTCGGCCGCCGCGCTGCCGCTGGGCGTGGCCGTCGAGATCGAAGCGATCTTCGAGCTCGCCTGATGCCCGCGCTGCCCGCCGCCTTCCTCGACCGGCCCGTCGCGCATCGTGCCCTGCACGACAAGGCGGCGGGGCGACCCGAGAATTCCGCCGAGGCGATCCGCGCCGCGGTGGCGGCGGGCTATGGCATCGAGATCGACCTTCAGCCCTCGTCCGACGGCGTGGCGATGGTCTTTCACGATTATGCGCTGGACCGGCTGACCGCCGAGACCGGGCCGGTGACGGAGCGCAGCGCCGCCGAGCTGGGGGCGATTCCGCTCCTGAACGGAACGGCGGGCATCCCGACGTTGTCGCAGGTGCTGGAGCTGGTTGCGGGACGGGTGCCGCTGCTCATCGAGGTCAAGGATCAGGACGGCGCCATGGGCCCCGATGTGGGCCCGCTGGAGGCTGCCGCCGCCGAGACGCTCGCAGGCTATGACGGGCCGGTGGCGCTGATGTCCTTCAATCCGCATTCGGTGGCGACGCTGGCGCGACTCGCGCCGCGGATCCCGCGCGGGCTCACCACCTGCGGCTATACGCCCGAGGACACGCCGGGCCTGCCCGAGACGGCGCGCGCGCACCTGCGCGGCATTCTCGATTTCGAGCGCACCGGCGCGAGCTTTATCAGCCATCACTGGCGCGATCTCTCCAATCCGCGCGTGCAGGAGCTTCGGGCGCAGGGGGTGCCGGTGCTCTGCTGGACGATCCGCTCGCCTGCGGAAGAGGCGGAGGCGCGCAAGGTCGCGCAGAACATCACCTTCGAGGGCTATGCGGCTTGAACCCCGCCCCTCGCGGACCAGATAAAGTCCGGCAGGGAACCCGAGCATGACCGATCACGACCCCGGCGCCAGCATCGCCGTCAACGTCCTGACTTCACTCGACCAGATCGCGCCAGGCGACTGGGATGCCTGCGCCTGCCCCGAGTCCGCCGACGGCGGGCGCCCGCACGACCCGTTCACCACCTGGCGGTTCCTGCATGCACTGGAAGCCTCGGGCTCGGTCGGCCCCGGAACCGGCTGGGAGCCGCGCTATCTCGCCGCCGAGCTGGACGGCGAGACCATTGCCGTGGCGCCGCTTTACGCCAAGGGCCACAGCCAGGGCGAATATATCTTCGATCATTCCTGGGCGCATGCCTACGAACGGGCGGGCGGGCAGTATTACCCCAAGCTGCAAATCGCCGTGCCCTTCACCCCCGCCACCGGGCGGCGGTTCCTGACGAAACCCGGCCACGAAGCCACGGGCATGTCGGCGCTGGTGCAGGGGGCGGTGCAGTTTGGCGCGGAAAACGGGCTCAGTTCGCTGCATGTCACCTTCTGCACCGAAGCCGAGGCCATCGCGGGCGAACGCATGGGGCTTCTGCGCCGGATCACCCAGCAGTTTCACTGGCAGAACGAGGGCTATGCCGATTTCGATGCCTTCCTTGCCAGCCTCAGCTCGCGCAAGCGCAAGAACATCCGCAAGGAACGGCGCACCGCGCAGGAGTTCGGCGGCACCATCGCGATGCTGACCGGCGACGAGATCCGGTCCGAACATTGGGATGCCTTCTGGCGGTTCTATCAGGACACCGGCTCGCGCAAATGGGGCTCGCCCTATCTCACCCGCGCGTTTTTCGAGATTGCCCATGACACGCTGCGCGACGACATCGCGCTGGTCATGGCCGAGCGCGGCGGGCGCTATGTGGCGGGGGCGCTGAATTTCGTGGGGCGCGAGGCGCTTTACGGCCGCTACTGGGGTTGCGTCGAAGATCACCCCTGCCTGCATTTCGAAGCCTGCTATTATCAGGCCATCGAGTTCGCGATCGGCCACGGGCTGGACCGGGTCGAGGCCGGCGCGCAGGGGGAGCACAAGCTGGCGCGGGGCTATCTGCCGACGCAGACCCACAGCCTGCACTGGCTGGCCGACCGGGGCTTTGCCGAGGCGGTGGAGCGCTATCTCGAGGAAGAGCGCCGCGCAGTGGATGAGGATATCGAGATCCTCACCGCCTACGGGCCCTTCCGCAAGGAGCACAGGGAGGAACAGGAATGACGGAAAAGCTTTCCGAGACGGCCCGGGAGACGATCCTTGCGCCGCTTTTGCAGAACGGCTGGGAGATGGTCGAGGACCGGGACGCGATCCACAAGACCTTTGTGTTCGCCGATTTTATCGAGGCCTTTGCCTGGATGACCCGCGCTGCCATGTGGGCGGAGAAATGGAACCACCACCCGGAATGGACGAATGTCTACAAGCGGGTGGATGTGGTGCTGACGACCCATGATGTGGGCGGGTTGTCGTCGCTGGACGCCAAGCTGGCGCGGAAGCT
>NZ_JAMDHK010000005.1:214920-245060 GCF_024721115.1 Salipiger pentaromativorans | reverse complement strand
CCAACCCCCCCCCCCGCCACCCGGCGTCACGCCGGAAGGATCGTCTCGGGGTCGATGCCCCGCTTTTCGGCGCTGGCCCGCACCGCGGCGCGCAGCCGTGGGCTGCGCTTCAGGAGCCGCCGGAACCGCGCATCGTCGAGAATAAGCAGCGTGCTGGGCGCGATGGCGCGCGCCTCCACCCGGCGCGGTTTGCGGGTGAGGATCGCCATCTGGCCGAACATCTCGCCGCGCCCGAGCCGCCAGGTCTGGCCGGCATTCTCCAGCTCCACCGCGCCGGTGGCGATGAAACAGACGCTGCGCGGCGGGCTGTCCTTGACCATCACCACCTCGCCGGCATTGACGTAGCGGGCCGAAAGCGAGCGGGCGAGCCGCCGGATCTCGCGCTCGTCCAGGCCGGTGAAAAGCGGGAACTGCCGCACCAGCTCGGTCCGTTGCAGTGCGAGGTCGAGCCTGGGGCGTTCCTCGGCGGCGGCGCGGCGCGCGGCGATTTCCTGCATCAGCGCGGTGTGCAGTTCGTCGCCGATCAGCCCGTCCGCGCGCATCGAGGCATATTCGCGTTCTTCGAGCCGCAGTGCGGTGCGCCGGATGAACCGGCGCTCCAGCTCTTCCGCATAGCCGGGATATTGCAGCCGGAGCCCTTCCAGCGCGGTCTCCACGCTTTCCATCCGGCGGGTCAGAAGCGCGGTCAGCAGGTCGGAGACGCGGCGGCCGTGGATCCGTCGAATGCGGCCATGGATGAACCCGTCGAGATCGCGCAGGATCAGCTTTTGCGACAGCAGCAGTTCGAACCGGTCGGCGGTGAGCCGGGTCAGCGGGGCCGAAAGCCCGAAGCGATTGTGCAGCGATGCCGCCAGCCGAAAGCCGCGCCCGTAGGCCACAGTGCGCCGCGCCGCCCGGCGATAGCCGGTGCGCCCGCCGGAATGGGTTGCCTCGATCAGCCGGTCGGCATCCGACAGCAGCGCCTCGGCCAGCCGCGCCGAGACCGAATGATCGCGCACCCGGGCGATGATCGTGTCGCGCTCGGCCCCGGCCAGGGCGATCAGGCCCAGGGTGATGCGGTCGCGGTCGAGGATCTCGGTCGTCTCCTCGGCCTCGCGCACCGCATCGTCGAGCCGGTCGCCGAAACGCTTGGCCTCGCCGCGCACGATCTCGCGGTTCAGCTCGTAATTCGTCGTGGTGCGGGCGACATCCTCGCGCACGGTTTGCAGCGCCACGGCCACCACCTGCCGCGACAGCGCCTGGTCGATGGGGGAAAGCTGATCGAGCCCCAGCTTGCGGATCACCCAGCGCAGCGTCGTGCCCTGTACGATCAGCGTGAAGAGGGTGAAGCCGGTGGCCAGGATGCCCACCAGCCGCTTGACCTCGAGCGGCACGCGGAAACTTTCGGTGACCGCCAGCGCCAGCGCCAGGGTGACGGCGCCGCGCAGCCCGCCCCAGAGGATCGCCACGCGGTAGGGGCGCTCGACCGCGGGCGACAGGCGCAGCGCGGTCAGCAGCGGGAGGGCGCCGAAGAGAATGGCGGCGCGCGCCACAATGGCGGCCAGCACCACCACTCCGATCAGCACCGCGTCGCTGAGCCGGAACTCTTCGAGCAACCGGGGGATCAGCAGCGCGGCGAGGATGAAGATCAGCGCGCCCGCCCAATGTGCCAGCAGATCCCAGATGTCGCGCAGATTGGTCCATGCCTGCGGCGGGATCCGGCCCGGCCCGACGAGGTTCAGCGTGAGCCCCGCCGCGACCACGGCAATCACCCCCGAGGCGCCGACGCTTTGTTCGGCGATGATATAGGCGAGGTAGGGCAGGGCGACCGAGAGCGAATGCTGCGCAAGCTCGTGCTGCCCGAAGAGACCCATGAGGCGGATCACCACGCGGGCGGCGATCCAGCCGGTGAGCGCGCCGCCGAGGATCAGTAGCGGAAAGCGGGTGAGCGCGTCCTTTAGCGTCGGGTCCGGGATGCCCAGCATCACGAAGCCCATGAAGAGGCCGAACAGCGCGATGGCAGCGGCGTCGTTGAGCAGGCTTTCGCCCTCGATGATCCGCGCCAGCCGTCGCGGCGCCGAGAGCGAGCGGAAGATCGAGATCACCGCCGAGGGGTCGGTGGTCGAGACGATGGCGCCGATCAGGAAGCAGGCGACCAGCGGCAGGCCGGAGGTCCAGGAGAGTGCAAAACCTACGGAAAGCGTGGCGACGATGACGGCGATCACCGCCAGCACGAGGATGGGCACCCAGTCGTCGAGCATCCGGCGGATGTCCATGCCCAGTGTGGCCTGGAACAGCAGCGTCGGCAGGAAGACATAGAGGAACACGTTCGAGCGGATCGGCAGGCCGAGGATCGCTTCGGCGACCGGGTTCAGCGCGTCGGTGAGGTCGGTGCGCAGGAAAAAGATCGCCCCCACGCCGATCAGGCTGCCCAATATCGCCAGGATCACGCTGTAGGGCAGCCGCAGCCGGGCCGCGAGCGGCTCGGCCAGGCCGATCACGAGGAACAGCGACGCGATGAGGGTGGTGATCAGAACGATGTCCATGGACCTGAAATAGCGGCAGGACCCATCCAGACAAAAGAGCGCTTTTGTCCGGGAGGGCGAACATCGGAGGGAAGTTGCCCGGGGCGGGGGGATCCGCCACCGGGCTGGGCGGTCAGGCGGCTTCCGAGGCGCGGCGCCAGGCCGGGAACGGGTCGGGCAGATCGCTCCAGCTTTCGGGGCGGAAGCCGGAACCCGCAGGCATCAGGGCCGCGTCGAGCGCGGCGCAGATGGCGTCCCGGTCCATCTCCGAGCCGATGAAGACCAGTTCCTGCCGGCGGTCGCCAAAGGGCTCTTGCCAGTGTTGTTCCAGATAGGCCACGGCCTGCGGGTGATCCGGGCGCCGCTCTTTCGGCACGGTGGCCCACCACTGGCCCAGCGGACGGATGCTGGAGAGCGCGCCGGCCAGCGAAAACTCCGCCAGCCAGTCGGGGCGGGTGGCGATCCAGAAATGCCCCTTGGCACGGATCACGCCGGGTAGGGGATCGTTCAGCACATCGTGGATCTTTTGCGGGTGGAACGGCTGCCGCGCCCGGTAGACGAAAGAGCTGACGCCGTATTCCTCGGTTTCCGGCACATGGTCGGCAAAGCCGTAAAGCTCCTTTGCCCAGAGCGGGTGTTCATGCGCGGTTTCGAAATCGAAGAGCCCGGTGTCGAAGATCCGTTCCTGCGGCACGCGGCCGAAATCGGTCTCGATGATCTGCGCGTCGGGGTTCAGGGCGGTGACGATCAGCCGGGCGGCGCTGCGCTTGTCCGGGCCGGCGTCGCCGACCTTGTTCAGCACCACCACATCGGCGAATTCGATCTGGTCGACCAGCAGGTCCACCAGCGTGCGCGCATCGCCGTCGCCAAGGCTTTCGCCACGGTCCCTGAGGAAATCGTGGCTGGCGTAATCTTCCAGCAGGTTCACCGTATCGACCACGGTCACCATCGTGTCGAGCCGCGCCACATCCGAGAGGCTTTCGCCCCATTCGTCGCGGAACTCGAAGGTGGCGGCGACCGGCAGAGGTTCCGAGATTCCGGTGGATTCGATCAGCAGATAATCGAAGCGCCCTTCCATGGCGAGGCGCCGGACCTCGGTCAGAAGGTCGTCGCGCAGGGTGCAGCAGATGCAGCCGTTCGACATCTCGACCAGCTTTTCCTCGGTCTGGCTCAGATCCGCGCCGCCTTCGCGCACGAGATCTGCGTCGATATTCACCTCGGACATATCGTTGACGATGACCGCCACACGGCGGCCTTCGCGGTTGTTCAGCACCTCGTTCAGAAGCGTGGTCTTGCCGGCTCCGAGGAAGCCGGACAGCACCGTGACCGGCAGGCGGGGATCTTTGGGGGGCATAGCGACTCCTGTTTGATATGTTATAACATAACGTTTAACGTCGGACGGGGGAGCATGGCAAGCGGGAAGGCCGCGCTCGGCGTGCGGAGGCGGGCGAAAACGCGCTTGGATGACGGCTGCGTGATCCGTCGCCGCATTGCGTGGCCGCGCCCGGCGGGCTAGGCTTTGCGGATGAAAAAAGGAGGCTGTGGCATGGCAGGCAAGGCGTTTGGAGTTCTTCGGACTGCGGGGTTCGCGGCGATCGTGGCGTCCGCGTTGGCGGCGCCGGCGGCGGCGAACAACCTGGCCGGAGACTACCTTGCTGCCCGGCAGGCGAGTTTCCTGGGGGATTTCAAAGCGGCGGCGGAATATTACGGCCGCTCGGTCGCCTTCGATCCCGGCAACCCGGAGCTGCTGGAACGTGCCACGCTGGCGCATCTGTCGCTCGGTGACATCCCGCATGCGGTGAGCCTTGCGGATCAGCTTTCGAAACAGGGGTTCCAGAGCCAGGTCGGCCACATGGCGCAGATCGCCGAGCTGGCGCAGCGCGAGGACTATGACGCGCTGCTGAAGCGGATCCGCGACAAGACCGCGATCGGGCCGCTGGTCGACGGGCTGGTGGCGGCCTGGTCGGAGCTTGGGCGCGGCGATATGAGCGCCGCTCTGGTCGCCTTCGATACGGTGGCGGAAGAAAAGGGGCTGGCCCCCTTCGCCTACTATCACAAGGCGATGGCGCTGGCCTCGGTCGGCGATTTCGAAGGCGCCGAAGCGATCTTTGCCGAGCGTCGTGCGGGCAGCATGCAGTTGACCCGGCGCGCGGTCATGGCGCGGGCCGAAATCCTCAGCCAGCTCGACCGTCAGGCCGAGGCGGTGGCGATGATCGACGAGGGTTTCCCGCCGCCGATGGATCCGGGCCTGGTGGAGATGCGTCAGGCGCTGGTCGAGGGGGCAAGCCTGCCCTTCACCTATGTGAATTCCGCCAAGGACGGCGTGGCCGAGGTGTTCTACACGCTGGCCGGCGCGCTTTCGGCGGAGGCGAACGACGATTTCACGCTGCTGTATTCGCGGATCGCGGAATATCTGCGCCCGGATCATGTCGGTGCCATCCTGCTTTCGGCGAATCTTCTGGAAAGCCTCGGGCAATACGATCTTGCCGTGGCGGCCTACAAGAACGTGCCGCGCGATGATTCCTCCTATTATGCTGCCGAACTGGGCCGGGCCGAGGCGCTGCGCTCGTCGGGCAAGGTGGATGCCGCGGTCGAAGTGCTGGAGCAGCTTGCCGAGACCGATGGCGAACAGGCCACGGTGCAATCGGCGCTGGGCGATCTCATGCGCCAGCTCGACCGCTATGAAGAGGCGGTTACGGCCTATGACAGTGCGCTGGCCACCTTCAGCGAGCCCAGTCCGACGCAATGGTTCCTCTATTACGCCCGCGGGATCAGCAAGGAGCGGCTGAAGGACTGGGAGGCCGCCGAGGCCGATTTCCGCGCCGCGCTGAAACTGAACCCGGATCAGCCGCAGGTGCTGAACTATCTCGGCTATTCGCTGGTCGAGCATCACGTGAAGCTGGACGAGGCGCTGTCGATGATCGAACGCGCCGTCGCGGCGCAACCGCAAAGCGGCTATATTGTGGATAGCCTGGGCTGGGCGCTCTATCGTCTGGGCCGCTATCAGGCGGCCGTCGTGCATATGGAACGCGCCGCCGAGCTGATGCCGGTGGACCCGGTGGTCAACGATCACCTGGGCGATGTCTATTGGGCGGTGGGCCGCGATCTCGAGGCGGAGTTCCAGTGGAAACGGGCGCTGAGTTTCGTGAACTGGGAAGAGGCTTCGGACGAGGTGGATCCCGAGCGCATCCGCCGCAAGCTCAAGCTCGGGCTGGATCAGGTTCTTGCCGAAGAGGGCGCGCCGCCGCTGACCGTTGCCAATGGCGCGGACTGAGGTTTTTGCCCCGGCAAAGATCAATCTGACGCTGCATGTCACCGGGCGCCGGGCCGATGGCTATCACCTGCTGGATTCGCTGGTCTGTTTCGCCTCGGTCGGTGATCGGCTGACTCTGGCGCCTGCCGAGACCCTGTCGTTGCAGGTCACGGGGGCCGAGGGGGCAGGACTGCCCTCGGGGATGGACAACCTTGCGCTGCGCGCGGCTGCCGGTGTCGCCGGGGATCAGGGGGCGGCACTGGCGCTTGAAAAATGCCTGCCCGCAGCCTCGGGGATCGGCGGTGGCTCTGCCGATGCGGCGGCGGCGATCCGGGGCATGATGGCCTTGCAGGGGCGCAGTCCGGGGCCGGAGCAGGCTGCCACCGCGTTGGCCCTCGGGGCGGATGTGCCCATGTGCCTCGAATCGCGCCCGTTGCGGGCAAGCGGGATCGGCGAAACGCTGGTGCCGGTCGCCTTGCCGCCGCTGCATGCGGTGCTGGCCAACCCGCGCCGGCCCGTGGCCACGCCGGATGTCTTCCGGGCGCTGGAGGAGCGGGACAATCCGCCGATGCCCGAGGCATTGCCCGACCTGTCCAGCCCCGAGGCGCTGCTGGCCTTCCTGTCTGCAACCCGCAACGATCTTCAGGCAGCGGCCTGCCGGATCGAGCCGGCGATTGGCGAGGTGCTTGCGGTGCTGGCCGGCTTGCGGGGCTGCCAGTTGGCGCGGATGTCGGGCTCGGGCGCGACCTGTTTCGCGCTTTTCCCGTCCGAGGCGTATGCCGAATGCGCGGCAGCCCAGCTTCGCCTCATGCATGGCGGCTGGTGGATCGCGAAATGCGTGCTGGGCGACGTTTCCGACGCCGCCCGTCCGCGCCTGTCAGTAGACCCGCGAGACCACGAAATCGGCCAGGTCGATCAATAGGTCGCGCAGCTCGGAGGCGGGCAGCACGGCCATGGCCTGCTTGGCCTTGTCGGCCCAGACCAGCGCATCGGCGCGGGTTGCCTCGAGCGCCCCGTGCTTGTCGAGCAGGGCCAGTGCCTGTTCCAGATCGCCATCGCGCTGATCGCCCTTTTCGATCACACGTTCCCAGAAGACGCGTTCTTCGGCATCGGCCGCCGCCACCGCCTTGATCACCGGCAGGGTCAGTTTACGCTCGCGGAAATCGTCGCCGACATTCTTGCCCGTGGCGGATGTATCGCCCTGATAATCCAGCAGATCGTCAACGATCTGGAAGGCGATCCCCAGGGCGTCGCCATAGTCGAACAGCGCCTGGATCTGCGCCTCTCCGACGCCGGCGATCACGCCGCCCACCTCGGTCGCGGCCGAGAACAGCGCCGCCGTCTTGCCGCGCACCACCTGAAGATAGATGTCCTCGTCGGTGCGCAGATCCTGCGCGGCGGTGAGTTGCAGCACCTCGCCCTCGGCGATGGTCGCCGCGGCGTTCGACAGGATGTCGAGCACCCGCAGATTGCCCGGCTCGACCATGAGCTGGAAGGAGCGCGCGAAAAGATAATCGCCCACCAGCACGCTGGACTTGTTGTCCCAGAGCAGGTTCGCGGTGGGCCGCCCGCGACGCTGCGCGCTTTCGTCCACCACATCGTCATGCAGCAGGGTCGCGGTGTGGATGAACTCCACCGTCGCGGCCAGATGCACGTGATAGGGCCCGTCATAGTTGCAGATTCGCGCTGCGGCGAGTGTCAGCATCGGACGCAGACGCTTGCCCCCGGCTTCGACCAGGTGGGCGGTCACTTCCGGTATGCGCGGCGCGTGTTTCGACGCCATGCGTTCCCGTATCAGCGCATTGACGCTGGCCATATCTTCGGAAAGCAGCGCGGCAAGCCGGTCATGCGGCTTTTGTTTCGGCGTATCCAGGCTCATCAAACCCTCGGCATCAGGCTCGACAAGGCGGCGGCCCTGTCCTTACATCCCCATTATGGAAGAGCTTTTGCGCACCACCGACATCACGCTGATCCCGCTGGTGAAAACCCTTCTCGACGAGGAGGGTATAGACAGCTTCGAGCTGGACGTAAACATGAGCGTGCTCGAAGGCAGCTTGGGCATTCTGCCGCGCCGGCTGATGGTGCGCGCCGACCAGCTCGACGATGCCCGCCGGCTGTTGCGCCTTTGCGGGGTGAAATTTGAGAGCTGAGCCCTTTGCCGAAGCGGCGCTGGCGCGCAACGCCTTTCTGGGCGGGCGGGTGCAGCTCTGGCAGCCGCGCGAGGGCTATCGCGCGGGAATCGATCCTGTTTTGCTGGCAGCCACCGTCCCGGCTCAGCCGGGGCAGCGGGTGCTGGAGCTGGGCTGCGGTGCGGGGCCGGCGCTTTGCTGTCTGGGGGTCCGGGTGCCGGGGCTGGCACTCACCGGGATCGAGGTTCAGCCTGCCTATGCGGCGCTGGCCCGCCGGAATCTTTCTGAAAACGGCTTGTCGGGTACGGTGATCGAGGCCGACATCGCCGCGCCGCCCGCCGCGCTGCGGGCGCAGTCCTTCGATCATGTTCTGGCCAATCCGCCCTATTTCCACGCCGAGAGCCGCAGCGCCGCGCCCGATGGCGGGCGCGAGGTGGCGCTGGCCGGGCCGACCCCGCTGGCCACCTGGGTGGCGCTTGCGGCAAAGCGACTCGCCCCGCGCGGCACCGCCAGCTTCATCCAGCGCGCCGAGCGCCTGCCCGAACTGCTGGGCGCCATGCAGGCGGGGCTCGGATCGCTGGAGATCTGGCCGCTGGCCCCGCGCGCGGGCCGCGCGCCCCGGCTGATTCTCGCGCGTGGGCGCAAGGGCGGACGCGCGGCTTTTCGCCTGCATGCGCCGCTTGTCCTGCATGACGGCGCGGCCCACCTTGAAGACGGCGAAGACTATACCGATGTCATTCGGGCGGTGCTGCGGGAGGGCAGGGCGCTCAATTTCCCGGCCTGATCGCGTATCGTTGACGTATGGTAAGACAATCTTCAGTACCTTCGCACCTGCGGCGTGACTTGAATCGCCGGATGTGCTGCACTGGAGGTTCAACCCAGCACAGGAGGAAAGTATGAGCTTGAGTTCGCATCTGCAGGAACTGAAGAAGAAACACCAGAGCCTCTCGTCCACTGTGGAACAAATGCAACGCAGTCCCGGCGCCGATGGCCTGCATATGGCCGAGTTGAAAAAGCAGAAACTGCGCCTCAAGGAAGAAATCACGCGGCTGAGCGGACGGCCGCACTGATCTGATCTATCCTCAATGAACAAGGTCCGGTGGTCCCCTGGGCTGCCGGGCTGACCGGTCTCCGCATCACACCATATCCGACACCTGAATAACCTGCTTGTCCGGCAGGGCGCTTGTCTGCGTGCGGATTTCGCCAACCAGCCAGCTTCGGTAAGCGGCGATGCGGGGATCGTCCTCTGTGCCCTTGGCGCAGACGAAGCGATAGCGCGCCGGTGTGCCGAGCGCGATGGGGAAGGGCGCGACCAGCCTGCCCGCGGCCAGCGCGTGCGCGGCGATGGACGAGCGTGTCAGCACCACGCCGGCGCCAGCGAGCGCGGCATCAATTGCATGATCCGCCTGGTTGAACCGGGTGGCCACGACCGTATCCTGTGCAATGCCGCTGGCTCGGAACCAGGCGGCCCAGTCCGGGCGTGGGGACAGGAAATTCGTGCTGTCCTCGGACAACAGCGGTGCGTCGAGCAGGCTTTCGGGGGTGGGAAAGCGCGCGGCCAGGGCGGGCACCATCATCGGCGACAGCCATTCGTCCATCAGATCCATCGACCACAGCGACGGTTCCGCAGCGAGACGGTAGCGGATCGCGACATCCACCTCGTCGCGCTCGAAATCCATCATCCGGAAATTCGCGGTAAAGCGCAGCTCGATCTCGGGATGGCATTGGGCGAATTCGAAGAGGCGCGGCGACAGCCATTTCGCCGTGAAGGCCGGCCCCGCCGTCACGGTGAGAACCGGCGTCTCCTGCCGCTGCCGCGCCGCGCGCCATGCGGAGGCCAGCCGGGCGAACCCCTCGCTACAGCCCGGCGCCAGCGCGTGGCCCGCTGGTGTCAGTTCCACTGCGCGATTCAGGCGGCGAAAGAGCGGCTGCCCCAGATGTTCTTCGAGATTGCGAATCTGGAAGGACAGCGCCGCCGGGGTGACGTTCAGCTCCTGCGCCGCAGCGGCAAAGGACATGTGGCGCGCGGCGGCCTCGAAGGCGCGTAAGGCGGTGAGAGGGGGCAGGCGCTCGGGCATGACGGTCAAGGAATACTTGTCTGAAGGCCGAAAGAGTCTCGTTTGTGGCTTTATAATATTGGGATCATGGTGCTGTCAGTTCAAAATTTCTGACGCAGGTTTCGCCGTGATCGAAACACAGAGAGATGCCCGTCACCGGGACGCGATCCGCGCCGCGCATCTGGCGCGGGGGCGGGCCTTTGCGGCGTTTTGGGGGATGCTGCTTCCGCGCCGCTGGTGACCGAAGGCCCTTCTGGGCCCTGCGGTCTGGCGCGGTCGCGCAGCGGGACGCCTCCGAACCTTCGGGCTCCGGGGGCGTTTCCCGCCCGGAATGCAAAAACCCCGGCGTGAGGCGCCGGGGTTTGGAAAGGGTCGGATCTGTCGCGGGTCAGACGAAGAACTGGCCACCGTTGGCCGAGATCGTCGAGCCGTTGAGGAAGGCCGCTTCGTCGGCCGCCAGGAACACCACGCAGCGCGCGATTTCCTCAGGCTCACCCAGACGACCGGTGGGGATCTGCGCGATGATCGACTCGCGGACCTTCTCCGGCACGGCCATGACCATCTCGGTGCCGATATAGCCCGGGCAGATGGCGTTGGCGGTGATGCCGTAGCGCGCGCCTTCCTGCGCCAGCGATTTCACGATGCCCAGATCGCCGGCCTTGGTCGCGGCATAGTTCACCTGCGCGAACTGGCCCTTCTGGCCGTTGATCGACGAGATCACGATGACGCGGCCGAACTTGCGCTCGCGCATGCCGGGCCAGATCGGGTGGACGGTGTTGAACACGCCGGTGAGGTTGGTGTCGATCACCTCTTTCCACTGTTCCGGGGTCATCTTGTGGAACGGCGCGTCGCGGGTGATGCCGGCATTGGCGACCACCACGTCGATCGGGCCCAGATCGGCCTCGACCTGCGCGATCCCGGCCTTCGAGGCTTCGTAATCCGCCGCGTTCCATTTGTAGGTCTTGATGCCCGTGGCTTCGGTGAAGGCGGCCGCCTTCTCGTCATTGCCGGCATAGGTTGCGGCCACGTCGTAGCCTTCCGCCTTCAGCGCCTTGGAGATCGCTTCGCCGATGCCCCGCGTGCCACCCGTGACCAGTGCAACTCTCGCCATGATATCCTCCAGTCTGGCTTGTGCTCTTTGCAAGGTTGTTACCGAAAGAACTTATGATGCGCAATATTATTGCGTGAAGATTTTACGACAGATCGGTGCCGAAAATGAAAAAAGGGCGCCCGCGGCGCCCTTTTCGAAAGAGTATCGAGGCCGTCACGGGCGCTCCACGCAGAGCGCGACGCCCATGCCGCCGCCGATGCAGAGCGTGGCGAGGCCCTTCTTGGCGTCGCGGCGCTGCATCTCGAAGAGCAGCGTGTTGAGGATCCGTGCGCCCGAAGCGCCGATCGGGTGGCCGATGGCGATGGCGCCGCCGTTCACGTTCACGATGGCCGGATCCCAGCCCATGTCCTTGTTCACCGCGCAGGCCTGTGCGGCAAAGGCTTCGTTGGCTTCCACCAGATCCAGGTCGCTGGCGCTCCAGCCGGCCTTTTCCAGCGCCTTGCGCGAGGCGTAGATCGGCCCCACGCCCATGATCGACGGGTCGAGCCCGGCGGTGGCGTAGGAGGCGATGCGGGCCAGCGGGGTGATGCCGCGCTTTTCGGCATTGTCGGCCGACATCAGCAGCACGCCGGCGGCGCCATCGTTGATGCCCGAGGCGTTGCCCGCGGTGACGGTGCCGTCCTTGGTGAAGGCCGGGCGCAGCTTCTGCATGCTCTCGATGGTGGCGCCGTGCCGGATGTATTCATCCTTGTCCGCCACGATGTCGCCCTTGCGGGTCTTGATCGTGAAGGGGATCACCTCGTCATCGAACTTGCCGGCCTTCTGCGCGGCCTCGGCCTTGTTTTGCGAGGCGAGCGCGAACTCGTCCTGCATGTCGCGGCTGATCTGCCACTGCTCGGCGACATTCTCGGCGGTCTGGCCCATGTGGTAGCCGTTGAACGCGTCCCAGAGCCCGTCCTTGATCATGGTGTCGATGTATTTCACATCGCCCATCTTGTGCGCCACGCGCAGGTTCTGCGCATGGGGCGACATCGACATGTTTTCCTGCCCGCCGGCGCAGACGATATCCGCATCGCCAAGCTGGATGTGCTGCGCGGCCAGCGCCACGGTGCGCAGGCCCGAGCCGCAGACCTGGTTGATGCTCCAGGCGGCGCTTTCCTGCGGCAGACCGGCGTTGATATGCGCCTGACGGGCGGGGTTCTGGCCCTGCGCCGCGGTCAGGACCTGGCCGAGGATGGTCTCCGAGACCTCTCCCTTTTCGATGCCGGCGCGGGCGACCAGCGCTTCGAGCACGGCGGCCCCCAGATCGTGTGCCGGGGTGTTGGCAAACGATCCCCCGAAGCTGCCGACGGCGGTGCGGGCCGCGGATGCGATGACGACATTGGTCATGGATAACTCCTCCAAGCAGAGCGTGAGGCGGGAGGCCCGACCATGCGTCAAGACCCCCCTCTTTGATCTTGCGCTTTGTTCATAGCGTGCCGTTGCGGCATGGGACAGAGGCAGTCTGCGGAAATCGCGGGCTGATAGCGCAAATGCTAGCGCAAAAATCGGGCGTTAAGGGGGAGGCGGGGTGGCGCCCGCTCAGGCGCTGGCGCTTTCGGCGGGGTCGTGGCGCCAGGCGGGGGTCACTGTGGGGGCGCCGAAGAAGAATCCCTGAAGGCAGTCGATCCCGATTTCGGTGAGGTAGCGGGCATCGTCCGCCCGTTCGACCGATTCGGCGACGGTGAACAGGTCGAACTGTTCGGCGATGGCGGCGATGGCGCGGGTCACGACCTGGTTGTCGGGATCGCGGGCGATTCCACGAATGAACTGCCCGTCGATCTTGAGAATGTCGAAATTGAAGTCCTTGAAGTGGCGCAGCGCCGTGTAGCCGGCGCCGAAATCGTCCATCGCAAAGGCGATTCCCTTGCTCTGCAAGTCGGCCATGAAACTGGTGACCAGTTCGGGCACCAGCATGGCGGAGGATTCGGTGATTTCGAGAATCAGCCGTTCGCCGACGGTCGGGTCCGTCTCGAGCCCGCCGGTGAGAATGCGCATCCAGTTCCGATAACCGATCGAGCGCGCCGACATATTGATCGCAAGCCGCAGCCCGGGCTCGCGCGCGAGCTCTGCCAGCCCCTTTTCCAGCGCGATGCAGTCGAGCCGGCGGCCATATTCGGTCTCTTCGACCGAATCGATGAAGTCTTGCGCGGGCACGATCCGCCCGGTTTCGTCGAGCACCCGGATCAGCCCCTCGTAATAGGCGGCGACGGTGGGCTGGCGGGCCTGCACCACGGGTTGGAAGGCCAGCATCACCTGCTGATGCTGAATTGCCGCGCGCACGGTTTCGAGCATTCCGCTGTCCCGTTTGGCCAGCGCCATCTCCAAGGCGTTCTGAGACTGCATTTCCGGCCTGCCCCTTCTTCTGCGTCATGCCGGACGCCGAAGGCCCGCCACCCGGTTACTCTGACCCGCAGGGCTTAATCGCACGTAAATGATCGCATTTTGCGCCAGTTTTCCGGGGCCGCGGAGCCGGGTGTTGACTCCCCCGGCAAAGCGCCTATAAGCGCGCGTTCATTGGTGTTGGTGGCCCCCGCGAGGGGATGCCCTGTCGCTCCGGCCAAATCCGGGGAGAGGACAACGCCCTTCGAAACTGCGATTGCGGCCCGAAAAACGGAACCCGGTTTTCGGACCAAGCCGCAAGGCACTTATTGTGAAGGAGATCAGCCGTGACCAAACGCACGTCTGCCAAGTACAAAATCGACCGCCGGATGGGCGAAAACATCTGGGGCCGTCCGAAATCCCCGGTCAACAAGCGTGAATACGGCCCCGGCCAGCACGGCCAGCGCCGCAAGGGCAAGCTGTCGGACTTCGGCCTGCAGCTCCGCGCCAAGCAGAAGCTCAAGGGCTACTACGGCGACCTGACCGAAAAGCAGTTCCGCCGCATCTTCGCCGAAGCCGAGCGGATCCGTGGCGACACCGGTGAACTGCTCATCGGCCTGCTCGAGCGCCGTCTCGACGCGGTTGTCTACCGTGCCAAATTCGTTCCGACCGTCTTTGCGGCCCGTCAGTTCGTGAACCACGGCCATGTTCTGGTGAACGGCCAGCGCGTGAACATCCCCTCCTACCGTGTGAAAGAGGGTGACGTGATCGAGGTCCGCGAGAAGTCCAAGCAGCTCGCCACCGTTCTGGAAGCCGTGCAACTGCCCGAGCGCGACGTGCCGGATTATCTGGAAGTGGATCACTCCAAGATGACCGCCAGCTTCGTGCGCACCCCCGGTCTGGCCGATGTGCCCTATCCGGTGCAGATGGAACCGAACCTCGTCATCGAATTCTACGCGCAGAACTGATCCCGGTTCTGCCCGAGACATGCCCGAAGGCCGCGCGTTCTGCGCGGCCTTTTGCGTTTCTGCCTGCGATTTGATCGTATTTTGACCATTTGTGCCGTGCCGGGCGGTTTCCGGTTGGGTGTAAATATTTTACCAGTTGATAAAAAATAGCGCCTGTGTGAGCCTTTTTCGAGAACAAGGCAGCGGGAGGCGACCGATGGACGCAAAGGCTCTGGCTCCGGGGATCCTGCCCGGGCGGATGGACAAGGCTTCGATCGAGGCGGGGTTTGGCGATCTGCACCCTGCGCTTGACGATCACGAAGCGCTGGTGGCGGCGGATCGCTGCTATTTCTGTCACGACGCGCCCTGTGCGACCGCCTGTCCCACGGAAATCGACATTCCTCTCTTCATTCGCCAGATCGCCACGGGCACGCCCGAGGCGGCGGCCAGGACGATCTTGTCTCAGAACATCTTTGGCGGCATGTGCGCGCGGGTCTGTCCGACCGAGACGCTTTGCGAAGAGGTTTGTGTGCGTGAGACCGCTGAGGGCAAGCCGGTCGAGATCGGGCGGTTGCAGCGCTACGCGACGGATCGTCTGATGGCGCAGGGTGTGCATCCTTTCGAGCGCGACGCGCCGACCGGAAAGCGCATCGCCGTGGTGGGCGCGGGGCCGGCGGGGCTGTCCTGCGCGCATCGGCTGGCGATGATGGGGCACGATGTGGTGCTGATGGATGCGCGGCCGAAACCCGGCGGGCTCAACGAATATGGCATCGCGGCTTACAAGAGCACGGAGGGCTTTGCGGCGCGCGAGGTCGATTGGCTGATGCAGATCGGTGGGATCGAGCTGCAAGGCGGTGTCGCACTGGGGCGCGATGTGACGCTGGATGCGCTGCGGGAGAGCTATGACGCGGTGTTCCTCGGTATCGGCCTTGGCGCGGTGAACGCGCTGGGCGTGGCGGGTGACGACAAGGACGGCGTGACGGATGCGGTGGAGTTCATCGCCGAGCTGCGGCAGGCGTCGGATCTGGCGGCGCTGCCGGTGGGGCGCGATGTGGTGGTGATCGGCGGCGGCATGACGGCGGTGGATGCGGCGGTGCAGGCCAAGCTGCTGGGCGCGTTGAATGTGACCATCGTCTACCGCCGTTCGCGCGACCGCATGGCGGCCTCGGTCTATGAGCAGGAGCTGGCGGCGGCCAAGGGGGTGCGGATCATCTGCAGCGCCTCGCCGGTGGCGGTGCATGGCAACGGTGCAGTGCGCGAGATCGAGTTCGAATTCACCGGCGATGATCTGTCGCCTACGGGCGAGCGCTTTCGCTTGCCCGCCGATCAGGTGTTTCGCGCCATCGGCCAGACGCTGGCGGGTGAGGGGCTGCCGGAGCTTGTGGGTCGCAAGATCGGGGTGGACGGCACGGGCCGCACCTCTTTGGCCGGGGTCTGGGCCGGGGGCGACTGCGCCAGCGGCGGCGACGATCTGACCGTGACGGCGGTGGCCGAGGGCCGCGACGCCGCCGAGGACATGCATGCCAGCCTGATGGGCTGAGCGATCTCGTCCCGGGCGCGGCCCGGGATCTCTAGACAGGAATCCCCGGATCCGGTCCGGGGCGCGTAGCCAAAGGGAGAGACCCATGGCCGATCTGACGAGCGATTTTGTTGGTATCAAGTCCCCCAACCCGTTCTGGCTGGCCTCTGCGCCGCCGACGGACAAGGAATACAATGTCCGCCGTGCCTATGAGGCGGGCTGGGGCGGTGTCGTCTGGAAGACGCTGGGGGAAGCGGGCCCGCCGGTGGTCAATGTGAACGGGCCGCGCTACGGCGCGATCTGGGGCGCCGACCGGCGGCTGCTGGGGCTCAACAATATCGAGTTGATCACCGACCGCCCGCTGGAAGTGAACCTGCGCGAGATCAAATCGGTGAAGCGCGACTATCCCGACCGGGCGCTGGTGGTTTCGCTGATGGTGCCCTGCACCGAGGATGCCTGGAAGGCGATCCTGCCGCTGGTGGAGGAGACTGGCGCCGACGGTGTCGAACTGAACTTCGGCTGCCCGCACGGGATGAGCGAGCGCGGCATGGGCTCCGCCGTGGGCCAGGTGCCGGAATATATCGAGATGGTGACGCGCTGGGTGAAGCAGCATTCGCGCATGCCCTGTATCGTGAAGCTGACGCCGAACATCACCGACATCCGCAAGCCGGCGATGGCGGCGCATGCGGGCGGGGCCGATGCGGTGTCGCTGATCAACACGATCAATTCGATCACCTCGGTGGATCTGGATCTGTTTGCGCCGGAGCCCACCATCGACGGCAAGGGCGCGCATGGCGGCTATTGCGGCCCGGCGGTGAAACCCATCGCGCTGAACATGGTGTCCGAGATCGCGCGCGCGCCGGAGATGGCGGGGCTGCCGATTTCCGGAATCGGCGGGGTCACCACCTGGAAAGACGCGGCGGAATTTCTGGCGCTGGGTGCGGGGAATGTGCAGGTCTGCACGGCGGCCATGACCTACGGGTTCAAGGTGGTGCAGGAGATGATCTCGGGGCTGTCGCAATACCTTGACGAGAAGGAAATGGTGCTCTCGGATCTGGTCGGGCGGGCGGTGCCCAATGTCAGCGACTGGCAGCATCTGAACCTGAACTACATCGCCAAGGCGAAGATCGACCAAGAGGCCTGCATCAAATGCGGGCGCTGCTATGCCGCGTGCGAGGACACGTCTCACCAGGCGATCGCCATGTCCGATGACCGGGTGTTCTCGGTTAAGGACGAAGAGTGCGTCGCCTGCAATCTCTGTGTGAATGTCTGCCCCATCGAGGGTTGCATCACCATGGAGCGTGTGGCGCCCGGCGCGACGGATCTGCGGACGGGCAAGAGTGTTCCGGCGGAGCCTGCGGATTGGACGGTCCATCCGAACAATCCGATGGCGGTGAAGGCTGCGGAGTAAGATTTTTCTTCGAAAAATCTTTGTCCCAGAAAATTCGTACGAACTTTCTGGGACTAGCAATGCACACGCATCTGGCCGGAATTGCAGATGACGATGTACTGATCGCCGCATTCCACCAAGTGGAAGCCGCGTGCCGTGATCTCGGCAAGAAAGGCATCGTATCCGATTTCACGATGCACATCGCGTTTTCGGCGCCGGACAATCCCGCCTTTCCGGACGGCCTGCGCCGAGAAAAGCTGTCTCTGCCAGGCGGGGTTGATCGGCGCAGGAACGCGCAGGGCCGGCTCGTATCTCATGCCGCGAACCTGCCGTGATTCCGGTTAAGATCCGGTGTCTTTTGGCGTGAGCAAATTGCGGAACATCGCCTCGACATGCGCATTGGCCGCCGTCCAGCCCTCGGCTTCGCCCGGCACCAGAACCCGGACCTGCGCATCGAAATCCGCATAATGCTGCGTGATCGCCCAGATCGTGAGAATGAGCTGCGCCGGATCCGATCTGGCCAGCCGTCCCTGGTCCATCCAGCCTCGCACCAACGCGGATTTCTCGTCGAACAATGGCTTGAGACGGCTTTCCAGATGCGGTCGCATCCGGGGCGCGCCCTGCAGAATCTCGTTCGCAAAGAGACGGCTTTCGCGGGGATAGGCCCGGCTCATCTCCATCTTGCGCCGGATATAGCCCAGCATCTCTTCCAGGGGCTCGCCCTCGGGGCCCATCTCTGCGAGCGGTGCCAGCCATTTCTCCATCAGCGCATTCAGCAGCGCCACATGGATCGCTTCCTTGCCGTCGAAATAATAGATCAGATTTGGCTTGGACATGCCCGCCGCATCGGCGATCTGGTCCAGCGTCGCGCCGCGATACCCGTGCTGGGAAAACACGTCCAGTGCCGCATCCATGATCCGTTTGCGATTGCGCAACTGGATGCGGCTGGGTTTTTTCGCGGTGCTTTCCGTCATGAGGATCTTCGCCTTGCCTGTTTTTCGTGCAATCCTGCCTGCGGGCTGCGCATCTGCCCCAGGGTCCCGGGCAGTCAATTCTTGACTCGTTCCGGAGCGGTTGCAATCGTGCCTTTACCAAATGGTAAAAAACGCGCGCAAGCCCGGCGGGGCTGCGCAAAGAACCAGCGGCAGAGGGGATGAAAGATGGCGGCACCGGGTGAGAACCTCCGGATCAATGGCGACCGGTTGTGGGACAGCCTGATGGAGATGGCCAAGATCGGCCCGGGCGTCGCGGGCGGCAACAACCGGCAGACCCTGACCGACGCGGATGCCGAAGGGCGCGCGCTCTTCAAAGCCTGGTGCGACGCTGCCGGGCTCAGCATGGGTGTCGACCGGATGGGTACCATGTTCATGACCCGCCCGGGCGCAGATCCGGACGCGCTGCCGGTCTATGTGGGGTCGCATCTCGATACCCAGCCCACCGGTGGCAAATACGACGGGGTGCTCGGGGTGCTGGGCGCACTCGAAGCCGTGCGCTCGATGAACGATCTGGGGATCAAGACCAAACACCCGATCTGCGTGGTCAACTGGGCCAACGAAGAGGGCGCGCGCTTTGCGCCGGCCATGCTCGCCTCGGGCGTCTTTGCCGGAGTGCACACGCTGGACTATGCCTATGGCCGCAAGGATCTGGACGGGCTGACCTATGGCGGAGAGCTCGAGCGCATCGGCTGGAAGGGCGAGGAAGAGGTCGGCGCCCGCAAGATGCACGCCTATTACGAGCTGCATATCGAACAGGGGCCGATCCTCGAAGCCGAAGGCAAGGATATCGGCGTCGTCACCCATTGCCAGGGGCTTTGGTGGCTGGAATTCACCCTGACCGGCAGGGAGGCGCATACCGGCTCCACCCCGATGGCGATGCGGGTGAACGCGGGGCTCGCCATGGCCCGCATTCTGGAGATGGTGCAGGACGTGGCCATGGCCGCCCAACCCGGTGCGGTTGGGGGCGTGGGGCAGATGCAGTTCTCACCAAACTCGCGCAATGTGCTGCCGGGCACGGTGGTGTTCACCGTGGACATCCGCTCGCCCGATCAGGACAAGCTCGACGGCATGCGCGCCGAGATCGAAAAGCGCGCCGCCGCGATCTGCGACGAGATCGGCGTCGGCTGCGCGGTCGAGGCGGTGGGACATTTCGATCCGGTGACCTTTGCACCCGAACTGGTCGAAAACGTGCGCAAATCGGCCGAGAAACTGGGCTACTCGCATATGAACCTGATCTCGGGGGCCGGGCACGATGCCTGCTGGGCGGCCAAGGTCGCGCCGGCGACCATGGTCATGTGCCCCTGTGTGGGCGGGTTGTCGCATAACGAAGCCGAGGAAATCTCCAGGGAATGGGCCGCCGCGGGCACGGATGTTCTGTTCCATGCGGTGCTCGAGACGGCGGAGATCGTGGAGTGATCCGACGGGCGGCGCCGGGGGCCGGCCCCCGGACCCCCGGAGTATTTTGAGAAAGATGAAAGGCGCAGCCTCGTCGGGGCGCGCAAGCCAGGGAGAGCCAGCATGTCGACCGTCTTCAAGAACGGCACCATCGTCACCGCCGATCTGACCTACATGGCCGATGTCCTCGTGGACGGGGGCAAGATCGTCGAGATCGGTCCCGACCTGAAGGGCGACGAAACCCTCGATGCCACCGGCTGCTACGTCATGCCCGGCGGGATCGACCCGCATACGCATCTCGAAATGCCTTTCATGGGCACCTATAGCGCGGACGATTTCGAGAGCGGCACCCGCGCCGCGCTGGCCGGCGGCACCACCATGGTGGTGGATTTCGCACTGCCCTCGCCCGATCAGGGCCTGCTCGACGCGTTGCAGATGTGGGACAACAAATCCACCCGCGCCCATTGCGACTATTCCTTCCACATGGCGATCACCTCCTGGTCGGAGAAGATCTGGCGCGAGATGGAAACCGTGGTGAAAGACCGCGGCATCACCACCTTCAAGCATTTCATGGCCTACAAGGGCGCGCTGATGGTGAACGATGACGAAATGTATGCCAGCTTCCAGCGCTGTGCCGAGCTGGGGGCCATCCCGCTTGTGCATGCGGAGAACGGCGACGTCGTGGCCGAGCTCTCCGCCAAGTTGCTGGCAGCGGGCAACAATGGCCCCGAGGGCCACGCCTATTCCCGGCCGCCGCAGGTCGAGGGCGAGGCCACCAACCGCGCCATCATGATCGCCGACATGGCCGGCGTGCCGCTCTACGTGGTGCATGTAAGCTGCGAGGACAGCCACGAGGCCATCCGCCGCGCCCGGATGCAAGGCAAGCGGGTCTGGGGCGAGCCGCTGATCCAGCACCTGACGCTGGATGAGAGCGAATATTTCAACCAGGACTGGGACCATGCCGCCCGCCGCGTGATGTCGCCGCCCTTCCGCAACAAGATGCATCAGGACAGCCTGTGGAATGGGCTGGCCTCCGGCTCGCTGAGCTGCGTGGCCACAGACCATTGCGCCTTTACCACCGACCAGAAACGCTATGGCGTCGGCGATTTCACCAAGATCCCCAACGGCACCGGCGGGCTCGAGGACCGGATCCCGATGCTCTGGACCTACGGGGTCGGCACCGGGCGGCTGACGCCCAACGAATTTGTCGCCGTGACCTCGACCAATATCGCCAAGATCCTCAATTGCTACCCGCAGAAGGGCGCGATCCTCGTGGGGGCGGATGCGGATATCGTGGTGCTCGACCCGGAGAAATCCAAGACCATCAGCGCTGCCAGCCAGCAATCGGCCATCGACTACAACGTGTTCGAGGGCAAGGAGGTCAAGGGCCTGCCGCGCTTCGTGCTGACCCGGGGTCGCGTCGCGGTGATGGAGGGCGAGATGAAGCCCGAGGAAGGCCATGGCAAATTCGTCAAGCGCAAACCCTCGGGCGCCGTCAACAAGGCGCTCTCCTCCTGGAAGGACCTGACCGCGCCGCGCCCGGTGCAGCGCTCGGGCATTCCGGCGAGCGGAGTCTGACCGCCCGCAGCCGAGGGGCGCGAAAGCCCCCGGCCTCCCGCGCCTGTCCGAAAAATGAACGAGGAAGACCAAGCGTGACCGCAGAAGAGCCAGAGATCGCGCATCGCACCGTGATCGAAGCCAGCAACCTGAACTTGACCTTCGAGACCAATGACGGCCCCGTTCACGCGTTGCGCGATGTGAACCTGCAGGTGGGGAAGGGCGATTTCGTCTCCTTCATCGGCCCGTCCGGCTGCGGCAAGACCACCTTTCTGCGGGTCATGGCCGATCTGGAACAGCCGACCTCGGGAACGGTTCTGGTCAACGGGGTCAGCCCCGAGGAGGCGCGCAAGGCGCGCGCCTATGGCTATGTGTTCCAGGCGGCGGGGCTTTACCCCTGGCGCACCATCGGCGGCAATATCCGCCTGCCGCTGGAGATCATGGGCTATGACAGACCCGTGCAGGCCAAACGGGTGAAAGAGGTGCTGGAGCTGGTCGATCTGGCCGGGTTCGAAAAGAAATACCCCTGGCAGCTTTCGGGCGGCATGCAGCAGCGCGCCTCCATCGCCCGCGCGCTGGCCTTCGATGCAGACATCCTGCTGATGGACGAACCTTTCGGGGCGCTGGACGAGATCGTGCGCGACCACCTGAACGAGCAGCTTCTGGCGCTCTGGGCGCGGACGCAGAAGACCATCTGCTTCGTCACCCATTCGATTCCCGAGGCGGTGTATCTTTCGACCAAGATCGTGGTCATGTCGCCGCGCCCGGGCCGGATCACCGATGTGATCGAAAGCCCGCTGCCGCAGGAGCGGCCTCTGGAGATCCGCGACACGCCGGAGTTCCTCGAAATCGCCCACCGCGTGCGCGAGGGGCTGCGCGCGGGGCACGCCTATGACTGAGCGCGCCGCCCCCTTTGCTGCGGCCCGGAGAGCCTCGGGCGCCCTCCGCCCCCCGGCACCGCCCCGCAGATGGTCTCGGGCCGCGGGCGCCCCTTTCACCTTTCACGGTCATCGGCTCTCCAGCCTGTACCGTGCCGCCATCGAAACCGAATACTCTTTCATCTTTCTTAAAATACTCAAAAATCTGCACGTCTTGGCTGGCGCCGCAGGTGAGTATTTGGAGAAAGATGAAAGCCGGGAGGCTTTGGCATGAGCGTTGCGGTGCTGACCCCGAGACGGGCCAGCCCGGAGGATGTGCCGGGCATTGCCGCCGTGCTGAACCGCTGGATCGACGAGACGCCCTGGTTCCCGCGCGCCTATGCGCCGGAGGTGCTGGAGGGGTTCCTCCGCGACGCGCTGCCGGATCGGGAGATCTGGGTGCTGGGCGATCCGATCGACGCCTATCTGTCCCTCGATCCCGCCAGTGGCCGGATCGGCGCGCTCTATTGCACGAAAACCGGCGTGGGCTGCGGCAAGGCGTTGATGGACGAGGCCAAGCGCGGGCGCGAGTCGCTCTGGTTGCACACAAATCTTCCGAACCTGCGGGCGCAGAAGTTCTACCGCCGCGAGGGGTTTGTTCAGGTGGGGGGCGAGATCCCGCCGGACCCGCCCGAGACCGTGCCCGAACTGCGTATGGAGTGGCACCGATGAGACATGTTCTGCCCGTGCTGACGGTCGTCGCCGTGATCGTGGCGATCTGGTATGCCGCCGCGGTCTGGCTGAACGCGCAATGGGCGCTGGACATGGCCAAGCGGCAGGATCGCGAGATGAGCGCGTCCGAACTGGTGCTCGACACCTGGAGCCAGGAGAAGCCCAAGCTGCCGGCGCCGCATCAGGTGGCCACCGAACTGTGGAAGACCACGGTCGAGAAGAAGGTGACCTCGAAACGCAGCCTCGTCTACCACGCCTGGGTGACTCTCTCGGCGACGCTTCTGGGCTTTGCGCTGGGGACCGCGCTGGGCTTCGCCCTTGCGGTGGGGATCGTCTATATGCGGGTCATGGACATGAGCGTGATGCCCTGGGTCATCGCCAGCCAGACCATTCCGATCCTCGCCATCGCGCCGATGATCATCGTGGTGCTGAATGCGGTCGGGGTCTCGGGGCTTCTGCCCAAGGCGATGATCTCGATGTATCTGAGTTTCTTCCCGGTCGTGGTCGGCATGGTGAAGGGGCTGCGCGCGCCGTCGCGGATGATGCTCGACCAGATGCGCACCTGGAACGCCACCAAGGGGCAGGAGTTCCTGCGCCTGCGCCTGCCTTCCTCGATGCCCTATCTCTTCGCCTCGCTCAAGATCGCCATGGCGGCGAGCCTCGTCGGCGCCATCGTGGGCGAGCTGCCGACCGGGGCCGTGGCCGGGCTCGGGGCGCGGCTGTTGGCGGGCAGCTATTATGGGCAGACGATCCAGATCTGGTCGGCGCTGTTCATGGCGGCGGCGGTGGCCGCGTTCATGGTGGCGCTGATCGGGCTGATCCAGCGTGTCACCCTGAAACGCATGGGGATGAGCTGATGTGGGTCGCGCTGGGTATCGCCGCATGGGCACTTGGCTGGGCGCTGAATGTCTGGCTGGCGGGTCGGGCGCGGAGCCGCGCCACGGCGTTGGCGGTGCCGGTCATTTTCGGCCTCACCATCGTCTTCGTCTGGGAAGCCGCGGTGCGCGGCTTTGGAATCTCGCCTGTGCTGCTGCCGGCGCCCTCGGCCATCGCGGTCAAGATGGCGGCCTCGGGCGGGCTGATCTGGGAAGATTTCGTGCAGACCGTCATCAAGGGGGCGCTCAGCGGCTATGTGATCGGCTGTGCGGCGGCCTTCGCCACCGCCATCGTGGTCGACCGGTTCGATTTCCTGCGCCGGGGCCTGCTGCCGGTGGGCAATTTTGTCGCCGCCCTGCCGATCATCGGCATCGCGCCGATCCTTGTGATGTGGTTCGGCTTCGACTGGCAGTCGAAGGCGGCAGTGGTGGTCGTGATGGTGTTCTTCCCGATGCTGGTGAACACCGTCGAGGGGCTGCGCGACACCTCTTCCATGCAGCGCGACCTGATGCGCACCTATGCCGCCGGCTACTGGACGACGCTGCTGAAACTGCGGCTGCCGGCGGCGATGCCGTTCATCTTCAACGGGTTGAAGCTCGCCACCACCCTGGCGCTGATCGGCGCCATCGTTGCCGAATTTTTCGGCTCGCCGATCCGCGGCATGGGGTTCCGGATTTCCACCAGCGTCGGGCTGCTTGCGCTCGATCTGGTCTGGGCTGAAATCGTGGTGGCGGCGATTGCCGGCTCGGCCTTCTACGGCGGCGTGGCGCTGCTGGAGCGCGCCGTGACCTTCTGGCACCCGTCGCAGCGGGGCCACGGCTAAGAGACAAACAGGACCGACAACAGGATCAACACGGAGGTAACAATGAAAACCATCACCAAACTGACCGTCGCGGCGGCGCTGAGCCTTGCCGCGGGTGCGGCGCAGGCGGCCGACGAACTGACGTTGCAGCTCAAATGGGTCACCCAGGCGCAGTTCGCCGGTTACTACGTGGCCAAGGACAAGGGCTTTTACGACGAGGAAGACCTCGACGTGACGATCAAGCCGGGCGGCCCCGACATCGCGCCCGTGCAGGTGCTGCTGGGCGGCGGGGCCGATGTCATGGTCGACTGGCTGCCCTCGGCGCTGGCCGCGCGCGAGAATGGCGCGCCCATCGTCAATATCGCCCAGCCGTTCAAATCCTCGGGCCTCATGCTGACCTGCCTCAAGGAGCATGGCATCGAGACTCCCGCCGATTTCCCCGGCCACACGCTGGGCACTTGGTTCTTCGGCAATGAGTTGCCGCTTTATTCCTGGATGTCCAAACTCGGCTATGCCACCGATGGCTCCGAAGGCGGCGTGACCATCCAGAAGATCAACTTCAACGTCGATCCGCTGCTGCAAAAGCAGGTCGAATGCGCCACCACCATGACCTACAACGAATATTGGCAGGTGATCGACGCGGGCCTGACGCCGGACGATCTGGTGGTCTTCAAGTATGAGGACGAGGGCATCTCGACGCTCGAGGACGGTCTTTACACCACCGAAGCCAACCTCGCCGATCCCGAGATGGTCGAAAAGTTGACCCGCTTCGTGAAGGCCTCGATGAAGGGCTGGAAATACGCTGAGGAGAACCCGGACGAAGCCGCCGAGATCGTGCTCGAGAATGACGAGACCGGCGCCCAGACCGAAAAGCACCAGAAGCGCATGATGGGCGAGGTCGCCAAACTGACGGCGGGGTCGAACGGCGCGCTGGATCCGGCCGATTTCACCCGCACCGTCGAGGTGCTGCTGTCGGCCGGGGCCGATCCGGTGATCACCGCCGATCCGGGCGAGGCCGCCTGGACCCATGTGATCACCGACGAAGCGCTGAAATAAGCCGTATTGGACGGGTCGACGGTCTGAGAGCCGCCGCTTTGCAAGGACAGAAGAGCGGGCCGCGAGGCCCGCTCTTTTCCGTTGGGTCGGTAAGCGAGGGGCTGTGCATGGTGGCAGGGGGAGCAGAAGGCAGATGTCGCGGTCCCGGCAACCGGCGGGTCGAGGGGCTGGAAAGGAAAAAGGGGTGGCCGGTCTGGGCCACCCCGATCATTTATGGAAACAACTTATAAAATCTGTTTTGGCGCGCCGGGGATTGGGGACATGCCGCGCCGACCGGACACTCATTACGTTACGGACGGGGCGACTCGTAGCGGCGGCGTGTTACAGCGATATGACGCGGCCATGACAAGCGTTTGTCGGCGTCCCGCATCAGGGCGGGACGACCGTCCGGCCCTGGCGATGCGGGGCCGAGGGAGCGCGTTTCGGAAGGGCGAGGAACCGGGTGGGCCACCTGTGCGCGGCGCTTCCCCGCCCCTGAGGGGCCGAGAAGCGCGGGGCCGACAGGATCAGCGGCGCAGCGTGTCGCCGTAGGCGATCTTGGGGGTCAGTTCGATGACCGTGTCGAAGGTCGCCTCCGGGTTATCGACCCGCGCGGCGATGATCTCGGCGGCCTTGCGGCCGATTTCTTCGCGGCAGGCGTCCATGGTGGCCAGCTTGCGCGGCAGACCTTGCAGAAGCTCGACGCCATTGAACCCGGCCAGCCCGATGTCCGCCGGAATGTTCCGCCCCTGATCGAGCAGGTAAAGCAGCCCGCCCGCGCCGATCATGTCGTTGGAATAATAGAGGAAATCAAGCTCGGGTTCGCGTTCGAGAATGGCCTGGGTCATCTCGCGGCCCTTGGCCAGCGCCGAGCCGCCGGAATAGAATTCCTGATCCATGACCTCGACGCCGCTCTTGGCGAGCGCTTCGGTGAAGCCCTCGAAGCGTTTGCGGGCGCGGTGATCGAGCGGCATCTTGGTGCCGAGGAAGCCGATCTTCTGATAGCCGGCCCGCAGGATCGCCTTGGCCATCTCGCGGCCCGCGCGGCGGTGCGAGATACCCACGGCGGTGTCGATGGGCTTGCCGTCGGTGTCCATGATCTCGACCACCGGGATGCCGCTGGCCTTCAGCATCGCCTTGGCGGCCTCGGTATGCTCGATCCCGGCGATGATCACGCCCGAGGGCCGCCAGGAGAGCATCTCGTAGAGCACCCGTTCTTCTTTCTCGGGCTCGTAATCGGTGACGCCCACCACCGGCTGTAGCTCGGTATCCTCGAGCACCGCCGAGATCCCGGCCATGACCTCGGGGAACACCATGTTGCGCATCGAGGGGATGATCACGGCCACGAGGTTCACCCTCTGGCTGGCCAGCGCGCCGGCGATCTTGTTGGGCACATAGCCCAGCGTCTTGGCGGCTTCGAGGACCTTGGCGCGGGTGGCCTCCGACACGTCCCCCCGGTTTCGCAAGACCCGACTGACGGTCATCTCGGACACGCCGGAGGCTTCGGAAACATCTCTTAGGGTCAACGGGCGGGGATCGTCGTCTGCCACGGTCGGGCCTCCTCAACGCTTTAAATGATTGCAATGTTAGCGGTTATTCCGCCACAGACAAGCCGCGTATGGTGGTTGCCGAAAATTCACGCAGGCGGATGACAAAGCAGGCAACAGCCGCTAAGGGGGAATTGTGCGGTCCCGTGGCTCAACTGGATAGAGCAGCCCCCTCCTAAGGGGCAGGTTGCAGGTTCGAATCCTGCCGGGATCGCCAGCCCGAACGCTCAGAGGCTTCGTCTTGATCATCAGCCACGCGCATAAGTTCATCTTTGTGCATTCCCGCAAGACGGCAGGCAGTTCGGTGACCGCCTGCCTCAACAGGCATCTGGGCCCGTGGGACATCCAGCTCGGCGCCTGGCCGGAATCGATTGCCAGCGGCGGCAGCTACAACCTGCGGGCGGTGCTGACATCGCTTCGGGCGCCGGGGTATCTGTTGCAGCGATCCCTCCGCTACAGCCGTGAACACCGCCGCCTTGCGCTGTGCCCGAACGCGGTCAACCGGATCACCAAGCATCACTTCCAGAACCGGCACGGGTTCACGCAAGGGGCCCATGCGAAGGCGGCCGAGGTCCGGGCCTATGCGCCCGAGCCATGGGCGCGCTATTTCAAATTCGGCATCGTCCGGAATCCCTGGACACACGCGGTGTCCGATTACTACTGGCGGCGGCACGTCTGCGGCGGGGCACCGGTGGGGTTCAAGGAATACCTGCTGCGGCTCGACGACCTTGCGCGGCCCGATCCCGAGGGAATCCGGCCGCCGCTGGTATCGAACTGGGAGATCTATGCGATCGGCGATGCGCTGGCGGTCGATTTTGTCGGCCGCTACGAAAACCTTGCCGAAGATCTCGCGGCGGCGGGCCGGCATATCGGGCTGTCTTTGGACATCTCGGGCATCCGTGCCAAGGGCGGTATTCGCAACGACCGCAAACCGATCTCCGAACATTACGACGACGAGAGCGTGGAAATCGTGCGCCGGGTCTATGCGCATGAGGTCGCCCGCTTCGACTATCAGCCGCCCTTCTGACCGGGACGTGCAGAGGGTGGGGCTGCCGGCTTTCCGCCGAGCCACCGAAGCCGTCTTGCCGAGTGTGCCGCGACGCGACACACTATGCGCAACGACAAGAACGGAGGCGGTCAGATGCAGGTGACACGGCGGGAAATGATCATGGGTGGCGGCGCGCTGGCGCTGCTGTCGGGATGTGGAGCGGGCGGGGGGGCCATGGCGCCCGCAAGCGGGCTGGATCCGAGCCTGAGGCCGCATCCGAATGCGGGTTACGATGCCTGGGTGGCGGCTTTCCGGGGCCGCGCGATGGCGCAAGGGATCAGCGCCTCGACGCTGGATGCGGCGTTCCGCGGCGCGGGGTTTCTGCCCGGTGTGGTCGAACGCGACCGCAATCAGACCGAGTTCACCCGCACGCTCGAGGATTATCTGGCCATCGCGGCCTCGGAGCAGAAGATCGCGGACGGGCGGGCGAAGCTGCGGCAGAACATGGGGCTGTTGCAGGACATCGAGGCCCGCTACGGCGTGCCGCCCAAGATCGTCGCGGCGATCTGGGGAATGGAAAGCAATTTTGGCACCCGCAAGGGCGATATTCCGGTGATCTCGGCGGTATCGACGCTGGCCTATGAGGGCCGGCGCGGCGCCTTCTTCGAGGCGCAGCTCATGGCGGCGCTGCGGCTCCTGCAACGCGGCGACACCGTGCCGTCGAAGCTGACCGGAAGCTGGGCGGGCGCGATGGGGCATTCGCAGCTCATCCCGACGACCTATCAGGAATATGCGGTGGATTTCCGCGGCGACGGGCGGCGCGACATCTGGTCGGAGGACCCGACGGACGGTTTGGCCTCGACGGCGAATTACCTCTCGCGCCATGGCTGGCAGCGCGGCGAGCCCTGGGGGCTGGAGGTGCGCCTGCCCGACGGCTTCGGCGGCGGGTTGACCGGGCGCGGCGTGCGCAAGCCCGCGTCGGACTGGGCGGCCCTTGGGGTACGGCCGGCCGGCGGGGGCGGGCTGCCCGACGGCACCGGGTCTATCCTGGCGCTGTCGGGGCTGAGCGGCCCGGCCTTTCTGGTGTACCGCAATTTCAACGTGATCCTGCGTTACAACAACGCCGAGAAATACGGGCTGGGCGTCGGCCATCTGGCGGATCGTCTGGCCGGCGCGGGGCCGTTGCGGGGCCGGTTCCCGCCGGATCAATACGGCTTTACCATCGACGAGCGCAAAGAGTTGCAATCGCTGCTGACCCGGGCGGGCCATGACACCGGCGGTGCCGACGGGGTGTTCGGCAAAAAGACCGAAGCGGCGATTCAGGGCTATCAGGCGCGCGCCAGCCTGCCGGTTACGGGGGTGCCGTCGCGGGATCTGCTGCTGCGGCTGCGGCGCGGCTGACCGAAAGGCGCGGCCCCGGGCGGGATAACCCGGGGCCGCGCGATGATCCGCTTCGGCTCAGCCGAAGAAATCGGGATCGCTGTGATCGTACACATCCGGGCTGCCGCTCTCGGACAACAGCTCTGCGGCGGCATCTTCGAGCAGCAGGCTGTCGTCCGGCCCCGAGGTCAGGGCAAAGCTGGCGAGCGCCGCTTGCGGCGTGTTCGAATAGGTGGGCACCGAGCCGTCGCCCCCGTCTGTCCAGACCGTATCGCCCTGGGTGATGCTCACATTCGAGACCTCGCCGAGAAGCGGTGTCAGCGCGCCATTGTCGGAGCTGCCGATCAGGTTCGAGTCGCGCAGCGTGTCGGCGGGGACCATGCCGTCGCCCTCGGCGATCTGCACGCCGTCCTTCTCGATATACATGAAGCCGGTCTCATCGACACCGACGGTCCATGTGGCGGTCTCGCCATCGACAAGCGCGTCCTCGGCGACGATGTAGGAGGTGGCACCACCCTGCACGATCTCGAAATAGACCGCGCTGCTGGGGCCGAGCTGGCCGAAGGAAATGCTGTCTTCGCCATTGCCACCGAATTCGAAGACGCGCTGGCTGCCGCCGGCTTCGATGTCGTCGAAACGGACGGTGGCCTCGAATTCGAAAGCGCCGTCGATTTGGGGCAGGCCGATGTCGGTGCCGGGGTCCGTGGGGCCGGGATCGACCGTGCCAGGATCCTCGGTCCCCGGATCGGTCGTGCCCGGATCCTC
>NZ_JAMDHK010000005.1:0-214832 GCF_024721115.1 Salipiger pentaromativorans | reverse complement strand
CCCCTGAAGGGGGCTGACATCCGCAAGGCTGGACTCGCCGATCAGGTTCGAGTCGCGCAGCGTGTCGGCGGGGACCATGCCGTCGCCCTCTGCGACCTGTACGCCGTCCTTCTCGATATACATGAAGCCGGTCTCATCGACACCGACGGTCCATGTGGCGGTCTCGCCATCGACGAGCGCGTCCTCGGCGACGATGTAGGAGGTGGCACCGCCCTGCACGATCTCGAAATAGACGGCGCTGCTGGGGCCGAGCTGTCCGAAGGAAATGCGGTCTTCGCCATCGCCACCGAATTCGAAGACACGCTGGCTGCCCCCGGCGCCGATATTGTCGAAGCGGACGGTGGCCTCGAACTCGAAGGCGCCGTCGATCTGCGGCAGGCCGGTGTCTGTGCCGGGGTTCGTGGTGCCCGGATCGGTTGGGCCGGGGTCGCCTGTGCCGGGATCGGTGGTGCCGGGATCGACGGTCGTGGTGCCGTCCTCGGTCCAGACGCTATCGCCCTGGGTGATGCTGACATCGATGATCTCCCCCTGAAGGGGGCTGACATCCGCAAGGCTGGACTCGCCGATCAGGTTCGAGTCGCGCAGCGTGTCGGCGGGGACCATGCCGTCGCCCTCGGCGATCTGCACGCCGTCCTTCTCGATATACATGAAGCCGGTCTCATCGACACCGACGGTCCATGTGGCGGTCTCGCCATCGACAAGCGCGTCCTCGGCGACGATGTAGGAGGTGGCGCCGCCCTGCACGATCTCGAAATAGACGGCGCTGCTGGGGCCGAGCTGTCCGAAGGAAATGCGGTCTTCGCCATCGCCGCCGAATTCGAAGACGCGCTGGCTGCCGCCGGCGCCGATATTGTCGAAGCGGACGGTGGCCTCGAATTCAAAGGCGCCGTCGATCTGCGGCAGGCCGGTGTCTGTGCCGGGGTCCGTGGTGCCCGGATCGGTCGGGCCGGGGTCGCCTGTGCCGGGATCGGTGGGGTTGGGATCGACCGGGTTCGGATCGACGGGATCGGGGTCGGTGGTGCCCGGATCGGTCGTTCCGGGATCGGTGGTGCTGTCCGCTGCGAGCGGAATGCCCATGGCGGCAAGCTGGGCCGGGCTTTGCACATCCGAGACGCTGACGCCGGTCAGGGTGATCGCCTCGCCCCAGGGGAAATGGAGGATCGCGTCGCCGGTGCCGTCCCCGTTGCTGTCGGTGACGGTGACATCGGCGGTATCGACCGGGTTGCCGTACCAGTCGGTCAGCTCGGAAACGTCGAGCATGTCGTGGCCGGAATAGCTGCCATCGTTCTCGAGCGTCGGTGCGGTGAAGCCCGCGACCGTGTCGAGCCCGCCGAGATCGGCCAGCATGATCGTGTCATCGCCTGCGCCGAGCAGGATGTTGTTGATGGCGTCGTATTCAAGCGTGTAGGTGCCGTCGGTCACGGTGCCGGACTGCGGATTGCCCGAGCGCATGTCGATGCGCAGCCCGTCGGTCACCGCCGAGAGGTCGAGCAGGTCGCCATTGACCTCATCGACATCCTCGGCATCGACAGTGTCATTGCCGAACCCGTTTTCGATATGGAACGTGTCGTCGCCGTAGCCGCCCCAGAGGTAATCGTCGCCAGCACCGCCATAAAGCGCATCGTTGGCGTAAGAGCCGCGCATCCAGTCATTGCCGTCGCCGCCGATCAGCGTGTCGTCGCCCTCGTTGCCTTCGAGATGGTCGTCGCCCGCGCCGCCGCTGACGTAATCGTTGCCGTATTCGCCGTAGATCGAGTCGTTCCCGGTGCCGCCGGTCAGGCTGTCGCCATCCTCGTTGCCATAGATGACATCATCGCCTTCGCCGCCCTCGACGGTATCGGCGCCCGCACCCGCAAAGACCGAGTCGTTGCCGGTGCCGCCGGTGATGCTGTCGTTGCCGCCATCGCCGAGAAGCTGGTCGGCGCCCGCTTCGCCGTCGATCGTGTCATCCCGGGCGCCGCCGTCGAGCGTATCGTCGCCCTGGGTTCCGGTGAGGACCTCGAAGAAGCTGTGATCGGTCGGGCTGCCGAGATAGGCGTCTGCGCCGAGGCTGGTCGAGCTGTCGCCCACGATGAAGCTCGTGACCCCGTCCGACATTTGCAGATAGGCGAAATCCTCGTCGAAATTGACCGTGAAATTCGCTGGAAGGGCCGAGAAGTCGAGTGTGTGCCCCTCGGAGGATTCGCTGAGCCCGTTCCAGAAGTCTGGGTCGTTCCAGTTCGATGTCGTTACCGCATAGATCGTCATAGAGTCACCAATCGCCTCATGCGCGGCCTCGGTTCGCGAGGTCGTTTTGCCCGAATGGTGCTCTTTTGCTCCCGGATCGGCAGGATCTGAGGGCGAAGGTATGTTGATATTATGGCAATTTGCACGGTTTCCGGCGCTCCGCGAAAGGAGCGCCGGAGCCGGGATCTCAGGTCTTGAAGATCCGGTAGATCGCCGGGATCACCAGAACCGTCAGCGCGGTCGAGCTGAGCAGCCCGAAGAGCAGCGAAATCGCCAGCCCCTGGAAGATCGGGTCGGCAAGAATCACCGTCGCGCCGATCATCGCCGCGATGGCGGTCAGCAGGATCGGCTTGAAGCGCGTGGCGCCCGCCTCGATCAGCACATCCACGGTCACCTTGCCCTCGGGGTCCGCGTGGCGGATGAAATCCACCAGCAGGATCGAGTTCCTCACGATGATCCCCGCCAATGCGATGAAGCCGATCATCGAGGTGGCCGAGAAGGGTGCGCCGAAGAGCCAATGCCCCAGCATGATGCCGAGGAAGGTGAGCGGCACCGGGGTCAGGATCACCAGCGGCAGCCGGAACGAGCCGAACTGCGCCACCACCAGGATATAGATCCCCAGCAGCGCCACGCCAAAGGCCGCGCCCATGTCGCGGAAGGTGACCCAGGTCACCTCCCACTCGCCATCCCAGAGCACGGTCACATGATCGGTGCTTTGCGGCTGGCCATGCAGCGAGATCTCGGGCTTGGTGCCCTCGGGCCAGTCCATCCCGTCCAGCACATCGGCCACGGCCAGCATCCCGTAGAGCGGTGCCTCGTATTCGCCCGCCAGCTCCCCCTGCACCATGATCACGTCATAGCCGTTGTGCCGGAAGATCGGATAGGAGGCGCGCTCGGGCACGATCTCGATCACGTCGCCCAGCTCGACCACGCCGCGGCCGCCGGGTAGCGCGTTGGCCGGCACCGGGGTCGAGAGCGCCTCGGAATCCAGCACGCGGCTGGATTTGTCGCGGGCGATGACGATGGGGATCGGACGGCGCCCTTCGCCGCGATGGGAATAGCCCACCGTCGAGGAGCCGTTCAGCAGTTGCAGCGTTTGCAGCGCATCGGATTCCTGGACCTGGAAGAAATCCAGCTCCGAGGGTTTCAGCACCGCGCGCAGGCGTGGCGGCTGGATGCCGTAGTTGTCATCCACATCGACCACGAAGGGCACCGTGTCGAAGGCGTCCCGAACCTTGGCGGCCGCCGCGCGCCGGGTGTCGGCGTCGGGGCCATAGACCTCGGCCAGAAGGGTCGAGATCACCGGCGGGCCGGGGGGCGGCTCGACCACTTTCAGAACCGTTTGCGCCGGCACATCGAGCGCGGTCAGCTTTTCGCGCAGCTCCAGCGCGATCTCGTGGCTGGCGCGGTCGCGGTCGCCCTTGGGCAGCAGGTTGAGCTGCACATCGCCCATCTCGGGATTCTGGCGCAGGTAGTAGTGGCGCACCAGCCCGTTGAAGTTGAAGGCCGAAGCGACGCCGGCATGGGTCTGGGCCGAGATCACCTCGGGCAGTTCCATGGCGATGCGCGCCGCCGCCTGGGCCACCGCGTCGGTTGCCTCGACCGACGCGCCTTCGGGCAGGTCGATGACGATGGACAGTTCCGACTTGTTGTCGAAGGGCAGCAGCTTGACCGTCACGTCCTTGGTGTAAAGCGCGCCGAGCGAGCCGAAGCTGAGCACGATGACGATCAGCAGGAACATCCACGACACCGATTTGCGCGCCAGGATCGGGCGGGCAAAGCTGGCATAGAACCGGCCCATCGGGCTGAAGTGCTTGTGCTCGCCATAGGTGTCTTCGTCGCCATGGGCGGACATATCGGATTTTCCGGCGACCTTGAGCATCAGCCAGGGCGTGATGATCACCGCGACGAAGAAGGAAAAGATCATCGCGGCCGAGGCATTGGCGGGGATCGGCGACATGTAGGGGCCCATGAGCCCGCTCACGAAGAGCATCGGCAGCAGCGCCACCACCACGGTCAGCGTGGCGACGATGGTGGGGTTGCCGACCTCGGCCACCGCTTCGATCGCCGCCGTGGCGCGGGATTTCCGGGGGTGCATCGCCCAGTGCCGGGCGATGTTCTCGATCACCACGATGGCGTCGTCCACCAGGATCCCGATGGAGAAGATCAGCGCGAAGAGCGACACGCGGTTCAGCGTGTAGCCCATGAAATTCGCCGCAAAGAGCGTGAGCAGGATGGTCACCGGGATGACGATGGCCACCACCACCGCCTCGCGCCAGCCGATGGTGAAGAGCACCAGCGCCACGATGGAGACCGTGGCCAGCGCCAGGTGGAAGAGCAGTTCGTTGGCCTTTTCATCGGCGGTCTCGCCGTAATCGCGGGTCACCTCCACATGCACGGAATCCGGGATGATGGTGCCTTCCATCTCCTCGACCTGATGCAGGATTTTCTCGGCCACCACGACAGCGTTCGACCCCGCCCGCTTGGCCACCGCCAGCGAGACGGCGGGCATACGGACGATCTCGTCGCCCTCGCGGGTCAGCGTCGCCACGTGCTTTTCGTCCAGATCGGAGACCATCTCGACATCCGCCACATCGCGGACGTAGACGGTGCGCCCGTCGCGTGCGGTCAGTTCCAGATTGCCGATTTCTTCGGGCGTGGTCAGGGTCTTGCCGATCACCAGGCCCACCTGCTGGCCACCCTCGCGCACCATGCCCGCGGGCGAGGCGGTGTTGGCGCCCTGGACCTTGCCGGCAAGCTGCTGAAGCGTCACGCCGTAAAGCGCCAGCCGCTCCGGGTCGGGCGAGATGCGCAGCGCCTCGTCGGTCTCGCCGATGACATAGGTGAGGCCCACATCCTCGATCCGCGCCAGCCGCACCTCGACTTCGCGGGCGATGCGGGTGAGATCGGCGGCGGTCACCGCGTCTTCGCCCGGCGTGGGCGAGAAGGTCAGCGTGACGATGGCCACGTCGTTGATCCCGCGCCCCACCACCAGCGGTTCGGGGATCCCCACGGGGATACGGTCGAGATTGGCCATGATCTTGTCGCGCACACGCAGGATCGCGGTATCGGCGCTGACGCCGACCATGAACCGTGCCGTGACCATGACCTGATCGTCGCGCGTGTCGGAATAGACATGCTCGACATCGTCGATGCCCTTGACGATGGTTTCCAGGGGTTCCGAAATCAGCTTGACCGCATCTTCGGCCTTCAGACCTGCCGCCTGCACATGAATATCGACCAGCGGGACCGAGATCTGCGGCTCTTCCTCGCGCGGGAGCGAGACCAGAGCGATCATCCCCACCGCCAGCGAGGCGAGCAGAAAGAGCGGCGTGAGCGGGGATTTGATGAAGGCCTGCGTCAGACGCCCGGCGAGACCGAGCTTGCCTTCGGGCTTTTCGTCGCTGTCACTCATGATCGGTCACCACCACATCGCCGGGATTGAGACCGGTGAGGATTTCGCGAAAGCGCGCGCCGTCTTTCAGAACCGTCTCGCCGGGCACCACCACCCGTTCCAGCGGACCCTCGGGGGTCTGCACGGCAACGAAATCCAGCCCTCCGGCGCGGCTCAGCGCCAGTTCCGGCACCAGGATGACCTCGCGGGTGCCGACCGGCAGGCGCACGGGCACCCGGCGTCCGACAAAGCGCGCGTCCAGCCCCTCGACCTCCACATCGGCCTGCAAACGGCCGCCGGCGATCAACGGGTAGAGCTTGACCAGCCTGCCGGTCTGTTCGCCCTCGCTGCCGGTGATGACGATCTCGGCGCCTTCGGCAAGATCGGCCGCATGGCGTTCGGGCACGCTGAGTCGCAGGAAGGTGCCGCCGCCGCCGATCTCGGCCACGGTTTCGCCCATGGTCAGCACAGATCCGCGCGAGACCGGCACCGACAGCACGATCCCCGCTTCGGGGGCCAGCACCGCGCCTTCCGAGATCTGCTGCTCGATCACCAGCCGCTGGGCCTGAAGATTCGAGATGTTGGAGGCGATCACATCCACATTGGTCTGAAGCCGCTCATGCGCCTGCGTCGTGATCACGCCGCGCTCGAGCAGCGCATCGCCGCGGGTCAGCTCGGATTGCGCGGTGACGAGCTGGGCGTTCAGCGCCTCAAGCTGGGCATCGAGCGAGTCGATCTGGAATTGCAGCTTGTCGTCCTCGATCAGCGCGAGCTGCTGACCGGCTTCGACCCGGTCTCCTTCGGTGACGCCCAGTTCGATGATCGTGCCGCCGATCCGGGCGCGGGCGGGAATCTGTACGCGCGCCTCCACCTGCCCGAAGACAGATTTCCAGATGGTCATGGGTTGCGGGGAGATCTCAAGCGTCTCGGCCTGCACGACCGAGGCGAAGAGCGTGGCGCAAAGGGCGATCAGGGCGCGCATCGGGACCTCTTCATGTTCGGCGGGCAACGCGGCCCGCGACTCAAGGCGGCATTCATATGTTAAGTTTAGAATATGTAAAGCCGGAACGGATGCGGGGACTATTTCGGATTCGCGCTTTGCGGGAAAGGGGTGAGGTGGGCAAAATTGCCCACCCTACGGATGAGCTTTGTCCCGATGCGGAGCAAGGCGCTGGCGTGGCTTACCGGCGTAGGGTGGGCAATCTGCCCACCGCCCCTCAGCGTGCCTTCTTGGCCTTGCGCAGCAGGATGTCGCGTTTGGTCTTGCTCAGATGGTCGAAATACATCCTGCCGTTCAGATGGTCGATCTGATGCTGCACCGAAGTCGCCCAGAGCCCGACGAAATCGCGGTCTTCCATCTCGCCCTCGGCATTCAGGAACCGCACCGTCACCGCACGCGGGCGCTTGATCCTGGCCCAGACGCCGGGCAGGTTGGGGCTGGCCTCGTCATGGGCGCGCAGCTTGACGCTGGTATGCAGGATTTCGGGATTCGCCATGCGCACCGCCTGACCGCGCTCTTCCGAGGCGTCCACCACCGCCAGCCGCAGCATCACCCCGATCTGCGGCGCGCCAAGCCCGACGCCGGGCATCGCCTCCATCGTGTCGATCATGTCGGTCCAGTGGGCGCGGATCTCGTCGGTGATCTCCGTCACGGGCTCCGCCGGGGTGCGCAGCCGCTTGTCGGGCCAGGGCAGGCAGGGGCGGGTGGTCATCGCTGCATCTGGTACTGAAGTTTCAGCGCCTTGCCCGCCTCGGGGCTCAGCCGGTCGAAATGCACGATGCCTTCGAGATGGTCGTATTCGTGCTGGGCGATCACCGCCTCGGCGCCTTCGAACACGCGCTCCTGCCGGGCGCCGGCCAGATCGGTGAAGGACATCTTCACGCAGGTCGGGCGCCGCACCTCCGCCGTCACGCCGGGGATCGACAGGCAGCCCTCGGGGCCCTTGGCGGTTGTCTCCGAGACCTCGACAATCTCGGGATTGATGAGCGCAAGCGGGGTCATGTCGCCGTCTTTCCAGCCCGCATCCATGACGAAGACGCGGCTCAGCACCCCCACCTGCGGTGCGGCAAGGCCACGGCCGGGCGCCGTATACATGGTTTCGAACATGTCGGTGACGAGGTCCTTCACCGCGTCGAGTTCGGTCACCTCCGCGCAGGGCGTCTTGAGCCGGTCGTCGGGCCAGAGAAGAATGTCGCGCAGGCTCATGCGCGGGCGCGCTCGCGTTTCAGCTTGACCATCTTGCGGGTGATCATCTGGCGCCTGAGCGGCTTGAGATAGTCGATGAAGAGCTTGCCATCCAGGTGGTCGATCTCATGCTGCACGCAGGTCGCCCAGAGCCCGTCGAACTCTTCCTTCTGGAGATTGCCGTTGCGGTCGAGCCATTCCACCTCGACCATCTTGGGCCGTTCCACCTCGGCATATTGGTCCGGGATCGACAGGCAGCCCTCTTCATAGACGTTTCTCTCGTCCGAGCTGGCCAGCACGCGCGGGTTGAACATCACCAGCGGGCGCGGCGGCTCGCCGCTGTCGCCCTTGACGCAATCGAGCACGATCAGCCGTTGCAGCACACCCACCTGTGGCGCGGCCAGACCGATGCCCGGCGCCTCATACATGGTTTCAAGCATGTCGTCCGCCAGCACGCGCAGATCGTCCGACAGATCGGGGACCGGATCGCAGAGCTTTTTCAGCCGCGGATCGGGGTGGATGAGAATGGGGCGTTTCATGCGCTTCATCTAGGCATATGCGCCGCTTTGCGCAAGCGGGTGGGGGGTTGCGCTCGCCGCCCGGCGCGCTAGCGTTCGCGCGCAAACAGTTGAGAGGACGCGCCCCATGACCAGCCGCTTCGACGAGGTGATCGACCGCATCGGCACCCATTCCGCAAAATGGGACAAGATGGAGTCGCTGTTCGGCGTCTCGCCGGATGGCGGGTTGCCGATGTGGGTGGCCGACATGGATTTCCGCCCGCCCGCCTGCGTGCAGGAGGCGCTGCAAAAGATGCTCGATCACGGCGTCTATGGCTATTTCGGCGACGATGCCGCCTATCTCGACGCGATCGGCTGGTGGATGAAGGAACGCCACGGCTGGGAGATCGATCCGGCCTCGGTCTTCACCACCCACGGTCTGGTGAACGGCACCGGGCTTTGCATCGACGCCTATACCGCGCCGGGCGACGGGGTGGTGCTGTTCACGCCGGTTTATCACGCCTTCCACCGGGTGATCAAAACCGCCGGTCGCGAGGTGGTGGAATGCCCGCTGGTGCTGCGCGACGGGCGTTACGAGATGGATTTCGACGCCTATGACGCGATGATGACCGGCAAGGAGCGTCTGGTCGTCCTGTGCTCGCCGCACAACCCGGGCGGCCGGGTCTGGAGCCGGGCCGAGCTCAAGGGCGTGGCCGAATTCTGCAAGCGGCACGATCTCATTCTGGTCTCGGACGAGATTCACCACGATCTGGTGATGCCCGGCCAGAAACACCTGCCCATGGCGCTGGCGGATGACGGCGTGAGCGAGCGTCTGGTGATGATGACGGCCACCACCAAGACCTTCAATATCGCGGGCTCTCACACCGGCAATGTCATCATTGCCGACCCGGACCTGCGCGCGCGTTTTGCAGAGCGCATGGGGGGCTTGGGGATCTCGCCCAATTCCTTCGGCCTGCACATGGCGACGGCGGCCTACTCGCCGGAGGGGGCCGCCTGGGTCGACGAGCTGACCGCCTATCTCGACGGCAACCGGCGGCTTTTCGACGAGATGGTGAACGCGATCCCGGGGCTGCGTTCGATGCCTCTGGAGGCGACCTATCTCGCCTGGGTGGATTTTGCGGGCACCGGCATGAGCGCCGAGGAGTTCACGACGCGGGTCGAGACAGAGGCGCGGATCGCGGCGAACCAGGGGCCGGCCTTCGGGCAGGGCGGCGAGAGCTTCCTGCGCTTCAATTTCGCGACGCCGCGGGCGCGGGTCGAGGAGGCGGGCGCGCGGCTGCAAAAGGCCTTTGCCGACCTTCAGTGAGGGGCGGTGGCGGCCGCGCCGTGAGTATTTGCCGGAAAGATGAAAGGGCCCGCGCCGGTTATTGCCGGGGCGGGCGGCTCTTGTAGACGGGGATGTTCCAGCCGAAGGCCAGCGTTCCGCCGCGCAGGACGAAGGTGAGGATCGCGCCGATCAGGGCCGCATGGCCGGGGGTCATGCCCGAGGCATGGGCGGCCAGCAGCGCGCCGGCGCCGCCGAGCGCGCAGGTTGCATAGGGTTCGCCCTGTTTCAGCAGCAGCGGCACCTCGTTGGCGACCACATCGCGCATCAGCCCACCCATGCAACCGGTCATCACCCCCATGACCAGCACCACGGGGATGGCGGCGCCGTCGCGCAGGGCGATGCCCGCGCCGGCGGCCACCGCAACGGAAAGCGCGGCGGCATCGAGCCAGAGGATCGCGCGGTAGCGGCTTTCCAGCAGATGCGCGGTAAAAAAGACGATCACCGCCGCGCCGCAGGCCAGCGCCAGATAGGCCGGTTCGCCGATCCAGAGGATCGGGCGGCCGAGCAGCAGATCGCGCAGCGTGCCGCCGCCAAGCGCAGTAAGGCAGGCGAGAAAGGCAAAGCCCACAATGTCGAGCTGGGCGCGGCTCGCCACCAGCGCGCCGGTCAGGGCAAAGATCAGGACAGAGGCGTAATCGAGCAGGACAAGCGGGGTCATGGCGCCCCGCGCGTCATTTGCCGTTGCCGGGCTTGAACGGCGCCATGCCGGCGCGGGCGAGCTCGTCGGCGCGCTCGTTCTCGGGGTGGCCGGCATGCCCCTTGACCCAGGTCCATGTCACATCGTGGCGGCGCTGGGCCTCGTCGAGCCGCTGCCAGAGTTCGGCGTTCTTCACCGGCTTCTTGGCGGCGGTCTTCCAGCCGTTGCGCTTCCAGCCGTGGATCCAGCCGGTCACGCCGTTCTTCACATAGGCGCTGTCGGTCACCACCGTGATGGTCGAGGGGCGCGACAGCGATTCCAGCGCGTTGATCGCCGCCAGCAGCTCCATCCGATTGTTGGTGGTCTCGGCCTCGCCGCCGTTCAGCTCGCGTTCCTTGACCACCGCATCGCCGTTCTTGGCGCGCAGCAACACGCCCCAGCCTCCCGGGCCGGGGTTTCCGGAGCAGGCTCCGTCGGTATAGGCAAAAAGCTCAGGCATGGGCGGTGAGGCTTATCCATGGGGAGGTGGTGCCGTCAAGCCCGGTACTGTCGCCACGCGCCACGGTCGCGATCTCCAGCCCGGCAGCGGCCAGCAAACCGCGCAGCTCCGGCTCGGTGTAGAAAGTGTAGAACCGTCCGAGCCGGTCGCGCTTCTCGCCGGTGCCTTCCTTGAGCGTCAGGCCGAAGAGCCCGCCGGGCCTGAGCGCCCGCGCGATCGCCGCCAGATGATCTTGCATATCGGCGCGGGGCGCATGCAGCAGGCTGAAGCTGGCCCAGATCCCATCATAGGCGTTTTCCGCCGTCAGATCGGCGAACTGCCCCTGCCTTGCGGTCACGCCGGGCCGGGTCTCGGCGAGTTTCACCATCTCGGCGGAGGCATCCATCGCCTCGACCGAAAACCCCGCGGCGGCCATATGGGCGGCGTCGAGTCCGGGCCCGCAGCCGAGATCGAGCACATGCGCCCGCTCGGGCAGCGCCGCGATGAAGGCGCACAGATTGGGATAGGGCTCTGTGCCCGCCAAGGCGGCATAGTCCGCCGCGCGGGCATTGTAGACGTTCAGCGTTGTGTCGTCGCTCACCGGACGACCCCCACCAGCAGACAGGCGACCACGATGGCGGTCAGCGGCAGGCGCAGCCGCATCCACCAGGCCGGCGCGAGCCCCCAGCGCCAGAACTGCCAGTCGAGCGCCAGCAGGCCGAGATAGCCGAAGATCAGGTTCATGCCGGCCGAGACCGGCCCGCCGCCGCCCATGAGAAACGCCCAGAGCGCCGGAATGACCGACAGCGCATAGCCCGTGGCGGCCTGTCCCTCGCGGGCCTTGGTTGCAAAGCCCCACAGAACGCCGGACATGAAGGCAAGGATCAACCTGCCGTAATCGAGCTGGATATAGGGACCGATAAAACGGCCGCCGAGCGCGTTGTAGCCAAGCTCATAGGCCGGATCCGACAGCAGGGTCAGCACGCCCCAGAGGAAGGGAAGCAGCCCCGCAAGCCCGAGAAACAGCGCGGAACGGGGAATTCTTGTCGCCATCAGACGCGCTCCAGTGCCAGACGGCCCGCCAGCAGCGCGAAGATCGCGGCGAAGGAGCGGTTGAGCCAGCGCATGGCGCGGTCGCTGCCCAGAAGCCAGCGGCGGGCATGGGCGGCAAAGATACCGTAGAGCACGAAGACCGCAAAGGTCAGCGCCATGAAGGCCGCGCCAAGCAGCAGCATCTCGGCCGTGGCGGTCTCGGGGCGACCCGTGAGGAACGGCGGCAGCAGCGCGAGGAAGAACAGCGAGAGCTTGGGGTTCAGCACATTGATCAGCGCGCCGCGCCGGGCGATGCGCAGCCCCGCCTCGCGGCGTGCTTCGGCACCCACAGCCAGCGCGCCGCCCGATTGCAGCGCCTGCCAGGCGAGCCAGAGCAGATAGGCGACGCCCGCGAATTTCACCGCCGTGAAGAGCAGGGCCGAGGCATGCAGCAGCGCCGCCAGTCCGAGGATCGCCGCCGCAAGATGCGGCAGGATGCCGAAGGTGCAGCCCAGCGCCGCAAACACCGCCGCGCGGCGCCCCTGGCCCAGCCCGATGGCCAGCGTATAGAGCACCCCGGTGCCGGGGGCGAGGACCACGACCAGCGCGGTGATCAGGAACTGCAGGCTGAGCATCGGACCCTCCCAATTCGCTTCGCGGGCACCGTTTCCGATCGGGCCGGGGCTGTCAACGCCCGCTCAGGCGGCGGTGATGCGATGACCCTCGGCTTCGAGCAGGGCGCGGGCCTCGGCCAGCCGGTCGCTGCGCACCAGAAGGTAATCGCGCAGGAAGGTGGAAATCACGAACACCCCGAGCCCCGCCGCCGACAGCGGCCTGACTGCCGCCAGCACCACACCCGGCTCGTCGAGCCCGGCGAGCGTGTCGACGCGAAAGGCGGTCCAGCCGCGCGACGCCTCAAAGCCCTCCGGCACCCGCTCCGCCGGGCAGACCACCGACAGCTCGTCCGGCGCGCGGGTCAGGCTGACGCAGCCCTCGGTGCCGGTCCAGTCGGGCAGCGGCGCATCGGACGGCAGGCGCAGGATGGCATGTTCCATCGGCAGGGCGCGCAGATCGAGCCGGGGCAGGCTCACGCCGGTTCCCGCAGCACGCGGGGCACCTTGAATTCGACATTCTCGCGGGCGGTCTCGACCATCTCCACGGTCACGTCATAGCGGTCGCGGAAGGCGTCGATCACCTCGTCGATCAGCACTTCCGGCGCCGAGGCCCCGGCGGTGATACCCACCGAACGGATCCCGTCGAGCGCCCGCCAGTCGATCTCTGCCGCGCGCTGCACCAGCTGCGCATAGTCGCAGCCCGCCTTGCGCGCGACCTCGACCAGCCGCTTGGAGTTCGAGGAATTGGGCGCGCCCACCACCAGCAGCGCGTCGCAGTCGGGCGCGATGGTCTTGACCGCGTCCTGACGGTTGGTGGTGGCGTAGCAGATGTCTTCCTTGTGCGGTCCGACAATGGCCGGGAACCGCGCCCGCAGCGCCGCCACGATGTCGACCGTATCGTCCACCGACAGCGTGGTCTGGGTCACGAAGGCCAGCTTTTCCGGGTCGCGGACATCGACCCGCGCCACATCCTCCACGGTCTCGACCAGCAGCACCTCGCCCTCGGGGAGCTGGCCCATGGTGCCGATGGTCTCCGGGTGGCCCGCATGGCCGATCATGATCATTTGCAGCCCGTTCTCGTGGTGCCGGGCCGCCTCGATATGCACCTTGGAGACCAGCGGGCAGGTTGCGTCCACATAGATCATCTCGCGCCGCGCGGCCTCGGCCAGCACCGCCTTGGGCACGCCATGGGCGGAAAAGATCACCGGGCGGTCGAGCGGGCAATCCTCCAGCTCCTCGACAAAGACGGCGCCCTTGTCGCGCAGCCCGTCCACGACGAATTTGTTGTGCACGATCTCGTGGCGCACAAAGACCGGCGCGCCCCATTTCTCGAGCGCCATCTCGACGATCTTGATGGCCCGGTCCACGCCCGCGCAGAACCCGCGCGGCGCGGCAAGATAGAGGGTAAGAGCAGGCTTGGTCATCTGGATCTCCTGTTGCGTCCAGAGGTAAGGGCAAGCGGCGCTCAGGTCCAGTGGCGGCGGCTGACGCAGCCGTGACTTGATTGCCCCCGGTTGCCCGTAGGATAGTCTGGAAGTGCGAACGGGAGGCAGAGATGAAGATCAAAATCGCCTTGGCCGCTGGGGCTGTCGCGGCCCTCGCCGCGGGTGGCTGGGCCTATGCCCAGATGACGGCCCCTGCTGTGCCGGGGCTCTTCCCTTATACCGACGCCGCGCGTGTCGCGAACGGCGCGGCGCTTTACGCCGAGACCTGCGCCGCCTGTCACGGCGCGCAGCTTGAGGGCGAGCCGAACTGGAAGGAACCCGATGCCGACGGCTATCTGCCCGCGCCGCCGCACGACCCGTCGGGCCACACCTGGCACCACCCGGACGCCCAGCTTCTGGCCATCGTGACCCATGGCACCGAAGCCCTGGTCGGGGGCAGCTACAAGTCGCGGATGACAGGCTTTGGCGAGATTCTGAGCGAGGACGAGATCCTCGATGTCATGGCCTATATCAAAAGCACCTGGCCCGAGCAGGTGGTCGCGTTCCACAACGAGGTCAACGCCCGCGCCGCGGTCTACGGCGAGTGACACGGCGCGGTGGGCAAATTGCCCACCCTACGGACGGCGCCGGGCATTACCCGCCAGCCAGTGCGGTCACCCAGGCCAGCACGATATAGCGGCCGGTCTTGGCGACGGTCACCAGCAGCAGGAACAGCGCCCAATGGGTGCGCATCACGCCGGCGACCACGGTAAAGGCGTCGCCCAGAGGCGCCCAGCTCAGCAGCAGTGACCAGACGCCCCAGCGCGCATAGATGCGCTGCGCCCTGTCGAGCTGTGCTTCGGTCACCGGGAACCAGCGGCGGTGCCGGAAATGCTCGACCCAGAGGCCCAGCACATAGTTCACCACGGCGCCCAGCACATTCCCGATGCTGGCCACCAGCACGATCATCGGCAGCGGCGCGGCCTGTCCCAGCTGCAGCCCGACAAAGACCACCTCGGACTGGAAGGGCAGGATCGTCGCGGCGCCGAAGGCCGCAAGAAAGAGGCCGCCAAGCGCGGCGGCCTCTGTCAGCATGGAACCAGGGCCCGCATCCCCACGAAGCCCTCGTTCATACCCTTAGTGGCCGCTTGCGACCTCGAAGTTCCGCTCCGCCTGCTGTTCCCGCGGCGGACGGCCGATGACTTCGCGCAGCTCGTCGAGCTCGATGAAGTTGTCGGCCTGACGGCGCAGTTCGTCGGCGATCATCGGCGGCTGGCTGCGGATGGTCGAGACCACCGAAACCCGCACGCCCTGACGCTGAAGGCTTTCCACCAGCGGGCGGAAGTCGCCGTCACCGGAGAACAGAACGATGTGATCGACACGCGGTGCAAGTTCCATGGCATCGACGGTGAGTTCGATGTCCATGTTGCCCTTCACCTTCCGGCGGCCCTGGCTGTCGGTGTATTCCTTGGCGGGCTTGGTCACCATGGTGAAGCCATTGTAATGAAGCCAGTCCACCAGCGGGCGGATCGGCGAATACTCGTCATTTTCCAGCAGGGCGGTATAGTAGAATGCGCGCACCATCTTACCACGGCGCACGAATTCCTGGCGGAGCAGTTTATAGTCGATATCGAACCCGAGTGCCTTGGCTGCAGCGTAAAGATTCGATCCGTCTATGAACAGCGCCAGCCGTTCGTCCTTGTAAAACATAAAATGTCCTTTCAGCAATTGGACGCGCGCAAAGGTCCGTGAGTGTAAAATAAGGCGGCGCGTCCGATCCGCAGAGAGTAAGGTATTTCGCCGGGGTTTCAAGCCGACATACATATACAGAAGGATAGTCGAAACGTGTCATCCGGACAAGAAATCTTGATTGCCCTAGGGGCAAATCTCCCGTCGGAGGCGGGGGAACCGGCGGAAACGCTGCGCGCCGCGCTTGCCGAACTGCCGGGGCATGGGCTGTCCGTGGTCCGGGTCAGCCGGTTTTATGCAACCCCTTGTTTTCCCGCCGGCGCCGGGCCCGACTACGTCAACGCCTGCGCGGTGCTGGAGGGGGAGGACAGCCCCGCCCGGGTTCTGGCGGCGCTGCATGCGGTCGAGGCCCGGTTCGGCCGGGAACGGCTGCAACGCTGGGGCAGTCGCAGCCTCGATCTCGATCTTCTGGCGGTGGGCGACACGGTCCTGCCGGACGCGACGTCACAGGCGGCATGGCGCGCCCTGCCGCCCGAGGAGCAGCGGTTGCGGGCGCCCGAGCGGCTGATTCTGCCGCATCCGAGGCTTCAGGAACGCGCCTTTGTGCTTGTGCCGCTCTGCGATGTCGCGCCGGATTGGCGCCATCCGCTGCTCGGCCGGACCGCCCGGCAGCTTTGCGAGGCTCTGCCGGTTGCATTGCGGGCGGAAGTCAAGCCTTTATGAGCGAAACCGCCTTGTCTTCTGTGCCGACGCGCGCTAAATCTCCACTTTCTGACGGCTAACCGAATAGGTGATACGCTTATGGCCCGCGTGACGGTAGAAGATTGCGTCGACAAGGTTCCCAACCGCTTCGAGCTGGTGATGCTCGCAGCGCACCGCGCCCGCGAAATCTCGGCGGGTAGCCCGATCACCGTGGACCGTGACAACGACAAGAACCCGGTCGTGTCGCTCCGCGAGATCGCCGAGGAAACCCAGTCCGCCGACGAGCTGCGCGAGCGTCTGATCGAATCGCATCAGACCCAGATCGAGGTGGACGAGCCCGAAGAGGACAGCATGGCGCTGCTCATGGGTGCCGAGCAGGACAAGCCGGCCGACGACGACATGTCGGAAGAAAAGCTCCTGCGCGCACTGATGGAAGCTCAGGGAGAGAGCTGAGGCCCGCGCTGATGCGGGCCGGGTAAGGATAGGCGCCCATGATCGCGGCGGAAGACCTGGTTGCGCTGGTCCGCAACTACAACCCAAAGACCAACGAAGAGCTGATCCGTGCGGCCTATGATTTCGGCCGCACGATGCATGAAGGGCAGTTCCGCCACTCCGGAGAGCCCTATTACACGCATCCCGTCGCCGTTGCCGCCATCCTGACAGAGCAGCAGCTTGACGATGCGACGATCATCACCGCGCTGCTGCACGACACGATCGAAGACACCCGCGCCTCCTATCGTGACATCGCCGAACGCTTCGGCACCGATGTGGCCGATCTGGTGGACGGGGTGACCAAGCTCACCAACCTTCAGCTCTCCAGCTCCGAGACCAAGCAGGCCGAGAATTTCCGCAAGCTCTTCATGGCCATGTCCAAGGATCTGCGGGTGATCCTGGTCAAGCTCGCCGACCGGCTGCACAACATGCGCACCATCAAGGCCATGCGCCCGGAAAAGCAGGTGCAGAAGGCGCGCGAGACGATGGACATCTACGCGCCGCTGGCCGGGCGCATGGGCATGCAGTGGATGCGCGAGGAGCTGGAGGATCTGGCCTTCCGGGTGCTGAACCCCGAGGGCCGCGCCAGCATCATCCGCCGTTTCATCACGCTTCAGAAAGAGGCGGGGGACGTGATCCACCGGATCACCGGCGACATGCGCCACGAGCTGGAAGAGGCCGGCATCGACGCCGAGGTCTTCGGGCGGGCCAAGAAACCCTATTCGATCTGGCGCAAGATGCAGGAAAAGGGCATGGGATTTTCCCGCCTCTCCGACATCTACGGCTTTCGCGTCATCACCCGCAACGAGATGGATTGCTACCGCGCGCTGGGGGTGATCCACCAGCGCTGGCGCTCGGTGCCGGGGCGGTTCAAGGATTACATCAGCCAGCCGAAATCCAACGGCTACCGCTCGATCCACACCACCGTGTCGGGCCGCGACGGCAAGCGGGTGGAGGTGCAGATCCGCACCCGCCAGATGCATGAGGTGGCCGAGACCGGGGTGGCGGCGCATTGGTCCTATCGCGATGGCGAGCGCGCCGAGAACCCCTTTGCCGTCGATCCCGCCAAGTGGATCGCCTCGCTGACCGAGCAGTTCGACGCCGAGCAGGATCACGACGAATTCCTCGAGGCGGTGAAGCTCGAGATGTATTCCGACAAGGTGTTCTGCTTCACGCCCAAGGGCGATGTGATCAAGCTGCCGCGCGGGGCGACGCCGTTGGATTATGCCTATGCGATCCATACCCGCATCGGCTCGGCCTGTGTCGGCGCCAAGGTCGACGGCATCCGGGTGCCGCTCTGGACCCGGCTGAAGAACGGCCAGTCGGTCGAGATCATCACCGCCGAGGGCCAGACACCGCAGGCCACCTGGCTCGACATCGCCACCACCGGCAAGGCGCGCACCGCGATCCGCCGGTCGCTGCGCGAGGCGGGGCGCGAGCGGTTCATCAAACTCGGGCAGGAACTGGCGCGCTCGGCCTTCGAACATGTCGGCAAGAAGGCCACCGACAAGGCGCTGGAAAAGGCCGCGCAGACGCTGCGGCTCGAGGACAAGGACGAATTGCTGGCGCGGCTCGGCAGCGCCGAGCTGACCTCGCGCGAGGTGGTGCATGCGGTCTACCCCGATCTGAGCCCGGGCGACGAGGCCGAGGTCGATGCGCATCGCGCCGTGGTCGGTCTGGAAGCGGGCACCGGGTTCACCCGGGCGCGCTGCTGTCAGCCGCTGCCCGGCGAGCGCATCATCGGCATCACCCAGCGCGGCAAGGGGGTGATCGTGCATGCCATCGACTGCGAATCGCTGGCCGCCTACGAAGACCAGCCCGACCGCTGGGTCGACCTGCGTTGGGCCGAGGGCACGCACCCTGCTGCCTATGATGTAAGCCTCGAGTTGACCATCGGGAACGATGCTGGTGTGCTGGGGCGCGTTTGTACCTTGATCGGCGAGCGCATGGCCAATATCTCGGACCTGCATTTCGTGGATCGCAAGCCCGACTTTTTCCGCATCCGCATGGATGTCGAGTTCAGGGATGCCGAGCATTTGCACTCGGTGATCTCCGCGCTCGAGGCGGAGAGCGATGTCGCTTCGGTGCATCGCCGCCGCGATGCGTCGCTCGCGGCGGTTCCGGCGGCGGCGGAATAGGAACGCGGCCCGTTTGGCCGCAGCATTTTGAACGCGCGGCCCGCTTTGGCTGCGGAAGAACGGACGGAACTGGCCTTTGGTCTTCAAGCGCCGCGACAGACGACCCCTCTGGAGGATCGTGCTGGAGTTCTTCTGGCCGCGCGGCGGCTGGGCCCGCGCCGCCCGCTACATCCAGCACCGTCTGCACCGTCTGCCCGATCCGCCGGAAAAGATCGCCCGGGGGATCTTTGCCGGGGTCTTCACCACCTTCACGCCGTTTTACGGGCTGCATTTCGTGATTGCCGGAACGCTGGCCTGGATCATGCGCGGCAATATCGTCGCGTCGCTGCTCGGCACCTTCTTCGGCAACCCGCTGACCTATGTGCCCATCGCCATCGCGTCGCTGCGCACCGGCTACTGGCTGCTGGGGATCGACCGGCACGAGCCGCATCACAAGACGCTCTTGCAGAATTTCACCTATGCGGGCGGCGATCTGTGGGACAATCTGGTCGCCTGGGTGACCGGTCAGCCCACCGACTGGAGCGATCTGCATGTCTTTTACGACAAGGTCTTCTATCCCTATATGATCGGGGGCATCCTGCCGGGGATCATCACCGCGCTGGTGGCCTATTACCTGACGGTGCCGGTGATCCGCGCCTATCAGAATCGCCGTAAGGGGGCGCTCAAGGCCAAGCTGGCGGCGCTGAAGAAAAAGAAGAAACAGGCCGAGAGCGGCACCCCGCCGGAGTGACGACAGAAGCCTGATCACCACCCGTCGCGCCAGGAGGGGAGGCCTGACCCATGCGGCTGTTTCTGCTGACCGCACTGACCATGCTGGCCTTTGCCGCCAATTCGCTGCTGAACCGTGCCGCGCTTGCCTCGGGCGGCATCGACGCGGTGAGTTTCGGGACGCTGCGCCTGCTCGCCGGGGCGCTCATGCTGGGGGCGCTGGTGCTGCTGCGGCATGGCGCGCTGCGACTGGGCGGGCGCGGCCGGCTGGCCGGGGTCGCGGGGCTGTTTCTCTATATCTATGGGTTTTCCGCCGCCTATGCCGGGCTGCCGGCCGGGCTTGGCGCGCTGCTGCTGTTCGGCATGGTTCAGGTGACCATGTTCGGCGGCAGCCTTCTGGGCGGCGAATGGGTGCCGCCGCGCCGCTGGCTGGGGGCGGGGCTGGCCTTTGGCGGGTTGATCTGGCTGCTCTGGCCGGGCGGCGGCGCCGCGCCCAGCCTCTCGCATGCGGTGGCGATGATCGTCGCGGGGATCGGCTGGGGCATCTATTCGCTGGCAGGGCGCCAGGCCGAGGTGCCGCTGGTCTCCGCCGCTGCGAACATGGTGCTGACGGCGGCACTGGGCGTCATCGTGCTGCTGGGCTTCGCTTTGGGCGGTGCGGTCGAAGGCGGCTGGACGCCCGAGGCCGTGGCGCTGGCGGTGCTGTCCGGGGCGATGACCTCGGGGCTGGGCTATGCGCTCTGGTACGCGTTGCTGCCGCGCATTCCGGGCACGGTGGCGGCGGTCGCACAATTGACCGTGCCGGTGATCGCGATGGCCGGCGGGATGCTCTTTCTTGGAGAGGTCCTGACCATGCGCTTCGTGCTCGCCGCCGCGCTGGTCCTGGGCGGCGTGGCGGTCTCCGTCGTGCCGCTGCGGCGGCGCTGACCGCCGGGCCGGTCAGGGAGGGCGTCTCGGCCCCCCCTTTCGGTCAAAGCGAGGTCACTCTTTCCAGCGCACCTTGGTCAAATCGGTCGCCTGGGTCGGCTGGTTCTGCCACAGCCCTTCCAGCCGGACATCCGCCACGGTCGGGAAGGCGAGCTGGAACAGATAGACGTTCACGTAATCCTCGGCGATCATCGTCTGCGCCTGCTTGAGCATCTCCGAGCGTTTGGCCGGGTCGGAGGTGGCCGACAGCTCTGCCATCAGTGCCTGAAACGCGGCGTTCTGATACTGGAAGTAATAATCGGGCCGGGCGTAGATACCGATGTCGAAGGGTTCGGTATGGCTGACGATGGTCAGGCCGAAATCCTTGCCGCGGAACACTTCCTCGAGCCATTGCGCCCATTCCAGATTGGTGATCTCGGTCTCGATCCCCACCGCGCGCAACTGCGCCGCCACGATCTCGCCGCCGCGCCGGGCGTAGGAGGGCGGCGGCAGTTTCAGCGTGGTGCTGAAGCCCTCGGGATAGCCCGCCTCGGCGAGCAGCGCTTTGGATTTCGCCGGGTCATAGTCGGACAGCCCCGTCAGATCGACGTAATCGGGGTTGTGCGGTGCGAAATGCGTGCCGATGGGGGTGCCCTGTCCGAACATGGCACCGTCGATGATGGCCTGCCGGTCAATGGCGTGCGCCACCGCCTCACGCACCTTCACATCCGCCAGCGGGCCGTTCTGGTTGTTCATCGCGAGGATCGTTTCGCCCTCGGTCGATCCCACCAGCACCTGAAAGCGGGTGTCGGCCTCGAACATCGGCAGATTCTCGGGGGCGGGGAAGCCCGCGAAGGCGTCGATGTCCTGCGCCATCATCGCCGCAAAGGCCGCCGTCGGGTCAGAGATGAAGCGGAAGGTGACATGCTCCAGCGCCGGCGCCGCGCCCCAATAGGCCGGGTTGCGCGCCAGTTCGATGCGGTCGCCGCCGACCCAGCGCTCGAAGGCGAAGGGGCCGGTGCCGACCGGGGTCTTCTGGATCTCGCCGATGCTTTCCGGCGCCACGATCACCGCGTCGCCCCAGGCCATGTTGAAGAGGAAATTGCCATCGGGTTCGGCCAGATCCACCTGCACCGTCAGCGGGTCGATCACCGTCACCTCGGCGATTCCGGCAAAGAGCGCCTTCTGGGCGTTCAGGCTGTCCTCGCCCCGGGCGCGGTCGAGGGTGAATTTCACATCCTCCGCATCCATCGTGGTGTCGTCGTGGAAGGTGACGCCATCGTGCAGATGGAAGACATAGCGCTTGCCGTCTTCCGAAATCTCCCAGCTCTTGGCGAGCCCGGCGACGATGGCCCCGGTTTCGGTGAACTTGGTCAGCCCTTCGAAGACATTCGAATAAAGCACGCTGTCGATGGCGCCGGCGGCGGCCGAGGTCGGATCGAGATGCGGCGGCTCGAGTTGCAGGGCGATGGTCAGGTCGCTTTGCTGGGCCATCGCGGCCTGGGCCGACAGCAGCAGCGCGGCAAGGCCGGTGCGGAAACGGGTCATGGGGCACTCCATTCTGGGCGGGCCGGGGGCCGGCGGTGGCGCAAGTGTGCGCAATTTCCCGGAGCATTCAAGCGGATGCGGGCTGGATTCACCCGGGCGGGGCTGCTAGACCGCGCCAGCCTTGTTGACGAAGAGGAGACGCCAATGAGCGCAACCGCGCATAAGACGGCGCCGATGCCAGACGACATCCGTGCCCGCAAGGGCGGCGCGCCGCTGGTCAGCCTGACGGCCTATACCACGCCCATGGCGCAACTCATGGACGCCCACTGCGATTTTGTGCTGGTCGGCGATTCCGTCGGGATGGTGCTGCACGGGCTGGAATCGACGCTCTCGGTGACCATGGAGATGATGATTCTGCACGGCAAGGCGGTCAAACGCGGCCTGAGCCGCGCGATGATGGTCGTCGATATGCCGTTCGGCTCTTACGAAGAGGGGCCGGCACAGGCGTTCCGCAACGCCGCCCGCCTGATGGCCGAGACCGGCGCTGCGGCGGTGAAGCTCGAGGGTGGCGTTGCCATGGCCGAGACAATCGCCTTTCTGGTCGCGCGCGGCGTGCCGGTGATGGCGCATATCGGATTGACGCCGCAGTCGATCAATACGCTGGGCGGCTACAAGGTTCAGGGCCGTGGCGCCGCGGCCGATCTGCTGCTGGCGGATGCGCAGGCGGTGGCCGGGGCAGGGGCCTTTGCGGTGGTGCTTGAGAAGGTGCCGGCGCGTCTGGCCGACCGGGTGACGGCAGAGCTGCCGATTCCCACCATCGGGATCGGTGCCTCCGCGGGCTGCGACGGGCAGATTCTGGTGGTCGATGACATGCTGGGGCTGTTCACCGCCTTCAAGCCGAAATTCGTCAAACGCTATGCGACGCTGGGCGAGCAGGCGGAGGCGGCGATTGCCGCCTATGCCCGCGAGGTCCGGGCGCGCGATTTTCCGGCGTCCGAGCATGTGTTCGCCGACGCCGTCCCGGGGGCAAAGGCATGACCGAGATCTTGCGGCAAAAACCGGCGCTTCGGGCGCGGGTGGCGGCGTGGAAACGCGCCGGCGAGCGGGTTGGTGTGGTGCCGACGATGGGCGCGCTGCACGCTGGGCATCTGAGTCTGGTCGAGGCGGCCAAGGCCGGATGCGACCGGGTGATCGTGACGATCTTCGTGAATCCCAAGCAGTTCAACAGCGCCAGCGATCTTGAGAACTATCCCCGCACCGAGGACGAGGACGCGGCAAAGCTCGCGCCCTTCGACGTGGATACGGTCTATGTGCCGGATCCCGAAGAGATCTATCCCGAGGGTTTTGCCACCCAGGTGTCGGTGGCCGGGCTGACGGAGGGGCTCTGCGGCTCCCACCGCCCGGGGCATTTCGACGGGGTGACCACGGTGGTTTCCAAGCTGTTCCTGCAAACCGGGGCCGACCGGGCCTATTTCGGCGAGAAGGATTATCAGCAGCTCCAGGTCGTGACGCGCATGGCCACCGATCTGGATATTCCGGTCGAGGTGATCGGCTGCCCGACCGTGCGCGAGACCGACGGGCTGGCGCTGTCGTCGCGCAACCTGCTGCTGCCGCCCGAGGCCCGCGCGGCCGCGCCGGCGCTGAGCATCGCGATGCGGGCGATGGCCGAGGGGCTTCTGGCGGGCGGCGAGATCGGCGCGCTGCGGGCGCAGGCCGAGGCGGCGGTGCTTGGCGCCGGATTCGAGACGCTGGAATATCTGGAGCTTCGGGCCGCGGACGGGCTTGCCCCGATGACGGTCGTGGACCGGCCCGCGCGGCTTTTGGCGGCGGCCTGGATCGGCGGCGTGCGGCTCATCGACAATATCCCGGTGGGGTAAGGCGCGCCCGGTGACGGCCCGTTCCGGCGCCGTGGGGTCGCTCAGCCCAGCAGCAGCCGCTCCAGGCTGCGCCCCATGACCCGGGCGCTGTCGAGCATATCGGTGACCCCGACCCACTCGTCGGGCTTATGCGCCAGCTCGAGCACGCCGGGCCCGTAGGCGATGCAGTTCTTCAGCTTGCCGATCCGGTCGATATGTTTCTGATCATAGCTGCCCGGCGAGGCCACATAGGTGGCCTCGGCCCCCAGCTCTTCGCGGATGGCGGCGGTGACCGTGGTCACCACCGGGGCGTCGCGCGCCGTCATCGAAGGGATCACGCGGTTCAACTCGCGGATCTCGTAATCGAAATTGGCGCGGCGGGCCTTGAGGTCCTCCAGCAGCCCGATCACCTCGTCGCGCACCCCTTCCACGGTTTCCTCGACGAGAAAGCGGCGGTCGATCACGATGCGGCAGCTGTCGGGCACGCAATGGGCGGGCAGGCCGGTGAAATCGGGCGGCTGCTCGGGCTGGCCGCCATGGATCGAGTTGATGTTCATCGTCGATTGCCGCGCGCCTTCGGGCACGACGGGCATCTCGGTATGCCGCGCCGCCATGGCGGGGAACAGACGGTCCTCGAAGGCGTCGAGCACGGCGCCCATATGCCGGACGGCGCAATCGCCGAGGAAGGGCATGGAGCCATGGGCGATCTCGCCCTTGGTCTCGATCTCGGCCCACCAGCCGCCGCGGTGGCCAAGGCAGATGCGGTCCTTGTTGAGCGGTTCGGGGATGATCACATGCTGCACCCGTTCGGGGGCGAAATACCCCTGCTCCGCCAGGTAGGCGACGCCTCCGTAGCCGCCGGATTCCTCATCCGCCGTGGCGCTGATCTCGATGGCGCCGGCATAGCCGGGATGGGTTTCCATAAAGGCTTCGGCCGCGATGATCGAGGCGGCCAGCCCGCCTTTCATGTCGCAGGCGCCGCGGCCATAGATCCGGTCGCCCTCCAGCGTGGCGCCGAACGGGTCGCGGGTCCAGCCATGGCCGACCTCGACCACATCGTGATGCGAGTTGAAATGCACGCAGTCGCCGTTTCGCGTGCCCTCGTGCCGGGCGACGAGATTCCAGCGCGGATAGCGGTCGCTGTCGCCGGGGGCGCCATGCGCGCGGATCATCTCGCAGGCAAAGCCGCGCCCCGCGAGGCGCTTTTGCAGATAGGCGCAGACCGCGTGATAATTCTCGCCCGGCGGATTCAGCGTCGGGATGCGGATCAGGTCCTGGGTCAGCGCGATCAGCTCGTCGCGCTTGCCCTCGATGCGTTGGGAAAGAGTGCCGCTCATGCCGGCAGTCTTTCCGGGATCGCCCGGTTGCGCAAGATGGTTCGGCAGCGGCGGGGCCGTGGAATTCTGGCGCAACGCGGGTCACCAGGATTTTTCGGACGAAAAATCCTGGTGACAGAAAATTCGGATGAATTTTCTTGGGTCTAGCGAAGGCGCGGAGCGGGGCCGAGGGGCAGGAAGCCCAGCCAGGTCTTGCCGTCGCGAAACTCGAAGGTCAGGTCGATGGTGTCGCTCCGTCCCGAGAGACCGGCGAGAAGCTGCGCCGTGCCCTCGATCAGCGACAGGATCTCGGGCGGAACGCGGCCGGCCTTGCGCTCGGCGGCGATGGCCTCGTCCATATTCTCGACCCGCAGCGACAGCCTGCCGTCCAGACGCCCGCTCCGGTCCACATCGACCGCGCCCGTCGCGGCGAGCCGCAGCGCATCCTTGCCGATCTCGGCCCGGGCGATCTCGATCCGCGCCGGCCGGGCCTCGGCATAGTCTTCCAGGCGCAGCGGCTCTTCGAAGGTGACCACGCTGTCGAGCCTGAGCCCGTCGTCGCTGCCGCCGGGCAGCGCCGCGCCGCCTGTGGCGATGCCGGTCGCGTTCACCGCGATGCGATAGCTCCGGTCGCCCGCTTCGGTGCGGGCGATTGCGGCGGTCAGCCCCGACAACGCCAGCGGTGCCTCGCCGGAGATGTTCAGTACCTCCGCTTCGGCATTGGCCCGCAAAAGCGCGCCGTTCTCCCGCACCAGGCTGGCCCGCAGCCCCTGCCCGGCGATCTCGGTGCGCGCGCCGTCCCGGATCAGGGTTTGCGTGTCGGGAAAGGCGACGATCACGTGATCGCGGTTGTAGACCATCTGCAGGACCTGCAGGAACGGCGCCTCCCAGACGGTGTTGGTCTTGGGGTTTGCCAGAACCGGCGCGGTGAAGGTTGTGTCGAGCCGGTTGGGAAAGCCCTGGATCGAAAGATCCTCGTAAGACGCTTCCCATCCCTCGGCCCGGCGGTCCTCGAACCAGCTTTCGATGGACTGGCGCTGCGCATAGGCCGCCCAGACCCAGTAGCCCGACCAGGCCAGCGCCGCCGCGATCACCAGAAGTGTCAGACGTTTCACCGAGGCGCCCCCTTTTATGGCCTTGCCGGATGGTGTTTACAGCCGGGCAAAGGAAAGGACCAGAACCATGGCGCTATGGGTCTTCGGGTACGGCTCGCTTTTGTGGAACCCGGGTTTCGAGGTGGCCGAGCAGGCCCACGCCCTGCTGCCGGATTATCACCGCAGCTTCTGCATGCGCTCGATCCACCATCGCGGCACCGAGGCGGATCCCGGGCTGGTGCTGGCGCTCGACGAGCGGCCCGGGGCGCTGTGCGAGGGGCTGGCGCTGAAAGCGGCCGAGGGACAGGAGGCGGCGACGCTTGCCTATCTGCGCGAACGCGAACTGGTCTCGTCCGCCTATCTGGAAAAGGTTCTGGAGGTCGATCTGCGCGACGGGCGGCGGATCGAGGCGGTGACCTATGTGATCGACGCCGATCATGTGCAGTATTGCGGCGGGCTGCCGCTGGAAGAACAGGCGGCGATCATCGCTCGGGCGGTGGGCGGGCGTGGCCCGAACACCGAATATCTCTACAACACCGCCGGGCATCTCGAGGAATTGGGCATCCCCGATGCGGAACTGCACTGGTTGCGCGATCGTGTGCGGCAACTGACGGATAACCGCTTGGCTTGAAACATCCGCCGCAATAGGCTCGGGCCAACGCGAATAACCCCGTCAGGGTCCAAAATGGACAAGCCCGACCTCGAGGCCGAGCCGCATTTCAGTCAACCGTTTCGCCAGATCGCGCTGATGCTGGCGGTGCTCGGCCTGTCCGGGGCCGGGGCCTTTCTCGCCCTGCCGCGGGTGCTGCCGGTGTTTGAGGCGAACCCCTGGTTGAACGGTGTCATCCTCTTCGTCTTCGTGCTGGGGGTCGTGGCCTGTTTCTGGCAGATGGGACAGCTCGTGCAGTCTGTGCGCTGGATCGAGGGGTTTGCCGGCGACCGCGATGCAGGCGCGCAGGCGCCGCGCCTGCTGGCGCCGCTCGCCGCGCTGCTGCGCCGCCGCGACCGGCGGATGCAGATCACCACGACCTCGACCCGCTCGATCCTCGACTCGGTGGCCACGCGCATCGACGAGGCGCGCGAGATCACCCGCTACATCGTCTCGCTGCTGATCTTCCTGGGGCTGCTCGGCACGTTCTACGGGCTTGCCACCACGGTGCCCGCCCTGGTCGATACGATCCGCAGTCTCGCCCCCGCCGAGGGCGAGAGCAATATGGACACGTTCTCGCGCCTGATGTCGGGGCTCGAAAGCCAGCTTGGCGGCATGGGCGTGGCCTTTGCCTCGTCGTTGCTGGGGCTGACAGGCTCGCTGATCGTCGGGCTGCTGGAGCTGTTCGCCGGGCATGGGCAGAACCGGTTCTACCGCGAGCTGGAGGAATGGCTGAGCTCGATCACCAAGCTCAGTTTCTCCGGCGAGGGAGAGAGTGGCGGTGAGGCCGGGATCGTGGCGCAGGTGCTCGACCAGATGACCGATCAGATGGAACGTCTGACGCTCATGTTCGCCCGTACGCAGGAAGGTCAGAACGAGGTCGATGCGCGGCTGGGCCAGCTTGCGGATTCGCTCGAGCGCATGACCGAACGGCTGGAGGCCACGGCGCCGTCGTCCAATTCTCTCGCACGCATCGCCGAGGGGCAGGAGCGGCTGGCCGAGGTGCTGGCCGAGCGTGAGACCGCCGAAGGGCTCGACGCGGAAAGCCGGATGCGGCTGCGTTCGATCGACGTGCAGATGCTACGGCTGCTGGAAGAGGTCTCGGCCGGGCGGCAGGAGAGCATGGCCGAGCTGCGCACAGATCTGACTGCGCTGAACCGGACGCTTGGCAAGCTTGCCAGCCAGCCGCAGCCGCAGTCGGTGACCATCCGCCCCGTGCGCCCCGGCGGCAACAAGGGCGGAACCTGATCCATGGCCTTGTCGCGACGCACCGGCGCGCGGTTCCAGGCCAATATCTGGCCCGGTTTCGTCGATGCGATGACCGGGCTGCTGCTGGTGCTGATGTTCGTGCTGACCATCTTCATGGTCATCCAGTCGGTGCTGCGCGACACGATCACCGGGCAGGAAAGCCAGCTCGACCGGCTGTCCTCGGAGGTGGCGCAGCTTGCGGAGAAACTCGGCCTGCAAGAGCGGCGCAACACTGCGCTGACCAACCGGCTGGGTGAGCTGGAGACGACGCTGAGCGATGCCGAGACGCGGCTTGTCGAACAGCAAAGCATCATCTCCGCCCTGACCGATACCCGCGACCGGCAGGCCGGAGAGCTGGCGGCCGCGCAGGACCGGATCGCCTCGTTCGAGGAACAGGTTGCCACCCTGCTGTCCGAGCGCGACACGGCGCGCGGCGCGGTGGCGGATCTGACCGCCACGCGCGACGAATTGCAGGCGGCCCGCGAGGCGCTGATGTCGGAGCGCGACGCGCTCGATCTTGCGCTGGCCTCGGCGCGTCAAGAGGTCGATGCGCAGGAAGAGGCGGCGCGCCTCGCTGCCGCCCGGCGCGAGGCACTGGAAGCGCTGGTGCAGGATTTGCGCGCGCAGGCCGCCGCGCAGGAGACCGCGATGGGCGGGCTCTCCGCGCAGGTGGTCGAGCTTCAGCAAGCACTGAGCGAGGAAGAGGCGCAGCGGCTGGCCGAGGCCGAAGCGGCGGCGGCGCTGCGCCAGCGGCTGGAGAATGCGGATGCCGAACTCACGGCGATGACCATGGCGCTGGAGGAACAGCGCCGACAGGCCGAGGAGACGCTGACCCTGCTGGCCGCCGCACGCGAGGCCGAGGACGATCTCAACGCCAGGCTGGCGGCGGCGCTGGTGCAGCAGGGCGAGACGGCCAAGGCGCTGGCCACCGCCCGCGAGGCGGCAGGCGATGCGGAGGGGGTGCAGGCGCGGCTGCAAGCGGCGCTGGCCGCGCAGGGCGATGCCGAGCTGACCTCGGAGACGCTGCGCGATCGTCTGGCCGCCGCGCTGGCGGCGCAGAAGGCCGCCGAGGCGGAGGCCGCAGCGCGGCTGTCGGAGGCCGAACAGCGCGCGGTGCTGCTGGCGCAGGCGCGCTCGGAGCTGGATGCGACCGAGGCGCGCGCGGGCACGGCCGAGAAGCAGACCGAGCTTCTGAACCAGCAGGTCGCGGCGCTGCGGAGGCAGCTCGGCGAGTTGCAGGCGCTGCTCGACGATTCCAGGGCGCGCGATGCGGCGGCGCAGGTGCAGGTGCAGAACCTCGGTTCGGAACTGAATGCGGCTCTGGCGCGCGTGGCCGCCGAGGAGCGGCGGCGGCGGCAGCTCGAAGAGGAAGAGCGCAAGCGGCTGGAAGCCGAGACCAAGGATCTGGAGCGTTATCGCTCCGAGTTCTTCGGGCGGCTGCGCGATGTGATCGGCAGCCAGGAAGGCATCCGTATCGAGGGCGACCGCTTTGTCTTCTCCTCCGAGGTGCTGTTCGCGCCGGGCGAGGCGGAGCTGTCCACGGCTGGCGAACGCGAGATCGCCAAGATCGCGGGCATCCTGCGCCGGGTGATGGACGACATCCCCGATGGCATCGACTGGGTGCTGCGGGTCGACGGCCATACCGACAATATCCCGCTGCGCCCCGGCGCGGCCTTTGCCGATAACTGGGAGCTGAGTCAGGCGCGGGCGCTGTCGGTGGTGCGCTATCTGGTCAATTTCCTCGGCATCCCGCCGGAACGGCTCTCGGCCAACGGCTTTGGTCAGTACCAGCCCATCAACCCCGCCGACACGCCCGAGGCGCGGGCGCAGAACCGGCGGATCGAGCTGAAGCTGACCGAGCGCTGACGGCGCGGTCGTGGTGGGCAGGATTGCCCACCCTACGGACGGGATCGGCGGGCAGGATGGACCACCCCACGCGGGGCTGGCCAAAGGCGCCGCGTCGTGCCAGAAGCGCCTCGCATCGGATCCGGAGGCTCTGCCCATGTATATCGTCTCGCTCATCGCCCGTCCGGGAACGCTCGAAACCGCGCTGGTCTCGGCCTTGCGCAACGCTTTGGGCGGCGGCGAGGCGCTCTGGCTGGCGCGCGGCGAGGCGGCGGAGTTTCCGCTGGAGACCGTGCCGGGCCATTTCGAGGACCTCCGCGCCTCGGTCGCCGATCAGGCCGACCTGAACCTGTTGCCCGCCGTGGGGCGGCGCAAGCGGATGCTGCTGGCGGATATGGATTCGACCATGATCCAGCAGGAATGCATCGACGAGCTGGCCGAGGAGGCGGGTGTCGGCGCGCATGTGAAGGACATCACCGCGCGGGCAATGAACGGCGAGCTGGATTTCGAGGGCGCGCTGACCGAGCGCGTGGCGCTGCTGCGCGACCTGCCGGAAAGCGTGATCGACAAGGTGCTGGCCGAGCGCATCACGCTGATGCCCGGCGGCAAGACGCTGGTGGCGACGATGAAGGCGCAGGGGGCCTATACGGCCCTGGTCTCGGGCGGCTTCACCGCTTTTACCGCGAAGGTGGCGGCGCTTGTGGGCTTCGACGAGAACCGCGCCAACACGCTGCTGACCGAAGGCGGCAAGCTGAGCGGCGACGTGGCCCGCCCGATCCTCGGGCGCGAGGCCAAGATCCGCGCGCTGGAGGAGATCACCGCGCGGCTGGGCATTGCCGAGGAAGATGCGATTGCGGTGGGCGACGGGGCCAACGATCTGGGCATGCTGGGCCGCGCGGGGTTCGGCGTGGCGCTGCACGCGAAACCCTCGGTGCAGGCGCAATGCGCGTTGCGGGTGAACCACGGCGACCTGACCGCGCTGCTCTACCTTCAGGGCTATATGCAGGACGATTTCGCGTAGGGTGGGCAATCTGCCCACCGCTCCGGGATGCATCAGCGAATGGTGGGCAGATTGCCCACCCTACAGCACCGCGCGGATCTCGCCGGTGACGATGCCGCGCTTGTTGCGGATCTCGGGGTTCAGAAAGCGCTTCACATCCGGGTGGCCCGCGTCGAGCACCCCCAGCTGCACCAGAATGGCGGCAAAGGCGGCTTCCGAGGCGCGGGTGGCGCCATCGGCGATCTTGAGCGCCACACCCAGCCCGCGCTGCGGCAGGATGGCGATGAAATACCCCTCCGCCCCGGTCTTGATCGCCACCGGCTCTTTCGCGGCGCGCATCAGCAGCGTGCAGGCACGGCCCTCGCCCGCGACCAGCAGGGGATGGGCGATCATCGCCTCGACCAGACGCGCGGCGGCCCGGCTGAGCGTGTCGTCGCGCTGCCCCGCCCCGGCATACCAGGCCATGGCGCGGGCCATGCCGTGCATGGTGGTGGCGAAATTCGGCGCCGAGCAGCCGTCGATGCCGAAGCCGGGGCTGTCCTGCCCGGTCACCGTCTCGAACGCCTCTTTCACCGCTGTCTGCACCGGGTGGTCGGGCTCCACGTATTCCGGCCCCGCGCCCAGATGCCGGGCCAGCGTCAGAAAGCCCGCGTGTTTGCCCGAGCAGTTGTTGTGCACCTGGCAGGGGCTCTGCCCGTCGCGGATCATCGCGAAGCGCAGCTGCTTGTCGCGCGACGGCTCCGGCCCGCAGCGCAGGTCGTCGTCGCCAAGCCCCAGATCGGCGAGCCAGGCGGTCACCGCCGCCACATGCACCGGCGCGCCCTGATGCGAGGCGCAGGCCAGCGCCAGCTGCGGCACGGTCAGCCCGTGCGTGTCGGCGGCGCCCGAGGCCACCAGCGGCAGCGCCTGAATCATCTTGGCCGAGCTGCGCGGCAGGATCAGCGCCTCGGGATCGCCCCAGGCCCGGACGATCTGCCCCGCGCTGTCGCAGATCACCGCATGGCCGCTGTGAAAGCTCTCGGCGAGCGGTCCACGGTGGATTTCAACCATAGGTTCTGGCGCGCCAGGCATCGGTGGACCTCACATCTAAGCGATAACTTGCCAACGGGGGGTTTATGATCACGTGTTTTTCAGGCTATCCTCCCGCCGTCGAGTAGAAAATGGTTGCGCTTGTGAATAAGCCGGAACAGGTAAGGCGCTGACCGCAGGCATTGAGGCAAGGACAGCTGGAGGCTGCAGGTATGAAGTCATTTCTCGGTGGAGTTCTGGGCGGAGCCCTTCTGGCGTTTGCCGCGACGGCGTCGCTGGCCCAGGAAGAAAGCCAGAACCGTGTGAACGCGATCACCGACTGGTCCGTGTTCGAAGGCAACGACCCGCGCGAGTGCTGGGCCGTGACCACCTACAAGGAAAGCGTGAACACCAAGGACGGCCGCGTCGTCTCGGTGCGGCGGGGCGACATCCTGCTGATGGTGTTCTATCGTCCGGGCGCCAATGTGTCGGGGCAGGTGGCCTTTACCGGCGGCTATCCCTTTGCGAACGGCTCGACGGTGAATGTGAACATCGGCGGCTCGGAGTTCGAGCTGTATACCGAGGGCGAATGGGCCTGGCCCGCGACCCCGCAGGAAGACAGCAAGATCATCACCGCGATGAAGCGCGGCTCCGATGCGGTGCTGACCGCGCGTTCCGGGCGCGGCACGCTGACCAAGGACACCTTCTCTCTGCTGGGCTTTACCGCCGCGGTCGAGGATGCGGAGAAGCGCTGCTCGAACTGAGCGCGCTGCGGCGTCTGTCGTCATGAGACACTGGACCCGGCTTTGGCGGGGGCGGGGCGAAGCGTGGCAAGGAGCGGCGCTTCCCGATGCGCACCGCGCCCGACGCTTCCGGGCCTCAGCCGTCGGGCGTGATCTTTCCGCGTAGGGATTTCACCTCGCCACGCGCCTTTTTCGCGTCCAGCCGGCGGCGTTTCGAACCGAGCGTCGGCTTGGTCGGGATCCGGCGCCGGGGTTTTTCCAGCGCCTTCCGAATCAATTCCGCCAGCCGCTCGCGGGCGATCTCGCGGTTGCGCGCCTGGCTGCGGGTCTCATCCACCTGCAACACGATCGCGCCCTCCTTCGTCCAGCGGCGCCCCGCCAGTTTGCGCAGCCGGGTCTTCACCGGTGCGGGCAGGTTGGGCGAGCGTTCGGCCTCGAAGCGCAGCTCGACGGCGGTGGACACCTTGTTCACATTCTGCCCGCCGGGGCCGGAGGCGCGGATGAACTGCTCGGTGATTTCCCAGTCTTCGATATGGATGTGGTCGGTGATCGTCAGCATGAGACAGTATTAGCACGAAAAGAAATGGGCCGCCCTGCCTGTCGGGCGACCCATTCGAGACGTCAAGGAGGCGTGCCGGTTAGGCAATGCCAATTCGGGTTTCCTTTACGCCAGGGGCTGCCCTAGCGCTCTGCCCTCCGAACTGTTCCGACACCTCTCTCCAATGTTTCTCTAGACACTGGATCACCTCCTTTCAGCTGTTGAAAAACGCAAGTTCAGGGTGCCATGGAAAGGCACATCCTCAAAACGTTTTCTGTAGCTCAGGCCGGTGCGCGGGCGGAAAGTGCCTTCGAAACGATCAAACGGAAAGGCACGAGCGCGATGATGGCAAGCGAGAGTTTCACCAGCCAGTCGGCAACGCCAAGCGACACCCAGAGCGGCACCATCGGCCCGGCGCCCAGCATCGGCAGCGCCTCGCCAGCCCAGCTCACATCGTTGGACGGCTCGAGGAAGGTCAGCGTGCCGGAGAACGCGATCGTGAAGAAGATCGCCGTGTCGAGAGAGCTGCCCACCAGCGTCGAGGCCAGCGGCGCGCGCCACCAGGAGCCTTCACGCAGCTTGTCGAAGATCGCCACGTCCATGAGCTGGGCGGTGAGGAAGGCCAGCCCCGAGCCCAGGGCGATGCGCAGCGTCACCGCCGGATAGGTGTAGCCGTCGCCCTGAAGCATGATCTGCGTGCCGATCAGCGAGCAGATCACGCCCACGATGAAGCCGAAGAACACCACCTTGCGTGCGGCAGGCGCGCCGTAGAGGCGGTTCATCACATCGGTGACGAGAAAGGCGAAGGGATAGGTGAAGGCACCCCAGGTCAGCCACTGTCCGAACAGGAACTGCACGAGGATGTTGGAGGCCAGCACGATGATGGCCATGGCAAGAATGCCGGGAAGATGTTTGCGCGTCATGATCTGTGACCCGTTTTGACAAGGTTGCGGGGACTTGGTCCGCCCGGATCGGCGGACGCGTCCCCTTAAGGCTTGTCCTGCGGTGACGCAAGCGATTCCGGCACCGTGTATTCGACGAACTGTGTGCGCTGGAAGGCGTTGAAATTGTCGTCCGAGATCATCGTGAGCCGGATCGCCCCGCCATCCTCGCGCCAGACCGACAGCCCTTCGAGGTTGTCGTGGCGCAGGAGATGGCTTTCGAACAGCGTGGTTTCGCCGTCCAGACCGGTGTCGGTCATGTCGAAGCGGCGCACCCGGCTGCGGAAGCCGAAGCCGGTGAATTCCCGTTCCAGAAGGTAGAAGCGCCCGTCCGGGCCGATGTCGGCGCCCACCGCCAGAAAGCCGCCCCGGCGGGGAATCTCGAAGGGCTGGGTCCAGCCCCGGCCGTCGTAGCGCCAGACCGGAAAGGGCCGGGTCAGCTCGCCCGAGCGTTCGGGCAGGGTGTAGAGCCGGCCTTCGGCGTCGATGGCCAGTGCTTCCAGGCCGGAATTGCCCTGAAGGTTCTGGAACGCCTCGGCGCGTGGAAGCCGGGTGGCCACGCCCTGCGCGTCATAGACCCAGACGCGGCCGCGCCCCTCGAAGGACACGAAGCGCCGCCCGTCGGGCGCCACCGCAAGCCCCTCGGAATCGCCGAGATGGGTGCGCTGTTCGCGGCCCTTGGTGTCGAGCAGCGGCGCGAGCGGCCCGGCCTCGACGCCCACGATCTGGCCGTTCTCGCGCAGCAGCCGGCCCGAGACGATGCCGGCCCGGTCGCTGATCGCGGTGAAGCGGCTGCCGTCCTCCGAGAGTTCGAGGCCCGAGAATCCGCCGAACGCCGGATCGGCGCTTTTCCAGGTGAAGCTGCCGGAGAAACGGGCCTCGCCGCCGCTGGCCGCGGCGGCAAGCGCCAGAAACCCCGCCAGTGCCGCGCTTATTGCGCCGCGAGTACGGAGGCGCATTGAGCCGGAAGGTCTCCCATGGTGAGTTCGCGCTTGGGCTGGGGCTTGGGCGCGTTCGGGTCGGGCGGCGGCGGGTTCAGGATGTTGTTCACCCAGGCCTGCGCATCGGCGCAGCCGTCGCCGGCGGGCGGCGGCGTCTGATCGACGCAGCCGGCGGCCCCTGCGGGGCAGTTCAGCCGGACGTGGAAATGATAGTGGTGCCCGTACCAGGGCCGGATCTTGCGCAGCCAGGCACGGTCGCCCGTTTCATCGTTGCACATCTGCACCTTGGCGCCGGGGAAGACAAAGATCCGTGCGACACGCGGGTCCTTGGCGGCAGCCTTGATGATCTCGTGATGCGCACGGGTCCATTTGTCGTTGGTATAGGCGCCCGACGACCGCCACATGGAGATCGACGAGATATTCTCGCGCGCATCGGTGCTGAGGGTCAGGTCGTTGGCCGGGCGCATCCAGATATCGGCATCGAGTCCGATCTGGTGGCTGGCATGGCCCGAGGTCATCGGGCCACCGCGCGGCTGGCTCAGGTCGCCGATATAAAGCCCGTTCCATCCCGGCTGGGCGGCCGCCTTGCGCGACAGATCTTCGAGAAAATCGACCAAGACCGGATGCCCCCAGTTGCGGTTGCGGCTGAGCCGCATCGCCTGCCAGGTGGGGCCCGACTGGGGCAGTTGCACGCCCCCGGCAAGGCAGCCCTTGGCATAGCTGCCGTAAGACGCGGCTTTTTGCGCCGAGCTTCGGTGTTCTGCGCCGAACAGCGCCTTGGCGTTCTTCGTCGAAAGCACGCCGGTGACGCGCGGCTGCACGGTTTGCTGTTTCGCGGCGGGCGTGGGGCGCTCTCCACCGCAGCCGGTCAGGGCGGTGGCGGCCAGGGCGAGGGCGAAGAGGGTGCGGATCATGCTGCTCGGTCTCCGTCTGGTTGCACCCAGCGTAGCAGAACCAGCCCCCCGAGGAAAAGGAAGATCACCGGCAGAAAGCCGAACTGATTGCTTTGTGTCCAAAGCGTGAAGAAGGTGATCAGCGCCGGCGCGAGGAAGGCGGTGGCCTTGCCGGTCAGCGCGAAGAGGCCGAACGCCTCGGCGGCGCGGTCGCGGTCGGTGTGGCGCACCATCATCGAGCGCGACGCGGAATAAAGCGCGCCGCCGGCGCCGCCGATGATCGCGCCGCAGAGATAGAAGACGATGTCGGGCAGGGCCGAGCCTTCGGGCAGCGTGACAAACAGGATATGGTCGCGCGACATGCCGATGATGACGATCCCGACCAGGATCAGCAGCCAGATGCTGGTCAGGATGACCGGTTTCGGTCCGAACCGCTGGTCGGCGATCCCCCCGGCCCAGGACAGGACCGCCGCGGCGATCGCCGCGATGATGCCGAAGACGCCGATCTGTGTGATCTCCCAGCCCAGAACCAGCCGGGCATAGATCCCGCCATAGGCGTAAAGCGCGGCCAGCGAATCTCGGTAGAGCATCGAGGACAGCAGGAAGCTGCGGTAGGAGGGCCGCTCGGCCATGTCGCGCAGGCTGGCGCGCAGGCCGCGCAGGATCTGGCCGGTGCCGGGGCGCTCCTGCCGTACGCCTTTCGGATCGCGGTTCCACAGGAAGAAGGGCACCATGAAAAGCGCGAACCACAGCGCGATGAACGGCCCGACGAAGCGGGTGCCCTCGCGCGTCTCGGGATCGAGACCGAAGGCCGGGGCAAGCCCGATCAGTGTGGTGCCGGTGGTGGTCTCGGCAAAGAACAGCAGCATCAGGAACAGCGAGACGACACCGCCCCAATAGCCGAAGGCCGAGGCGCTGCCGCTGATGCGCCCCACCTCCTCGGGTGTGCCGAGGCTGGGCAGGGTGGCGTTGTTCAGGTTGAAGGCGGATTCGCTGGCGGTGAAACCGACCCAGAAAGCGATCAGCGCCAGCATGAGCCCGGTTCCATCCGGATGCAGCCCCCAAAGCGCGGCAGCACAGATCACCGCCAGGCCGGTAAAGCCCCAGAACCACGGCATCTTGCGCCCCGAGGCATCGGCCCAGGCGCCCAGCAGCGGTGCGGTGAAGGCGATGAACAGCCCGGAGACGGTCTGCGCCGAGGACCAAAGCCCCTGCGCCTGTGCCTTGGCGGCGTCCTCGGCCATGCCGGTGCCGAGGAAATATTCGGCGGCGACAGCAGCGAAATAGGGGCTGAAGATGAAGGTCAGGCCCAGCGTCGCATAGGGCTGCTGCGCCCAGTCGAAAAACATCCAGCCCCAGATGCGTCGGCGCGAAGATTGCCAGGCCATGCTACCCCCCCTGTGTCCGGCGCGATAGAACAGGCGGGGGTGGAGGGTGGCAAGCCGAAATGCGCCGCAGCGGCGGCACGCGGGGGCGGATGCCTGCCGCACGGTCAGTCGCGCGCCGGCGGCCAGGGGCGTTCGTCTTCCGCCCGGAGCCAGTGCTGCACCCAGATCGGCAGTTCGGGCGACACCGGATCGGCCCCCAGCGCCGCCATCACCCTGTCGGTGGTCACAATGCCTTTGCGATCGGTCACGGCGGCGCGGTAGACGGCCTGGTTGGCACATTCCCCGTCGGTCTTCCACAGGCTTTGCTCGATATAGAGAAAGCGGTGGTCCCAGCCGATCAGCCGCGAGCGCATCTCGATCTTTTCGAACGTCTGGATGCGGCGGCGATAGCGCACCACGACCCCCGCCATGGTCATCCGCCAGCGTTCGCGCTTGAGCGCGGCCATCAGCCCCGCGCGCATCGCCAGCGGGAAGCGCCCGAGATCGAGCAGCGTCAGGGTGCGGCCGTTGTTCAACTCGTTCCACATATCCAGATCCCAGGGCCAGCACATGTGATGCGAGACATGCACGCCGTTGGGCTCCAGCGGCGGCAGCTTGCGGGTGAGCCAGATCTCTTTGGCCATGCGGATAAACGGATACATCGGCACCTCCTTCTGCCGCCAAAAAGCGCCCGCCGCGCCGCAGCGTCAACCAAGACCTCGCGGCACTCTTGCCCTCGCGGCCAGGGATGCTTACCTCTGACCCCGTTCAGGCAAAGGAAACGACACCGATGATGGCGATTTACGGCCCGCTGAAGCTGATCCTCGATGTGATCTTCTTCATCATGATTGTGCATATCATCATGAGCTGGCTCATCAATTTCAACGTGCTGAACCTGCGTCAGCCCATCGTCGGCCAGATCTGGACCGGCCTCAACCGTCTGCTGGAGCCGATCTATCAGCCGATCCGCCGCATCCTGCCAAACACGCATCCGCTGGATCTGGCGCCGCTGGTGCTGTTCATCATCATCATCTCGCTGCGCGACTACATCCTGCCGACGCTGTTCTTCGGATGATTTTTCCGCCGCCTGCGGCCTTGTTCACCAAATCTTAGTATGAGACTGTCTGGGATAGAGCAGATTTAGCTAAAATCCCGCAGGTTTTCTCATGCCCCGCGATCATATGCCCGGTGAGGCATTGCTGAAAGAGGTCTTCGGATTCGACGCCTTCCGCCCCGGTCAGGGCGAGATCGTCGAAGCGGTGGCGCGTGGGCAGAACGTGCTGGCGATCATGCCCACGGGCGGCGGCAAGTCGCTATGCTATCAGCTTCCGGCGCTGATGCGCGGCGGGGTCACTGTGGTGATTTCGCCGCTGATTGCGCTGATGCGGGATCAGGTGCGCGGGCTTCGCGAGGCGGGGGTCGCCGCCGGCGCGCTGACCTCGGGCAACACCCAGGAAGAAACCGACGCGGTTTGGGACATGCTGTCCGAGGGCACGCTGAAACTGCTTTATCTGGCGCCGGAACGGCTTGCCTCGGGCGGGGCGCAGCGGATGCTGGCGCAGGCAGGCGTGAGCCTCATCGCGGTCGACGAGGCGCATTGCGTCTCGCAATGGGGCCACGATTTCCGCCCCGACTACCTGCGCATCGGCGAGCTGCGCCGTGCGCTGGGCGTGCCGCTGGCGGCCTTCACCGCCACCGCCGATCAGGAAACCCAGGGCGAGATCGTCCAGCGGCTCTTTGATGGCGAGGCGCCGCAGACCTTTCTGCGCGGTTTCGACCGGCCGAACATCCATCTGGCCTTCATGCCCAAGGACGGCCCGCGCGCGCAGATCCTGCGCTTTGCCGCCGCGCGCAAGGGCCGGTCGGGCATCGTCTATTGCGGCACACGGGCCAAGACCGAAAGTCTGGCCCAGGCGCTGCGCGAGGACGGGCACAGCGCCTGCTACTACCACGGCGGGATGGAGGCCGAGGACCGTCGCCGCGTGGAAGAACGTTTCGCCACCGAGGACGGGCTGATCGTGGTCGCGACGGTGGCTTTCGGCATGGGGGTGGACAAGCCCGATATCCGCTGGGTGGCCCATGCGGATCTGCCCAAGTCGATCGAGGCCTATTATCAAGAGATCGGCCGTGCCGGGCGCGACGGGGCGCCGGCGGAAACGCTGACGCTTTACGGTGCCGACGACATCCGCCTGCGCCGGGCGCAGATCGACGAGGGCATGGCGCCGCCCGAGCGCCGCGTCGCCGATCATGGCCGGCTGAACGCGCTCTTGGGGCTGGCCGAGGCGCTGGGCTGCCGGCGCCAGCAGCTCTTGCGCTATTTCGGGGAATCCTCCGAGCCCTGCGGCAATTGCGATCTCTGCGACAAGCCGCCCGAGGTGTTCGACGGCACCGAGGCGGTGCGCAAGGCGCTGTCGGCGGCCCTGCGCACGGGCGAGAATTTCGGCGCCGGGCATCTGATCGACATCCTGCTCGGCAACGAGACCGACAAGGTGCGCCAGCGGCGGCACGATCAATTGCCGACCTTCGGGGTCGGGCGGGATCTGAAGAAAGGCCAGTGGCAGGCGGTATTCCGGCAGATGATGGGCCGCGATCTCGTGCGCCCCGATCCCGAGCGCCATGGCGCCTTGGTCATGACCGACGACGCCCTGCCGATCCTGCGCGGCGAGGAGAGCATCCAGCTCCGCCGTGACGTGATCGACCGCGCCGCCGAGCGCCGCCCGCAGGTCAAGACGCTGGTCTCGGAGGAAGACGCGCCGCTGCTTTCGGCGCTGAAGGCCAAGCGCCGGGCGCTGGCCGAGGCGGCCTCGCTGCCCGCCTATATGATCTTTCCCGACCGCACGCTCATCGAGATGGCCGAGGCGCGGCCCGCCACGCTCGACGATATGGCGCGGATCAACGGGGTGGGGGCGAAGAAGCTCGAACGCTACGGCGCCGAATTCCTGTCGGTCATCACCGGCGACACCGAAGAGATGCACCCGACGCGGCGGCGGCTCGCCGGCAGCGAGGCCGGGTCGGTCTATGATGCGCTGATGGCCGCGCAGGCGGATCTGGCCCGCGGCGCCGATGGCACGGAAAAGCCGCTGTCCTGTTCGGCGTCGCTGCTGGCCAAGGTGGCGCAGATGCCCGCCGGGCGTCCGGACGAGATGGCCCGGCTGCTGGGCGAGCGCCGGTTCGAACGGTTCGGTCCGGCTTTTCTGGACGTGCTGAACGAAGCGCATTAGATCGGGGGAAGCATTCGGGAAGCCGAATGTCATGAACCGAAGGGGGATATGAGACATGCTGGTTGTGGTGTCTCCGGCCAAACGGCTGGACTGGTCGGAACGCGATGTGGAGATGACCGAACCGCGCTTTGGCGCGGATGCGGTGCGGCTGGCGAAGACGGCGCGCAACCTCTCGCTGGGCGATCTGAAATCGCTGATGAAGCTGTCCGACGATCTTGCCAAGCTGAACCGCGACCGGTTCCGCGATTTCGCGGAAACCCCCGACCCCGAGACGCTGCGCCCCGCCGCGTTGGGCTTTGCCGGCGACACCTATCAGGGGCTTGAAGCCGCCTCTCTCGACGCGGACGAGATGGCCTGGGCGCAGGATCATCTGCGCATTCTCTCGGGGCTCTACGGCCTGCTGCGCCCGCTTGACGGGATCCAGCAGTACCGGCTGGAGATGGGATCGCGGCTGAAGACGCGGCGCGGGGCCTCGCTTTACGACTATTGGGGCGACCAGATCGCAAAGGCGTTGAACGACGAGGCGGTGACTCTGGGCACCGATGTGCTGGTGAACTGCGCCAGCCAGGAATATTTCGGCGCGGTGGATGAGACGGCGCTGCGGCTGCGGGTGATCACGCCGCAGTTCCTCGAGGACAAGAGCGGCACGCCGAAGATCGTCAGCTTTTACGCCAAGCGCGCCCGGGGCGCGATGGCGCGCTACATCGTGCAGCACCGGCTGACCGACCCGGCGGCGCTGCGCGATTTCGACAGCGGCGGCTATGCCTATTCCGAAGCGCTGTCGACGCCGGACAAGCCGGCCTTCGTGCGTCCCTACGGCGACTGAGCCCGGACCCCGCCCCATTTCTGCAAAAGCGCCATCAACTCGGATTTGCGCAGCGGTTTGGTGAGGTAATCGTCGAGCCCCGCGGCCAGAATGCCGTCGCGGTCGCCGGCCATGGCATGGGCGGTGACCGCGATGATCGGAACGCGGGGGCCGTCCCCTTCCAGGGCGCGAATTTCGCGGGTGGCCTCCTTGCCGTCCATCCGGGGCATCGAGATGTCCATGAAGATCAGGTCGGGACGCGCCTCGCGATAGGCGGCCACCGCCTCGATCCCGTTGCCGGCAAGGCGCAGGTCGAGCGGCAGGCCCAGACGCTGCACCATCTTGCGGAAGACAAGCTGGTTCGTGCGGTTGTCCTCGGCCAGAAGCACGCTGAGCGTGGCCGCATCGGCCGAGACCTGCGGCTCGGCGGTACGGTGATGGAAGGCGGGCAGGGGGTCTGCCTGCGGAGCGGGGTCCGCACTTGCGCCCGGCACCGTTTCCAGCGCGGCAAAGAGCGCACGCCGCGGCGCCGGCTTCTGTAGCACCGCCCGCACGCCGAGCGCCTTGGCCTCGGCCGCGATGGTCTGGGGGTCCGGCGCCAGCAGGATCATCGGCGGGCCGGAGGGCGTCTGCCGCAGCCGTTGCGCCAGCTCGGTGCCGGTCATGTCCGGCAGCTCCTGCGCGGCGATCACCAGATCCGGCGGATCGGACATATGGTCGAGCGCTTCGCCGCCGGTCTTGCACACCCTGGCCCGCAGCCCCACACCTTCGAGCTGCCGCAGCAGGATCGCCCGGTTCAGCGCGTGGTCATCGACCAGCAGCACCCTGTGTAGCCCGGCGGGCAGCAGGGGGTTCTGAAGCTCGCCCGGCTCGTCCAGCACCAGCGGCAGGCGCAGGCCGAAACACGATCCCTTGCCCGGTTCGGATTCGGCCCAGATCTCGCCCCCCATGAGCTGCACCAGCCGCCGGGTGATCGCGAGGCCCAGGCCGGTGCCCTCGAACTGGCGATTGCGGTCGTCCTCGGCCTGATTGAACTCGCCGAAGACATGGGCGATCTTGTCGGGCGCGATGCCGATCCCGGTGTCCTCGACCGTTACATGCACCGCGGCGCTGCCCGTCGCGTCGGCGGCGCCGGTCACCCGTACCAGCACATGGCCCTCGATGGTGAATTTCACCGCGTTGCCGACGAGATTGGTGAGGATCTGCCGCACCCGGCCCGGATCGCCGGTGAAATGGGTGGGCAGGAACAGGTCGTAATCGACCAGCAGGTCGATGCCCTTGTGCCGCGCGCTGGGTTGCAGCAGCAAGAGCACCTCATGCACCGCGTGTTCCAGATCGAAGGGCTCGGATTTCAGCTCGAGCTTCTCCGCCTCGATCTTGGAATAGTCCAGAATGTCGTTGATGATCACCAGCAGCGCCTCGCCCGAGCTGCGGATGGTATCGACATAGAGCAACTGTTCGTCCGACAGCCTGGATTCGCGCAGCAGCTCGGCCATGCCGACCACCCCGTTCATCGGCGTGCGGATCTCGTGGCTCATATTGGCGAGAAAGGCCGATTTGGCGCGGTTCGCCGCCTCCGCGCGCTGCTTGGCCTCTTCCAGCTCGAGCTGGGTTTGCTTGATGTCCGAAATGTCGATGCGCAGCCCGACCCGGCCGCCATCGGAGAGCGGCCGCTCGTAGATCCGCAGCCAGCGCCCGTCGTCGAGCTGCTGTTCCAGCTCTTGTACCGCATCGCGATGGGCCGCGAGTCGTATCTCGAGCCAGTCCTCCTCGCGGCCCACCGCCTCGGGATACTGGCCCTGCTCCAGACCATAGCGCAGGATGTCCTCGAAACTGGCGCCGGGCACCATCGCGGGGGCGCTGGTCTCGTAGATCCGGCGGTAAGGCTCGTTGCACATCAGCAGCCGGTCCTCGGCATCGTAGATGACAAAGCCGTCGGGCAGCTCTTCGATGGCCGACCACATGCGCATCAGCTCGGTGATGTTGAAGCAAAGCGAGACGATACCGCCATCGGGCATGTGCCGGTCCTGGATCTTGATGAACTGGCCGCTCCAGAGGCGGATCGTCTCGGAGGGGATCGGGTCGCGGTCCCAGCGGGCGATCATCCGCTCGTGCCAGGCGCGGCGGCCCTCGCCCTGAAGATCGACGATCCCTTCCTCGACCATCATCTCCAGAACGTGGCGGTAGCTGGCGCCCGGCCCGACCGAGTCGAGATCCTCGAAAGGAGCGAGATAGGCGGGGTTGGCCAGCTCCATCAGCCGGTCGGCGCTGAACATGGCAAAGCCGTCGCGCATGGTCTGCAACGCCTTCCAGAGCTGCCCCTCGACCAGCTCGATCTTCTGATGCGCCTGACCGAGCTGGGATTTCACCAGGCGGTTCTCGGTCCGGACCTCGGTGATCTCGGCACGGGTTTCGTGGATCTCGTGGCTGAGCGCGCGGGCGTGTTTGTCGAGCTTGCGATTGGCCGCAAACAGCTCGGCCTGCTTGAGTTCAAGCAGACGCTCCGCCGCCAGCCGCGCGCGGCGTTCCTCGGCCAGTCGTGCCGTGAGACTCATGCCCTCGTCGCCTCCTTGAGCGGCGGCAGGATGGGGCGGGTTTGGTGAAGATCCGCTTAAGGACGCTCCGGGGAATCGTTGCCATCGGCGGCCCCGGGGGGCACCATGCGCGCATTGGAATACAGGAGTTTGCAAGATGCGCCGTTTTCTATTGGCCCTTGCCGCCGGCCTTTGTGCCGCCACCGTCAGCACCGCCCAGGAGGCGATGCCCGAGCGGCGGCTTGTCGTGAGCCGCGACATGGATTTCTACGGCGGCGATCTTCAGGCCCTGTTCGACACCACGCTGGATGCCTGCCAGGCCCTGTGCCTCAACGATCCGGCCTGCGGCGCCTTCACCTTCAACAGCCGTTCCAACGCCTGTTTCCCGAAAACCGGCGTCTCCGAGCGGAGCGCCTACGAGGGCGCGATTTCGGCGCAGGTGGTTGCCGCCGATCCGGCGGTGAGGGCCGAGGCCGAGGCACGGCGCCCGGATCTGGCGTTTCTCGGCGCCGGCGAGCTGGTGGCGGCCCGCGCCGAGGCCGAGGCGCTGGGGCTGCGCCATGCGGGCGGCAAATGGTCGGTGCAGTCGCTGCTGGACGCGGCGGGCAATGCGGCCGCGCAGAACAATCTGCGCGATGCGCTGCACTGGACCGGCGCGGCGCTGGCGCAAAGCGATGCGGCGGATCTCTGGCTCGAATACGGGCGGCTGTCGCTGCGATATGCCGGGCAGCGCAACGGCAGCGAAAAACGCGATCTGATCCGCCGCGCGGCGCTGGCCTCGGTCAACGGCTATCTGCGCGCGGGTCCGGCGCCGCAGCGCGCCAATGCGATGCTTCAGCTTTCCGAGGCGCTGGAGGAGTCGGGACGCGGGCGGCTGATGATCCCGGCGCTGCGGCTGGCCGAGCGCCTTGGCGCGCGCGACGACATCGCACAGGCGCTTGACCGCGCCATCCAGAAATACGGCTTCCGCATCACCGAACATGCGGTCGAGGCCGACAGCGCCGCGCCGCGCATCTGCGCCGAGTTCTCCGAACCGCTGATCCGGGCAGGCGAGGATTACACGCCCTATGTGCGCCTGCCCGATCCCCGGCTCGCCGTCACGTCCGACGACCGCCGTGTCTGTGTCACGGGGGTGGCGCATGGCGAGCGTTACACGCTGACCTTCCGCGCGGGTCTGCCCTCGGCCGAGGGCGAGGAACTGGTTCGCGACGTGCCGATCACCGCCTATGTGCGCGACCGCGCGCCCAAGGTCAGCTTTCCGGGCCGCGCCTATGTGCTGCCGAAAGCCGCCGATGCGGGCCTGCCGGTGGAGACGGTCAACCTGTCCGAAGTGGCGCTGAAACTGCGCCGCCTGTCCGACCGAAACCTGATCCGCGCGATGCAGGACAGCTATTTCGGCCGGCCGCTTTCCGGCTGGCAGGACCAGCGTTTTTCCGAGGAACTGGCCGAGGAGATCTGGACCGGCACCGGCGAGGTGGAGAACCGCCTGAACGCCGATGTGACGACCCGCCTGCCTTTGGGCGAGGTGGTGGCGGATCTGCCGGCGGGCATCTATGCGCTGACCGCCTCGGTGCCGGGGGCCGATCCTTATGACGATCCGGGGGCCACGCAATGGTTCGTGCTGTCCGACATCGGCCTGACCACGCTGGCGGGCACCGACGGGCTGACGGTCTTTGCCCGGGCGCTGTCCGATGCCGCGCCGCTGGAGGGGCTCGAGGTCACGTTGCTGTCGCGGGCCAACCGTCCGCTGGGCAGTGTCCTGACCGATGCGATGGGCGTCGCGCGCTTTGCGCCGGGTCTGACACGCGGCACCGGCGGGGCCGAACCGGTGCTTGTCACCGCAGCGCGGGGCGAGGAGGATCTCGCCTTCCTGTCGCTTTCGGACCCGGCCTTCGATCTGTCAGACCGGGGTGTCGAGGGGCGCGACCCCGGCGGCCCGCTCGACGCGTTCCTCGCCACCGACCGGGGTGCCTATCGCGCGGGCGAGGTGATCCATGCCACCGCGCTGCTGCGCGACCAGAAGGTCGCGGCGGTGGCGGGGGTGCCGGTGACGGCGGTTCTGACCCGGCCCGACGGGGTCGAGCATGCGCGCATCGTGTCCGCCGAGGATGTCGATGGCGGTCATGTCTTTGCCCTTCCGCTGGCGCCTTCGGTGCCGCGCGGCACCTGGCGGCTGGCGCTGTTCGCCGATCCCGAGGCGCCCGCGCTCGCGACGCAGACCGTTCTGGTCGAGGATTTTGTCCCCGAGCGCATCGACGTGACCCTGTCGCTGCCCGACGCGCCGATCCGGCGCAGCGCGCCGCCGCTGCTGGATGTGGAGGCGCGCTATCTTTTCGGCGCGCCGGGGACGGATCTGCCGATCGAGGGTGAGCTGACGCTGCTGCCCCGGACCACGCTCGAGGCGCTGCCCGGCTATCGCTTCGGCCGCCATGACGGCAGCGCCAGCCCGCAGACCCGGGCCTTCCCCGCCGATCTGCGCACCGACGCGGCGGGTGTCGCGCAGCTTGCGCTGCCGTTGCCCGGACCGATGGAGGGGCAGCCGCAGGACGCCCGCATCACGCTGCGCGTCGCCGAAGGCTCGGGCCGTCCGGTGGAGCGGTCGCTGACCCGTGCCGTGGCCCCGGCGGGCCCGATGATCGGGATCCGCCCGGAGTTCGACGGGACATTGCCGGAAGGCAGCGAGGCGGCGTTTCTGCTACAGGCGGTGGGGCCCGCGCTGACGCCGGTTCCGATGGCGGTGGAATGGCGGGTGAACCGTGTAACCACCCGCTATCAGTGGTATCAGCTTTACGGCAACTGGAACTGGGAGCCGGTCACCACCCGCAGCACCGTTGCCAGCGGCAGCGCCGCGCTGGGCGCCGAGCCGCTGCGCGTGACGGCGGATGTGGACTGGGGCAGCTACGAACTGGTGGTGGAGCGGTCGGACGGCGCCTATGTCGCCTCCTCGGTCGGGTTCAGCGCGGGGTGGTACGCCCCGGCCGACGCCATGGCCACGCCCGACACGCTGGACCTGTCGCTGGACAAGCCCGCCTACGCGCCGGGCGAGACCGCCCATCTCCGGCTTGTGCCGCGCTATGCCGGCAAGGCGCTGATCACCGTTCTGGCCGACCGGGTGATCGCCATGCAAGCGGTCGAGCTGCCCGAGGGCGAAAGCGTCATCGACCTGCCGGTCACCGAGGACTGGGGCGCCGGGGCCTATGTCACCGCGCAGGTCATCCGGCCGATGGACACCGCCGCCGGGCAGAACCCGGCCCGCAGCCTGGGGCTTGCCCATGCGGGCATCGACCCGGGCGACCGTCAGCTTGCCGTCCGTTTCGAAGCGCCCGCCGAAAGCGCCCCGCGCGGGCCGCTGACCGCCGCGCTCCTTGTCGACGGTGTGGCCGAGGGCGAGACCGCGCATGTCACCGTGGCCGCCGTCGATCTGGGGATCCTGAATCTCACCGGGTTCGACAGCCCCGATCCCTCGGGGCATTATTTCGGTCAGCGCCGGCTCGGGGTCGAGATCCGCGATCTCTACGGGCGGCTCATCGATGGGATGAACGGTGCCATGGGCACGATCCGTTCGGGGGGCGATGCCGACGCCTCCGCCCGGCTGCAATCGCCGCCGCCGACCGAGGAACTGGTGGCGCTGTTTTCCGGTCCGGTGACCGTCGGGCCGGATGGGCGCGCCGAGGTCAGCTTCGACATGCCCGATTTCAACGGCACCGTGCGGCTGATGGCCGTGGCCTGGACGGGCAGCGCCGTGGGGCAGGCGGAACAGGATGTGCTGGTGCGCGATTCGGTGGTGCTGAGCGCCTCGCTGCCGCGCTTCCTCGCGCCGGGCGATTCCACGCGGATGCTGCTCGAGATCACCCATGCCACGGGCCCGACCGGCGAGATGCCGCTGCGGATCAGCGCCGAGGGGCTGACCCTCGACGCGCTGTCGGTGCCGGGCGCGGTCACGCTGGGGGCGGGCGAGACGCAGCGCCTGAGCCTGCCGCTTACGGCGGGCAACCCCGGCGATCACAAGATTGCGCTGGCGTTGACCACGCCCGATGGCAAACGTCTGACCAAGACGCTGACCGTGGGCATCCGCGCCAACGATCCGCCGGTGGGCCGCACCCGCCGCTTCACTCTCGATCCCGGTCAGAGCTTTACACTCGACGGCGCGGCGCTGTCGGGGTTCCGCCGCGAGGGCTCTGAACTGGTCGTCTCCGCCGGCCCGCTGGCGCGGTTCGACGCGCCGGGGCTGCTGGCCTCGCTCGACCGCTATCCCTATGGCTGCACCGAGCAGGTGACCTCGCAGGCGCTGCCGCTGCTTTACATGAGCGCGCTCACCGAGCCGCTGGGGCTGGGCGGCAAGGCGCAGATCGACCGGCGCGTAGGGCAATCCATCACCAAGCTGCTGACCCGGCAGGCCGCGAACGGCGCCTTCGGGCTCTGGAGCGCGGGGTCGGGGGATTTCTGGCTCGACGCCTATGTCAGCGATTTCCTGACCCGCGCCCGCGCGGCGGGCCAGGACGTGCCCGAGCTGGCGCTGCGCGCGGCGCTCGACAATCTCAAGAACCGCATCGCCTATGCGCCCGATTTCGACAGCGGCGGCGAGGACATCGCCTATGCGCTGATGGTGCTGGCGCGCGAGGGGCAGGCCGCCATCGGCGATCTGCGCTATTACGCCGACCAGCGCGCCGATGCCTTTGCCTCGCCGCTGGCGCAGGCCCAGCTCGGCACCGCGCTGGCGAGCTATGGCGACCAGACCCGCGCCGACCGGATGTTCGCCAAGGCTGCCGCCCGGATTGCCGGGCAAAGCAGCCCCGCGCGGGTCTGGCGGGCCGATTACGGCTCGGTCCTGCGCGATGCGGCGGGGCTGCTGTCGCTGGCGGTCGAGGCGCGTTCGGATGCGGTGGATCGCGAGGCGCTGGTGACGCGCATCGCGGCGGTTTCCCGGTCGATGTCGACGCAGGAGCAAGCCTGGTCTCTGCTGGCTGCGCACGCGCTGGTGCAGGATCCGTCCTCTTCGGGGATCGCGCTGGACGGAACGCCCGTTTCGGGGCCGTTCCTGCGGCGCATCGCGGGCGAGGCGCTGGATCCCGTGCAGATCGCCAATACCGGCACCGGCCCCACGCCGATCACCCTGACGGCGCTGGGGGTGCCCGACGGGCAGACCGAGGCCGGAGGGTACGGCTATTCCCTGACCCGGGAGTATTTCGCCATGGACGGGACGCCGCTTTCGGGCCCCGTGCGGCAGGGCGACCGGCTGGTGGCGGTGCTGACGGTTCGCCCGGCCGAACCCGGGGGGGCGCGGCTCATGGTCAACGATGCGCTGCCCGCCGGCTTCGAGATCGACAACCCCAACCTGATCCGCGCCGGCGATATTCGCGGGCTCGACTGGCTGAAACCGGCGCAGACGGAGTATTCCGAATTTCGCAGCGACCGGTTCCTCGCGGCGGTCAACCAGTCCGGAAGCGACCCGATCCGGTTGGCTTATATCGTTCGCGCGGTCTCTCCCGGGGTGTTCCACCACCCCGCCGCATTGGTCGAGGACATGTACCGTCCGGACTATCGCGCGACCACTGCCTCGGGCACGATGGTGATCGAATGACCGGGACCATTGCCACAACCCGCTGGCGCGCGCTCGACCGCGATGGCGAGGACAAATGCCGGCTGGCGCATCTGGATGGCGGTTACATGCTGGTCGGGCATGCCCGGTTCCGGGACGGCACCGGCTGGGCGGCACTGGATTATGTGGTGCGGATCGGCGCCGACTGGCGCACGCTCAGCGCCGATTTGACCGGCAGCTATGGCGGTGCGGATATGGCGGTGAAGCTGGTCCGCAGCGGGCAGGACTGGGCGCTGAACGGCGCACCGCAGCCGCAGCTCGCGGGCTGCGAGGACGTGGATTTCGCGTTCACGCCGGCCACCAATCTCATGCCGCTGCGCCGCCTGCCCGATGTGGGGCGGCTCACCACCCGCGCGGCTTGGCTGCGCCTGCCGGGGCCGGCGATCTCGGCGGTGGAGCAGAGCTATACCCGAGAGCGCGGCCAGCTTGTCGGCTACCGGTCCGAGCAGAACGACGACAGCACGCAGCTTGCCGTGGACGCCAACGGCTTCGTCACGAGCTATCCGGGGCTCTGGGAGGCCGATGCGTAGGCTTGTCCTCCTCGTGACGCTGCTGTGGTCTGTGGCGGTTGCGCGGGATGCGGCCGAGCGCTGGGTCGAGGCCACCGAAATCCCGGTGCTGGTGCACGCCACCGCGCCCGAGGTCCGCGACCGCAACGGCAGGCTGCTGCGGGCCTATACGGTCGAGGACGGGCTCTGGCGCATGGCGCTGTCGCTCGACCGGGTCGATCCGCTGTTCTTCGACATGCTCGTCGCCTATGAGGACAAACGGTTCTATGCCCATCCGGGGGTGGACGTTGTCGCGACATCGCGGGCGGTCTGGCAGGGGCTGCGGGCGGGGCGGATTGTGTCCGGGGCCTCGACGCTGACCATGCAGGTGGCACGGCTGCTGGAGGACGGCACGACCGGCGCCTGGCGCGGCAAGCTGCGGCAGATGCGGCTGGCCCTGGCGCTGGAGCGCCGGTTGAGCAAGGCGGAGATCCTCCAGCTTTATCTTGAGCTTGCGCCTTATGGCGGCAATGTCGAGGGGCTGCGCGCGGCGACACTGGCCTGGTTCGGCAAGGAACCGGCGCGGCTGACGCCTGCCGAGGCGGCCTTGCTCGTGGCCTTACCGCAGGCGCCGGAATCGCGCCGCCCCGACCGGCACCCGCAGGCCGCCCGGGCGGCGCGCGACCGGGTTCTGGCGCGGATGGCCCGCGCCGGGGTGATCGACGCCGAAACGGCGCGCGTATCGCTGCGCGACCCGGCGCCGGAGCACCGGCGCGACTTTCCCCTGATCGCGCCGCATCTGGCCGACCGCGCCCTGGCGCTTGGCGCCGGGCGGCACGATCTGACCATCGACCGGGCGCTTCAGGAAAGCCTGGAGCGGCTCGCCGCCACCTATATGGCGCGTCGGGATCCGCGGCTTTCCATGGCGCTGATCCTGGCGGACCATCAAAGCGGAGAGGTGCTGGCCAGTATCGGCTCGCCCGCCTATTCCGAGACCAGGGGGCAGGGCTTTGTCGATATGACACAGGCGTTGCGCTCGCCGGGCTCGACGTTGAAACCGCTGGTCTACGGGCTGGCCTTCGACCGCGGGCTGGCGCATCCCGAAACGCTGATTTCCGACACGCCGGTGCAGTTCGGCACCTATGCGCCGCAGAATTTCGACGGCCAGTTTCGCGGCGAGCTGCGGATCGCGCGCGCGTTGCAGCTCTCGCTCAATATCCCGGTGGTGCGGCTGACCGAGGCGATGGGTCCGGCGCATCTTATGGCGGCGCTGGACAAGGCCGGGCTGCACCCCGAGCTGCCGCAAGGCGGGGCGCCCGGGCTGGCGGTGAGCCTGGGCGGCGTCGGGCTGACGCTTTGGGACATGACGACGCTTTACGCCGCGCTGGCCCATGGCGGCGAGGCGCGGCCCCTGCGCTGGATGGCGGACAGCGCGGCGACGGCGCCCGCACGGCTGATGACTGCGCGGTCCGCCTGGCAGGTCGGGCATATTCTGGCCGGGCTGGCGCCGCCGCCGCAGGCGGGGCCGCCGGGGCGGGTGGCCTACAAGACCGGAACCTCTTACGGGCATCGCGACGCCTGGGCGCTGGGGTTCGACGGGCGCTATGTGGCGGGGGTCTGGATCGGGCGGCCCGATGGCACGCCGGTGCCCGGGGCCTTCGGCGGGCAGCTTGCCGCGCCGCTGCTCTTCGAGGCGCTGGGTCGGGCCCGTGCAACGCCCGAACCGCTGCCGGTGCCGCCGCCGGATACCCTGCTGGTCGGCAACGCCGCGCTGCCGCCGCATCTTCAGCGCTTCGGCGACGGGCCCGACGCGGCGCCGGCGCTGCGCGTCACCTTCCCGCCCGAGGGCGCGCGTCTCGCCGCCGATCCGCGCGGCGTGCCGGTGAAGCTGCGGGGCGGAACGCCCCCCTATACGCTGCTGGCCGATGGTGACGTGATCGCGACCCGCCAGCACGCCTCTGAACTGCTGGCCCCGGTTGCGGGGCCGGGGTTCACAACCCTGTCGGTGATCGACGCGACCGGGCAGGCCGGGCGCGTCTCGATCGAACTGCGCTAGGCGGCCTTGCCGAAGACCGCCCGCAAACGCGGTGCGTTAGATCCGCTCGATGGCGAGCGCGATGCCCTGACCGCCGCCGATGCACATGGTGATCAGCGCTTTCGAGCCGCCGGTGCGCTCGAGTTCGTACAGCGCCTTGACCGTGAGGATCGCGCCGGTGGCGCCCACCGGATGCCCCAGCGCGATGGCACCGCCGTTGGGGTTTACCTTGGCCGGATCCAGACCCAGCTCGGCATTTACCGCCAGGGCCTGCGCCGCAAAGGCCTCGTTCGACTCGATCACGTCGAAATCCGACGCCGCGAGCCCGGTGCGCTTCAGCAGCGCCTGTACCGCGGGGATCGGGCCGATGCCCATCACCTCGGGGCGCACACCGGCATGGGCATAGCCCAGGATCCGCGCCCGTGGTGTCAGCCCCGCCGCCGCTGCCGCATCGGCGCGCGCCAGCACCAGCGCCGCAGCGCCGTCATTGATGCCGCTTGCGTTGCCGGCGGTGACGCTCCCGTCCTTCTGGAACGCGGGTCGCAGCCCGGCGAGCCCCTCGGCCGTGGTGGGCTTGGGGTGCTCGTCGGTGTCGAAGACCACCGTGCCGCGGCGCGAGGCGATCTCGACCGGAACGATCTGCTCCTTGAAATGCCCGGCTTCGATGGCCCGCGCGGCGCGCGCCTGGCTTTCGGCGGCAAAGGCATCCTGCGCGGCGCGGGTGATGCCGTGCTCTGTCGCGACATTTTCGGCGGTCACGCCCATATGGCCGGTGCCGAAGGGGCAGCTCAGCGTGCCGACCATCATGTCGATGGTCTTGATGTCGCCCATCTTCTTGCCCCAGCGCTGATCGGGAATGATGAAGGGCGCGCGCGACATGCATTCCGCGCCGCCCGCCAGCGCGAAGTCGGCGTCGCCCAGCATCAGCGACTGTGTCGCCGAGACGATGGCCTGCACACCCGATCCGCAGAGCCGGTTCACATTCATCGCCGGAACGCTGTCGGGCGCACCGGCCTGCATGCCGACGACCCGGCTGAGATACATGTCGCGGGGTTCGGTGTTGATGATATGGCCAAAGACCACATGGCCAAGTTGCCCGCCCTCGACACCGGCACGTTCCAGCGCCGCCTTGGCCGCCACGGTGCCCAGCTCGATGGGCGGCAGCCCCGCCAGCGCACCGCCAAAGGTGCCGATGGCGGTGCGCGCGCCGCTCAGAATGACGATTTCGTCGGACATTGCGAGTTCTCTCCTTACCCCGGTTCGCGGCGCAGTATGAGCGGAGGCGGCGGCGCTTGTCAGCCGCAACGTCCCGTCACTACGGCGAGGAAAGGGGCGGTTCCGCCTCCGCCCGGGCGGCGTGGCCAGCGCGTTCCGCTCAGTCGAGCGCGCGCGGCGGCGTGTCGTTCAGCACCCGGACCTCGCGCTGGGGGAAGGGGATGCTGATGCCGTTCTCGCGGAACGCATCCCAGAGCGCGAGATAGACATTGCCGCGGATGTTGGTGAGCCCGCCGGTCGGGTCCGAGATCCAGAACCGCAGGATGTAATCGACCGAGCTGTCGCCGAACCCCACGATATGGCAGACCGGCGGTTTGTCGGTCAGCACCCGCGTCACGCCCTTGGCGGCCTCGACGGCGATGCGCCGCACGGCGTGGGGGTCGTCGCCGTAAGAGGTGCCGAAATAGATGTCGAGCCGCACGAAATCGTTGGAATGCGACCAGTTCACCACCTGCCCGGTGATCAGGTCCTCGTTCGGGATTAGGTATTCCTTGCCGTCCCGGGTGGTGATCGAGACATAGCGCGCGCCCAATGCGTTGATCCAGCCAAAGGTCTCGCCCAGCGAGATCACGTCGCCGGGCTTGATCGACTTGTCGAGCAGGATGATCACCCCCGACACCAGGTTCGACACGACTTTCTGGAGGCCGAAGCCCAGCCCGACGCCGATCGCGCCCGAGAGCACCGCAAGCCCCGTCAGATCCACCCCCACCAGTTTCAGCGCCAGGAAGAAGGCGGCGCCATAGAGCATCACCTGAAGGAACTTGACTGCCAGCACCTGCATCGAGGGGCTGATATTCTCGTTGCGCCTTATGCTCGCGGCGCTGGCGCCGGCGAGAAACCGCGCCAGGGTGATCAGCGCCAGCAACAGCACCGCCGCCTGCACCGCCAGCCAGAGCGACAGCCGCGCCCCGCCCAGGTCGATGGCGATGCTGTCCAGCAGCGCCTCGGTCTCGTCGGTGAGCCCGAGGATCGAGATCGTCACCCAGGTCCAGGCGCCGTAGCGCACCAGCAGCCGCAGCGCCGGGTTGGCGATCAGCCGCGTGGCCAGCGCGATCAGCAGCCAGGCGCTCCCCAGCTCGGCGATGATCTCGAGAAGATAGGACCGCGACGGCCAGGTGACCTGCCGCATGACGCCGACCACGTGCCAGATCAGGATCACGAAGAAGATCATCCGCAGACGCCGTTGCAGGACGATCAGGACGCGCATCCGCCAGGTCGGCCAGCCCTCGCGCGCGCGCATCCAGTCGCGCAGCACCGGGGTCAGGTAATGCGCCAGCACATGGGCGACGACAAAGACCCCGAGCGCGATGCCGATCTGATAGAAATTCCAGGGCCGCAGGAAGCTGGTCAGAAAGCTCTCTGCCTGTGCCATCAAGGCCAGCGCTGTCGCTTGCAGTGCTTCGAACGGCGTCTGTCCGGAGCCCGTGGCGTCGGTCGGGGTCATGTGATTGCGGCCCTCCTCTTGCGGCAAGAGTTACACCGGCGCGGACAGGGGGCAAGAGACGAGCGCGCAGTGGGGCGGCTCTGAAAGGTGGAAATCCGGTCATTCCGCGCGGGGTGGATGCCGGGGGCCTGCGGGGCGTTGCGCGTCGCGCCCCTTGATCGAAAGAGGGACTCCCTGTATCTCGCCTGCATGACTCGGGTTCTCGACCTCGGAGACCGCGTGCGTCTGCGCGAACGGTTCTACGGCGCCACCTTCTCGGTGCTTGCGCGGCTATAAGCCTGTCTTCGCCCGCCCCGGCGCGGGATCGACCGCGCCCAGCCCAAGCTATTTTCCCTATTCCGGAGAGACACCCATGTCCGGCAAGACGCTTTACGACAAGATCTGGGACGCCCATGTCGTCCAGCAGGACGAAGACGGCACCTGCCTTCTGTATATCGACCGCCACCTCGTGCACGAGGTGACCTCGCCGCAGGCCTTCGAGGGCCTGCGCATGGCGGGCCGCCAGGTGCGTGCGCCGCAGCGCACCATCGCCGTGCCCGACCACAACGTGCCCACCACGGCAGGCCGCGACGACCCCGCGCAGATGCCCGAGGAAAGCCGCATCCAAGTGGCCGCGCTCGACAAGAACGCCAAGGATTTCGGCATCCATTATTACCCGGTCACCGATGTGCGCCAGGGCATCGTGCATATCGTCGGCCCGGAACAGGGCTGGACCCTGCCGGGCATGACCGTGGTCTGCGGTGACAGCCATACGGCCACGCATGGCGCCTTTGGCGCACTGGCCCATGGCATCGGCACCTCCGAGGTCGAGCATGTGCTCGCCACCCAGACGCTGATCCAGAAGAAATCCAAGAACATGAAGGTCGAGATCACCGGCAAGCTGCGCCCCGGTGTGACCGCCAAGGACATCACCCTGTCGGTCATCGGTCTCACCGGCACCGGCGGCGGCACCGGCTATGTCATCGAATATTGCGGCGAAGCGATCCGCGACCTGTCGATGGAAGGCCGGATGACCGTCTGCAACATGGCCATCGAGGGCGGCGCCCGCGCCGGCCTGATCGCGCCGGACGAGACCACCTTCGAATATGTCAAGGGCCGCCCGCACGCGCCGAAGGGCGCCCAGTACGAGGCTGCGGTGACCTGGTGGAAGACGCTCTATTCCGATGACGACGCGCATTGGGACAAGGTCGTGACCATCAAGGGCGAAGAGATCGAGCCCGTGGTCACCTGGGGCACCTCGCCAGAGGACGTGCTGCCGATCTCGGCGGTCGTGCCCTCGCCCGAGGATTTCACCGGCGGCAAGGTCGAGGCGGCCAAGCGCGCGCTGGCCTATATGGACCTTACCCCCGGCACGCCGCTGACCGACATCAAGATCGACACGGTCTTTATCGGCTCCTGCACCAACGGCCGGATCGAGGATCTGCGCGCCGCCGCAGAGATTCTCAAGGGCAAGAAGATCAAGGACGGCATGCGCGCCATGGTCGTGCCGGGCTCGGGCCTCGTCCGTGCCCAGGCCGAGGAAGAGGGGCTTGCGCAGATCTTTATCGACGCGGGCTTTGAATGGCGGCTTGCGGGCTGCTCCATGTGCCTGGCCATGAACCCCGACCAACTCGCCCCGGGCGAGCGTTGCGCGGCCACCTCGAACCGCAATTTCGAGGGGCGCCAGGGCAAGGGCGGACGCACGCATCTGGTGTCGCCGGCAATGGCGGCGGCGGCGGCGGTCACCGGTCACCTGACCGATGTGCGCGAATTGATGGATGAGCCGGTTTCGGCCTGAGGAGAGACCCGATGGACAAGTTTGAAAAGCTGACCGGGATCGCGGCGCCGATGCCGCTGGTGAACATCGACACCGATATGATCATCCCCAAGCAGTTCCTGAAGACGATCAAGCGCTCGGGCCTTGGTGTGCATGCCTTCGACGAGATGCGCTATCTCGATGACGGCTCGGAAAACCCCGATTTCGTGCTGAACAAACCGCAATATCGCGAGGCGCAGGTGATCGTCGCCGGCGACAATTTCGGCTGCGGCTCGTCGCGCGAACACGCCCCCTGGGCGCTGGCGGATTTCGGTGTGAAGGCGATCGTCTCGACCTCCTTCGCCGACATCTTCTACAACAACTGCTTCAAGAACGGCATGCTGCCCATCGTCATGCCGCAAGAGGTGGTCGATGTGCTGATGAAGGACGCCGAGAAGGGCGCCAACGCGCGGATGACGGTGGATCTGGAAAACCAGGTCATCACCACCTCGGACGGCGAGGAATTCCCCTTCGAGATCGACCCGTTCAAAAAGCACTGCCTGCTGGAAGGGCTCGACGACATCGGGCTGACCATGGAGAAGGTCGGTGCCATCGACACGTTCGAGGCACAGGCCGGGCAGAGCCGCCCCTGGGTCTGAACCGGGCTTGAGAGTTGGGAAAGGCGGAGGCGGATGTCCTCCGCCTTTTGCGTTTCCGGGATCGCTTGGCGCCCTCCGCCTGCGTCTGGCGGGGCCGTCCTGTCCCGATGGGGGCCGCTGGCGCCAAGGTGTCCGGGGGAGTCTGCCGCAGGGAGACGGGGGCAGAGCCCCCGCCCCGGTCGGATCGCGCCGGCGATCCGATCGTCTCAGACCGAGCGCGACAGATCCATCTCGGGAATGTCGCCGTCGATCACCAGGGTTGCGTCGGTGGCTGCGACCACCTCGTCGACGCTGATGCCGGGGCCCGTCTCCAGCAGGTAGAGCCCGTCGTCGCGCGGTTCCATCACCGCCATCTCTGTGACGATCAGGTTCACGCGGCGCTGCGAGGTCAGAGGCAGATCGCAGGTCTGCACGATCTTCGACTTGCCCTTGGCGCTGTGGATCATCGCCACGATGACCTTTTTCGCGCCGGTGACCAGATCCATCGCGCCGCCCATCCCGGGCACGAACTGGCCGGGGATCATCCAGTTGGCGAGATGCCCCTGCGCATCCACCTGCAACCCGCCCAGAACCGTCAGATCGAGATGGCCGCCGCGGATCAGGCCGAACGAAAACGCCGAGTCGATGGTCGAGGCGCCCGGCACCGCCGAGACGAAGCTGCCGCCCGCATCGGTCAGGTGCCGGTCGGTCATGCCTTCGGGCGGGCGGTGGCCCATCCCCACGGCGCCGTTCTCCGCCTGGAAGAACACGCCCATGCCCTCGTCGAGATGATCCGAGACCAGCGTCGGAATGCCGATGCCGAGATTGACCAGCGATTTCGGCTGGATCTCCATCGCGACGCGGCGCGCGATGATCTCTTTCGGGTCCATGGTGGTGAAATCTATCAGATCCTTCATCACGCCGCCCTCTTGATCACATGGTCCACAAGCACGCCCGGGGTCTTGACCGAATCCGGCGGGATCACCCCCACGGGCACGATTTCCTCAGGTTCGGCGATCACCACATCCGCGGCAAGCGCCATGATCGGATTGAAATTCGTCGCGGTCAGCATGTAGGTCAGATTGCCCACATAGTCGCAGCTTCGCGCCGCGATCAGCGCGAAATCGGCGCGCAGCGGGGTTTCCAGCAGATAGGTCTTGCCCTCGACCTCGACCGTGGGCTTGCCCTCGGCGATCAGCGTGCCGAGCCCCGTGGGCGTGAGCACACCGCCGAGCCCCATGCCGCCGGCGCGGATGCGCTCGACCAGGGTGCCCTGCGGCACCAGCTCGACCTCGAGCACGCCGGCGCGCATCTGTTCCTGCACATCCGGGTTCACGCCGATGTGGCTGCCGATGAATTTCTTCACGCAGCCCGCCTTGACCAGCGGCCCGACGCCGCAATGCGGGCGGGCCGCGTCGTTCACGATCATCGTCAGATCCTTCTTGCCGGACGCGGCCAGCGCCCGGACGATCCCGTCCGGCGTGCCGACCCCCATGAAGCCCGAAAGCATCACGCGCGCGCCGTCGGGGATCATCTCCACGACCTCGTCCAGCGATATCGCCAAATGCATCTGTCAGTCCCTCCTGTTCACACCTGTGCGTCCGCGACAGGTTCCATGCCGGTTTGCCCGTCCCGGCCATGCGGCAGGTCAAACCTGACCATAAAACATGGAAAGCGGGTAAAGAGATCTCAGTTTTCAAGATCTTGTGGTCGAGACCGTTGGATGCGCAAGCGCGCAGCAACAATGATGCAAAAACGCACCGATTTCTTCATGAAAGGGCCAGATTCCCGCGCTCTTTCTTAACTGATCCTTGCCGTGTCGAGAGAAAGTGGGCAGAAATTGGGCAAGAATGAGGCAGACCGCCACAAAGGCGGGGTCAGGTTGAAACAAGGGCACGGCAACGAACCGGGTCCGGCCGGACCGAAAGGGCAGGATCAGTGATCAAGCGGATGGTGAAAGCCGGCGTGCGGGCCGTTCTCATGGCATTGCTCATTGCAATGCCGGCGCTTTTTCTGTCCGGAAGCTCGGCGGATACCACGCAGATGATTGCGCTGCTGTCGCTGGTGGCCGCGCTGCTGACCTTTGTCGAATATATCGGCGAATACCCCTCGATCATCGAGTTCCGCGACGCGCCGCCCTTCAACCGGATGCGCTTTGTCGCGCTGTTCGCGACCGTGCTGGTGCTGACGCTGATCTGCCGGGGCGACACCCATCCGACCGCGCTGAGCCAGGCGCTGGAGTCGCTTGGGACCGCCGTGGGCGATCTGCTCGACTTTCCCTATTCGCCGGTCCGGCTGATGGTGCTTGTGGCCACCGACGACATGAGCGCCCGTCAGGTCGATCTGATCCGTACCCATGCGGGCCTGTCCTATCTCATCTCGCTGGTCACCATGGCGGCCTTTGTCGTGATGGTGCGGCTGCTCAACTGGCCGATCCGCAACGGCGCCTTCAATTTCTGGGTCAACCTGCCGCTCTTCGACCCCACCGTGGGGGCGGATATCCTGTATCGTCTCAAACGGGACGGTCATGTTAACATTGCGTTAGGGTTTCTTCTGCCATTCCTGATCCCGGCGGTGATGAAGCTGGCGTCGGCGATGATCGACCCGATTTCGCTCACCGATCCGCAGACATTGATCTGGACGATGAGCGCATGGGCCTTCCTTCCCGCAAGTCTGATCATGCGCGGCGTGGCGCTGATGCGCATCGCCGATCTGATCGAGGAAAAGCGCCGCCGCGCCTATGCGCAGGCGGATTTGCAAGCGGTCTGATCCTGCTTTGTCTTCTGGCGGTGCCGGTCGCCGCCGGGACGCTGCGGCTGGCCACATGGCACGCGGATCTGTCGCGCGCCGGGCCGGGGCTGTTGCTGCGGGATCTGCTGAAGGGCGAGGCGCAGGCGGTGGTGGCGGAGATTGCCGCCGCCGATCCCGATGTGCTGCTGCTGACGGATATCGACTACGATCACGGTGCGGTGGCGCTGGAGGCGCTGGCCGCGCGGCTGGAGGCTGCGGGTGCCGCCTATCCGCATCGCTTTGCCTTGCGGTCCAATACAGGCATGACGACCGGGCGCGATCTCGATGGCGACGGGCGGCTGGGCGGGCCGCGGGACGCCCAAGGGTACGGGCAGTTCGCCGGGCAGGGGGGCATGGCGCTGCTGTCGCGCATACCCTTGCAGCTTCGGCGGGATTTCTCGGATCTGCTCTGGCAGGCGCTGCCCGGCCATCTGCGACTGCCCGGCGATCCCGCGCCAGAGATCCAGCGGCTGTCGTCCTCGGGGCATTGGGCGGTTGCGCTGGGGGCGGGGGGCGGGGGGCTGACCCTGCTGGCCTGGCACGCGACGCCGCCGGTCTTCGACGGGCCCGGCGACCGCAACGGGCGGCGCAACCGCGATGAGCTGGCGCTTTGGCAGCGGTATCTGGACGGGGCGTTCGGCGCGGCGCCCGACCGCCCGGTACTGATCGGAAATGCCAATCTCGACCCCGCGCGGGGCGAGGGGCGGCACGAGGCGATGCGGGCCGTTCTGAACGATCCGCGCCTTCAGGATCCGCTGCCGGACGTGCCGACGGTGGACTGGGAGCAGACCGGCCCGATGCGGGTCAGCTATCTGCTGCCTGCGGCGGGTCTGACGGTGAGGGCGGCCGAGGTCAGGCCGCCCGTGCCGGGGCAGCGGCACCGGATGGTGCTCGTGACGCTGGAGGATCCATGAGATGGGCGGTGGCGGCGCGCAGCGCCTCCTCCGCCGGGGTCGTGCGGAATTCCGGCAGCAACGCCCGGAACGGCGCCGGGTCGAGCCGGTGCGGCATGTTCCACAGATAGCGCATCTCCAGAAGGTCACCCGCCATCGGCCAGACCGGACGGGCAAGATGCAGCGGCCACCAGGAAAACCCGCGCAACGCCACATCGTGGCCGGTGATGGTTTCCAGATGCGCCGCGATGTCCCGTCCCGACAGGGGGCTTCCGGGAAACAGAACCTCGGTGAAGGATGGCAGGTCGCCGCGCCGTTCGGCAAGCGCCAGGGCGGCGCGCCCGACATCGGGCAGGAACGCCCAGGCATGAGGGATCTCGGGCGCGCCGGGATAGGTCAGCACCCCTTTCGCCAGTTTCGGCGCGAGGATCCGGTCGAACCAGTTGCCCGAGGGCTCCGTGTCCAGGAAATCGCCCGCCCGCAGCAGGATCACCTTCACCCCGGCGGCGCGAAGCTGCGCCTCCGTCCGGATCCGCAGCCGCCCCAGCGGGTTGCGCGCGCGATGCGGGGTATCGACGGACAGGCATTCCGGCGATCCGGCGCCATAGACATAGAGGTTTCCAGCCTGTAGGACGGTCGCCCCCGATACCCGGGCCGCGGCGATCACCCGATCGGTGAGGCCCGGCAGTTCGGCGGCCCAGAGGTGATAGGGCGGGTTCCAGCCGTTCACGATCACATCGGCACCGCGCGCCGCCGCCATCAGATCGGTGCCGCGCTGGTACAAAGAGACCTCCCAGCCGGCGTTCCAGAATGCTTCTGCGACATGGCTTCCGAACCGGCCATGTCCACCCAGAACAAGCGCTTTTCCCATAACGTCACCCTCCGGTCATATGTTTGGACGGCAGGGTCTTCCATTCGCAGGTAAAAGAATATTGCCAAAATTTCTGCATCTCCTATTCATAAATGAATGGATGCCGTTTTTCACTCCCTCGACTGGTCGCTGGTGCGGACCTATCTCGGCGTTGCCGAAACCGGCTCTTTATCCGAGGCGGCACGTCGGCTGGGCCTGAGCCAACCGACGGTCGGGCGGCAGATCCGGCAGATGGAGGCGGTGCTGGACGTGACGCTGTTCCAGCGCCAGCCGCGGGGCCTGACACTGACCGAAACCGGGGCCGCGCTGCTGCCGCATGCGCGGGCGATCCGCGACAGCATGCAGGCGCTCAACCTCGCCGCCGCCGGACGGTCGGAGCGGCTGGCCGGCACGGTGCGCATCACCGCCAGCGTGATGTCGGCGCATTTCCACCTGCCGCCGATCCTTGCCCGCATCCGCGCGCGCGAGCCCGAGATCGCCATCGACCTCGTGCCCACGGACCAGACCGAGAATCTGCTCTACCGCGAAGCGGACATTGCCGTGCGGATGTACCTGCCCGATCAGCTCGACATCGTCATGAAGCATTTGGGCGATCTCGATATGGGGATCTATGCGGCGCGCAGCTATCTCGACCGGGTCGGGCGACCCGAGACGCTGGAGGCGCTCTGGCGTCGCGATATGGTCGGGCTCGACCGCAGCGATGTGATGATCCGGGCCATGCGCGAGATGGGCGTGCCGGCGACCCGCGATTGGTTCGCGACGCGCTGCGACGATTTCGTCACGAGCTATCAGCTCGTGCGCGCGGGCTGCGGCGCGGGGGTGCTGCAATGCAATCTCGCGGACCGGGACGCGGGGCTTGAACGGCTCTTTCCCGAACTGCCGCTTCCGGCGCTTCCGGTCTATCTGGCGGCACATGAGGCGATGCGGCACACACCCCGCATCCGCCGGGTCTGGGATCTGCTGGAACAGGGGCTTGCGCCGTTGTTTTCTTGACCATCCCCGACCCCTCGGATACCCGGTGCGGGACGTTTCGAGGAGAGGATATTCCCATGAGCAACCCTTCGCTTCTCATCCTGCCGGGTGACGGCATCGGCCCCGAGGTGATGGCCGAGGTGCGCCGGATCATCGGCTGGTACGGCGACAAGCGCGGCATCACCTTCGATGTGAGCGAGGATCTCGTGGGCGGTGCCGCCTATGACGCCCATGGCACGCCGCTGACCGACGAGACCATGGCCAAGGCGCAGGAGGTCGATGCCGTCCTGCTGGGCGCCGTGGGTGGGCCGAAATACGACGTGCTGGATTTCTCGGTGAAGCCCGAGCGCGGACTGCTGCGTCTGCGCAAGGAGATGGACCTTTACGCCAACCTGCGCCCGGCGCAGTGTTTCGACGCGCTGGCCGATTTCTCGTCGCTGAAACGCGATGTGGTCGCCGGGCTCGACATCATGATCGTGCGCGAGCTGACGAGCGGGATCTATTTCGGCGAGCCGCGCGGCATCATCGAAGAGGGCAACGAGCGCGTGGGCATCAACACCCAGCGCTACACCGAGTCGGAAATCGACCGCGTGGCCCGCTCGGCCTTCGAGCTCGCCATGAAGCGCAGCAAGAAGCTCTGCTCGATGGAAAAGGCCAATGTGATGGAATCGGGCATCCTCTGGCGCGAGGTGGTGACCGAGGTCGGTAAGGAGTATCCCGAGGTCGAGCTGAGCCACATGTACGCCGATGCCGGCGCCATGCAGCTTTGCCGCTGGCCCAAGCAGTTCGACGTGATCGTGACCGACAACCTCTTCGGCGATCTGCTGTCGGATGCCGCCGCGATGCTCACCGGCTCGCTGGGCATGCTGCCCTCGGCCTCGCTGGGCGCGCCGATGCCGAACGGCCGTCCCAAGGCGATGTACGAGCCGGTGCACGGCTCGGCGCCGGATATTGCCGGTCAGGGCAAGGCCAACCCGATCGCCTGTATCCTCAGCTTTGCCATGGCGCTGCGCTACAGCTTCGACATGGGTGCCGAGGCCGACCGCCTGGAAGGCGCCGTGTCCAAGGTGCTGGCGGATGGTGTGCGCACCGCCGACCTGCTGGGCGAAGAGGGCGTCACCCCGGTCTCGACCTCGGAAATGGGCAGCGCGATCCTCGCCGCGCTCGACGCCAGCCTCTGAGACAGGCGCCGCCCCTGCCCATCGTGGGGGCGGCGCGCACGGTTTCCGGTCGGAAACGCGGGTGCGGCGGATATTGGCCGCCGCACGATTGACCCGGTGCCTGTATTCTCGCAGAGCAAACGCAAGATTGCGTTGATTCGCGTGGCCGCCGCCCCGGCGGGCCGCGCAGCGAGACAAGCCGGGACGTTCCCATGGGCCACAATGCCAAAGGCGCGATTTTCGCGCTGCTCTCCTTCGCGGTGTTTTCCAGCCACGACGTGATCGTGAAGCTGCTGGGCGCAAGCTACAGCCCGTTCCAGATTGTCTTTTTCTCGGTCCTGTTCAGCTTTCCGCTGGTCAGCCTGATGCTGATCCGGGACACCACCCCGGGCCATCTGCGGCCGATCCATCCCTGGTGGACGGCGCTGCGCACCGTGGCGGCGGTGATCACCGGGCTTTGCGCCTTTTACGCCTTCTCGGTTCTGCCGCTGGCGCAGACCTATGCGATTCTCTTTGCACAGCCTTTGCTGATTACGGTTCTGGCGATTCCGATCCTGGGCGAACAGGTCCGCCTGCGCCGCTGGATCGCGGTGCTTGTGGGGCTTGCGGGCGTGCTTGTGGTGTTGCGCCCCGGCGGCACCGAGCTGACGCTGGGCCATGCGGCGGCGCTGGTCGCGGCGGTCGGCGGCGCGCTGGCCTCGATCGTGGTGCGCAAGATCGGGCATGAGGAGCGTTCGGTGGTGCTGCTGCTCTATCCGATGATGACGAATTTCCTGCTCATGGCCTGCGCGCAGCCCTTCGTCTACCAGCCGATGCCGCTGGCGCATCTGGCGGGGGTGGGGCTGATGGCGGCGCTGGCGCTGACCGGCTCTTTCGTGCTGATTTCGGCCTACAAGGCCGGGGAGGCGGTGATCGTGGCGCCGATGCAATATTCGCAGCTCCTCTGGGCCACGCTTTACGGGGCGCTGTTCTTTGACGAATGGCCCGACGGGATGACTCTGGCGGGCGCGGTTCTGATCATCGGCTCGGGGGTGTACATCGTGCTGCGTGAGGGCCGCGGCACGGTTTCGGAGAACCGTCCGGTGCTGCGGACCCGCACCCGGTTCGAGACCGGCACGACCCTGCGCGTCGGCCCGCTTTTGCGGGCGATGCGGCGGCGCGAAAAGTCGGTGGAATGAGCTCTTGCCAAACCCTCGGACGTGGGGTATCCCGCCCGCCACGGTCGGAGTGTAGCTCAGCCTGGTAGAGCACTGTCTTCGGGAGGCAGGGGCCGGAGGTTCGAATCCTCTCACTCCGACCAATGAAACAAGGCGCCTTCGGGCGCCTTTTTCGTTTCTGAGACAGTTCCCCCTAGTCCGTTGAACCTGACGCCCGATCGAACGCCAGGACCTTCGCTGCCTTGCGAAGATGTTCGGGCCTGTATCGAGCATAGCTCGGGGCGGTGAGCCCCGTATTGGAACGTCTTAGAGACTGAGCGATCATGTCCATCGGAATGCCTGCCTCCGCCATCTGCACGGCAGCGGTGTGCCGCAGGACGTGGGCGCAATTGCCCGAGAAACAGACAGGATCCTGATCCGCGGATCCGACCAGGACCAGCGACGATGACCGCGCGAACAGGCCGGACACAAGATCGCTTCTGAAAAAGTGCCTGCGATCTCATTTAAGCCTCGCGACGCGGGAGCCATCCATACAAAGCCGTTGCTGCACGTGCAGGCTGAATGACAGGGCTGGCGGAAAGAGGGGCCCCAATCCGCCGCGCGCCCGGATCCATTGCGCGCTTGGCTGCTAACCGCCTGCATCGTAGAATGCGGAGCATGGGGTATGTGACGTCGCTCTTCGCGAGAAAGGTGGTCGCCGCGGCGGATGGCGGCGTTGATGCGGCGGCGATGCTGGCCAGTGTCGGGCTCGCCGCCGACGAGCCCTTCGATGCCGGGCGGATGGTTTCCGCCGAGCGCTACTACGACATGCTTGAAAGGCTCGCCGACCAGATCGACGTGACCGATCTTCCGATCCGCACCGGTGCCTCCATGCGGCTTGACGAATACGGCGCACTCGGGCTGGCCTTCAAGGCGGCAACAACGCTCCGGGCGTCCTATGCGCGGGTGGAACGCTATGCGCGTCTCTGGACCAGCGTTGTCGAATACGAGCTGCGGCCAGCGCCCGGGGGCACGCTCTTCATCCTGCATCGGGCGGGCAAGAGGCGCCTCGGGATGCGGCTGTCGAACGAGGCGACCCTCGCCAGCGCGGTCTCGATCGCGAGGCAGGTTTGCCCGGTGCCGCTGACGCCCCTGGAAGTGCTGGTCCGGCATCCCGCCCCGCGCTCGATCGCGGCGCATGAGGACTGGTTCGGCTGCCCGGTGCGCTTCGGGGCCGAACTCGACGCGATCCTCTATGCCGACGAAACCCTGGCCCGGCCCAACATCCTCGGCGACGAGGGGATCTCGCACTACCTCACCACGCATCTCGACGCGGAAATCTCCGAGATCACCCGGGAGCCCGCGCTTGTCATGCAGGCCAAAGCCGCAATCGCCCAGGCCCTCAGCGAAGGGGCGCCGAAAATGCCCGAGATCGCCTGGAGCCTCGGGCTCAGTGCGCGGTCCTTTCACAGGCGCCTTTCCGAGCATGGCATGAGCTTTCAGAGCGTCACCGAGGAAACCCGCCGCGACCTTGCCGAGGGCCTCTTGCGGGACGAGAGCCATTCACTGGCTGAAATCGCGTTTCTCACCGGGTTCTCCGAACAGAGCGCCTTTACCCGCGCGTTCAAGCGCTGGGTCGGCAAGACGCCCGCGACCTACCGCAAGGAGATGGTCCACCGCTGACGGGCGCATTGGCGACAGCGGTCAAAAGACTGGCATCGCCGGTCAATACCGCGCGGCATTCCCGCGCTAATCCCTCGGCTGACGAAAGCGAAGCCAGGGAGACCCCCCATGAAAGACCAGGAAATTCTCGTCATCGGCGCAACCGGCAAGACCGGCCGCCGCGTCGCCAGCCGCCTTGAGGCGCGGGGCGTTCCCGTGCGCCGTGGTTCGCGCAGCTCTACAACGCCCTTTGACTGGGACGCGCCGGAGACCTGGGCGGCGGCGTTGCGCGGGTCCCGTGCGGCCTATGTCACCTACTTCCCCGATCTTGCATTTCCCGGCGCCGTGGAAAAGCTCGAGTCCCTCTGCGAGACGGCCCGCGACGTAGATGTCGAGCATCTCGTGCTGCTCTCCGGCCGCGGCGAACACCACGCGCGGCTGGGCGAAGAGGTGGTGCAACAGTCCGGCGTCGATTTCACAATCGTCCGGGCCGCCTGGTTCGCTCAGAACTTCTCCGAAGGCTATCTGCGCGATCCGATCCTGGCTGGCGTTCTTCCGATGCCCGGCGGCGATGTCGCGGAGCCTATCGTTGATATCGACGATATTGCCGAGGTCGCCGTCGCGGCGCTGACCGAAGAGGGTCACAAAGGCGAACTCTATGAGGTGACCGGCCCGCGACTGATGACCTTCGCGGATATGGCGGCTGGTCTCTCGCAGGCAACCGGGCGCAATATCCGGCATATTCCGATCAGCTTCGAGGAGTTCCACGCGACCATCGCGCAGGCTGGCGGCGCCTTCGTTGCCGATGTCTTCACCGCCATCGCGCGCGAAACGCTGGACGGGCGCAACGCCCAGACCACGGACGGTGTGATGCGTGCGCTTGGCCGTTCCCCGCGCGACTTTGCGGACTTCGCCCTGGCCGCCGCTCGAACCGGCGCCTGGACAAGCGCCGCCTGACATCGCCCGACGAAGGGAATATGACATGAAACCCACCCTCTTCGAGAAGATCGCACTCGGTCTCTCCGGCCTCACAGCGCTCACCATCGGTGCTTTCATCCTGTTCATCCCGCACGCCTTCTACGCCGGCTACGGCATCACGCTCGGGGAAGACGCCAACCTGCTGAGCGAATTGCGCGCACCCGGCGCCGGTCTTGCGGGGTTCGGCCTTTTGATGCTGCGCGGCATCTGGCGGCACGCGGCCCTGCCCCTTGGTATGGCGGTGGCCCTGACGGTCTTCATCGCCTTTCCCGCCGGACGGCTGGTCGGGCTTGCGATGGACGGAATGCCGTCCGACAGCGCCATCGGCGCCCTCGTCGTGGAACTGATCATCGCCGCGCTCTGCCTCGCGGCCTTCCGCCGCCGTCTTTGGAAGTCGGCAGCCGGCCTTTCCACGGCGCAGCCCACATACTGAGCCCGCCGCGGCGGCGTGGTGCGGTCTTTTGCACAGATGGCTTGAACACTGAATCGCATCATGGGGGCGCCCTGCGACGTAAAGCGGAGGTGAGCCCTGTCCGCCGGGGCCCATCTCCTGTTGAGGCGATCAGCAATGAAAAGAGGGGGATCAAACTCATGAGGGAACTGCGTTACCGCCGAGCAACCGCAGCGGATCTGGAGGCGATTGTCGGGATGTTGGCCGATGACGTGCTTGGTGCGTTGCGGGAAAACGCTTCGCCGGCGGTCGATGATGGCTACCGGGCTGCATTTGCGGAGATTGATGCCGATCCGAACCAGTTTCTGTGTGTGGTCGAGGATGGGCAGGAGATTGTCGGAACCTTGCAGCTCACCTTCATCCCGGGCCTTTCTCGCAATGGCACCAAGCGTGGACAGGTCGAGGCGGTGCGGATCGCGAGCGATCGTCGGGGCGGCAGGCTTGGTGAAGCGATGTTCGCTTGGGCCATCCGCGAATGCCGGGCAAAAGGGTGTTCGTTGGTTCAGCTCACCACGGACAAGGCCCGGCCAGATGCTCATCGTTTCTATGAGCGTCTGGGTTTCGAGCCGACCCATATCGGATACAAGATCGAGATCTAAGGGGAGGGCGATAGCCCTCCTTCACGCAGGAGCATTCGTAGATGAGGCGAGGATAATGCCCCTGCGGTGCATGCCCGCCCGGTCTGGACGGCTGCCGCGCAGAAAACCCGTATCGCACGAACCGCGGCTCAGGTGAGGAAGTCCCGAGGCGGGCCGATGAGGCACCGCGCAGCATACTTGCGCCGCAGCCCGCATCGAAAATCCTTCACCGAGGCAGACGGTCGCTCCGGTGATCCGGGCCACGAGACGCGCAGGATGTGTCAACATTCCGCTTGACCTTGAACGGGCTTGCCGACACTGCATCAAGCCATGTTCAGGACCCAAAACCTCTTTGACCGACGCCGACGCCGCACAGCGAAGCTGCGGCCTCTCGGGCTGCGCGTCGATGAGTGTTATTGGGCGTGGTAGCCGGTTTTCCATAGCTACCGCCGCCGGAGCACCTCCGACCCGCGTTCCTGAACCCCCGCAGCCCTCGGCTTCGGGGGCTTTCTTTTTCCCAAATGTGGAAGGACATCATCATGAGTATTCGTGTCGGTATCGTCGGCATCAGCGGTTTTGGCGGCGGAGAAGCGCTGCGCCTGATTGCGAGCCATCCGTCATTCGAACTTGTCTACGCCGCGGGCGATGGTAGCGCCGGCAGCCGGTTGATCGACCGCTTTCCCGGGGTGCCGGGCAAGCTCGCCGGGCTGGTGATCGAGAAATGGCCCCCCGAAACCCTGCCAAAGCTCGATCTGCTCTTCGCATCGCTGCCCACAGGGGCGTCCGCCGAGGCCCTGGCACGGGTTCCCCAAGAGGTCAGGATCGTCGATATCGGCGGCGACCACCGCTATGCCGAGGGGTGGACCTATGGCCTGGCCGACATCTGGCCCGACCGGATCCGCGGACAAAGCCGGATCGCCAACCCCGGCTGTTTTCCCGCCGCCACGCTGAATACCCTCGCGCCGCTTCTGGCAGGCGGGCTGATCGAGCCCGGCAATATCGTGATCGACGCCAAGACCGGCATTTCCGGTGCGGGGCGCGGTGGTGGCGACAGCAGGTTCGGCTATGCCGAAAGCAATGAAAACCTACAGCCCTATGGCCTGCTCACGCATGTCCACATGCCCGAGATGGCCACGACGATCGAGCGCCTGAGCGGCGGGAAAGCCACCGGGCTGGTGTTCACACCGCATCTGGTTCCGATGACCCGGGGCGTGCTGGTTACCCTCTATTGTCGGGGCAGCGCGACCACGGAGCAATGCCTCGATGCCGCGCGGAGCTTCTATGCGGACCGTCCTTTCGTGCGTGTGACCGACACGCCGCCGCAGACCAAATGGGCGACCGGCTCGAACCTGTCGTTTGTCAGCTATGCGGCGGATCCGGCGCGCAATCTGGTGATCGCGATGGGCGTGGTGGACAATCTCGGCAAGGGCGCGGCGGGGCAGGCGGTGCAGAATGCGAATCTGATCTGCGGGCTGCCCGAAACCGCCGGACTGGACGGCGCGCCCGTCTGGCCGTGACATATCGGCAAGATCGTTCTCTGCGGGTTTCGCCTTGCGGTCCGTAGAGGGCGCAGGCGGGCGTCTCGGCCACGGCCGCCCGCCTGGACGCCCAAGCGGTCCGTTGCCAGCGATTATCCGATCTCGGCCAGCATGCCGTGATAGAACGCCTCGATCTGGGCGGAACGTTCCGCCGCGAGCCGGGCGCCTGTCGCGGTACAAAACCGGTCGCCGAGCGTCATCAGCTTCGTGCGGAAGTGGTCGAGCGCGAAGCGGCTGTCATCAAGCGGCCTGTGGCGTGCGGGGGGATCCACGGCATCGCAAATCGAGCTCCTGCGCAGGCCCGCGACATAGAAACATCGCGCCACACCGATAAAGCCAATCGAATCCAGCCGGTCCGCATCCTGAAGAATGCGCGCCTCCAGGCTTTGGGGCGCGATGCCCGCGGAAAAGCTGTGCGCCTCGATGGCATGGCAGACCTGTCCGCTCCGCTCCGCGTTCCAGCCCAGATCGGAGAGGACGTTCCGGGCCTTCTCGGCTGCGAAGCGCGAGGCCATGCCTCGCTGCGGCGAGCCCTTGTCGATCCAGACGCCATCATGCAGCAGCGTGGCGGCAAGCAGGATCTCCAGGTCGCCGCCCTCGATATCGGAGATCCGCAACACGTTGCGCCAGACGCGCAGAAGATGCGCCTCGTCATGCGCCCCGTCCCGCGCGTCGAAGGCATGTGGCAGCAGGGCCTCGGCGAGAGCGGGGTTGGAGAACTGCCTGTGCATCTGCCCGTCCATGTTCCATGTGTGTGTGCGGTCTTTGGGTCTTTTAACCGCGATGGGCGGGGACGTCTGCAGGATCCGCCGGGGTCGGACGAGACGCGCGGCGCAAGGCGCCTCTTTCGTGCCGATCCGCGAACGCCCGGGGGCGGGTCCGGCGGTGAGGGAGGCGCTGGCAGGCGGAACGTTCTAGGTCACCTGCCGGATGTGCCAGGTGATTGCGTTGTGGTAGCCATATCGCTCCAGCAGGTCGATCTTGCCGTGCCAGGCTGCGGGGCAGACCACCAGAACCGAATGATCGCCGCGTTCTCTGCGCGCCGCCTCGGCGGCACTCAGCAGAGCCCCGGCGCGAGGCGCCTCCGGGCCGAGCCGTGCGGGCTGCGCCAGCGCATCGTCGAAGAAATCGTCGATCACCCCGATGCCGGCGATGTTATGCGCTGCCGGGATATGCAGGGAAGTTGCCGGCTGCGAGATCGCGTAGCCCCGGACACGGCCATCCGCCTGGGACACGAACATGTCGCGATCCTCCAGGCTGAGGCTGCGCCGCATCCAGGCGCCAAAGCGGTCGTCTGCCTCGTCATGCGGTTTCCAGAACGGCGGATGCAACGACTCCAGGATCCGCCTGTTCACGGCGCTCGAGGCGACGATTTCCGGCACGTCCTCTGCGGTGGCCTGCCGCACAGCCGCAAATGCGACCGGGCGGGCCAGACCGGTCTTTGCGAAATAGAGGGTGAGCGGTGCATATCCTCGCCGGGCATAGGCGCTTTCCCAGGCGCCCCCGGGCACGCTGGAGGCCAGCAGGATCCGCGCGCCCGTGCCGATCAGGTCGGTTTCGGCGGCTTCCAGCAATGCGCGCCGCGTGCCGCGCGGTGCATCGGGCGTGACGGCACCGTCTTCCATGAGCAGGCCGGGTGGACCGAAGGCGCCGGCATAGATCGGCGGAACCGGGAGCAGAAGGGAATGCGTCGCGCCGACCAGCCGGCCTTCGGAAATTGCGACGAGCCAGTGTTGCCGAAGGGGTGGCTGTGCGGCGCCCAGCACAGATTCGAGCGCTGCGCGGGTCTTGCTCTGCGCCGCGTCGTCCAGTTGCCACAGCTTGGGTTCGGCGGTGTGGCGATCTTCCGCATCGGCCAGCAGCAGGGCGGTGAGGGCATCGAGATCGGAAATTTCGGCGGGGCGGATGGTCAGGCTCATGACGGGTCCTCTTGTCGGCGGCGGGGTGGTGAGGCGCGGCATGCCACCGATTGCAGACGCGGGGAGATTTGACAAAGCAGCAAATTTGCCAGAGCTGTTAGAAAACCTAACGCTTGTGGTCCCCATGATGGAGAAGGTGAACCTGAATGCCCTGCGCGTCTTCGCGCTGGCGGCACGTCATGGCAGCTTTCAGCGCGCGGCAGAGGCGCTGCACATCTCGCATGGCGCGGTGTCGCAGCGCATCAAGCAGCTCGAGTCCGATCTGGGAGTCGTCCTGTTCGACAGGAAACCCCGTGGCGTGGTGCTGACCCCCAGAGGCAAGAGCTATCACGCCGCGGTCGAGGAGGCGCTGGCCACCCTCTCGGCGGCAACCGCCGAGCTGACACGGCCCGCCCGCCGGATCACGCTGCATATCGGATCGTCTTTTGCCGCCAAGTGGCTCATGCCGAGGATGAAGGGCTTTAACGCCCGGTTTCCGGAGATGTCTCTGGCGACAGAGATCCACGACACCCCGCTGGAGCGCAGCCTCGGGCGCAACGAGATCGCGCTCTGGCCCGCCAGAACGCCAGGACACAATCCGGCGCATCATCTTCGGCGACTTTGCGAGCTGCGGCTTGTCGCGGTGTGCAGCCCCGACATCCATCGACCCGGCGCGCCTGTCGACACGGACACCCTGCTGTCCTTTCCGCTGCTTCAGGACGCTCATCGCCGATGGGATCGTCTGATCGGCGAGACCGGGTCTCGCGGCGCGCCCACGGTGCTGAATTTCGACCGCTCCGCCCTGGCGCTGGATGCGGCGATCCACGGTCACGGGGTCGCCATCGCGCCGACCTTCATGATCGAGCCGGATTTGCGCGCCGGACGCCTTGTGGAGATCTGGCACAGCCCGGAGGCATCGGGGGAATATCTCTTCCTGTCCTGGGCCCGACAATATGCGCATGAGAGGCCGCTGAAGCGAACCGTGACGTGGATTCTGTCGGAATTCGGTCTGGAACCAGAGGGTTGACCTGCGGTCATAGGCGCACACCTCTGCGGTGGGCGCGGCCCGGCGGAGACACAAATGCAGACGCCGCCCCGAGGGGCGGCGTGCAAGCGTTGCGAAACGCGATAGTGTTGGTTGCGGGGGCTGGATCTAATCTTCACTTGTTGCCCGAGCAAGTAAAGATGGTTGCGGGGACCGGCATCGATCACAACTTGCAATCGACGCCGGTAAAGATGGTTGCGGGAGGCTGCAACCACCATTACTTGCGACCTACTAACATCCATTTTCCTATCAACGCCAAATCCAACTCGGGGAGAATGGTTGCTAAAAATAGCAGCTTTCATTCCGTCCTATTCCGAACAGCAGCGTGAGTATCGGTTACACTACAATTCAACCGCCACGTCTTCCCGGCGAAAAATCCGGCACTGCGCGCCGAACGCGGTCAGCGCAGGTTCGTTTGTCATCTATCACCTCTGACCGACCTGGAACGGGACGCAGGACATCGCCATGCAACTGCGCCCTCAGTTCCAGCCAACGCGCCTTGAGAACCTGCCAGTTGTGATCGTCGTATGTGCCACTGACGACAACAGGGTGAACCCGAATGCGGGGCGGGAGACCATCACCATGATCCCTCCATTTCCGCCATTCGCGAAGCCAAAGACTGTTCTTGCGATCCACACGCCCAATCTGCTGCTCGACAATGCCGGGATTCCACTCCGCGTGCAGTAGAATCACTGTGCGACAGGCCTCATGCAGATTCAGGCCCTCACGCCCGACGCGGGATTGCGCGAGGAGCACCATCGGCCAACTGGACGACCGGTTGAATGCAGATTGCAGCATACGCCGCGTTTGCGGTGCGGTTGCACCTGACATCATCCTGGCGAAGTTGCCCTCGCGCCCGGAATAATCGTTCAGCCAGGCATCCAGCCGGGCTTTCTGCGTATCGTTGTTCTCTGCTTCATCATCGCCGGCAAGCTCCAGGAGCAGTTTTTCGAACAGCCCGAGCATTTCCCGCCCCGTCCAGGAAGCGCCCGCAACTTCCCGCCTGCCACCAAGTGCCTCGAGCAAAGCCCCGAATTGAAGGTCTTGTTTGCCGTCCTCATGGCGCAGAATCTCTGACAGAAATGCAGCAGCTCCTCCCTCCAGCGCAAGGTCTTCCAACTCCCGATGAAGCCGTGCGAGTTCAGCCCGTCGCTCGCTCGCCCACTCCTGATAGCGGGTTTTCAACATCACATCGATTTCGTCGACCCCACCCGCCACCGCAAGATCAGGATCTCTCATCGCCGCAATGACGGCTGCTATATTGCTTTCCCCGATCCCACTGGCAGGCCAGTGCTGTCCGTCTCGCAAACGACGCAGCATCTCACGCGCGTCCAGCAGTCTGGTCAGCACATTCATCGGCGTCAGGAACCTGCCGAAGACGAGCACTTTCTCGCCGGCCCGTGTATAGGCCTCGATTTGTCTCACTGCCGCCAGGATCGCAGGGTGGCTATAGATGTCGTTGCTCTCAGCGGTAAAAGCTTCCGTCCAAAACCCCGCCGGACCAACGAGGTTTGCATCTGTCATGCCAGAATGGCTGTCTTCCTCATCCTCTCCAAAGCCGAACCCATACCCCTGGGCAACGGCGAGCCTGACCCGTTTCACACGCGGATCATCCTGAGGGAGTAACGACAGCGCCTCAGCCGCACAAAAGCGGCGCAACCAGTCACGGGTAAAACCCTCTGCCTCCGGTGAAACCGGGATATCGGTGACCTCACGATAATCACCATGACTGTCTTTGAAGACGCAGAATTCGGGGTCACTTCGTTTGTCCCGGCGCAGGACGTGTGGTCGCAATGCTGCGTAGAACTGCCGGGCGGAGGTCTCGAATTCCCCGGTCAGCGTCTCGTCCAGTTCTTCGGTTTGAATCCGACGAACAACATCCACATAGCCGGTGATCCATTCCGTCAGCTCTGCGAGCGCAGTAATATCCTGATCATCATCGCGACCATTGAGTCGCTCCAGCGTGTCGATCCACTGGCTGGAGTCCAGCTCGACCGGGGTTGCGGTCATGCCCAGACGAAAAGGATCATCCGCTTCCCAGCTTACCGGGCCGAGAATGCGCGAAAGGCTTGAATCTGCGCCGCGCGCCTTGTGGGCTTCGTCAACGACTATGAGATCAAACTGACCCAGGCCATAGCCGATCAGCGGCAGGATCCTGTTCTTGTAATCGTCCGCCGAAAGCCATTTCTGATCGCCGTTAATGGCATCGCGCGGCAGTTCGTGGTCCAGAATCGTTTGGGCAATGTGCCGCGCCGCACGGCGACTGGCATATACATAGCCCACCTCACCCGAATGGAAATTTTCGCGCATGAAGTTGCGCCGTCGGCCGTCAATCAGGCGGGCGACGTTGGGTAAGAGTTCCCGGCGCCAGCCTCCAGCGGGGCCTTCTCCACGATTGGGAAACTGCATGTTCGCGAAGGAATGAGATATCATTATGATCTCTTCGGCGGCCCAGCCGTTCTCCGGCAACTCACGCTGCTTGCGGCGATCCGAAAGCCACTCCTTATGGCTGTGTAACCGTCTTGCGCTCCCCTCCGCATCGGTATCGTGCAAAAAACCGGAGATGAAACCATCATAGCTGCGCAGCGGCAGCAATGTCTTGTCGTCGGTGTTGAACCGTTTCAGTTCCTGTTGCCATTGTGCCCCAAGGCCCGCGGGCAGAACAATGGCGCTGCGCCCGCCCGCCTCCCGCACCGCTGCGATCAGCGCCGCCGCAATGCGGGTCTTGCCCATACCCACCTCATCAGCCAACAGGGCCGAGCGTTGGCCCGCCCGGATACGGCACGCTAGTTCTGTGACACTCGCCTTCTGGCCATGATCTAGCACGGTATCATCAGACGTCCCTGCGATACGATCCAGAATGCTCGCGACTTCGTTCCAGTCCACCATCACGCGGCCTCCCGTTCCCAGAGCGATGGGTAAGCGCTGAGCTCCCACGCGACGGACACTGCCAAAAGCGCATCTCTCAATAGGTCTGGCGAAACCCCTTCCGGGCGCATACGCGGATCTGCCAGAGCAGGCAGAGGATTTGCCCTGGCGTTCCGGAAGAACTCGAGCATCGTTTTTTCGCGAGACGCGATAGCGCAAAGTTTCTGTTGCAACTCCCGACACCACCTTTGCCAGTCCCGCGGGTCTAACCTTGCCTGTGTCTCACAAAGACGCACCAGAAGTTCCATCATCCTGCGAATGGGATAGGCAGCTGGCGGAGCTTCGGTGGTATCTGAGGCGTCGGTGAGCGGCTCTTCGCCTTCCTCACCCTCATCTTCGCTGTCAGCATCACCAGGCTCGGGAAATGATCCAAGGCTGGCAAGGATATCTTCGACCGACATATCGGAGGGGCGAGCGACAACAAGTGCGCCGGAAGAAATGACAGGCAGCCGCCAGCCGCCCTCCGCGAGGGTCACAATCGCTGGAGCCGGTGCAGGCCATGGACAAGGTGTCTGGGCCTGAGCCGCATCGACACCAATCACCATCACCGATTTGTCTTCGGGGGCCGAGAGCACCCCGTCTTGCCATATAAACCACGCAACTGGCGGCTGGGTTTCTGGCTCATCGGGGCGCACAAAGCCTTCCCCTTGCTGCAGGGCCTCGGGCGTCACCACATCAGTGAACTGGATCGGAAAAACAGCGGCGATACCGTTCCGCGTGTCTCTGCGTCGCGGCCATTTCAGTCCTCCCGGCAGATCGACGATCACACCTGCCTCAAGGTTTCCCCCGGCGCTTGCGGCACGCTCAAACCCGTTCATGCTCAGATTGCCGGATCCAAGATAAGCCCGTCCCGAGGCCTCGGTCTCGCCCGACGCCAGCACCACAAATTTTGCATGCAGGCACCCATCAGTTCCATGCAAGACAGAGCGCGGAGGGCGCAAGTTCCAGCCTGCGTCAATCAAGGCACCGGCCCGGGCAGCAAGCCCCTGACAGGAGGACGGGTTGAGAAACAGGTCGAGAGCCGCTGTTTTCGTCAGGGATTTCTCCTGCACCAATGCGCGGCGCAGTCGCTCTGGCAGGCCAGCAGCACCATCGCCGTCGCTCTCGAAATAGCCAGACCCGAGGATGAGACGGTCGGCCTTCTTTTTGGTACCCAGGCGCTCGACCACCTGAGGAAACAGCGCCTGATTGCGGCTGTCGATGAAGCGGGGACGCGCGGATGACGTGGGCAAGGCTGTGATCGCGGCCTCCAGCAGGGCGTCTGGCCGGTGCCCGTCAAAACTGCGTTCGATCAGGGCGCAATCTGCCCGCTCGCGCAGCCATCCAAACATCTCATGCGCAGCGCGGATATCGGCAATGTCCTGTGCGTCAGGCACAGCAGAGTCCAGATCGATCGACCAGAACAGGTCGATGCTGCGAGTAAGCGGATCCTGTGTCCAGTTCCCCGTGCTGACAGCGAGGCGAATGACATAGCCATCTCCGCCGCGCTTGCGAAAACCCAGAAGCGCCACCTTGGGATGGAGAAGGTTGTAGCCGCGTCCCTCGAGGCGCATCCACATCCAGGCAAGTCCCGGAACGTCCGAGATCGCATTCATGGTTGGATGGATGAAGGCGGCCAGCACCGGGCGCGCCATCTCGCCTGTGAATGTTCGGCGGATCTGCCCCAGGACCTGCCGCGTCGCGGTGAAGCCGCACATAAGACCAAAGTCGCCATAACAATCTTCGGGCGGCATGAAGAGGGAGTAGAGCGTCGTGTTCTGCATCAGACGGCCTCCGATCCCGCGTCACGGCTGCCCGGGTTCACCTTTCCGGACAGCTCTGTCACCAGACAATGAAGATTGTGCAGCCGGAAAAGCTGCGGCGCGAAGGCCTCGTCCTGAGGGGGCCGGTTCTCGTCCTGGGTCTCCGAGCTGCCCCGCAACTCGCTCGCAGCCGGCCCGAGAAAAATGTGGCCTTCGCGCTGACAAATCACGGTAGAATCGCGCTCGGCCAGCCTCTGGATCAGCTGTTGATCGGACAGATGTCGGATTTCCGCGATAAATCTGCGGCTAGTCTCCTCATTGCCCTGATCGACAAGCGCGCCTTTTGCCGAGGCCAGATCTCGCAATTGTTTCAGCGGCTCGGCGGCGACTTCGGCTGCCTCCGCTTCTGACAGGCGCACAGGCTGATTATCGTCGCGAAGCTTCAGCAGGTGCTGTTCCAACTGGTCCAACACCGTCAACGCGGCATCGCGAATATCCATAAAAGCCGCTCCGGCGCGCAGATCCGACCAGTGATCCGGCGCAACCCCCGCCAATGCGGTTTCCTGGTCCAAATGCGTGGAACTGGGGCCCGTGCCGAGGCGCGCCAGCTCCCGGCGCCGGGTCGAGCCGGGATCATTTCCGTCGAGCAATCGGGCAAGGATCAGTTTACGCACCGCTTCCGGGACAGCCCCAACCGGGGAAAGCACTGCTAGGGCCTCCTTCAGGCCATGTGGCTGTCTGCCATGCGCCCAGGCACCAAGCAAACGGCGCGGTTCTTTCATCGCATTCAGCTCCAACAGCTCTCTGCCAGCGCTATGTATGCGGAACGCGCCGTAGCGGCTGCCCTGCACGAACCCGAGTGCGACCAGAGGCTGCACCATCGCCATGCGGATCGGCTGAACCACATAAGTTCCGCGACGCCTGAGATTGTGGAAACTGCTATCCTTCAAGCCCTGCATCTTCCTCGCCCCTCGCACGCGGCGATCCTGCGGGCCCGCGATGACTTCAAGCATGACGCGCGCTTCGACCGCGTTGCCGACAGGCAGTGCCGGCACACCAAGTTCCTCGGCGATAGAGATCGCCAGAACCGACCAAAGGATGGGCATGGGAAACCACATGCCGCCGATTCCGGGGACCGCCCGGTCATTGAAATGACGAACCGCCGCCGCAAGCCCAAGGTTCTGCTGGCGTCGTTGCGAAACCACGGTATCGGGCGCAAGTATTCCCCAGGGCATCAGTTAACTCTGGCCTGTGCGCAAGCTCCCGCTGACGCGCCCTCATCTGCCAGTTCCAGCCAACCGTGATCGACCCAGAACACCGCCACGCCCTGCAGCGGATGCTGCGGGTATAGTCCGGCCAACAGTCCGGCATAGCTGGAAAGCTGTGGCCAATAGGGGCCAAACCCGTCACCGCCGCCGCCGGATTTATGGTCGATCAGCATCGCGCCTGCCGGGCCGATGGCGAGAAGGTCGAGGGCACCGGGGATCTCTGCACCCTCGGGCGTGTGGCCAAGCACCGGAATCTCAGCGCGCAGATCCGTATAGCCCTGATCGGCAAGCCAGGCTTTCAGCGCCGTGGCGCGCTCGGCCACTAGCGCAAGAGTGGCGTCGTCAAGCCCGGTCGCGAGAGCCAAAGCCGGGGCCAGATCGGGCCGGGTCAGGTATGTGCGCAGCGCCAGATGCAGTGCTGTGCCGCGGTAGGCATCGTTCAGTGCCTTTGGCCAGGGTGCTCCGATGTTGATACGGCGGGACACGGGCGGTACCCCCGCACTACGGGTTTGCGAGGGCTGCAGCCGCCAGGGCGTTAGCGGTGTCACGGGCAACGGCGCAGCGGCACCGAATCGCAGCGCTGACGCTGCCGCACCGCCTGCGTACTCGGTAAATCCCGCCTCTTCAGGCAGTTGCGTGATCAGCGCCGGGCAATCCACGCCATTGATGCGCAGGCTGCCCGCCCCGATCTGCGGCGCGCAAGTATCGGACAGGATATGAAACAGGTTCGTAGCCTCGGGCGCGTCTTCTTCGCGGTCCTTCAGAAAACCCGGCCATTCCAGCACCAGCCGGTCACGGGCACGGGTCAGAGCGACATAGAGAAGGTTTTTCGCATTGGCTTCAAAATCGGCGCGACGGTCTTCGATGAAACGGCGGGTCGCCTCGGGCGCGGCAAAGCCGGGCGTGTGGATCAGGCTCGCGGACCCCAGCACCACCGCCATATCGTCGATGCGGTCCAAGGCATCGAAACGGGTCGCAGTGGCCCCCGCACGTTCCTCGATACCATAGTCGAACTCTGCGACGACAGTGATCGGCCATTCCCGCCCTTTGGAGGCATGCCAGGTGACGATCTCCACGGCCTCGGCGCTGTTGGCGGAAGGATCGGGATGACGGTCGAAATCGCGCTCGCCCCCACGGGCGTCGAGCCAGCCGAGAAAGACCTTGGCAGTCTCGCCGTGGAACCCCGAGGCGGATTTGAGATCGCGATGCGCGGCTTCGAACTCACCCGCCTCAGCCTCTAGCCGCAGAAGATCGGCGCGGGACTGGGCGGCATCGGGCTGACGTTCGGCCCAGAGACGCAGGTCGGCGGCATCCAGCACCAGATCAAGCCCCGCCCCCACTGGCGAGCGGGCCAGAATGTCCGAGAGCGCGGCCAGCAGCATCAGCACCGGGTCATCGACCAACCGCCCTTCGATCTGGGCGGATAGCGCCTCCTGCAAGGGCAGCGGGTCCGGGCCAAGCGTGCGCAAGAGCAGCCCGGCATGGATATCCGCCGGATTGGCGGCAAAGGCCAGCGCGGCGCGGGCGGCAACAATCACCGGGCTTTTCGCCCAGCCATCCTCGGCGATCCGCACCGGAACGCCGCGCGCGCGCAATTCCTCGGCATAGCGGGCGGCGGTGGTGTGGCGGCAGACCAAGAGCGCGATATCCGAAGGCCGCGCCGGCCGGACGGCCTTCGTGTGGCGGTCGGTGATGGTCTCAGTATCAGTCAGGATACGGGCGATGCGCTCGGCGATGTGTTCTGGGGGCTGCGAATACTTTTGTGAGCGCCGTCCCTGCGTAGCGTTCAGAACCTCGATCGCGGGAGCTGCGACCGCATCGCGGGTCGGCGCCAGCGGGTTATAGCCCTGCCCAAAGAGGCCAGCCCCCATCGCATTGACGAATTGCATGATGGCTGGGGTCGAGCGCCAGTTGCGGTCCAAAGGCTGGGTCGCATCGGGATTTGCCGCCGCCAGCGCTGTCGATAGGCGCGGATCGGCACCCTGAAACCCCATGATCGACTGTTTGACATCGCCCACCAGCAGTGTGCGCGGCGCGTGCTGGCCCAACTGCCATAAAAGCGCGAATTGCACGGGGTTGGTGTCCTGGAATTCGTCGATGATGACACAGTCGATCTCGTCCAGCACCGCTTGCCGCACGGCGAGGTCGGTGCGGAGCAGGTGCTCAGCCCCGGTGATCATGTCAGCAAAGTCGATCAGGCCGAGCGCCTTCTTGCGGGTCTCATAGGCCGCCATCACCTCTTGCGCGCAGGCGATCAGGCAGGACAGGTGCAGCTTAGCATCGGCCAGCGGGCCGGGATGGCAGGGCAGCACATCCGCCGCCGCCATGATCGCCGTGGCAAGGTCGTCATATCCCGCAGGCGTCTTGCTGGAGCGGTTAGAGATGAACAGGCTGCGCAGATCGTTCCAGACCTGCCAATCCCAATCCAGAAGATCGGGCGCGCGATCAACACGTTTGAAAAGCGCGAGGTTTTTCTCCAGCTTCTCGACATTGGTTTTGGCGGTGATCCCGGCCATGCCTCCCTCGGGAAAGGCTGCGATCATGACCTGCACGGCCGTCTGCAACGCGGTGGTCGCGGCGATAGGGTCATCCAGAACCGGCCCGTAAACCGCATCCAGCCGCGTCAGTGCCGGAGCGATCAGGCCAGCGTCGCGCCCCTTGTCCCCAAGGCCGCGCAAGAGGTCGATCATCGATAGCACCCGGGCGCGCAAACTGTCTTCGACCGTCTCGCCCTTCACGAAGTTCGGGGCGTAACCGAACCGCTCGGGCGCGGCCTTGATCGGGTCCAGCGCCTTGGCATGTGCCAGTGCCTGACGGATCAGCAGATCCCGCTCGGCATCGCCCAGATGACGCGGCTGCGGCGAGGCGCCAGCCGCCAGAGCATGTTCGGTCAAAAGCCGCAGGCCCAGTCCATGTATGGTCGAGACATAGGCGCGCTCGACCGCCATCGCCTCGGCGACCAGTCCATCGGCCAGAAGGCCGGCACGGATCCTTTCGCGCAACTCGCCAGCCGCGGCTTCGGTAAAGGTGACGGCAAGGATACGTTCGGGCCGGACAATGCCGCGTTTCACCCAATCGGACAGCTGGGTCTTGATGCGGTGGGTCTTGCCCGCGCCGGCACCCGCGGGAACGATGACCAGACCTTGATCTGCATTGACGGGGGCCATGGTCATTCCTCCTCGAGCGTGCGGATGAAGGCGGTGACCAGGGCCGAGCCATCGGTCAGCGCATAGGGGGTGAAGCCGGCTTCTTTCTTGAAGAAGGCCGCATCCTCAGAGGTGTTCAGCACGACCCGGCCTGCACCAAGTTCGGCCAAGCGTTCCGCCAGCTTGGCTACCGCCCCGGCATTCACCGCATCGCCCATGTCGCGAGCGGGCGAGCCCTCGGGCAAGACCAGACCCGAAGTCAGCAGCCCGCCATCATTCATCAGGTGATAGGCGACCGCCACCTTGCGGCCGATCAGCGGGTCCATGCCGTCACCCTCGCGCCGCATGGGCCGCGCTATCATATCGGCGTAAAGCCCTGCCTGCAGATCCCAGCCCGCCTCCATCCGCTGCCGCCGGCCCTTGGTGCCGCTTTTCTTGTGATCGATGATCAAGAGCGCACCATCAGGCAGTTCAAGGATCGCGTCGGCCTTGCCATGCAGATTGATGCCATGCGCCTCACCGGCCAGCCAGATTTCATTGCCGATGATCTTGGCATTGAGCGCCAGCAAGTGGTCGCGCCAGCGCAGGGCCGCCGCCATGATCTCACGCTCCAAACCGCGGCGCTCCATCTCCCATGACGGGCTGCGCAGATAGCCCGCGTGACGGGTGAGCGCGCGGTCATAGGCCTCGGGGATCAGTTCTGCCAGCGCCTCGGTTTCCGGGAACGGCTGATCCTTCAGGAAGACATGCTCAAAGACATCATGGGCGATATTGCCCCTTGCCATCACGTCGAGTTCTTCGGTCGACCAAGACATATCCTCGGCCCCAACCTCGGCCAGAAGCCAGGCGAGCGGGCTGACAAGCAGCGTCTCGAGCCGTGAGGGCGATTGCGGTTTGGCGGTGCCGTCATCGCGCCGACGAAGGGACAGAAGGTGATGCCCCGGGAAAGTAAGCTCCTCAGGCAATTCCGCGGGTTCCGACACCGGCATCAGATGGTGATACGCAATCGGCCATTCCGCAGGGCTCTGACGCGACAGATCGGTGATCAGATCGCTGGCATCCTCAACGCCCGCCACCGCCCGCGCCACCAGCGACAACCCGGCCGAAGGTTGCAAGCGCCCGCCCGCCAGATCGCGCCATGGGATGAGGAAGGTGACGCTGCCGGAAACCGCCTGAAGCTGTTGATCAAGTAACGCGAGGCTTTGCGCCAGCCCCTCGGCCCGACCGCGAAGGTGAACGCCGGTTCCCGCGTGTATCGCAGCGATCTCGCTGTCAAGAAACAGCGGATTGGCACGCGGGCGAGTTGGGTAAAGCCCGTCGGTGAAATCGCTGACGATCAGATGGCGGCATGGGCGCCACGGGCTTTCATGCGCGGACCAGAGGCTGACGCCTTCAAGATTGCGGTCGGGGTCCGCAACCATGGGCGGCGCGATCTGAATGCCACGCAGGATTATCTCCCAATCCGGCGTGCCTTCGCCGGGGGGGACAGTCAGCCGCGCGCGGACCTGATCGCCTTTTCCGATCCGCTCGCAGATCCGGTCCAGCAGGAATCGCAGCTGCGGCAAGCTGCCGGCCGAGGCGCGGATATCGTCCCACAGTTCCTTATGTGCGGGCGTGTCCGTGAGGATGGCGCCTCGGAAATCGCCACCCATGAGGCTTTCGGCAAGATCGCGTGCGGTCTGTGCCGCCCAGGGCATCAAAGGAGAAAGCGCGAGGCTCGCCAAGACCATAGCCGGAGTTGGCGGTCGCTTGGCCAGCGCCAGATGTAGCGCGGTCTCGCCAATGACATCTCGCTCGGGTAATTGGCCCGGAAGGCCCGAGAGCGGCACTCCCTGGGCTGAGAAAGCGCGCGCGATCTGGCGCAGATCATCGCCCGACAGCACGGCGATTTCACGGGCCGAAACGCCGGACTCAATCAGCGCCCGGGCTTGGGCGGCGGCGAAATCGGCGCAGGCGGCGGGATCGCGCAGACCATAGAACGCGAGGCTGTCATCCAGAACCCCGGCCTCGATATCCTGCGCTGAAACACCGCCCTGCAGCGCGTGCAGACGGCTGCCGATTGCGGCCCGGGGCGTATAGGCGCTTGCGGGAACAGTGCCGAACTCGTCCCGCAACCGGGCAAAAAGCGCCTGCAGCGCCGCAGGAGCTAGAGGATCCAGCGAACCTTCAACCACCGGCAACGAGCCCAGGAACGCCCCATGCGGCAGGGCCAGCACATGGGAAATCGGTGCCAGCCCCTCTGGCAGCGCATCCCCCAACCTTTGCCACAACGCGACCAGCGCCAAGAGATGCCGCTTGGCGCGGCTGTCTGGCAGGTGATCGACGTTCGGCACCTTCAGATCCGGCGTGGCCAGCACAAGATCCGTCAGCGCGGCGGTCACCGCCGAGATCGTCTCGACAGGCGCATTGGCAAGACTTTCGGCCCAGACCGGGTCAGGCGCCTCGGCAATGGCACGCCCCGGCGCCCATTCGGCAGAAATGGGGGCAAGGGACAATTCGGCAAGACCGGTATCGGTTAGGCGGTATTGCAGGCCGGAGCGCGGATCAATGACGAGGAAGGGGTAGTGCATGAATGGCCTGCAATCTGCTGATCAGGAAAACTGTAACGAGGATGAGGGCTTGGGCATCGAGGTCGACTTCTCGCTTCCCGCCGAGCGCGTAGCCGGACCTGCCCCGCCAACACGACCGACGAAGCTAAAGGTTCTCGACATAAGTCACGTAGAAACCACGGACCATCCGGTGCTCCTGCATCCGTTCTCCGAGCGAGAAACCGTTCATCTTGCGAGGCGTTGGCTGGAAAATATCCAATCCGCGATCCAGAACCATCTTCCAGCCGTTATCCGTCGTGATGTCGCGTGCATGGAGAGTGCCGCTCCCATCAAAGGCCCATGTGAAATCGACGCCCGTGCCTGTGCAGGCTTCAGCAATCCCGTCCAAGCACTCTCGCTGCTCCTGGATGTTCCCATCGTCCGGAGCCGTGACAAGATGCACAGCGATCTGATCTTCAGGCTGTTTACGCCGGATTAGCATCTCGATCAGTTCCATCACGTTGCGTGCCTGATGGAACTTCCGGATATAGGGGTCTGTGATGATAATCCGCGTCGCACCATCCGTCCAAGGACCAAAGATCTTGTCGAAACTGATGCCCTTGCGGTTTTCTGTGAAAACGACATGTCCGGGAGTTGGGGGTGAGTGCGGGGCAGCGGCAACGGCAGGTGCTGCGGAAGCAGCCACCGTTGAGACCGGTTCTGCCGTTACCAACCCAATCTCTCGTTGATTCACACCTTCACTTCCATCGTCGGTTGATCGACGGTGGTAGAACTGGGGGAACTCCTCTTCCTCCAGCGTGGCGACGGCGCGCTTTGCGCCATCCGATGCGATGTAATGGAAATCTGCTGCCTCAAAGGTGCTGTCGATCCGCAGGAGCTGATCCTTCACCCGCTTTCGGCATTCAATCGCAAAGCGCAGCAGTTCTTCAACTTCGGCTTCAGTCTCGCCTCCATTCGGGAAGATCAGCTTCAGCAGACCTGACATGGTCTTGTTGATCGCCGCACGGTCCCGGATATGGGTCTGAACCGGAATGGTGAAATAGCGATCTGGCCGGTGTGAGAAATCCTCCGCACGCAGATGGCGCAGGATTTCGGCCAGATAGTCGACGATGAACCCATAGCCAGATGTGAACATCTCACCCCGGATAATGTCGACCTCCCATCCGGGCAGATAGGCATGCAATCGATCAATAAAGGCGCTGTCGTGGAACTGCGGCGGCAGAGCTTCGAACAGGTCCGTATTTTTCAGCATCCAAGGCACGTTATGGTCCGTGTTGCCGACGAAGGCGAAGCTGGCCTCGGCGCCCATCGGATTTACACCACGAGAGAACTGCTTGTTTGCCATGTAGTTCTTCATGATATCGACAAGCGCCTTGTTGGCCGTCTTCTCGCGGCCGGCAAATTCGTCAAAGGCCACGACATCCCAAAAGCCGACCAATCCGATCCGGCCATTGGAATTGTTCACGAAAAGCTTGGGAACCGTGATTTCACCGCCCGAGATCAGCTGACCATGGGGTGAGAACTCGGAATAGATATGAGATTTTCCCGTCCCCTTGGGACCAAGCTCGATGAGGTTGTAGTTGCGCTCAACAAATGGCACCAGGCGCAACAGTTGCAAAAGCTTTGACCTGCGCCCGAACAGTGACGGATCAAAGCCGATGCTCTGCATCAGCAGATCGATCCATTCCTCGGTGGTGAACTTGTCCCGCGTCTCGCGATAGCCGTCATAGTCCACACGGGCGATCTGGATCGGCTTCAACGTGTCGATGATCCAGGGGGAGATCCGGCTGTCTTCCGAAAACTCGTACTGCACATCGGCGATGCACCAAATACCCGTAACCAGCAGTTTCGGGTGCGCCTTTACCGTGGCGCTGTCGATGGCAACCCGCTTGATACCGAGGTTTTCAAAGACCGCCTCATAGGCATCGGTCTTTTCATTCAGCGCCACGCTAACCTGATCGATGACCTTGTAGCGGCCACGCTCCTTGATCGTTGATTGTACCAACCCCGCTTCGGAACGATGGACGTAGTGCTTGCGCAGGATGTCCTTGACCGTTTCGATGCCTGTCGCAATCGAGGCTTCGTCATCGGTCGCGCAATACTGGCCGAGAAGGTATTCGAGCACATAGGTGGGGACAATGGCGTTCCCCTTCACGGCCTTCACCAGGTCCTTACGGACCACGAAACCGGCAAAATGCTCATTGATCTTGTCATCAAGGGTCGACATCGGCACCTCAGAAATCGAAATCTGTACTGATCCCGCGTTTCAGCAGCAGCGGCTGCGAAGCGTGATCTTCGAAATGGCTGGTCTTGCCGATGCGCGTTCGCAGCTTCAGGAAGACTGTCTGATTGTTATAGGCGTCTGCCGCCTTGGACAGCAGGAAGCTCCGCGACAGCTCGCGCTCGCGCGGGTTCTCAGACGTGAAATCGAATTCCAACTCGGCTTCGTCAGAGATGAGTGTTCCATCGTCAGCAAAGATGGCTGTATGCACCTGCCGGGGCTGTTGCTTGTCGGTCACTGGCTCCGCCTGAAAGAAGGTGACCTGGATCTGGCCCGTGGTGATCTGAGCGCGGGGTGGCGGAATGATCTGCACAGACACCTGCCCGACATCCTCCTTGCGCTGCTTGCCGACACGCAGAACCGGCAGGACAATCTCCTGCAGGCTCGCCCCGCCATGGACAAAGCGGCTGCCTGATCCTTTAACCCGCAGGCGGTTGATCGAGTTCGGGATCAGAATGTCCTGCTCACCTTCCAGCCCAAGCTGTGCGGCAGAGAACTTCTTCATGCCGCCACTGCTGTTAAGGCCCCGGCCGATCACGAAGCGCCGGTTTCGTGTAACAATCTCGCCTTCCGGCTCGCTCAGCGCGAAGCCGCTCTCTTCCAGAGCCTTGTGCTGCCACAGGAATCCGTGATCGGCGGTGATCAAGATGTTCGAGAAATTGGCCGAGGTCAGCTTCCGCACCAGCTTCACCAGATCCTCGATGGTAGTCTCTGCCGCGGCGGGGACATTTTCCTCCGTGGCGAGCTTGTCGCCAATTGCGTCGATCTGGTTGTGATACAGATAGAGGACATCATGATCCCGGAAGAGGTCTTTACCCTCCGATGATCCCAGATTCATGAAATCCTTCGCCGCGAGAACCTTTACCCGGTCTCCAGCCCGGCCCGCAGCCAGCGCCTTTTCACGAGCGGCGGCCCCCATGGTGCTTTCACCATCCAGCAGCACCAGATCATTGTCATCGCGAATCCCCAGTTGTCGGTGCGGCAAGAGTGCCGCCATGCCGAGCTGGGTGTAGCTCGGCAAAACCCCGATCATCGGCTTCAGTTCAGCATCGAACCGATTGAGCTTGCGGATCTCGCGCAGCGCCTCTTCGGCCACCTCATAGCGCAGCGCATCCGAGATGATGACAACGACCTTTTGATCCTTGCGCCGGTATTCAGCAGCCTGCCCCCGGTAGAAATCCACCTGACGTGGAAAGCCCGGGACCGCCCAGTCCGTGAGGCGAGCCACCTGATCCTGCCAGGCATCGTTCAACTTGAGCACGAAATTCGTGGTGTAGCGGTTCTCAACCGCCTCATAGAGCGCGGACAGCAGCCCCGACTGACCGCTTTTCTGCATGTGATAGATGAACTTGCGATAGAGCTGGTCCAGTCGAAACCAGCTTGCGGAATAGCGCTTCACACCATCGGACAGGCTGGTCATCGTCAGATCAGCCTCGGCTAGCGCCTGCTGAAACTCGGTCGCATAGCCAATGGCCTGATAGACATCCGCGTAACGGCTATACCAATGGCTCTGGCGGCGATCGCGTACCCATTTCAGCACATCTGTCGCCGACAGGCTCTGCCGGGCAAGCCCCTCAACGATGGCGACAACGATCCTCCGGTCCACTTCCTCGAAGTGATCATGCGGCATGAGGGTGCGAAAATCGCGGGAGGCCAGATTGTCCCTGATCTTCAGCACGTCCTGATAATCGCCCGACAGCTTCTCGAACGCTTCACCCCACCGGCGCGAGGCGCTCCAGCGGCGGAACATCAGCGCGGCATCGGTGTTCAGGGGGGCAGCTTCTCCCATGGCCCGCGCCCAAGCGCTGGAAAACAGCGTGATGGCGAAATCCTGAAAATCCGGCGCATCCGCCGCATAGCCATAACGCGCGGCCACGTCCTTCCAGAAGAACTCTGTCAGCCCGACCCGATCCATCAGCTTCAGCGCGTCATCACAGCCTTCGGCCAGTTCGGCCAGCAACGCCTCGATCACCGTATCGAGATCGCCATCCGCACCAGCGCAGACTGCCAGCATCTTGCGGCGGACATCATTGGCGCTTTGCGAAGGCCGCTCGCGCTCGATCGCGCGCAGCGCTTCCAACCGTTTGCCGGAACGGTAGAATTCGGCGTGATCGCGCACGGCGGCTTCGTATTTCGCCGGAATGCCGAGATCCGCGACCCAGATCGCTGCCTGATCGGCGCGAAAGATGGCGCTGGCCAGTTGTACATCCAGCAGCCAGTTCTCAGGCATCGGTGGCTCAGGGCCATCCTTGTAGAGCAGAAACCGCGCCTTCGGTTCCTGCCGCAACATGCGGTATTTCAGGCCGAATTCGTTGTTGGCGATCTCCAGTTTGGTGACGCCGGGCAGGTCCACCGAATCGAACGCCCCGCGGAGATCACGGGCGGCGTCATACCAGAAGACGATGCGGTGCCCCTGATCCTCATAAAGGCGCATCAGGCCGGCGGTGATGCGGTCAGTCATCCGCAGCCTCCAGCCCCTTGATCGGCTTCAGCGCACCGGCGAACAGCGGATAGTTGCGCTTCACCCCGTCATCGAGATCGATGGCAATCTTCTGCTGCGCCATCGGATAGACGACTTCGCGTTCCCACTCGGTCAGCTCGGCGATCTGCTTGATGACCGTGGCCGTTTCCTTCTGCGCCTTTGTCTGCTGGGCAGGCGTAGCGGCAGGATCGACGGCCAGCTTTTCCAGCCGTGTGCGCTCCACCTCCAGCTTATGGATGAATTCACGCACATATTGGTTCAGCACGACCGAGACCGTGTCGGGCCGGTAGCGGTGCATATAGATCAGCGCATTGAAACTGCCCTTGGGGCTGGAGAACATCCAGTAGATCGGGCGCTTTTTATAGCGACGCACGTGATAATCGAAGAAATCCTTTGTGAACCAGCGGCGCAGATCCTTGCCGAGGGCGGCTTCGATGAAGGCGAGGTTTTCACGGAACTTCGCCTCGCCGAAGGTGACGCGCAGGAAATCGCGGGCGCGGGTGACGATGTCATCGGCGAACCAGTCAGCATCCAGCACCGGGATGACGTTATCGCGGTCGGGTGCGAAGCTGGGTTCCGGCACGCGCGCCAGATAGTCCTCAATCCCTTCGCCCTGATTGGCGAGGATCAGGCCGGGCGCGTCGAGGCTGTAGCGTCCGAACATGCAGCCCACGGCATAGTGGAGGAATTCGGCCACCGTATCCTCGCGCAGCCGTGCCTCACGGTCCTCTTCCGAACCCTTCACGCCATAGCGATAGGCAGGGTTGCAGGTGAGCGTGATTTCCTCGATCGGCACTTCGGGGGTGAGTTCGTCCTGAAGGCCATAAGCATCGATGAAGATGCGGTTGTTTTCTTCCTCCAGCCGCTGCATTACATCGGTCATGCCCTGCCAGTGGGCGCGGAGGTTGGCATAGCTGGCCTCCAGCGTCTCTTCCCGGTGATCGGGCGATAGCAGCGGAAGCGTGGTGAAATCCCAGGAGGTTTCGTAGGCGTCCCAGTCGGATTTTGCGAGATCTCGAAGGGATCGAACTTGATCGTTCTGTTTTACCGCGAGGCCGGGAAGTGAAGATAGATAACCCGGGTGAAGGTTGATCGTTGGATTGATCAAAGGCAAAGCTGCTTCTGTGATCTTTGAGTTCAACAGCCCGAGCAGATACTCGATTTCGACGTCGGTCTTTGGCTGGCAGAGACCGGCTGCGGCATCGAATATAAAACCATCAGAGTGAAGCCTAAATCCGTTGCGGCCGGTTGTGACAACTGTCCAGCAGATCGCGGGCTGAAAAATACTCGAAAGGTTGAAATTGTGCGCCCAGATTCTATCGCTGGTCGGGTGCTTCGTGTTCTGAAGCAAAGCGCCGTCATTCTCCCAATTTACAAGGCTTTCTTCGTTCCCCGCCCATTTCCGATACTCCCCGCCCTTTGCGTAGGGAAACCACTTTCTACCAGATGCTTTAGCCACCTCTCGAGACGCGGCTCCAAACTCAGCTCGCTTGCAGGATACCTCCTGCCACTGGCGCACGTGCCATTCGTTCTTTCCAGTGGCCATCCCAATTCGAAAGTCGCAGAAATCGCCAAGCAAAGTTGATCGTGGGAACGTCTCCCGAAGCGCCTCACTCACCCAGTAGGCAATTGGGCTTCCTGGGATTTTTTCAAAATCCTTAGATGACACCATCGAGAGACGTTCGTTGTTCGGCGGAAATTCGAGCGGAACTCCGTTACCATCGGTTTCGTAATATCGAACGCAGCAGAATCTACCGTTGAACTCAGCCTTTGGTGACTTTTCGCAGACGAAGGCACAGGTTCCGAAGTTAATTCCCATGCTTGTTCCACCCTTGCCTAGGTACGGCATGTGGACCATCGACTGAATTGTTGTCTCTTCGAGAAGGCGTATCCTAAGCTTCTCAAATGATCCCAGGAACATCCAACTTTCCATCGTGACCATCGCGCTGAAGCTACGCGCTATCCCAAGGCTGAGCCCTCGTTCAATGAACGCAGCAAACAGATCAGATTTTCCGTCTGGATAGTTCTGCTTCGTGAAATCTTGGATTTTGGAGTTCATGCCCTTTCCACCCATGTAAGGTGGGTTAGCCACGATCACATGATATTTTGACGACAGCGCCTCGGCCATGCGCAGCACGGCGACGACACGCGCCTGCAACTCTTTCAGCAGCAGGTCGGAACCAAAATCCCGCGCCTCGACCACCCGCAAAGTCTCGGCCGGATCGCGCAGCTTCGGTACGATCAGCGAGCCGAAGTTCTTGGCCTGCTCGAACTGCCCTAGAGTCTCGCGCAGCTCATCGGTGAACAAATCCTTGCCCACCACGGCAGCCACGTCCTGCATTTCGGCGGAGGTGAAACGCACGTCTTGCAGCACGACAATATCAGGCTTCGTCTGCATCCGCAGGAACCGCCGCCGCCCCAACCGTGCCGCCGCCTTCATCGACAGCGCGAAAGCCGCCAGCGCGCCGGCGCGGTCGTCAATCTCGATGCCGGTCAGGTTGTGCTTCAGGATCAGGCCGGGAATCTCGGCTGCGTCGTGGCCTTCCTCGGCATAGATCTCATAAAGCAGGTCAAACGCATAGGTCAGCATATGACCCGAGCCACAGGCCGGATCGCAGATGCGGATATCCTCGGGCCGGGTGATCCGCAGAAAATCCGTCTCCGGCTCTTCCGGCGCGATGTAATAGTCCATCTTCGCCGCCAGCTTCGATTGCGGACGGTTCAGCAGCCACAGCCGCCCCAGCGAGTTTTCCACCAGGTAGCGAACGATCCAGTGCGGAGTGAACAGCTGTGTTGCGGCGGGGATATTCTCCGCAGTGATCTTCTGGTTCTTCTTCAGGCCTGCAAAGACCTGATCCTTCTTCTCGCTGATATAGAACTGGTACAGCCAGCCGATGATCTCAACATCCTGGCAGGCCTCTTCCGTCATCACCTCGCGCAGGCGGGCAAGGATGCTGTCCGGCGACAGAAGATCGTCGGGTATCAGCAGCTCGGTATAATCCTCGGCGCGGTCCAGCGTATCGGCGCGCTCGAACATATAGGGCATGGCGCCATGCCATTCGTTGCAGGCATGGATCAGCAGCAGCCGATAAGCCTCCGCCTGCCCATCATGGGCGGGGCGGGTGCCGTTCAGATATTCGGCAATCTCGGGCCGGGCGCGATCCGGCAGATTGCCCGCCATCGCCTCTGCCAGAATCTCGGGCCTGGTTGCCCCATCGGCAGGCGATACGACGCGCGGGTTGGACAGGCCCGTGACATCCATGAAGCGCAGTGCGGTGAAGCGGTTGAACCACGTATAGGCTGCTTGCTCGATCACATGGGCGCGGTTGTTGTTGGCAGCGACCTCCAGTTTCGCAATTGCCTTGGGGTGTTCGCGGCGGGCTGCTGCGCCCTCGGCCAGCACCATGTTCAGCCGGGCGGTGACCTGATCGATCAGCAGGTTGCGCGCGCTTTGCGCAAATTTCTTCAGGGCGTTGGTATCCATCAGACAATCACTTTCTTGCCCGCGCCGATCTCGGCCAGCAGGGTCTTTTTCATCTCATCAAGGTAGCGGGTCACATCGTCTTCATCTTCGAGATAGGCTTTCCCGATAGAGACAGTGATCGACTGGGCGTTGACATACTGGGGCTTTACCGGTGCCGGCGGCACATATGGCTTGGCCGGGGCTTCGGCCACGCCACCTGCAGGTTGGGGCTGCGGCGCGGGCGTCGGCGCAGGTGCAGGCGTCAGTTCGGCGATCCTCGTCAGCGTGTCGGCCAGAAGGTTGGAACGCACCTCTGTCGCCCGATGGCGCAAGGCCGGGATTAGGGTTTGCGAAGCCACGCTGGCTTTCTGCGCGGCAAGCTCATCGCGGATACGGGTCTGCTGCTCTGGCGGTAGCGCACGGAATTCCGAGGTCTGGGTGGTTTTCTCGGCCACTTCTTCAATCGCGGCGATGACGGCGTTGCGCTCTGCCAGAACCGTTTGTTCGATGCGCTCCTTCAGCGCGTAGAAATCCGCCTTCAGTTCCTGAATCGCGGTGCCCTTGAAGCACTGCGGATCGGCTAGCGCCTGACGCAGCGCATCGGCGGCAGAATCCTCGGCAAAGGTGACGTTCTGATCCTGCGCCGTCAGGAAAGCGCGCACCTCGTCATAGATGCCCTTCTGCGGTCCGGACATGAAGCTACGGATCTTGTCGAGGATATCCTCCTTGGCATCCAGCAGCTGATCTTCCTGCCCAACCGGGCCGGTAATGAACCAAGTCGCCGACTGATCACGCATGCTGTCGAGCAGAGTCCGCAGAGGATCGAGAGCTGCAATAAAGGGGTAGCCGGTCGACTGCCGGCCAAGACCCTCCAGTTCGCTAGTCAGCTTGCGCAACTGGGCCTGCCACTCCGACCCAAGGCTGCGCGCGTCATTTCCAGAGGCGGGCAGATCGAACAGTGCCTGAAACAGTTCGCGCGATTTGCGGATCTGGGCAGCAGTGAACTCGATCTGCGGGGAAAGCAGAATGTTGCCAAGGGCATGGCTGTTGCGCAGCCCCTGCACCAGCGCATCCCCTTCCAGCAAAGCACTGTCGGCCCGAGCCTCAAGCTTGCCGCGCGCGACAAGGCTCGCGGTCAGGCAGAGAACCGCGATGGCGGGCCAGCCATAAGGTTTTGCTCCGAACTTCTCGACCAAAGCCTTGACCGAGACCCGCGTCCCAAGGCGCATCTGAGCCTGAGCATGATTCAGCACGTCCTGCTCGGCTTCAGTCAGACCGCTGCCTTCGCCTCCGAAAAGCCCGCCATCGACGCGTCCGGCTCGCCCAAGATCTGCTTCGGTGTAAGTGGCACCGCGCAGGACAGGCAGGCTGGTATAGACCTTGTCGACCAGGACCTGGAAACCTTTGACCAGCCGATCCTGCGGATCTTCGCCGCCGATCTCCAGCTCGGCACCGCGCACGAAAAGGCGAGCATCCGCGATCAGGCCGCGCAGCCGCTGCACCAGTTCCTTTTCACGCCGTGTATTCTGGTCACGCTTTTCCGCAATGATACGATCACGACCGGGTTGGGCATCCCCGCTGGTGACCTGACGCGCAAATTTCACGGTCTGGAGCCAGAGGACGAGATCGCGCGTGAAGCGCACATCACGTCCCAGCAGGACAACCATCTCATCGCTTGCCATGCTGTTCGAGCGAACCACATCCGGCGCGTCGGAATCGTCGCTGAAGGGTGAGATGATGTTCACCGACAGCTCATGCTCCCGGTTCAGGCTGTGCCCGTCGAGCTTGCGGGTAAAAGCATAGTCCACACCCGTGCCAGCATGCTTGATCTTGCTGTGACGGAGGATCGCTCCAAACGCCAGTTCATCGAGCTGCCGTTCTATCTCGGCGGGATCGACGGCAATCGCCTTGATCTCGGCCTCGACGTCCTTTTCTTCATTGGTGAGGAATTCATAGACCTCGCCGTTGCGCTGGATCAGCGTCTGACGCTCCAGAAGCGACAGAGCCTCCTCGATATTGCGCCGCTGCTCGGTCTGGTCCGCCTCGAACCGGGACAACAGGAGGATCGATATGTTGCGGGCAGTCGGTTTGAATTCCTTGACGTATTTGACAAGGAACAACACCTTCAGCACCCGCACGGCAAAATCATCGCCAAGGTTCTTTTCAGCCAGTTGAATTGACTGCTGAACCGATGATTTCAGGGCGGTGCGAATCCCCTCAAACATTAGGTCAAAGGTCGCCAGCCCCCCAACCGGCGTGTCGGCCAGCTTTTTGGCCACCTCCTGAAACACCCCCAGCATAGAGCGTTCGCCGACCGAGCTGTGCTTGCCCTCAAACGCGTTATGCTGCGAGAGGCCCATGATCGCGCGCTGGAACAGGTCATACTGGTAGTTCGGGAACGGGTAGCTCGCGACGAACTGGTCTTTTCCGGAGAAGTTCCTGAACTTGAAGGAATTATCTCCAAAATCGAACAGGGTGCGCAGGTTGTTCTCCTCAGCATCGTAAAGATTGCCAAGGGTGATCTGACCAGCCTCGGTCTTAGCCAGAAGGCGGCGCTGGATGACTTCGGCCACATCCTGGGAATTCAGAGGCATCCGGTTGGCGAAGCGTGCCTGAATTTTCGAAAAGTCATTTTCTTGCTGTGCCGTTAGATCCCCGATAACCGAACCCATGTCCTGCTGGGCAGTGACAACAATCCAGGCCTGCCCCTTGCACTTAGTGTTCAGGCTTTCGGCAATGGTTTGCAGGTTCGTCATGAGCTTGACGTTGTCAGCGATATACTGCCCCACCTCATCGACGAAGAAATTCAGCCGGAACTTCGGTCCCTGCGCATCGATCCATGACTTCACCATATTGGCAAAATCTTCGATCGAGACCTTCGTATCCTTGCGATACTGACCAAGAATATCCTTGACCTCATCGCCCGTGACCTCGGCAAAGGCGGCGGCAATGTGCTTGCCTTCCATCAGAGCCTGTTCGCGCCCGCGCTCCCAAGGCTTTCCGGAAAACTGCGCAAAGGCCGCTTTGAAGGCATCGAGCTTGCCGCGGCTGTCGAGATCACGCTCGAACTGCGCGATATGCGGGAGCTTGCCATAATAGCCGCACATCTCGTCAAAGACCTTCTGGAAGACGGCCAGAAGTGCATCGACATCCGTCTTCGAGATCACATCCGCCTTCTGGTCTATATTGAACAAGACCGACCGGGACGGGATCGACACTGCCTTGCGCAAGGCCCCCGCCAGCATCGGGTTGCCCGCGAGCTTGCGCTCAAATATCTCGATGGCGTGCTCCCCCTCGACCTCGTCGTTCTCCAGCAGAAGAGCGAGCATCTTCAGCAGGTGAGACTTACCTGATCCGAAGAAGCCCGAAATCCACACGCCGTTCGCGGTATCGTAATTGTTGTAGGCGTCGAGGAATTGCTCCAGTCGGGCGCCGATCTCGTTGGTGATGACATATTCATCGAGCTCGGTCAGGAGGCTGGCCTTGTCGTCAGCCTTGATCACCCCATCGATCGAACGGTCGACCGGCTTGGCAAAGATATCACGCAGAAAAACAGCCATCGGTCAGACCTCGTAATTCATGATATTGAACGCACGGTAGTATTTGTCGTCATGGAGTACGCCGAACAATTCCAGCGATGCTCCTGTCGCCAGCGCGTGCGTGTATTTTCCCGGAAAGAACATGACCGTCGGGCGATCTTTCGCGGTGCTTTGCAGGTTGTTGAGTACGTTGTGCGACCGCAGGTAGGGGTAAACCTCGCCTACGCCTGACAGGAAGATCACGTCGTGCGGGACTTCTTCGATGCGCCGCGCAATCTCTGGAATAAGGTGCGCCTGCGGGTCCAGAACCCCCTGCAACAGTTCCTTGAGCTCCGCCTTTTCCGTTTCGGCTTCAACCTCAAGGATCTGCTCGAAGATACCCCGGTCTTCGAGGATCCTGATCGAAAGGTCATAGAGATCGATATCAAGTACGCGCACACCGGCGTGGCTCAGCCGGGCGATCAGATCCTCGCGATCCTCGCCCAGGCTCAGTCCGTCTTCGGCATCAAAAGCGCAGATAAAAAAGGGAACCTCGTTTCCCAGCCCTTGCTTTTGCAAGAACCGATCGCTGGAAACTACCCTGAATAGGTGCTCGGCGCGGGCGCGCCGATCAGTTTTCGTGCCCACCATTACCCCCCATTTCCGGGAAAGACCTGCAAGTCCGCCGGATTACTCTCCTCAATCAGCCGCTTCATGCGCCCCGATAACCAAATCGGCTGAATTCTACCCTCGACGCTTATCAAACCAACTTCACGTAGTATCCGAAACAAGACCTGACGCAATTTCGCGCAGGTTGAAGCTGAAAGAGCGGCGAGGCCGGGATCGCTTTCAGCCTTCTCCGCGAGAAAGCGGTCAAAAACCTCATGGCCCAGGTCGAGCCGCCATGATTGGTAGCGTTCGCTGATCACCTCGACTGCGAATTCGTGGACAAAACGATAGGTCCGGCAGACCGCCAGCCACATCATCGCCTGCTGCTCGGCGCGGTCAGCCTCTACCGACAGGTAATGACGTTCGGCATCGGAGAGATGGCCTATCCGGTCGTACACTTCACGAAGCGCGCGGGTTTGCGAGGCCAGTTTGGGTAAGGATGACGCGCCCTGGGCCAGCAAACGCTCACGAGCAGATGCCCAGTTCTCACCGGGTTGATAAGCTTGAGCAATCACGATGCTCTCATTGAGCATCAGCCCGCCCACGCCAAAGGACATCCGATATTTCGCTGCGGCCACCATCATTTAGGTACCGCCCCGTTTGCTGTGTCAGCCTCATCGAACTCATGCTGCGCACGCTCAAGGGCGGCGGCAACCTCGTCTTCGTCAGCGGCAACGATATGCTGGGTCCGGGGATCACGCAGCCTAGCCCCATCAAGGAGTCCTAGCCGCTTGAGCACATAGAACAGCATGGCGTAGCGAACTGTCAGCACAGCGCGCCCGTCCGCCATGTTGTAATCCTTTGCGACCACCGCCTGCTGACCGACCGACAGATCAGGATGCGGCACAAGGGTGATATCGAAGGTTTCCTGCCACAGCCGGTCCTGTGCCGCAGCAGCACCTGGCTCGCCGAACTCGCCGAATCCAAGGACACGCGAGAGCAGGAAATCCTTGAAGCGCTCCGTCTCATGGCACCAGGCCCGCACATGCCAGCGCAGGCCATCAAAGCCGAAGGCATGCGGGGTAATCCGCCGCCATGCCGGATCGGGCCGATCGCGGTTCATGGATTGGTAGTGAAGATCCAGCGATCTTTCCTCCCGCACTGCCGCCAGAACTGAACGCAGAACTTCAGTATCGACCTTACGGCGCAAAGTCAGAGCGATATCCATGTCAGGCGGGGCAGCGAGCCAGTTCGCCCCCGCGTCGGCGAAACCTTCCGCCATCGATCGGAGCCGCATGAGATAGGCGTCCGGGTCAGGGTCTAGAAACACCGGCTGAAATTCCGGGCCGGCTACGTAGCGGCGAGCGCTTTTGTCATAGACCGCATTCTGCGGCGCACGCTCCTGATAATGGGTCAAGTCCTTTGACGCCTGCGGAACGGAGACGCCAAACGTATCGATCAGGTCAGAGCGATTGACACCCCCCTCCCAGAACAGGCGGAATTCGATGAACTCCAACCGCCTCTCGACACCCCATTTCAGCATTGCTCGTCCCGCCGCACTTGAAAGGATAAAAAGTATATGGGACACCTTGCGATGTCCGTATACTTTCTATTCTAACAAACCTCAAACTGTCAAGCCCGAGGAAGGCCGGATGCGCACCGTGTCACCGTGCACAAACACGGCGGGGCAAAAGCGCTATCGAAGTCGGTCAGCCTGGAGGTGGGCAGGGCCACGACATCTTCGATGCCGACACGGTCGATGTCGATTGCAGCCAATGCTACGGCGTGATCGTACAGTGCCGTCAAACCCTATTTTCGCCGGGCCAGCCCTGTCAGCGATCGTGCCAGGCTCAACAACCGCCGAGACGCCGGATTGTCGTTTTGCGCGGACCAGACCATGCTGAACGGCAGCACCTCATCCGCAAGTTCCCGGTAGGTGATCCCTGGAAACTGGGCCACGGTTGTTGCTTCGCTCGTCAGAGTGAGGCCGCGACCGAGAGCGACCAGCGATAGGATATTGTCGCGGCCGACCTGCTGAGACTGAATATCGAGGTGGCGGCCGAGACCCGCAAGGTGAGCAACCAAATAGTCGTGGATCTCCTGACCCGGCGCAACGTCACTCACAATGAACCGCTCGGAGACCAAATCGCCCCATCCAAGTTCCGGCTTGCCCGTCAAAGGGTGGTTATCGGGCAGCACCACGAAAACCTTCTCGCACCATAAATGCTCCGCCTCACAGCCATCCCATGCCGCGGTTCCCGTGATGAATGCGACGTCCAGACAAAGTTTCCGGACAGCCGCGATGTGCTCGGGCGGATTGCCGTCAATAAGGTCGACCTGCACGTTCGGGTGGCGCGTGCCGAAGGCACGCAACAGATCGAACAGAAATCCTGACGCAAGGGACGAAAATATCCCGACCTTGATCAGCCCTTGCTCTGCCCGGCCAACCGCCGCCACCTTGGTCACCCCAATGTCGATCTGGCGGAGAGCATGGCGAGCGTTGCGCAGGAATTCCCGCCCGGCAACGGTCAACCGCACCCCGCCAGCATGACGCATGAAAAGCGACGCCCCGAGTTCATCTTCGAGATCACGGATTCGTCGGCTGATGGAGGATTCCTGCACAGAAAGCGCGGCAGCAGCCTTGCGAAAACTCCCATAGTCGACGGCGGCAACAAAATATCGCAACTGGTTCAGCCGGACCGCAGATGTACCGGGTTTCCCCTTAACGACGTTTGTGAGGCTATCATCAGGCGAGGTCTGATTGTTCCCGATCACAGCCATGGTGCATCATCCGAAACAGCGTTCGGCTTCTGACGGGCACCCCGCCATCATCAACGCGAAAATCGATCTGTGTGCGTTCATCAGCTCTCCGCACATCCTCAAACTAAACGACGTTCAGTTACCGAATGCTGCTTCTTGACTTCCGTCCCGTCAACGAAAAAAGTAAATGTCGTTTAGTTTTCACGACAAGTTGCAACAGGCATCGGAATGGCCCGTCCCCGGAAAGAGCAAGAACTTGATATTGCTCGTCGTGCGATCGACGAAACGATCCGGCTGCTGTCAGAGCGTGGCGACCTCGACGTACCGTTGACTGCGGTCGCGCATGCCATCGGTTGCACAGCACCAGCGCTTTACGGCCATTTCCGCAACAAAAGCGCCTTGCTGCGCGCCGTTCGGGAAGAAGGGTTCAACCGGCTATACAGGGAAAAGCTGGCCATCTTCGAACAGATGCGCGGCAATCCATTCGGCTATTTGCGTGATGGCAGCTATGCCTATGTCCGCTTTGCCCTGGAAAACCCCACGCTATATCGGCTGATGTTCACACCGCCGCCGAAGCTCGGGGTCAGCGATGACCCGTGGTCGAGCGAAACCGGGAGCCAGATATTCAATCTGTTTCTGACGGGGCTTCGCTGCTCTCAGGAGGAAGGTTTTTTGCGCGGCATGGATCTGAGTCGCTACAGCTTCATGTTCTGGTCAACGGTACATGGTGCGGTAAGCCTCACCCTTCAGAACCGGGAAATGGATCAGCCCGCCAAATGGGACGCGACACGAGAGGCCGTCGATACGTTGATGGAAATCATCGCCGCGACGCGCAATGGCACGCGCGGCACCTCATGAGCGAGATCTTCGGGCGCTGGCAAAGCCCCGATCTGTCGCAATGAACCGCTCCAGCATCGGCACAATCAGCCTGACAGGATCGGCAGCGGGCTGGCCGGTTTCGCGAGCCAGCACTTCGGCATAGGCGGCAAGATCGCGGTGCAGCGGCCCCGGCAGTTCCACCGCCACCTTCACGGGTTTGTCTTCGATGAGAGGCCCGAGCTTCAGCTTCGTCATGGTCAGTTCCTATAAGGTTCGAGTACGAGATCGCGGGTAACGATGACCCTGACCGGGTAGCCCGGCCGGATCGTCAGGGTCGGCGCGACCTGCAACTGGCGCTGGACGATCTGTTGTCCTGCCTGATTGATGGTATCCTGCGCTCCGTCGCGGATGGCCCGGATCAGACGATCCTCGTCGTCGGTCGCCAGTTCCGTGCCGATGCCGAGCAGCGTGGACAGCCCCGCCGCCTTCATGAGATCCCACCAGTGGTAATCAACGCCATCTTCCAGCCCGGCATAGCCGGAAGCGTCCGCACCGGGCTGGCGCTCCAGCACGATAGAGCGGCCGTTGGGCAGGATCAGGCGGTTCCAGACCAGCAGCACGCGGCGCTGACCGAACTGCACACCGGCGTCATACTGACCGATGATGCGCGTTCCCTGCGGGATTAGCAGCAGGCTGCCGGTCGGGCTGTCATAGACATTTTCCGTGACCTGCGCGGTGATCTGGCCGGGAAGGTCCGAGCGGATACCGGTAATCATCGCCGCCGGGATTACGGCCCCTGCCTGAAGGATGTAGGGCGAGGCTGGCGCCATGATCCGATCCATGGCAACGGTCTGCCGTTCCACCGGCCCATTCAGAAATGCCGTGTGGCGGTCCTGTGTTGCGGGCTGGCCACCAAGGTCAAGGCCAGCAAGGCCCGGCATATTGGAGCCAGGCGTCGTCGCCACTCTTGGCCCGGACTGGAAGAACACTGTACTGAGACGCGCAGCTTCTTCTTCGGCAAGCCGGCGCTCTTCGGCAGGATCGCGGGCAGGCGTCGCCATGGCGGGCGGCGTGACGGGCTGACCCCGGTTCTGGGCATCCAGGATCGGGCCACCGAGATCGCCCGGCAATGCCGGCCCCAGGACCGGCCCGGTATAATCCTTCGGCAGACCCGCCAGTCCATCTGCCGTGGCGCGATTCTCGGTCGAATAGAGTTCTTCACCGTTTCCGCTCATGTCGCGCGTCTGGAGCGCATAGATCAGCGCCCCGCCGATACCGAGGAGCGCAACAGCCCCGGCACCGGCCAGCATCTTGCGCGACAGGCGCGTGACGCGCGGCGGCTCGGCACGCAGACGCATCGGCGTTGGGTTGGTGGTGGCCTCTTCACTCATGACGGTTGCTCCCCGGTTTTGGCGGGCTGGGCAGCTTGCCTTTGCTCGATGCGAACGATCCTGACCGTCTGCTGCTGCTTGCCGCTACCAAGACGCAGCTCAGCCGCTCCGAACAGCCGATCGACGATCAAGATGTTCTGGTGAACACGGGAATTGACGATCTGGGTCTCGCCCTTGGAACCGATGACGAAGATCGGCGGCATCTCTCCCTGCACGATGCCGCGCGGGAAAACGACATAGACACGGCGGCCATCGTCGAAGACGGAAATCGGCCGCCATGGCGGCGTATCTCCGGTCAGGCCGTAACGATAGTTGCGTGCCGCCTCGACCGGGATGATGGGTGCTGCGGGAACGGTCTGGCGCTGACCGGCAGGCAGCGCCGGATAAGACCAAGATACGGACGGCATATAGAGCGCCTCGCGGGCGCGCAGCTCGATCATATAGGTGCGTCGATCGGTCGTCACCACGAGATTGGTTGAGATGTCGGATCGGGATGGTTTGACGAGAATATGGACCCGGCGCGACGTACCGCTCCCGCTCTCGGTATCGCCAATGATCCAGCGAGCGGTGTCTCCCGCCGCGATCGGTCCCGCGCCGGTCAGGCTTTCGCCCGGCTCCAGCGCGATATTGGTGATCTGTCCTGGTGCTGCATAGACCTGATAGAGCGCGCCTTCCGACCAGGGATAGATCTGGATGGCGTTATAGTAACCCTCGCGGCGCGGTTCGACGCGGGCGGCGGCATTGGCGTTCTCGACCCGGCCTGCCGGTGTTCCCGCTGCGGTCCCACCACGCGCAACCGTCCAGGCTGGCGGCGTGTGAAGCGGTCGGGGCCGATCATCCGTAACGGTGGCCTGCACGGTCGGTAGAGCCGGAACATTGGCATCATAGCTGAACTGCGGCGTCTTGTTGGTGGCGCAGCCTGCCAGCATGGTGGCCGAGAGCATCAAAGCCGCGAGGGCGGGCTTACGGAAAACCGGCAAGGCGGAATTGCGGGGAAACGCGATGGTCATTGGCTCATCTCCCGCGACCATGAAATTGCATTGACGTAGATGCCGAGCGGATTGGCGCGCAGACGCTCGGCATCGCGCGGCGTCTGGATCACGATGGTCAGGATCGCGGTCCAGCGCTCGGTCCTGGAAAGCTGCCCGTTCTCATAGTGACGCTCGGTCCAGGCAACGCGGAAGCTGTCGTTCGAGGCGCGTATGACGCTGGAAACCTCGACTGCGATCTGCTGGCGGCCGACACGGGTGAACGGATCGTTGGCGCGGGCATAGTCGTTGAGCGCGGCCGCTCCCCTATCCGTGGTGAACTCATAGGCGCGCAGCCAGTTCTGGCGCACGATGATGGCGTCCGCCGGGATCGAGCGCGTCTGCTCGATGAAGCGGCCAAGATGGAAGGCGATCTGCGGATCGGTCGGACGGTAATCGGCCGTGGCTGAGGCGACGGTCTGGGCCTGGCCGAGATTATCGACCTGCACCACCCAGGGCACGACGGTCCCTCGCGCCGATTGCAGAACGAGCGCGGCAGCGAAGCCCGCCGAGAGGATCAGCGAGCCGAAGGCCATATAGCGCCAGTTCTTGGCCTGCGCGCGAGCCGTGCCAATACGCTCGTCCCATACTTGCGCGGCTTTCTGGTAAGGCGTCTCGGGTTCGGGCGATTTGCCGTAATGGGTCGCTGGACGTCTGATGATGTTCATGAGCGGTCACTTTCGGAAATGTTGACGGAAGAGCCGCCGCCGTGGCTGTCACCGGAGCGGACGGCATGGGCGGCCATGGTCGTGCCGTGATTGAGCGCCTGGCGGCGGTGCATCTGCTGCGCCCATGCAGGCGGTCCACCCGCCGGTGCGGAGGCGGGTGCGGCACCGGCCACGCTCGCACCACCAATGGTTCCCTGCGAGGACGATCCACCGGTGACGCCGAGCCCGGCGCGCGCGCCATCGGAGAAGCTGGATTTGACGTTTTCCGCTGCTTTCGAGGCCGTCCGTTTCAGGGGCGATGCGGCGGCGGAGCCTGCCGCGCGGGCAACACCGCCGAGGCCGGAGGCAACACCGGCAGCCCCTGACTGGCCGAGCGATCCGACACTATAGGCGGCGCTCGCCGCCCCTGCGGCAGCAGCACCGCCACGGACGGCAGCAGATCCACCCGACAGCGCCGCTGCCCCTCCCTTCGCGGCCATGCCAGCGGCAGCGCCGCCAGCAAGCATCATGCCGCCAGCGGCGAGACCGGTTCCAACTGCTGCACCTGCGCCAAGCTGCGGGCCGCCAGAAACCAGACCGGAAGCGATGCCGGGACCGAAGATGCCGAGGCCGAGAAGGGAAAGGGCCGCAAGCACGATCGCCATGGCGTCGTCGATGGTCGGCGTCACGCCGCCGAAGCCTGCCGTGAATTGGCTAAATAGGGTTGATCCGATGCCGATGATGACGGCCAGGACCAGCACCTTGATGCCGGAGGAAACGACATTGCCAAGAACGCGCTCGGCCATGAAGGCGGTCTTGCCGAAGAGGCCGAAGGGAATGAGGACAAAGCCCGCCAGCGTTGTCAGCTTGAACTCGATCAGCGTGACAAAGAGCTGCACGGCGAGAATGAAGAAGGCCAGCAGTACCAGCGCCCAGGCGAACATCAGGCAGGCGATCTGGATGAAGTTCTCGAAGAACGACCAATAGCCCATCATGTCCGAGATGGATTCGAGCAGCGGGCGACCGGCATCGAGGCCAGTCTGCGCCACCTTGCCGGGCCGCAGCAGATCGGCGGCGGAAAAGCTGGTGCCCGAACCTTTCAGGCCAAGACCGGCGAAGCTGTCGAAGATGATCTGGGCGAGATTGTTCCAGTTGCCGATCAGGTATGCGAAGACCCCGACGAAGAGCGTCTTCTTGACCAGCCGGGCGATGATGTCGTCATCCGCACCCCAGGACCAGAAGAGTGCGGCCAGCGTCACGTCGATGACGATTAGCGTGGTGGCGATGAAGGCGACCTCGCCGCCAAGCAGGCCGAAGCCGCTGTCGATGTAACTGGTGAAAACACCCAGAAAGTTGTCGATGACGCCGGTGCCGCCCATGGTTCACTGTCCCCCGTTCTGATGCGGGGCGGCGGGCACCGGCGTCCGGCCGAGGAACCGGTCGCGGCTCTCGGCCCAGGTGGCGAGGCAGCCGGGATCGTTCACGGCGGCCTCGCCTAACTGCTGGCAGTGGCGCAGGCTCTGGCGCAGCGGATCGGCAGGCGCCTGAAGCGCCGGCGCCGCGCGGGGCTGTGCTGGTTCGTCCTCGCGTGTCATTTCGATCACCGTCGCGGTGATGGCGATGGCCACGAATATGATCGCGCCCAGCCGGGCCAGCATCTTGCCGTCCATGTCGCGCCCCTCTTGTCCGGTCAGTTGTTGCCGTTGCCGAACATCCGGGCATTGCCGGGCTGATAGCCCGATCCCGGCGTCAGAAAGCGCTCGCGCTGGATGCGGCCTTGTTCGGCGGCGGTGGCACGCTCGGCTTCGATCAGGGCTTCGGAGCGACCATTGGCGGACATCAGCGCGATCAGGTCGGAAAGCTGCTGCGACTGGAGCGCGAGAAGCTGATTGCCCGCCTGTGTCGCCTGTAACGCGCCGGTCGCGTTCTGGCTCTGCCCGACAAGGGCGGACATTTCAGCGCGGTTGGTGTCGATATTTCCGACGACACCAGCCTGCACGCGCATGGCGTCCTGCAAACCGCCGACCGTATTCTGCCAGCGGGACCGCGCATCGGCGACGAGCTGGGCGTCGGTCGCGGACAGCGAAACCTTGCCGTATTTCTGTTGGAACATTTGATCGACGTTCTGCACGTCGAAGGCAATGTTCTGCGCCTGGGCCAGAAGCTGCTGCGTGCGCTGGACATTCTGCTGCAAAGTCTGGAGCGAGGAATATGGCAGACTGGCGAGATTCTTCGCCTGATTGATGAGCATCTGCGCTTCATTCTGAAGCGAGGTGATCTGGTGGTTGATCTGCTCCAGCGTACGTGCGGCAGTCAGAAGGTTCTGCGCATAGTTGGTCGGATCATAGACGATGCGGCCGAAGCCAAAAGCGTGAGCGGGGCTTGCCAGCATGGGCGACAGTGCAACAGGCATGGCGAGCGTCAGCGCCAGCACGGATGCACTGACATATCGGGAAACGGGGATACGGATCATGGCAGGGTCTCCTTTTCTTGGCTGTCATCTGGATGGATTTGGTCTGGCGCGACCGGCCGAGCGGGCTCTGTCCGTTCGACAAGATTTGTGAGGTTCGGGATCAGATCGACGGCCCATTCGACGCCGCGATGGCGCAGCCAGGCCGCGAGAAAACCGTCCTGCCCATGCTCGGCGACGAGTTCGGCGATACGGGTCTGATCGGATTTGGATGATGCGGCGCAGAGCGCGAGGCCGACTTCGCTGAGGCCAAGCTCGAACAGGCGATTGCCGCGCCGCGATTGGCAGTAATAGTCCCGCTTTGGCGTGGCCCGCGCGAGGATCTCGATTTGCCGGTCATTGAGGCCGAAGCGGCGGTAGATTGCCGTGATCTGCGGCTCGATGGCGCGTTCATTCGGGAGAAGCAGCCGCGTCGGGCAGCTTTCGATGATGGCGGGCGCGATATTGCTGCCGTCAATGTCCGAGAGCGATTGCGTGGCGAAGATGACGGAAGCGTTCTTCTTCCTGAGTGTCTTCAGCCATTCGCGCAGCTGGTTGGCGAACCCCTCGTCATCGAGCGCCAGCCAGCCTTCGTCGATGATGAGCAGGGTTGGCCGACCGTCGAGCCGGTCGCCGATCCGATGAAACAGATAGGACAGGACGGCAGGCGCAGCCCCAGTGCCGACCAGCCCCTCGATCTCGAAGGCCTGTACATCGGCTGATCCGAGATGTTCGGCCTCGGCGTCGAGCAACCGGCCATAGGCGCCGCCAATGCAGTAAGGGCGCAACGCCTGTTTCAGATCGTTGGATTGCAGCAGCACGGCAAGGCCGGTGATGGTCCGTTCCCCCGCCGGGGCGGATGCCAGCGATGTCAGCGCCGTCCAGATGTGCTCCTTCACCTCCGGCGTGATGATCATGCCTTCACGCATCAGGATCGCGGCGATCCAGTCAGCGGCCCATGACCGTTCATAGGCATCATCGATCCGCGCCAGCGGTTGCAGGGAAACGGAAACCTCCGATCCCTCGGTCAATCCACCGCCGAGATCATGCCAGTCGCCACCCATGGCGAGCGCGGATGCCCGGATCGATCCCCCGAAATCGAAAGCGAAAATCTGGCTGCGATCATAGCGGCGAAATTGCAGCGCCATCAGCGCCAGCAGCACGGACTTGCCCGCGCCGGTCGGGCCGACGACGAGGGTATGGCCCACGTCGCCGACATGAAGGGAAAGCCGGAACGGAGTCGAACCTTCGGTCTTGCCGTACAGCAAGGGGGGCGCTCCGAGATGTTCGTTCCGTTCCGGCCCCGCCCACACGGCCGATAGAGGGATCATGTGGGCGAGGTTGAGCGTCGAGATCGGCGGCTGCCGGACATTGGCGTAGGCATGTCCGGGGATCGAGCCTAGCCAGGCATCGACGGCATTGACAGTTTCCGGCATGGCCGTGAAGTCACGGCCCTGAATGATCTTCTCGACCAGACGCAGCTTCTCGTCGGCGATACGGGGGTCGGCGTCCCAGACGGTGACGGTTGCTGTGACATAGGCCATGCCGGCGACGTCAGCGCCCAGTTCCTGCAAGGCCATGTCGGCATCGAGCGCCTTGTTGGACGCATCGGTGTCCACCAGCGCCGATTGCTCGTTGGTCATCACCTCCTTGAGGATCGCGGCGATGGATTTTCTCTTGGCGAACCATTGACGGCGGATTTTGGTGAGGAGTTTCGTCGCGTCCGTCTTGTCCATCAGGATGGCGCGGGTGGACCAGCGATACGGGAACGCGAGCCGGTTCATCTCGTCGAGCAGGCCGGGCGTGGTCGCTGTCGGAAAGCCGATAATGGTCAGGACGCGCAGATGCTTGTCACCAAGGCGCGGTTCCAACCCGCCAGTCAGCGGCTGATCGGCCAGCAGCGCATCGAGGTGCATGGGCACTTCGGGCACGCGAACACGATGGCGGTTCGTGGAAATCGTGGAATGGAGATAGGTCAGCGTGCCCGCGTCATCGATCCAGTGGCATTCGGGCATGAAGCCGTCGAGCAGCGCCAGCACGCGGTCGGTGCGGTCGATGAAGCCGCGCATCAGCTCCCATGGATTGACGCCGGATTGCTCACGGCCCTCGTAGAGCCAGGTCTCGGCGCGAGCCGCATCTTCGGCGGGTGGCAGCCAGAGGAAGGTCAGGAAGTAGCCTGACACGAAATGCGTGCCCGCTTCCTCGAAGGCAGCTTTGCGCTCGGCATCGAGAAGAGCGGAGGCCGGATCAGGAAATTGGCTGCCGGGATAGGTCGCGGCTTCGCTTCGTTGTGCCTCAACAAAGATCGACCAGCCGGAGCCGAGGCGGCGCACGGCGTTGTTGATACGCCCGGCGACCGCGACCAGTTCGGCGGCAACAGCGGAATCCAGATCCGGCCCGCGAAACTTCGCAGTCCTCTGGAAACTGCCGTCCTTGTTCAGCACGACGCCCGAGCCAACCAGCGCGGCCCAGGGCAGGAAATCCGCGAGGCGGGTAGCGGTACGGCGATATTCGGTGAGGTTCATCATGGCCGCGCCCTCACACTGACAGATGACCGGGTATGCGCAGGTGCCTGCGGCCCACCTCGACAAAAAGCGGATCGCGTTTGGCAGCCCATACCGCGAGGAAATGACCGACCGCCCAGATGGCGATGCCAACCAGCCAGAGACGAAGGCCGAGGCCGACGGCGCCGGCCAGCGTGCCGTTGACGATGGCAATCGAACGCGGTGCGCCGCCGAGCAGGATATGCTCGGTCAGCGCCCGGTGAACCGGGATGGAGAAGCCCGGCACCGCGTCGAGCTGTTCGAGGCCACCCGCCATCAGATGAGCGCCCCGCCGCCGAACGAGAAGAACGACAGGAAGAAGCTCGACGCGGCGAAGGCGATGGACAGGCCGAAGACGATCTGGATCAGGCGGCGGAAGCCGCCGGAGGTATCACCGAAGGCCAGCGCCAGGCCGGTGGCGATGATGACGATGACGGCGATGATCTTGGCGACAGGACCCTCGATCGACTGGAGGATCGACTGAAGCGGGGCCTCCCAGGGCATGGAGGAGCCGGAGGCGTGTGCGGCAGGCGCCAGCATCAGACTGATGGAAACAGTGGCAGCGGCGGTTGCCATGATGCGGCAGCCGCGTGAAATCGTGCGGATCATGAAGGGTTTCCTTTCGGGGTGGTTGCCAAAGTGATGGGATGCGTGATGGCGTAATCGCCGTCCGGCCCCAGCCCATCGACGCGGGCGAGTTCGACCAGCCGGCGGGAAGAGCCGCGTCCGGCAAGAACGGCGACGAGGTCGATTGTCTCGGCAATCAGGGCGCGCGGGACGGTGATGACGGCTTCCTGGATGAGCTGTTCGAGGCGTCGCAGCGCGCCAATGCCGGAACCGGCATGGATGGTGCCGATCCCGCCCGGATGGCCGGTGCCCCAGGCTTTAAGGAGGTCGAGAGCTTCGGACCCGCGCACCTCGCCGACCGGGATGCGATCCGGGCGCAGGCGTAGCGACGAACGCACCAGGTCGGAGAGCGTCGCCACGCCATCTTTGGTGCGCATCGCGACCAGATTGGGCGCGGCGCATTGCAGTTCGCGCGTGTCTTCAATGATCACGACGCGGTCCGAAGTCTTGGCGACTTCTGCCAGCAGCGCGTTGGTCAGCGTGGTTTTTCCGGTCGAGGTGCCGCCCGCGACAAGGATATTGGCGCGCGTGGCGACGTTCAGGCGCAGCACCTCGGCCTGAGCACTGGTCATGATCCCGGCGTTTACATAGTCGTCGAGCGTGAACACCGCGACGGCAGGCTTGCGGATGGCAAAGGTCGGCGCCGTGACGACAGGCGGCAGCAACCCTTCGAAGCGCTCTCCGGTCTCGGGCAGTTCAGCCGACACACGCGGATTGCGGGCATGAACCTCGGCGCCGACATGATGGGCGACCAGCCTGACGATCCGCTCGCCATCGGCAGCCGACAGCCTCTCCCCCGTATCGGCCAGCCCTTCGGAGAGCCGATCCACCCAGATGCGGCCATCGGGATTCAGCATCACCTCGACCACAGCTGGATCTTCCAGAAACCGGGCAATCGATGTACCGAGCGCGGTGCGCAGCATCCGCGCACCACGCGCAATCGTCTCGGGTTTCTGATGTGATGCGGTCATGGCGGCCCCGTTCATGGCGGGACGCGCAAAAGACGGACCCCGGATTGGGGTCGATTAAAAGAACCTGATTTAGGGCCGTTTCAACAGATGTTTACGCGTGTGCGGGCATCGGCGGCGCAGGGCGGTAAATAGGATGGATCGAAAGTTCAGGGCTGGTTTCCATCGGCTTCAGACTGGCCTTGTGACGAAAGATCGTGAAGCGAATCCATATCCCGCGACAACTCTTTCAGGAACCTGTCGCCGGAAGCCAGGCGCTTGCCCAGCGTCTGCATGAAGCCTTCGAAGCGCTCGTTGCCCTTGATGCGCGCCGATTGTTTCGCGCTATCTGACAGCGGCGGCGTCATGGTGAGCCAGAATTGTACGAACAGCGAAAGCGTCTCGCCGAGGATGGCGACATCTTCGTCCAGCATATCGAACTGGCGGCCAAGCTTATCCAGGCGTCGCGACATTGCGGCTTCCAGCCGTTCGGTCGTGTCACCGGACAGGAAGGATGCTACCGCAGCCTCGATCACTGCGGATTTTGAAACATTGCGACGCAGCGCCAGACCCTCGACCTGCTTCAGCAGATCCGGGGAGAAGTAGACATTCATGCGGGTGCGACTCGTCATGCCTGTCTTCCTTCTCAAAGCTCGATGCCGTCATTTGGGTCGAGTGACGCCTGCCGCGCGACCATGCGCATCCGCTGACGCATGGCACGGGCTTTGGCGGCATCGACGTCGGGCTCATCATCGAGAAAATCGAACTCCTGCGATGGCGGCGGTGGCGGCGGGATGATTTCCTCATGCTCGGGAAGCTCCGGCTCACGACGGATACCGGCATTGGCAGGATCGTCGTCGGACGTGTTCGACGTGGGGCCGTGGCCGGCCGCGGCCGCAACAACACGGCTCGTCCAGTCGTCTGGCGCCGATGTTGCCATCTTCACCGACGGCTTGCGCAGATCGGGCGGCGGCAGCACCCGTTCCTGAAGCCGCGCATCGGCATAGTAGCGCGCCTTGGCGGCGCGGATGGGCGGCACACCCGCTACCATGACGATCTCGTCGGTTGGCGGAAGCTGCATGATCTCGCCCGGTGTCAGGAGCGGCCGCGCTGTTTCCTGCCGCGAAACCATGAGATGCCCGAGCCAGGGCGCGAGGCGATGACCGGCATAGTTGGTGGAATCGCGCATTTCTGTCGCCGTGCCGAGCGCGTCGCTAATCCGCTTGGCGGTGCGTTCATCGTTGGCAGCAAAGGCGACACGCACATGGCAGTTGTCGAGAATGGCGTTGTTCTGCCCATAGGCGCGCTCGATCTGGTTGAGCGACTGCGCGATCAGGAACGCTTTGAGGCCGTAGCCGGCCATGAAGGCGAGCGCCGATTCAAAGAAATCAAGCCGCCCGAGCGCGGGGAACTCGTCCAGCATCAACAGGAGACGATGGCGTTTTCCGGTGGTTTCCAGTTCCTCGGTCAGCCGCCGCCCGACCTGATTGAGGATCAGACGGATCAGCGGCTTGGTCCGGTTGATGTCCGAGGGCGGTACGACGAGGTAGAGGCTGACCGGTTCTTTTGCTCCGACCAGATCAGCAATGCGCCAGTCGCAGCGGGCCGTCACGCGGGCCACGACCGGATCTCGGTAGAGACCGAGAAAGGACATCGCCGTGGACAGCACGCCGGAGCGTTCGTTCTCGGACTTGTTAAGCAGTTCGCGTGCCGATGAGGCGATGACGGGATGCACACCGGCTTCGCCCAGATGCGGCGTGTCCATCATGGCGCGCAAGGTCGCCTCGACCGGACGGCGCGGATCGGACAGAAAGCTCGCGACCCCCGCCAGCGTCTTGTCCTTCTCGGCATAGAGAACATGCAGGATGGCGCCGACCAGTAGCGAATGGCTGGTCTTTTCCCAATGGTTGCGCTTGTCGAGACTGCCCTCGGGATCGACCAGAATATCCGCGATGTTCTGGACATCGCGGACTTCCCACTCCCCCTGACGGACTTCCAGCAGCGGGTTGTAAGCTGCGGAATGCACATTGGTCGGATCGAACAGCAGGACGCGGCCGTGATGGGACCGGAAGCCGGCCGTCAGATTCCAGTTCTCACCCTTGATGTCGTGCACGATGCAACTTCCCGGCCAGGTCAGCAGCGTCGGCACAACGAGACCGACGCCTTTGCCTGATCGGGTGGGCGCGAAACAAAGGACATGCTCGGGGCCGTCGTGCCGGAGATAGTCCTTGCTATGCCTGCCAAGGACCACGCCATCGGGACCGAGCAGTCCGGCAGCATGGATTTCCTTGTCCTCGGCCCATCGCGCAGAACCGTAGGTGGCGACGTTGCGCGCCTCGCGCGCCCGGATGATCGACATGAAAAAAGCGGCGGCGATAGCGAACAACGCCCCGGACGTGGCGATGAACGCGCCTTCGGTGAAAATACCGGGCGCATAGGCGTCATAGGAAAACCACCACCAGAAGAAGGCCGGAGGATAATAGACCGGCCATCCCGCAACATCGAACCATGGATTGCCGAGCTGGGGCTGAAAGCCAAGGCGGAAGGCCACCCATTGTGTCGAAGTCCAGACCATCACCAGGACAATGGTGAATACGACAATGATCTGGCCCCAGAGTATTCGGCCACCACGCATACAGGCTCCAATCGGCAAGAGAGTCGGAGCCGATCAAAGAATAGACGTTTTCGAAAGCGGCAACAGGAAAAGCAGGGGTGCCGTGTTGCCGGATACTATCGGCGGCACATCGGACAGGCCCTTTCAGATGCCGATGTCGACAGAACAATTTGCGAGGTGCCAGATCGGCAAAGGCTCAAATCCCGAGTCCTCGTGTTCGCCCCATTTGCCACGATACCGATCCACCCTGCACGATGCCCGCAACCTCGCGGCCGAGCTGGCGGTCGATCACTGGCCGCCATGGGACAAGAGTGAACTCGTGGCTCTTTTCGACAATGGCGAACTTGCCGCTCGATAGATGTGCGGTCCCGGTGAACTTGCCGCTGATATTTTCGCCATCGGCAGCCGCCCGGAACGGCAACGCCTTGCTCTCAGCCATCTCTGCACCGACGCGGGCCACTTCCCGTTCCCGCAGATTGGCGAGCAGGTTGCGCCGATAGAGAATGCGTCCATTCTGCTGCCGCGTGGCATCGCCCTGTGCGATATGATGCTCGCGGCGCTGGTCCATCGCCTCTCGTACCTGTTCCCCGAACCCTGCCGGGGTAATATCCGAGGCGTCCGACGTAACCAGTCGCCGGTCCAGCCAGGTCGCACCATCGGCGCCGATCTGCTTTTCCAGGTCGAAGGTCGAGACGACACGGATGCTGGCCTGCCGGTTGCGACCGGCATCATAGGCAGTGGCGCGGCTTTCGAAGTCTTCCGGGATGCGATACCGGTCGGCGTCGATCCGCTCGGCAATCCCGGCCCGGCGCAACGCCTCCAGCCGCCGGACATGGGCATCGACATAACCCTCGTAATCCCCGCCCGGCACACGCCCCTCGAACTTCGCCTGTTCGAGGTGGCGGCTCGGGCGATAAATGCCATTCTCCGAGATCGCAGCGATGGTGCGATCGGATGGGCGCTGTGCTGTATCGGCGGGACCGACCTCGATGATGCTGCCAATCCGGGCGTCTTCGACGCGGGCCGGATCAATGCCGGGAAGATGGTGTGTTCGCCCGTCGATGCCGTCGACCACGAGGGTCAGGTTCTCGCCCATCTCGTCGGTGAGATATTTGTCCACGACGCGGCCGGTGATGGGCGCCGCGGGTGCGGCATGGTGAAGCTGGAAGGTCATCGGATCACGTTCCTGCCCATCGGCCTTCAGCGCCTTGTGCATGTTGCGGATGATGTCACCGCGCTCACCGAGTTCACGCAGCGCCGGTTCCATCTTCGCGCCAAGCTCCCAGACGCCGGGTGCATGTTCCGTAGCCAGCCCCATCTTTTCCAGCTTGGCGAGACGGCGCAGGCGAAGTGTGCGGTTGAACTGGCGGCGTGCATCTGCCGGTTCGTGGCGCAGATCGAGGAACCTTTCGTCGGCTTCCTCGGTCATGGCGCGGTCGATGCGCGTGAAGCGGTCCTGATCGATTTCGGCAGACAGCTTGCGGCTCTGCTCGATCTCGGTCACGGGGCCGAGTTCCAGCGTGGTCAGTTCGCTCGCCCGCTCACGAATGCCATTGGCGAGATAGTCGCCATTGATGACCAGGTTCTCGCCCAGATCGTCCTTGCCCCGAACGATGACATGGACATGGGGATGGCCGGTATTGTGGTGATTGACAGCCACCCAATCGAGTTTCGTGCCAAGGTCGGCCTCGATGCGGCTCATCAGATCGCGGGTGTGTTCGGTGAGGTCGGAAAGATCGGCGGCATCTTCGGGCGAGACGATGAAGCGGAACTGGTGGCGGTCATCCTTGCCGCGTTCAAGGAACGCATCACCATCGGCGCGGTCCTCGGTCGCCGAATAGAGCTGACCACGCTCGCCATCACGTGAGGTTCCGTCGCGCTGGATGTAGCGCAGATGGGCAGCCCCTTTTCCATTCTTTCCCGCGCTCTGGACATAACGGGTTTTGACGACGACGCGGCGCACGCCGGCCGCACTGTGCCGCCAACCGCCCGACAGGGTTCGGGCGCGGACATAGGCCGCGCCACGGCCACGCTTGACGCCCGGACCTTTGCCAGCGCGCGATGCCTTCCCGCTCTTTCCGGCCGAACCCGATGAGGACGACGAGGACGTCCGTGATGCGAATGACGATGATCTACTAGGGCTGTTGCTAAGCTGACGCGCCAGCTTCTTCGCCTGCGTCAGAAAGCTCTTCGCCTTGCCTGCCTTCGGCACGTCCGACCTGATGCGGCCTGGCTTCGGGCGAAAGCGATTCTCGTCGTCGGCGCTCATGAGCCCATTCCCTGCCGTTTAGACACGGAAACGGCAGATATTAGGCTATAGTGCCGGTCAAAACCCAACAAAGCCAAGGCTTTGCGCCATATCGCGGCACGCGAGACCCAAAAGCAGGGTGCCGTGCGCCGCGCCCCAAAACAATGTGCAGACAAGGGCTTGCCCAGAAACCGGCCCGACAGGGTGCCGGTTTCCTTTATCTTGCCCTCCGCCTTTCCTTCCCTTTTTGCCCTTCCTGCCGGGAATGCTGCCAGGCGCACCCAAGCCTGACTGCACACCGGAAATGGACCGAACGAGCGCGTAAACGCCATGCTCATGGCTTGTCGCCATCGCTCGCAAGGGCCACGAATATGCCGCTGTCCTGCGGCTCCTGAACGGCGGGATCGCGCAGAGAAGCGGTTGCGTGGATGTCGCTCGATGGCTGATTAACCGCCGCTGAAATGCCGCCGGATTGCGCAACGAAGAGCGGGGCTTCGCGCCAATCCGGTGGCGGCGGCGGCACGATCGTCGGCACATCAGGCGCAGTCGCCCTGCCGAGAACAGGTGCGAGCGTGGCGACATAGGCGCGTGTTTCTGCGGGCAAAGTGCGACCTGTCGCCAGATGCTCGTCATAGCGACCGGGACCGGCATTGTAGGCGGCAAGCATGGCCGCGACATTGCCATAGCGGTCCCACATCTCCCGCAGATACGCCGTACCTGCGAGGATGTTGTCACGCGGATCGTAAGGATCGCGCCCGAGGCCATGGCGGCTGCGCAGGCCCGCCCAGGTATCGGGCATGACCTGCATCAGTCCCATCGCGCCCGCCGATGAAATTGCGCGCACATCGCCCGCGCTTTCCACGCGCAGCACGGCTCGAATCCAGTGCTCTGGAATGCCGAAACGCTGTGACGCCTCGGCAATGAACGCAGCATGGGGATGCGCGGTGACAGGCGCAGGTTGCAGCGTGACCTGCGCCATGGCCGGCATCGAGCCGCTGCCAGCCGACAGCAGGGCCGTGAAGAGAAGAAAGGTGCGGGATCGCATGATCTCAGTCGCGATCTTCGCGGGGCCGCGGGCGGCTCCAGTGCAGCGACCATGACGAGCCTGCATCGTCGTCGCGGAACAGGTTGGCGCGGATCGGGTGCGGTAAGGCGGGATCGTCGAGCAGCACCGAGAGATATTCGCCAGCCTTTTCGCCGGTGCGTTTCCATGCAGCACCGACCTCGGGACCGTCATGCTCAATGTAATGGACGCGATAGTCCGGCGCATTCTCCGCATCGGAATGTTCAGCGGGCACGATGACGAGATCGCGCTTCATGGTGAGCGTGACGAGCTGACCGGCGAAGCCGGATGCGTCACGCGCAAATTGACCGATCTGTGGCATGGTATGTCTCCTGTGTTGGTGGGTTTGGCGTGGGTTCAATGCGTGACCGCCCGCCATTCGTAGCGGCCATCGCCTTCCTCATCGGTCCAGAGCGGAAGCGCCCGGCCGATGACGGAACTGGCGGGAACAGGTCCGAAGTAACGGCCGTCGAGGCTGTCCCGGATTTCCCAATTCATGAGGAAGAGTTCGCCGTCGCGGATGATGCGGCAGCCCTGCCAGACCGGCAGATCGCGTCCCATCCGGTCGCGCTCCAGTGCATCGCCCATCTCGACGTTATCGACGGTGATCGTCGCACCGCTGCGACAGACGCGCTGTCCCGGCAAGCCGAGGACGCGTTTCAGCAGCGGCACGCCCCGCCCGATATAGCCGCGCTCGACCATGAACCGCTCCAGCGGTTCGGGCGGCGCGATGACGACGAGTTCAGGAACTTCGACCACATCGGCAGGAACAACTGTGTAGAAGCCGATGGGCGCGCTGGCGGTCGCATTCCAGATCAGCCTGGTTGGCGGATCGGCAACGGCCGTGGCGACAAGCGTACCGACGGCCAACATGGACACGGCGAGGATATGACGGCGGCTCATGGTGCGATCCTCCGGCGGCTGACCCATGCGGCATGGCGTTCCGGCGTGTAGGGGTTGGGGTCCTGACCGGCGATCATGCGGTTGTGGACGTGCCGCCAATGGTCCGGCGCAGCATCCGCAGGATCGACGCCAAGCGCGTCCACGGCGTCGATGGCGGCCAGCGCTTGCTGCACCTTTGGCCAGCCATCAATACGCAGCAGGATCTCGCCGCCGGGGCGAACGAAGGGCACGGTCTGGAACGGCTCGCCACGCCCGACAGCGCGCAGTATGTCGAGCCGCGAGACGATGGTGCCGTAGTCGTTGGAGGCCCAGCGGACGAAGGCGAAGATGCTTTCGGGTGCGAAGCCGACGAGACTGCGGCGGCGGTCGATGATCTGCTCAAAGCTCTTGTGACCGAACCTGATCCAGCGCTCGACCTTCTTCTTCTGGAAGGTCAGTTCGACCAATGTGGTGAACGGAGCTGGTCCGCCCGGCCGCGGATGTTCATGCACTGCACACGCGGTCTTGCCGGTCATGGCTGATCTCCTTCGGTGGGTGGAAACTCGCGGACCAGCAGCTCGCGCAACATCACGGCGACCGTGACGCCGCGCCGGAAGGCAGCGACCTTGATGCGCCCGCGTAGCTCGGGCGTGATGTCGATGGTCAGGCGGGCGGTAAACGCCTCGGTAGCCATCTTTCCGGTTGCCGGCGCATCGGCGGCCCTGACCCAGCTATCGGGATTACCCGGACGCGATGCGAAGCCGGATTTGGCGGGTGGACGTGTCATCGCACAATCCTCCCGAGCCCGAGGCTATCGATCTCGGCCACCAGGGCTGTGACCTCCAGTGCAGCCCGTTCGCCGCCATCGGTCTCTGAGACCAGTCGCCCGGTTTGTGCGGCTTCAGCGAAGGCGACGCGCTGGCCGATGGTCGTGGCCAGCAAGGGTGGATCGTGGTCCGCTAGTGTTTGGGCCGTTTCGCGGGCGATGATGGTGCGCGCACCGCATCGGTTCAGCAGAAAACGGGCGGCAAGCTCGGGACGATAGATGCGTGCTTCGCTCAGAAGCGCCAGCATCTCGGCCGAGGCCCAGCCGTCGAAGGGCGATGGCTGCACCGGGATCAGCGCCAGATCGGCTGCAAGCAGCGCAGAGCGCATCAGACCAGCGACACGGGGCGGACCATCAATGACGACATGATCCGCGTCACGCGCCAGTTCCGGCGCCTCCCTGTGCAGGGTATCGCGGGTAAGTCCGATGACGGTGAACAGCCTTGGCAGCCCTTCATCGCTGCGCCGCTCCGACCAGTCGAGTGCGGAGCCTTGCGGGTCGGCATCGATCAGGATGACGCGCTTGCCTTCCGCGGCCCAGGCTCCGGCGAGATGCAGCGCCAGCGTCGTCTTGCCCACGCCGCCTTTCTGATTGAGGAGCGCGACAATCATCGCCGTCCTCCCGGTTTGCCGAGAGGAAGTTCAGGCGTGCTTGTTGACGCGGGCGATCCTTGCTTTGGGGGTGTCAGCTTGACTTTATGGGCACCCGATCTGAGGGCCGCACCAGCCTTCGCGATGAGCTTTTCCACATCGCGCTGCCGCTCTTCAAAGTTAGATTCTGTGTTAGACTCTAAGTTAAGGGCGCGATTTTCGCTTTTGTTACCGAAGGATAGGAGGTGTTTGGGTTCCCGATAGCACGAGCCTCCGGTTCCTGATGGCACGATAGTCCGGGTTCCCGATAGCACGAGACTATCCACAGGTTTTCCACAGGCCGGGACAGGCTCGAAAGCGAGCAGCATCCGGCCGCCGGTTTCGACCTCGGCGAACAGGGTGTAGCCGGGCAGTGGCTGGCGGCGGATAATGTCGCGCAGCTCGAAGGCGAAGCGCTTGAACGGCGACAGACTGCCCGATTTCTGGTGCAGGTGACGGAAGTCGAACCGCCAACCGTTTTTCTGCCGCCCACCATGCTTGCGCACCAGGCGATAGAGCCATCGATCCAACCCGCCGGTCAGATTGAAATAGGCCCGGTCGATGGTGAGGATCAGGGCGTCATCCAGAACCGCACTGTAGAACCAGTCGGGCACGATCATCTCGATGCCGTCCGGGCGGCCATTGGCATCGGTCCGCTCGTGCCATTCGTTGATCCACGAAAAACGATGTCGCCGTCCATTCGCGCGCTGGCGGATCGAGGTTGCAACCGTGGTCGATTGCAGCCGGTCCAGCGCCGCCTTCAGGCGCTGATAGTCCCTCAGGGAGGTTCCGCGCCCTGTGAATGTCAGGATTTCATAAGGCGTTGCCGCCATCAGGCGCGACGTGCGCAGACCGGCGTCCCGCGCTTCCACGATCTGGCTGGCCGCCCAGATCAGTATATCGGCGTCCCAGATCGTCGCCATACCGTGATCGGGAACAGCTTCGACACGGATCGAGACGTTGCCCAGCGCAAAGTCAATTGGGCGGATACGGTGCGATTTGGAAAGGGAAAAGAAAGGATAAGCCATGAGATCCTGCGCGTCTCGTGGCGCGAGTTCACCGGGAAGCGCCCGAAACAGATCGAGTTGCCCGCGTTCCGAGGCGGATGGGTGCTGCGCTGCCATAGAGGGCTGACCGCCGTGTTCAGCGCGTAATGCGCTTGGGCGAGGTGAATGCGGTCGGCGGCAGAGGTTTCGCCGGGAGAACCTGTCCGCGTGGGTCCGACGTGGAGGTAACCGATCCGCGTGCAACCCAGGCTGCGAGATCCTCGACCGAATAGACAACGCGGCCGCCGAGCTTGTGATAGGCAGGTCCCGTTCCGTAGGTTCTGTGCTTTTCCAGCGTGCGCGCGGACAGGCTGAGGAAATCGGCAGCTTCCTTGGTGCGCAGGTAGCGTGGCGGCAAGGCGGCGAGATCAGGTCGCATGGGGTGGCCTCCGTGGTTGTGCAGGATGCCGCTGACGATCAACGGCATGACATGCGCACGGTGGCGAAGGCGCGGCGGCAAGGGGGATGAGGAAGATCGAAGGGGTAGAATCCTCACCCTCGATCAGACGTCAGTGTCAGGGTTTGCGACGATGGCGCAAAAGGTCCTGATAACCGCCGTCGATCAGCGCGGCGGCAGATCGGACAAGGGCGATGACAGAGGCGCGCAAAGCCGATGTCTTCCACGGCTCAGCGCGAACGCGCGCCTCTCCGTAGATGGCGATGGCAATCTCACGATAGGTCGCGTGGTTGGCGTTTCCGTCGGCAGCTTGCATCATCAGGCGAAACCGCCGGCGCTGATACGGCGTCATCCTGGGGTCGCGGCGCGCGGGTTTCCCGGCCAGCATGTGCCAGAGCCTGAGAATGGCTTCGAGCCGATCCGGCAGATTTTCGTCAAGTGGCAGAATGATCGCCGGCTGCGAATTGGCATCGGTGTCGGCGAGGATCAGATATTGAACGCCGTCTCTGGCGTCACAGACACCATATACCCCCTCTGGTCCGCAGATGGCATCAGCAAGATCTACCGATAAGGCGGACGGAGAAGGCGGAAGAAAATCGGGCGCTGCCCCGAGCATCAGCATGTCCGGATTGGCAACAGGCGACCAGATGACCGGTTGGTCGAGCGCGGAAAAGCCGGGGTCTGCCGGGAAATCGCAACCCCCAGCGATGTTGGACGTGATCCGCAAGGGGAAGATGCCCGGCGCCTTGCGCTACAAGGTCATCGAAACAGGCCTGATAGGACGCGTTACGGCGCAGGCATTCCCAGGCGACGCCCTCAACGGGCAGCGCATCGTAGAATTCATACTGGTCCTGGTCTCGCCAGCGGGATGTATCCGGCTTCATTGCTCCGCTCCTGGTTGAAACTGCACAGGTGGAGCGTGAAAGAATTGCGGTGCCTCTACCGAGATGGAAGCCAGAACAAGGACATAGGGTGATGCTCTGAAGGCATCACTGGTGCGACGGCGGCGAGGTCAGGTCCGATCTGTCGGATGACGCAGCAGCTGACGATAGCCGCTCTGTGTCATCCAGCGCGCCCGTCCCAGATGGCTGTCATGGACCTGCCGGGCGCGTTCAGGTTCCCGAACAGGATCAATTCCGAACAAAACATTAACGACTTCGGCCCATTCCGCCCCATCATCGGCCGCATCGAGCAGCCGCATATAGAGCTTGATATGCGCGCGGTCATATTCGGTCAGCTCGTCGCTAACAGGCGCGATGTCGTCGAAGGGGGCGACCGCGGACGTCATGTCGATGGTCGCCACAAGCCACAGGCCGCAGCAGCGGATCGATGATGGCGCCTGCGCCGATCAGACGTCGCGGATCTGTCGGTGTCTCTTCTCGTCTTGGTCATGAACCAGCAACACTCCTTGCCCGCGATCCGTGGACAGGAGAACGATCCCTGCTGCTTCAAGCGCCCGGCGCACCTGATCCCGCGTTGTCTCATACACCTCCAGCCGGTTCTCGGACTCGAGGCGCTTCAGGGCAGTTAACGATATTCGGGCCTTGTCAGCGAGCGTCTCCTGCGTCCAACCCAGTAACGCGCGCGCGGCCCGCGACTGTCGAGCGGTGATCATGCATGATCACCTCCCATCGCGACCGGCGCGCATTCCAGAACTACGGCTATTTTAGTCGTCTTCGCCCGATACGCCATACGAAATCGTCGAATCTGGCCAAGGCGTTATTTGCACGGCTGAGCACGCAGTCCGACTGATTCGCCTGTATGCCGCAATTGCAGCACTTGTGCTGGCGGTAGCGCCGACCATCGCAAGATGATCCCCAAACGCTCCATGGAAAATGATAATGATATGTTTGGAGATCATTTTTGTTGCATCCCACACCTGATATGATACCTATCCAGATCAATGCAGCAGAAATGATCCGTAAAGGCATCACATGAAGGCGGAAAAAGAAACACTGGGGCTGATCGGCGACCATTTTCGCCGCGCGCGTCTTGCAGCGGGGTTGACCCAGGAGCAGGTGGCCGATCTTGCGGGCATTTCGCGCCCGCGCTACCGCGACATCGAGACGGGGGCAGCAGCCGCGCGCACCACGACTTTGATCAACATTGCCAGGGCGCTTGGGCTGGAAATGATACTGGTCCCGCAGGCAATGGTGCCCGCCATCGAGACGCTTTTGCGCCCCGATGCCGAGGATGATCATCCGGCCTTCAGCCCGCAACCGGAGAGCGACGATGACAGCCGTCCGCACCGCTGAGACCATTACCGCGCTGGACGTGTTCCTGAACAGTGCGAAGGTTGGCACGATCGTCAGGACGCCGGGTGATTTCAACGCCTTCAGCCTTGATCCGGCCTATCGCGCAACCGGCGGCATTCCGGTTCTGAGCCTGTCGCTGCGCGCGGCATCAGGGGGCCTGCGCAAGGATCCGCGACCTGTCGCAGGCAGCCTGCCGCCCTTCTTTGCCAACCTGCTGCCCGAAGACCGGCTGCGCGAGGCGATGGAAAAACACCATGCGGGTAATGTGCGGCCGGGGAATGATTTCGATCTCCTGGCCACCCTTGGTGCGGATTTGCCGGGGGCCGTTCGGGTGCTGCCCAGTGACGGTCAACCCGGCATCGGGGCGGCGCCAACCCAAGGACGGCCCAAGGCCCGCTTCTCGCTGGCAGGCGTGCAGATGAAGCTCTCGGTGATGAAGAACACCGGCAAGGGCGGCGGGCTGACCTTGCCGCTCGGGGATGATGAGGGCCAATATATTGCGAAATTCCCCTCGACCGCCTTTCCGGGCGTGTCGGAAAACGAGTTCGCGAACCTCGCACTTGCCGAAGCAATCGGCATGGACGTGCCCGAGCGGGAACTGGTCAGACGGGACCAGTTCGAGGGGATTCCCGAAGAGTTCGAAACACTTGCCGAGGGGCTGGTCCTGCTCGTGCGGCGTTTTGATCGCGGGGCAGATGGGCAACGCATCCATATCGAAGATTTCGCGCAGGTTTTCGGCCTGTACCCGGCACGTAAATATGATGGCGCCGCCTCCCACGACATCGCCTCTGTGCTGAATGTGGCAATCTCGCCGTTCGCCGCGCTGGAGTTTGTCCGGCGGCTGACCTTCTCGGTGGTCATGGGCAATGGCGACATGCATCTCAAGAACTGGTCGCTGATCTATCCGGGCGACGGCGACACGCCCACTCTTGCACCGATCTACGACATGCTTTCGACCGTTCCCTACATTCCGGCAGATGGGCTGGCGTTGTCACTGGGCGGCGAGCGGGCCTTCAAGGGCCTGGCCCCGGCCCGCTGGAAGACGTTTGCCAATCGGGCAAGGCTTCCCGAGCCAGCCGTGCTCAAGGCCGTTGTCGAGACGGTGAAACGCATCGATGCGAAATGGTGGACACTACCGGAACGCGAGGTGGTCCCCCCGCCCGTGCTGGAACGGATCGACGCCCATGTGAAAACCATGATCCCGATCCTGACCGGCTGAGCAGTTCCAGCCCGGACAGGTCACCGGGCCTGGCGGCTTTCCCGCGGGCACGGGAAAGGCCCCGACCTTGCGGTCGGAGCCTTTGTTCCGCGCCTCAGTCGCCGCGGCGACCGTTGGGGCGGGACCAGATGAGCGAGAAGGTTTCGCCGTCTTCTTCGTCGAAGAGGTTGGCGTAGATCGGAGCGTTGAAGCTCGGATCGTCCAGCTTGAGGCCCAGATAGTCGCGGCCCTCGTTGGAGCGCTTTGACCAGGCGGCGCCGATTTCGGCGCGGCCGACCAGAACGCGGTGGCTGGGGGCGTTCTCGCCGGTGGCGCGCAGGTCGGGGACGATGCGCACGCCCTTGGCCTGGACGCTGAGGGTGACGATTTCGCCGGTGAATTCGTTCGAGCCGGTCTTCTTGAAGGTGCCGATGGTTGCCATTTTAAGTCTCCGATTTCCGTTTCCGAGCCCGCACCATTGCGGCCTCTATGGCGATCGTCCGGCCGGAGACGAACGCTGGCGCACCCCAAAGGGGCTGGACAGCACAGGAGAAACTTTCTTGTTCCGCGCGGAATGTCGGCTTTGCCGGCAGGGGAAGAAAGTTGTGACGACGCTGTTGCGCTAGGGCGGTCGAAGCGCATCGCGCTGGTCTTCGGCCAGATCAGGCCATTGAAGAGGCCGTTTGGAGCGGTCGAGACACGGGGGCTGAACGGAGATGTGGCAACCTTGAGGCTCCATCAGGATGACCTGACCGGCAACACCGGCCTTTCCTGTCACCATGCGTCTCAGATCATGCGCATCTCTGCTTCCGGCCTGTTCCACCGGCATGCCACCACCCGCGGGTTCCCGTCAGTCTGCACGCGCTGGTGCCGACCGTCCTGCGCTCCTATGGGCCGCGTCTGTGCCCCAGGTTGATCCGGTGATTGGCCGCTGTCTGTCACCATTTTCCTGACGAAGACGGAAAACGATCAGCATCCGCGTCTGGTCGCCATCAACGGATCATTGCGATTCAGGTTCGTGCAAAGCCGCCGTCCGCGTGGTCGGTTGCCGCCATGCCCGTAACGCGCAGGAACGCCGTCACGCCCACCGCAACCGCTCCGATCACCGAGAAGATGAGTTGCCATATCTCCGAGGGCATCATGTGCTTGACAATACCGAGCGTGGCGTAAAATCCGGCCATTCCCGCCGGAGCGACGAAGGCCAGAGCAATCAGCAGACGCGCCCACATCGGGCGGATCAGCATGAGCAGGCCCTGACCAACAGCCAGCGTTAGACCGGCGGCGAGAAGACCAACGACGATGCCGCCGAGCCAACCAGCCCCAGTATCATAGGCCAAGGCGCCTGCATTCAGGCCAATAAAGAATGGCAAAGCGAATACGGCGAGATTGAACAGCAGCCAGCACATGGTGCCGATGGCTGCGATGGAAACGAGGATTCCGAGAACGATCATGGTGGTGTCTCCGTGCAAAAGGTTGGACGGTTGCGCCTTCCACCACCACCACGGCGCAGCCACAGAATAGCAGCATTCCTCTCACCGGGCGAGATGAGATAGTTTGTAAGGTCAAGCCTCTCTGTAAACTTGCCGCTTGAACAAGAAAGCTGATGCGTCTGGTAGACCAGTATCGGCTCTACCTCTACGGTGGTTATATTGTTGGGTGGTGGAAGGCTGCGGGTTAAAGTCTATGGCAGAAATCGATTGGTCAGATCGAGCATTTTACGACGATGGCGAATGGGTAAGCTGGTCAGACATCGATGAGCAGCTTCGTCACAAGGAGTGGGGAGCGAAGTATCCAAACGCCATCCGATCAATGATCCCATATTTTGAGGACCTGATCTCACTCGCTGAGAGCTACCATCTGGAGACTGGCCTGCATTTGTCCGTGTATGGCGACATCGGCGAATTGTTCGGGGCCATCACCTACGGCATCAAGTTGAACAAGACCTACGCGCAGGGTTCGGACGGCAGGCTCGAAAACGATCATGTCGAAATCAAAACCATCACACCTTTCAAGACCAAGGACGTGGTGATGGTGGATACATCGAGGCATTTCAACAAGTTGCTCGTGGTCAAAATAAATGCGGAGTTCCAGGTCTCCGGGCGAATGGTCAGCCGCAAGCAATTGCCAAAGCGCTCAGGCCGTTATCTCCGGATTCGCTGGGAGGACCTGGCGCTCTTGCAGTAGTGCGGAATGGCGTTATGCCGAACCGGCAGCGCTCACGCGCTGCCGGTCCCGAAGCGATAAACTGGGATGCCCATCTTGCGAGCCTTGTCGGCCAGGTTGTCCTGAATACCCGTGCCGGGGAAGATGATGACCCCGATCGGCATGATGCCGAGCATCTGGTCGTTGCGCTTGAACGGTGCTGCCTTGGCATGTTTTGCCCAGTCAGGTTTGAAGGCGACCTGTGCGACCTTGCGGTTATTGGCCCAGGTGGCCGCGATGCGTTCCGCGCCCTTGGGCGATCCGCCGTGCATCAGCACCATGTCCGGGTGCTTGGCGTGGACCTGATCGAGCTTGGCCCAGATCGTCCGGTGATCGGTGGTGTCGCCACCCGAGAAGGCGATCTTTGGCCCGGCGGGCAACAGCACCTCGTTGTCGGCACGGCGCTTTGCGGCGATGAAGTCACGGCTGTCGATCATGGCCGAGGTCATCTGGCGATGGTTGACCCGTGAGCCGGAGCGTTGCGACCAGGGCGTGCCGGTAGTGCGCAGATAGATGTCGGCGGCGGTTTCACGGAAGGTCTCCATGCTGTCGCGGCGTTCGATCAGGCTTTGGCCTGCACCGATCAGGGTTTCGAGCTGGACGGATTTAACTTCGCTGCCGTCCTGTTCGCGTTGAAGGCGTTTCTGCGCCTGCTCGTTATCGTCGAGTTTGTGCTCGATCCGCTCGACAGCGCGGTGGAAGGTGTTGACGGTGGACCAGAGGATTTCGTCGAGGTCGAAATCGAGGCTGGTGTCGGCCATGGTGGAAATCAGGGCGTCGAAGATGTCGGAGACTGCGCCCTGGATGACGTGATCTTCGGGTGTGATCCGGGGATCGGCCTCGTCTTCGGAGGGGCGGTAGCCGTAGAGTTCGAGTTCCTCGATGGCATGGCCGGTCGGGGACGTGCTGTGATCGGGTTCGAAATCGTCGTGCGCGTACATGGGATGCTTCCGTCAGTTGGACCGCGACCGTCGCGGCCTTCATGGCGACGAAAGCGCACGGGCGCTCCGGTCTGGCAGCGCGAGCCTCTGGCGAGTGCCTTGATGGCAAAGCCCGGCTGATTTGTTTCGCGCTGTAAAGGCGGCTCCGCCGCCGACGGAAATCAGTCGGGCGCCGCCATTGCCTGACCGGAGCGTTTGTGGGCCGATCGCCCTCTCGGAAGGCCAAGGCGCGGTCCTCTGCTGATGACAGGATGCAGCCTATGCGCATGACAGGATCGGAACGCCCCGATCACGGATCCGTACCGGCTATGCACTTGAAGCCGTGAAACGGCTGACGTCCTCGGGAGCGATTTGCACCCGGATCTCTGCCCGAACGGCATCCAGCCCGTGAGTTGCGAGATCTTCGTTGAAGTCCCCCATCATGGGCGAGAGCGTGATAGCCTTGATCCCGGCCTCGTGCGCCCGGTTCACCAGGCTATCACGGGCGCTGTCACCTGCCGGATCGTTGTCGCGGACGATATAGAGCGTGCGCAGTTGCGGCGGAAACAGGATGGCAGCGAGATGTCCGGCCGAGAGCGCGGAAACCATCGGCATGGTGGGCAAAGCCTGACGCAGCGACAGGATGGTTTCGATACCTTCCCCCGCTGCCATGGCATCCTTCGCATCCCCGAAACGAACCGCGTGTCCGAGCAGGTCGCCCATTGCCTTCCTCGGCGGATCGACAGGTGCTTTGCCCGAGCCGTCCGAGGCCAGCCATGTGCGGTGTGCGCCGGTGATCCTGCCATCGAGGTCGGTAACGGCGGCGATCATGGCGGGCCAGGTTTGCGTCGGGCCATCGTCCTCGGGGCGCCAGTAGCAGTTGGGATGGAAGCGCAGATTTGCGGTTTGGCGTAAATCCGTAATGCCGCGTCCGCGTAAATACGCTTCTGCGATGCTGCCGATCAGCGGCTGTGTCATGCGCCAGAGGCGACGTGCCGCCTCGGATGATCCCGATGGTGCAGGCGTTCGGGACGGACGGGATGACGGCTGCAGTTCAGGATGCGGCAGGCTGAGGAAGTGCCGGGCTTCTTCGGCAACATCTGCGAAGTCGATGAGACCGAGCGAATCCCGGATCACATCCAGCAGATCGCCATATTCACCCGTGGCCGAGTCCTGCCATTTACCGGCAATGCCTTTCACGCTGTCGTGCAGCCGGACGAACATGGAGCGGCCAGCCGTGTTTCGGACATCGCCAACCTGCCAGTAATTGCCCTGTTTGCGACCATTCGACAGATAGTGACGGCACACCGCCTCGGCCTCTCGGCCGAGACGCTGCGCCAGTTCGGAAGCGTTGAGACGCGCCATTATGCGGCCTCCCGCTCACCGATGCGCTCAACCGGGAAGCGGTCAAGCAGTTTACCGGTGATCTCCGGTCCCGTTGCATCGACAGGCACGAAGAAGCGCAGTTTCCACGAGATGATCTCGCTGAAGAGGCCATAGGCCCGCAACCGGTCGCGCATCGCGTCAGTAAAGCCGGTCAGTTCGATCCGGTTGGCGCCCATGACCCGGACGCGGCGCAGTTGCAGCCCCTCGGCGAGATCAAGGATCGTGCGACCTTCGATCAGCGCGGCATAGGCGGCATCGGGTGTCAGGCTGCTGGTAACGCCACTGGTCGAGGCATTGGCAGCCCATGCCGGCGATACCCGGCGACCGATGATGCGTTCGCCCTCGTCGGTCTGCAGCCGATAGACGCGGGAGGAGTCCTGCGGCAGCCGTTTCCAGATCGGCAGAAGCAGCCCAGTCACCATATGCAGAATGCTGTCGGTGAACTCCGGCACCTCGGCCAGTTCTGCCTTCCAGGCCACGGTGAAGTCGGCACGGTCGGCCTCGATCCAGTGGGTCTCGCCCATCGCCCGAACCGGAATGTTCATCGCCTCCATGGGCCGGATCAGCCGCACGCGCCGTTCGATCTCGCCATCATCCAGCATGACGCTGGTGGTCGGGATCTGCACGGCGGCACGACCGGATCGCTCGTTGATGAGCAGTTTGGCACGCGGATCATCCAGTTCAGCGACGGCCGCATCGAGCGTGACCGGCTGATTGCGTTTGCGCTCGGTGAGCGTCAGGAGCCGGGTTTCCGCGCCGGTGCCCGGATGGGTGTGGATCACTTGCCGGTCGGTGACGATGAAACTTTCGGCCTTCAGCGTTTCCAGCCCCATATCATAGGTGCCGGATGCAATCGCCCCGTCGATACGCGCCTGCAGAAGCTGCTCGAAGGCCGAGAACAGGATGCCCTGCAACTCGATGGTCAGCGCCAGCAGGCGGTTGAGGAAGGTGGTGATCGGCGGCAGGTCGTCCTTGATGCCGGTCGAATCCATCAGCTTCAGGCCGGTGGCGGCTTCAAACCGCTCCAACGAGCAGCCCTCGACCTTGCCGCGCACGATCAGCAGATAGAGCTGGCGCAGCGCATCGCGGGCATAGGCGGATTCCAGATTATCCTCGGGACGGAACAGCCCCTGACCGCCGGTCTGACGCTGGCCGCGTGTGATCGCGCCCAGCGTGTCGAGGCGGCGGGCGATGGTCGAGAGAAAGCGCTTCTCGGCTTTGACATCCGTGGCGATGGGTCTGAACAGCGGCGGCTGCGCCTGATTGGTGCGATTGGTGCGGCCCAGCCCCTGAATGGCGGCATCGGCCTTCCAGCCAGGTTCCAGCAGGTAATGCACGCGCAGCCGCTGGTTTTTCGCAGAGAGTTCGGCGTGATAGCTGCGCCCCGTGCCACCGGCATCAGAGAAGACCAGAACGCGCTTCTGGTCATCCATGAAGGCCGAGGTCTCGGCAAGGTTGGCAGAAGGCGCACGGTTCTCGACCGCAAGACGTGCCGATACCCCGTCACCCTTGCGCACGATCCGGCGTGAGCGGCCTGTGACCTCGGCCACCATATCCGTGCCGAAGCGCTGCACGATCTGGTCGAGCGCTCCGGGGACAGGCGGAAGCGAACCCAGCTGCTCCAGCATCTCGTCGCGCCGCGCCACGGCTTCGCGGCATTCCACCGGCTGACCATCGCGGAAGACGGGGCGTGACGACAGGTTGCCCTCGCCATCGGTGAAGGGTTCATAGAGCTGCACCGGGAAGGAATGCTGCAAATACGAGCCGACATACTCCCTCGGCGTGACATCGACGGAAATATCGTTCCATTCCTCGGTCGGGATCTCGGACAGCCGCCGTTCCATCAGGGCTTCGCCAGTCGAGACGATCTGGATGACGGCGGCATGGCCCGCTTCCAGATCGGCCTCGATGGACCGGATCAGGGTCGGGGTTTTCATGGAGGTCAGCAGATGGCCGAAGAAGCGCTGCTTCGTGCTTTCAAAGGCCGAACGGGCAGCAGACTTCGCCTGCCGGTTCAGCGTCCCCTCGCTGCCGGTGATGTTGGCGGCTTCCATCGCCGCGTCCAGATTCCCATGAATGACGGCGAAGGCGGCAGCATATGAGTCGTAGATGTGCCGCTGTTCGTCCGTGAGCTGATGCTCGATCAGTTCATATTCGACGCCATCATAGGAGAGTGAGCGGGCGGTATAGAGGCCGAGAGATCGCAGGTCGCGGGCCAGCACTTCCATGGCCGCAACGCCGCCAGCTTCGATCGCCTCGACGAACTCGGCACGCGTCTGGAACGGAAAATCCTCACCACCCCAGAGGCCGAGGCGCTGCGCATAGGCGAGATTGTGGACGGTGGTGGCGCCGGTTGCCGAGACATAAACCACGCGGGCGTCGGGCAGCGCATGTTGGAGCCGCAGGCCCGCACGTCCCTGCTGCGAAGCGGCGACATCGCCGCGTTCTCCTTTTCCGCCACCGGCATTCTGCATGGAATGGCTCTCGTCGAATATAATGGCTCCATCGAAATCGGAGCCCAACCATTCGACGATCTGCTTGACGCGGGAAACCTTCTCGCCCCGGTCGTCGGAGCGTAGCGTGGCATAGGTGGTAAAAAGGATGCCTTCCGACAGCGTGATCGGCTTGCCCTGCGGGAAGCGTGACAGAGGCGTGACAAGCAGCCGTTCCATGCCAAGCGCCGACCAGTCGCGCTGCGCGTCCTCGATCAGCTTGTCGGATTTGGAGATCCAGATCGCCTTGCGCCGACCGCGCAGCCAGTTGTCGAGAATGATGGCGGCGGACTGGCGGCCTTTGCCAGCGCCGGTTCCGTCACCGAGCATGAAGCCCCGGCGAAAGCGGATCGATCCGGCAGCATCCTCGGGTGCAGCGCTCACATTGTCGAAATGCTCGTCCACGGTCCATGCACCCGCGAGATGATCGGCATGGGCTTCACCAGCATAGATCACCGTTTCAAGCTGGGCGTCCGACAGACGCGCGCAGATGTCAGCGGGCAGCATGGGCCGGTAGGAAGGCTTCGGCGGTGCGACCGAGGCCATGGCGGCGGATTGCACCAGCTTGGTCGGATGCGGCTGCGCGCCAGCAATGCGCAGCGATTGCAGCGCATACTCCTCATAGATCGCGTCGGACAGGCGAGTGCCTTCCGGTGGCGACCAGTCCACGGTTTCATAGGCAAGTTCGACGCCCTCGATATCGTTATCCGGAGCAGCGGCAGGCCGCGGTGCTGTCACACGGGCCAGATAGCCGCGCACGGTTTTCGGAGCGGCGGTCAGAGCGGGTGCCACGATCTTCGGCAATGATACCGGCGAACGCTGCGGGACATGCGCCTCGATCCATCCGATCAGCGTGGCAACATCAGGCGCGATCCCCGGTGAGGCCGGAAAACTCGCCGGATCCTCGGCGGGCAGTTTGTCGATCACGGTCAGCCGCGTGTCGATCGTGGTGCCGTGCTTTGCATAGACCGCACCATCAACGGCAGCGCTGAACACCACGCGACCACGGGCCTGCAAGCAGATGAAAGCCTCCCGCCATGCCGGAGCTTCGGGGCCGAAGCCAGAGCCGGTGATCGTCACCAGCCGGCCGCCCGGAGCAAGACGGGCCAGTGCCGAGGCAACATGGCGATAGGCCGCATCAGCGACACGCCCGCTGACATTGGCCATGACCGAGAATGGCGGGTTCATCAGCACCACGGACGGCACCGCATCCGGGGCCAGATGGTCGTCGATCTGGGCGGCGTCGAACCGGGTGACGGCAAAGGCCGGAAAGAGTTGAGCAAGCAGATCGGCGCGGGTCTCGGCGAGTTCATTGAGGATCAGCGAGCCGCCGATCGTCTGCGCCAGGATCGCCAGAAGGCCGGTGCCTGCGGACGGTTCCAGCACCCTGTCATCAGGCGTGATCGCGGCAGCGGTCAGAGCGGCAAGGCCGAGGGGGATCGGCGTCGAAAATTGCTGGAAGTTCTGGCTTTCCTCGGAACGCCGGGTCTGCGTGGGCAATAGTCCCGCGATCTTTGCCAGCACGGAAACCCGTGTAGCCGGAGACGCGGCTTTACGGAAAAGCGCCTTTCCGTATTTGCGCAGGAAGAGAACGGTAGCGACTTCGCAGGCCTCATAGGCCAGCTTCCAGTCCCAGGCGCCTGTGGCATCGGACGCGCCGAAGGCCGTTTCCATAGCACCGCGCAATGTCACGGCATCGATGCGCTGGCCGCGTTCGAGATGGGGGAGCAGAAGACTGGCCGCAGCCAGGATCGCGGGCGCAACCGCCAGCGGCGTGACCGGATCGGCCACGGGAAACACCATGTTCATGTCGGAAACCTCAGGAGAGCAGAAATGGAAGAGCCCGGACAGCGCGCTCTCTTGACCGCCCGGACTCAACCCGTTCCGGCCCGCCTCTGACTCTCAAAGCGCAGCATGCAAAAAGCGCCCCGACCGGATGGCGGGGCGCTTGTCGTCATCAGCCGAAGCGGCGACCGGCTTCGGTGAAAGTGTATTCGTTGGCGGCGATGGTTTCATCGACCGCCTCGTCCGAAGACAGATGATCATATTCGCGCTCAAGCTGGCGGTAGAGCCAGCGGGCCAGATCGCGCAGCGCCTCGATGATCGTCTCCTCGGCATCGCCGGTCATGTCCTGGTATGTCGGACTATCGCGCTCGACCGAGATCGACATGCAGTATTCGTGGTAATAATGGCCGCGATGGCTGGCATCGGCGCGAAGCTGATAGAAGTTGCGGCGCTGGACCGCCTGAAGGGCATCGGCGATACGATGCAATTCGGTGTCCTGCGGTGCGTGCTCCCGGATAAGGCGCGGAGCATGTTTCCGGTAGGAATACCACGATTCAAAGCACGCACCGTCACCTTGCGACCAGAAGCCCCGGAACCAGATGCAGGGTTCCTGCCGGGTGCCGCCGCCCATCAATCGGACGGTGCGGGTCTTGAGGTTCAACCCGAGGATTTCCGCGATGCGCTGGAAATCCTCATAGACGGCATCGTACCAGTCATAGTCGAAGCCGCCCTCACGATACCAGGCACGGGCCTTGTCCTTTGCCGCATCAGACAATTCGTTGAGGCGATAGACGGTGGTTTCGATGACCTCAGGCATAGGGGTCTCTCCCTTCCAGAACCGAGGAAAGCCAGCCATCGGTATAGATCCAGTCCACTGTCTCGCCGGTGGCGAGATCAAGGACATGCGCCCCACCACCAAATCCGTCGATGCGCGGTTTCGAGCAGCTATTTGCGTACTGGAAACCCCACAATCCACTCAGGCCAAATTCGGCAGCGCAGCGTTTGACGAATTGGATGACATGCTCAGGGTCACCCGTGACATCATCGCGCATCCAGAGTTGCGTACCGCCATGCTCTGGCTGGATGGAGAGCAGGAAGCCATCCGAGGGCGGATCTTCGGCGGCATTGTCATCCGCCAGAGCGTTGTAGAGATTGAGCGCGCGGGCAGCGTTTTCGGGGGTGCCTACGTCGAGGAGGCAGGAAAAGTGCGTGTAATAGTCGGCCATGACGGTCTCCGAACATGACATGGCCCGGCGTATGGCCGAGCCGAATGTGATGGAAAGGGTGAAGCTCAGGCGGCCTGCGGCAGGCGGAGCAGATCGGCCGAGGTTTCGCGCCAGAAGGGATCGACCAACCGGGCCTCCAGCGCAGCGGCGCGGTAACGCAGCCGTCTCGCATCACCGGGGTCCGAGGCCCGGAATGCCATACCGCGCAGGCGGCTGGCCTCGGTCACGATCCTGCGTGCCTCGGCATCGGATGCGACCGGTTGTTGCCAGAGGATAATGCCGGCGCGGATTTCACCGGCGAGGACCAGGCGCTGATCTCGGTCCTGAATGAGCATGATGCGCGGCTGAAAATACGGGAAGCTGTCCGGCCCCGTGCAAATATCACCGCGCGCCACGCGCAAGGCTGCGGCCTGGATGGCCTCTTCCGGTGACGGGCATTCCCCAAGCGGGATCATGCGGTCGAAGCTGTTCGCCGCGTCACTGGCGTCATAGTTGGCGACGCCCAGGCAAGAGATGCGCAGCGGCAGCTTTTGCGCTCGATAAAGCGCGGGCAGAACATCGGCAGCCAGAATCTGACCGATGGAACGGAAGGTTTCGGAACGGACAAAGGTCATCGGGATCACTCCATGACGGGCGCCGGTGAGCCTCTCTCTCCGACCCTCAACCCGTCACGGCCGAACGGCCCGCACTCTTCCTCTCTGACCGGGGCAGCCCGGTTCCGCCGTCGGCGATGGGCAACCATCGCGACGCGCTGAAGGCCCGGTCGCGGGCTTGTCGCGGCCAGGCCGTCGGGGATGAGGCGCGGTCGCGCCTTACCCCCAAGGATCCAGCTCCAGCTTCACCATGTCGTCGTCGCCGTCGAACTCGGCGGCGGGACAAGCGGCGTGGGTGCCGTCCCCGGCCTGGAACACGACGATCTCGACCATCAGCGTGGCGGCGAGGCTGGCGGCGAAGGCGGTGGCATCTGCATAGGACATGGGTTCCGGCTCCTGTCTTTGGAGGCGGGGGACCATCCCCCGCGCGACAGGCGCCCGAAGTGTCTGACCGGATCTGCAATCACCCTCGGGCGTTCGGACTTTTTCCGAATCCCCGAGGGCGGCACGCTCGCGTAAGCCGACCCTTTACGGGTTGATTGTCAAAGAGACGGATCGGACCAAGGTTTGCGAATGGAAGCGGGGGTGGTGCTTTGCATCTGACAGGATGCCGGATACCCGCCCGCAGATGCTCTGCCGCGCCAGCCTTGCCGCCATGCGGGCATCAGGATCGTGTTCCCATCAGGCTGGAAATGGCCGTCGCTTGCCCATGTGCAGGGATGGCCGGGTTTTGTGGTGAAGCTGGAGGTGGACCTGTGGGGTGAACAGCTATCATCCTCACGGCCCGACACCCCGCGATCGGGTCTTCAGGTCCAAAGCCCATCGGCGATCTCACGCGCGATCATAACGCGGGCCTTCATCATCAGATCGTCGCCTGATGTGTCGACATGACCGAAGAAACGGGCACGAGCGCCATGAGCCGTCCAGTCGGCGTAGCGGCAATATTCACGCGCACTAAGCCGAAAAACCCGCATGTCTTCGGCCCAATGGGGCTTTGGCTCCACAACCACGGTGATGCCGTCGCGGGTTTCCTCCCACGGCAAGCTGCGCTCCGATGGGGGATGTTCGTGATCCTCAAGAAAGATTTGATTGACGTCGATGATGGCGGGCATGGAAGCGCTCCAATGAAAAAGCCCGATCACAAGGACCGGGCGCGTTGCGGAAACGGAGGGTGCAAACGGGGCAGCCGAAGCCGCCCCGCCTGAGAACTATTCAGCAGCGACGATATGCTGTTCTTCCTCTTCGTCAGCCGGGTCGTCATCGCCATCGCCGGAGAGGAAGTCGGGCAGATCGTCGGCTTCTACGTCAGCGCCCGTGGCCGAATCTGTCCCGATTCCGTCATCCACCATGCGCAGCGGCTCGGGCAGCCAGCCGGTTTCGGCCAGCAGGCGTTCGGCCTCTTTCGCCATGTCGCCCTTCTTCAGATGCCCGATCAGATCGGCGGCCCGATCACCGGCCCCTTCGCGCACGGCTTCAAGGATACGGGGCTTGGTCACGCGACCGAGATAATTGCCAACCGTCGGCCGCCAGCCCACGGCTACCATGTCAAGGTCGGTCGAACGGGCGAGCCGGTCAGCCTGCGACAGGCGGATGTCCAGCCCGTGCTGACTAACGCCCGCGCCGCTGTAAGGGTTGGGCTTTTCATAGAGCGCGTTGACACCGAAGCTGACGCAATGGGCGAGCAGATCCATGCGCGAACCGTCGTCCAGATCGGTCAGCCAATCCCAGAGGGCGGCATCGTCTGCCGGGACATGATCGCCCCAGCGTTCGTGGCGGTCAGCGATGGCCTTGGCCGAAGCGCTATCGCGCAGATCCTCGGCCTGAGCGGGCAGATGAACCTCCCGGACCTGGGCTTCGAGGCATCCCTTGCTGGAATGCGGCATGAAGCAATCCATGACCAGCCTGTGCAGCAGTGCCGTCATAGCGACATGCGGGTTTACTGCCACCGCATCCCGCAGCGCCAGCGTCCGATGCGCGGTCAGCTCGCTGACCAGGCGATCGGGCAGCGGCTTGATGATGTCGGCCTCGTCTTCCTCCTCAGTTTCGACCGCCTGGCCGCCCAGCGTGATAACTGCACCCATGCGGCTTACCTCCGGTTCTGCCCGCTGGATCACCTCGCCGGTTTCCGGGTCAACGATTTCAGCTTCCGGTTCCGCAGGCGTTTCATCCTCGGCGCGAACATAGCCGCGCTCGATCAGCAATGCGCCATCGGCGTCGATGCTGATGAAGACACCCGCCATGCTGATCTGGTCCGGCTCGAAGGTCATCGGACGGCGCTCGAAGGTTTCCAGAGCCAGTTCGATCTCACCCAGGCGGGCGTCGATCTCGTCAGGCAGCTCGTCCGCCTCGCCATATTCGACTTCAAGCCGGTCATACTCGTCGCGCAATGCTTCGCGGGTGGCGCGTTCCTCTTCGCTCAGATCGACCGTGGTGCCGACAATCTGGCGTAGGCCATGGTCGTGACCATAGGGGAAGGTGATGGCGACCTCGATCCATTTCCAGCCCTCGGCGGCGATGGCTTCGCCCTCGGCCTTCAGTTTTTCGCCCACCAACCGGTCGAGCAGCACCGGATCTTGCAGCCAGCCACCATCGTCCTGCTGAAAGAGATCACGCAGCACGCAGCCGCCAGCCTCTTCATAGGCATCGATACCAACGAACACCGCCCGTTTGTCGGCGGCGCGGACTGTGGTTTCGGTCAGCAGGCGGCGGATGTGGTAGGGTTCCTTCTGCCAGCCATCCCTGATCGCTTCCCAGACCTGCTCCTGACGGGCATGGTCAGAACTGACGCTGAAGGCCATGAGTTGTTCCAGCGTCATGCCGTCCTCGGCATAGACGTCGAGCAATGCCGGTGAGACGGAAACCAGACGCAGGCGCTGTTTCACCACCTTGGAGTCCACGAAGAAGGCTGCAGCGATTGTTTCCTCGGTCATGCCCTTTTCGCGCATGGCCTGGAAGGCGCGGAATTGGTCGAGCGGATGCAGCGGTGCGCGCTCGATATTCTCGGCGAGCGATACCTCGTCGATCAGCACATCGGCGCTGGCCTCCGACACCACGCACGGGACCGGCGCGATCTTGGCGAGGCGCTTCTGCTTGACCAGCAGTTCCAGCGCCCGGAAGCGGCGACCGCCGGCGGGCACCTCGAACATGCCGGTTTCCTTGCCCTCGGCATCCACGACCGGGCGGACATGCAGGGACTGGATCAGGCCGCGACGGGCGATAGACTCGGCCAGCTCCTCAACAGAGATCCCGGCCTTGACGCGCCGGACGTTGGACTGGCTGAGCACCAGTTTGTTGAAGGGAATGTCGCGCGAGGATGACAGGGTGATCTTTTGAACGGCAGTGGCCATGTCAGTTGCTCCATGACGGACGCCGGTGAGCCTCTCTCTCCGGCTATCAGCCCGTCACGAAGCGAAGCGCCGCCCTCTTCCTCTGAAGAGAGCGACGCCAGCCGCAGAACCTGAAACCCGGAAATCAGGCACTCCGGTTTTCCGTATCGGCGGATGTACGGGAAAAGCTCGCGCCGACGCGGTAGAGCAGACGTTCGGCGGCGCGGATGCTTCCGGTCTCGCGAGCCGCCTCGGCCCAGACCGAGATCGGGAAATCGCCGGTGAACAGCAGATCGCGCTCGATGCCCATGCCGAAGGGCAGCCGGACTGACTGCATCTCGCCAAGGCTCCACGAACCCAGTTCGGGATAGCCGAGATCAGCCAGGCCGAACATGATGTCGCCATCCTCATCCAGTTCGGTAGCGAGCCAGACGCCTTCACCGAGGGGATTGAAGAACTTCACGACCGGGATGTGATCCTGATCGCGCTGGCGACCATTCACCAGCAGGCGGTCTCGCTGTGCGCCGGTCAGGAGGATCATGCCGCAGCCCTCCGCTCAGTTACGCTCGCATCCGGCTCTCCGGTGTCCTCGGCAGGCAGATACGACAGCAGCCAGTCCGCCGCCTTGCTGGCCTGCGAGGCCGCGCGGACAATGGCGCGGGAATCCTCGCGCATGACCTCCAGCCACGATCCGATGTAATCGGCATGGCGGACGGTCGGCACGATCCCGAGCGCGGCGCAACTGAAAGCTGCGGTCTGTTCGGCAATCATCTCCTCGAAGGCGTATTTCTTCGAGCCGAACGAGCCGGTCAGATCGCGGTTGAGACGGCTATGATGGCCGCTGGCGTGACCCAGCTCGTGCAGGGCTGTGCGGTGCCAGTTGATCGGCTCGAAATAGGCTTGCGGAGGCGGCACCTGCACATAGTCGAGGGACGGCATATAGAAGGCGCGATTGCCACCGATACGAAAGTCGATGCCGGTGGCCCGGATCAGCGCCTCGACCCGAGGCTCGATCAGGCCCGGCGGCGGTGGCGGCGCGACTGCCGTGATGTCATCGGGCAGGCCATCGCATTGTGCGGCATTGAAGACCGTGAACCGCTTCAGGAACGGTATGGCATGCGCATCCTCACCCGTCTCACGGGCACGGCGTTTTTCGTCCTCGGGGGTGAAACGGTCGGCATAAACGACGGTCGTGCCGCGTTCGCCCTTCCTGACATTGCCGCCAAGCGAAAGCGCCTGGCGGAACGTCAGCCACGCCTGAGCGGGGAAACCATGCTGGATGACAGCCCCCCAGAGGATGAGAATATTGATGCCGGAATAGGACCGGCCGGTTGAAGCATTTCTCGGCAGGCCCAGCGGGGCGGTATCAGGCGACGCACCCCAAGGCTGGACCCATGGCAACCGCCCTTGCTCCAGCTCGGCGATGATCTTGTTGGTGATGTCGTCGTAAAGGTTGCTGCGCGCGCCACCTTCCGCGAGGTTACGACCCTGTCTGGCCATCGGGATGATCTCCGCGACGGGCGCCGGAAGCCTCTCCTCCAGCCCTCAACCCGTCACGGAAAATCCGTCCGTACTCTCACTCTGAAGGGGGCGTTGCGGGGATCTCCCCGCAGAAGGGGTAGGCAGAGACCAAGGCTCGGCCGCAGGGGAAGGCGTTCCCCTATCCGGACTTCCTTGAAAACTGTCAGAAACTCGCGTATATTTCCAACAGGAGAAAGACGATGACACGGCTGACCGAACAGATTCTGGCACATACGACGGGACTTCCCGAAGGGATGCCCGTGTCCGCCAAGGGCTTGCTCCACCTCGGAAACCGGGCGGCCGTGGATCAGGCATTGTCGCGTCTGTCCGAGCGCGGGCAGCTCATCCGCGCCGGTCGTGGCGTCTATCTGCGTCCCATCGCCAGTCGGTTCGGCACGCGCACGCCTTCGGTCGAGCAGGCTGTCGAGGCTCTTGCAACCCAAAAAGGGGAGATCATCGTTTCGAACGGAGCCGCCGCGGCGAACGCGCTTGGCTTGACGACGCAGGTGCCCGTCCGCTCGGTCTATCTGACCTCCGGACGCAGCCGAAAGATGCACCTCGGCAAGCAGGTCGTCGAATTGCGGCACGCGCCGCGCTGGCAACTGGCCCTGGCCAACCGCCCCGCAGGGGAGGCCGTGCGGGCGCTGGCTTGGCTCGGCCCCGAAAGGGCGGAGGCCGCGCTCACGACATTGAAACGGAAGATGCCGCCCGGCGTGTTCGGCGAACTGGTCGCCGCCGCGCCGCAGTTTCCGACATGGCTCGCACAGAGCGTCGGAAAGGCGGCCTATGGCTGACGTTTTCCTCCAGCTTTCGGCCGAGGATCGGCGTGATGCACTGGGCGTCGCTGCCGACCGTTCGGGTCGCCCCACCCATCTTCTCGAAAAGGATGTGTGGGTGGTGTGGGCGCTGGCGACCCTCTACGCGGCACCGCTCGGCGAGCATCTGGTGTTCAAGGGCGGCACGTCGCTGTCGAAAGCCTATCAGGTCATTCGCCGGTTTTCGGAGGACGTGGATCTGACCTACGACATTCGGGCGATTGCGCCCGATCTGGTTGGGGACAATGGCGAGGGTCTGCCGAAGACACGAAGCGAGGAAAAGCGCTGGTCCAGCGAGGTCCGTCGGCGGTTACCGGCATGGGTCGCGGAAACCGTGCAGCCTGTGATCGAGACCGCACTGGCCGTCGAAGGTCTGGCGGCGGCCGTCCGGGTCGAGGATGAGAAGCTCTTCATCGACTATGAGGCGACCGCAGCCGGGTCCGGCTATGTGGCTCCAAGCGTCATGCTGGAGTTCGGCGCGCGCTCGACGGGCGAACCCGCGAGCTTGCGCGACGTCGTCTGCGACGCGGCCGGCCTGATCGACGGCCTGGTGTTTCCGACGGCGCGGCCGCGCGTCATGCACGCGGAGCGGACCTTCTGGGAGAAGGCGACCGCCATCCACGTCTTTTGCCTCCAGGAGCGGCTGCGCGGCGACCGCTTCGCGCGACATTGGCACGATGTTGTCCGACTGGACGAAGTCGGCTTTGCGGAAGCCGCTTTTGCCGATCGCGACCTGGCCAACGCTGTCGCCCGGCACAAGTCGATGTTCTTCGCAGAGAAGGCTGCCGACCGCACGCCGATCGACTATGCAGCGGCTGTCAGCGGCGGCTTGCAACTCGTGCCGGTCGGCGATGGCGCGAAGGCGTTGGAGGATGACTATGCCCGCATGGTTGAGGATGGACTGCTCTTCGCCGACGAGGAGCCGTTCGAAGCGCTCATGGCGCGGTGCGCTGATATAGCCGCGCGCGCGAACAGAGCAGCCAAGTAAGAAACTGGGAGGACCGGGGGTATATGAGCGAAGTCGAAGAAGAGCGAAAATTCCAGTTTCTGCGGGACGGCGATGCCGAGCCATCTGAACTGGACTGGAACAAGGGGATCGAGAGCGCCCGCAAGGCGATTTCTGAGGCCATGAACGCCAAAAATATCGCATTTCTGCTCGGCGCCGGATGTTCTTCCCTGATGAAGGACAAAAAGGAACTCGGCATTGCGACCATGGCGCCGCTGGCCAAGGAGTTTTGCGGCGAAACCATCGAGGCACGCGCGGCGGGATTCTACAGCGATCCGCCAACAGCCGGCGCTGTACCGGCGCCGTGGCGGCTAACCAAAGACGAACTCGACTATCTCGATGCGCTCGGGGTCGACCTGGCGAAGGATTACAGCCGTAACCTGGAACGCTTGATGGAGGTGCTGTTCGCGCAACGGTTCGTGCTGCGCCAGAGCGAGAATCCCGATCTTCACCCCTATCGCGCTGTTCTCGACGGCATCATCAAGAAGGTCCAGGACTTCCTATGGACCCGTGTCACCCAAGGGGCCTTCGCCACGGAGGGCGACACGACCGTGCGCGACCTCTACGAGCGTTTCTACAAGAAACTGGTCCTACGCGATCGGTCCTTGCCCCGGCCCTGGGTGTTCACGACCAACTACGATCATTTCAGCGAATTGGCGATGGATCGCCTGGGCATTCCCTATGCCAACGGTTTTTCCGGCGTCGTAGAACGCCGCTTCAACCCGGCGATCTTCCGCTATGCTCTGGCCGAGCAGCTCGACGTCGCCAGCCGCAAATGGACCGCCGTCGACGCCTTCGTCTATCTCTGCAAATTGCATGGTTCGGTCACTTGGACCGAGGACGATCATGGCCTGTTCCCGATCAAGGAGGTCTGGCCGCCGGAATCCTCAAACCAGATGCTGATCTATCCGACGCCGGCGAAGCAGAACTCTTCGCTCGGCTCGCCCTACGCAGACCTGTTCCGGGAATTTCAGTCCCGGATCGTGCGCGAGCAGAGCGTTCTCATCACGGCCGGCTACGCCTTCGGCGACGAGCACCTGAACAACATCATCTATCAGGCTCTGACGATCCCGACCTTCCGCTTGGTGATCTTTGCGGCGCCCGACACGGAGGGAGAGATCGCCAAGCTGCGGGCGCTGCGTGATCCGCGCATTTGGATCATTGGAGGCAATGGCCCTGCCGACGGGACGAGGGCGCACTACTTCGACATGATCGTCGAGCATTTCATGCCCCAGCGCCCCAGCGACAGGATTGATGATGCCGTCCGCAAGGTGTTGTCGGAGCTGGCGCCGAAAAGGGACGACGAGACGAAGGATGGCGAGGCATGAGCCACGACGATCGCAAGCGGGCGATCGGCAAGGTGGTCTCGGTTGCGGCCGACCGCTTTGTCGTCGAGATGCACGTCGGCACCGATAACTTCACGGTCGTCGGCTTCGACGACGTGCATTATGTGGCGCGACTGGGATCATTCCTGATGATTCCGTCGCAGTCGGAATATGTCGTGGTCGAGGTTGTCGGCCTGCGTGAGCGCGACGCGAGCACGCCTTCCGAGCGGGGCGATTTCGACCGGGCCGGCTCCTCGAAATATCTGGACGTGGTGCCCGTCGGCATGTTGCCGATGCGCGGCGGCGCGTTCCGCTTCGGTGTGTCGGTTTTCCCGTCTCTGTATGCGGACGCACTGTATGCGCTGGATGGCGAGCTCGATCGCATCTTTGAGACCGAGGCCGCCGTCGAGCCGTCAGTCGGCCCGGATGGCGGCGCCTGCCAACCCGAAGGGGCCACGCGCTATCGGGTTCTACCGATCGGCAAGTCGGTGGTGTTCGAGGACTACGACGTCAAAGTTCGTCTGAACGAGTTCTTCGGCGGTCATGTCGCCGTCCTGGGCAATACCGGCAGCGGTAAATCCTGCACGGTCGCCTCGGTCTTGCAGTCCCTTTTCAGCAAGCCGGACGAACATCACGCTCGCGGAGCGACGTTTATCGTCTTCGACGTGAATGGCGAGTATCACGAGGCGCTTTCTCCTTTGGCAAAAGACGGCGGCATCGGCGTCCATCGCGTAATCCTTGATGGGACAACCGCTGGCTTTCGGATGCCGCATTGGTTCCTGGAAATGGCAGAGTGGGAACTGCTTTTGCAGGCGAGCGAGCGAACGCAACTGCCGGTCCTTCGGACGGCGTTAGGTCTGACAAGTCTCTTTCATGCCAACACGCCAGACGCTCTGGCTCTGCGCGAGCACTTTGTCGCCACTTGCATCATCGAGTGCTTTCGAGGTGCGGATGGCGACTCCCCAGTGTCGAAGTTTCAGCGCGTCGTTTCTCTTCTTCAGAAGTATCCGACGAACGATCTGAATATGGCGTTGTTGAACCGCTTCAATCCGAATTTTCAATACGGAAATTTTTCTGGCAACAACCAATCGGCATTTCTGGATGAAGTAAGGAAGAAGCTCCGGGAGGATGCTCCCTTACCAGCCTACAATCGGACGCCGTTCTCTTTCGATGAGCTGCACGAATGTCTGGATTTCGCGATCCTTTATGAGGAGGCTCACGGCAACCGCCAAATCCGAGATTACTGCTCTTCCATGGTCACGCGGCTCAGATCTCTCCAGGAGAGGGCCGAATATGCCTTTTTACGTCACGAAGGAGCTGACGTTGGTGCGGCTGTAAGCGATCTGGAATTCTTGACCAACATCGTCGGTCTGGGAAGGGTTGTTGGCGAAGCGTTCACCAAACGCAATCAAGTCATTATCATTGATCTGAACTCCGTCGAAGATGAAATCGTTGAGTTGGTCAGTGCGGTCATCGCACGCATGCTTTTTCGGTTCCTTCGCCATGCGGAACCAAGAAACCGTTTCCCGATACATCTGCTCCTCGAAGAGGCTCACAGGTACGTTGCCTCAACGCCCTCCCGGTTTTCCATCGACGCAACCAAGATATTCGAACGCATCGCCAAGGAAGGGCGCAAGTACGGCATGTTCGTGCTCTTGGCATCGCAACGCCCGAGTGAACTGTCCAAGACGGTTCTCAGCCAGTGCTCCAATTTCCTGGTTCACCGCATCCAGAACCCCGACGATCTTTCTCAGATTCGGCAGATGACGCCGTTCATCTCGGATTCGGTCTTGAAGCGGTTGCCGTCATTGCCTCGGCAGCACGCGCTGGTGTTCGGAACATCGGTCAATCTCCCGACGACATTCAAGGTGCGGGAGGCATCACCGCGGCCGCGCAGCGACGATACCGCCGTGGTCGATTTGTGGTTCCACGAAGAAGGTCGAGCCGCCGACATTCGAATCGCTCCGGCCGATACCGCTGGAGGGGAGCCGATGGCAGTAAACGAAGCGTCAGACGATGACATCTTCTGACCATCTGGAGACCCTGGCGCAGACGCTGGAGGCCACGGGAGACTACCGGGTCGTCCGGCGTCTCAAACCGCGCCCTCGCATCGTTCCTCCGCCAGGCACGCCGCTGCGCCTCGGCCTGGTGGTCGATGTGGAGACCACGGGGCTCGACCATCAGCGCGACGAGATCATCGAACTCGCCATGACGCCATTCAACTATGGCTTGGATGGCACCATTTTCAGCGTGGGTGACAGCTTCCAAGGGCTGCGTCAGCCGAGCGAGCCTATCGCCCCGGAAATCACCGCGATCACGGGTATCACCAACGAGATGGTGGCCGGCCAGATTATTGATCCCGCAGCGGTAGCCACATTCGCAGCGCCGGCTTCACTCGTCATCGCGCACAACGCGGCGTTCGACCGCCGTTTCCTTGAACGATTCAGCGAGATATTCTCGACCAAACCATGGGCCTGCTCGCTCAGCCAGATCGATTGGGCAGCGGAGGGGTTCGAGGGCACGAAACTCGCCTATCTCGCTCAAGCCGCAGGCTTCTTCTACGACCGTCACCGCGCAATGCACGACTGTCTTGCTACGGTCGAGTTGCTGGCAATGTGGCTGCCCCGATCTGGCGTTACAGGTCTCAGCCGTCTCCTGGACGGCGCTCGTGCCGTTTCTTGGCGAATCTGGGCGGAGAACGCACCCTTTGACCTCAAGGATGTCCTTAAAGCGCGGGGGTACCGCTGGAACGGCGATCCCGGCCCGCAGCCGCGCGCATGGCATATTGACGTTCCCGAGGCTCAGCTCGAGGCCGAGCTACGGTTCTTGAGAACGGAAATCTATCGGTATGAGGTCGATCCCCCGGTTCGGCGGATCGATGCCTATGATCGGTTTTCAGACCGGATCTGAGTACCGTCGAAGGCCGGGCTATTGCATGCCCTCCGGCGCTTGCCGACACTTCTTGGCAAGCGTGGCGCAGACGAACCTGTCCCGTTTCGTCATGCCGGCGCGCTTTTCCACTATGTAGTGTCTCGCGGTCTTGGTTCTCGCAGCTGGCATCCTGCAACGCATGGTTCTGGAGGCGGAAGCGGATTTCCTTCGAGATCCTCGCCTTGCCGGTCACCGTCTTGAATGTCCGGCGCAGGTCCTTGCCTCAAATTTAGCAAGGAAGACGTCCACGAAACATCGGGCCATTCACCTTCCAGCCTCACGGAGCGACGCAGCAATATCGCTGATCGAGCGAAACAGGACCAGTCCATCATCTCTGGCAGGCTCAAATCCTCGGCGCTGCCAGAATTCGGCAGCCTCCCCGTCGACGGCGTTGACCATCAATGCTCGCCCACCGATCAGCGATGCGGCCTGAACGCAGCGTTGGAGGGCATGCTTCACAAGGCCAGTCCCGATGCCCAACCCGGCCGAGCCGATGTCGGTCGCGAGCTGGCCAAGCAGCATGCAGGGAACTGGATTAGGCGGCTGCCCCGTCCGGATGGAGCGCGGTAGCACCGATGGCACAACGGCTGTTGGTGCAAGGCCGTAATATCCCACCACACGCCCTGCCTCATGCACGACGAGAACGGCGGTAAAGCCCTTCTGCTGATTGGAGAGCGCGCGGGTTTTCAGCCAGTGGTCGAGCGTCGGCTTGCCACAGGAAAACTGGGAAACATCGTGGGCGGCGGAAAGCGGCTCGGGTCCTGAAAGCAGCAAGGGGTTACCGCTTCGCCGCGTAGCCGGGCTCCCACGGCGCAGGCCGCTTCAGCACTTCAACCATCTCCGGAACAGGAGCGGCCGGGCGCGACAGCACATCCATGAACTGAGCAAAGCCTTCCGGGCTCATCCGGATCAGGCCCTGCTCCATGACGACCTCCTCGGCCGCGCGCACAGCGGCATCTCGCACGAAATCGGTGCGCGAACGGCCGCGCAGGCTGGCGGCACGATCGATCATGGCAACATCGGCCTCGGGCAGACGCATTGAGATCGGATATTCCTTGCGTTCGGCAGTGTTGGCCATGGCGATTCTCCTTGGTCGGAAGATGGCATCTTGTATCTCTAAATACAATACGATAAAGTCGCATCCACAAGCAACAGCTTCCGATGGGGTAGTATCGAGGCGAAAGATGACGGCGACAGCGATCGATTCCGACAGGTCATTTCACTATGCCACGGCACGCCAGATCACGCCGCCGCACGCCATGACACGCGTCGGCATACTGATCGCCGCCAAATGTTCGCCCGTAAATTCCATTGCTTATACCGGGCACGGGACGAATGCTGTCAGTTATGACCTTGCGAGCCTCACAAAACACAGCAAAGATGACAGGAGCCGAGCGCGAAGCGCTGCTCGAATCTTTGCTGCTGGACGCGCCGGAGTTGACGTTTACGCCGCGCGGCAGTCCCGACCCTCGCCTTCTGCGTCTGGTCGGCATCCTGGCAAAGCAGGCGGCACGGGAATGCTTTGCCGAGGAAGTGAAGTTATCCAGGCAAAGGAGGAAGCGCACCTCCTGATGCGGATGGGAGCAATGTTTTGAAAGTCGCGATCTACGCCCGTTATTCTTCTGACAATCAACGCGACGCTTCCATCGCCGACCAACTTCGCATGTGCCGCCTCCATGCCGAAAAGCAAGGCTGGCACGTCATCGAAGAATATACCGACCACGCAATCTCCGGCGCTTCGCTGATCCGTCCGGGCATCCAGGCTCTGATGACCGACGCCATGGCTGGTCGCTTCGACGTGATCCTCTCAGAGGCTATGGATCGCCTCTCGCGTGATCAGGAAGACATCGCCGGAATCTTCAAACGCGTGTCCTATGCGGATGTGAAGATATTCACCCTGTCGGAGGGCGAGGTCAGCCATCTGCATGTCGGCCTCAAGGGCACAATGAATGCCCTCTTCCTCAAGGATCTTGCCGACAAGACCCGCCGCGGCCAGCGCGGCCGTGTCGAGGCTGGCAAATCGGGTGGCGGCAATTCCTATGGCTACGATGTGGTCAAGAAGCTGGATGCCAATGGCGAACCCATTCGCGGCGACCGCACCATCAACGAAGACCAGGCCGCCGTCGTTCGCCGCATTTTCCGCGACTACGCGGCCGGCAAGTCGGCCAAGACCATAGCCTTTGCACTGAACAAGGACGGCATTCCGGCCCCTTCGGGCGGCGACTGGGGTTTCAGCACGATCAACGGCAACCCGAAGCGTGGCAACGGCATCCTCAATAATGAGATGTATGTCGGCAAGATCGTCTGGAACCGGCAGCGCTTCGTAAAGGACCCGAACACCGGAAAGCGGCAGGCGCGCCCCAACCCGGAATCGGAATGGGTCATCCAGGAGACACCAGAGCTCCGGATCCTCGACGATGATCTCTGGAATGCTGTGAAGGCACGGCAGGAGAAGAACAAGCTCACCCGCGACGACAACGGCTGCACGGATGTCCGCACTGTCAATCATCGGCGGCGCCCAAAATACCTCTTCTCGGGCCTCACCAAATGTTCATGCTGTGGTGGCGGGTACTCCGCGATCTCGGCAACGCTGATCGGATGCTCTACAGCTCGCAATAAGGGCACCTGTAACAACCGCGTCAATATCCGTCGCGACGAGTTGGAATCGCGCGTGCTGAATGCGCTGCGCACCCGACTCGTTGACCCTGAGCTGTTTGCCCATTTCTGCGAGGTGTTCACGCAAGAGATGAACCGCCTACGAATGGAAGGCCGCGCCGGTATTGCCTCAGCGGAAGCCGAGATCGCGAAGATTGATCGGGAACTCGAAACCCTGCTCAACCTGATCCTTAAAGGCGGCGCTGCCGACGCTCTCAATGCGAAGATGGTGAGCTTGGAAAAGCGGAAGAAGGAACTGGAACTGTTCCTGGCCGAAGCTGACGAGCCGCCGGCCCTGTTGCACCCGAGCATGGCGCTGCAATACCGCAAGCGCATCCAGCAGCTCTACGACTCGCTTCAGGATGAAGAAGAGGGCAAGCGGGTAGAGGCAGCCGACACCATTCGCTCGTTGGTAGATCAGATCGTGCTGACGCCTGTTGAGGGCAAGGTGGAGATCGACGTTCAAGGCGATCTTGCTGGAATCCTTACGATTTCCGCACAAACGAAAAACCCCGCCTCGGGGGCGGGGTCTTCGCAAGTAAAGATGGTTGCGGGGGCAGGATTTGAACCTGCGACCTTCAGGTTATGAGCCTGACGAGCTACCGGGCTGCTCCACCCCGCGCCAGTGAGGGGGTAGGTATAGCGCCTGACCGGGAACTGCAAGGGGGCATCCGGCGCTTTGTAAAAGTTTTTCGAACTTCCGGATCTTTCCTCAAGACGCCGCTTCGTCGCCCGCGGGGAGCGGGGTGCAAGCGCCGCCTTGGTTGGGGTTCGGTCAGAGGTTCGGCAGCCCCACCGCACGTTCCAGATCGCGTTTCACGTCGTTCAGCAGCGTGCTGAGCTGGGTGCGCAGGGCATCCGTGCGCATGGCGGTCGGGTAGGAGAGCGCAACGCCCAGAACCTCGCCGGTGTCCGGGTCGCGCAGGGCGATTCCCTGAGAGGACACGCCTTCGTGCAGCTCGTCCGAAGAACTCGAGATGCCGGTGCGGCGGATCTCGTCGATCACCACTTGCAGGGCGGCGTGGTCCGCCGGGGTCTTGGGAGAGACATAGCTCATCGGTTCGGGCACCCGTGCGCGCCATTCCTCGTCGGGCAGCAGGGCCAGCATCGCGCGGCCGTTGGAATTGCAATGCGCCGGCACGCGGAACCCCGGCGTCGACGAGATCGCCACCGGACTCGTGCCGCGAATCATCTGGATGACCACGAGGTCCGGCCCGTCGAAGGTGGTGATATAGGCCGAGTGACCGCCGACTTCGCAGGCGACCTGCAACCGTTTCTGAAGCAGATCGAGGAAATTGCGCCGCGCGCGAAAGATCTGCCCCAGTTCGAAAAGCCGGACGCCGGGGGAATAGAGCCGCGTTTTGGGATCGTAATAGAGCAGTGAGCCGTCGCGCATCGTGCGCATGACGCGCGACATCGTGGCCTTGGGGCGCCCGAGCCGGCGAGTGATCTCGGCCTGTGAAAGCTCTGATTCCTTTAGAGAAAAACAGCCGAGAACGGCGATGGCATCGTCTAGGGAACTCATGGGGGCAACAATCTCCTTAAAGGCGAACGCCTGAGAATTCATCGGCGAGACACTATATTTGTTCCACTATTGGAACCTAATGTCAATTATGGAACTTTTTACTCGACAAGGTTTTTCCCCTCTCCTAGCCTCCGGTCTTGCAGGTGCCCTCTTCGGCACCGCGAGACGCGAACAGGACAGAGCGGCAGGCCGGCCCGTGGGGCAGGCGGGTCGCCCTTTGGGACAGACCGCAATGCCGCACGCCTGACAGCGTGCGCGGGCAAGGGCGCGCCGGATGCTCCGGACGCGAGCGGTCGCTCTGTGCCGGGATAAAGGAAGGGAACCGATGAGCGCTCAGCGCAAAGGGTACAGGGCCGGGATCGACATCGGCGGCACGTTTACCGATTTCATCCTGCTTGATGAAGGGGCGGCAGAGATCCGTCTGCACAAGCGGCTGACCACGCCCGAAGATCCGTCGAGCGGGGCGCTTGGCGGGCTGGACGACCTGATGCAGATGGCCGGGATCGGCATTTCCGATCTGGACGAGATCGTGCATGGCACGACACTGGTCACCAACGCGGTGATCGAGCGCAAGGGCGCCCGGCTGGGGATGATCACCACGCAGGGGTTCCGCGATGTGATCGAGATCGGGACCGAGCAGCGCTATGACATCTACGACCTGACGCTCACCTTTCCCGAGCCGCTGGTGCCGCGCGCGCGCCGTCTCGAGATCGCCGAACGGATGGGCGCCGATGGCGATGTGATCGCGCCGCTCGACGAGGCCGGTGTCGCCGCCATGGCCGACAAGCTGGCGGCGGATGGTGTCGAGGCCATCGCGGTCTGCCTGATGCACGCCTATCGCAACAATGCGCATGAGCGGCGGGTCCGTGAGATCATCGCCGAGCGTCACCCCGGGATCGCGGTGTCGATCTCGTCCGAGGTCGTTGCCGAAATCTCCGAATATCAGCGGTTCGTGACGACCTGCGCCAATGCCTATGTGCAGCCGCTGATGGCGCAATACCTGGCGAAACTTCAGGCCGCACTGGCCGAGAAGGGCTTTCACGGGGCCTTCCGGCTGATGCATTCCGCGGGCGGGCTGGTGTCGGTCGATGAGGCGCGCGCCTTCCCGATCCGGCTGCTGGAATCCGGCCCGGCCGGCGGGGCGCTCGCCACCGCCTGGTTCGGCAAGAAGGCCGGGCATGAGAATGTCATCGCCTTCGATATGGGCGGCACCACCGCCAAGACCTGTCTCATCGAGAACGGCATGGCGCATATCGCGTCCTATCTCGAAGCGGGCCGCGTGGCGCGCTTCCGGGCCGGTTCGGGTCTGCCGATCAAGGCGCCGGTGGTGGACATGATCGAGATCGGTGCCGGTGGCGGTTCCATCGCCTCGATCGACAAGGTGGGGCTCCTGCAAGTGGGGCCGCGCTCGGCAGGGGCAAGCCCGGGCCCGGCCTGCTATGGCAAGGGCGGCACCGATGCGACGGTGACCGACGCCTCGGTGGCGCTTGGCTATTACGATCCGGGGTTCTTCCTCGGCGGGCGCATGACGCTCGATCTGGAGGCGGCGGAGACCGCCCTCGATGCGCTGGCCCGACCGCTGGGCCTCAGCTCGGTCGAGGCGGCCTGGGGCATTCATCAGGTCGTGGGCGAGAACATGGCCTCGGCGACGCGCATCCATCTGGTGGAAAAGGGCAAGGACCCGCGCGGCTACGCGATGATCGGTTTCGGCGGCGCCGGTCCGGCCTTTGCCGCCCGTGTGGCGCGGATTCTCGGCATCCGCGAGGTCATCATCCCGCAGGCCAGCGGTGCCGCCTCGGCCTTCGGCTTCCTGACCGCGCCGCTGTCTTTCGATCTGGTGCAGTCGCGTCCCATGGCGGTGTCGCAGGAAGTGCAGGATCTGGCGAGCGATGCCGGGTTCGAGGAGCTGGTCGCCGATGGCTGCGCGCGGCTCGTCGCCTCGGGCGTGGCGCCCGAAGACATCACCGTCGAGCGCAGCGCCGACATGCGGCTGATCGGCCAGGTGCACGAAATCACCGTGCCGGTGCCGCAAAGCGGCGGCTACGACGCGATCCGCAAGGCGTTCGAAGAGGTTTACGAGGCGCGCTACACGCAGGTTCCGGGCGAGGCCGAGCTGGAAATCCTGTCCTTCCGCGTGCGGGTCAGTGGCCCGGTGCCCGAGCCGACGATTGCGCAGGCGGGCAGCGACGGGGCGGCAGGGCCGGCGCTGAAAGGCACCCGGCAGGCCTATTTCGACGAGGGGTTCGTGGAAACGCGGATCTATGACCGCAAGGCGCTGCGCGGCGGCGACCGCTTCGAGGGGCCGGCGATCATCGAAGAGCCGGAATCCACCACCATCGTGCCGCCGGGCGACGAGGTGTTCATCGACGGCGCCGGCAATATCTGCATCACCATCGGCGCGGCTGCCAAGGCCCGGACGGCCATTGCTCCGGACACGCCGCAGGCGCAGGCGATGGCCCAGATCGAGGCCGACCCGATTTCGCTGGAAATCATGTGGTCGCGTCTGGTGACGGTGGCCGAGGAGATGTGGCAGACCGTCTGCCGCACGGCCTATTCTCTGATCATCTCGGAAAGCCAGGATTTCGGCTGTTCGATCCTCGATGCCAATGGCGACAACCTCGCGCATTCGGCGCGGGTGATGCCGGTCTTCAACCTCACGCTGCCGCTGGTGGCGAAGGCGATCCTCGAACGCTACCCCGCCGACACGCTGCAACCGGGCGATGTGCTGGTCTGCAACGACCCCTGGCTCTGCGCCGGGCATCTCTTCGATGTGGCGGTGATCACTCCGGTGTTCAAGCAGGGTCGGGTGGTCGCGTTGATGGGCACCGTTGGTCATGTGGGCGACATCGGCGGCACGCGCAACGGCATGAAGGCGACCGAGCTTTACGAGGAAGGGTTGCAGATCCCGCCGATGAAGCTGGTGCGGGCGGGTATCGAGAACGAGGATCTGTTCCGCATCATGGGCGAGAACATCCGCGACTCGCAGCAGGTGCTGGGCGACATCCGCTCTCTCATCGCGGCGAATGCCACCGGGGCGAAGCGGCTCGAGGGGTTCCTCGACGAATACGGGCTGCCGGATCTGACCGCGCTCGCCGGGGTGATCCAGAGCCGTTCGGAAAAGGCCATGCGCGATGCGATCTCGGCGCTGCCCGACGGGCGCTACGAGGCGATGGTCAGCTACAACCCGCTCGGCACCACGATGGATGTTCCCGTTGCGGTGACCATCGACGGCGACGCCTGCGAGATCGACTTCGAAGGCGCGCCGGCGGAGGTGCCGTTGGGCGGCATCAACTGCACCATGTCCTACACCACGGCGCATTCGACCTATCCGCTGAAATGCATGCTCACCCCCGGGGTGCGCGGCAATGCGGGCTGCTTCCGGCCCTTCACGGTGAAGGCGCCGCAGGGGTCGGTTCTGAACTGCAACAAGCCCGCGCCGGTCAGCCTGCGCACGCGGACCGGCTGGTATACCTCGCCGAACCTGTTCCGGGCGCTGTCGGATGCGGCGCCGGACAAGGTGATCGCTCATACCGGCCTGCCCAGCCTGATGACCGTCTACGGCAAGACCTCCGATGGGGCGCTGTTCTACGATCACCTGCTCTCGGGCGGCGGGCAGGGCGCAAGCCAGGCGCAGGACGGCAAGTCCTCGTTGCTCTGGCCCACCTCGGCGGCGACCTCTTCGGTCGAGCTTCTGGAAAGCCGTTCGCCCGTGGTGGTGCATGAAAAAGCCTTTGTCCGCGACAGCGGCGGTGCGGGAGCGCATCGCGGCGGGCTGGGCGCAAGAATCCGGCTGGCCAAGCGATATGACGACGGTTCCCCCGTGACCGTTTTCGTGTCGCCCGAAGGGGTGAACGCTCCCATCACTGGTCTCTTTGGCGGCCAGCCGGGCCTTATGGCGCATGGCTATCTCTGCGATCCGGACGGGACGGTCGTCGAGGATTGCGGGTCCGGCGGGCTGTTCGTGATCGACCGCGCCGACCGTGTGGTCGAGTTGCAGCTCGGCGGCGGATCGGGGTTCGGCGATCCGCTGGAGCGCCCCGTCGCGGCGGTCGAGCGCGATCTGGCCGAGGATTACATCAGCGCCGAGGCCGCCGAGGAGGTCTATCGCCTGTCCGAGCGGCGCGTCGGTGCCGCCGCAGAGGAGGCGCTGACCGACGTCATGGACCGTTGATCCGTTTCCCCGGGCCTGTCTGCAAGGGCGGGCCCGGGCCCAGAATAAAAACCACAAAGATCCAGCAAGGGAGACCAACATGTTGAAACTGAACAAGCGGCAATTCCTTCAGGGCGGCCTCGCGGCGGCGGCCTTCGGCGGTGCGCTGCCGATGCCCGTGCGCGCCGCCGGGCGGAACATCCTCGTGCTTGCAAGCACCGTGGACATCCCGAATTTCGACCCGCACACCGCCACCGGCTATGCGCCGCAATGGCTGTTCCGCAATACCTATGATCCGCTCGTGCGCGTCGTGGGCACGCCGCCGACCCCGACGCCGGGTCTGGCGAAAAGCTGGGCGCAGTCCGAAGACGGGCTGACCTACACCTTCGAGCTGGACCCTGCCGCGAAATTCCACGACGGCACCCCGGTCACCGCCAGGGATGTGGCCTACAGCTTCGCCCGCCTGCTGCGGCTCAAGCAGGGTCCGGCCTGGATGCTCAGCGGGATTCTCGACGAAGAGAGCGTCGCTGCCGATGGCGAGGGCACCGTTGTGATGACGCTGCGCAAACCCTTCGCGCCGCTGCTCTCGGTGCTGCCCTGGATGTTCGTCGTCAATGCCGCCGAGGTCGAAGCCAATCTGGGCAGCGACGACGGTCAGTCCTACCTGATGAGCAACATCGCGGGGTCCGGCGCCTTCAAGATGGGGCGGGTGCTGCCCGGCGACCGCTACGAGCTGATGCGCGTCGAGGACGACTGGCATCAGGGCGGCAACCTGGATGCGGCGATCTGGAAGATCGTGCGCGAAAGCTCGACCGCGCGGCTGATGCTGGGCCGGGGCGAGATCCATATCGCGCTGGACATGTTCGCCGAGGATATGGAGGCGATCAAGGACACGCCCAATGTGGTGCGCATCATGGAGCCGGATTACCGCAGCTTCACCATCAAGATGAACACCGCGCACGGGCCGCTGATGGACAAGAATCTGCGCAAGGCGGTGTCCTATGCCTATAACTACCAGGCGATGCTGGAAAGCTCGGGCCCGGCCGAACTGATGCACGGCCCGCTGCCGCAGGGCATGTTCGGCCATGCCGGCGATCTGCCCGTCTACCGGCAGGATCTGGACAAGGCCAAGGAATATCTTGCGCAGTCGGCCTATCCCGAGGGCGGGCTGACGCTGTCGATGCACCACGCCTCCGGCTACGAGAACCAGCGTCGCTGGGCGCTGATCATGCTGGAATCGCTCAAGCCGCTGAACATCGAGGTGGACATCCGCGCCATGGTCTGGCCCGATGTGGTGGCGATGGTGAAATCGCCCGAGACCACGACCGATTTCTTCTCGATCTTCCAGTCGCCCAACTACGGCGACCCGGACAACACCGCCTTTGCCGCCTATCACAGCTCGCGCAACGGTCAGTGGCAGAACCCGACCTATGCGAATCCCGAGGTGGATGCGGTGATCGAGGCGGCGCGGTCCGAGGTCGATCCGGAGGCGCGCAAGGCGCTTTATCGCAGCTTCCAGGAGCTGGTGATCGACGACGCGCCGGATGTGTTCGGCGTCATGGAGTTGCGCAAGTTCGCCATGCGCGACAATGTCGAAGGCTACGAGTTCTGCCCGGTCTCTGCCAACACCATGGAGATCTGGCCGCTGTCGCTCGGCTAAGACATCGGGGCGGGTGCGGATCTGCCGCGCCCGCCGTCCGGGACATCCGCGAGGGGTCATGCTTTTCTACTTTATCCGCCGCGTGGCAATGCTGGTGCCCATGCTTCTGGGGTTGTCGCTGCTGCTTTTCGTGGTCGCCCGGCTGCTGCCCGGCGATCCGGTGGGGCTGGCCGCCGGTCCCAATGCCACGCCCGAACTCATCGAACGCCTGCGCGCGGAATTCGGGCTCGATCAGTCGTTGCCCATGCAATACTGGACCTATCTCACCGGTCTGGTTCAAGGCGACTGGGGACAGTCGGTCTTTACCCGCCGCCCGGTCTTCGAAGACCTCATGACCTATCTGCCCGCGACGCTGGAACTGGTCATCGCGGCGCTGGTGATTGCCATCGTCCTCGGCATCCCGCTGGGGCTGCTGACCGCGGTCTACCGCAACGGCGTGCTGGATTACGTGACCCGCACCGTGGCGCTGGGCGGCATCGCCATGCCGCGCTTTTTCCTCGGGCTGCTGCTGCAACTGGGTTTCGCGGCCTGGCTGGGCTGGCTGCCGCTGGCGGGGCGCTTTCCGCTGATCGGGTTCCCGCCCGAGCATGTCACCGGGTTCTATACCGTCGATGCGGTGCTCTCCGGAGACTGGGAGGGCCTTCGCCTTGCGCTTGCGCATCTGGCGATGCCGGCCTTTGCCATGTCGCTGTCGCCGCTGGCGACGATCATGCGCATGATGCGTGCCTCGACCATCGAGGTGCTGCAACAGGATTATGTGCTGACCGAACGCGCGCTCGGCCTGTCGAGCCGGCTCATCCTGTTCAAATACGTGCTCAAGAACGCCATGACCTCGACACTCACCATCATCGGGCTTTACGTCTCGTGGCTGCTGGGCGGCACGGTGCTGGTCGAAACCGTGTTCGACTGGCCGGGCCTCGGGCTCTATGCGACACAGGCCATTCTGACGCAGGATTTCATGCCGGTGATCGGCGTGACCATGGTCATCGCGATGATCTATCTCGTGACCATGCTGCTGGTCGATCTGCTCTATGGCGTCTTCAATCCCAAGGTGCGCTACTCATGAGCGATCTGACCCAGACCACCGCGGTTCCCAAACGCGACCGCTCCGCCCGGGCGGAAAACTGGGCCCGCGCCTTCTATCGCTTCCGCCAGAGCTGGCTGTCGCTCATCGGGCTGGCCATCGTCGTGACGCTGATCGTGCTTGCGGTGATCGCGCCCTGGATCGTGCCGCATCCCGATCATGTGGCCGGCACCACCAATACCGGCTTTCGCTTTCAGCCGCCTTCCGCTGCGGCCTGGTTCGGCACCAACGAGCTGGGGCAGGACGTGTTCTCGCTGGTGCTGGTGGGCGCACGGGTCTCGCTGTTCTCGGCCATGGTGGTGATCGCGCTGGCAATCGTCATCGGCACGCTGGTGGGCGCCATCGCGGGGTATTTCGGCGGCTGGATCGACGAGATCCTGATGCGGTTCACCGATCTGCTGCTGACCATCCCGAGCCTGATCCTTGCCATGGCGGTGGCGGCGGCGCTGGGCACCGGTGTGTGGAACATGATCATCGCGATCACCGTGACATGGTGGCCGGCCTATGCCCGGCTCGTGCGCGGCGAGGTTCTGGTGAAGAAGCAAGAGCAGTTCGTTGTCGCCTCGGTGGCGTTGGGGGCCGGCTGGCCGCGCATCCTGGGGCTGCATATCCTGCCCAACATCGTTTCGCCGCTGGTGGTCAAAGCCTCGCTCGACATGGGCTTTGCCATTCTCACGGTGGCGTCGCTCGGCTTTGTCGGCATCGGGGTCAAGCCGCCGACCCCCGAATGGGGCACGCTGCTGTCCGGTGCGCGGGCCTATATGCCCGATTACTGGTGGACCGCCGTGGCGCCGGGCACCGCGATCTTTCTGGCCGTGCTGGCCTTCAACCTGCTGGGCGACGGGCTGCGCGACGTGCTCGACCCCAAGGCGCGCCGGTAGGGAGGGGATCATGGCACTGCTCGACATCGAGAATCTCGGCCTGGCGATGACCAGCTTCGAGGGCGAGACGCAGATCCTGCACGGCATCGACCTGACCATCGAACGCGGCGAGATCTGGGGCATGGTGGGCGAGACCGGCTCGGGCAAGTCGCTGACCGGCCTGTCGGTCTCGCGGCTGATCCCGTCGCCGCCGGGGCGTTATACCTCGGGCGCCATCCGCTTCGAGGGGCAGGATCTGTTGCAGGCGGACGAGCCCGCCATGCGCCGGCTGCGCGGGCGGCGGATCGGGATGATCTTTCAGGACCCGACGACCAACCTCAATCCGGCGTTCCGCGTCGGCACCCAGCTTGTCGATGTCGCGCTGCATGCCGGCCGCGCCGATCCTTCGGTGCTCGGGCTCGCGCCCGGGGCCTCGGCGCGCGCGCTGAAGGCCGCGGCGAAGGCACGCGCGGTCGAGATGCTGGACCATGTGGGCATCACCAACCCCGCCGAGCGTATCCGCTCCTACCCGCACGAGCTGTCGGGCGGGATGAAGCAGCGGGTGCTGATCGCCATGGCGATGATCGGCAAGCCCGATCTGCTGATCGCCGACGAACCGACCACCGCGCTCGACGTATCGGTACAGGCCCAGATCCTGCGGCTGATGCACGCGCTGGTGCACGAGCGCGACATCGGCGTGCTGCTGATCACCCACAACCTTGGGGTGGTGGCGCAGATCTGCACCCATGTCGCGGTGATGTTCCGGGGCCGCATCCTCGAGAAAGGGCCGGTGCGCGCGGTGCTGAAACATCCCTCCCACGCCTATACCAAAGCTCTGCTCGATGCGGTGCCGCGCGCCCATACCAAACGCGGAGAGCTGCGCGGTCTCGGCGGCATCGACATGGAGGCGGCGGAATGAGCTTTCTGCGGATCGAGAACGTTTCGAAGGTGTTTCCCGGCGCCCGCCAGGGGCTGTTCGGCCGGGCCGAGGGGTTTCGCGCGCTTGATGACGTGAGCCTGTCGATCCCTCGGGGCGCGAGCTTTGGGCTGGTGGGCGAATCCGGATCGGGCAAGACCACGCTCACCCGCTGCATCCTGCGGCTCGAAACGCTGAGCGCGGGCAAGATCTGGTTCGACGGCACCGATCTTCACCAGCTTCCGCCGCAGGCGATGCGGCGCCTGCGCTCGCGCTTGCAGATCGTGTTTCAGGATCCCTACGCCTCGCTCGATCCGCGCATGACGATCCATGACATTATCGCGGAACCGATGGTGATCCATGCCGACACCATGCCGCTTTCCGCCCGCCAGCGCACCGAGCGCGTGCTCGAACTGCTGCTCCAGGTGGGGCTGCGCTCCGAACATCTGTTCCGCTATCCCCACGAGTTTTCCGGCGGTCAGCGCCAGCGCATCGGGATCGCCCGTGCCCTGGCGGCAAAGCCCGAATTCCTGATCCTCGACGAGCCGACCTCGGCGCTGGACGTGTCGGTTCAGGCGGATGTGCTGAACCTGCTGCATCGCTTGCAGGACGAGCTGGGGCTGACCTATTTCTTTATCAGCCACGACCTTGGCGTCGTCCGCTATGTCTGCGACGATGTCGCGGTGATCTGGCGGGGCAAGCTGGTCGAACAGGGGCCTGTCGAACGCATCTTCGACAGCCCGCAGAACGACTATACGCGCATGTTGCTCGATGCGATGCCCGACCCGGATCCGGACCTTTCGCCCTTTCGCCGGGCGCAGACCACAGGAGAAATCGCTTGACCGCCGCCGACGACCTCACCCGCATCGCCCAGGACGCCACAGGCTGGCGGCGGGCGCTGCACGAACAGCCCGAACTGCTCTACGATCTGCCGAAGACCTCTGCCTTCGTGGCCGGGAAGCTCCGGGCGTTTGGCGTGGACGAGGTGGCGACGGGCATTGCCGGGACAGGGGTTGTCGGGCTGATCCGGGGGGCGAAGGGCGCCGGCCCGGTGATCGGGCTGCGCGCCGACATGGACGCGCTGCCGATGGATGAAAAGACCAACCTGCCCTATGCGTCCAAGGTGCCGGGCATGATGCATGCCTGCGGTCACGACGGCCATACCGCGACCCTGCTGGGCGCGGCGCAGCACCTTGCCGCGACCCGCGATTTCGCCGGCACGGTGGCGCTGATCTTCCAGCCGGCGGAAGAGGGCGGCGCCGGCGCGCGCGCGATGATCGAGGAAGGGCTGCTCGAACGCTTCGGGATCGAAAGCGTCTATGCCATGCACAACCAGCCCGGCCTGCCCGTGGGGGCCTTTGCCACGCGTCCCGGGGCGCTTCTGGCCGGCGGCGACCGCTTTGTCGTGACGGTGTCGGGACGGGGCGGTCATGCCTCGGCGCCGACCAAATCCATCGACCCGGTGGTTGCGGCAAGCCATCTGATCGCCGCCTGCCAGACGCTGGTGTCGCGTTTTTCCGACCCGTTCGACCAGGTCGTGGTCTCGATCACCTATCTCGACGCGGGGTCGGCGGGGGCGCTCAACGTGATCCCCGATAGCGCGGTCTTCGGCGGCACCATCCGCACCATGAACAACGAGACGCGCAAGGCCATCGAGGCGCATCTGCGGCGGATTCTCAAATCCGGCGCAGAGCAGTTTTCCTGCGAGGCAGAGCTCGACTGGCGGCCGGGCTATCCGGTGACGGTGAACGATCCGGGCAAGACCGCGCTTGCGGTCGAGGCCGCGCAGGCCGTGGCCGGCGCGGCGCAGGTCGAGACAGCCTGCGACCGGCAGATGGGATCGGAGGATTTCTCCTACATGCTGGAACAGCGCCCGGGGGCGATGGTCTGGTTCGGCAACGGCGAGTCCGCCGAGCTGCACAACCCGGCCTATAACTTCAACGACGACGCGATCCTGCCGGGCATGCGCTATTGGGTGACGCTGGTCGCGCGCGAGCTGGGGGCGGCGGCATGAGTGAGGTGCGGATGCCCTTCGCCGAACTGGTGGCGCTGCTGACGCGGATCTTTCTGGGCCAGGGTCTGCCCGAGCGGACCGCGCAGGTTCTGGCGACGAATTGCGCCACCTGCCAGCGCGACGGCGGCTTCAGTCATGGGGTGTTCCGCATCCCGGCCTATGTCTCGACGCTGCAAAGCGGCTGGGGCAACCCGCAGGCATTGCCGGTGATCGAGGACGATGGCGGCACGCTGATCCGGGTCGATGCGCAGGGCGGCTTTGCCCAGGTTGCGCTGGACGAGGCGCGGCCGCTCTTGCGCGCGCGCGTCGAGGCGCAGGGCGTGGCCGTACTCGCCATTCGCAACTCGCAACATTTCAGCGCGCTCTGGCCGGATGTGGAACCCTTCGCCGAAGAGGGGCTGGTGGCGCTGAGCGTGGTCAACTCCATGGCGGTGGTGGTGCCGCCGGGCGGCAAGACACCGGTGTTCGGCACCAACCCGATGGCCTTTGCCTGTCCGCGCGCGGGGCAGGCGCCCTATGTCTGGGATCAGGCGTCGAGCGCGCTGGCGCATGGCGATGTGCAGATCGCGGCGCGCGAAGGGCACCGGCTGGCGCCGGGCACCGGCGTCGATGCCGAGGGCCGGCCCACCGACGACCCGGGTGCGATCCTGAACGGCGGGGCTCTGCTGCCCTTCGGCGGCCACAAGGGCGCGTCGATTGCGATGACCATCGAGATCCTCTCGGCCGCCTTCACCGGCGGCGCCTTTTCGACCGAGGTCGACTGGTCGCAGCATCCCGGCGCCAAGATCCCCCTGACCGGACAGTTCCTGCTGGTGGCGGACCCGGACCGGGGCGGGGATCTGGGCTTTGCGCAGCGCGTTGCGGCGCTTTCGGACACGGTGCGCGACGCGGGGCAGGATCGCCTGCCCGGCGACCGCCGCCAGCGCCTGCGGGCCGAGTCGGCGGCGAAAGGCGTGCCGCTGAGCCAGGCCGATCTCGACATGCTCAACGGCTATCTGTGATGCGCAGCAGCAAGGTCATCCATGTGGTGGGCTGCCATGCGGAGGGCGAGGTCGGCGATGTCATCGTCGGTGGCGTGGCGCCGCCGCCGGGAGAGACGATCTGGGAGCAATCCCGCTTCATCGCCAGCGATGAAACGCTGCGCAACTTCGTGCTGAACGAGCCGCGCGGCGGGGTGTTCCGGCATGTGAACCTGCTGGTCCCGCCCAAGGATCCGCGCGCCGATATGGGCTGGATCGTCATGGAGCCCGCCGACACGCCGCCGATGTCGGGCTCGAATGCCATCTGCGTTGCCACGGTGCTGCTCGACAGCGGCATCCTTCCCATGACCGAGCCGGTCACCCGGCTGGTGCTGGAGCCGCCCGGCGGCGTGATCGAGGTCGAGGCGGAGTGCCGCAATGGCAAGGCCGAACGGATCCGCGTCAGGAACGTGCCCTCCTTTGCCGACCGGCTGGATGCGCCGCTCGAGGTCGCAGGGCTGGGAACGCTTCGCGTCGACACGGCCTATGGCGGGGACAGCTTTGTCATCGTGGATGCGGCGGCGCTTGGCTTTGCCATCGCGCCGGACGAGGCGCGCGACATCGTCGATCTGGGCATCCGGATCACGGCGGCGGCCAATGAGCAGATCGGGTTTCGCCATCCCGAGAATGCCGGCTGGGATCACATCTCGTTCTGCCAGTTCGCGGCGCCGGTGAGTACCGGGGACGGCCCGGCGGTGGGCGCCAATGCTGTGGTGATCCGGCCCGGCAAGATCGACCGCTCGCCCTGCGGCACCGGGGTTTCGGCGCGTCTGGCGGTGATGCACGCGAAGGGCCAGATCGGCGTCGGGGCGCCGTTTCTCGGCCGGTCGATCATCGGCTCGGAATTCCTCTGCCGGATCGTCGAAGAGACCCGCGTGGCAGACCGCCCCGCGATCCGCCCCGAGATTTCGGGACGGGCCTGGATCACCGGCACCCGGCAATTGATGCTCGATCCCGAGGATCCCTGGCCGCAGGGCTATCGTGTCGCCGATACCTGGCCCACCGCGCTCTGAGCGATCGCTCTATTCCACGCTGCGGGTTGCGATGCGGGCGCCGTCGCTCAAATCGGCGGTCGGGTAGAGCACGACACTGTCGCCCTCGGCCAGACCGGACAGCACCTGCGCCATGGTGCCGTTGCCCGGACCCAGCTCGACCGGGACCTGCACGGCGCGCCCGTCCTGCATGCGGAACGCGGCCCAGCCGTCGCCGCTGCGGAACAGCGCGCTTTGCGGGATGCGCAGCGTATCCTCGGCGTCCCAGGTCACGATCCGGGTCACCACGCGATAGCCATGCCCCAGCGCCGCGCGCTCTGCGACGGGCCCGGTAAAGCGGATGGTGACGCCGACACGCTGCTCCTCGACCCCCAGCGCCGACACTTTCGTTTCGCCCAGCGGGGCGATCCGGGCGACTTCCCCGTCCAGCAGGCTGTCGCCGCCCCAATCGTCGATCATCACCCGGTCGCCGAGCCGGACCTGCACGGCGTCCGACGAGATCAGGTCCACCTCGATTTCCAGATCATGCGCGATGTCGCCGATTTCCAGCACGGCGGTGCCCGCGGTGAGGATCGTCTCGCTTTGTTGCAGCACCTGAAGGATCCGTCCCGACACCGGCGCGACCAGCGAGATGTCGGAGGCATGATCGCCGGCCACCGCCGCCGCCAGCCCCAGATCGTCGAAACTGATCAATTGCGCGCGGGCATTGGCCAGCTCCGCCTCGCGCATCGACACCGCCGCCTTGGCGGTCTCCAGCCGTGCGGCGGCGGCGCGTGTCTCGGAGCGCGACCGGTCGAGCGTCGCCGCGCTGACCGTGCCGCGCTTGGCGAGGGTCTGGTTCCGTTCGTATTCCGATTGCGCCAGATCGGCATCGGCGGCGGCGACATTGACTTCCGCCTCGGCGACCTTGAGCGCGGCGCGCGCCGCATCCACCGCCGCCGAGGCCTGTTCGCGGGTGCGGATGTCCAGGGCGTCGGGGTTGGTCGGGCGCATATGCGCCACCGTTTCGCCTTGCGCGACGGTATCGCCCGCCAGCGCCCGCACGCGCAGCAGGCGGCCCGCGACGGGGGTCGAGACCACATAGACATCATGCACCTGCGTGCGGCCCTCTTCGTCGATGGTCACGGTGAGCGGGCCGCGGGTGACCGTGCCCAGATCGACCAGCGTGGCGCGCGGCCAGAAGGCGACGACCAGCGCGCCGCCCAGCAGCAGCGCGGCGAGGCTCCAGAGAAGCAGGCGGGTGCGGTTGCGGGGGTCTGCCATATCGTCAATCCCGTGTCTTGAGCGCCGCGACCAGATCGGTCCGGTCGACATCGCGTTTCACCAGAAGCCCGGAAATCGCCGCCCCGGCAAGCACCACCAGCGCGGCGCTGCCAAAGGTGGCAGGCTGGAAGATCACCGGGACCGTGTAGAGTTCCGAGGAATAGGCGGCGGCCAGCACATGCGCAAACCCCGCGCCAAGCGCCGCGCCGAAGGGCAGGGCAAGCAGCGTCACCACTCCCAGCTCGCCCAGCAGCACATAGGCCGCCTCGCCGCGCGAAAAGCCGATGACGCGCAGCGAGGCGAGATCGCGGGACCGTTCTGCCAGGGCGATGCGGGCGGCGTTGTAGACGATGCCGAAGGTGATGACGAAGGCGATGGCCGACATGATGAACCGGGTCCAGCCGGCGCCCTGATTCATCATCCGCTCAAAGGCCGCGCGGCTTTCGCGTTTGAGCGTGACTCCCGCCACCGTGGGCAACCCCTTCAGCCAGACATAGATTTCTTCTGCCCGCGCCTCGTCGAGCCGCAGCGCCGCGCCGGTGACGCGCCCGGGTTCGCCAAGCGCGCGGTTCAGGCCCTCCAGCTCCATATAGGCGGGCGCGCCCATCACCGTGTCCGAGATCCCCAGCACCGGCAGCTCCAGCACCGGCTGTGCCCCCTCGCGCACCTCGGCGAGCAGGGTCTGGCCGGTTTCCAGCTTGAGCTTTGCGGCCAGCGCGCTGCTGAGAATAAGCCCTTCGCGGCGCATGTGGATCGGCTCCAGATCCGGGGTCAGCGCGCGGTTCAGCACCGGGTTCTCCGGCAGGCCGGTGATGCTGCCGCGATGGATCTGCCGCCCGTTGCTGAGGATCACCGCCACGTCGCGCCGCCCTTCCACCCGCTCGATGCCGGGGTGGCGGGCCAGTTCGAACAGCACCTTGTCGGACACCGCATGGGTGAAGCTCACCGACGCCTCGGAGCGGTCCATCACCTCGAAATTCAACGCGATGGCGTAATTGAAGCCGCTCTGGATGGTGATCACCCCCACCGACAGGGCCATGCCGAAGGTGATGCCGACGATGGCGCCCGCCATGCGGAACGGCGTGCGGGTGAAGCGGCGCAGCACCATGCGGCTGGGTTGGTCGAGCCAGCGGGTGAGCCCGCGCCAGCGCCCGGCGCGGGAATAATCGGCGGGGGCGGGCGGGCGCATCGCCTCCGCCGGGTCGAGCGCGAAGATCCGCCGCAGCACGATGGCGCCGCCCGCCGTGGCCGCCAGCACGCTGACCGCGATGCCGATGGCGAAGGAAGCGGGGTCGAGCCGGAAGACGAGGAAGGGGAATTTGAAGTAGTTGAGGTAGAGCTGCACCATGGCCCGGCCCGCGAGGATACCGAAAAGACAGCCCATCAGCGCGCCCAGCAGGGCGATGGCCAGCACCAGTTTCAGGTAATGCCCGCCGATCTCACCCGACCGGTAACCGAAGGCCTTGAGCAGCCCGATCTCTTCGCGCTCGGCCTGCACCATGCGGGCGATCACGATGTTCAGCAGGAAGGCCGCGACGGCCATGAAGATCGGCGGGATCGAGGTGGCGCTGTCGCGCAGCCCGTCGATCTCCTCAGACACGAAGCGGTTGGAGAACATATCCTCGCGCCCATAGGCGCCGGTGGAGCCGTAAGGTTCCAGCACCCGGTCCACCGCATCCGTCACCGGCTGCGCGCCCGCGCCGCGCGCCAGCCCGATCAGCAACTCGTTAAAGGCGCCGTCCATGTCGAAGGCCGCCGCCATTGCCGCCGGCGACAGCCAGAGCACGCCGAACCGCGCGTCGTCGGGAATGCCCTCGCCGGGGGCGGCGCTGTAGAGGAATTCCGGCGCGCGGGCGAGCCCGGTGATGCGGAAGCTGTGCCGCGCGCCGTTCATCGTCGCCTTCAGCGTATCGCCGGGGCGGAGCCCGTGGGCGGCGGCGAAACTGTCGAGCAGCACGGCCTCCTCGGGTTTGCCGCGCTCGAAGAGCCGCCCCGCCTCCAGCCGGATCGCGTTCAGCGCCGGATCGCCGTCATAGGGCAGGGAGAGCGCCTGCGCCTGCACCGGCACCGCGCGGTCGGGCAGGTCGATGAGCGCCGCGCCGCTGACCCGCCCCTCCACCGCCTGCACCCCCGGCAGCGCGGCGATCCGGTGCAAGAGGTGATCGGGCGCGCGCACCACCGAGGCGGCGAGATCGGCCAGCCGGTAACGCTCGTAATAGCTGCGGCGGGTTTCGTCGAGCGAGGTCACCAGCCCCGACATCATCACCTGCATCATCACGCCAAGCGCCATGACCACGGCAATCGCCAGCGCCTGACCCTTCATCCGCCACAGATCGCGGGTGAGTTTGCGGTCGAGCGGGCTCACCACTCGATCTCCCCGGCGGGCAGCTTGTGGCTGTTGCGCTCCTCGGACCGGATCGCGCCATCGGCAAAGCGGATCACCCGGTCGGCCATGGCGGCGGTGGCGGCGGCGTGGGTGACGATCAAAACCGTGGTCCCCAGCGTCTGGTTGAGATGCTGGAGCACCCCCAGAACCTCACGCCCGGTGGTGCTGTCGAGCGCGCCGGTGGGCTCGTCGCAAAGCAGCACATCCGGTTTCTTGGCCACCGCGCGGGCGATGGCCACGCGCTGCTGTTCGCCGCCCGACATCTGGCTCGGGAAATGCCCCAGCCGCTCCTCAAGCCCCACCAGCGCCAGCGCCTCGGCGGGGGTCATTGGATCGCGGGCGATTTCGGTCACCAGCTCGACATTCTCCTCCGCCGTGAGCGAGGGCATGAGGTTGTAGAACTGGAAGATGAAGCCCAGATGATCGCGCCGGTAGCGGGTGAGCTGCCGGTCGGTCATGGCGGTCAGCTCGCGGTCGCGGAACCAGGCGCGCCCGGTGCTGGGCCGGTCGAGCCCGCCGAGGATGTTGAGCAGAGTGGATTTGCCGCTGCCCGAGGGGCCGAGCAACACTACGATCTCACCGGCGGGCAGATCGAGATCGACCCCGCGCAGCGCATGCACTGCCGAGGCGCCCTCGCCATAGGTGCGTGTCAGACCTTCCGCCCGATAGGCGCTTTCCGCCATGGATCTCCCTCCATGGCCGCAACCCTAAAGCGTTTTTGCGACGCTTGTCTTGCGCGGGATCAAGCTTTTTCGGAGGGCGCGTGGATATGCGCCGCCGCAGCAGCGGCCAGCGGATGCAGTCCCTCGCCGCCCTGCGCCACGTAATCGAGATACTGCGCCCGCATCCGGGGTTCCCAGAAATCGTTGATATGCGCGGCCACATCCTCGGCGCCGGTCTCGCCGGGCTGGGTGGCAAAGAAGGTGGCGATCTGGTTGGCCATCATGACCATCTTTTCAGGCGACATGCGTCTCTCCATCGACGATCCGCTCGGGCGCGGCGTAAAGGTCGAACCCGCCGGAGCGGGCAAAGGCGGCAAGCGTAAGCCCCGCCTCTTCGGCCATCCGCAGCGCCAGCGCGGTGGGGGCCGAAACGGCGATCAGGATCGGGCAGCGCGCCAGCACGGTTTTCTGCACCATGTCGACCGAGACCCGGCTGGTCAGCACAAAGGCGCCTTCGGCCGGGTCCATATCCTGCCGCGCCATGGCGCCGATTAGCTTGTCGAGCGCGTTGTGCCGCCCGACATCCTCACGCGCCAGAACGATGCCCTTGCCGGGCCGCAGGAACCCCGCCGCGTGCACTGCGCGGGTCTGGTCGTGCAGCGGCTGGTGGGCGCGCAGCGCGTCGGTCGCGCGCGCCACCTCGGCACGGGTGAGGCTCGGCCCGCCTTCGGGCAGCGGCGGCAGGGCGCGCAGCGCCTGATCGAGCGAGTCGATGCCGCAGAGCCCGCAGCCGGTTGGCCCCAGCAGGCTGCGCTGCCGCTCCTTGAGTGCGGCGCCGCGATCCTCATGCAGCCAGAACCGCGCTTCGATGCCCTGCGGATGGGTCACCGCATCGAACTCGGCCACCTCGCGCGGATGTGCGATGATGCCCTCGCTCAGCGCGAAGCCATAGGCGAAATCGGCGATGTCGCCGGGGGTCGCCATCATCACGGCCTGCGTGGTGCCGTCGAAGACCAGCGCCACCGGCACCTCTTCGGGCAGCGAGCGCACGACAGAGCGCGTGCCCTCGCGATGCACGGCGAGGCCGGGGCGGCTGTGGCTCTGGCGCGGCGCCATGGCTTACTCCGCCGCCGGCAGGATGCGCCGCGCGCGCTCGGCCTGCGCAGCGTAGTCTTCCTGCCAGTCGGACGGCCCGTTCGAGGGCGCGACCTGCACCGCCGTCACCTTGTATTCCGGGCAGTTTGTGGCCCAGTCCGAGAAATCGGTGGTGACCACATTGGCCTGCGTGTCCGGGTGGTGGAAGGTGGTATAGACCACGCCGGGCGACACCCGGTCGGTGATCTTGGCGCGCAGCGTCGTCTCGCCCGAGCGGCTGGCGAGTTTCACCCAGTCGCCCTCTTTCAGTCCGCGGTTCTCGGCATCGTGCGGGTGGATCTCCAGCAGATCCTGCTCGTGCCAGACGCTGTTCGCGGTGCGCCGTGTCTGCGCGCCGACGTTGTACTGCGACAGGATCCGCCCGGTGGTGAGCAGCAGCGGGAAGCGCGGGCCGGTCTTTTCATCCGTCGCCACATATTCGGTGACGATGAACCGCCCCTTGCCGCGCACGAACCCGTCCACATGCATGAGCGGCGTGCCCTCGGGATGCTCTTCGTTGCAGGGCCACTGCACCGAGCCCTTCTCCTCCAGCAGATCGTAGGTCACGCCGGCAAAGCTCGGCGTGGTGGCCGCGATCTCGGCCATGATCTGTTCGGGATGGGTATAGGCCCAGCCGGCACCCATGGCATTGGCGAGAAGCTGGGTGACTTCCCAGTCCTCATAGCCGTTCTTCGGCGCCATGACCTTGCGCACGCGGTTGATGCGGCGCTCGGCATTGGTGAAGGTGCCGTTCTTCTCCAGAAAGGACGAGCCGGGCAGGAAGACATGCGCGTAGTTCGCGGTCTCGTTCAGGAAGAGGTCATGCACGATGACACAGTCCATCGCCGCCAGACCCGCTGCCACATGCTTGGTGTCCGGGTCCGATTGCAGGATGTCCTCACCCTGGCAGTAGAGCCCCCTGAACGTCCCGTCCACGGCGGCATCCAGCATGTTCGGGATGCGCAGCCCCGGCTCCGGGTCGATCGGCACGCCCCAGGCGTCTTCAAAGACCTTGCGCACCTCGGGCAGCTTCACATGGCGGTAGCCCGGCAGCTCATGGGGGAAGGAGCCCATGTCGCAGGAGCCCTGCACGTTGTTTTGCCCGCGCAGCGGGTTCACGCCCACACCCTCGCGACCGATATTGCCGGTCATCATGGCGAGGTTGGCAAGCCCCATGACCGTGGTCGAGCCCTGCGAATGCTCGGTCACACCCAGCCCGTAATAGATCGCCCCGTTGCCGCCCTGCGCATAAAGTCGCGCGGCCGCGCGCAGCTCCTGCGCGTTCACGCCGGTGAGCAGCGCCGTGCTCTCGGGCGCATGGCGTTTTTCAGAGACGAACTCCGCATAGGCCATGAACTCGTCCCAGTCGCAGCGCGCGCGGATGAAGGCCTCGTCATAGAGCTTTTCGGTCACGATCACATGCGCCAGCGCGGTCACCACGGCGACGTTGGTGCCCGGCGTCAGCGGCAGGTGATGCGCCGCCGCGATATGGGCCGATTTCACCAGGTCGATGCGGCGCGGGTCGATGACGATGAGCTTGGCGCCCTGACGTAGCCGTTTCTTCAGCCGCGAGGCAAAGACCGGGTGGCCGTCGGTCGGGTTGGCGCCGATCACCACCGCCACATCCACCTGCTCGACCGAGTCGAAATCCTGCGTGCCGGCAGAGGTGCCATAGGTCTGCCCCAGCCCGTAGCCGGTGGGCGAATGGCAGACCCGCGCGCAGGTGTCGGTGTTGTTGTTCATGAACACCGCGCGGGTGAGCTTCTGCACCAGATAGGTTTCCTCGTTGGTGCAGCGGCTGGAGGTGATCACGCCGACGCTCTTGCGCCCGTGTTTCTCCTGAATGGCTTTCAGACGGTCCGCCGCAAAGGACAGCGCCTCCTCCCAGCTCACCTCGCGCCACGGATCCTCGATGCGTTCGCGGATCATCGGGTTGAGGATGCGGTCGGGATGCTCGGTATAGCCATAGGCAAAGCGGCCCTTGACGCAGCTATGGCCCCGGTTCGCCTTGCCGTGTTTCCACGGCGTCATGCGCACCAGCTCGTCGCCGTTGAGCTCCGCCTTGAAGGAACAGCCGACGCCGCAATAGGCGCAGGTGGTCACCAGCTCGCGGTCGGGCGTGCCGAGCTCGGCCACGCTTTTTTCCTGAAGCGTCGCGGTGGGGCAGGCCTGCACACAGGCGCCGCAGCTCACGCAGTCGGAGCTCAGGAAATCATCGCCTGCCGCGCCCGCCGACACGCGGCTCTCAAAGCCTCGGCCTTCGATGGTCAGCGCAAAAGTGCCCTGCACCTCCTCGCAGGCCCGCACGCAGCGCGAGCAGACGATGCATTTGCCGGGATCGTAGGTGAAATACGGGTTGCTCTCATCCTTGGGCGTATAGCGCGGATTGGCCTCGCCCTCGGGCATCCGCAGCCGCGCCTCGGATTGCGAGCGCGCGCCGCTGCCCGACGGGTCGAAATGGTTGTCGCCGGGCGTGTAGCGCACGTCGCGCAGCCCGACCATGCCGGCCATGTCCTGCAATTCGCAATCGCCATTGGCGGCGCAGGTCAGGCAGTCCAGCGGGTGGTCGGAGACGTAAAGCTCCATCACCCCCTTGCGGATCTTCTTCACCTTCGGGGATTGCGTGTGCACCACCATCCCCTCATGCACCGGCGTGGTGCAGGAGGCGGGCGTGCCGCGCCGCCCCTCGATCTCGACCACGCAGAGCCGGCAGGAGCCGAAAGCGTCCAGGCTGTCGGTGGCGCAAAGCTTCGGCACCGTCACCCCGGCCTCTGCCGCCGCCCGCATCACCGAGGTGCCCGCAGGCACCGTCACCGCGATGCCGTCCACGGTCAGATGCACCGGCTTGCCCGATTTCGCGGGCGTTCCCATGTCCCGGTCGTCCCAAGGAATGATGAAATCCTTCATCGCAGGTCCTCCCGCTTCTTCTCTTTGCAAATACGCACCCGATCCGGGGACGCAGTCCCCGGACGGTCGCCTCGCGCCAGCGAGGCGAAACCCCTCGTCACAGGCCCCGCGCCGCTCATTCCGCCGCTTCCTTCACCGCGCCGAACTCTTCCGGGAAAAGCCGCAGCGCGGACATCACCGGATAAGGCGTGAAGCCGCCAAGCGCGCAGAGCGATCCGTCCTTCATGGTCTCGCAGAGATCGGTCAGCAGCGGGATCGCCGCCGCGTCACCCGCCGCGATCCGGTCCAGCGTCTCGACGCCGCGCACCGCGCCAATCCGGCAGGGCGTGCATTTGCCACAGCTCTCCACCGCGCAGAATTCCATGGCGAACCGCGCCATGCCCAGCATGTCGGCGGTATCGTCGAAGACCACGAGCCCGGCATGGCCGATCAGCGCGCCCTGGCCGTCGAATTCCTCATAGCCGAAGGGCGTGTCGAACTGATCCGGGCTCAGATAGGCGCCCAGCGGCCCGCCCACCTGCACCGCCTTGACCGCGCGGCCCGAGGCGGTGCCGCCGCCCAGATCCTCGACGATCTGGCCCAGCGACATGCCGAAGGCGGTCTCGAAGAGCCCGCCATGGCGCACATTGCCGGCGATCTGCAACGGGATCGTGCCTTTCGAGCGGCCCAGCCCGAAATGCGCGTAGTGCTCGGCGCCTTTTTCGAAAATCACTGGCACGGTGGCCAGCGAGATCACGTTGTTCACCACCGTGGGCTTGCCAAAGGCGCCTTCCAGCGCGGGCAGCGGCGGCTTGGCGCGGACCACGCCGCGCTTGCCTTCGAGCGAGTTCAAAAGCGAGGTCTCCTCGCCGCAGACATAGGCGCCCGCGCCGGTGCGGACCTCCATGTCGAACGTCTTGCCGGAGCCCAGCACGCTGTCGCCCAGTACACCCACCTCGCGCGCGATTTCGATGGCGCGGGTCAGCACCGCGATGGCATCGGGGTATTCCGAGCGCAGATAGACATAGCCCTGCACCGCGCCGCAGCCGATCCCGGCGATCGCCATGCCTTCGATGAGGCAGAAGGGATCGCCCTCGATGATCATGCGGTCGGCAAAGGTGCCGCTGTCGCCCTCGTCGGCGTTGCAGACGATGTATTTGCGGTCCGCATGCGCCATGCGCACCGTGTCCCACTTGATTCCCGTCGGGAAGCCCGCGCCGCCACGTCCGCGCAGGCCCGAGAGCTTGACCTCGTCCACGATCTGCTCGCCGCTCATGTCGAGCGCCCGGCGCAGCCCGGCGAGACCGCCATTGGCCTCATACTCCGCCAGCGACAGCGGGTCGGTCACGCCGCAGCGGGCGAAGGTGAGGCGCGTCTGGCGCTTCATCCAGTCGAGCTCTTCGGTCAGCCCCAGCGCCTTGGGGTGGGTCTCCTCGAAAAGCGCCGGCACATCGGCGGGGCTCATCGGGCCAAAGGCCATGCGGCCCTCGGGCGTTTCCACCTCGACCAGCGGTTCCAGCCAGATCATGCCGCGCGTGCCGTTGCGGACAAGCTCGACCTCCACACCGCGTTTTTCGGCCTCGATACGGATCGCCTCGGCGACCTCATCCGAACCCAGCGCCTTGGCGGCGCTGTCCATGGGCACCCAGATCTTCATGCCGCGCCCTCCAGTTCCGCCGCCAGCCGTGCCGCGTCGGCCCGGCCGATCAGCTTGCCGTCGACCATCGCCGCCGGTGCGCAGGCGCAGAGCCCCAGGCAATAGACCGGCTCGACCGTCACCGACCCGTCCGCCGTGGTGCCGCCCCAGTCCAGCCCGAGCTTGTCCAGAACCGCCTGGCTGAGCGCATTGGCGCCCATCGACTGGCAGGCCTCGGCCCGGCAGATCTTGACCACATGCCGCCCGGCGGGGGCCTTGCGGAAGTCGTGGTAGAAGGACATCACCCCGTGCACCTCGGCGCGGGTCAGGTTGAGCGCCTCGGCAATCAGCGGCAGCGCCATCTCGGGCACATGGTCATAGGCGTGCTGAATCGCGTGCAGGATCGGCAGGAGCGGCCCTTCGCGGTGCAGCTCGGCGTCGATCAGGGCGCGGATCTCGTCCGGCGTGGGGTTTGAGTGGCGCATGCGGGCTTCTCTCCCAGAAATGTGCCCCCTTGTGCCAGACCCGCGATTGTTGATTCAATATCGTTGTTCCGTCAAACGATAGAGATCTTCAATCAATCTTTCTCCGCCGTCAGCCCCTCCGCCTCGCTCAAAAGCGCTTGCAGCACGGGGGTATAAGGCTCTTGGTGCGGCGCGATGAGCCCCACGGAGGGCGCCGCGCCGCTCTCGCGCAGCGGCACCACCGCCAGCGGCTTGCCCTCGCAGAGAAACCGCGCCAGATCGTCGGGCAGGATCGTGACCCAGTCGCCGTGCAGAACATTGGCGGCCAGCATCACCGTGGAGTTCGATTCGATGAGCGCGGCGGGCCCCACGCCCGCCTCCATGAAATGCCGGTTGATGATGCGGCGGTTCTGCATGTCCGGCGTCAGCAGGCAAAGCCGGGCATCCCCCAGCGCGTCCCAGCCGATGGCCTCGCCCTCGGCGAAGGGATGATCGGGGCGGCAGACCAGCGTGTAGGATTCGCGGTAGAGCAGCCGCGTGGTCACCCGGCCCAGCGGTTCGTTGTCGAGATAGGAAATCCCTGCGTCGATCTCGAGATCGTCGAGCATCGACAGGATCTCGGCGGAGGCGCGCGACAGCACGGTGAAGCTCACATTCGGGTGCCGTGCGGCAAAGCCGGTGACCAGCCGCGAGGCCCAGGTCAGCGCCGTGGGGATGACCGCGAGCCGCAGATGCCCCGCCAGCCCCTCGCGCGAGGCGCGCATTTCCTCGCGCAGCCGCCGCGTGTCGCCGACGATCTGCCGCGCCCGGATCAGCGCGCGCTGGCCCTCGGGCGTCAGCCCGCCAAAGCGCGAGCCGCGGCTCACCAGCTTGACGCCGAGCTGCTCCTCGAGCTGCCGGATTCCGGTCGAGAGCGTGGGCTGCGTGATGCCGAGGCTTTCGGCAGCGCGGCCGAAATGCCGTTCCCGTGCCAGCGCGATAAGCATTTCCAGTTTTGCGATCATGATTTTCTATCGAAAATGGTCCTGACGATCTGTAACAGGAAAGTCACATCCGGGCCAATGCACTGACATGTTAATAGGGGGCAAAACGAGACAGCGCCGTGATCGCTAACGAAGGACGGTTTTCCGGGCGCGAATATTGAAGAATCTTTCAGAATACATAGTAACTCCTTAACAAGACGATACCGGGACAACTTCCGCCCCTCGGCCCCCGGTCAGGCGCAGGCGGACAAGACGAAGGAACAGGGATGGTGTCAGGCAGCGGACTTCTGCCCGTAATGGTCTTATTGCCCTTCATCGGCGCGCTGGTGCCGGGGCTGATGATCCGGGCGGGGCGCAACGCATGCGCCACCTTCACCGCGGTTCCGACCGTCCTCGCCCTCGTGTTCCTCGGTGTCATGGCGCCCGGCGTGCTGGACGGCGGCACCGTCACCGCAAAGATCGACTGGCTGCCGGCGCTGGGGCTGAACGCCAATTTCATGCTCGACGGGCTGGGGCTGCTGTTTGCGGGTATGATCCTCGGCATGGGCCTGCTGATCACGCTTTACGCGCGGTTCTACCTCTCGGGCGACGATCCGATGGGGCAGTTCTACACCTATCTGCTGCTGTTTCAGGGCGCGATGCTGGGCATCGTGGTGTCCGACAATATCCTGCTGCTGCTGGTGTTCTGGGAGCTGACCTCGCTGTCCTCCTTCCTGCTCATCGGCTATTGGAAGCACCTGCCCGAAGGCCGTCAGGGCGCCCGGATGGCGCTGACCGTGACCGGAGCAGGGGGGCTTGCGATGATCGCGGGCATGCTGATCCTCGGCAATATCGCGGGCAGCTACGACCTGTCGGTGATCCTTGAGCACCGCGAGGCGATCCAGGCGTCGGAGTACTATCTCCCCGCGCTGATCCTGATCCTGCTCGGCGCCTTCACCAAATCGGCGCAGTTCCCGTTCCATTTCTGGCTGCCGCATGCCATGGCCGCGCCGACCCCGGTGTCTGCCTATCTGCACTCGGCCACCATGGTGAAGGCGGGCATCTTCCTGATGGCGCGCATGTGGCCGGTGCTGGCGGGGACCGAGGAGTGGTTCTACATCGTCTCGACCGTGGGCCTGATCACCATGGTGATCGGCGCGCTGATCGCGCTCTTCAAGGACGATCTCAAGGCGCTGCTGGCCTTCTCGACGGTCAGTCACCTCGGGCTGCTGACCATGCTGCTGGGGCTCGGCTCCAAGATGGCCGCGGTGGTGGCGGTGTTCCACATCCTCAACCACCTGACCTTCAAGGCGGCGCTCTTCATGAGCGCGGGCATCGTCGACCACGAGACCCACACCCGCGACATCAAGCGGCTGGGCGGGCTGGCGAGCCTGATGCCGGTGACCGCGCTGATCGCCGTGGTGGCGGCGCTGTCGATGGCGGGGATCCCGCCGCTCAACGGGTTCATGTCGAAGGAGATGATGCTGGAAGAGGTCGCTCACACCCATTGGTGGGGGGGCGAATGGCCGATCATCATTCTCGCGACGCTGGGCGCGCTCTTGTCGGTGGCCTATTCCTTCCGCTTCATCGGCCACACCTTCTTTGGGCCGGTGCGCGACGACTATCCGCATCACCCGCATGATCCGCCCGTGGGCATGCTGCTGGCGCCGGGTTTCCTCGCGGTGCTGGTGGTGCTGATCGGCCTCGCGCCGATGACCTTCGCGGCACCCATCGTCGAGGCGGCGGGCCTGGCCGTCACTGGCTCCGAGCCGCATGTGCACCTGAAGCTCTGGCACGGCGTCACCCCGGCGCTCTTCATGTCGATGGTTGCCGTGGGCGGCGGTGCGGTGCTGCTCTGGCTGCACCGCCCGCTCGACCGGATCTGGCTGTCGACACCGCGCCCCGAGGCGAAGGTGATGTTCGACGCGCTGATGCGCCGGGTGGTGCTGGGGTCGCGCTTTATCACCGAAGTCGCGCATAACGGCGCGATCAGCCGCTATCTCGCGATCTTCACCGTGGCGACGATCCTGCTGGGCTATGCGGCCTTCCAGGGCGGCGGCATGCCCGCGCCGACGCGGGGCCTGTTGCCGGTGCCGCCGCTGGTGGGAGTCGGCTTTGTGCTGCTGATGGTGGCGACGGCGGCGACGGTCACCATGCATCGCAGCCGTTTCCGGGCGCTGATCCTGACGAGCGTGGTGGGGCTTATGGTCTCGGCGGGCTTTGTCTATCTCTCGGCGCCGGACCTCGCGCTGACGCAGATCTCGGTGGATACGGTCACCGTCATGCTGATGCTGCTGGCGCTGCACTTTCTGCCCAAGGAGACCCCGCGCGAAAGCCCGATCGGCCTGCACATCCGCGACGGCGCCATCGCCATCGCGGCGGGGGTGGCCGTGGCGTCGCTGGCCTATGCCTTCCTGCTGCGCGACATCGACACGATCTCGGGCTACCACCTTGCGAACTCCTACAAGGGCGGTGGCGGCAACAACGTGGTGAACGTGATCCTCGTGGACTTCCGGGGCTACGACACCTACGGCGAGATCATCGTGCTGGGCATCGCGGGGCTGACGCTCTACGCGCTGATGGAGGCGCTGCTGAACGGCCCCGCCTCGCGCCGCCTGCGCAACTGGACCTTCCCGCCCGACCGCTCGCGCGACCGGCACCCGCTGATGATGGTGGTCGCCACCCGCGTGATGATGCCCATCGCGGCGCTGGTCGGTGTCTATATCTTCCTGCGCGGTCACAACCTGCCCGGCGGTGGCTTTGTCGCGGGCCTCGTGATCTCCATCGCGCTGCTGATGCAATACATGGCCTCGGGCTTTGCCTGGGCGCAGGACCGCAAGCGGTTCGAGTATCACTCGATGATCGGCTGGGGCGTGGTGGTTGCGGGTCTGACCGGGGCGGGCGCCTGGCTGGCGGGCCAGCCCTTCCTGACCAGCGCCTTCGGCTATTTCCGCATCTGGCCCTTCGAGGAATTCGAGCTGGCGACCGCGGCGCTCTTCGATCTCGGCGTGTTTCTGACGGTGCTGGGGGCGGTGATGCTGATGCTCTATTCGCTGTCGCGGCTGGCGCGCTATGCGGGCGAGACCGTGAACGTCGACCCGATGGATTACGACCCGTCCCGGCGCGAGGTCGCCGACTCCGAGCAGAAGGACGCGCGCTGATATGGAACTGATCGTGGCAACCTCGCTGGGCGGGCTGACCGCCGCCGGGATTTACCTGGTCCTGCGGCTGCGCGCCTTTCCGGTGATCCTCGGGCTGACTCTGCTGTCCTACGCGGTGAACGTCTTTGTCTTCGCCACCGGGCGGCTGACCGTGGGTCTACCGCCGGTGCTGAACGACGATGCCAGCGCCTATACCGATCCGCTGCCGCAGGCGCTGGTGCTGACCGCCATCGTGATCTCCTTCGGGATGACGGCGGTGCTGGTGCTGATCTCGCTCGGCGCCTTTCTCGAGGCCGGGGACGACCGCGTGAACATCAAAGACGAGACGACCGGGGAGAGCGACGCGTGAACCACTGGATCATCGCCCCCGTCGTGCTGCCGGCCATGGTGGCACCGCTCATCGCCTATGTGATGCGCCATGACATCGTGCTTCAGCGCACCGCGTCGCTGCTGGGCGCGGTGCTGCTGACCGCCGTCGCAACCGGGCTTTTCGTGCTGTCGGCCGATGGCAGCGTGCATGTCTACCGCCTTGGCGACTGGCCCGCGCCCTTCGGCATCGTGCTGGTGCTCGACCGGCTGTCGGCGCTGCTGATCCTGCTGACCTCGGTGCTGGGGCTGATCGTGCTGATCCATTCGGTCGCCAGCGGCTGGGACACGCGGGGCAGGCATTTCCACGCGCTGATGCAGTTCCAGCTCATGGGGATCTGCGGCGCCTTCCTGACCGGCGACGCCTTCAACCTCTTCGTGCTGTTCGAGATCCTGCTCATCGCCTCCTACGGGCTCACGATCCACAGCGGCGGCAAGGCGCGGCTGCAATCGGGTCTGCAATATGTGATCATGAACCTCGCGGGCTCGACCCTGTTCCTGATCGCGCTCGGCACGCTTTACGCCACCACGGGCACGCTCAACATCGCCGATCTGTCGGTGAAAGTGCGCGAGATCCCGGTGGAGGACGCGGCGCTGGTCCGGGTCGCCGCCATGCTGCTCATGATCGTCTTTGCGGTGAAGGCGGCGCTGTTTCCGGTGCAGTTCTGGCTGCCCGGCACCTATGCCAACGCGCCCGCGCCGGTGGCGGCGCTGTTTGCGATCATGACCAAGGTCGGCGCCTATGCGATCCTGCGCATGCACACCATCGTTTTCGGCCCGGATGCCGCCGCCATCGGCACGCTGTCGCAGGACTGGCTGATGCCCGCCGCGCTGATCACCATCGCCATCGGCGCCTTTGGCGTGATGGGCGCGCGGCGTCTGATGCCGCTCATCGCCTTCGCGGTGCTGAGCTCCACCGGCACGCTGATGCTGGCGGTCTCGGCCTTCACGCCCTATTCCGCGCAGGCGGCGCTTTACTATCTGCTGCACTCCACCTTCGCCGCAGCGGCGCTGTTCCTCTTCGCCGATCTGCTGCTGGCGAAGCGCCGGACCGGCGATCTGCTCAAGGTCGCGCCTGCCACGGTTCAGAACGGGCTTCTGGCCTCTCTCTTCTTCGCGGGCGCCATCGGCATCGCGGGCATGCCGCCGCTCAGCGGGTTCCTCGGCAAGCTGCTGGTGCTCGATGCGCTGCGGGTGTCGGATTACACCTGGCTGGTCTGGACGGTGGTCCTTGCGGGCTCGCTGCTGACCATCGTCGGCTTTGTCCGGGCGGGCAGCCTGCTGTTCTGGAAATCCACCTCGGCGGATCTCGCCGGCCCGATCGAACCCGAGCCGGAGGACGAGGCGCCGCCGGTGACCAAGCTTGGCCCGCTGGTGGTGGCGCCCACGATGATCATGCTGGCGATGCTGGGTCTGCTGACCGTCTTCGCCGGGCCGGTCTCGCGCCATATGGAAGCGACGGCGGGGCAGCTTTTCGACCCCTCGGCCTATATCGGCGCCGTGCTGGAGGACCAGCCCGACACCAAGGATCTGTCCGCGCATGGGGAGGCGCATTAAGCCATGCTGAAACGCCTTTTTCCCCACCCGCTGCTGAGCGTCACGCTGACCATCGTCTGGCTGATGCTGGTCAACAAGGTGACGTCGGGCAATCTGGCGCTCGGCATTCTGCTGGGCATCGTGATCCCGGTGATGACCGCGCCCTACTGGCCCAACCGGCCAAAGCTGCGGGCGCCGCTGATGGCGGCGGAATACGCGCTGGTCGTGCTCTGGGACATCATCGTCGCCAATATCGTCGTCGCGGGCATCGTGATGTTCAAGCGCAACGCCGACATCCATTCGCAATGGGTGGTGGTGCCGCTGGAACTGACCTCGCCCGAGGCGATCACCGTGCTTGCGGGCACCATCACCATGACACCCGGCACCGTGTCGGCGACACTGTCGGCGGATGGCGGCTCGCTGCTGGTGCATTGCCTGCACACCGACGATCCCGATGGCATCCGCGATGACATCAAGACCCGCTACGAGCGGCGGCTGAAGGAGATTTTCCGATGATCACCTACGCCCTGATCTTTGCCTTCGCCTGTTTCGGCTTTGGCCTTCTGGCGACGCTCTGGCGGCTGCTGGCGGGGCCGACCGCGGCGGACCGTATCCTGGCGCTCGACACGATGGTGATCAACTTCATCGCGCTGCTGATCCTCTACGGGATCTGGCGCGGCACCGCGATCTATTTCGAGGCCTCCATGCTGATCGCCATGGTGGGTTTTGTTTCGACCGTCGCCTTCTGCCGCTTCATCCTGCGCGGCGACATCATCGAATAAGGAGACCGGAATGGACCAGGACATGACCTTGCTTTCCGAACTCCTCGTATCGGTCTTTTTGATCGTCGGCGGGATTTTCGGGCTGGTGGGCTCTTTCGGGCTGCTGAAGCTGAAGCAGACGATGCAGCGCCTGCACGCCCCCACCAAGGCGACGACGCTGGGGGTGGGCGGTGCGCTCATTGCCTCGATGCTCTATTTCCTGATGATCGAGGGTTCGGTTTCGTTCCACGAACTGCTGATCACGCTGTTCCTCTTCCTCACCGCGCCGATCACCGCGAATTTCATCGCCAAGACCTTCATGCAGGGCGATGTGCCGGAAAACGAACTGCCGCAGACCGGGCGCGAGTTCGGCTGGGCGGTCTATGACGATCCGCCCTCGGAAGAGGATGAGGAGAAGTAGCGCGGCTCAGGCCTCGCTTTCCTCAAGCAATTCGCGCGGAATGACAAAGGCGCGCGGCAGGCCAGTGCCCGGCCGCAGCTCCGGCCAATCGGCAATGTCGAACTCTGCCACCAGCGTGGCGCCTGTGGGGTAGTCGGCGAACCTCGCATGTCGCGGCGGTGTGGCGAGGATCTCCTGCGCAAATTCCGCGATGCCGGGGTTGTGCCCCACCATGAGCACCGTCTCGCCCTCCGCCTCGCTGAGCGTGTTCAGCATGGCGACAGGCCCGGCGTGATAGAGCCGGTCCTCGTAGCGCGTGGGGATGTCGAAGCCCAGCAGAGCCAGGGTTTCGCGCGTGCGGGTGGCGCTGGAGCAGAGAGCCTGATCGGGCAGCAGGTTCTCGCGCCGCAGCCAGTCCCCCAGCGCCTTGGCGCTGCGCCGGCCGCGCTTGTTGAGCGGGCGATGGTGATCGACCGTGCCCATCGTCCAGTCGGATTTGGCATGGCGCATGAGTATCAGCCGTTTCACGCGGATCCTCCCTCTCTGCCGGACCAGTTTTTCATGAAGGAGGCCATGTGAAAAGCCGCCTGTGCGCTTTGCCGCCGCATTCCCTGCGAGCGCGGGCAGGCGCGCCGCGCGCGGCAGCCGTTGTCGCGGCAGTCCTGTCCCGCGTCGCTGCGCAGGAAGCTCTGGCAGGTGGCGACGTCATAAGGCTCCCCGGCATGGAGCGCACCCACAGGGCAGGCGGTGGTGCAGGGCTGTGCCTCGCAGGACCGGCAGGGCGATTCCGGCGCAGGTGGCAGGTCGATGTGCCGGGGCAGGGCGATGGCGCCGCGGTAGCTGACGAGGAGCCCCGCCGTATCATGCACCAAGAGGCCGAGCGGGGAGGGAAAGGCGCGGCCCGAACGCTGGGCCCAGAGCAGGAACGGCGGCCAGGGCGGCCCGTCGGAGGGAAAATGCGCCGAGCCTCCCCAGCGGCTGGCCAGCGCACCGATGACGCGTTTCGACCAGCGGTCGAGCGGGTCGGGCGCGCCGTCCTGCGCTTCTCTCGAGGCGTGGAACGCGGGCCAGAATTGCGGCTCGTCGGGCCCGATCAGCAGAAGCGTGCCTGTCCCCTCGGGCGCGCCGTCGTCAGGAGAAGGATGAAAGGCGCCGCGCAGGGCCAGGGCCTGCGCCCTGGCCTCGGCTGCCAGCGCCGCGAGACTCACGCGGGGACGGGGGGCAGGTCGGCGGAGCGGATCAGCGAGCCTGCACCGTGCTCGGTGAAAAGCTCCAGCAGGCAGGCATTGGGCACCCGCCCGTCGAGGATCACCACGGCGCGGACGCCCTCCTCGATGGCCTTGAGTGCGGTTTCCGTCTTGGGGATCATCCCGCCCGCGATGGTGCCGTCCTCGATCATGTCGCGCACGTCTTCCGGGGTCATCGCTGTGACGACCTCTCCGGCGGCGTTCTTGACGCCGGTGACATCGGTCAGCAGCAGCAGCCGGTCGGCCTTGAGCGCACCCGCCAGCGCGCCAGCGGCGGTGTCGCCGTTGACGTTATAGGTTTCGGTCACGTTGCGCCCGGTGGCGACCGGGGCGACCACGGGAATGATGCCCGCGGCAAAGAGATCGCGCAGCACCTGAACGTTCATCTCGACCGGACGGCCGACAAAGCCCAGCTCGGGATCGTCGGGCTCGCAGACGATGAGATCGTCGTCCTTGCCCGAGAGCCCCACGGCGCGGCCGCCCTCGTCCATGATCGCCTGCACGATGCGCTTGTTCACAAGCCCGGTCAGCACCATCTCGACCACTTCCACCGTGGCCTTGTCGGTGACCCGTTTGCCGCGCACGAAGCTGCTTTCGATGTTCAGCCGTTTCAGCATGTCGTTGATCATCGGACCGCCGCCATGCACCACGACCGGGTTAACGCCGACCTGGCGCATCAGCACGATGTCGCGGGCGAATTCCGCCATGGCCTCGTCATCGCCCATGGCGTTGCCGCCGAATTTCACCACCACGACGGCGCCGGTGTAGCGCTGCATGTAGGGGAGGGCTTCGTTGAGGGTGCGGGCGGTGGCGATCCAGTCTCGGTTCATCTTCTGCTGCTTCATCTCTGGAGGCATCCTTCCGATGCGGTCGGGGTTGCCCCTTTGTTTTTCGGAAGGCCACGCAGGACGCAAGATTTTTCGTGCGAAAAATCTTGGCGGTGGCGGATGCGCGCCCGGAAAAATCTTCGTGAGAAGATTTTTCTCAGCCGAGCCCGGCGATGATGGCGCGCAGCGTGGCGATGCCATCGCCCTTTTCAGAGCTTGTCAGCACGATCTCGGGATAGGCGGCGGGGTGTTTGGCGAGCGCCCCGCGCACCTGCGTCAGAATTTTCTCACGGTCCTGCGCCTTGACCTTGTCGGCCTTGGTCAGCACCGCCTGAAAGGTCACCGCCGCGCGGTCGAGCAGGGTCATGATCTCTTCGTCCACCGGCTTGACGCCGTGGCGCGTGTCGATCAGCACAAAGGCCCGGCGCAGCGACACCCGGCCGGACAGGTACTGCTTCAGCAGCCGTTGCCATTTCTCGACCACCGCCACCGGTGCGTTGGCAAAGCCATAGCCCGGCAGGTCGACCAGATAGCTCGTGTCGCCCAGGGTGAAGAAGTTGATCTCCTGCGTGCGGCCGGGGGTGTTCGAGGCACGTGCTAGACCCTTGCGCCCGGTCAGCGCGTTGATCAGGCTGGATTTGCCCACGTTGGAGCGCCCGGCGAAACAGACCTCGACCCGGTCGTCCGGGGGCAGCCCGTCCATGGCCACCACGCCCTTGAGGAAATCGACCTCGCCGGCGAAGAGCTTGCGCCCGTGTTCGCGCGCGTCGTCATCGGGCTCTTCGGCAAGCGGAAAGGGAAGCGCATTCATGTCAGGGACACCTTGTTGTCTTGGGTGACCATGCCACCGGTTTCCACACGCGCATAGACCCCGAAGTCGCGATGGCGCCAGCGGGTGTGAAGCGCGCGGACGGGCTGCACATCGCGCAGGCCGGTCTTGGGGTTTGCTTCGGTCGCGCGGCAGCGCTCGATCCGCGCCGTTACTTCCAGTGTGACGGCCCCGATGCAAAGGCTTTTGCCGACCCACTCGAACTCTTCCCAGGGCGCCAGCCCGTCCAGGATCAGATTCCCACGGAACCGCTCGATCTCGAGCGGCTGGCCGATGACATCCGACAGGGCGCGCAGGCTGGCAAGATTGAGGATGGCAAGCTCGGCCCTGCCATTGTCTCCCATGCCCTGAGGCGGCGCGGCGACAAGGGTACGCGGCGCCGGCGCGGTTTCCGGCCAGAGCGGGCGGACCCAGTCGATCAGCGCGGGGCCGTCCTTCGCGGGGGCAAGCGAAAGCGCGGGCCGGTCCGGGTGTGACAGGGTCAGCCTGCCGTCCGGTTCCGTGATCGCGCGCACCTGGGCAAGCCGGGGGCCGTTTGCGACCACGAGAAAATTCTTGCGGGGTTGCCAGTCTGTCGTCTGCGCGGCGCCATCATGCTGAAGCGCCCATGCCCGGTCTCCGGGCATGGGCGCGTCCTTGGCCAGCGTCACCGTTTCAAGGGGTTCGGAACCGATCCCCTTGATCGGGTGCCGCCAGATCTGGGCGAGGTGGGCGCTCATTTCTCTGCCGCGTCACTCTCGGCTTTCTGCTTGCGCCGGAAGCTGGCCTTGATGTTCCCGAACACGTCCGGCTTGAAGCCCTGGCTACGCATGATCAGGTACTGCTGGGTGAAGGTGATCGTGTTGTTGGTGATCCAGTAGAGCACCAGACCGCTTGCGAACCCGCCGAGCATGAACATGAAGACCCAGGGCATCCAGGCAAAGATCATCGCCTGCGTCGGATCGGTGGGTGCCGGGTTCAGCTTCTGTTGCAGCCACATCGAGATGCCCAGAAGCAGCGGCAGGATGCCGATGAAGACCAGCGCCAGCGTCGTGCCCGCCTCGGGGGCTGCCCAGGGCAGCGCGCCGAACAGGTTGTAAAGCGAGGTCGGATCGGGCGTGGAGAGGTCCTGGAACGGGCCGAGCCAGGGGGCCTGACGCAGTTCGAAGGCGACGAAGATCACCTTGTAGAGCGAGAAGAAGATCGGGATTTGCAGCAGGATCGGCAGGCAGCCCGAGGCGGGGTTGACCTTTTCACGCTTGTAGAGCGCCATCATCTCCTGCTGGAGCTTCTGGCGGTCGTCGCCCGCGGCCTCCTTGAGCTTCTCCATCTGCGGCTGGAGTTCCTTCATCTTCGCCATGGAGACGTAGGACTTGAACGCCAGCGGGAAGAGCAGCGCCTTGAGGATCAGCGTCAGCGCGATGATCGACCAGCCCATGTTGCCGATGAGCTGGTGCAGGTGGTGCAGCAGCCAGAAGATCGGCTTGGTCAGGAAGAAGAACCAGCCCCAGTCGATGGAATCGATGAAGCGGTCCACGCCCTGCTGTTCGTATTCACGGATGGTTTCCCATTCCTTGGCTCCGACGAAAAGCTGGGTGGTCACCTGCTGGGTGCCGCCGGGGGCCAGCGTCATGGTCGGCAGCACCGCCTCTGTCTGGTAGATGTCGCGCCCGTCGTCGTATTTCGCCACCTGCTTGAAAGCGCTGCCGGGGGCGGGGATGAGCGTGGTCATCCAGTAGTGGTCGGTAAAGCCGATCCAGCCGTTCTCGGCCACCTGCGTGACCTTGGAGCGGGCGCCTTCGCTCGCCACCATGTCGAGGTCGGGCATGTCGGTATAGTCGATCTCGTCGAGCTTGCCGTCGGCCATGGCGACGACGCCTTCGTGCAGCACGAAGAACTTCTTGCGGTCCACGGGCTCGCCATGGCGGGCGATGATGCCATAGGGCGCCGCCGAGACGGTGCCGGAGCCGGTGTTCTCGACCGACTGGGTCACGGTGAACATGAAGTTCTCGTCCACCTCGAGCGTGCGGCGGAAGATCAGGCCCGAGGGGCTGTCCCAGCGCAGGACCACGGGGCTGTCCGAGCCGAGCGTTTCGCCGGCTTCGATCTGCCATTCCGTGTTGGCGCCGGGAACGTCGGCCTGCGTCAGCCCGGCGCCCGGTGCCCAGCCGTAGAGCGCGTAATAGGCGTGGCCGCTGCCCACCGGTTCGAGCACCTGCACATTGCCGGACTCCGGGTCGGTGGTGACGGTGTAATCCTTGAGCTTCAGTTCGTCGAGGCGCCCGCCGGAGAGCGAAATGGACCCCGCGAGGCGCGTCGTGTCGATGGCAAGACGCGGCGCGTCGGCGGCCTCGACCTGGGGCGCCGAGGGTCCACCGTCGGCCACCGCCGAGGGAGCGGCGGTCGGCGTGGCGGCGGCATCGCCGGCCACGGGCGCGGTTGCGACCGGTTGGGTCTGGTCCTGAGCGGGCTCTTCCGGGGGCGGGAATAGCAGGAACCAGATGAGGATCACGACAAAGCTCAGCCCAGTTGCGATGAGCAGGTTCTTGTTCTGATCGTCCATGCGAAGCCGCCGCCCTGTCCTTGGAAAGTCACCGCCGGGTTCAACAGGCAGGACCTGCAAAGGTCAAGCCGATTCCGGGCGAACAGGGGGTTTTGTGACCATTTGGAGCAGCCGCAGGGCCGGCGCTATCCGGTGCTCCGGCCGACGTTCTGGGCGGCGGCAACCCGCTGAGCATGGCTGCGCGCCCAGTCGGTCAGCTTGTCGGCGGGCATCGGGCGGGCGATGCCGAAGCCCTGGACATGGTCGCATCCGAGCTGGGCAAGCAGGGCGTGTTCGGCCACGCTCTCGACCCCTTCGGCGACGGTTTCCAACCCCAGCCGGTCGGCAAGCCCCAGCACCGCCGCCAGCATGCGGCGCTGTTCCTCGTCGCGGTCCACGCGGGTGACGAAGCTGCGGTCGATCTTGAGCCGATGCACGGTGAACCGCCGCAGCGCGGTGATCGAGGCGTGACCGGTGCCGAAATCGTCGAGGTCGATCTGGCAGCCGAGCTGCGACAGCGAGACGATGTTGCGCGCCACGATCCCCTCGGGGGAATCCGCGATCACCGTTTCCAGCACCTCGACCCCCAGCCGCGAGGCGGGCATTCCAAAGCGGTCGAGTTCCCATTTGATGCGCTCGACGAGCTGCGGGCCGCACAGCTCGACATCCGAGAAGTTCACGCTGACGCGCGGGATCTCGATCCCGGCCTCGTCCCAGCCGCGCAGGGCGGTCAGGCTGTGCTGGAGGACGACCTCGCTCAGCCGGTCCATCTGGCCGGCCTCTTCCAGCGCGGTGAGAAATTCCATCGGCGGCACGATCCCGCGTTCCGGATGCAGCCAGCGCGCCAGCGCCTCGACACCGCTGATCTGTCCGGTCGAGGTGCAAAGCTGCGGCTGGAACCAGGGCTGGATCTGCCCCTTGGCCAGCGCGCGCTCGACCTCGCCCAGCAGGGTTTTCCGCGCCCGCCGTTCAGCGCGCATGCTGTCCGACCAGGAGCGAATCGCCGAGGGGCCGTTGGCCAGCGCCTCGGTCAGCGCGGTTTGCGCGGCCTCGACAAGCTGCGCCCCGCTGCCCTGGCCGCGCAGCCGGACCGAGCCGCAAAAGCCGATGGCCATGGAAAGATAATGCGTCCCGGTCTCGGTCGCGGCCGGCTCCTCGAGCCCGCGCTGGATGCGGTCGGCGAGTGTCAGCAGCGTTTCGAGGTCGAGCCGCAGCGACGGCCCGAGCAGCACCATGAAGCGCGAATCCCCCACGCGCACCACCCGGTCGCCGCGCCGCATCAGCTTGCGCAGGCGCGCCAGCAGGGTGTCGCGCAGGCTTTGCACCGAATCGTCGCCGCTGCGGCGCGCCACCTCGTCGAGCCCCTCGGCCTCGATCATGAAGCAGGCGGTGGCGAGATGGGCCGCCCGGGCGCGGGTCAGCATCTGCTCCGCCAGCTCCTGTGCGGTGGCGGTATCGACCAGATCGGGCAGCGGACGCTCTGCCGGGGCGGCGCCGGGCCTGCCGTCGGAGAAAAGCGCGTAGAGCGCCGGCAGCCCCAGCGCCACGGAGATCAGCGCGACCTCTCCCCCAAGCCAGAACCCGGCGAGCGACAGCGCGGGGAGGAAGGCGAGCATATGCGCGCCGTGGATCCATCTCGACAGTGTTTTCGACAGTGTTGCGCGGTGCCGGATCAGATCGGCCCTCAGCCTCGATGTCATCGTCCCGCCCCTTCTTGCTGATGCGGACGGGAACAGGACTAGAACAAGGAGGTAACCCGAGACTTAACGCAGGTCGGGGATGTCGGAGTTTTTTCCCTCCGCGCCGCGCATCAGCCCCGCGAAATCAAACAGTTTCGGGTCGAGCATATGCGAGGGCCGGATATTCATCAGCGCCCGGAACATCACCTGCCGGCGGCCGGGGCTGTTCTTTTCCCAACCGTCGAGGATCTGCTTCACCTGCTGGCGCTGCAACCCGTCTTGCGACCCGCAGAGATCGCAGGGAATGATCGGGTAATTCATCGCGCGGGCGAATTTCTCGCAATCGGCCTCGGCCACATGGGCGAGCGGGCGGTAGACGAAGAGATCGCCCTCTTCGTTCACCAGCTTCGGCGGCATGGTCGCCAGCCGCCCGCCGTGAAAGAGGTTCATGAAGAAGGTTTCGAGAATGTCGTCGCGGTGATGGCCCAGCACCACCGCCGAGCAGCCCTCTTCCCGGGCGATCCGGTAGAGGTTGCCGCGCCGCAGCCGCGAGCAGAGCGCGCAAAAAGTGCGGCCCTGCGGAACCTTGTCCATCACCACCGAATAGGTGTCCTGATACTCGATCCGGTGCGGCACCTGCATCTTGTCCAGAAACTCGGGCAGTACCGTCGCGGGAAAGCCCGGCTGGCCCTGATCGAGATTGCAGGCCAGCAGATCGACCGGCAGCATGCCGCGCCATTTCAGCTCGTGCAGCACGGCGAGCAGGGTGTAGCTGTCCTTGCCGCCGGACAGGCAGACCAGCCATTTCGGCGTGCTGCCGTCCTCGCGCCGTTCGACCATGCCATACTGCTCCACCGCCTCGCGCACGTTCTGCACGATGCGCTTGCGCAGCTTCTTGAACTCGGTGCTCTTGGGAGCGCCGTAGAACAGCGGGTGGATATCGTCGGCGGTGTCGAACATGGGGTCAGCACATAGCGCGGGCCGGGCGCCTTGACCAGCGGCGATGCGGGCGATTGACAGCCGCCGGGCCGTTGTCGGAAACCGGGCTGGAGGGAAGAGAGGGGCGCGGATGCTGGCGCTGGTGCATATGCTTCATCTGGTCACGGCGGTCGTCTGGGGCGGCGGGCTGGTGTATCTGTCGGCCGTGGTCTACCCGGCGCTGGCGCGGCTGCCCGCCGCCGAGGCGCGCCGGGTCTTTGCCGCGCTGGCGCCGTTCTCAAGCACACTGATGGGCATGGCCGGCGTGCTGGCGATTCTCAGCGGTATCGCGCGGGCCTGGCTGGCGGGGGTACAGCGCTGGGGAGATCTGACCGGGGGCTACGGGCTTGCGGTGCTGAGCGCGTTTCTTCTGGCGTTTTTCTATCTCGGGGCGGTTGACGGGTTTTTCCGGCGCCGGTTCCGCAAGATGATGCTCGCGCCGGAGATCTTTGCGCAGCAGGCGAGGAGGATCGCGCGGCGCAATGCGCTACTGATCGTTGCCGGAGTGATGGCCGTCGTGATGCTGATGGCGGCACTGCGCCTTGGTCTTGTCTGACTCGGGCACGTTGTCGATGCCCGAGCCGCCCCAGGGGTGGCAGCGCAGGATCCGGTGGGCGGCAAGATAGCTGCCCTTGATGGCGCCGTGTTTCTCCAGCGCTTCCAGCGCGTAGGCGGAACAGGTGGGCTGAAAGCGGCAGCCGTGGCCGACCCAGGCGGAGAAGAAGAGCCGATAGAACCGGACAGGCAGGGCGACGATATGGGCGAGCGGGCTCATGTCTCGGGTCCGTGCAGCTTGCGCAGGGCGTGTTCGAAATCGCGCTGGAGCAGCGGGAAGGGGCGGTCGGCGGTCGCGTCGCGGCGGCCGATCAGCACGTAATCCCAGCCGGGCCGGCCCAGAGTTGGCAGCGCCAGGCGCGCAACCTCGCGCAGCCGCCGCTTGGCACGGTTGCGGGCGACGGCGTTACCGACCTTCTTCGAGCAGGTAAAGCCCACGCGGATCGACGGATCGTCGTCGTTCCGGCGCCGGGCCTGCACCAGCATGGAGCCGACGGGCTGACGCCGGGCACGCGCGGCGGCGAGAAAATCGGCCCGCTTGCGCAGCGTCGCGATTTTCGGCTTGGCACTCAACGGATCACGCACAAGGGCCGCTTCGGTCATTTCCGAAGCGGCCCCGGTGTGTCGATGCGTGTCCCGCTCCGCCATGGGCAGAGCGCGCGGCTCAGGCGCTGAGCTGCTTGCGGCCGCGGGCGCGGCGCGCGTTCAGGACCTTGCGGCCCGCTTTGGTGGCCATGCGGGCGCGGAAGCCGTGACGGCGCTTGCGAACCAGGTTCGACGGCTGAAAGGTGCGTTTCATCGCGCTCTACTCCGTTTTCGGGCAGCCCGGGGCGGATTCGCCGGGCCGGTGTCATTCGAAGCCCGTGCTATAGGGAGGCGCGCTGCACATGTCAAACCTCTATCGCGCGAAAGCTGCAACATTTCGCCCGGCCCCATGCCGCGCAAATGTTACAGCCCCGGGGCCCGGCCCTGCAAACGCGGCACGCGGGCCTCACTCCGCATCAAGGCGGCGTGAAGGGGCTGTTGCCGTGCCGCGCCCTGCCGCATCTTGAGCACATGACCGAGACCAGCTCCGACCCCGAGACCGCCATGGCCGTTCGACAGAAACGCCGACTCGCCCGCCACATGCCGCTGGCGATCATCCTGATCGCCGCCGTGCTGGGGTTTCTGACGCTGCGCGACTACATCAGCTTTGACACGCTGCGCGACAACCGCGAGGCGCTTCTGGCGCTGCGGGATGCGCAATATCTGCTGATGGCGGGGGGCTTTCTGCTTGCCTATGTGACGATTGTCGCCTTTTCGCTGCCCGGGGCCGCGGTGGCGTCGGTCACCGGCGGGTTTCTCTTCGGCCTTGCAGCGGGCACCGTGCTGAACGTGGTGGCGGCGACGGCGGGGGCGGTGCTGATCTTTCTGGCCGCACGGGCCGGGCTGGGCCGCGCGCTCGCGGCGCGGATGGACGCCTCGGAGGGGACGCTGGGCCGGGTGAAGGCAGGGCTGCGCGACAACGAGGTGAGCGTGCTGTTCCTGCTGCGGCTGGTGCCGGCGGTGCCGTTCTTCGTGGCGAATCTGCTGCCCGCGCTGGTGGGGGTGAAGCTCTGGAACTTCACCTGGACCACGGCGCTGGGAATTATCCCCGGCGCGCTGGTCTTCACCTCGATCGGCGTCGGTGTCGGCGAGGTCTTCGACCGGGGCGAGGCGCCGGATCTCAGCCTGCTCTGGGCGCCGCATGTGATCGGGCCGCTTCTGGGGCTCGCGGCGCTGGCGGCGCTGCCCATGGTGATCCGCGCCCTGCGCGGCCGGAAGGGAATCTGAGCCATGCAACGGATCAAGACGGATCTTCTGGTGATCGGCGCGGGGTCGGGCGGGCTTTCGGTGGCGGCGGGCGCGGCGCAGATGGGCGCCGATGTGGTGCTGCTCGAGCGCGGCGAGATGGGCGGGGACTGTCTCAACTATGGCTGCGTGCCGTCGAAGGCGCTGATCGCAAGCGCGCAGCGTGCCTTCGGGATGGCCCATGCCGCACCCTTCGGCATCGCGCCGGCCGTGCCGCAGGTCGATTACGCGGCCGCTCAGGGACATGTGGCCGAAACCGTCGCCCGTATCGCGCCGATGGACAGCCAGGAGCGGTTCGAAGGATTCGGTGTGCGGGTGATCCGCGAAGAGGGCCGGTTCATTTCGCCGCGTGAGGTGCAGGCCGGGGAACATGTGCTGACCGCGCGGCGCATCGTGATCGCGACGGGGTCCTCTCCCTTCGTGCCGCCGATTCCGGGGCTCGCGGATGTGCCCTATCTGACCAACGAGACGCTGTGGCGGCTGCGCGAGCGGCCGCGCCACCTGCTGGTGATCGGCGGCGGGCCCATCGGGCTCGAGATGGCGCAGGCGCACCGGCGGCTGGGCAGCGAGGTGACGGTGATCGAGGCGCAGCGGGCGCTCGGGCGGGAAGACCCTGAACTGGCGGCCATCGTGCTGCAGGAGCTGCGCGCCGAGGGCATCGACATCGTCGAGGAGACCCAGGCGCAGGCGGTGCGCGGAGGGGCCGGTGCCATCGAGGTCGAAACCGCCGCCGGCCAGGTGTTTCGCGGCAGCCATCTTCTGGTTGCTGTGGGGCGGCGGGCGAATATCGAGGCGCTTGGGCTCGAGGCGGCCGGCATCGCCGCCACCCGGGCGGGCATCACCGTGGATGAGGGGCTGCGGAGCACGAATCGCCGGGTCTACGCGATCGGCGACGTGGCGGGCGGGGCGCAATTCACCCATGTGGCCGGCTATCACGCCGGGCTGGTGGTGCGGAACGCGCTCTTCGGCCTGCCCGTCTCGGCAAAGCCGCTGATCCTGCCGCGCGCCACCTATACCGCGCCCGAGCTGGCGCAGGTCGGGCTGACCGAGGCCGAGGCGCGGCAGCGCCACGGCGACCGGCTGGAGGTCTTGCGCCTGCCCTATCAGCACAACGACCGGGCCATCGCGCAGCGTCAGACAACGGGTCTGCTCAAGGTGATGGTGGTCAAGGGGCGCCCGGTCGGCGCCTCTATCGCGGGCGCGCAGGCGGGCGAATTGATCGGCACCTGGGCGCTGGCGCTGTCGGCGGGGCTCAAGATGAGCGATGTCGCAGGGATGGTTGTGCCCTATCCCACCATCGGAGAGCTTAACAAACGCGTTGCGGGCGCCTATTTCTCTCCACGACTGTTTGAAAACGAAACAGTGAAGACAGTTGTGAGACTGGTGCAGCGCTGGCTGCCCTGACGGGACCAAGACCCTTTATGCTCAATTCGCTCTCCGGCCGTTTCCTGATCCTCACGACGGTGTTCGTGATGCTGGCCGAAGTGCTGATCTTCGTCCCCTCGGTGGCGCGCTTTCGCGAGGATTACCTGATCGACCGGCTGGAGCGCGCGCAGATCGCCTCGCTGGCGCTGCTCGCCGACGACATGATCGACCCGGATCTCGAACGCGAGCTGCTGGCCAATGCCGAGGTTTACAACGTCGCCCTGCAGCGCAATGCCACGCGCGAGCTGATGCTCGCCTCGCCGGTGCCGGGCCCGGTGTCGCAGACCTACGATCTGCGCGAGGCGGGGCCGGTGGCGCTGATGCGCGACGCCATCATCCGGCTGGCCGACCCCGAGCCGCGGCTGATCCGGGTCGTCGGCTACCCCTCGCGCGAGGCCGGCCAGCTCATCGAGGTCACCATGGACAGCGCACCGCTGCGCCATGCGATGATCGACTACGGGCTGCGAATCCTGCTGCTGTCCGCGGTGATCTCGGTGATCACCGCGCTGCTGCTGTTCCTTGCGGTGCGCCGGTTGCTGGTGAAGCCGATCAAGGGCGTGGTGGCGCATATGCAGCGTTATGCGGAGGCGCCGGAGGACGCGCGCCGCATCATCAAACCCTCTGCCGGCGTCGTCGAGCTGCGGGAGGCCGAAGAGGCGCTGCAATCGTTGCAGACCCAGCTTTCGGCGAGCTTGCGGCAGAAGGAACGCCTTGCGCAGCTTGGCGGCGCGGTGGCGCGGGTGAGCCACGACCTGCGCAACATCCTCACCTCGGCGCAGCTTTTCACCGACCGGATCGAGATGTCGGAGGACCCGTCGGTCAAGCGCATGGCGCCCAAGCTGGTGGGGTCGATCACCCGCGCCGTGTCGCTCTGCGAGAACACGCTGGCCTTCGGCAAGGCCGAGGAGCCGGCGCCGGTTCTGACGCAGTTCAACCTGGCGGAACTGGTCAACGAGGTGCTCGAGGCCGAGCGGCTGGCCATCGGCGAGCATGACGTGAGCCTGTCCGAAGGCATTCCGGGATCCTTGCAGATGCGCGGCGATCCCGAGCAGATCTATCGCGTGATCAGCAATCTCGTGCGCAATGCGCGGCAGGCGATCACCGGTTCGGGCCGTCCGGGCGAGATCAGCGTTGCCGCCCATGCGGAGGACGACGCCTGGGTGATCGAGGTGACGGATACCGGGCCGGGCCTTCCGCCCAAGGCGCGCGATCACCTGTTCCAGCCATTTCAGGGCGGCGTGCGCAAGGGCGGGGCGGGCCTCGGGCTTGCCATCGTGGCGGAGCTGGTGCGCAACCACGGCGGCACGCTGCGGTTGGCGCGGTCGGACGAGACCGGAACCTGTTTCGAAATCCGCCTTCCGATGGGAGATGTGGGATAAGCGGAAATTCTTGCCGAAAGCCCCTTGCAAAGCCGGGCGGGTGAGTCTAAATCCGGCCTCCACGGACCGATAGCTCAGCTGGATAGAGTACTTGACTACGAATCAAGGGGTCGGGGGTTCGAATCCTCCTCGGTCCGCCAGAATTCCAGAGGCCCGATGCCCAGCGCATCGGGCCTTTTCCTTATGGAACAGCAGGTTGGTTGTGCGCCGACAATCTCCGACCAGCCTTGCGCGGGCACATCCCGCAACAGAATCCGCACCATTGTTGCATTTGCCGTGAGCGTCGGGATCATCCCGGTTCCCACCTGTACCCTGCTCGGAACCTCTCAGAACCGCCGCCGGATCGCCCGGCACGGTCCTGGCAAGTCCCATGCGTGGCACGTCGAGATGGCGGCGCTTCTCACAGTTGCGATCACGGGAACCCTAGCGCTTTGCGCTATGCAATTTTCCGCGGGGCCCAAGCTCATCTCTACCGAGCGTTCAGAAAATCCGGATCGAGTCTTCTCGCAGGCCGGAGGACGTTGGGGCTCGGGCGGAGGTCGCTCAGGCGCCGAGCGTGGGATATTTCAGGTCCGATGGTGACAAGCGTTGGGGAAGCGGATGTGATCTGAGCGCCCATTGCCGCCCGCAGTCTCTGGGTCGAACCGAGGTGCGGTCGCCATATTGGTGGTGACCCGGTACAGTCCATGTCGTCCTCAATGGCATTTCGGCTCAATCCGAACCGGACCGAACCACGGCGGCATATTCCTGCCTCTGACGCCCGACCGGTTCACGACGCCCGGCAAGAGCGTCTCGGTTCGGCTTCGCGCGTATTTTGATCGGATCGTGACCTCGCGGCCGCTTCCCGCCGTTCGCGTACTCTCGGACGAGGGGGCGTCCCAGAGGGGCGTGACTGCGACGGGCGGGACAGACCTCTCAAAGCCGTCCTTTCGGAGACCGCTCCGCGACAACCGGGATCCCGTGGCTGCGACCCCCGAGCCAAAACGGAGACGCTCTGCACGGCTATCTGTCCAGGACCCTTGGAAAACGCCGGTTGGTGGAGGGCGATGCGCCCCTTCACACGTCTCGCGCGGCAGAACCCAGAAACGCCACTTTCCGCCACGCCAGCCACCCGCCTGGATGTCGGAAATCGTGCTCGTCTGCGGCTGAATGCCGAACTCGCATGAGCCATCAGAAAACAGCATTTGCTTCGCCGTGCCCGAGTTCCCCAATGTAGCGGCAGGCAGCGTTCTACAGCGGGCCGACTTCTGGATTTTCCTGGCATGTAAATGCGTGTGGCATTTGCATTTTGGCGGGCAAGCGAAGGCTTGGCGCGGCCTTCCGGTGCAATATGGAGATACGTCTTGGACTATAAAATATCGAATTCTCTGGTGGATATGGATGTCGCCAGCATGTTGCATCCGCAAACCAATGCCAGGGTGCATCTTGAAAAAGGCCCGATCATCATCTCCGGAGCCGAAGGCACGCGCATTTTCGACGAAGCGGGAAGAGACTTTATCGACTGTATTTCGGGGATGTGGTGCTGCCCACTCGGCTTCAAGAGCGAGAGGCTGGCAAAGGTCGCCTACGATCAGATGAGCGCGCTTGGATATTATCATCTCTACAAGCACCATTCCCACGAGCCCGCCATCCGGCTGGCCGACAAGATCATGGAAACCGCGCCTTCGTTCATGTCGCGGGTGATCTTCCAGAACTCCGGCACCGAGGCGAACGAGGCCGCGCTCAAGCTCTGCTGGTATTACCAGCACGCGGTCGGACGGCCCGAGCGGACAAAGGTCATCGGCCGCAAGGGCGGGTTCCACGGCCAGTCGACCGCCATGTCGAGCCTGTCGGGGCGCTCGGACTATCAGGTGGGCTTCGGCCTGCCGATGAGCGACCGCTTCCTGCTGACCGAAATGCCGCATTACTACCGCAACCACGAGGCGGGCGAGACCGAGGAGCAGTTCTCCGACCGCATGGCCGCCGCGCTCGAGGAGCTGATCCTGCGCGAAGGGCCGGAGACCATCGCAGCCATGTTCGCCGAACCCATCATGGGCGCGGGCGGCGGTCTGATGCCGCCCGAGGGCTATTTCGCCAAGATCCAGGCGGTGCTGCGCAAATACGACATCCTCTTCGTGGCCGACGAGGTGATCACCGGCGTCGGGCGGACTGGCAACTGGTGGGCCACGCAATCGTTCGATCTGCAACCCGACATCATCACCTCGGCCAAGGGGCTGGGCTCGGGTCTGGTGCCGATCGGCGCCGCCATCGTCGGGCCGCGCATCTTCGACGCGGTTCTGACCATGAGCGACCGGCTCGGCAATTACTCGCAGGGCTCGACCTTCGGCGGCAACCCGGTCTGCACCGCAGTTGCGCTCGAGACGCTGACGATCATCGAGGAAGAAGGGCTGATCGCGCATGGCAGCGCGCTTGGCGATTTCTTCCACTCTCATGTGACCGGCGACAACAGTCACCCGATGCTGGCCGATGTCCGCAAGATGGGTGCGATGGTCAGCATGGAGCTCATGGCGGATCAGGAGACGCGCAAGCCGTTCGATCCTTCTGTCAACATCATGGGGCTGATCGGCAAACACTGCAAAGAGCACGGGGTCGCCGTTCGTCTCAACAGCAACCGGCTCGTCTTTGCCCCGGCACTGAACATGTCGATGGCGGATGCGGAGCAGGCGGCGGAACGGTTCCACCGCGGCATCGCGGCGGCCTGGGACGAGGCACGGTCCATATAGATCCCGAACCGGGACGACGACCTCATAACAACAGGGGAACGCAATGACTGACAGACAGGATCTTATGAACCCGCGGCCCAGCCGCCGGCGGCTGCTCAAGCTGGGGGCGGCGGCGCTTGCCGCGCCGCTCGTCTCCAGGGCAGGCCCGGCGCTTGCCCAGGCCGAGCCGCTGGCCGGCAGCGGCGAGGTTGTGGTCTTCACCTATGGCGGCTCGATGACCGAGGGGCTGCGCAACCATGTGTTCAACCCCTTCACCGAGGCCACCGGCATCGAGGTGGTCGACGTGACGGCGGATCTGGCGGAATCGCAGGTTCAGGCCATGTTCCAGTCCGGCAAGGTGGAATGGGACACGGCGCTGATCCGCGCCATGCTCTACCCGCAGATGTCCGCCGAAGGCATGTTCGCCGACATCGACTACGGGCTCTGGGATGCCGAGGCGCTGCAGGGCGTTCCCGAGGACCGGCGCCCGAAGGATGCGGTTGTCGCCTTCTCGCCCGCGACGCTCTTTGCCTATGACACGCGCGTGTTTTCCGGCGAGGTTCCGCAGACCTGGGCGGATTTCTGGGATGTCGAGAAATTCCCCGGCCCGAGGGGGCTCTACGCCCAGGAGAGCAAGCAGAACATCGAGGCCGCGCTTCAGGCCGACGGTATGGCCAGCAGCGACATCTATCCGCTGACCGATGACAAGCTGGCGCGCGCCTATGCCAAGCTGGACGAGATCCGCCCGCATGTCAGCCGCTGGTGGGCCGCCGGAGGCGAGGGGCCGCAGCTGATCGCCAACCGCGAATACGTCATGAGCAGCTGCCCCGACGGGCGGGCAATCGCGGCGATCAACAACGGCGCGCCGCTGGGTCTGAGCTGGAAGGGCGCGCATATCCACCACAACTACATGACCATTCTCGAAGGCGGCCCCAACACCACCAATGCGCAAAAGCTCCTGGCCTATATCAACCGTGCAAAGGTTGCGGCGGCCTGGACGCAGGGCACCGGCTTTGCCAGCTCGAACCGGAACCAGCTGGAGTATCTGCCCGCCGAGCTGAGCGCGATGCTCGGGATCAGCCCGGAAAACGCCTCGGATCTGGTGATCGAGGATTCCGCCTGGATGGCGTCGATGCGGGCCGACGGCAAGACCAACGCCGACTACCTGCAGGAGCGCTGGCTCGAATGGCGCAGCGCCTGATGTTCGGGCCGTGGCGCATCGCATGATGAGCAAGACAACGGAGCGGAGCCGCTTTTCGGGAAAAAGCGGCTCCGAAATGACCGGCTGGGCCTGGCTTGCCCTGCCCGGCATCGCATTCGTGGTGGTGCTGTTCCTCGTGCCGCTGGGCGGAATGGTCCTCGTCAGTCTGGGGATGCCGGACTGGACGGTGTTCCACTACGCACGGCTGCTGGACACCACGGCCTATCTGTCGATCATGAAGACCACGCTGGCGATCAGCGTGACGGTGACCGCGCTGGCCGTCGTCATCGGCTATCCGTTCGCCTATGTGCTGACCACCTCGGGCAAGGCCTTGCGGACCTTCCTGCTGATCTGCGTCGTGCTGCCCTATTTCACCAGCGTGCTGGTCCGCACCTTCGCCTGGCTCGTGCTGCTGGGGCGCGGCGGGGTGCTGAACGAGATCATGCTTGGCCTCGGGCTGACCAGCATGCCGATCCAGATGCTCTATAACCGCTTCGGGGTGATCGTGGGCATGGTCCATATCGTGCTGCCGATGATCATCCTGCCGCTCTACACCGTCATGTCCGGGATCGACGGGCGGCTGGTGCGCGCGGCCCGTGCCTGTGGCGCAAGCCCCGCCGGGGCTTTTGTCTCGGTGTTCTTTCCGCTCAGCGTGCCCGGCGTCGTGGCCGGGGTCATGCTGGTCTTTATCTACTGCCTGGGGTTCTACATCACGCCCGCGCTGATGGGCGGGCTGTCGGACACGATGATCACCATGGCGATCAGCAGCCAGGTGGTCGATCAGCTCAACTGGGCCTTCGGTTCGGCGCTGTCGGTGGTGCTGCTGGCCTCGGTCGTCGCGCTGCTCTGGATCGGCTCGCGGTTCTTTCCGCTCGACCGGCTGCTGGGGCTGAAACGCGGGCTCTCCACGGCCTCGGGCGAGGGGCACCATGTGTCGAGCCTCTGGCTCACCGGCCTCGCCGCCGCGGTGAACCGGCTGGGGGATACGGGTCCGGCGTTCGGGGCGCGGCTGCTGCCGGTCTTCGCCTTTGTCGTCGGGCTGATGCTGCTCGCCCCCGGCGCCGTCATCACCTATCTGTCGTTCAGTTCCGCGAAATACCTCGTGTTTCCCGCACCGGGCTTTTCGCTGCACAACTATCAGGCCTATCTTTCCGACCCGACCTGGCTGCGGGCGACCTTTGTCAGCCTGCGGGTCGCGGTGCTGGCGGGGCTGATCGCAACGATCCTCGGGACGCTGCTGTCGCTCGGGCTGATGCGCGGGAACCTTCCGGGCCGGAACGGGCTTTTGATCCTTTTGCTGACGCCGATCATCATGCCCACCGTGGTGGTGGCCGTGGCGATCTATTTCCTCTTCGTCCAGTTCGGGTTGCAGGGCACCGAGATCGGTCTGGCCATCGCCCATGCGGTCTATGCCATGCCGTTCGTCGTGGTCATCGTGCTGACCAGCCTGCAATCGCTGAACCCGTCGCTGGAGAAGGCCGGGCTCAGCCTCGGGGCAAATCCGGTGGCGGCGTTCCGGACGATCACCTTCCCGCTGATCCGCCCGACCCTCATCGTCGCGGGGTTCTTCGCCTTTCTCAATTCCTTCGACGATGTGGTCTATGCGCTGTTTCTCGGTGCCGGAAAGCTCAACACCCTGCCCATGCGCATGTGGGAGGGGATCAAGCAGGACGTGAGCCCGACGATCTCCGCCGTGGCCACCCTGCAGATGCTGCTCGCGGCGCTGGCGATCACGCTGGGCAGCCTGATGACGCCGAGGGCAAAATGACGGACGGCCCGCGCGTTTCCGCAAGACCGGCCGTTTGCCGCGGCCAAGGAGTTTGCCTTCCATGACGACAGACACCCCCGCCCTGCTGGGGCAGGTTTCGCTGAAGGGCGTGAGCCGCCACTATGGCACCTTCGTTGCCGTCGATGACGTGTCGATGGACATCGCGCCGGGCGAGTTCATCTCTTTCCTCGGGCCCAGCGGTTCGGGCAAGACGACCACGCTGATGATGGTCGCGGGCTTCGAGATCCCCGACCGGGGGGCGATCACGCTCGACGGCAAGGACATCACCCGCCTGCCCGCGCACCGGCGCGAGCTGGGGATCATCTTTCAGAACTACGCGCTCTTCCCGCATATGACCGTCGCCGAAAACGTCGCCTACCCGTTGCGCATGCGCCGGGCCGGGCGGTCGGCGATCGCCGAGCGTGTCGCCCGGATGCTGGATCTGGTCCAGCTTGCGCCCTTCGCCGACCGCTATCCCTCGCAGCTCTCCGGCGGGCAGCAGCAGCGGGTGGCGATTGCGCGCGCGCTGGTTTTCGATCCGCCCGTCCTGCTGCTCGACGAGCCGCTGGGGGCGCTGGACAAGAAGCTGCGGCAGCACCTTCAGGAAGAGATCCGTTTCCTGCACCGCCGGATGGGCAAGACGATGATCTACGTCACCCACGATCAGGACGAGGCGCTTGCGATGTCCGACCGCATCGCCGTGATGTCGGCGGGCCGGGTGCATCAGCTTGCCGCGCCGGAGGAGATCTACCGGCACCCGACGGACCGTTTCGTCGCGAGCTTCATGGGCGAGTCCAACTTCATCCGCGTGACACGGGCAGACGGCGGCTTCCGCAATGCGCAGGGTCAGCCCGTGCCGGTTGCCGCCGGGGCCGATACGGCGGGCGATCCGGTCGTCTTCGTCCGGCCCGAGAACATCCGTATCGAGCCGCCGGAGGGGGCGGGTGGTCCGGGCCGGCTCGACGGCCGGATCGAGGATCTGACCTATGTCGGGGACAGCTCGATGCTGTCGGTCGGCATCGGCTCCGAACGTCTGAGCGTGAAGGTGCTGAACCGCTCGGGATCCACCGCCTGGCAGATCGGCGACCGATGCCGTGTCTTCTGGGACCCGGACGACGCGCTGCTGCTGCCGGACGGCTGAGACACCACGGGCAGGCAGAGCGATGACAGTCTGCGCCCTTGGCACCGAATGCGGTTTCATCTGAGAAAAAGGACCGAACTCATGACTGCTCCTGTTCCCGCGGCTTTGGGCAATCCCGCGAAGCAGCACTTTATCGGCGGTGCCTGGCATCCGTCCGTGTCGGGAGAGACGCTCGACACCTGGAACCCCGCGACGGGCACGGTTCTGGCGACGCTGGCGCGCGGAGGCCCGGAGGACATCGACCGCGCCGTGGCGTCGGCGCGCCGGGCGTTCGAGGGGCCATGGAGCCGGTTCACGCCCAATCAGCGCATGATGCTGCTGATGCGCGCGGCCGAGGTGCTCGAGAGCAATTACGACGAGCTTGCCATGCTCGAGTCGATGGACATGGGGGCGCCGCATGCCCGCGTGCTGGGCATGAAGGGCAGCCTGGTCCAGCTGGTCCAGTATTTCGGCAGCCAGGCGGTCAACTGGACCGGCACGACCATTCCGAACTCGCTCAAGGGCAGCTTCACCACGCTGACGCTCAAGGCGCCGGTGGGGGTGGTCGGCGGGATCATCCCCTGGAACGCGCCGCTGCTGAGCATGTGGTGGATCATGGGGGGCGCTCTGGCGACCGGCTGCACGGCGGTGATCAAACCGGCGGAGGATGCCTCGCTCACCACGCTGCGCACCGCCGAGCTGCTGATGGAGGCCGGGGTGCCCGAAGGGGTGATCAACGTCGTGACCGGCTACGGCACCGAGGCGGGGGCCGCGCTCGCCGCGCATATGGATGTGGACCGCATCGCCTTTACCGGCTCCACCCAGACCGGGCGCGAGATCATCCGGGCCTCGGCCGGAAACATGAAGCGCATTCAGGTCGAGCTGGGCGGCAAGTCGCCCGACATCGTCTTTGCGGATGCCGATCTCGACCGCGCGGTGCCGGGCGCCGCGATGGGGGTGTTTACAAACTCCGGCCAGATCTGCTCCGCGGGCACGCGGGTGTTCGTCCAGCGCGGGATTCAGGAGGCGTTCCTGGAGGCCATGGCCGCCTATACCAAGACCATCCGCGTCGGCGATCCCTTCGATTCGGAAACCCAGCTCGGGCCGCTGGTCTCGGAACGGCAGCTCGAACGCGTCATGGGCTATGTCGAGAGCGGCCATCAGGAAGGCGCGAGGCTGAGCGCAGGCGGCCATCGCGTCGGAGGCGCGCTGGCGCAGGGCTATTTCATGGAGCCCACGATTTTCGGCGGCGTGACCAATGATATGACCATCGCGCGCGAAGAGATCTTCGGGCCGGTCGCCTCGGTGATCCCCTTCGATACCGAGGAGGAGGCGCTGCGTCTGGCCAATGACACGAGCTACGGGCTTGCCGGTGCGGTCTGGACAAGCAGCCTCGGCACCGCGACCCGGATGATCCACGGCATGAAGGCCGGGAAGCTCTGGGTCAACGCCTACGGGCTTGCGGATCCGGCGGTGGGCTTCAGCGGTTACAAGCAAAGCGGTTACGGCATGAAGGGCGGGCGCGATCACATCGAGGCCTTCCTCTACGAGAAGAGCGTCTACATCAACAATCTCTGATCCCGGAGCCGGGCCTGCGATGCAGGCAGTTCGCAGCGCGCGACCGGCCCGTTTGACAGGGCCGGTCCGTCTTTGGTGGCAAGTTGATTTTCCGTGCAGTAGCATCGGGGGCGGCTTGCGCGATCTTGGAGACATGTGACCGGATGGAATTGAAATGGCTTGAGGATTTCGTTGAGCTGGCGGCCACGCGCAACTTCTCGATGGCGGCGGCGGCGCGTCACGTCACCCAGCCCGCGTTCAGCCGCCGTATTCAGGCGCTGGAAAACTGGGTCGGTACGGAACTGGTCGACCGCAACGAATACCCCATCAAGCTGACCGCCGCCGGAGAGACCTTTCTCGAGGTCGGGCGCGATCTTATCCGCGACATGTACCGCGTGCGCGACGATTGCCGGCAGCAGTCCGGCAATGACGAATATACGCTGTCCATCAGCGCGTTTCACACCATCGCCCTGAACATTCTGCCCGACATTCTTGCCACGCCGACCAAGGCAAAGACCGAGCTGCGCACAAGGATGCACGAGACGGATTTTCACGGCTGCATCGAGACGCTTGTGTCCGGGCGCTGCGATGTCGCCTTTTGCTATTCCCATGCCTTCGGCCCGCCGGTGCCGCAGAACGGGCAGATCGTCTGCAAGACCATCGAGCTGGAAAAGCTCTGCTTCGTCTGCGCGCCCGACAGCTATACCGAGCTGACGACCGGACGGACCTGGCAGGGCAAGGCCGAGGTGCCGCTGATCTCCTATTCTCCCGAATGCTTTCTGGCCAAGCTTCAGACCCGTCTGATGGCGGGCATGGCCGAGCAGGGGATGACGCTGGTGACCGCCTATGAAAGCACCTTCACCGAAGGCATCAAGCGGATGATCCTGGCGGGACGGGGCGTCGGCTGGCTGCCGATGAGCGTCATCCGGCACGAGGTCGAAAGCGGCCAGCTGCGCATTCTGTCATTCAATTCGAAAGACGTGGATCTGAAGGTTCTGGCGCTGCGGCGCCGGAGCATCGGCATCTCGTCCTTCGAACAGTTCTGGGCGGGTCTGCCGGACCACGACGAAACCGGGGCCGCGGCGCGCGGCTGAGCGCGTCAGGTCCGCGCGTGGCGTCCAGGCTCCCGCGCCGCCTTCTGCACGGCGCGGACGATCTTGTCGTAGCCGGTGCAGCGGCAGAGATTCCCGGCCAGCCAGTAGCGGATCTCGGTTTCGCTGGGGTCCGGGTTGCGCGCCAGCAGATCCTTGGCCGCGACCATAAACCCCGGCGTGCAGAAGCCGCATTGCAGCGCCGCCGTCTCGATAAAGGCCCGCTGGACCGGGTGCATCCCCGCCTCCCCGGCCAGCCCCTCGACGGTTTCGATCGTGGCGCCCTCGGCCTCGGGCGCGAGGACGAGGCAGGCGCAGACGACGCGCCCGTTCATGTTCACCGAGCAGGCGCCGCAGTCGCCCGACCCGCAGCCCTCTTTCGTGCCGGTGAGGCCCAGCGTGTCGCGCAGCACCGACAGCAGCGTGTGATGCGCCTCGCAGAGAAATTCGGTCTCGCCGCCGTTGACGGTCGTGGTGACGTGGATCTTTGGCATGGCTGTCTCCTCAGGCCGCCGCGCGGGTTTGGGCCAGCGCCACGGCGCGGCGCGCGAGCACCGGCGCGATGGCGGTCCGGTAGGTTGCGGTGCCGCGCTTGTCGTCGATGGGGGCGCAGGCGGCGGTGACGGCGGCGGCCATCCGCCGAAGCGCGTCGCTTTCGAGCATGGTGCCGACCAGCGCCGCCCCCGCCTCGGGCACGAGAAGCGCTTTCGGGGCCACCGCGCCGAGCGCGACGCGCGCGAAGGTGCAGCGCCCGCTGTCATCGAGCGTCAGGTTCACGGCGGCGCCAGCCACGGCGATGTCCATTTCGGCGCGCGGCGTAAAGCGCAGATAGGCATCCGCCGACCGCGCCGCCCGGCGGGGCAGGGTGACCGAGGTCACAAGCTCTCCGGCGCGCAGCGAGGTCTTGCCCGGCCCCTGCGCCACCTCTTCCACGGGGATCTTGCGCATCCCGTTCGGCCCCAGCACATAGACCGTCGCCCCGGCGGCGATCATGGCGGGCACGGAATCCGCCGCAGGAGAGGCGTTGCAGAGATTGCCCACAGGGGTCGCGCGGCTTTGCACCTGCATCGAGCCGATCAGCCCCACGCCCTCGACCAGACCGGGCCAGTCGGCGCAAAGCCCCGCATGGGCGGAGATCTCGGCGCCGGAGACCGCCGCGCCGATGCGCCAGCCGCCCTCTTCCGTGCGGGTGATTTCCGACAGCGGGGCGATGCGCTTGATGTCCATCACCGCCTCGGGCGCCCGCAGCCCCGCGCGGATCTGCACGACAAGGTCGGTGCCGCCGGCCAGGATCGTCACGCCGGGGCCGTGTGCCCGCAGATGCGCCACCGCGTCCTCGAGCGTGGTTGGTCTGAAATACTGCATGGCGGATTCGGTGTCCTTGAACGAGTGGGGCAGGGCGGGTCAGCGGAAGGCGGGCTTCAGCGACGGATCTTTGGCGGCGCGGGCCCCGGCGATGCGTGCCAGAACGCGGGGCGGCGACATCGGGATCTCGAAAAAGCGCAGCCCGGTCGCATCCTTGACCGCATTGGCGACGGCGGCGACGCTCGGGACGATGGAGACCTCGCCCACGCCGCGCACGCCGAACGGGTGGTTCGGGTTGGGCACCTCGACCAGCGTGCAGCCGATCATCGGCAGATCGGGCGCCACCGGCATGCGGTAGTCGAGAAACCCGGTGTTCTGCAGGCGCCCGTCGGCGCCATAGACATATTCCTCGTTCAGCGCCCAGCCGATGCCCTGCGCGGCACCGCCCTGGTTCTGGCCCTCCACGTAGTCAGGATGGATGGCGCGGCCCACATCGACGACGATGGAATAGCGCAGCACCGTGACGCCGCCGGTCTCGGGGTCGACCTCGACATCGGCGATATGAGTGGCAAAGTTCGGCCCCGCGCCGGGGCCGTCGGTGGTGAATTTTCCCATGATCGGGCCGCCGCTTTTGGCGAAACCGGCGGCGATGGTGGCAAGTGGCACCGGATCGTGCGCGCCGGCATTGGGACCGGCGGGGCGCAGCATGCCATCGGCGTAATCCACCGCCTCGGGCGGAAGATCCCACATCTTCGCGGCGCGTTCGCAGACCTGCGCGATCAGGTCTTTGGAGGCGCCGACCACGGCAAGCCCCACCGCATAGGCGGTGCGGCTTCCGGCGGTGAAGGAGTTGAACCCAAGCTGCGAGGTGTCGGCGATTGTGGTGGTGACCTTGTCGTAGGGCACGCCCATCGTTTCGGCGACCATCATCGAGACCGAGGCGCGCAGCCCGCCGATGTCGGGCGTGCCGATGCCGACATTCACCGTGCCGTCCTCGTTGAGAATGGCCGATACCGAGGTCTGCCCGCCGCCGTTTTTCCAGTAAGAGGTGGCGATGCCGCGCCCCTGCGTCGGGCCGAGCGGCGTTTTCAGATGCTCCAGCGCCTCCGCCGCGTCGAGCACCTGTGCCAGCCCGAGATTTTCGAGCGGAAAGCCCGCCAGGCTGACCGTGCCTTCGCGCACCGCGTTCTTTCGGATGAGCGCGAAGGGGGAGATGCCCAGTTTTTCAGCCATCTCGTCCATGACGCTTTCCTGCGCATAGCAGGTGATCGGCCCGCCCGGCGCGCGGTAGGCCTGCACGCTGGGGCGATTCGAGACCACCTCGGCCGAGGACAGGCGGAGATTCGGGATGTCGAGATGGGTGAAGGCGATGGCGCGGGCGGTGCCGAGCGGAGAACCGGGAAAGGCGCCGGTCTCGAGGATCATCTCGCAATCCGCCGCCACCAGCGTGCCGTCGGATTTTGCACCAAGCCGGACGCGGTAGAGCGACCCGGAGGTCGGGCCGGTGCGCCGCAGCACCTCGCTGCGGGTCATGACCATGCGGACGGGTTTACGAGTGAGCTGCGACAGCCGCAGCGCGATGGGTTCGTCATAGACGGTGAGCTTGCCGCCGAAGCCGCCGCCGATCTCGGTCGCGACGACCTTGAGATCGGACATTTCCCAGCCGAGAATCCCGGCGCAGAAGGCGCGGTCGATCCACGGGCCCTGCGTGCAGGTCCAGAGCTCGGCGCGCCCGTCCTCGGCCACGCTGGCGATGCAGGCATGCGGCTCGATATAGCCCTGATGCACGGGTTTGCTGCGGAATTCGCGTTCGACGACGATGTCCGCGGCCTCGAACCCGGCGTCGATATTGCCGCGCTCAAGCATGGTGCGGGCCACGATGTTCGAGGGTGCCGCCGGTCCGGGCGCGACGCCCGTGGTGATCATGGTTTCGTGCAGCAGCGGCGCATCGGGCGCCATCGCCGCCTCCAGATCGGTCACATGGGGGAGGATCTCGTATGCGACCTCGATCAGCGCCAGCGCCTGTTGGGCCACATCCTCGGTGGTCGCGGCGACGGCGGCGACGGGGTGACCGTCGAACAGCACCTTGTCGCGCGCCATCAGCGTGCGCGCCTGATCCCAGAGGTTGAAGGCGTAGTCGGCCACCGGCGTCGGCCTGTCCTCCAGCACCGGGAAATCCGCGCCGGTCACCACCGCCTTGACCCCCGGCAGGGCGCGGGCCTTTCCGGTGTCGATGCGCAGGATGCGGGCATGGGGATGCGGCGACAGGAGGCATTTTCCGACAAGCTCGCCGGGCAGGTGGATGTCGGCGCCGAAACGCGCCCGCCCGGTCACCTTGTCCGCGCCGTCGGGGCGGTCGAGCCGCTTTCCGACCCAGCGGTAGTCTGCGGGTTGAGAGTCGTCTTTCACCGGCACCGGTCTCCCCGTTCGCGGCCCGCCACCGTTGTGGCTCGCCTTTGGTCACCGCTTGCGGCGCACCCTGCGGAGCGCACCTGTGGCGGTGAGTGGAAACCCGATTTTACAATTCCGATGCGCGCGACACCCAATGCCAATTACGCATAACTCATCAGAAATTGGTATTAGCGCTCTACCGCCTTCGTAGCGCAGGCTGAGTCTCACAGAGTTCCGCTGGAGGCCGAGTCCCCATGAATGAACCGCGATACCTGGCCCGTAGTCAGGGCGTCTGCCTGCCCGGAGGCTTTGCCCGGGAGGTCGGGATACCGTCTGTCTGGCGGTCTGTCGAGAGGGGGTGCCGGTCGAGTGCGGTCTGGGCAGGGATCCGGCATCTCGGATCGTTTCGGCGGGCGCTGGGAGCGACCGGCAGACGGCGGTTCAGCGCCGCGGCACCGGAGGCGACCCCATGGTCGCGCCCGCGCTGACCATGGCGCCCGCGCCCAAGCAAGATACGGAGAGGAAGACAGCGTCGTGACGCATATCCTGGAACATGTGATGGCCCCGAAATCGGGATATGCGCTTGTTGTGCGCAAGGGGCAGCGGCTGCGCGTCACCGATCTGGAAGGCCAGCAGGTCGTCGATATGGCGGTCTTCAACAATGACAATTACCGCGAAAAGCTATCGACCGCCTATTCGCGCTCGCGATACCGGCCAAAGCCGGGCGCGACATGGTATCCGCGCGACCGGGTGAGCGAGGGCGACACGCTGATGTCGACGATCTGCCGGCCGCTGATGACCATCGTCCGGGACACGCCCGAGCCGAAGGGCATTCACGGGATGCACAGCCGGAGTTGCAACCGCTTCTTCTACGAGGTGAACGGGATCGAGGGGCAGGACGGTTGCCTCGAGATCATCGGAAAGGCGCTGGCGCCCTACGGGCTGCTGCCCGAGGACGTTCCCGACACCATGGATCTGTTCATGAACTATCAACACGACTGCGGGGAGGGGCGCTGGCGGTTGTATCCGCCGGTGTCGAGGGCAGGCGATTATATCGAGTTCCGGGCCGAGATGGACTGTCTGGTCGGCCTGTCCAACTGCCCGGAGTCAGACGTTACCGACTGCAACGCGGGGCGCTGCACCCCGATGAAAGTCAACGTCTTCCAGTGAGTCATCGTCCTTGTGGGCCGATCAATCGAAGACGCTCCGGAACCGCGCAGCGCGTGGTTTCCGGGCCAGAAGGTGAAATATGGATGGCACTACACGAGACATTTCCGGGTACTCCCGCCCGGTTCCCGTACCTGACGGCCGGGCGGCAGGCATGATCGGCGCGCCGAAAGAGGTTCACGTCAGCCTGAGCGGCGTTCTGAAGACCTATGACGGCCAGCATTATGTCGTCCGGGATCTCGATCTCGAGGTCTACAAGGGCGAATTCCTGACCCTGCTGGGGCCGTCCGGCTCGGGCAAGACCACGACGCTGATGATGCTCGCGGGGTTCGAGCATCCGACCGACGGCGCGATCCTGCTCGACGGGCGCCCGGTGCACAATATTCCGCCGGAGAAGCGGAATTTCGGCGTCGTGTTTCAGAGCTACGCCCTGTTCCCGCACATGACGGTGGCCGAGAATGTCGGCTATTCCCTGCGCGTCCGGGGCACCGCGAAGGACGAGACCGCGCGCCGGGTTGCCGGGACGCTCGAGGCGATGCGGCTTTCGGATTTCGCGCAACGCTATCCCACGGCGCTGTCGGGCGGGCAGCAGCAGCGTGTGGCGCTGGCCCGCGCGCTGGTCTTCGAACCCGATCTGGTGCTGATGGACGAACCGCTGGGCGCGCTCGACAAGCGGCTGCGCGAGGAGCTTCAGCTCGAGATCCGCTCGATTGCCGAGCGCTTCGGTCTGACGGTGATCTATGTCACCCACGACCAGGAAGAAGCGCTGACCATGTCCGACCGGATCGCGGTCTTCAACAACGGCTATATCCAGCAGATCGGGCCCGCCGAAGAGATCTACAGCCGCCCGGTGAACCGCTTTGTCGCCGGGTTCGTCGGGGATAACAACGGGCTCGATGCCACGGTCACCTCGGTCGAGGGCGATCTTGCACAGGCGCGGCTGCGCGGCGGGGCGGAGGTCGTGGCGCGCACCACATCGCATACCCGTGCCGGGGCGCCCGCGACGATCTCGATCCGGCCGGAACTGATCGTACCGCTGAAAGAGGCGCGCCCCGGTGCGCTCAGCGGCACCGTCAGCAATGTCGTCTATACGGGCGATCAGCTCCGTATCTACGCCACCCTTCCGGGGGGCGACGAGGTCGTGGTCAAACGGCCGACCTCCGCGACGGATGTCCCGACCGAAATCGGCGCGCCGGTGCATCTCTACTGGGACCCGACAAGCGCCTGGGCGCTCGACGGACAATAAAAAACCAAAGCAACAGGGAAAGAAACGCACATGTCATGGACAAGACTTTTTGATAGCGGAAAACTTTTCGGGGTCTCCTGCCTTGCGGCGCTGGCCTGCGCGCAGCCCGCGCTGTCGCGGGATCTGACGGTCGTCTCCTATGGCGGGGTCACCAACGAGACCTTCGAGAAGGTCTGGCTTGGCCCCTTCACCGAGGAAACCGGCATTTCGGCGGTCATGGACACCTGGAGCGGCGATCTTGCCAAGGTCCGCGCCATGGTCGAAAGCGGCAACATCGTCTGGGACGTGATGGACGCCACCGCCGAACCCATCGAGATCGGCTGCGAACAGGGCCTGTTCGAAAAGGTCGGCGACGATCCGCTGTTCACCGAGGCGGGTCTCATCAAGGGCGGGCTCACGGAATGCGGCATCGGCTCGATGACCTATGCCACGATCCTCGCCTATAAAAACGGCATCTTCCCCGAAGGCCCGACGGCGGTCACCGACATTTTCGACACCGAGACCTATCCGGGCAAGCGCGGGCTGCGCAAAAGCCCCGTCGATGCGCTGGAGCTGGCGCTGATCGCCGACGGAGTGGCGGTGGACGATGTCTATGCCACGCTTTCCACGCCCGAGGGGGTGGACCGCGCCTTTGCCAAGCTCGACACGATCAAGGACGACATCATCTGGTGGGAAGCCTCGGCGCAGCCACCGCAGCTGCTGATGTCGGGGCAGGTGGTGATGTCCACCTCCTATAACGCGCGCGCGGCGCTGGCGATTTCCAACGACAACGCCGACCTCACCATGGTCTGGGCGAACAACGTGACCGCGATCGGGTTCTTCGGCATTCCGAAAGGCACCGAGAATCTGGAAGAGGCGAAAAAGTTCATCGCCTTCACGCTGCTGCCGCAGGTCAATGCCGCGTTCAGCGATTACCAGCCCTACGGGCCGACGGTGACGGCGGCGGGCGCGTTCGTCAAACCGGATGTGCTGCCGAACCTGCCCGCCGGGCACATCGACGAGGACTCGCTCGTCTTCGACGGCGGTTTCTGGGCGACGCAGGGCGACGCCCTGATCGCGCGCTTCTCGAGCTGGGTCGCGCAGTAAGCGCGGACGACACGGCAGATCGTGACATCAAGCGAAGGCGAGGGACCTGACACCATGTCCTATGGAGACGTGTCTCGTGACATCACCCCTGCGCGGAGCCGCGATCTGCGCGTGAGCGGCGCGATCCGGAAAAAGGCGGTGGGCGGAGCGGCGAAAGCCGCGCTGCCCGCGGCACCGCTGCTGCTGTTCCTGCTGCTGTTCCTGGTGGTGCCGCTTCTGACGATCCTGCACAGCTCGGTGTCGGACGAGCAGATCGCGGCGACCCTGCCCGAGACCACGGCGGCGCTGCAATCCTGGGACGGCACAGGTGTTCCGGCGGCGGCGGTGTATGGCACGCTTGCGGGCGAGCTGCGCGCGGCGGACGAGGCCGGAACGCTGCGCCGGCTGGGGCGGCGCGTGCAATACGAGCTGGAAGGCGGGCTTGGGATCCTCCTGAACGCCAGCCGGGCGCTGCCCGAAGAGGCGTTGCCGGGCGACGCGCAGGCGATCAGGGAGCTGATGGTCGGGGCCGATCCGGCCTGGGGAAAGCCCGGCGTCTGGCGCATTCTCCAGCGCTACGACACCCCCTACAGCAGCTTCTATCTGCGGTGGGCGCTCGGGCTGCCGACGGTGCTCGATGCCGACGGGGCCGTCTCGGACGGGCCCGGCTACGATTTCCCGACGATCTATCTGCGGACGGTGCTGATCAGCCTCGCGGTGACGGTGCTGACCGTGCTGATCGGCTACCCGGTCGCCTATGTCATCGCCACCTCGGCCGGGCGCACGGGGGCGATCCTGCTGTTCCTGATCCTGCTGCCGTTCTGGACCTCGCTTCTGGTGCGGGTGATGTCGCTGATCGTCGTCCTTCAGACCAACGGCGTGGTCAACCAGTTGCTGACGGGAATGGGCCTGCTGGGCGATCCGCTGTCGTTTCTCTACACACGCCCGGCCACGATCTTTGCGATGACGCAGATCCAGCTCTCCTTCACGGTGCTGCCGATGCTCAGCGTCATGCGGACGATCCCCGCCGACCAGCTACGCGGCGCCCGCAGCCTCGGGGCGGGGCCGATCAGGGCGCATGCCACGATCTTTCTGCCGCAGGCGGTGCCGGGCATCGCGGCGGGCAGCCTGCTGACCTTCGTGATGTGCCTGGGCTTCTACATCACCCCGGAGCTGGTCGGCAGCCCGTCCGACCAGATGGTCGGCAGTTTCATCGCGCAGTTCACCAGTGAAGATCTGAACTGGGGGCTCGCCGCCGCGCTGAGTGTCGTGCTCTGCGCCGGGGCCGCGATCCTGACGCTGCCGCTCGCCCGGCGCGTCCGGCGCCACGCATAGGAGGGCTGTCTCATGCGGCATTATCACGATCTTCCGCTCTGGGTCCGGCTGCCCCTTTATGCCTTCGTGGCACTTGCGCTGGCGATGATGGTGCTGCCGCTGGCGGCGGCCCTGCCGATCTCGCTCAACGTGGACCCCTGGTTCGTCTACCCGTTCCGCGAATTTTCGCTGCGCTGGTTCGAGGCGCTGCTGTCGCCGCGCTGGACGGGCGCCATCGTCAACAGCGTGCTGATCGCGGTCGCGACGACGCTGCTGGCCACCGGCCTCGGCACGCTGGCCGCGATCGGGCTTGCCAATCCGCGTTTTCCGTTCCGCAATCTGGTCATGGTGCTGGGGCTCGCGCCGCTGATCGTGCCGGTCGTGGTGCTGGCGCTGGGGCTCTATATCTTTTTCGGCCAGCTGTCGCTCAACTACACCTTCATCGGCGTGGTGATCGCGCATACGCTTCTGGCCTCGCCCTTCGTGGTCATCACCGTGACCGCGACGCTGACGCGCTTCGATTTCACGCTGATGCGCGCGGCGGCGAGCCTCGGGGCGGGGCGCGTCTTTGCCTTTCGCACGGTGATGCTGCCGGTGATCGCGCCGGGCGTGGGGGCGGGCGCGATCCTCGCCTTTGCCGCCTCCTTCGACGAGGTGGTGATGATGCTCTTCATCTCCGGCCCGCAGCAGCAGACCGTCCCCAAGCTCATGTATCTGGGCATGCGGGAGAACATCAATCCGACCATCATCGCCGCGGCCGTGGTCACCATCGCCTTCACCTCGGTGCTGATGGCGGCCACCTACCGGCTCAACAGGGGTAAATGAAGACATGTCCACAAGTGCCTTGCCGCAAGCGCAGCTGAGCGGTTCCGGGATTTTCGCCGACGATTTCGTGGCCGAACCCTATTGGTGGATGGCGGCACCGCCGCTCGACCCGGACGCGACCGAGATGCCGGATTTCAGCCGTGGCACGGATGTCGCCGTGGTCGGCGGCGGCATCACCGGGATCGTCGCGGCGCTGCATCTGGCGCGGGCGGGCACGCAGGTGACCGTGCTCGATTCCCAGCGCATCGGCGAGGGCGCCGCCCGGCGCAGCGCGGGGTTTCTCGTGCGCACTTGCCGCCGCTCGGTCGAGACGCTGACCAAGGACGGCGGGCGCGAGTATGCGCTCGGGGTCTACGGCGAATACAACGAGGCGCTGACCTCGCTGATCGACTTCATCCAGGCCGAGGAGATCCGCTGTCACATGCAGGTCTGCGGCCGGGTGACGGTGGCCAACTCGAAGCGCCATCTCGATGCGGTGATCGAAGAATACGAGCAGAAGCGGCAGGCGCTCGGCTATCCCTATTCGGTTCTGAACAAGGACCAGGCCCGCGCCGAGCTGAACTCGGACGCCTATTGCGGCGGGGTCTACGTACCCGATCTCGGCGCGATCCATCCCGGCCTCTATCATGACGCGCTTGTGCAAAAGGCCATTGCGGCGGGGGTGCGCTTTGCGCCGCTCACCGCCGTCAGCCGGATCGAGAGCAAGGGTGCGAAGAAGATCGTCCACAGTTCGCGCGGCCCGCTGGAAGCGGGTCAGGTGATCATGGCGACCAACGGCTACACCACCCGCGATTTCGGCTGGATGGCGCGCCGGGTCATTCCCTTCCGCGGCTACATGATCGCGACCGAGGAACTGCCCGCCGAGCTGATCGAGAAGGTCATGCCGCACCGGCGCACCTACAGCGACGCGGCGATGAACGTCGATTTCGCCCGCCCGGCGCCCGACACCAGCCGCATCCTGCTGGGCGGCAAAACCGGCTCGACCGCGGATGCGGCGACGATCGCCCAAGAGCTGTACGCAAAGTTCACACGGCTCTTCCCGGACCTCAGGGGCGTGCGCCTCAGCCGGGCGTGGCACGGCAATTGTGCGGCGACCTTCGACTTCCTGCCGCATATCGGGACGCGGGACGGGATCCACTACGCGCTGGGGTACAATTTCACCGGCATTTCGCTGTCGACCCATTTCGGGCGCAAGCTTGCCGCGCGGGCGCTTGGCACGGGCGGCCACGAGTCGATCTTCGACGCCGCGTCGCACCGCTTCCCGACAACGCCGCTTTATACCGGCTCGCCGTGGTTCGTGCCCTGGGTGATGCGCTATTACGACTGGCAGGACCGCCGGCTGGCCAAACGCTGACCGGCCCGCACAGCGCCTCTGAAACGCAGAAGGGTGGGCCGGTCCGGCCCACCCTTCCTTTTTGTCACGCCGCTGACGGGCCTATTCGATGCCGAAGACCTCGACATCCAGCTTGTCGGTGAGATGTTCCTTGAACACCGCCGTGAGCGCGTCTTCGTCGCGCAGGTTCTCGACCCCGGCCAGAATGGGTTCCCATTTGTCGATATAGCCCTGGAACCGCTCGAAAAGCGCCTCGGGGTCGGCGATGCCATGGGTCGTGCGCGCGGTCTCGAGCGCGACGGGGCGATAATTCGCCACCCACTCACGGATCACGGCCTTCACCTCCTCGTCGGGCTCCACGACCTCGATGCCCATCTCCGGCGCATCGTTCAGGGTGGTTTCATACTGCCGGGCGTATTCCCCCTGCGCCTTGGCCATCGTGCGGGCGAGCGTATCGAGATAGATCCGCCGCTGTTCCGGCGTGATCCGCGCCCACATATCGGCGTTCAGGATCATGAAGGGCGAGGCGAAGGTGAGCCCGGTCGCAAGATGCGTGACGCTCTTGGTGATGTCGTCCATCGGCACGGCAATGATCATGCCGGGCCGCATCGACGAGCAATCGACCTGGCCGGTCTGCTGGGCCTGATAGGCTTCGGAGGACGGGATGTTGACCGGGATCATCCCCAGCGCCGTGCCGAACTGCGACATGGGGCCGCCGGGAAAGCGGACCTTGCGGCCCTTGAGATCGGCGAGCGACCGCAGCGGGTCCGTGTTGCAGAGCAGATCGTATTTCGGCGTCGCGAAACCGCCGAAGGGGATGACCCCGTGCCGGCGCCAGTCGTTGTAGCCCTCGGGGTCGTTCATGATGAAATCGGCATAGGCCGCCGCAAGCACGATATAGGGCGCGTCCGAGAACGAGAACCCCGCGATGGCTTCGGTCACCGGGGTTTCCGACGGGGTGTAGCCGGAATAGGCGAACCCGGCATGGGCGACGCCGTCACCCACCGACTGCAGCACCGATTTCGCCGGGACGAGCGAGCCGCTGCTGAAAAACTGGAAGTCCAGCGCGCCGCCGGTGGCGGGGCCGATCTCGTCCGCCCACCAGGCGAAGGCGATGGCAAGGGCCTCGCCCGGCGGCATGTAGGTGGCCGCGCGGAACGTTTCCGCCCGGCCGGGTCCGGCCAGGGCCAGGCACGCGAAGCCCGCGGCGATCAGCGTTTTGGGGTAGTTCATTTGGTTTCAACCTCCTGTTGGTCGTCAGACCGGGCCATATTTTGCTTTGATGTCATACACATTGCACTCTTTCCATCGGACATGCATGCCTCAAGCCGCTGCACGGCTGTGGTGTTTCGAGGCGTCGCTTCCGAGGACGTGAACTGGACTGCACTGCAGCGCGGCTGGCGGCATCCCAGCCCGTCGACCGGTAACTGATCGTGCTTGGCCCGACACGATCATGTCTCTTGGTCTGTAACAACTCTATTGGCCTGCGAAACCCTGGCAAATGCCAATTCCCCATGGGTCATGCAGAGACTGTATGATCCGCTCCCCGCCGGTGCCGGCAAGACCATGTTGTCCGCGTATGCAGGATAGGTATGACTTATCAGCAATCGGCATTTGCTTTCAACGGGCCGGTGCTTTCACTGAAATGGTGAAGAGCGGGCGGGCTCGGGCCGGAAGCGGCGGGGTCTGCGGAACACGGACAGGGGAGCCGACGGCGCCGCGAAACGGGCGCATATCGCAAGACAACGAACCAGAACGCATTGCGCCGGTCCTTCTGCCGTAAGGGTGTGCAGGCCAGCGCTCAGGACCAACGGGATGCAGCATTGAAGATAGAGAATGAGCCGGTCGCGGCCGACGAAGTTGATGTTTTGGAAGGTCTGAAAAACCTCGCGCTCTGAGGGGTTTGGTATAGACTTTGCGGGACGAAGAAGGAAGCCCCATCATGCCCAAGCAGCCCGC
>NZ_JAMDHK010000004.1:323083-326128 GCF_024721115.1 Salipiger pentaromativorans | reverse complement strand
GGGCTGCTTGGGCATGATGGGGCTTCCTTCTTCGTCCCGCAAAGTCTATACCAAACCCCTCAGAGCGCGAGGTTTTTCAGACCTTCCCTTAGTTGTCCGCTTCGAGGCAGCACATCCCTTTTTTCGCCAGATTTTCGCAGAGGAGTCAGCCCCCCGTTAACCGATTTCGGGCCCATTGTTCACGCAAGGGAAACAGAATACCGCCAAACATGTTCTTCGTCTTTGAAAAGCAAAAGAAATTTCAGAATTTCCCATTAAATCCGCCCTATTTTGGCCATCTTGAGAGCGCACATATCGGCTCATCGAAATGTATGTCTGTGGGGGCATTTTCCGGGCTCACCCCCGGGAGGAAGGAATCGGGATGAAACAGAAACGTTCTGCATTCAGGAGCGGCAGCTTCCCACGGACAGAGACCGCCATCTCGGCGCTGGCAAGCCGTATGCGCCGTTTCGCGGGAGAAGAATCCGGCAGCATGACCTACATGGCCGTGGCGCTCGCGATGCTGATGATGGTGTTCGGCGGAATCGGCGTCGATATGATCTACACCGAGTTGCAGCGCAACAAGGTCCAGAACACGCTGGACCGCGCGGTGCTGGCCGCCGCCGACCTCGACAACGAGCTGGACGCAACCGCCGTCGTCGAGGATTACATGGAAAAGATGGCGCTCGGCGACGCGCTGGTCTCGGTCGATGTGGACGAGGGCCTGAACTACCGCACGGTCACGGCGGAAGGCTATCAGACCATGCCGTCGAACTTCATGCGGCTGCTGGGCATCGACACGTTGCAGGCCGCGGGTCTGTCGCAGGCCTCGGAGCGCATCAACAAGGTCGAGATTTCCATGGTGCTCGATATTTCGGGCTCGATGGACAACAACGACAAGATGAAGCGGCTGAAAGACGCCTCCAGCGAGTTCATCGACACGCTGCTGAACGACGGGTCCGAAGATCTCGTCTCGATCTCGCTCGTGCCCTATTCCGAACATGTGAACGCCGGGCCGGAAATCCTGAGCTTCATGAACGTGAACTGGAGGCACGGCTACTCGCATTGCATCGAGATGCCGGACCGCGTCTTCAGCTCCGCAGCGCTGGATTACTCGATCACCTACGATCAGATGCAGCACTATCAGTGGAACTATTCCGGCCGGAACACCCGCACCGACACCGTCTGCCCGCGCTACGACTACGAGCGCATTCAGGCCTGGAGCCAGAACCCGACCGCGCTCAAGAGCCAGATCAGCAAACTCGAACCGCGCGCCGGCACCTCGATCTTCATGGGGATGAAATGGGCCGCTGCCCTGCTCGATCCCTCGACCCGCAATATCGCCAGCGGGATGATCGAGAACGGCACCGTCGATCCGGCCTTCGAGGGCCGTCCGGTCGCCTATGACGACGACGAGGTGCTCAAGACCATCGTGCTCATGACCGACGGTCAGCACGACCGCTCCTACCGGATCCGCGACTGGGCCTACGACTCCGAGTCCGAATACGCCCACTGGGACCGCTACAACCTCTGGTACTACCTCTCGAACTACGTGAACTCGTGGAGCCGCGGCGATTTCTACTACCAGAAATACGATGCGACGACCGGCGACCGGCTGCTGAGCAATATCTGCACCGCTGCCAAGAATCAGGGTGTGCTGATCTGGTCCATCGGCTTCGAAGTCTCCGATCACGGTGCCGATGTCATGCGGAGCTGCGCCTCCTCGCCCGCCCATTTCTTCCGCGTCGAAGGCGTCGAGATCTCTGATGCATTCTCGACCATCGCCCACACGCTCAACCAGCTGAGGCTCACCCAATGACCGGCTTTCTGAAAAAGGCCCTGCGTCACTTCCGCGACAGCGAAGCGGGCTCGGCCGTCGTTCCCTTCGCCCTCTGGACACCGCTCATGGTCGGCATCGCCTTGTCGACCGTGGAGCTGGGGGCGCTCACGATCCGCCAGACGCAACTGGAGCAGGCGCTCGACCAGACGATCCGCGAGGTCAAGCTCGGCACCGGCCAAGTCTACACCCACGAGGAGCTGAAGCAGAAGATCTGCGACCGCGCCGATGTGCTGGCCAACTGCATGGACACCCTGCAACTGGAGATGGTCGGGCTGAACATGCGCGACTGGGTCGAGCCGCCGGACACCGTGGACTGCGTGGACACCGCCGAGGACATCACGCCGCAGCGCAATTTCGAGTTCGGCAAGGAACACGAAACCATGATGCTGCGCGCCTGCTATCTCTATCGCCCGGTCAGCCCGACCTCGTATCTGGCCGGCAGCCTGGAAAAAGACGCTCAGGGCTATACCGCGCTGGTCGCGACGGGCGCCTTCGTGAACGAACCGCAGTGAGGGTAATGAGATGTTGAACGCAATGATCAAACGGCACCTGCGCCGGTTCTCATCCGACACCGAAGGCTATGTCAGCGTCGAAGTCATGATCATGCTGCCGGTGCTCTTCCTGCTCTTCGGGGCGTCCTGGGTGTATTTCGACGTGTTCCGCCAGCAGGCGATCAACCAGAAAGCCAACTACACGATCGGCGACATGATCTCGCGCGAGACCGATCCGATCGACGGCATCTATATCGACAACACCTTCAAGCTGCTGGGTATGCTGACCAAGAACCCCGTCGAGATCGACGAGCTCACCGGCACCTACAGCGCCGACATGCGGATCACCGTGGTGCGCTACAACGGGAAGAACGACAAGTACCAGGTGGTCTGGTCCGTGGCCCGTGGCGACCTGGAACCGCTGGCGAACAACGTGATGCGCAACTACATCGACCGGCTGCCGGTCATGGTGGACAATGCGCAGGTCGTGCTGGTCGAAACCGCCGAGGACTACAACCCGATCTTCAGCGTGGGTCTCGATGCGTTCCAGATCCAGACCTACAGCTTCACCCATCCGCGCTATGCGCCGCAGGTGCTGTGGGACGATACCAGCGGCAACAACGGCTGGGGCAACGGCGATCAGGACGCGCCGGGCGGCTCGCTCTGCAACAACAACGCCGAGAACGCCACCGAATGCACCAACGAGGACGGCTCGCAGAACGTGGAACCGAACAG
>NZ_JAMDHK010000004.1:85861-323014 GCF_024721115.1 Salipiger pentaromativorans | reverse complement strand
ACCGGCCGCGCCTAAGGCGCGCCCGGTTCGGTTTTCAGCGCCTTGCCGTCACTGCGGCGGCAGGGCCCCGTCGCGCCGGGCGACCAGCAGCGACAACGCATCGGCCAACGGCTTGGTATCGCGGCCGGCGGTCACCCCGCCCACGGCCACCCGGCGCCCGAGGCGCCACCAGAGCCCCGGCTGCCAGGCTGCGGTGCCCGGCGTCCGGAGCTGGATGAGAAAACCGTTCGAGGGCTTCATCGCGAACATCGAACGGTCGACCCGGGCGATCTCGTCGATCCGCGCCAGTACCGCGCCCGTGCTGTCGCAAAGCGCCTCTTCCGTCAGCAGCAGCTCGCGCCCGGTCGAGCGCCACATGACCTGCGCCAGCCAGAGCGCCGCCGCCCCCAGCAGAATCAGGAACCCCTGCCAAAGCACCGTCGCGGGCGGTTCGGCCACCGCGAGCCAAAGCAGCAGCGCCCCGAGCAGCCCCAGCGTGCCCACGCCGATCACCCGCCGCGCCCCGGTGGCCCGCACCCGTGCGAGAATCTCCGTGTCGTGCATCTTCAGCCCCCTTCGCCCGGGATCAGTCGCGCCGCGGATCGCGCGGATAGACCCCCAGGATTTCGAGTTTCTCGGTGAAGTAGTCCAGCTCCTCCAGCGCGCGCCGCACCGCCGGATCGTCGGGATGCCCCTCGATATCCGCATAGAACTGCGTCGCGGTGAACGAGCCGTCGGCCATATAGCTTTCCAGCTTGGTCATGTTCACGCCATTGGTCGCGAAGCCGCCCATCGCCTTGTAAAGCGCGGCCGGAATGTTGCGCACCTGAAAAATGAAGGTGGTCATCATGCCATGATCGCCCCGGCGCGAGAAATCGGCCTCTTCCCCCATGATCAGGAAGCGCGTGGTGTTATGCGCGTGATCCTCGATATGCTGGGCCAGGATTTCGAGCCCGTAGGTCTCGGCGGCAAGATCGGATGCCAGAACCCCGATCTCGCGCGTCTGCTCCGCCGCCAGCTCCGCCGCCGCGCCGGCGCTGTCCGCCGCCGCCTCGCCGATGATGCCGTATTGCGACAGAAAGCTCGCCGCCTGGGGAATCAGCACCAGATGCGCGCGCACCTTCTCCAGCTCTTCCAGCTTCACGCCCGGCAGCGCCATCAGGCTGATATGCACCCGGACAAAGGCCTCATCGAGAATTTTCAGCCCGCTTGCGGGCAGCAGGCGGTGAATGTCGGCAACCCGGCCATAGGTGGTGTTTTCCACCGGCAGCATGGCCAGCCGCGCCTCGCCCGAGCGCACCGCGGCGATCACATCTTCGAAAGTGTGACAGGGCAGCGCCTCCATGTCGGGACGCGCCTCGCGGCATGCCTGATGCGAGTAAGCCCCTGGTTCCCCCTGGAAAGCGATGCGGTTGGTCATGGTCTCTTCCGTTTCATTTTCGCCGCAAGAACCCTTGCGCGCGGTTGGTCGCGGCTTCTATACCTTGCCAGACGGCAAGGGAAGCCGTAGACACCCGCGCGACGGACATCTTTGGGACACGCGACACATGCTTGACACGATGACGATTACCAAGGCGGTGGGCGGCGTTTGCGGCGCTCTCCTGATTTTCCTGCTCGGCAACTGGGTCGGCACCTCGCTTTACAGCATGGGTGGCGGACATGGCGGCGAACAGGTTGCCTCTTACGTGATCGACACCGGCGGCGACGGCGGCGCGGCAGAAGAAGAAGCGCCGATGGATTTCGCCACGCTGATGGCCTCCGCCGATGCCGCGAAGGGCGAGAAGGTGTTCGGCAAGTGCCGCGCCTGCCACAAGATCGACGGTTCGAACGCCACCGGTCCGCATCTGGACGGCGTGGTTGGCCGCGCCATCGACGCGGTGGACGGCTTCGGCTATTCCGGCGCGCTGCTGCAGGTCGGCGACACCTGGACCCCGGAAAACCTCTTCCACTTCCTGGAAAACCCCAAGGGTGCGGCCCCGGGCACGATCATGAGCTTCGCCGGCCTGAAGAAACCCGCCGACCGCGTGAACCTGATCGCCTATCTGGACAGCCTCGGCGGCTGATCCGGCGTACCGCCTCGTATACGAAAGGGCCGCGGCAAACCGTGGCCCTTTTCGATTCCGGCGCCCCGGCACAAGGCACAATCGCGCACGTTCACGTAAACTCTAGCAAACATCGCTTGAATGTGGACGCTCCGCGCTCTTAGCTTAACGCAAACGGCAGAGACCCAAAGGCCGCCATTCAGGGGAGACCATATGAACCGGACGACGTCCCGCGCCGCCAGCTTCCGACCCGCCCGCCTCTTCGGCACCGCCGCTCTTGCCCTGGGCCTCGCGCTCGCGGCCCCCGCGGCATTCGCCCAGGACGGCGACAAGATCCTCACAGCGCATGGCGTCTCGTCCTTCGGCGAGCTCAAATACCCGCCGGACTTTCCCTATTTCGACTATGTGAACCCCGACGCCCCCAAGGGCGGCGAGATGTCGACCTGGGCCTTCGGCACCTTCGACAGCCTCACCCCCTATATCCTCAAGGGCAACGCGGCCTCGATGTCCTCGGTCTTCTACGACAGCCTGCTGACCGGCACACTGGACGAACCCGACACCATGTACGGGCTGGTCGCCGAAAGCGTCGAATACCCCGAAAGCCGCGAATGGATCACCTTCCACATGCGGCCCGAGGCGATGTTCCGGGACGGCACGCCGCTCACCGCCGAGGATGTGGTGTTTTCCTTCGAGATCCTGGTGGAAAAGGGTCTGCCCAGTTTCAAGGTGCAGTTCAAGGACATCCTCAAGGCCGAGGCGTTGGACGCACATACGGTGAAATTCACCTTCAACCCGGATGGCCCGCTGCGCGAGCTGCTGATGACCGCCGGTGGCCTGCCGATCTTTTCCAAGGCCTATTACGAGACCCGCGATTTCGCCGAAAGCAGCCTGGAACCGCCGATGGGCTCGGGCCCCTATGAGTTGCTGAGCGTCGATCCGGGCCGGTCGGTCGCCTACAAGCGGCGCGAGGATTACTGGGCCAAGGATCTGCCGGTCAGCATCGGGTCGAACAATTTCGACGTGCTGCGGGTGGAGTATTTCGCCGATTACACCACCGCCTTCGAAGCCTTCAAGGGCGGCGCCTATACCTATCGCGAGGAGTTTCTCTCCAAGCTCTGGGCGACGGGCTACGATTTCCCCGCCATCGCCGAAGGCCATGTGAAGGTCGAAGACCTGCCCGACGGGCGCCCCGCCGGCACCCAGGGGTTCTTTTACAACATGCGCCGCGAGAAGTTTCAGGATCCCCGCGTGCGTGAGGCCATCGGCATGGCCTTCAACTTCGAATGGTCGAACGAGAGCCTGTTCTACGGGCTCTACGAGCGCACCGATAGCTTCTGGGAGAACTCCCCCACGCTTCAGGCCGAAGGGATGCCCTCGGAGGCGGAGCTGGCGCTGCTGGAACCGATCCGCGCCTATATCCCCGAGACGGTCTTCACCGAACCGGCCTTTGTGCCCGCCACCTCCAGCGCGACCGAGCTGGCCGACCGCCGCACGCTGCGCCAGGCCGGGCGGCTGCTGTCCGATGCCGGCTGGGAGGTCGGCGACGACGGGTTCCGCTACAAGGACGGCGCGCGGCTGACCATCGAGGTGCTGAACGACAGCCCCAGCTTCGAGCGGATCATCAACCCCTATATCGAGAATCTCAAACGGCTTGGCATCGAGGCCAAGGCCAACCGGGTCGATGCCGCCGAGGCGCAGGAGCGCGAGAAGAATTTCGAATACGACATCGTCACCCAGCGCTTCGCCATGAGCCAGACACCGGGCGACGAGCTGCGCTCGGTCTTCGGCTCCGAAACCGCGGATGTGCCGGGCTCGGCCAATGTGGCAGGGCTGAAGAACGAAGGGGTCGATACGCTGATCCGCGTCATCGCCGATGCCAAGAGCCGCGAAGAGCTGACCACCGCCGTTCACGCGCTCGACCGGGTGCTGCGGGCGATGCATATCTGGGCGCCGCAATGGTACAAGGGCGTGCACAACATCGCCTATCTCGACCTCTACGATCGGCCCTATACCGACACCCCGCCGCCCTATGGGCTGGGGGTGATGTCGCTGTGGTGGTGGAACGAGGACAAGGCCGCCAAGCTGCGCGCCGAAGGAGCGCTGTAAGCCGGCCATGGGCGCCTATATCCTAAGACGACTGCTGCTCATCATTCCCACGCTGCTGGGGATCATGATCATCAACTTCACCCTGGTGCAATTTGTCCCCGGCGGTCCCATCGAGCAGATCATCGCCCAGATGCAGGGTCAGGGCGATGTGTTCGAGGGCTTTGCGGGCGGCGGCGGCGAGGTTGCCTCGGGCGGCGGCGGGTCCGACGACTATGCCGGCGCGCGCGGGCTGCCGCCGGATTTCATCGCCGAGCTGGAAAAGGAATTCGGCTTCGACAAGCCGCCGGTCGAACGCTTCTTCGGAATGCTGTGGAATTACATGCGGCTCGATTTCGGCGAGAGCTATTTCCGCTCGATCTCGGTCATCGACCTGGTGCTCGAGAAGATGCCGGTGTCGATCTCGCTGGGGCTCTGGTCGACGCTGATCGCCTATATCGTCTCGATCCCGCTGGGCATCCGCAAGGCGGTGAAGGATGGCAGCGCCTTCGACACCTGGACGAGCGGAGCCATCATCGTGGCCTATGCCATCCCCGGCTTCCTCTTCGCCATCCTGCTGCTTGTACTGTTTGCGGGCGGCTCCTACTGGCAGATCTTCCCGCTGCGGGGGCTCACCTCTGACAATTGGGACAGCCTGAGCTGGCCCATGAAGATCGCCGACTATTTCTGGCATATCACACTGCCGGTGGTCGCCTCGACCATCGCAGCCTTCGCCACGCTGACGCTGCTGACCAAGAACAGCTTTCTCGACGAGATCAAGAAACACTACGTCATGACCGCCCGCGCCAAGGGGCTGACCGAACGGCGGGTGCTTTACGGCCATGTCTTCCGCAATGCCATGCTGATCGTCATCGCGGGCTTTCCGGCGGTGTTCATCGGCGTGTTCTTCTCGGGCTCGCTGATCATCGAGACGATCTTCTCGCTCGACGGTCTTGGGCGGCTCGGCTTCGAGGCGGCGGTGGCGCGCGATTACCCGGTGATCTTCGGCACGCTCTTCATCTTCGGGCTGATCGGGCTGGTGGTCGGAATCCTCTCGGATCTGATGTATGTGATCGTCGATCCGCGCATCGACTTCGAAAAGCGGGAGGGCTGAGATGAGCTACGAGCCCGATCCCTACCGCACCGATGACGGCCGCGAGGGCGGAGGAGGCATCCGCCCCCAGCCCGAGCCGGGAATCTCCGTCGAGCCCCAGCCGAAACCCGGCCGCTTCGCGCTCTCGCCGCTGAACCGGCGCCGCTGGCGCAACTTCCGCCGCAACGGCCGCGCCTTCTGGTCGCTGGTGATCTTCCTGATCCTCTTTGTCGCCTCGCTCTTTGCCGAATTCATCGCCAACGACAAACCGATCCTAGTCAGCTATCGCGGCGAGCTGCGCATGCCGATCTTCCAGTTCTACCCGGAAACGGCCTTCGGCGGCGATTTCCGCACCGAGGCGGTCTATCGCGACCCCGAGGTGCAATGCCTGATCCGCACCGGCGGGCTCGAGACCTGTTTCGACGATCCCGACGGGCTGATGGAAGCGGTCGACCAGGGCATGGTTCTCGAGGGCGATTTCCGGAAGGGATGGATGGTCTGGCCGCTCATCCCCTACAGCTTCAACACGCCCGTCGACCGCCCCGGCGCCGCCCCCCTGCCCCCCAACGCGCAGAACTGGCTCGGCACCGACGACACCAAGCGCGACGTGGCCGCGCGGGTCATCTACGGCTTCCGCCTGTCGATCCTCTTCACTCTGATCGTGACGGTCTGCGCCTCGCTCATCGGCGTCGTCGCCGGCGCGCTCCAAGGCTATTTCGGCGGCTGGCTCGACCTCATCTTCCAGCGGGTGATCGAGATCTGGTCGGCCACGCCCTCGCTTTACGTGATCATCATCCTCTTCGCGATCCTCGGGCGCAGCTTCTGGCTGCTGGTGATCCTCACCGTGCTCTTCGGCTGGACCGCGCTTGTCGGTGTGGTGCGGGCCGAGTTCCTGCGCGCGCGCAACCTCGAATATGTGCGCGCGGCCAAGGCGCTGGGTGTGTCGAACATGACGATCATGTTCCGCCACATGCTGCCCAACGCCATGGTGGCCACGCTGACCATGCTGCCCTTCATCGTCACCGGCACGATCTCGACGCTGGCCGGGCTCGACTTCCTCGGCTTCGGCCTGCCCTCCTCGGCGCCGTCGCTGGGGGAGCTGACGCTTCAGGCCAAGCAGAACCTGCAAGCCCCCTGGCTCGCCTTCACCGCCTTCACCGTCTTCGCGCTGATGCTCTCCCTGCTGGTCTTCATCTTCGAAGGCGTGCGCGATGCCTTCGACCCGAGAAAGACCTTCTCATGACTGCGCTTCTGGAGGTCAAAAACCTCGCCGTCAGCTTTTCCCAGGACGGCAAGCTGAGCCGTGCCGTCAAAGGCGTGAGCTTCACCCTCGAAAAAGGCGAGACGCTGGCGCTGGTGGGCGAAAGCGGCTCGGGCAAATCCGTGACCGCGCTCTCCACCGTCTCGCTGCTGGGCGATGCCGCGCGGGTCGAGGGCTCTGTCCTCTATAAAGGGAGGGAGATGATCGGCGCGCCCGACAAGCTGCTACGCCAGGTGCGGGGCAATGACATCAGCTTCATCTTTCAGGAGCCGATGACCTCGCTCAACCCGCTGCACACGCTCGAAAAGCAGCTTGGCGAAAGCATTGCGCTGCACCAGGGGCTGACCGGCGACAAGGCCCGCGCCCGGATCGTGGATCTGCTGACCAAGGTGGGCATCCGCGATCCCGAAAGCCGCCTGTCGGCCTATCCGCACCAGTTGTCCGGCGGGCAGCGGCAGCGGGTGATGATCGCCATGGCCCTCGCCAACGGGCCCGATCTGCTGATCGCCGACGAACCCACCACCGCGCTCGACGTGACGATTCAGGCGCAAATCCTCGAGCTGCTGGCCGAGCTGAAGCAATCCGAGGATATGAGCCTGCTGTTCATCACCCATGACCTGAACATCGTGCGCAAATTCGCCGACCGGGTCTGCGTGATGAAAAACGGCGAGATCGTCGAACAGGGCAAAACCGCCGAGATCTTCGGCAACCCGCAGCACGCATATACCCAGATGTTGATTTCGGCCGAAAGCACCGGCCTGCCCGACCCGGTGGCACCGCAGGCGGAAGAGATCGCGCGGGCCGACAATCTCAAGATCTGGTTCCCGATCCAGCGCGGCTTCCTGAAAAAGACCGTGGGCTATGTGAAGGCGGTGAACGACGCCAGCTTTGCCGTGCGCGCGGGCGAAACCGTGGGCATCGTGGGCGAGAGCGGTTCGGGCAAGACGACGCTGGCGCTGGCGGTGATGCGGCTCATCGGGTCTGAGGGCGGCATCACCTATCGCGGGCAGGATGTGCGCGGCTGGTCCACGCGGCAGTTGCGGCGGCTGCGCTCGGAAATGCAGATCGTGTTTCAGGATCCGTTCGGCTCGCTCTCCCCGCGCATGACCTGCGAACAGATCATCGCCGAGGGGCTGGGCGTGCACGGCTCGCCCGATGGCAAACCCACAGCCCAGGCGGTGGAGGAGGTGATGCGCGAGGTGGGGCTCGACCCGGCGACCAAGCACCGTTACCCGCACGAGTTCTCGGGCGGGCAGCGCCAGCGCATCGCGATTGCGCGCGCCATGGTGCTGCGGCCCCGGCTGGTGGTTCTGGACGAACCGACCTCGGCGCTGGACATGACCGTTCAGGTGCAGATCGTGAACCTGCTGCGCGAGCTGCAACGCAAATACGATCTGGCCTATCTGTTCATCAGCCACGACCTCAAGGTCGTGCGTGCCATGAGCCACAAGGTCATCGTGATGAAACAGGGCGATGTGGTCGAGATGGGCGACGCCACCGAGATCTTTGCGGCGCCGAAATCGGAATACACGCAAAAGCTGTTTTCCGCAGCTTTCTCTATCGCCATCTGACAGACCCCGCGTTAGGTTGAGGACTCGCGGTGGGGTTTGACGTGTTTCCCATGTCGCAGTGTTTGACCTCGGGTATCTGGGAGACAGCCCATGATGGATGGTGCCGCCGGGCTTTCTGGATTGCAGCAAAAGCTCAACCGGCGTGACACCGCGCCGAGCGCGTCCATGCTGCCTTCGGACAGCAACCGCTACCGCTGCCCCTGGATCGAGGGCAGCCTGACGATTTTGGCGGACGGGAATGTCACCTGCGGGCTCGACGATCCGCATTCGCTGCGCAGCTTCGGCAATGTCAACGACCAGAGCCTGACCGAAATCTTCGCCAACCCGGAGTTCACCCGCCTACAGCAAGGGCTGGCGCAGGGGCGACGCTGCGCCGAGTGCCAGCTCTATCAGCCGATGCCGGAGGACAGGCCGTCGCCCCGCCCCGCGCTGCCCCGCGCGCTGATCGTGGAATCGACCATTCGCTGCAACCTGCGCTGCCCCAACGCCGCCTGCATCCCCAACAACGCCGCCGAGATCCGCACGCGCGACTCCGAGGATCTTGACCGTGGCGCCCTGCAACGTCTCGTCGCCGAAGCCGCCCCCGCTCTGGAAGAGGTCTATTTCTTCAACTACGGCGACCCGTTCCTGCATCGCGAGGCGGTCGAGATGGTCGCCGACATCCGCGCCGCCTGCCCCGACGTGCGGATCGTCACCAGCACCAACGGCATCCCGCTTGCCGGGCAGCGCGCGGAAAAGCTCGTCGCGGCAGGGCTGGACAACATCGTCTTCACGATCAGCGGCATGCGGCAGGAAAGCTATGAGAAATACCATGTGCGCGGCCGGCTGGCGACCGCGCTCAAGGGGCTGCGCCGGGTGGCCGAGGCGCGCCGCGCCGCCGGGGCCGCGCGCCCCGAGATCGTGTGGCGCTATCTCGTGCACCGCTGGACCGACGACCCGGAAGAGATCACCGAGGCCATCGCCCTGGCGGAAGAGCTGGGGATCGACGAGCTGTCGTTCTACATCACCCATATTCCCGAGGGCGCGCATTCCTACCGCATGGCCCCCGGCACGCCGCAATATCACCGCTTCGAGACGCGGCTGGCGGTGGCCCATGGCTACAATGTGCCGGCGCTGCCTCCCAACGGTCTGTTCCCGCTCGAGGTCATGCCGCATTTCGGCCCGTGCCGCTGGACCGGCTGGCGCGCCGTCACCTGGGCGGCCGCCGAAGGCGACACGGTGCGCGTCTGGCTGGCGACCAACCAGCCCTCGGTCGAAAACGGCACGCGGCTGGTCCGGCTGCGGCTGCCCTGGGGCGCGGTGGTCGAAACCGAGCTGCCCTATTGCAAATGGGGCGAACTGCGCATCCCCCGCCCCGCCTCGCGCCGGGGGCGCACGGTGGAACGGGTGGAAATCCTCGTGCCGGAGCCCTGGTTCCCGATCGACGAGACCGGCTCGGAGGACACGCGCTGCCTGGGGGTTCTGACCACGACCACCGCCTCGCCGCGCTCGCCCCTGCCGCGCATAGCGCTGCCCTGCAAGCCGGCCTCGCTGCCCGCCCGCTACGCGTTCCGCAAGGCGTTTCGCCACGCGCTGCTGACGGAAACGCCCGAAGCCGCGGCCTCGGGCGAGTTCCTGCGCTGGAAACCCGATCAGATCGCCGAGGAATGACCCGCCTTGGAGAGATCGTAGGCGTCGAAGCTGCGGGCGACCATCCGGGTCAGCGCACGCGCCGCCGGCGGGATGAAAAGCCCGTCCTCGGTCACCTCAAGAAGCCCCTCGAACGCGTCGTTGACCTGCGAGAACATCGCCTGAAGCTCGGAAGCCGCAATGCCGTAATCGCGCGTCAGTTCCGCGGCCCGGATGCGGAAATCGCACATGAGCATCTCGATCATCCGCGCCCGCAGCCGGTCGTCGCCGCGGAAGGCATGGCCGCGCGCCGTCGAGAACCGCCCCTCGCGGATCGCCGCGGTGTAGGCCGAGGTCGCCGGCGCGTTCTGCGCATAGCCCTGCGGGAATTTCGAGATCGACGAGGCGCCCAGCCCGATCAGCACGTCGGAGGTGTCGTCGGTATAACCCTGGAAATTGCGCCGCAGCTTGCCGGTCTTCTGCGCGATGGCCAGCCCGTCGTCGGGCGTGGCGAAATGGTCGATGCCGATCTCGGCATAGCCGTCCCAGACAAACAGCCGCCGCGCGGTCTCGAACAGGTCCAGCCGTTCGGCAGGCGTCGGCAGCGCGTCGGCGGGGATCATCTGCTGGCGCTTGGCCATCCACGGCACATGCGCATAGCCGTAAAGCGCCACCCGGTCGGGGGCGAAAGACAGCAGCTTCTGCACCGTCTCGGTGATCCGCGCGCGGTTCTGATGCGGCAGACCGTAGAGAATATCGGCATTGAGGCTCGCCACCCCACGCTCGCGGATCATCTCGACCGCGGCACGGGTCACGTCATAGCTCTGCGGTCGGCCGATGGTTTCCTGGATCTGCTCGTCGAAATCCTGCACCCCGATGGAGGCGCGGTTCATGCCGCCGGCGGCCAGCACGTCCAGCCGCTCGCCGTCGATCTCGTTCGGGTCGATCTCGACCGAGAATTCCGCATCCTCGGCGAAATCGGCCACCTCGGCCACCTTGTCGATCAACCCGCGCATCAGATCCGGCGACAGCAGGGTCGGCGTGCCGCCGCCCCAATGCAGCCGCGACAGCCTGACCCCGCGCGGGAGATGCGCCTTCAGGAGATCCAGCTCGGATTTCAGCGTCTCGACATAGGTTTCGACCGGTGCCAGCGTCGAGGTGCCCTGCGTCCGGCAGGCGCAGAACCAGCACAATCTGCGACAGAAAGGCACGTGCAGGTACAGCGAAATCGTGCCAGTTTCCGGCACCGCTTCGATCCAGGAGGCAAACTCCCCCGGGCTCACCGCATTCGAGAAATGCGGCGCGGTCGGATAACTGGTGTACCGGGGCACTTTCGCGTCGAAGAGCCCCAGGCGGGAGAGTTGTTTTCGCGTGATCATGCGCATACACTTAGAAAGGCGCGAGGGTTGAAACTTTGACCCAGATCAAGAGTACAGCCGGCAAGCCGGTGATTTGGGTGGCCCGCTAACAGGACTGTGAACATACTATGCTGAACGAACGCAGCCTCACCATCTCGCAGGAATGCGCCGATTGCCCGATCCGGCATCGCGCCGTCTGTGCCCGCTGCGAATCCGACGAGCTCGAGCGACTCGAGGAAATCAAGTATTACCGCAAGTTCGAAGCCGGACAGACGGTGATCTGGTCCGGCGACCGGATGGATTTCGTGGGCTCGGTGGTGTCGGGAATCGCGACGCTGACGCAGACCATGGAAGACGGGCGCACCCAGATGGTGGGCCTGCTGCTGCCCAGCGATTTTGTCGGCCGTCCGGGCCGCACCTCGGCCGCCTATGACGTGGTGGCGACGACCGATCTGGTGATGTGCTGCTTCCGCAAATCCCCTTTCGAAGAGATGATGCGCCAGACCCCGCATATCGCCCAGCGCCTGCTGGAGATGACGCTGGACGAGCTGGATGCCGCGCGCGAATGGATGCTGGTTCTGGGTCGCAAGACCGCGCGCGAAAAGATCGCCTCGCTGCTGTCGATCATCGCGCGGCGCGATGCCTCGATCAACATGCGCACCGCCACCGGCACGCTGGTCTTCGACCTGCCGCTGACGCGCGAGGCCATGGCCGATTACCTCGGGCTGACGCTGGAAACCGTCAGCCGGCAGATCTCGGCGCTGAAAAAGGACGGGGTGATCGAGCTCGAGGGCAAGCGCCACGTCACCATCCCCGACATGACCCGCCTGCTGGACGAGGCCGGCGACGATTCGGATGGCGGCCTCTTCGCCTGATCCTGGCGGCCTTGCCATGGGCGGCATCGCGGCCCGCGATGCCTCCCCTTCCCGCCGGCGCACAGGGCCCTTCCCGGAATGACAGACGCGCTGGACCCGGAGCTGCCCCTCTCCACCACGCTCGAGGTGCGCGACCGCTGCCTGTGCCTCCAGGTCCAGCGCGCCGCGCGGCAACTGGCCCGGCGCTTCGACACGGCGCTGAAGCCGCTGGGGCTGACCAACGGGCAGTTCTCGATCCTGATGTCGCTCAACCGTCCCGAGCCGCCGCGCATTTCGGACCTGGCGCCCTTCCTGGCGATGGACCGCACCACGCTGACCGCCGCCTTCAAGGTGCTGGAGCGGCGCGGGCTGGTGGAAAGCCTGGCCGACCGCCACGATCGACGCAACCGCAGGCTGCGGCTGAGCCTCGCCGGGCGCGACCTGCTGAAACGCGCCGTGCCGGTCTGGCGGGCGGAGCACGACGCGCTGGATGCGGCGCTGGCCGGCATCGACCTGCAAGCGCTGCGCGCCGCCCTTGCGGCGATCGGATAAGAAAGCGGCGCCCGAAGGCGCCGCAAGTTGCGAACGATGGAGAAACGTCTAGTGCCCGGTCAATGGGCGAGGAACACCGGCACGTCGGCCTGTTCCAGCATGTTGCGCGTCGCGCCGCCCAGGATCGCCTCGCGGAACCGCGAATGGCCATAGGCGCCCATCACGATCATGTCGGCGTTCACGTCCTGCACATGCCGCCGCAGCACGTCGGACACGCGCGGCATGGTTTTCGACAACACGTCGATCTCGGCCTTCACGCCGTGACGCGACAGGTATTGCGACAGCGCCCCGCCCGGATCCGAGCGGTTCGGACCGTGTTGCGGCGGGTCGATCACCGCCACATGCACGTTGTCCGCGCCCTTCAGCAGCGGCAGTGCCGCCCGCACCGAGCGCAGCGCCTCGTTGCTCTCGTTCCAGCCGATGACCACCCGCGACGGGGCCGCCTTCGGCGCCACAGAATCAGGCACCACCAGCACCGGCGTCTGACCTTCGAACAGCGCGCCCTCGGTCACCGGCTCCAGCTCTACCCCATGTTCCTTGCCATAGGGTTTCGGCAGCACCACCAGATCGGCAAAACGCGCCCGCCCGGCCACATGACGACCGATATCGGCAAGCTGCGCGACGCCTTCCTCGACCGACCAGCGGCCCTCGGTCCGGCCCAGCGCCTCGCGGGCGAGCCCTGCGAGCTTTTCGGCATCCGCCGTGGCCCGGCTGATTGTTTCCTGCAATATCATGGCGTTGGCACCGGCGTAGTAATAGCCAGTCTGGGTCCTGTCGACGCCGAAGCACAGCACGTCGAGATGCGCATCCCACCCCTCGGCGATCGCGGCCGCATGGTCGATCGTCGGCTGGGTCAGCGCTTCATCCGTCACAACCGTCAAAATCGTTTTGTAGCCCATGGTTCTCGTCTCCTCAGGTAGTCGCTCATTCCCCCACACTCTATGCCTGCGCGAATGGACGCACTTTGACAATGGTCAATGGTCTGGCAGGAAAGCCTTGATACAGATCAAGGAGTAGGGGCAGGCTTATGCCCATTAACCGGACAGTCTAAAACCGCCCACATGGCACACGAATCGTGTGGGTAAGACGAAGGGACGAACAATGATCAACTATATCAAGCTCATCGTGCTTGGTGTGATCGCGGTATTTGCGCTGATCGCAGCCAATTATGCACGAGATGTGGCTTACATGGTTCATGCCATCATCATCTTTTTGGTGGCTGCAGGCATGTTCCTGTGGACCTTGCGCCGCACCGATGAACCCGTACCAGCCGCGGTCGCCCAGAAGTCGTATCTCGACGGCGTCGTGCGCGCCGGTGTGATCGCAACCTGCTTTTGGGGCGTTATCGGCTTCGCGGCCGGTGTCTATATCGCCTCGCAGCTCGCCTTCCCGGTGCTCAACTTCGACTGGGCCCAGGGCTATCTGAACTTTGGCCGGCTGCGCCCGCTGCACACCTCGGCGGTGATTTTCGCCTTTGGCGGCAATGCGCTGATTGCGACCTCGTTCTACGTGGTCCAGCGGACCAGCGCCGCGCGCCTCTGGGGCGGCAACCTCGCCTGGTTCGTGTTCTGGGGCTACCAGCTCTTCATCGTGATGGCCGCCACCGGCTACCTGCTGGGCGCCACCCAATCCAAGGAATACGCCGAACCCGAATGGCTGACCGACTGGTGGCTGACCATCGTCTGGCTCGCCTATCTCGCGGTCTTCATCGGCACCATCGTGAAGCGGAAAGAACCCCACATCTACGTGGCCAACTGGTTCTATCTGTCCTTCATCATCACCGTCGCCATGCTGCACGTCTTCAACAACCTGTCGATCCCGGTCTCGATCTGGGGTTCCAAATCGGTGCAGGTGTTCTCGGGCGTGCAGGATGCCATGACGCAATGGTGGTACGGCCATAACGCGGTGGGCTTCTTCCTGACCGCAGGCTTCCTCGGCATGATGTATTACTTCGTCCCGAAACAGGCCGAACGTCCGGTGTTCTCCTACAAGCTGTCGATCGTGCACTTCTGGGCGCTGATCTTCATCTATATCTGGGCCGGCCCGCACCACCTGCACTACACCGCCCTGCCCGACTGGGCCTCGACCCTCGGCATGGTGTTCTCGATCATCCTGTGGATGCCCTCCTGGGGCGGCATGATCAACGGCCTGATGACCCTCTCGGGCGCCTGGGACAAGCTGCGCACCGACCCCATCATGCGGATGCTGGTGATCTCGGTGGGCTTCTACGGCATGTCCACCTTCGAAGGCCCGATGATGTCGATCCGCGCGGTGAACTCGCTGTCGCACTACACCGACTGGACCATCGGCCACGTCCACTCCGGCGCTCTGGGCTGGAACGGCATGATCACCTTCGGCGCGCTTTACTTCCTCGTGCCCAAGCTCTGGAACCGCGAGCGGCTCTATTCGCTGTCGATGGTCTCCTGGCACTTCTGGCTCGCCACCATCGGCATCGTGCTCTACGCGGCGTCCATGTGGGTGACCGGCATCATGGAAGGCCTGATGTGGCGTGAAGTGGATGCGAACGGCTTCCTGGTGAACTCCTTCGCCGACACCGTCCGCGCCAAGTTCCCGATGTATGTGGTGCGTGCCCTCGGCGGCGGCCTCTACATCACCGGTGCGCTCATCATGTGCTACAACCTCTGGATGACCGTGAAACGTTCGCCGGCTGTCGAAGCCGACGCCGCCGCGGCTCACGCCACCCCGGCCGAATAAGGAGGGCCGAGACTATGGGAATTCTCGACAAACACGGTGTTCTTGAACGGAACATCACGCTGCTGTCGATCTTCGCCTTCCTCGTGGTGACGGTGGGTGGCCTGGTGCAGATCGTGCCGCTTTTCTACCTCGAAAACACCATCGAAGAGGTGGAGGGCATGCGTCCCTACACGCCGCTCGAACTGGCGGGGCGCGACATCTACATCCGCGAGGGCTGCTATGTCTGCCACTCGCAGATGGTCCGCCCGATGCGCGACGAGGTGGAGCGTTACGGCCACTACTCGCTGGCGGCGGAATCGCAATACGACCACCCGTTCCAGTGGGGCTCGAAGCGGACGGGGCCCGACCTCGCCCGCGTCGGCGGCCGCTACTCGGACGAATGGCACGTGGATCACCTGCGCAACCCGCAATCGGTGGTGCCGGAATCGGTCATGCCGAAATACGGTTTTCTCGAAGCCAAGCTGATCGACGGCGAGTACATCCAGGACCTGATGAAAACGCACAAGTTCCTGGGCGTGCCCTATACCGACGAGATGATCGAAGCCGGGCATGAGGACTTCCTCTCGCAATCCGACCCGGACAGCGATTATGACGGGCTGCTGGAGCGTTATGGCGAAACCGCCAATGTGCGCAACTTCGACGGTCAGCCGGGGATCTCGGAACTGGATGCGCTGATCGCCTATCTGCAGATGCTGGGCACGCTGGTCGATTTCTCGACCTTCGAGCCGGATGCGAGCCGCTGAGGGCCGCGTGATGGGACATGAAACCTATAACGCGCTTCGGCATTTCGCAGACAGCTGGGGTCTGCTGGCCATGTTCGTCTTTTTCGTCGGCGTCATCGTCTGGGCGTTCCGCCCGGGCAGCCGCAAGACCTACAAGGACGTGGCCGACATCCCCTTCCGGCATGAAGACAAACCCGCCCAGGACTGAGGAGACGGGACATGAGTGACAACAACAAGAAGAACGACGATCTCGACTACGAGACGACGGGCCATTCCTGGGACGGCATTCAGGAATACAACAAGCCGCTCCCGAAATGGTGGCTAATGGTCTTCTACGCCTGCATCATCTGGGGCGTGGGCTATTCCATCGCCTTCCCGGCCTGGCCGGGCATCAAAACCGCGACGGCCGGCCTGCTGGGCTGGTCGACCCGCGGCAATGTGGAGCAGGCGATCAAGGACCACGAGGCCGAACTGGCGCCGATCAACGAGCGGCTCGCCTCGGTCGAGCTGACCGCGATCACCAGCGACCCGGAGCTGAACACCTACGCGCTGAACGCCGGCGCCGCGGTGTTCCGCACCTGGTGCGCCCAGTGCCACGGCTCGGGCGCGGCCGGTGCCAAGGGCTACCCCAACCTGCTGGACGACGACTGGCTCTGGGGCGGCACGATCGAGGACATCCACTACACGGTGACCGCAGGGATCCGGAACGAGGACACGGATGTGGACTACATCCGCCAGTCCGCGATGCCGGCCTTCGGGCGTGACGAGTTGCTGAGCGACGAAGAGATCAACCAGGTTGTGAACTTCGTCATGACGCTCTCGGGCGAAGAGCCGCAGAATGCGTCGCTGGTCGAGGCCGGTGCCGAGGTGTTCGACATCAACTGCGCGTCCTGCCACGGCGCCGACGGCACCGGCGACCGCTTCCAGGGCGCGCCGAACCTGACCGATGCGATCTGGCTCTATGGCGGCGACTTCAACACGCTGCACGACACCGTGTTCAACGCCCGCTACGGCATCATGCCGCCGATGGGCGGCGCCGATCTGAGCGAGGCGGAAATCCGCGCCGTGGCGACCTATGTCCACGGCCTGGGCGGGGGCGAGGCTTCGGAGTAAGCCCCCCCAAAAAGAACACCTTCGGGCCGCAAGGCCCGGAGGCCGGCGCCGGTGCCCCATCCTGTTCGCGCGTTTCCAGGGGCACCGGCGTTTTTTATTGGCTCCCACAGGAGCCTGACCTTTGAGGGATAGGGCAGCTTAAGGCGCAGATTTGCGCTGGATCAAGAGCGCCCGCGCGAAAACACACCAAATCGTGACTCTTTCGGGCGCCTTTTGTCGTTTAGGGCCGCTGCAATGCGCTTCGCGCGTCATTGCCCAAAGCGCCGAAGCCTCCCTCTATCCCCGCGCCTCTGGCCCGGAAACAAGCCGAAGGCGCCGGGCCCAGCGGCGGCCCGTCCCTGCGGGCTGCCGCTTTGGTGACGACAGCGCGTGGCTTCGAGATCCTTCGGATTTGGTTGGGATAAAGTGAAGAATTCGGGAAGTCACTACGGCATCCCACGGGCCGCCGCTGGGCCTGCCTCGCGTTGTGCATGCGGCTTGGTCATACAGGCCTTTTCCTCCTCACAACCACGCCGCCACACCCTCAACGCCGAGGCCCCCGCTTGCCATGCATTGGCACCGGTTCATCACGCCGCATCCCGTGCGTCGGCGGTGTCCAGCGCGCCTCTGTACGGGCGGCCGTCATGAAAGTTTTTGCATAGATCCCAAGCATCGCGCATCTCCTGAACAATCGCATTCCTTGAAAGAAATATTGACCGAAACGCCCTTTCGAGCGAGTCAGGAAAAATGCGACAATGTAAGGAAATCTAACATTGGACTGGTCCGCCCTGCCGCCGCTCTCCGCCCTGCGCGCCTTTGCCGCCTATGCCGGCAGCGGTTCCGTTGCAGAGGCGGGCCGCGCGCTGAACGTCAGCCACGCGGCGATCAGCCAGCAGATCCGCAACCTCGAAACCCATCTCGGCACCACCCTGCTCGACCGCAGCAAGCGGAAGATGCATCTCACGCCCGAGGGCGACCGCCTCGCCGCGGCGCTGGCCGAGGGGTTCGGCACCATCCTCAACGCCACAAACGAGCTGACTGGCCGCGACGCCGACCGGCCGCTGGAAATCTCGGCCACCCCCGGCTTTGCCGCCACCTGGCTGATGCCCCGCCTGCCGAGCTTTCGCGCCCACCATCCCGAGATCAGCCTGACCATCGACCCGTCCGCCACGCTCCGCACTCTGGAGCCCGGCGGGCTCGACGTGGCGATCCGCTATGGCAACGGCGACTGGCCCGGTCTGGAAAGCCATCTGCTTGTCCGCTCGCCCATCGCCGTGGTCGCCGCCACCGATCTGGTCGGCGACCGCGAGATCACCACCCCCGCAGACCTGCGCCCCTTTCCCTGGTTGCAGGAGCTGGGCACCAACGAGGCCACCGACTGGTTCGCGGAATACGGCGTCGAGCACGACCGCAGCCTCGGCCTCACCGCCCTGCCCGGCAATTTGATGATCGAGGCCGCGCGGCAGGGTCAGGGCGTCGCCATCACCGCAAGGCTGTTCGCCGAGCCGGACATTGCAGCGGGCCGGCTGCGCATTCTCTTCGAAGACGGGCGCAAGAAGGGCTATTTCCTCGTTACCCGTCCCGGCGTCTCCCGTCCGCCCCTGCGGCACTTCGTAACGTGGTTGCGGCGAGAGGCTGCAAAACCTTCATCGGGGATGTAATTATTGATGCAGGTCAATGTTGCCGCAACCTTGCGGCGCGAAAAGGGCCCGCAACAGGCAACCTGACACCGGAGCGATTCCCCGTGGCTGATACCGAGACTCCCGCCCCCTCCCTTTACGAAGCACGCGAACCGATCTTCCCCCGGCGGGTGAGCGGGAAATTCCGCAATCTCAAGTGGGTGCTGATGGCCGTCATGCTGGGCATCTACTACATCACCCCCTGGCTCCGCTGGGATCGCGGACCGGAACTGCCCGATCAGGCGGTGTTGCTGGACCTCGCCGGGCGGCGGTTCTTCTTCTTCATGATCGAGATCTGGCCGCATGAATTCTATTTCGTCGCGGGCCTTCTGGTGATGGCGGGGCTCGGGCTCTTCCTCTTCACCTCGGCGCTGGGACGGGTCTGGTGCGGCTATGCCTGTCCGCAGACCGTCTGGACCGATCTTTTCATTCTGGTCGAACGCTGGATCGAAGGCGACCGCAACGCCCGCCTGCGTCTGCATCGGCAGAAGAAATGGGATTTCCGCAAGTTGCGGCTGCGGATCACCAAATGGGTCGCCTGGTTCCTGATCGCGCTGGCCACCGGCGGCGCCTGGGTGTTCTATTTCACCGACGCGCCGACGCTGCTGCACAATCTCGTCACCGGTCAGGCCCATGCGGTGGCCTACACGACCATCCTCATCCTCACCGCCACGACCTTTGCCTTCGGCGGTTTCGCCCGCGAACAGATCTGCATCTACGCCTGCCCCTGGCCGCGGATCCAGGCCGCGATGATGGACGAAGACACGCTGACCGTCGGCTATCGCGACTGGCGCGGCGAGCCGCGCGGCAAGCACCGCAAGGGCGAAGGCGCCGACCAGCTCGGCGATTGCATCGACTGCCGCGCCTGCGTGAACGTCTGCCCGATGGGGATCGACATCCGCGACGGCCAGCAGCTCGCCTGCATCACCTGCGCGCTCTGCATCGACGCCTGCGACGACGTCATGGAAAAGATCGGCAAGCCGCGGGGCCTTATCGACTATCTCGCGCTTTCCGACGAGGATCGCGAGCGCGGTGGCAGCACCCCCCGCCCGGTCTGGAAGCACGTCTTCCGCCCGCGTGTCATCCTCTACACCGCGCTCTGGTCGCTGGTGGGCATCGGTCTGGTCTTTGCGCTCTTCATGCGCCCCGAGATCGAGATGACCGTCGCCCCGGTTCGCAACCCGACTTTCGTGGTGCTCTCCGACGGGTCGATCCGCAACACCTATGACGTGCGCCTGCTCAACAAGCACGGCGAGGCCCGGCCCTTCGAACTGTCGCTCACTGGCAGCGACAATCTGAGCCTGTCGCTCGAAGGCGAGGACGATATGGTGGTGGACGTGCCCGCCAACGAGACCTATCTCCAGCGGGTCTATGTCACGGCGCCGAAAGGGACCGAAGAGGCCCAGGACGAACGTACCTCGTTCAGCCTCTGGGTCGAGGATCTGACCAACGGCACCAAGGCAGAGAACGACACGGTCTTCAACGGACGGGATAACTGATGGCTACCAAGGAACGCAGGCTCACCGGCTGGCATGTGCTGGCGATTTTCGTGGGCGCTTTCGGCGTGATCATCGGGGTCAATCTCGCGCTGGCCTATAACGCCATCGCGACCTTCCCCGGGCTCGAGGTCGACAACTCCTACGTCGCCAGCCAGACCTTCGACAAGCGCCGCGAGGCGCAGGAGGCCCTGGGCTGGACGGTCGAGACCAGCCATGACGCCGGCCATGTGGTGCTCGCGATCACCGACGAGAAAGGCTACCCGGTGCAGCCTGCCAGGCTCTCGGCCAAGATCGGGCGCACCACCAACGTCAAGGACGACCACGAGCCCGATTTCCGCTTCGACGGGCGGGCCTATGTGGCCGAGGACGCGCTGGCGCCCGGCTACTGGAATGTCTGGCTGAACGCCGAGGCTTTCGACGGCACGCTCTTCCAGCAGCGCCTGGAACTTTACGTCAAGGAGTGACGACATGACCGCAGCCATGCGCCCGCAGGTCTCGGCCTGCCCCGCCTGTTCCGCCGCCCCCGCCGCCGAGGCGCTGGCGGCGCAGGACCCCTCGGACGCGCATGTGGTCCTGTCGCTGCCAACGATCCACTGCGCCAATTGCATGCGCGCGGTGGAAACCGCTCTGAACGAGACGCCGGGCGTGCGATCCGCCCGCGTCAACCTGACGATGAAGCGGGTCAGCATCGAGGCCGATCCGGGCCTCGACGCATCGGATTTCATCCCAGTGGTCGAGGGCGCCGGTTACGAGGCGCATGAGCTCGACACCGGCGCTCTGGCTGCCACCAAGACCGACAAGGCCGGGCGCGACCTGCTGATGCGGCTGGCGGTCGCGGGCTTTGCCATGATGAATGTCATGCTGCTGTCGATCTCGGTCTGGTCCGGTGCCGAGGGGCCGACCCGCGACATGTTCCACTGGATCTCGGCCGCGATCACCCTTCCGGTGATCGCCTTTTCCGGTCAGATCTTTTTCCGCAACGCCTGGGGCGCGCTGAAAGCGGGCCGCCTGAACATGGATGTGCCGATCTCGCTGGCGATCCTGCTGGCGGTGGCGACCTCGCTCTGGGAGACCTCGCTTTCGGGCGAGCACGCCTATTTCGACGCCGCCATCGCGCTCACCTTCTTCCTGCTGACCGGCCGCTATCTCGACCACCGCACCCGCTCCATCGCGCGCTCCGCCGCCGAGGAGCTGGCGGCGCTGGAAGTGCCCCGCGCCTGGCGCATGACCGAGGACGGCGAGGAACAGGTCTCCGTCGCCGATCTGGCGGTGGGCGATCTGCTGCGCGTGCGCCCCGGCGGACGGATGCCCGTCGATGGCGAGATCACCGAAGGCCAGTCCGAACTCGACCGCTCCCTGCTCACCGGCGAGACGCTGCCCGTCTTCGCAGCCCCCGGCACACGCGTGAGCGCGGGCGAGGTCAACCTCACCGGCCCGCTGGTGGTGCGCGCCACCGCCGTGGGCCGCGAGACCTCGCTGCACCGCATGGCCGATCTGGTGGCGGTGGCCGAATCCGGCCGGGCCAATTACACGCCGCTCGCCGACAAGGCCGCCAAGCTCTACGCGCCGGGCGTGCATATCCTCTCCGCCTTGGCGTTCATCGGCTGGTTCCTCTACACGCAGGATTTCCGCGTCGCGCTGAACATCGCCGCCGCCGTGCTGATCATCACCTGCCCCTGCGCGCTGGGTCTGGCCGTACCGGCGGTGACCACCGCCGCTTCCGGCAGGCTCTTCAAGAAGGGCCTGCTGATCAAGGACGGCACCGCGCTGGAACGGCTCTCCCAGGTCGATACGGTGGTCTTCGACAAGACCGGCACGCTGACCGCAGGCGCGCCCGAGGTCACCAATACCGGCGATTTCACCCGCAACGATCTGGAAATCGCGCTGGCGCTGGCCGAGGGCTCCTCGCATCCGCTGTCCGCCTCGCTGACCGCCACACTGCGCACCGCCGGGATCAAACCCGCCACGCTGAGCGAAGCCGAAGAGGTGCCGGGCTACGGTACGCAAGCCGTGTGGCGCGGCCAGCAGGTGCGGCTGGGCCGCGCGGCCTGGGTCGGCGGCGGGCAGTCCGACGTGACCTCGGCCTGGCTGCGCGTGGGCGAAGGCCCGGCGCAGGTCTTCACCTTCACCGACAGCTTGCGTGATGGCGCCGAAGAGGCGGTGCGCGCGCTGGTCGAGAGCGGCAAACGCGTGATCCTGATGTCCGGCGACACCACCCGCGCGGTGGAAACCCTGGCAGACCGGCTGGGCATCCCGCAATGGATCGCCGAGGCGCTGCCGCAGGACAAGGCGGCACGGATCAAGGCGCTCTCCGACGAGGGCCGCCATGTGCTGATGGTGGGCGACGGGCTCAACGACACGGCGGCGCTCGCCAGCGCCCATGTCTCGATCTCCCCCGCCTCGGCACTGGATGCCGCCCGCGTCGCCTCGGACATCGTGCTGCTGGGCAATTCGCTGGCCCCGGTGCCCGACGCCATCGGCACCGCCAGCCGCGCCACCAAACGCATCCGCGAGAATTTCGGCATCGCCACCTGGTACAATGTCATCGCCGTGCCGCTGGCCATCGCGGGATTGTGTTCGCCGCTGATCGCCGCATTGGCCATGTCGGCCTCCTCGATTACAGTGTCGCTGAACGCCCTGCGGCTGCGCTGACCCGGCGCGGCCCCGGATAGGGAAAGAGACCCGAATGAACATCCTGCTCTACCTGATCCCGATTTCGCTGTTCCTCGGCGGCATGGGCCTGCTGTTCTTCGTGATCACCGTGCGGACAAAGCAATACGACGACCCCGAGGGCAACGCCCAGCGCATCCTCTCGGGGCAGTACGACGACGCCCCGAAACAGGACTGAACCTCGACAGGGCGCGCCTGCGTCGCCGATCGTATTTGCGTATTTGGAAAGAGAAGAAGGGCAAAGGCGCGCCCCTGATCTTCTTCTCTTGGCAAAATACGCCCGCCGGAGGCGTCCCGCCCTCTCCGCGTCTCGACGCCGGGACATCGGTAGGGTGGGCAATCCTGCCCACCGCCCCCGCAGGCTCGTTACCCCCGCAGGATCATATCCGCCGCCTTCTCGGCAATCATGATCGTCGGCGCATTGGTGTTGCCGCTGGTGATCGTCGGCATCACGCTGGCATCCACCACCCGCAACCCGCCGATTCCGTTCATGCGACATTCCGCATCGAGCGGCGCCTCCTCCCCCGTCCCCATGCACACCGTGCCCACCGGGTGAAAGATCGTCGTGCCGACCTCGCCCGCCGCCCGCACCAGATCGGCGTCGCTCTCATAGGAGAGCCCCGGCTTGATCTCTTCGGGCGCGTATTTCGCCATCGGGCTTTGCGCGACGATCCGGCGGGTCAGGCGGATGCTGTCCACCGCCACGCGCCGGTCGCCCTCGGTCGCAAGATAATTCGGCGCAATCACCGGCGGCGCTTTCGGATCGGGCGAGGCCAGCCTGACCGACCCCCGGCTTTCGGGCCGCAGGTTGCAGACGCTGGCGGTGACCGCCGGGAAGCTGTGCAGCGGCTGGCCGAAAGCGTCGAGCGAGAGCGGCTGCACGTGATACTCCAGATCCGGCGTCGCCAGCCCCGGCCGGGATTTCGCGAAAGCGCCGAGCTGCGACGGCGCCATGGACATCGGCCCCGAGCGCCGTGCCAGATATTCCAGCCCGATCTTGGCCTTGCCCCAGAACGAATTGGCCAGGGTGTTCAGAGTTTTCGCCCCCGTCAGCCGCCAGGCGCAGCGCAGTTGAAGATGGTCCTGAAGATTGCCGCCCACGCCCGGCGCGTCGTGCTTCACCTCGATCCCGTGTCCGCGCAGCAGATCCGCCGGGCCGATCCCTGCAAGCTGCAACAGATGCGGCGAGTTCACCGCCCCCGCCGAGAGGATCACATCGCCGCCGCAGCGCGCCTCGCGCGCCTGCCCGCCCTGCTCATAGGCGACACCCACCACCTTGCGGCCCTCCCAGAGCAACCCGGTCACATGCGCCTGCGTTTCCACGCGCAGCGTCTCGCTATCGGTCGTGCGCAGGAACGCCTTGGCCGTGTTCATCCGCCAGCCCGCGCGCTGATTCACCCGGAAATAACCGACGCCCTCGTTGTCGCCGGTGTTGAAATCACTGACCTTCGGCAGACCCGCCGCCTCCGCTGCCGCCATCCAGTCATCCAGCACCTGCCAGTGCAGCCGCTGGTTCTCCACCCGCCACTCGCCGCCCGCACCATGCAGTTCGCTGGCGCCCTCGACATAATCCTCGGATTTCCTAAAATAGGGCAGCACGTCGTCCCAGCCCCAGCCTGCCAGCCCCATCTGCCGCCAGCCGTCGTAATCCGCCGCCTGGCCGCGCAGATAGAGCATGCCGTTGATCGACGAGCAGCCGCCCAGCACCTTGCCGCGCGGATAGAGCAGCGAGCGCCCGTTCAGCCCCGGCTCCTCGGCGGTGCGGTAGCACCAGTCGGTGCGCGGGTTGCCGATGCAGTAGAGATAGCCCATCGGAATGTGGATCCAATGGTAATTGTCGCGCCCGCCCGCCTCGAGCAGCAGCACGCGGCGCCCGGCCTCCGAGAGCCGCTTGGCCAGCACGCAGCCCGCGCTGCCCGCGCCGATGATGACGTGATCCCAGGACATGGCCCCTCCTCCCTGCCGATCAGACAACCGCAAACCCAATTGTCTGACATTTGATATGTCAGACAATTGAGAGCCGTGCAACCGCGCTCAGACCGGCAGGGCCGTGGTCTTGAAGACGGTGAGCAGGGCAAAGCTCGACTGCATCTGCGCCACCCCCGGCAGGCGGGTCAGGTACTGGCGATGGATGCGGGCGAAATCTTCGGTGTCCTCGGCCACCACCTTGAGGATGTAATCGGCGCTGCCCGCCATCAGGTGGCATTCCAGCACATCCGGCACCCGCGCCACCGCCTTCTCGAAGGCGTCGAGCACCTCATCGGCCTGCGCGCTCAGGGTGATCTCGACAAAGACCGTGGTCGGCATGTTCATCTTGCGTGCATCCAGCAGCGCCACATAGCCGCGGATATAGCCTTCGGTCTCCAGCCGCTGCACCCGGCGGTGGCAGGCGGAGGGCGACAGATGCACCTGCTCGGACAGTTCGGCATTCGACATCCGCCCCTGTTTCTGGAGCACCCGCAGGATGCGGCGGTCAAGGTCGTCTAGCTCCATGGCGGTTTCTTTCGCAAAGCGGTCAGGTTGTCGAAGATTCTGCGATCAAGGCGGATTTCAACGCATCAAATCCGCTCGGAAATTGCAAGCCACGCTTGGCAGGATTGTGGAAAACACAACAGGGAAGGATACGCGATGATCATTGGATGCCCCACCGAGGTCAAACCTCAGGAACACCGCGTCGGGCTCACGCCCAACGCCGCCCGCGAAGCCGTGGCGCATGGCCACGGCGTGCTGGTGCAACGCGGCGCCGGGCTGGGCGCCGGGTTCGACGATACGGCCTATCTCGCCGCCGGCGCACGGGTCGTGGACGGCGCGGCCGAGGTCTTTGCCGAAAGCGACATGATCGTGAAGGTGAAGGAACCGCAACCCGCCGAGCGCAAGATGCTGCGCCCGGGCCAGCTTCTCTTCACCTATCTGCATCTCGCCCCGGATCCCGCGCAGACCGAAGATCTGCTGGCCTCGGGCGCGACCTGCATCGCCTATGAGACGGTGACCGACGACCGTGGCGGGCTGCCGCTGCTGGCGCCGATGTCGGAGGTCGCGGGCCGTCTGGCGCCGCAGATGGGTGCATGGGCGCTGCAAAAGCCCAATGGCGGGCGCGGCGTGCTGATGGGCGGCGTGCCCGGCGTGGGCCCCGCCAATGTGCTGGTGATCGGCGGCGGCAATGTCGGCACCCATGCGGCGCGCATCGCCGCCGGTATGGGCGCGGAGGTCACCGTGCTCGACCGGTCGCTGCCGCGTCTGCGCTATCTCGACGATGTGTTCGGCAGCGTGTTCCGCAACCGCTACTCGACGGAGGGCGCGCTGAGCGAGCTGATCGCGCAGGCGGATATGGTGATCGGCGCGGTGCTCATCCCCGGCGCGGCCGCGCCCAAGCTGGTGTCGCGGGCGATGCTGGCCGAGATGAAACCGGGCGCGGTGCTGGTCGATGTGGCCATCGACCAGGGCGGCTGTTTCGAGACCTCGCGCGCCACCACCCATGACGATCCGGTCTATGAGGTGGACGGCATCCAGCATTACTGCGTCGCGAACATGCCGGGGGCGGTGCCGCGCAGCTCAACCATCGCGCTTGGCAATGCGACCCTGCCCTTCGTGCTGGCGCTGGCGGACAAGGGCTGGCGCGGGGCCTGCGCCGAGGATCCGCATCTGCTGGCCGGGCTGAACGTGCATGCGGGCAAGCTGACCAATGCCGCCGTGGGCGAGGCGCTGTCGCGCGACACGATCTCTCCGCAGCAGGCGCTCGAGCTTCCGGCCTGAGATCATACATAAGGGCATTGCCCGGCCGCATCGGCCGGGCGCGCCCGCTCAGGCGGTTCCGCCCTCGGCGGAGAGCAGATGCGCGGGAATTCCCAGCGAGTTCAGCGCCGCCTCCCATTTCGCGGCATCGGCGGTGCCGAAGACCAGCTCGGGAGAGGCATCGCAGACCAGCCAGCCGTTCTGGGCCAGTTCGCCCTCGAGCTGCCCCGGCCCCCAGCCGGCATAGCCCAGCATCGCCATCCACTGCGCCGGCCCCTCGCCGCGCGCGATGGTTTCAAGCACGTCCAGCGTGCCGGTCATGTGAAACCGCTCGTCCACCTTCAATGTCGTCAGCCCCGACAGGTAATCCGGCGAATGCAGCACAAAGCCGCGCCCCATCTCGACCGGACCGCCGAAATGCACCTTGAGCCGGTCGAGCCCCGGCCCCGGCGTGATCGAAAGCTGTTCGAGCAGCCCTGCCATCGTCACATCGCCCGAAGGCTTGTTGACGATGAGACCCATCGCCCCCTCGTCGGAATGGGCGCACATATAGACGACGGAATGCTCGAATCGCGGATCGCCCATTCCGGGCATCGCGATCAGCATCTTGCCTGTCAGGTCCGTCACACCGCTGGCGTTATCCATAAGCTCGACTTTCTGCACCGGGTCTTGGCCCCAGCATGGCGCTCTGCGTCCTGTGGCGCAAGGGACGAGACGCCACGGCTCGCGCGGCTATCGCCGCAATGTGACTTGGCATTTCATTCAAGAGCCGCCATGTGATCCCTATGATCCGACGCCTGACCCTCCTTCTCGCCGCCTGCCTCGCGCTGTCCACACCGGCCCGCGCGGACGATCCCGTTCACGCCGAGCTGCGCCCCGGATGGCGCCTGCCGAACGGCGATCACATGGCCGCGCTGCACCTGACGCTGGCGCCCGGCTGGAAGACCTATTGGCGCGCGCCGGGCGAGGCCGGCATTCCCCCGGTCTTCGACTGGCGCGGATCGCGCAATACCGAGGCGGTCGAGGTGCTCTGGCCCACGCCACATGTGTTCTGGCAATCGGGCATGCGTTCGGTCGGATACAAGAACGAGCTTGTGCTTCCGCTGCGCATCACCCCGGACCGGAGCGGCGACATCGCGCTCGAGACCGAAATGCAGCTTGGCCTGTGCAACGACATCTGCCTGCCGCACACGCTGCGCATCCGCGCCACCCTGCCCGCAACGCTCGGCACCCCCGATCCGATGATCGCCTCGGCGCTCGCCTCGGCGCCGTTCTCGGAACGCGAGGCCGCGGTGAAACAGGTGCGCTGCAAGGTCAGCCCGGCCAAGAGCGGGCTTGCCCTGCGCGCCGAGATCGACATGCCCGGTGCCGGCGGTGACGAGGAAACCGTAATCGAGAGCGGCCAGCCGACGGTCTGGGTCGCCGAACCGAAAACCCACCGCGAAGGCGGCACGCTGATCGCCGAGACCAAGCTCATGCATATGGACGGCAAACCCTTCATGCTCGACCGGTCGCGCCTGCGCATCACCGTCCTGGGCAGCCGGCACGCAGTCGATATTCAGGGCTGCGACGGGTAATCCCGCACTGCCAGCGGGTCAGAGCACCACGATTCCGCTGTGTTTCGCCTTGTGCTCGGGCTCCACGTGAATGGTGACGCGGCTGCCGTCGAAGGCATCGTTGAGCGCTGCCTCGATCCGGTCGCAGATGTCATGTGCGGCGTCCACCGTCATCCCGCCCGGCACCACCAGATGGAACTCGACAAAGACCGCCCGCCCGGCGCGGCGCGACCGCAGGTCATGCGCCTCGACCGCGCCCTCGGCATTGGCCGAGATCAGCGCCCGCATCTGCTCCAGCTCGTCCTCGGGGGCGGATTCGTCCATCAGCCCGCCCACCGAGCGGCGGAACACCCGCCAGCCCGACCACAGAATGTTCAGCGCCACCAGCGCGGCCAGCGCCGGATCGAGCCAGTGCCAGCCGGTCAGCACCGCCGCCACGACCCCGATCGTCACCCCGACCGAGGAATAGACATCGGTCAGCAGATGCTCGCCATCCGCTTCCAGCGCCGGCGAGCGCATCTCGCGCCCCGCGCGCAGCAGCACCCAGCACCAGACCCCGTTCAGCACGCTGGCGATCAGGTTCACCCCAAGCCCCAGCCAGGGCTCGGAAATCGCGCGGGGCACCTGCCAGGCCGACCAGGCCTCGTGCAGAATCAGCAGCGCGGCGATGACGATCAGCACGCCTTCGAGCACGGCGCTGAAATATTCCGCTTTGTGATGGCCAAAGGGGTGATCGGCATCGGCGGGCTGGGCCGCAATGCGCAGCGCCAGCAAGGCCGCCAGCGCGGTCGCCACGTTCACGATGCTTTCCAGCGCGTCCGAGAGCAGCGCGACAGAGCCGGTCAGCCACCAGGCAAGGACCTTGATCGCAAGGACCGCGATGCCCACGGCAACGCTGCCATAGGCGATTTTCAATGTACGGCTCATGGGCGCCTCTCCGCGTGCCCGTGCCTGATAGCGAAGCCTCCGGACAACCGCAACCAAGCCGCGCCCGAGGCATCGGACAGGCCCGCCCCCGGGGCGGACCTGTCGCTTCAGAAGGCTTGCGGCCTCATTTCTTGAGCGCGTCGCGGATCTCGATCAGGATGTCGAGTTCGGACGGGCCCGGTGCCGCTTCGGGCGCCGGCTCTTCGGGCGTTTCGGCGGCGGCCTTCACCCGGTTGACCGTCTTGACCAGCATGAAGACCACGAAGGCGATGATGAAGAAATTGATCACCGCCATGAGGAAGCTGCCGACGGCGAAGACCGGCGCGCCCGCCTCTTTCGCGGCGTCGAGCGAGGCGTAATCGCCGCCGTCCAGCGCGTAGAACCAGCCCGTAAAGTCGATGCCGCCAGTGAAAAGCGCGATGATCGGGTTGATGATGTCGCCCACCAGCGACGTCACGATCGCGGTGAATGCCGCGCCGATGATGATGCCGACGGCCATGTCCATGACATTGCCCTTGGCGATAAAATCCTTGAATTCCTGAATCATGTGTCCGGTCCTACTCTTACGGCCTGTGGGGGGCGGCGGCGATTGCGCTCCTCCGCACCCTGTGCAAGTTTCCACGACATCCCCATGACACAGCATGTCACTCAACCAAAAGGGAAATCGACCATGTCTTTCCCTCCCGCCTCCGAAGGAGCTTTTGCATGACCGATTTGTCCGCGTTTCCGATCACCCGGCGATGGCCCGCCGCGCATCCCGACCGCATTCAGCTTTACTCCTTTCCCACGCCCAACGGCGTCAAGGTCTCGACCGCGCTGGAAGAGATGGGCCTGCCCTACGAGGCCCATAAGGTGACGCTGGCCGATGCCGATGTGAAAAGCCCGGAGTTCACCTCGCTCAACCCCAATGGCAAGATCCCCGCGCTCATCGACCCCAACGGCCCCGGCGGCGCCCCCATCGGGCTGTTCGAAAGCGGGGCGATCCTGGTCTATCTGGCGGAGAAGACCGGCAATTTCATCGGCGAATCCGCGCGCGAGCGCTACGAGATCCTGCAATGGGTGATGTTCCAGATGGGCGGGCCGGGGCCGATGTTCGGTCAGCTCGGGTTCTTCTGGAAATTCGCCGGCGCCAAGGTCGAGGATCCCCTCCCGCGCGACCGCTATCTCGGCGAGACGCGGCGGCTGCTGGGGGTGATCGAAGGCGTGCTCGAGGGGCGCGACTGGATCGCGGGCCCCTATTCCATCGCCGACATGGCGCTGGCCCCCTGGCTCAACGCGCTCGATTTCTACGGTGCCAAGGAGGCGGTCGGCTGGGAGGAGCACCCGCGCTGCGTGGCCTATCTCGACCGGTTCCTCGCCCGACCGGCGGTGCAGGCGGCACTGAACATTCCGCCGCGCGGCTGACCTAGCGTCACCATCCGGACCGCCGGGCGAGGACGCCTCCGGCGGGAGTATTCTGCGAAGGATGAAAGCCCGGGCCTGCGCTCTGCTTTCATCTTTCCGGCACATCGTCGGGGGAGCGCGCCCCGGCGCGCGAGGGGGCAACGCGCCCCGACCGGCGCGGCCTCAGCCGGGCAGCGTGCCGGTCAACACGTAGCGGAAGATCTCCACCACCTCTTCGGGCTCACGCGCCACCGCCAGCGCGGCAGCATCGACCTCTTTCAGCGCGTGGTCGTGCTCCGGCGGTTGCAGGATGATCAGCGATTTGCCCAGCGCGGCGGCATAGCCCGCGTCGAAGGCCGCGTTCCACTGCCTGTATTTGTCGCCGAAGCGCACCACCACAACATCGGCATCGGCGATCCCCTTGCGGGTGCGGATCGCGTTGAGCATCGCGCCCTTGCGGTCGTGCCAGAGCTTGCTGTCCTCGGCGCCGAGGATCGCCACGCCGCAATCGTCGCTGGCGGCGTGATCGGTCACCGGCGCAGAGAAGGTGAGGTCGAGCCCCTGCGCCCCCTCGATGATCCGGTCGCGCCAGTCGGTGTGAATCTCGCCCGACAGGTACACATTGAGTCCCATAGCGTCTCTCCCTCGCTCAAAAGTTGCGCAAGACGTAACACCGACCGGCGCGGAAACAAGGCTCCCACCCTGGCACGACCACCCCGCGCGCGCTCTGCCCCCGCCTCGCGCAGACGGCAGGGAGCGCTACCCAAGGACGACCAGAACCGGTATGCTTGCCCCCATTGATTGATCACAAGGAGATTTTCCAATGGCGAAACTGCCCGTCCTGACCGCGGCGGATTACATCCGCGATGCCTATGCCAAGGATCTTGGCGACCGGATCCACACCTCGATCGACATCCGCGGCGTCCAGGCGCATTACCTCAAGGACGGCACGCTGGTGATCCCCGGCACCAACGAGCTCTCGGACTGGTTCGATTTCAACCTGCAATTCGGCGGCACGCCGATGGACGGGCACGGGTTCGAGGTGGTGCCCGGCGACAGCGGCACGCTCTGGCACGGCGGGTTTCTGGAACACGCCCAGATCGTCTACACCTTCGCCAAGGGGCTGCGGCCGAAATTCATCGTCGGCCACAGCCTGGGCGCGGCCTCTGCACAGATCGTCGGCGCCTCGCTCTCGACCCCCACCATCGCCTTCGCCTCGCCCAAGACCTGCAAGTCGCGCAGCCAGATGCCCGGCGAGGGCTGGGTGATGAACATCTGCCGGATCGACGACACGGTCTGCCACGCGCCGCCGGCATTCCTGGGCTTCCGCAATGTCGGCAGCCTCTACTGGCTCTCTCCGGACGAGGTGAACCCGGGCGAGGATCACAAGATCGGCAACTATATCGAGCTTCTGAAGCTCAAGCGCGTCCAGGAGCGCGTCCCCACCGCCTGGCCGCGCTGAGCCGGGCGGCACTGCGGCGGTTTCACGCTGATTTGCGCTGTCCTGCCCCTTTCGCGCTGGGAAAAGCGGCCCTATAAGGGCTCCGGCTTGGGCTCGGGGAGAGTCGCGGGCCCATCCTAGTATTCGGGGCAGGACGCAGCATGTTTGGACTGGACAGACTCATGGGCGCCTTTTCGGCGGACATGGCCATCGACCTTGGGACAGCGAACACGCTGGTCTATGTGAAAGGGCGTGGTGTCGTACTCTCCGAACCCTCCGTGGTCGCCTATCACATCAAGGATGGCGTCAAGAAGGTGCTGGCCGTGGGCGAGGACGCCAAGCTGATGCTGGGCCGGACGCCGGGCAGCATCGAGGCCATCCGCCCGATGCGCGAAGGCGTGATCGCCGATTTCGACACCGCCGAGGAGATGATCAAGCACTTCATCCGCAAGGTGCACAAGCGCTCGACCTTTTCGAAACCCAAGATCATCGTCTGCGTGCCGCATGGCGCCACCCCGGTCGAGAAACGCGCCATCCGCCAGTCGGTGCTGAGCGCGGGCGCCCGCAAGGCGGGGCTCATCGCCGAGCCCATCGCGGCGGCCATCGGCGCCGGCATGCCGATCACCGACCCCACCGGCAACATGGTGGTGGACATCGGCGGCGGCACCACCGAGGTGGCCGTTCTGTCGCTGGGCGACATCGTCTATGCGCGCTCGGTCCGCGTCGGTGGCGACCGGATGGACGAGGCCATCGTCAACTACCTGCGCCGCCAGCAGAACCTGCTCGTGGGCGAAAGCACCGCCGAGCGGATCAAGACCAGCATCGGCACCGCCCGGATGCCCGATGACGGGCGCGGTTCCTCGATGCAGATCCGCGGCCGCGACCTGCTGAACGGCGTGCCCAAGGAAACCGAGATCAGCCAGGCGCAGGTGGCCGAGGCGCTGAGCGAGCCGGTGCAGCAGATCTGCGAGGCGGTGATGACCGCGCTCGAGGCGACGCCGCCGGATCTGGCCGCCGACATCGTCGACCGGGGCGTGATGCTGACCGGCGGCGGCGCGCTTCTGGGCGAGCTGGATCTGGCCCTGCGCGAGCAGACGGGGCTCGCCGTGTCGATTGCCGACGAGAGCCTGAACTGCGTGGCGCTCGGCACCGGCAAGGCGCTGGAATACGAAAAACAGCTCCGCCACGCGATCGACTACGATTCGTGACGCGTGCTTTGAGAGCGGGTCCCGACGCCCTATAAGGGGTTGAATGGCGAAACATGGTTCGAATGCCGAGGATTATGCCGGTCCGCTGAAGCGCCTGCTTCTCGCGGTTCTTGTGCTGTGTCTCGTCGGGCTCTTCATCTTCTGGCGCATCGACAGCCCGCGTGTGGAACGCTTCCGCGCGCAGATCGTCGATGCGGTGATGCCAGGGTTCGACTGGGCGATGGCGCCGGTCACCGGCGGCGTGCGGATCCTGCGCGATTTCCAGAGCTATCAGCGCATCTACGACCAGAACCAGGAGCTGCGGCGCGAGCTGCGGCAGATGACCGCCTGGAAAGAGGCGGCGTTGCAACTTGAGCAGGAAAACGCCCGGCTGCGCGATCTGAACAATGTGCGGCTCGACCCGCGGCTGACCTATATCACCGGCGTGGTGCTGGCCGATAGCGGTTCGCCCTTCCGGCAGTCGGTGCTGATCAACGTGGGCTCGCGCGATGGCATCGTCGACGGCTGGGCCACGATGGACGGGATCGGGCTTGTGGGGCGGATCTCGGGCGTGGGGCCGAACACCTCGCGGGTGATCCTGCTGACCGATGCCACCAGCCGCATTCCCGCGATCATCCAGCCCTCGGGCCAGCGCGCGCTGGTCACCGGCGACAATTCCGCCGCGCCGCCGGTGGATTTCCTCGAAGACCCCGATCAGGTGCGCCCCGGCGACCGGATCGTGACGAGCGGCGACGGCGAGGTGTTTCCCCCCGGCCTGCTGATCGGCCAGGTGGCCGAGGATCCGGGCGGGCGGCTGCGGGTGCGGCTGGCGGCCGATTACGAACGGCTGGAATTCCTGCGGGTGCTGCGCGATCACGGCGCCCGGCAGGTGAGCGCGCCTTCGGCCCTGATCCTGCCGGAGACGCCGCCGGGCACGGCCACCGCCCCGGCCACGGACCAGCCCGATGGCTGAGCCCCGCCCGGCCCGGATCTGGATCATGCGCGGCGCCTTTGTCGGTCTCGCGCTGATGGTGATGTTCTATCACCTGTTGCCGCTCGACATGATGCCGCCGCGCTTTGCCGGGCCCGACCTGCTGGTCGCGCTCTGCTTTGCCTGGGTGCTGCGCCGCCCCGATTACGTGCCCGCGCTCAGCATCGCCGGCGTGATGCTGCTGGCCGACATCCTGTTCCAGCGGCCCCCCGGTCTCTGGGCGGCGCTGGTGCTGATGGCGGCGGAGTTTCTCAAATCCCGCGACCGGCGCGACCGCGAGACGACCTTTGCCATGGAATGGATTGCCGTTGCCACCACGCTGCTGGCGATCACGATCGCGTATAGGCTGCTGCTCGCCCTCTTGATCGTGCCCACGGGAACGTCTTTCCTTGCGCTCATGCGATACGCCATGACCGTGCTGGTCTATCCGCTTGTGGTGATGGTCTCGCAATATCTGCTCGGGGTGCGCCGCATGGCCCCGGGCGACTTCGATCATGCCGGGAGGAGCCTGTGAGACGCACGCCCCGCGACAGCGCCGAAAGCACCCGCCGGATCACCCGCCGCGGGCTCATCCTGGGCGGTGCGCAGCTTGGCTTTGCCGGCGCGCTGGCGCTGCGGATGCGCTATATGCAGGTCGATCAGGCCGACGAGTTCCGCCTCCTGGCCGAGGAAAACCGCGTCAACATTCACCTGATCCCCCCCGCGCGCGGACGAATCTTCGACCGCGAGGGCCGGGTGATCGCCGAAAACGAACCGACCTACCGCATCACCATGCGGCGCGAGGATGCCGGCGATGTGGAAGATGTAATCGCGCGACTCTCGGCGCTGGTCGAGCTGGACGAGACCGAGGTCACCCGCGCGCTCGAAGAGATGCGCAGCTCGCCGCCCTTCCTTCAGGTCACGGTGGCCGACCGGGTGAGCTGGGAGGCAATCAGCCGCGTCGCGGTCAACGCCCCCGCCCTGCCCGGCGTGACGCCCGAGGTCGGGCTCAGCCGGGTCTATCCCCGGCACGAGACCTTTGCCCATGTGGTGGGCTATGTGGGCCCGGTTTCGGAACGCGATCTCGAACGCTACGAAGACCCCGAGCCGGTGCTGCGCATCCCGCGCTTCCAGATCGGCAAGGTGGGGATCGAGTCGAAATACGAAGACAGCCTGCGCGGCCAGGCCGGCGCCAAACGCGTCGAGGTCAACGCCGTGGGCCGTGTCATGCGCGAGCTCGACCGCCGCGAGGGCAAGGCCGGCGCCGACCTGCAACTCACGCTCGACAGCGCGTTGCAGGATTACATCAAGGCGCGTCTGGGCGAGGAAAGCGCCTCGGCGGTGGTGATGGATCTGGAGCATGGCGACGTGCTGGCCATCGCGTCGGCCCCCTCCTACGACCCCAACAAGTTCGTGCGCGGGATCTCGGTGCCCGATTACGCCGAGCTGCGAGACAACGATCACCGGCCGCTGGCCTCGAAAACCGTGCAGGACGCCTACCCGCCCGGGTCGACCTTCAAGATGGTGACCGCGCTGGCGGCGATGGAGGCCGGGCTGATCGGCCCCGACGACACGGTCTATTGCCCCGGCCATATGGAAGTGGGCTCGCGCCGGTTCCATTGCTGGAAACGCTCGGGCCATGGCCATGTGAACCTGGAACAGAGCCTGCGCGAAAGCTGCGACGTCTATTACTACGATCTCGCGCTCAAGGTGGGGATCGAGAACATTGCCGCCATGGGGCGCAAGCTGGGGCTCGGCACCGCCCCCGATGTGCCGATGTCGGCGGTGACCGCCGGGCTGATGCCGGACAAGGCCTGGAAGCGCCGCGAGCGCGGGGCGGAATGGCTGATCGGCGACACGGTGAACGCCTCGATCGGCCAGGGCTTTGTGCTGACCTCGCCGCTGCAGCAGGCGGTCATGACCGCGCGCCTCGCCACCGGCCGCGCGGTGACCCCGCGGCTGGTGCGCAGCGTGAACGGAGTCGAGACGCCCTCGGGCGCCGGCGCGCCGCTGGACATCGACCCGAACAACCTGCGCCAGATCCGCAAGGCGATGTTCGCGGTGTCCAACAACCGGCGCGGCACCGCCTACCGTTCGCGGATCATCGCGGACGATATGCGCATGGCGGGCAAGACCGGCACCAGCCAGGTGCTGAACCGCGTGGTCCGCAACCAGGATGTGCCCTGGGAAGAGCGCGACCATGCGCTCTTTGTCAACTTCGCCCCTTTCGACGCGCCGCGCATCGCGGTGTCGGTGGTGGTCGAGCATGGCGGTGGCGGCTCGGCGGTCGCCGCGCCCATCGCCCGCGACATCACGCTCGAGGCGCTCTATCGCGGCACGCCGCCGCTCGACGCCTACCCCACCGCCGACCGGGGCCGCATCAAGGCCCAGCAGGAGCGGCTCGAGCGCGAACGGCAGGCCCGCGACGGCCATAGCGGAAGCCGCGCATGAGCTATCTCGAATATACGGTCAAGACGGTCCCCGCGGGCTGGCGCAAGGTGCTCTACCTCAACTGGCCGCTGGTGATCCTGCTGGCGGCGGTGGCCTGCGTCGGCTTCCTGATGCTCTATTCGGTGGCCGGCGGGTCGCTCAGCCCCTGGGCCGAGCCGCAGATGAAGCGTTTCGGCCTCGGACTCGCGGCGATGTTCGTGGTGGCGATGGTGCCGATCTGGCTGTGGCGCAACCTGTCGGCGCTGATCTATCTCGTGGCGCTGCTGCTGCTGGTGGCGGTGGAGCTGTTCGGCGCCGTGGGCATGGGCGCGCAGCGCTGGATCGACATCGGCTTCATGCGGCTTCAGCCCTCGGAGGTGATGAAGATCGCGCTGGTGATGGCGCTGGCGGCCTATTACGACTGGCTGCCCATGAAGCGCGTGTCGCATCCGCTTTGGGTGCTGGCGCCGATTGTGCTGATCCTCGCGCCCACCTTCCTGGTGCTTACCCAGCCCGACCTCGGCACCGCGATCCTGCTGATGACGGCGGGCGGGCTGATGATGTTCCTCGCCGGGGTGCACTGGGCCTATTTCGCGGTGGTGGTCACCGCCGGTGTGGGCGCGGTCTACACCGTTTTCCTGTCGCGCGGGACAAGCTGGCAACTCCTCAAGGAGTATCAGTTCAAGCGCATCGACACTTTTCTCGACCCGTCGTCGGACCCGTTGGGCGCGGGCTATCACATCACCCAGGCGAAGATCGCCATGGGATCGGGCGGCTGGACCGGGCGCGGCTTCATGCAGGGCACCCAGTCGCGGCTGAACTTCCTGCCCGAGAAACACACCGATTTCATCTTCAACACGCTGGCCGAGGAATTCGGATTTGTCGGCGGCTTTTCCCTGCTCGCGCTCTATGTGCTGATCCTGCTCTTCTGCATCGTCGCGGCGATGCAGAACCGCGACCGCTATTCCTCGCTGCTGATCCTCGGCGTCGGACTGACCTTCTTCCTGTTCTTCGCCGTGAACATGTCGATGGTGATGGGGCTTGCCCCGGTGGTCGGCGTGCCGCTGCCGCTGGTCAGCTATGGCGGATCGGCCATGCTGGTGCTGATGATCGCCTTCGGACTGGTGCAGAGCGCCCATATCCACAGAGCCCGCTGATGATCGACATTCTCTTTGCCGCAGGCCCCGACGACTGGGCCGACTACGAAACGCCGTTGCGCGCCGCCCTGGACGGGCACGGCCTGTCCTACCGTCTGAGCCGCGACCTGCCGCCCGAAGGCGTCGATTACATCGTCTATGCGCCGGATTCGCAGGTGACGGATTTCACCCCCTACACCGGGCTGAAAGCGGTGCTGAGCCTGTGGGCCGGGGTGGAACGGATCTCTCCCAACACGACGCTGCGGGTGCCGCTGGCGCGGATGGTGGATGACGAAGGTCTGACCCGGGGCATGGTCGAATATGTCACCGGCCATGTGCTGCGGCACCATCTCGGGATGGATGCCCATATCGTCAACCCGGGCCACGACTGGGCTCCCGTCGTCCCGCCGCTGGCCACCGAGCGGCCGGTGAGCGTGCTTGGTCTGGGCATCCTGGGCCGCGCCTGCGCCGAGGCGCTGGCGGGGCTCGGCTTTCCGGTCACCGGCTGGTCGCGCCGGGCCAAGAGCGTTGACGGGATCACCTGTCAATTCGGGCCAGACGGGCTGGTCAAGGCATTGAAGAGTGCCGAAATCCTCGTGCTGCTGTTGCCCGACACGCCGGCCACGCAGAACCTGCTCGATGCCGAAACGCTGGCACTATTGCCCCGGGGCGCCGCCATCGTGAACCCGGGACGCGGGCCCCTCATCGACGACGCGGCGCTGATCGCGGCGCTGGACGCGGGCCAGATCGGCCACGCGACGCTCGACGTCTTCCGGACGGAACCGCTGCCCGCCGGACACCCGTTCTGGGCGCATCCCCGCGTCACGGTCACACCGCATATCGCGGCCGCAACCCGGACCGGCAGCGCCGCCCGGGTCATCGCCGAGAACATCCGCCGCGGCGAAGCCGACGAGCCGCTGCTCTACCTTGTGGATCGCAGCGCCGGATACTGAGCCCCCGCGCCCTCAGCCGGGGCGATAGCGGAACACTCCCGTCCCCTTGGCCACCAGCATGCCGGTATCGTCGGTCACCGCGCCCTCGGCAAAGAAGGTGTTGCGGCCACCGCCGGTCTTCCGCGCCTCGACGATCAGGCGCGTGCCCCCGGCGCGGCCGATATACTGCACGTTGAGCGAAAGCGTCAGTGTCATGATCCGCCGGTCGCTGTCGCCGGTCCAGCACCCGCTGATCCCCATCGCGGAATCCAGCAGCGTTGCGTGCACCCCGCCATGCGGCAGGCCCTGCCGGTTCCGGATGAACGCGGCAATCGGCATCTCGTAGCGCGCAAAATTCTCGCGCCATTCGGTCAGCTCGTATCCCAGATGCAGCGCAAAGGCGCTCGGCGGTTCGTAAACGTCGCTCATAGCAACCCCGTCTCTTCCTGTTCCAGCGCCAGCGGCACCGCCGGCGCCTTCAAATCGTCCGTCCGCAGCGGCCCGGTTGGCTTTGCAAGCCGGTTGCGCACCACCCAGTAAAGCCGCTCCGACGCTCGTGTGATGGCCACATAGGCCAGCCGCTTCCACAGCGGCTGCCCGGCCTCGACCCGCCCCATGCGCGCCGCGACGAAAAGGTCGGGCGCAAAGACCTGCACCTCGTTCCATTGCGAGCCCTGCGCCTTGTGGATCGTCACCGCCGCCCCATGCAGAAAGGCCGCGCCCATGCGGGCGGCGAAGGGAATGAAGGGCTCTTCCTCCTCGGGCTTCTCGATCTTCACGATCGAGGCCGCCGAGACCTGCGGGTCGGGCGCGCCCATCACGTGCAGCCGCGAGAACCCCGGCTTGCGTCCGGGTCCGAGATAAATCACCTGCGCGCCCTTGATGAGCCCGCGCGCCTCCAGATCCAGCCGCTTCTTGCGGTGTTTCAGCGGCAATTCGATGCCGTCGCAAATGAGCGGCTCGCCGGGCAGCAGCTCGGTCTCGGGGGCGCCATGCACGGCGCGGAAGGCGTTGATCAGCCGGATGCGCGTGGCATTGCGCCAGACCAGCACCGGCGAACGCGCCATGAGATCGACCTCGACCCGCTGCGCCCAGACCACCCGGTCGTCCTGCGCCGCCTTCTCCTCGACCATGCGCTCGAAATCCTGGAACTCCAGCGACGGGTCGGCCAGCGCATGGGCGAGATCGAGGATCGGGTTGTCGGCCTCCTGCCGGTGGATGCGGTGCAGCTCCAGCTTTTGCGAGAGTTTCAGCGCGTCAAAGACCATCTTGCCCGACTGGTTCACCGGGGCGAGCTGCGCCGGATCGCCGAAGAGCACGAGATTGGGGAAGATCTCTTGCAGATCCTCGAACTGCCGGTCGTCGAGCATCGAGGCCTCATCGACGAAACCGATGTCCAGCGGCTCTTCGCGGCGCTTCCAGCCGGTGATGAAATCGCTGCCGCGCAGCCCGGCAGCGGCCAGCGCGGCAGGCACGGATTTGTGAATCTGATAGGCGGCAAAGGCGCGGTCCAGCGCCTCGTCGGTCAGCGCCTCGATCTCGGGCTTTTCATCGTTGCCCATCAGCCATTCGGCGATGCGTTCGTATTCCGGATCGTAGACCGGCGTATAGATGATGCGGTGGATCGTGGTCGCGGGCACGCCGCGCATGCGCAGCACGCTGGCGGCCTTGTTGGTCGGCGCCAGCACCGCGAAGCTGCGCTTTTCCTGCCTGCGGCGGCTTTCGTAATCGCCCGAGACGATCTCAGCGCCCGCCGCCTCCAGCGCCTTGCAAAGCTCCGACAGAAGCAATGTCTTGCCCGAGCCCGCCTTGCCCATCAGCGCCATGACCTGCGCGCTGCTTTCCTTGGCGGGCAGGCACAACCCCTCGTCCAGATCGACGCCGGCATCGCGCAGCATGTCGGCCACGCGGTCCCAGGCCTCGGCCTGATCGTCAGAGAGGGTCAATGCGGTAAGATCCATGCCGCGGACCCTAATCGTCCCCGTCGCCGGAGACCAGAGAGCATCGCCTGCGCTCCGGGCCGAACGCGGCGGGGCCAAGACCCCGCCGCGTTCGTCTGCGTCAGGCCGCGGCCGAAACCCGGAGAGGCTCTGCACCGAAGGCCCGTTCGAACCAGGCGCGCGACTGCATCGCCGGGATGCCCGCGCTTTGCGACACGCGCGCCTGCGCATCGGGGCTGAACTCCCACAGGCCCACGCTGATGCGCTCACGCCCGGTGCCCTGGCTGCCCAGCACCTCGGGCGAGGAGCCGATGCGCTTGTAGATTCGCACCATGCGGGCGTCGAAGACACCGACGTAATGCTCGACGCCAAAGCCCTGCATGACCTCGCCGCCCGCCAGCATCAGAGCGGCGGCGGTGCCGGGATCGGTTTCGCGCGCGAGACAGAAGCGGGTGCATTCCCAGATCAGCGGGCTGACGATGCGCACGCCCCCGGTCAGATTCAGGAAATGCTCGTTAACCATGCAGCGCCCCACGGTGGGCAGCAGCCGCATCGAGCCGCCATGCGTGCCATCGGGGCGTTCCCAGATGACATAGAGCGGGTTCAGCGCGTCGTATTCGTCGCGCTCCTCTCCGTTCGCGTCCACATGGACATCCCATCCGAGCCGGGTCTTGAACTGATCGGCACGGTCGCGAAACATGCTCCGCTTGAGCAGCGGGAAGGCATCGAGTTGGTCGGCGTAGATGTAGCGGATCATAGCTTTACTCCCTAGTTTATCCGATGGAGTAAAAGCTGATAGACTTTCGTTAAGGTTGCAAAAACGAACGATTTGGTTCGGTGGCCAAAAATAGGCAAAAAATTGCCTGTTGCCCGATTCCTGCCCTAGTTTTGCCCGATTCTTAGGATCCGTCAGATCACGATCAAACCCCGCGAAAGGGCGCGCGCCACCGCGTGAGTCGTGTTCATCGCGCCCAGCTTGAATCGCGCGCTTTCGATGTAGACCCGCAGCGTATGTTCGGAAATATTAAGTGTTTCAGCAACTTGCGCGCGGCTGTAACCGACGGCGAGCAGTGTCATCGCCTCGACTTCGCGCGGGCTGAGCGGCTGCGCGGCCTCGGGCGTGCGGCCCGGCTCCAGCTCCAGCGCCTTCTGATTGAAGTAATGCGCCACGAGAATCAGGTCGCGACGATTGGTCTCGGTGAATTCGGTCCAGCAATCGTCGTCACAATTGTGACTTATTGAGAAAAGCGCGAACTGGCCGTTCGGCCCCCGGATGGGAATCGAGTAGCCCTGATTCCCCACCCCATGGGCGATGGCGTCCTTGCGGAAGGCGCGCGCCGCTTTCGACGACCAGTCGAGCCGCTTCCAGTCCACCGGGTGAAAGCGCTGATAGCAGCCGACGATCACCGGATCGACGCGCAGATAGCCCTTGTCGATATAGCGCTGCACCCAGACCGGATCGTAGGTGCCGCAGCCATATTGCTCGCCATTGGCGCTGACCCAGTGATAGACCAGATGATCCACCTGGTAGCGGTTTCGCAAATCTTCACTTGCGGCCTGGAGATCTTCCAGTCGCTCGGCCTGTTCAAGCCGTTCCAGAATCCCGCCCGTTACGGGCATGTCTGCCGCAAAGCCCAAGTGCGTTTCCTTCGACGCCGGACGCAATCTCGATCTGAGCGACGAGCTGTGCTTCGTCCAACTGCTCGGCCAGCGCATCAAGCGCATTGGCACGCGCAAATGTCTTCAGGTCGGTCAATACGTCGATGATCCAATCGTGTCGCATAATAAACCTTCCCTCAGACCTTTAACAATTGGTTAATTTGACATTAGCACAAAACTGTGACTTCCCGACATTCACAAATTCCAACTCCCCAGAAATGGCGATCTATTGCCATATAATTGCCTGATTTCATGGGACTTCATTTACAAAAGTGAACGCCCGCGAACCGGAGAACGATTCGCGGGCGTTATAGCAGTCTGAGGGTGAAATACGGGTTAACCGCGGGCCTCCAGCGCCTCCTCGAAAGTGCGCAGCCCGGTCTTCGGCGACTGCACCAGAACGGCCATATTGCCGGGCTTGTGCTGGTTCCGGAGCATCTTCATATGCGCGTCGGGGATCTGGTCCCATTCGAACACTTCCGACATGCAGGGATCGAGACGGCGTTCGACCATGAGCCGGTTGGCAGATGCCGCCTGCTTGAGATGCGCGAAGTGCGAGCCCTGAAGGCGCTTCTGGTGCATCCACATATACCGCACGTCGAAGGTGCAGTTGAAGCCGGTGGTGCCGGCGCAGATCACCACCATGCCGCCCTTCTTGCAGACCAGGGTGGAGACCGGGAAGGTCGCCTCGCCCGGATGCTCGAAGACCATATCGACGTTCACGCCCTTGCCGGTGATGTCCCAGATCGCCTTGCCGAACTTGCGGGCCTCTTTCATCCAGTCGTTATATTCCGGCGTGTTGACCGTGGGCAGCTGGCCCCAGCACTTGAAGTCCTTGCGGTTGATGACGCCCTTGGCGCCGAGGCCCAGCACGAAGTCGCGCTTGTCCTCTTCCGAGATCACCCCGATCGCATTGGCGCCCGCGGTGTTGATCAGCTGGATCGCATAGGAGCCGAGGCCGCCCGAGGCGCCCCAGACCAGCACGTTCTGGCCCGGCTTCAGCTCGTGCGGGTGGTGACCGAAAAGCATCCGGTAGGCGGTGGCCAGCGTCAGCGTGTAGCAGGCGCTTTCTTCCCAGGTCAGGTGCTTGGGACGCGGCATGAGCTGCTGCGCCTGCACGCGGGTGAACTGCGAGAACGAGCCGTCGCCGGTCTCGTAGCCCCAGATCCGCTGGGTCGGCGAGAACATCGGGTCGCCGCCGTTGCATTCCTCGTCGTCGCCATCGTCCTGGTTACAGTGGATCACGACCTCGTCGCCGACCTTCCAGGTCTTCACCTTGTCGCCGACCGCCCAGACGATGCCCGCCGCGTCGGAGCCCGCGATGTGGTAATCCTGCTTGTGCACGTCGAAGGGCGAGATCGGGATGCCGAGACCGGCCCAGACACCGTTATAGTTCACGCCCGCGGCCATCACGAGCACCAGAACCTCGTGGCTGTCGACCTGCCAGGTATCGACCACTTCCTTCTGGAAGCTCTTGTCCGGCTCGCCGTGACGCTCGCGGCGGATCGCCCAGGCGTACATCTTCTTCGGTACATAGCCGAGGGGCGGCATTTCGCCGATCTCGTAGAGGTCTTTCTCCGGCGCCTCGTAGGGCGCGATCCCGGTTTGCGTGTCCAGAGCCATCGGGGCCTCCTTCCTGGTGCGATCAATTGTGATCCTGGTGTCTGTTATCCGCGCTGCAGCGCAGAATCGCGGGGCTTTGACTTGGGGAGATAGCGTTCGCCGCGCAACAATGCAACAACGACCAAGGTGCATTTTGTAATTTTATGACCGAGCGAATGCAGAAAAACCGCCGAATGCCCGGGAATCCCCAGGGAAAACGCCACATCCGCAGCCGAACATGGCGTCAGAATAGCCAGAGAGCCCCTTCCCCCGCTACACTCTTATGTGCCGGGCTCGCACGCCCCGGCCATCGCCGCAGCGCGGCGAATTGACGAGACATAATATTTCGCATATCCAACCCCGCACGCAACATGCTTGCCCATTTGATTCTGATCCGCCCGCACGGAGACCGACATGACGGAAGTACAGAAAGACCGCCCCTGGCTCATCCGCACCTATGCCGGGCATTCGACGGCCAAGGCCTCGAACGCGCTCTACCGCAACAACCTCGCCAAAGGGCAGACGGGCCTTTCGGTGGCCTTCGACCTGCCCACCCAGACGGGGTATGACAGCGACCATATCCTGGCGCGCGGCGAAGTGGGCAAGGTGGGCGTGCCGGTCTGCCATCTGGGCGATATGCGCACGCTCTTCGACGAGATCCCGCTCGAACAGATGAACACCTCGATGACGATCAACGCCACGGCCCCCTGGCTGCTGGCGCTCTATATCGCGGTGGCCGAGGAGCAGGGCGCCGATATTTCCAAGCTGCAGGGCACCGTCCAGAACGATCTGATCAAGGAATACCTGTCGCGCGGCACCTATATCTGCCCGCCCAAACCGTCGCTCAAGATGATCGGCGATGTGGCGGAATACTGCTATACCAACGTGCCGAAATGGAACCCGATGAACGTGTGTTCCTACCATCTGCAAGAGGCCGGCGCGACACCCGAGCAGGAGCTGGCCTTTGCGCTGGCCACGGCCATCGCTGTTCTGGACGAGCTGCGCCCGCGGGTGAAGGACGAGGATTTCCCGGCGCTTTGCGGGCGGATCTCCTTCTTCGTCAACGCCGGCATCCGTTTTGTCACCGAGATGTGCAAGATGCGCGCCTTCGTCGATCTCTGGGACGAGATCCTGCGTGACCGCTATGGGGTCGAGAACCCGAAGTTCCGCCGCTTCCGCTATGGGGTGCAGGTGAACTCGCTGGGCCTGACCGAGCAGCAGCCGGAGAACAACGTCTACCGCATTCTCATCGAGATGCTGGCGGTGACGCTGTCGAAAAAGGCCCGTGCCCGCGCCGTTCAGCTTCCCGCGTGGAACGAGGCGCTTGGCCTGCCCCGCCCCTGGGATCAGCAATGGTCGATGCGGATGCAGCAGATCCTGGCATACGAGACCGATCTGCTGGAATACGGCGATCTGTTCGATGGCAACCCCGCCGTGGATGCCAAGGTCGAGGCGCTGAAAGACGGTGCCCGCTCGGAACTGGCCAATATCGACTCCATGGGCGGCGCCATCGGCGCCATCGACTATATGAAAGGCCGCCTGGTCGATGCCAATGCCGAACGGCTGAACCGGATCGAGAAGCACGAGACCATCGTCGTCGGCGTGAACAAGTGGACCGAAGGCGAGCCCTCGCCGCTGGTGGGTGAAGACGGCGGGATCATGGTCGTCGATCCGGCGGTCGAGCAGGAGCAGATCGGCCGCCTGGCCGAATGGCGCGAGACCCGCGACGACGCGGCGGTACAGGCGGCGCTGGCCGAGCTGCGCGCCGCGGCCGCCGAAGGGCGCAATGTCATGCCCGCCTCGATCGCGGCGGCCAAGGCCGGGGTGACCACCGGCGAATGGGCGGCGCAGATGCGCATGGTGCATGGCGAATATCGCGGCCCGACCGGCGTGTCGAAAGCGGTCAGCAACAAGACAGAGGGTCTGGAAGACATCCGCGAGGCGGTGGATGCGGTCAGCGACCGGCTGGGCCGGCGCATGCGCTTCCTGGTCGGCAAGCCCGGCCTCGACGGCCATTCCAACGGCGCCGAACAGATCGCCTTCCGCGCCCGCGACTGCGGCATGGAGATCGACTACGAGGGCATCCGTCTGACCCCCGAGCAGATCGTCGAGGCGGCCAAGACCGGCGCCCATGTGGTGGGGCTCTCGATCCTGTCGGGCAGCCATATCCCGCTTGTCGAGGATCTGATGGAGCGCATGCGCAACGAAGGGCTGGGCGATATTCCGGTGATCGTCGGCGGCATTATTCCCGACGAGGATGCCAAACGGCTGAAAGCCATGGGCGTGGCGAAGGTCTATACGCCCAAGGATTTCGTGCTGAACACGATCATGATGGATATCGTCACGCTTGTGGATCCGCAGGCGGTTGCCGCCGAATAGGCCGAGACGTACACCATAAATAGAATGTGAATTTGGCCGCTCATCGAAAAGATGAGCGGCTTTCCGCTTTTATTGCATCTTTATGCAACTGACACAATTTTTACCCTTGCGTTTACTCCAATCTGGGAAAAGGAGATAAGAAGCCAGAAATCTTCAGCCAGATAAGGAGATAAAAAATGGATATCGACCTGGAAACCCTTTCCAAAGACGAGCTGAAACAACTCAAGATCGATGTCGAGAAGGCGCTGAAAACCATCGACGCCCGCCGCAAGGCCGAGGCGAAACGCGCCGTCGAACAGGCCGCCAAGGAATTCGGTTTCTCGCTTGACGAAATTCTTGCCGCAGGCGGCAGCAAAGGTTCCAAAGGCGCACCGAAATACGCCAACCCCGCCGATCCCGAGCAAACCTGGACCGGGCGCGGCCGCAAACCGAATTGGGTGGTCGCCGCCCTCGAGTCCGGGAAGTCTCTGGAAGACCTGGCTCTCTGATGACCATTCACATCGGAGCGGAGCCCGGGCAGATCGCCGAAACGGTGCTCATGCCCGGAGATCCGTTGCGCGCGGAATGGGCGGCACAGACGTTTCTCGACAATCCTGTATGTGTGAACCGCGTGCGCGGGATGCTGGGCTTTACCGGCACCTGGCAGGGTCACCGGGTCACGATCCACGGCTCGGGCATGGGAATGCCCAGCCTGTCGATCTATGCAAACGAGCTGATCCGCGATTACGGCGCAAAGACCCTGATCCGTATCGGCTCCTGTGGTGCGATGCAGGAAACGGTCGGCTTACGAGACGTCATTCTCGCAATGACGGCCTCGTCCTTGTCGACTCCGTCCTCCGGTATTTTCCGCGAGCTGAATTTCGCCCCCTGCGCGGATTACGGATTGCTGAACGCCGCGGCGAACGCGGCGAAAGCGATTGGCGCAACATATCACGTCGGCGGAATTTATTCCGCGGATGTGTTTTATGACGAGCGCCCCGATCTTAACGAGATCATGAGCCGGCACGGGGTCCTCGGCGTCGAAATGGAGGCGGCAGAGCTCTATAATCTCGCCGCCCGCCACAGCGTCCGGGCGCTTGCCGTGCTGACGGTCTCCGATCACCTTCTGACGCATGAGGCGCTGCCTTCGGAAGATCGGCAAAGCTCGTTCGAAGATATGGTGCAGATCGCCCTCGAGGCGGCTTTCGCCTCATAGATCCTCGCGCAGAAGATCCAGAAGACGCCGCACCGGGCCCGGAAGGGGCTCGGGCGGCGTCAGCGCGCGCAGCGGATCGGGCAGCGGCACCGCAAGCGGAAACGGGCGCACCAGCGCACCGCTTTGCAGATGTGGCGCCACCAGCAGCTTGCGCCCCATAAGCACCCCTGCCCCGTTCAGCGCCTCTGCCAGCGCCAGCGCATAAAGCGAGAAGCCCGGCCCCGACACTTGCGCCGGCCCACCGGCCCGCTGCAACCAGAGCGGCCAGTCCTCCGTCCAGATCGTATCGCCGAGACAGGGCACCGACAGTAGATCCTCGGTCCGATGCAGCCTGCGGGCCAGTTCGGGGGTGCAGACCGGAAACAGCGCGTCCTGCGCCAGATATTGCCCCTGCGCCCCCGGGAACAGCGCCAGCGAAAACGGCTCGCGCAGCAGGTTCGGCGGGCGTTCGAGCGCGGTGACCGAAATCGTCACCCCCGGCAGCGCCGCGCGCAGCCGCGGCAGCCGGGGCGAGAGCCAGAGCTGCGCGAAGGACGGCAGCGCGGCGATGCTCAGCACATCCCCCGCCGCCGCACGCAGGGTCTGCGCCGCCTGCCCCAGCCCGTCGAACGCCTCGGAAACCAGCGGCAGCACCCGCGCGCCCGCCGCCGTCAGCCGCACGCCCTGCGCATTGCGAATGAACAGCGTCACGCCCGCCCAATCCTCCAGCGTGCGGATATGCTGGGATACCGCCCCCGGGCTGACCGCCAGTTCCTCGGCCGCGCGGGCAAAGCCGCCCAGCCGCGCCGCCGCCTCGAAAGCGCGCAGCGCCGTCAGCGGCGGCGGTTTGGGGCGGGGAGGATCGACGGGCATCAGACCATGTTTAGTTTTTCTATCCCTAGTATTCATGAATACTGGTTTGCGCGCAAGCCGGGTCGCATGTCCAATGGGCGCCAGATCACAGGAGATCCGCATGACTGTCGCCGAACGCCGCTGGCTGCCCGAGGCCAGCAAGACCCTGATCCGCCGCGTGACCGGCGAGATGACCGCCGAGACATCCGCCACGCTGGCCGACCGCATCGACGCGCTGGCCGAGCGCAACCGCGCGATCCACGAGCGCGCGTGTTTCAACCTGAACCCGGCCACCAATGTGATGAACCCGCGCGCCGAGGCGCTGCTGGCCTCGGGTCTGGGGATGCGCCCCTCTCTGGGGGCGCCCGGCGACAAATACGAGACCGGTCTCGAAGCGGTGGAAGAGATCGAGATCCTCGCCACGACCCTCGCCTGCGAAGTGTTCGGCGCGGCCTTTGCCGAGCTGCGCGTCGCCTCCGGGGCAATCGCCAATCTCTATGCCTTCATGGCGCTGGCGCAACCCGGCGATGCGATCATCGCCCCGCCCGGCGAGATCGGCGGCCATGTCACCCATCACGCGGCGGGCTGCGCCGGGCTCTACGGCCTGACGACCCATGCCGCGCCGGTGAATGCCGACGATTACACGGTCGATCTGGACGCGCTGGCCCGGCTGGCCCGGGAGGTACGGCCGCGCATCATCACGCTGGGCGGGTCGCTGAACCTCTGGCCGCATCCGGTGGCCGAGGTGCGCGCCATCGCCGACGAGGTGGGCGCCAGCCTGATGTTCGACGCGGCGCATCAATGCGGCATCATCGCGGGCGGTGCCTGGGAGAACCCGCTCGATCACGGCGCGGATCTGATGACCATGAGCACGTATAAGTCGCTTGGCGGACCGCCCTCGGGGCTGCTGGTCACCAACGATGCCGCAATCGCCGAACGGCTCGACGCCATCGCCTTTCCCGGCATGACCGCCAATTTCGACGCCTCGAAAACCGCCGCGCTGGCAATGTCGCTGCTCGACTGGCGCGATTTCGGGGCGGCTTATGCGCAAGAGATGATCGCCATGGCGCAGGCGCTTTCCTCGGCGCTGCAAGCCGAGGGGCTGGCGGTTCATGGCGCCGCAATAGCTCCGACGCTCTCGCATCAGTTCGCCCTCGAGGCGGCGCCGCTGGGCGGCGGTCAGGCGGCGGCGCAGACGCTGCGCCGCGCCGGGTTTCTCGCCTGCGGCATCGGCCTGCCCGGCGCGCCGGTGCCCGGCGATATGAACGGGCTGCGGCTGGGCACGCCCGAGCTGGTGCGCTGGGGCATGACCGCCGCCGATGCGCCCAGGCTTGCCAAGCTCATCGCCGAGGCGCTGCGCGCCAACGACCCGGAAAGTCTCGCCCCCGAAGTCGCCGCGTGGCGGCAGAGCTTCGACCGGGTGCATTTCGTGCATGGCTGAGCGCGGCTAGCGCCCGTGGCTGCCGTCATAGCCGCTGCGCGCCGGCGGCTGCCAGCCCTCCAGCGCCCCGACGGCGGGGGCGAGGATCTCCACCTGCAACGGGTAGCACCGCGCCTCGTCCGAGCTGTGCTCGGACGAGCAATCGCCGCCGGGACAGGCGCTGAGTGCGCCCAGCAGGTCGATCTCGGCGAAAACCGTCAGGTGATCGCCGGGCCGCACGGGGCTCGCTTTCATGAAATACTGCCCGGTGTCGCGGGTGAACCCAGTACACATGAAGACGTTCAGCACGTCATGCACATGCGGTTCGGCCTCGGCCAGCGGGATCTCCAGCGCGTCGGCGAGCGCCCGTGTCAGGTTCGAATGGCAGCAGTGATGATATTGCGTCCCCGACAGGAGATTGCCGGTATAGGGATCGCAGCGCGTGCCGATCACATCGTGCACCGCGCCGCCAAAGGTGTCGATCCCGTACCAGTCGAGCGTATCCTCGACGATGGTGGCCATCGGGCGCAGATGCGGAAAGGACGACCAGAGCCGTTCTCCCGTGCTTACATGGGTGCCGTGCAAAGCGCGGGTCTTGCCGGAATAGAACCGCTCGCTCAGATCGCCGTCATGCCAGAGGTTCAGGTCCCCCACCTGCGGCCCGTCGACGCTGCGGATGCGGAAGAACTGCCCGGCGGCGACGCGAAAGCTGCACGCCTCACGCGGAGCGGCGGTTGCGGACCCGACAAGGGTCGCCCCCGCCAGCGCGCCGGCATAAAGCGCCAGATCGGGGCGCGGCAGCGTGTCGGGCGGATAGGCGACCACCGGCGGAATGGCACGGCGGGCATCGGCATCGGGGGGCGCTTGGGTCATCGGCGGCTCTCCTATCGAAAGCCCGACTGAACCCCAAAGCGCCGCCCGGGACAAGACACCGTTCAGACCGCCGGCAGGGTCTGCGACCGGCCTGCCCGACATCAGGCGACCAGCACCTCGTCGGCGGCCTCCGCCTCGGCATCGAGAAGCTGCTGCGCCTCTTCCTCCACCACCGTGTCGGACACGAGCATCAGCGCCGCCAGCGCGGCCTGCGGCGTGGCGCCCTGCGTGTATTCCTCGGCCACGTATTCGCGCTGTAGCCACTCTTCGTAGGCGTCGATCAACTGGCCGTCGCCGCCCCAGACCTGCGGGTCGTGGCCAGCATACTCCAGGAAAGTATCGCGCATCTCTTCGTGCTCGGCGCCGACCACGTTCTCCTCGAAGCCCCAGGTGGCATAGCCGTAATAGCTCGTGACCGTCAGGTCGCCGCTGTAATCCGCCGCGGCGGAAGCGGCGAATTCCGAGGCATGTACGTGATCGGAATGCTCCAGATCGACATGTTCGCTGCTGTGATCCTGGATATGGATCTGGTCGGGCTGATGCCGATCCATCAACGCCGTCAGGACATTCAGCAGCTCGTCACGCGAATAGGTGGCGCTGTCATCGACCGCGGTCATGGTCTCGATCGAGCCGTCCCACAGCTTTTCCAGACTTTCGAGCCCGTAAGTGTCCGAGCCGGTGCCCGAGAAGCCGTCGGGAAGACGCATGAAATAGAGCCGGATCTCGGGCTGGCTGGCAAGATAGGAGCTGGCGATCTCGTACTCCTGCCCGCCGGCCGAGACGCTTACGGTTTCATCGACCCAGTCGTTCGACCCCGCCATATGGGCATAGGCATCCTTTTCGCCCTGTTCCCGTGCCCCCCAATAGGATTCGTCCAGACCGAAATCGCCCGAGGTCAGATAGACCGTCGTCACCGGTTCATCCGCGTCGATCAACTCGCTGATCGTGGGGTTCATGAACAGCAGGTCGTCGTCCTGATGCGCCACAAAGATCATGTCGCCGGCGCCGGCGGCCACCGGGTCGGTCGGATCCGTGGGGTCGGTCGGATCGGTGGGATCGGTTGGGTCCGTGGGATCGGTCACCACCGGGTCTTCCACCGGCGGATCCTCTCCGGGGTCGGCCGGTTCGGTCAGCGCCGTGACCGAAATCTCCGTGACCTCGCCGACAAGCGGATCGTCTCCGGGCCAGTTGGATTCGCCCACCAGCAGATTTTCGCGGTCGGTGTCCTCGGGCACCACGCCATCGGCCTCGGCCAGCCGCACGCCGTCCTTCTCGAGCCACATCAGCCCGTCCGGATCGACTCCGGCGCTCCAGTCGGCGGTTTCCCCCTGCACGATCGAGTCCGGCGCGATGGCCCGGTAGACGCTGCCGTCCTGCCAGATCTCGAACATCATGTCCGAGGTATTCTCGATCTGCCCCAGAATGATGTTGTTCGTGGCAGGGCCGTCGCCGAAATCCACCACCCGCTGCCAATAGGCGCCCTGCACATCGTCGAACCGCGCCGTCACATCCAGCCGGAAAGCGCCGTCGATCTGCGGCAGTTCCTCCGCCGGCGTCGGATCGGGGTCGACAGGATCCACCGGTTCCTCGGGAACAACGGGATCCTCCGGGACCGCCGGGTCCTCCGGAGCGGTCGGATCTTCGGGCACCACCGGATCTTCCACCGGATCGCCGCCTGTGACCGTGAGGTCGAGCACGACCCCGTCCAGCGGATCGCCGCCGGACTGGCCGCTGTCGCCGATCAGCAGATCGTCGCGGCTCACATCGGCGGGCACCACGCCCTGACCTTCCGCCAGCCGCGCGCCGTCCTTTTCCAGCCACATGGTGCCGTCCGCCTCGATGCCGACCGCCCAATGCGCCATCTCGCCCTCTTCGATGGCGTCGGGCGCGGTGACCGAATAGGTCACGCCATCCTGCACGATGGCGAACATCATGTCCCCGGTCGCGCCGACCTGGGTCAGCGCAATGCTGCTGGTGCCCGCATCGTCCGCGAAATCGAACACCCCCTGCCAGGAGCGCCCCGACAGATCGTCATAGCGCGCCGCGACATCGAGCCGGAACGCCCCGCCGATCTGCGCGGGCTCGTTCAGAAAACCGCCATCCGGGGTTTCGGCCGCATTGGTCACGTCGATGCCCAGAACCGCCCCTTCCAGCGGGGCGTCGTCCGCCCAGTTGGACTCTCCCAGCAATTCGTTCAGCCGCGAGGTGTCGGACGGCACCACCCCCTGCGCCTCGCCCAGCCGCACGCCGTCCTTGGCGATCCACATCAGCCCATCCGGATCGACACCGACATTCCAGGTCGCCGTTTCCCCCTCGACGATCGCATCGGGCGCGGTAACCCGGTAGTTCTCGCCGTTCTGGTAGATGGCAAACACCATGTCGGTGGTGTTCTCGACCTGCGCCAGAAGGATGTTGTTCGTCGCCGGGCCGTCGCCGAGGTCGAGAACCCGCTGCCAATAGCCGGCGAGAACATCGTCGAAACGGGCGACCACCTCGATCTCGAAGGCGCCATGGATATCCTCCACATCGCCGAGAGCGGCGTTCGGGTCGAATGTGGGCATTGCGGATCCTCTACCAGAAACGGGAAGAGCCAACCAAACTGCACCCTTCCCAGCAGCGTGCACTGCAGCTTGCGCAACCTAAGCCCTTTGCGGCGAAAAACCGGCAGAAACTTTGTGTATCCATTTTGGAAACAGTGACAGCCTCCTTCACACGCGGCAGAGAAAAGCTGTCTGGCCATAGGTTTACCTATGGGAACCCAGAAACCCGACCGAACGGATGCGCTGATCGCCATATGGCGACAAATCCGAAAAAATGCCCGATTTGTGTCTGTTTTGAGCAAATGCCCCTGGCAGGCACGCCAGCGCGAATCGCACCGGCAGGGCCTGCCGCGCGCTCAGAGCCCCAGATGGGTCTCGCAGACCTCTTCGGTCAGAGCCGCCATGGCGCCGCTCCAGACGCTGCGTCCGCGTTCGAGGATCACCGCCCGGTCGCAGGCACCGCGCAGCTCCTTCAGGGATTTGTCGATCACCAGCATCGCCATGCCGCTCTCGGCCTTCAGCGCCGCGATGGCGGCCCAGATCTCCTGCCGGACAGTCGGCGCCAGCCCCTCGGTCGCCTCGTCGAGAATCAGCAGGCGCGGATTGGTCATCAGCGCCCGCCCGATGGCCAGCATCTGCTGCTCGCCGCCCGAGAGCGAGGCGGCGCGCTGGCGCCGCCGCTCGCCCAGACGCGGGAACAGCGCCTCGACCCGCGCCGCATCCCAATGACCCGGGCGCGCGGCGGCGATGAGGTTTTCGCTCACCGTCAGATCGCGGAAACAGCGCCGCCCCTCGGGCACCAGCCCGATGCCCAGCCGCGCGGCCTTGTGGCTTGGCAGGCGGCTCAGATCGTGGCCGTCGAAAACCAGCGTCCCTTGCGCTGGCAGCATTCGGCAGATGCAGTGCACGGTGGTGGTCTTGCCCATGCCGTTGCGGCCCATCATCGCCACCGCCTGCCCCGGCGCGATCTCCAGATCGACGCCAAAGAGCGCCTGGCTCGCGCCATAGGACGCCGTAACCCGGTGCAGCGACAGGAGGCTCATGCCTCCTCTCCCAGATAGGCGTCGCGCACCTGCGGGTCGCGGCGGATCTCCTCGACGCTGCCGGTGGCGATCACCTTTCCATAGACCAGCACGCTGATCCGGTCGGCCAGCGCAAAGACCGCGTCCATATCGTGCTCCACCAGCAGGATCGGCGCCTGCGCCCGCAGCCCGTCAAGGAACCCGGTCAGACGTTTAGAGCCCTCCTGCCCCAGCCCGGCCATCGGCTCGTCCATGACAAAGGCCTTGGGCGCCAGCGTCAGCGCGACTGCCACCTCAAGCTGCCGGCGCTGGCCATGGCTCAGCTCGGCGGTGCGCAGCTCGGCCAGATCGGCAAGCCCCACCGCCTCCAGCGCCGCCTCGGCACGGGCGCGCAGGCTTGCATCCCGATCCGCCCGCGCAAAGAACCGCCATGGCCGCCCGCTGGCCCCAAGCGCGCCGAGCAGCGCGTTTTGCAGAACCGTGTCCTCCATCGCCAGCGCCGAGGTCTGGAAGGTCCGCGCCAGCCCGCGCGCCGCCCGCGCCTCGGTGCTCTCGCGCGTCACGTCGCGCCCGAGGAACTCCACCCGCCCGGCATCGGGGGCAAGCGCACCGCAGATCTGCGCGATCAGCGTGGATTTCCCCGCGCCGTTCGGCCCGATGATGGCGTGGATCTCGCCCGGCCGCAGGTCGATGGAAATCCCGTCGCTCGCCTGAAGTGCGCCAAAGGCCTTGCTGAGCCCATGCGTGGCCAGAACCGGCTCAGCCATTACCCCGCCTCCCCGCGATCATCCCCACCAGACCGCCCTTGCCGAACAGCACCACCGCCAGCAGGAAGAGCCCGAGGAAGATCTGCCAGAACTCGCTGACCCCGCCCAGAAGATGCTCCAGCAGCACATAGAACCCCGCCCCCGCCACCGGGCCGAAAAGCCGCGCCACGCCGCCGATGATGACGAACACCATGATCTCACCCGACATCTGCCAGCTCAGCATGGAAGGGCTCACAAAGCGGTTGAGATCGGCAAAGAGCGCCCCGGCAAGCCCGGTGATGCCGCCCGAGATCACCAGCGCCACCAGTTGCAGCCGCCTCGGGTCGAGCCCCACCGCCCGCACCCGCGCCGGCACCTGCCGCGCCGCGTTCAGCGCCAGCCCGAAGGGCGAGCGCATCAGCCGGGCGTAAAGCAAAAGCGCGATGCAGAGCCAGACGAGGCAGATGCCGTAGAACTGGATCGGAACAAGCGTGTTCAGCCCCGGAAAGCCGTTGCGCACATAGATCGACAGGCCGTCCTCGCCGCCATAGGCCGGCCAGGAGATCGCGAAGAAATACATCATCTGACCGAAGGCCAGCGTGATCATGATGAAATAGACCCCCGAGGTGCGCAGACTCAACAACCCGATGACAAGCGCAGCGCAGGAAGAGGCCGCCACCGCCACAAGCCAGATCACCGGCATGGATTTTGTGCCCTCGATCACAAAGGGCCACTCCATCAGCGCGGTATAGGTCTGCGCATGGCTCGCAAGGATCCCCATCGCATAGCCGCCGATGCCGAAAAACACCGCATGGCCGAGGCTCACCAGCCCGCCCATCCCCAGCGCGATGTTCAGCCCCACCGCCGCCAGCGCAAAGATCACCGCGCGGGTGGCAAGCGTGATGGTAAAGGGCTCGTCCGCCCAGAGCGCCCATCCCGGCACCGCCACCAGCGCCAGCAGCAGCGCGGTGTTGAGCCAGCTTTCCCGGCTCATGCCCTTGCCCCGAACAATCCGGTGGGCCGCCAGATCAGCACCGCCGCCATCAGGATATAGATCGCCATGGAGGCAAAGGCCGAACCGCTGGCGGCGGCGCTGGCCGGGTCGGTGAAGAGCTTGAAGAGCTCGGGCAGCAGCACGCCGCCCAGCGTATCGGTGAGCCCGACCAGCAGCGCGCCGATCAGCGCGCCCTTGATTGAGCCGATGCCGCCGATCACGATCACCACGAAGGCGAGGATCAGCACCGGCTCGCCCATACCCACCTGCACCGACTGGATCGCCCCCACCAGCGCGCCCGCGAGCCCCGCCAGCGCCGCGCCGAGCGCAAACACCAGCGTGTAGAGCTTGGAAATATCCACCCCCAGCGCCGCGATCATCTCGCGGTCGTTCTCGCCCGCGCGGATGCGGATGCCGAGCCGGGTGCGGGCGTTCAGCCACCAGAGCCCCAGCGCCACGGCAATCCCCACCCCGATCAGCGCCAGCCGGTAGGCGGGATAGGCGATCCCTCCGGGCAGGGTCACGGTGCCCGAGAGCGCCTCGGGAATGTCGAGATAGAGCGGGAAGGAGCCGAAAAGCCAGCGCGTGCCTTCGGAAAAGATCAGGATCAGCGCGAAAGTGGCGAGCACCTGGTCGAGATGGTCCTTGGCATAAAGCCTGCGGATGACCAGCAGCTCGACCAGCGCACCGGCGGCAGCGGCGGCGGCCAGCGCCGCCACCAGCGCCAGCAGGAACGAGCCGGTGAGCCCCGCGACCGCGGCGGCGGCAAAGGCCCCCACCATGTAGAGCGAACCATGCGCCAGGTTGATGAGCCCCATGACGCCGAAGATCAGCGTCAGCCCGGCGGCCATGAGAAACAGCATGACACCGGATTGCAGGCCGTTCAGGACCTGTTCAGCAAGCAGGATCGGGGACATTGCGGGCGCTCGTCTCGGGCGGGCCGCCGGGGCGGCCCCTGCCGGGTTTACTGCATCGGGCAGTCGGCGACATAGGCGCTCGACCGGTCCTCGATCGCGGTGGCGACGATCTTGTTGGTGTAGATGTCGCCCTCCTTGATCACCTCGCGGATATAGATGTCCTGGATCGGGTGATTGTTGGTGTCGAAGGAGAACTTGCCCCGCACGCTGTCGAAATCGGCAGCCTTCAGCGCCGCGCGGAAGGCATCGGCATCCGAGGGCTCGGCTTTGTCCAGCGCCGAGAGCATCAGGTTCGCGGTGTCATAGCCATAGGCGGCGTAGAGCGAGGGCAGCCGGCCGTATTTCTCCTCGAATGCGCTGACGAAGGCGGCGTTGGCCGGCACGTCGAGATCCTTGGACCAGTTGGAGCCGTTCTTGACGCCAAGTGCGGCGTCGCCCACCGCCTGAAGGATCGCCTGATCGAAGGAGAAGGCGGGGCCCATCACCGGCAGCTCGATGCCGCTGTCGGCATATTGCTTGAGGAAGGAGATCCCCATGCCGCCGGGCAGGAAGAAGAAGATGCTGTCGGCGCCGCTGGCCCGGATCTGCGCCAGCTCGGCGGCGTAATCGGTCTGTCCGAGCTGGGTAAAGACCTCGCCCGCCAGCTCGCCGCCATAGAAGCGTTTGAACCCGTTCAGGCTGTCATGGCCGGCAGGATAGTTGGGCGCCATGATGAAGGGCTTGGTATAGCCCTCAGATTTGGCATAGGCGCCAGCGGCCTCGTGCAGGTTGTCGTTCTGATAGGAGACCGAGAAGTAATTCGGGTTGCAGCCCTTGCCCGCGAGTTGCGCGGGGGCGGCATTGGTCGAGAGGTAGAATTTGCCCTGCGCGGTGGCGGCGGGCACCACGGCCATGGCGAGGTTCGACCAGACGATGCCGGTCAGGATATCGACCTTGTCGGACTGGATCATCTTGTCGGCGATCTGCACCGCCACATCCGGCTTGCGCTGGTCGTCCTCGACGATCACCTCGACATCGTCGCGCCCCGCCGCGTCCATCGCCAGCAGGAACCCGTCGCGCGTGTCGATCCCGAGGCTCGCGCCGCCGCCCGAAAGCGTGGTGATCAGACCGACCTTGACCTCGGCCTGCGCGGCGGCGGCCATTGCCACCAGGCTCGCGGCGGCGAGAAGCGTTTTCACGGACATTGCGGAACTCCCTGTCTTATCCCTGGTATCCCCTGCCGGATCTGCGCCCGGCGACGGCGCTACGGTTACCGGAATTGCCGGGGATGTCCATGCGGTTGAAGGGACAGCGCTGTGAGAGACGCCAGAAGGTCGGGGACATGCCAGAAGACCGGGACGGGCGCGCCATGGCCACAGCCGAAACGCGAGCCAGCTCCGGCAGAGTGGAGATTGAAGCACGGCGCGGGAAAATCGCACCGGCGGCTCAAACGATGAGGCCCCGGACCAGGTCCGGGGCGGGACCCGCGCGATCCGTAGGGTGGGCAATCTGCCCACCATTCCCGCCTGTTCGCCACTTCAAAGAAAAAGGCCGACCCCGATGGGGCCGGCCTTTGGTCCGTGAGCAAGGCGGTAGAGCCTAGATCGCCACGACATCCAGCGGCGGGAAGCCGTTGAAACCGACCGAGGCATAGGTCGATGTATAGGCGCCGCAGTTGCGGATGATGATACGGTCCCCCGCCTTCAGCCCCAGCGGCAGCTCGACCGGGCGCTTTTCGTAGAGCACGTCGGCGCTGTCGCAGGACGGGCCGGCGAGGATGCAGGCGCCGAGATCGTCGCCGTCGCGGTCGGTCAGGAACTGGTAGCGGATCGCCTCTTCCATGGTCTCTGCCAGGCCCGAGAACTTGCCGATGTCGAGATACACCCAGCGGTGCAGGTCGTTGTCGGATTTCTTCGACACCAGAAGCACTTCGGCGGCAATCGCGCCGGCCTCGGCCACCAGGCCACGGCCCGGCTCGGCCATGATCTCGGCCACATCGCCAAAGCGCTCATGCACCAGCCCCATCACGTCGGCGGCATAGTTCATCGGCGCCTCGATGGCCTCGCCATAGAAGGCCGGGAAACCGCCGCCGATGTTCAGCAGGGTCAGCGCGTGGCCTGCGTCGCCAGCGGCGTGCCAGATGGCCGCGACCTGATCCAGAACCGGCGCCCACATCTGTGCGCGGCGGGTCTGCGAGCCCACGTGGAAGGACAGGCCCACCGGGTCGAGCCCCAGCGTCTTGGACAGCGCGATGAGCTCCAGCGCCTTGTCGCGGGCACAGCCGAACTTGCGGGTCAGCGGCCAGTCGGCCTCGGTGTTCTCGACGATCACGCGAATGTAGACGCGGGCGCCCGGCGCGTGCTCGGCCAGCTTTGCCAGCTCTTCCTCGGCGTCGGCGGCAAAGAGGCTCACGCCCTGCGCATGCGCCCAGGCGATGTCCGACACTTTCTTGACCGTGTTGCCGAAGGAGATGCGGTCGGCCGTGGCCCCGGCGGCCAGGCACATGGCGATCTCGGTGCGCGACGCGGCGTCGAAATTCGAGCCGAGGCGGGCCAGCAGGCGCAGGATTTCCGGCGCCGGGTTGGCCTTGACCGCATAGTGGATGCGGGCACGGCCCAGCCCCTGCGCCAGCGCGGCGTATTGACGGGCCACCGCCTGGGTGTCGATCACCAGGGTCGGACGCGCGAAATCATGGGCGCGGATATAGGCCTCGGCACGCGACAGGTGCTGCTCGACGGGCGCTTCCGGAGCGGGTGCGGCAAAGACAGGGGTTTGGCGGGCGGCAAGCCCGGTCACGTATGCGTTCATTGGTCATCTCCAATCAGACCCGGCCATTCCGGTTTCCCGGCGCAGACCGCTCAGTTCCAAGGGAGACGTTACCGTCGCTACGTAACCGCGTGGGTTTGTGATTGCCCACCTCGACAGAGGCGCGTGCGTTGGCGTCTATGAGCGGGCATATGAGGCCACGCCCGGATTCGATCAAGAGGGAATTTTTGCGCTCTGCAAAAAATTTTCCGGGCCGGTCAGATGTGATCGCGCAAACACAGTTTCGGCGGGGTGCCCGGTGTGCCTTCGGTCTCGGCACCGCAGTGAATGCAAGTCCAGCGCGAGACGCCGCCCTGCCGGTACTCACGCCAGCGGCAAAGCCGTCTGTCGCGGAATTTCATATTGTAAAACAACAAGATCACAAAAACGAAAACGAAGCCGGCAGCAAAGATCATCGCCGGCTCCGTTCAAAAATCACCTGTGTCATGAGGAAAACCCTAGCCCGCCGTGCCTGCGGGACCAGTGCCTCAGGCCGCGCGGTAATAGGCGAAGCCGTCTTTGTCTTCGTTCAGCTCGCGGGCGTTCACATGCACCAGCACCGGCTCGGGCTGGTAATAGGCATAGGCTTGCTCGAGGATGGCAAGCGCGTCCTGCGCGTCGATCTGGGATTTGGTCTGCTCTTGCATCGGGTGGCCTTTCGGTTCTGTGCCGTCATCCCCCCCTTGCATACCGACATATACTTTGCTGCACCGCAGCACATCCCACGATGCTGCAAATGCGAAATGCATCTTTTGCATGGTTCCCCAAGGTCACTCACGCGCCTTGTAGAGCCCCCCCCGGCCCCAGCCATCGCCCAGCCCACATGCCCAACCTCTTCGATAAGGCGCGGCGATTGGACCGGTCTCGATCCTGATGGGCAACACAACTGCCAGTGCAAAACCCGTGGCGGCTGCCGGTCTACAACACGGATGCCGCAAAGCATCCGGTCACGCAGGCGCCCGAGAGCGGGCGCACGGCGGGCCATAGAAAAACGCCGCACCCGGGAGGGCGCGGCGCTTGTCGGTCGCTGAACGCGGAAATCACACGTGGCGGTTCAGCATCATCTTCTTGATCTCGGCGATGGCCTTCGCCGGGTTCAGACCTTTCGGGCAGGTCTTGGTGCAGTTCATGATCGTGTGGCAGCGATAGAGCTTGAACGGGTCTTCCAGCCCGTCCAGACGCTCGCCCGTCGCCTCGTCGCGCGAGTCGATGATCCAGCGGTAGGCGTGCAGCAGTGCCGCCGGGCCGAGATAGCGGTCGGAGTTCCACCAGTAGCTCGGGCAGGCGGTCGAGCACGACGCGCACATCACACATTCATAAAGACCGTCGAGCTTCTTGCGGTCCTCGATGGACTGCTTCCACTCCTTCTCGGGGCGGTTGGTCTTGGTTTCAAGCCAGGGCATGATGCTGGCGTGCTGCGCATAGAAATGCGTGAGATCGGGGATCAGGTCCTTGACCACCGGCATATGCGGCAGCGGGTAGATCTTCACATCGCCCTTGATCTCGTCCAGCCCGTAGATACAGGCCAGCGTGTTGATCCCGTCGATGTTCATCGCGCAGGAGCCGCAGATGCCTTCACGGCAGGAACGACGGAAGGTCAGGGTCGTGTCGATCTCGTTCTTGATCTTGATCAGCGCGTCCAGCACCATCGGCCCGCATTTGTCCATGTCGAGATAGTAGGTATCGACACGGGGATTCTCGCCGGTATCGGGATCCCAGCGGTAGATCTTAAACGCCCGGACATTGGTCGCGCCCTCGGGCTTCGGCCAGGTCTTGCCCGTACGGATCTTGGAGTTCTTGGGGAGTGTGAATTGAACCATATCGCTCTCCTATCGGATGAGGGCCGGGAGCCCCTCGGCTGCCAGGCAGGTTAGGGTCTCGGGCTTCGAGACGATCTCGCTGACGATCTGCACGGTGCTTTCCGTCGGACCGGTGATGCTGTCCGCCGCCAGCGCATAGATCTGCGTGGACGACGCATTGTCGATGACGCAGTCGATGGCCGGCTGCACAGGCACGCCCGGAAAGCGCTCGGCCACCACCTTCGACACGGTCGACCGCGCGGCCTCGCGTGCGATCTGATCCTGGCTTTCCTGCGAACAGGCGGCGAGGAGCAGCGTGAGAAGGAGGGCTTTGCGCAAGACGGGATCTCCTAGTGGAACAGCCAGTAGGCGAGGCCGCCGCGCATACAATCGCGGGTGCCTCTCTTGTATAGGATATCGGTGACGATATCGTCGATCAGCTCGGGCTGGCCGCTGGCCGAGGCAAGCGACAGCGCCTCGATCTGGCCACGGCTGGCGTAATCGAGCGTGCAATCGACCGCACGGCCAATCTCGACCCCCGGCGCCTTTTCCATCAGCACCGGCGCAACCGCATCGCGGGCGGTCTCGCGCGCAAGATCCCCTGCCGGCAGCGGCTCGAGAACCGAGCAGCCGGCAAGAAGCATCCCCAGGGCGAGACCGATCCGCATCAGAAGGTCCGGGCCTTCGGCGCGATCTTGGCCTGGCTGATGCCGCCCTGCTCCTCGGTGGTCAGCGGATCGAGGATCACCGGACGATGGCTCAGCGTGACCTCGGTGCCCTCGACGCGGCTGATGGTGTGGACCCGCCAATTCTCGTCGTCGCGCGTCGGATAATCCTCGTGGGCATGCGCCCCGCGGGATTCCTTGCGCGCCTCGGCGCCCACGATGGTGGCCAGCGCGTTGGGCATGAGGTTGGTCAGCTCCAGCGTTTCCATCAGATCCGAGTTCCAGATCAGCGAGCGGTCGGTGACCTTGAGGTCGCCCATCTTGCCGGCGATCTCGGTCATCTTCACGACGCCTTCCTTGAGGGTCTTGTCGGTGCGGAACACCGCCGCATCGGACTGCATGGTACGCTGCATCTCAAGCCGCAGCTCGGCGGTCGGCGTGCTGCCATTGGCGTTGCGCAGCCCGTCGAACCGGTCAAAGGCTGCATCCACCGACGGCTGGTTCAGCGCGTGCTTCGGTGCGTCCTTGTCGACCACCTTGCCGGCACGAATGGCGGCGGCGCGGCCAAAGACCACGAGGTCGATCAGCGAGTTGGAGCCGAGACGGTTGGCCCCGTGCACCGAGGCGCAGCCCGCCTCGCCCACGGCCATCAGACCCGGAACCACGGCGTTCGGGTTGTCGGCGGTCGGGTTCAGCACCTCGCCCCAGTAGTTGGTCGGGATGCCGCCCATGTTGTAGTGCACCGTCGGCAGAACCGGGATCGGCTCTTTGGTCACGTCCACACCGGCAAAGATCTTGGCGCTTTCCGAGATGCCCGGCAGGCGTTCGGCCAGCGCTTCGGCGGGCAGGTGCGACAGGTTCAGGTGAATGTGATCACCATGCTCGCCCACGCCACGGCCCTCGCGGATCTCCATGGTCATCGAGCGCGAGACATAGTCGCGCGGTGCGAGGTCCTTGTAGGTCGGCGCGTAACGCTCCATGAAGCGCTCGCCCTCGGAGTTGGTGAGGTAACCGCCCTCGCCGCGCGCGCCTTCGGTGATCAGGCAGCCCGAGCCGTAGATGCCGGTCGGGTGGAACTGCACGAATTCCATGTCCTGAAGCGCGAGCCCCGCACGGGCCACCATGCCGCCGCCGTCGCCGGTGCAGGTGTGGGCCGAGGTCGCCGAGAAATAGGCGCGGCCATAACCGCCGGTGGCCAGCACGACCATCTTGGCGTTGAAGACGTGGAAGGTGCCGTCGTCGAGTTTCCAGCAGACCACGCCCTGACACACGCCGTCATCGGACATGATCAGGTCGATGGCGAAATATTCGATGTAGAACTCGGCGTTGTTCTTGAGCGACTGGCCATAAAGCGTGTGCAGGATGGCGTGGCCGGTGCGGTCGGCCGCGGCGCAGGTGCGCTGCACGGGCGGGCCTTCGCCGAATTCGGTGGTGTGGCCGCCGAACGGGCGCTGATAGATCTTGCCCTCTTCGGTGCGCGAGAAGGGCACGCCGTAATGCTCCAGCTCGTAGACGGCGGCGGGCGCCGAACGGGCGAGATATTCCATCGCGTCGGTGTCGCCGAGCCAGTCCGAGCCCTTGACGGTGTCGTACATGTGCCACTGCCAGTTGTCCGGGCCCATGTTCGACAGCGACGCCGCGATGCCGCCCTGCGCGGCGACGGTGTGCGAACGCGTCGGGAAGACCTTGGTCACGCAGGCCGTGCGCAGCCCCTGCTCCGCCATGCCGAGCGTGGCGCGAAGGCCAGCGCCCCCTGCCCCGACCACCACGACGTCATAATCATGCGTCTCGTATTCGTATGCAGCCATTTTTCCGGGTCTTTCTGTCTCAGAGGGCAATCTTGGCGATGCCGAAGATTCCGGCGGCGGTGAGCGCATAGGTCAGACCCACAACCAGCATGATCAGCAGCTTCCGGGTGGTGCCGCTGGTGTAATCCTCCAGCATCACGCGGGCGCCCTTGTGAAAGTGTTGCATGCCGACGAAGAGCGTGAGCCCCGCGAGGATCGCCGGAAAGGGCCGCTCGAACGTGGCGAGCGCGCTCTCGTAGCCCGAGCCCAGCGCCCGGCCGAAGATGATGAGGAAGGTGGGCACCATGAACGCCAGCGCCACGGAGCTGACCATCATGTACCAGTGATGTTCGGCGCCGGTATGGGCCGAGCCCTTGCCAACGGCGCGCTTGCGGTCGGTCAGGTAACGCATATCCGATGCCTCCCTCAGATCCAGTAGATGATCACGGTCGCGACGGTCAGCGCCACGGAGCCGTAAATGCAGGCCCAGCCGAGTTTTTCGGCGGTCTTGATGTCGAGCCCCTTGCCCGCGTCGAAGATCAGGTGACGCAGCCCGGCCAGGTAGTGATACCAGATGGCCCAGAGCGAGCCGAACATGATGAGATTGCCCACCCAGGAGGTAATCCACCATTCGGCGGTTTCAAAGTATTCCGGCCCCGCGGCAAGCGCCAGGAACCACCAGACCATCAGCAGCGTGCCGACGATCAGAGCGTTTCCGGTGATGCGAGTGAGGATGGAGCTCATCGAAGTGAGCTGCGGTCGATAATACGGCCCGATCATGAAGGGGGAGAGCGGGCGCTCGATCCGGGTCTCTTCGGCCATGGCGTGTCCTTTCGGTTCCCTCGTGGCAGGGTTCTAGCGGGTTTCCGGGCCTCATGTCACGCCGGTGCATGCATGGCAGGCGCGTTTTTTGATCGCTTTTTGAAAAAATAAGCAAAAATGTGATCACACCCGAAAAAGTGTGATCACATATCGGACGCTAACATTCCGCAGTGCAGAATATGTGCCGGAATTTGATTCTGTCGCTGCGAGATGCGACAGGACGGCGGCTCAGTCGGGAAACCCCAGCCGCTTCAGCGCCAGCGCGCCCTTGTCGCGCAGCGCCGGATCCGGCGAGCGGATGTCGCGGTGGATGCTGCTGACCAGCCCGCTGAATTTGCGGCACTTGACCAGATCGCTGATCGTATCGGGAATGTCCCGGACAGGCAGGGCCAGAACGTCTTCGGTTCCGTGCGGCAGATCGGTGGCAGGCATGGCGAACCCTCTGATGGCAGAAACGAATCTCCTCCCGCTCCAAGTGTACCGGAGCGGGGTCGCATTTGCGACGAAATCGTTAACGCCGGGGCGCCGATCACTGCGGCATAAGCGCCCAATAATCGAGGTCCAGCAGCACGTTAGGCAGGTATTTCCCGTCCTCGCCTTTCAGCTCGAACGGCGCCCCGCCCTTGGTCGCGACCAGCCGCAGGCGGATGGCCCCCACGCCCGGCGCCGGGGTGTCGGCCTTGTCCAGCACCTCGGTCCAGGCGCGGACCGTATCGCCCGAGAAGCAGGGGTTGGCATGCGCCCCGCCGTTCAGCCCCACGATCATCTGCGCATTGGCCAGCCCGTTGAAGCTCAGCGCGCGCGCCATGGAGATCACATGCCCGCCATAGATCAGCCGCTGCCCGTCGGGCCGGATCGTGGAATCGAAATGCACCTTGGATGTGTTCTGCCAGAGCCGAGTCGCCATCATGTGCTCGGCCTCTTCGATGGTCACGCCGTCCACATGGTCGATGGTCTCGCCCACCTGATAATCGCCCCAGCGATGCGGCTCGCCCGCCAGGGTGAAATCGTAATTCTCGAAGCTCAGCCCCTCGGGCACTGCCAGATCCTCGGGCGTCAGCACCGTCTTCAGCTCGGGGATCACCGTTTCGGGCGCGGGCGCGTCGAGATCGTTTTTCTTCACCATCACCCAGCGGCAATAGTCCATCACGGTCTCGCCGCGCTGGTTGGTGCCGGTGGTGCGCACATAGACCACGCCGCTCTTGCCGTTGGAGTTCTGCTTGAGCCCGATCACCTCGGACGACGACCGCAGCGTGTCGCCCGCATAGATCGGGGTCAGCCAGCGCCCTTCGGCATAGCCCAGATTGGCCACCGCGTTCAGCGAGATGTCGGGCACGGTCTTGCCGAACACCACATGGAAGGCCGCAAGATCGTCGATCGGGCTTTCCGGCAGCCCGCTGGCACGCGCGAATTCGTCCGAGGAATAAAGCGCATGCCGCGCCGGGTAGAGCGCGTGATAAAGCGCCCGCTCGCCCGTGGAGACGGTGCGCGGCACCGCGTGGTCGATCACCTGACCGATGGCATAATCTTCGAAGAAACGTCCCGGATTGGTCTTGGCCATCAGTGCTCTCCCAGTTTGGTCTCGGGGGTGTAGGTGCCCTCCACCTCTTTCACCACGGCCTGACCGCAGCGCATCACCCCGTTGGCGGCGTCAAAGGCATAGGTCGGCTGGCCGTGCAGCTCCCAGCCCTTGTTCAGCGCGGCGGTGACCTTGTGGCAGAAGGCCGAGGTGTCGTCCTCGGTCAGAAAGCGGTAGAGTTTCATAGCGGTCCCAGACATTATCCGAAGGTGGGGTAGCCAAGCCAGGTGTGCACCCAGCCAATGACGAAAAGCAGGACAAGGCTGGCGGCCAGAAAGATCAGGTCTTTCCGGATCGGCCCCTTTTCCGGCGGGGTCCAGTCCGGTTCGGCGCGGTTGATGACCCCCATCTCGACAATGGCCCAGAGCCCCAGCCCGCCGAACAGCACAAAGCTCGGCACGTCGCCGTTGACCAGCAGATGCGCCACCGTCCAGAGCAGGAACCCGGTCAGCATCGGGTGGCGCATCCGGTAGAACAGCGCGCCTTTCTTCGGCCCAGGCGAGGTGAAATAGAGCGCCGCCAGCATCAGCAGATTGTTGATGCCCACCGTTGCCGGATCCCGGCCCCAGAACGCCGCGCCATCGGCCATGCGATAGCCGAAGATCATCAGCAGGACGGAGACGAGCAGCGCCAGCGCAACGGCGCCCCTGCCCTTGTCGCCAAGCGCCGCGCGCTGCGCGGGCGCGGCCCGTTTGAACAGATGCGCGCCCGCCCAGAGCAGCACGCCGAGGATCAGCAGGACCATAAAGAACTCCTTTGGTGCCTTGCGTGTCGATACCCGGCCAGACTGCCTTTATTCGCTCAGCGCGGCAATGGCATCCGCCTTGGCCAGCAGGCTTTGCGCGGTCGCCACATGCAGATTCTCGACGATCTTGCCATCGACCACGGCAACGCCCTGCCCGGCCTTCTCGGCCTCTTCAAAGGCGGCGATCTGGCGCTTGGCCAGCTCGATTTCGGCTTCGGTCGGCGCAAAGGCGGCGTTGGTGATCTCGACCTGCGCGGGGTGAATCAGCGTCTTGCCGTCAAAACCCATGTCGCGGCCCTGATCGCATTCCGCCTTGAGCCCCGCGTCGTCCTTGAAGGCGTTATAGACGCCGTCGACGATCACGCAGCCGGTGGCCTTGGCTGCCAGCAGGCACATGCCCAGCGAGGCCATCATCGGCAGCCGGTCGGCGCGGAAGCGCGAGTTCAGCTCCTTGGCCAGATCGTTGGTGCCCATCACCATGCCCATGAGCTGTGGATGCGCGCCGATACTGGCGGCATTGAGCATGCCCTTGGGCGTCTCCATCATCGCCCAGAGCGGCTTGTCCGTCAGCCTGGCCAGCGCGTCGAGTTGATCGGTACTTTCCACCTTGGGCAGCAGCACCGCGTCGCAGTCCATATCGTTGGCGGCCTTGGCATCGGCCTCGCCCCATTCGGTGTCGAACCCGTTGATCCGCACGATCTTGGTCCGCTTGCCATAGCCGCCCTGCGCCAGCGCAGCGGCCAGGGTGGCACGCGCCGCGGGCTTTTCGCCGGGCGAGACCGCGTCTTCGAGATCGAAGATGATCGCATCCACCGGCAGGCCGCGCGCCTTGTCCAGAGCACGGTCCTTGGAACCGGGAATATAGAGCACCGAGCGGTAGGGGCGCATCGTGAGATCCATGAGTCTCCTCCGTTTCGAAGAAATAATGTTGCGCGGTAGAGGCCAGTTTTTTGCGAAAAGTGCAAGAGGAGAAGCGCCGCGTCGCAGAAAAAAGCCGGTTTCCGACGCGTTTCCGGCGCGACCGGCACGGCTGTCCCGGTGCCTTAACCAATCCTTTGGGTTTTCTCCGCAGGCTTTTGACAGGGGTTCGGACCTGCGTTCGCATCCCCGGGGAGCGAAGCCAACCCAGAGCCGAGGGCACGACCGGCGCGGGAGGCGCGGCAAAGCCCGCGCGACCTCCTGGCGCGACAGCCGAAAGGGCAAAGCGATGAAACGGACGATGGCAGTCATGGCGGGTTTGGTGGCCTGTTTGGGGGCGGTGCCCGCGGGGCAGGCCCGCGCGCAGACCGCGACCTGTGCCCCCCGCGCGCAGGTGATCGAGAAGCTGGCCTCGAAATACGGCGAAACGCGGCAGAGCATCGGGCTGGGCAGCAACAACGCGGTGATGGAGGTGTTCGCCTCGGCCGAGACCGGCACCTGGACGATCACCGTCACCTCTCCGGCGGGGCTGACCTGTCTGGTCGCCAGCGGTCAGGCGTTCGAGCCGCTGGCCGAGGCGCTTCCCGCCCCCGAAAGCGATGCCTGACCGGCCACCGCGAGAATCGACAGCCCCGCCGCACAAGCGGCGGATTTGCGGATCCGGCCCCCGCCCACCCGCCTTTGGCGGGCTGAAAACAGATCCCGCGCATCGCCGGGCCCGGCGTGGGCTAAGCTCTCGATTTTCTTGTCTTTAGCGCCATCATTTCCGCCTGCCCCCCGGCGCCCCCGCGCATCGCTGCCCCGCAGCGCCCTTGCGCGCGCCCGGGCAAACCCTTACGCAAGCGGCGGAATTCATGAAATGGAGCGGAGATTAGATCCATGGCAAGACCCAAGATCGCCCTGATCGGCGCGGGACAGATCGGCGGCACGCTCGCCCACCTCGCAGCCCTGAAGGAACTGGGTGACGTCGTCCTCTTCGACATCGCCGAAGGCACCCCCGAGGGCAAGGCGCTCGACATCGCCGAATCCGGCCCCTCCGAGGGCTTCGACGCGACGCTGAAGGGCACGCAGGATTACGCCGACATCGCCGGTGCCGACGTCTGCATCGTCACCGCCGGTGTGCCGCGCAAGCCCGGCATGAGCCGCGACGACCTGCTCGGCATCAACCTCAAGGTCATGAAGTCGGTCGGTGAAGGCATCCGCGACAACGCGCCGGATGCCTTTGTTATTTGTATCACCAACCCGCTCGACGCGATGGTCTGGGCGCTGCAGAAATTCTCGGGCCTGCCCGCGAACAAGGTCTGCGGCATGGCCGGCGTGCTCGACTCGGCACGCTTCCGTCACTTCCTCGCCACCGAATTCAACGTGTCGATGAAAGACGTCACCGCCTTTGTGCTGGGCGGCCACGGCGACACCATGGTCCCCTCGGTCCGTTACTCGACCGTCGCCGGCATCCCGCTGCCCGACCTGATCGAGATGGGCTGGACCACGCAGGAGAAGCTGGACGCCATCGTGCAGCGGACCCGTGACGGCGGCGCCGAAATCGTCGGCCTGCTGAAGACCGGCTCGGCCTTCTACGCGCCCGCCACCTCGGCCATCGAAATGGCCGAAGCCTATCTGAAAGACCAGAAGCGCGTGCTGCCCTGCGCCGCCTATTGCGACGGCGACCTCGGCGTCTCCGACATGTATGTCGGCGTGCCCACCGTGATCGGCGCCGGCGGCATCGAGAAGATCGTCAACATCAAGCTCAACAAGGAAGAGCAAGAGATGTTCGACACCTCGGTCAAGGCCGTGAAGGGCCTGGTCGAAGCCTGCAAAGGCATCGACGGCTCGCTCGCGTAAGAGCTTTCGCCGGGGCGCGCCTAGCGCCCCGGCACGCCCCGGATCAGCCCGGCCAGCGCCTCGGGCCCGGTATAGCGCTTGGATCCGGCATAGACCGGCGACTGCGCCAGCCCCTCCCCATCCAGCAACCGCTTGTAATGGCCCGAACCATCGGCGTGCTGCCCCCGTTTCGCGATATATTCGATCCCCTCGCGCCCGCGGGTGAAGGGGTAATGCAGAAAGGCCGCGATGCTCTCGGACATCGGGATCGCCGCATCCAGCTTGTGCGCGCCGCCGTTGAACTGCCAGCCCCGCCGCCAGCGCAGCAGCCCCAGCTTCGTGCAGTTCAGCGTGCCCGCGAAGAGCCGTTTCGCCACCGAACGCGCCAGCCGCCCCGGCCGGGCATTCACCGCCCCGTCAAAACCGAACCGATGCGACGCGACCCAGCGCGAGACCGGACCGGACGGGGTGGGTCGCGGATAGAACAGACGGTGCCGGGCCCCGCCGACAAAGGCCACCGGCGGCGTCGGAAACCGTTTCAGCGTCGCGCGCGTCACCGGGCGCAGGGCATAGCCTTCGGGGAACGGCGCCGGGCCATCGAAATAGGGAAAGCTCTCAGTCAGGCTGCGCCCCTGACCGTCCGGAAAGATGTGCTCGCCCAGCGGCCGGTCGTCATACATGTCGATCATCAGCGTCGCCACCGCCTGCGCCCCCTCGCCTTCGAGCGCTGCGATATAGCCCTCCAGCGACAGCCCGGGCTGGCCCGCGAAGACGAAATGCTCGTCGAGATCGGGCACCAGACACCAGCGCCCATCCGCATAGCGATCCAGAAGCTGCGACCGCCACAGCGCCTTGTGCGCACGATAGCTCGACCCCTCGACCGGACGGAAAACCGTGACATCCGGCTGCGCCGCCAAAAGCGCGGCCGTGCCATCGGTCGAGCGGTCGTCGACGATCAGAAAGGTGACCCGGCCCAGACCGCGATAATGCGCCAGGAACGCCGGCAGGATATTCGCCTCGTTGTGCACCAGCGCCACCACCGGCACCGCCTCCCGGTCTATCCGGTCCGGTCCCGATCTCTCGAGATAGTCCACGCAGCGCCCTCCGCCCGTTTTTCCTTCGTTCCCGCCCTCCGCCATGCACCAAACGGTGGGGCCGAAGCGCAGCGGAACGGTGATTCTTCCGTGACGCCGCTAACATCAGACAAACACGATTTGATTTTGTGATCACAGCTCCGAAAAGCGTGATCACAAAAGGCAGAATTTCCTCGCAATTCGAGGGACCTCGCGATATTTCGTTTAACGCAGGCCGCTATGCATGGGTATACCGGCAACGAAATCGCAGCAAGACGGGAAGATTCTTTCATGAACATCCATGAATATCAGGCGAAGGCGCTTCTGCGCGACTATGGCTGCCCGGTCTCGGACGGTCGTATCGTTCTGACCGCCAACGACGCCAAGACCGCAGCGGGCGAGCTCGACGGCCCGCTCTGGGTGGTCAAGGCTCAGATCCATGCAGGCGGCCGCGGCAAGGGCTCCTTCAAGGAATCGGAAGCCGGTGAAAAAGGCGGTGTGCGCCTGGCCAAATCGGTGGAAGAAGCCGCCGAGGAAGCCAATCGCATGCTCGGCCACACGCTGGTGACGCACCAGACCGGCCCCGCCGGCAAGCAGGTGAACCGCATCTATATCGAGGACGGCTCGGACATCACCTCCGAATTCTACCTCGCCCTGCTGGTGGACCGTCAGTCCAGCCGCATCTCCATCGTCTGCTCGACCGAGGGCGGCATGGACATCGAAGAGGTCGCGGCCTCGACGCCTGAGAAAATCCTCTCCTTCTCCATCGACCCCGCTGTCGGCTACCAGGGCTTCCACGGCCGCCGCGTCGCCTTTGCGCTGGGTCTGGAAGGCAAGGCCGTCCGCCAGTGTTCCAACCTGATCGGCAACCTCTACCGGATGTTCGTCGAGAAAGACATGGAGATGCTGGAGATCAACCCGCTGATCCTGACCACCGACGGCGAGATCAAGTGCCTCGACTGCAAGGCCGGGTTCGACAGCAACGCGCTTTACCGTCACCCCGACATCGTCGGCCTGCGCGACGAGACCGAGGAAGACCCCAAGGAACTCGCCGCCTCCCAGCACGACCTGAACTACATCGCGCTCGACGGTGAGATCGGCTGCATGGTGAACGGCGCGGGCCTGGCCATGGCGACCATGGACATCATCAAGCTCTACGGTGCGGAACCGGCCAACTTCCTCGACGTGGGCGGCGGCGCGACCAAGGAGAAGGTGACCGAGGCGTTCAAGATCATCACCTCGGACGAGAACGTCAAAGGCATCCTGGTGAACATCTTCGGCGGCATCATGCGCTGCGACGTGATCGCCGAGGGCGTGATCGCCGCGGTGAAAGAGGTCGGCCTCCAGGTTCCGCTGGTCGTGCGTCTCGAAGGCACCAACGTGGATCTCGGCAAGAAGATCATCAACGAGTCCGGTCTGGACGTGATCGCCGCCGACAACCTCGCCGATGGCGCCGAGAAGATCGTGAAGGCTGTGAAGGGCTAAGAGACTCCGTGCGTGTTGGTCTTCATCTATGGCATAGCGGTCTGTCTGGGCGCGATTGCGGGCGCAGTGTCCGCCGGCGTACTCATGATTCTGGCCGCTCTGCTTGCGAAGGCGACGCGCGTCTCGATCCCGTTCTCTTCTATCGCCGCTCTGGCTCTGCTCTGGCAGGTCTGGCAGCGCGTCACCTTTCCGATCCGGCAGGGTCTCGCCACGGGCGAGGTCGACGGACCGGGGGGCATCGGCGCGGTGGCCCTGCTTTTCGGAATGCACGCCTTTCTGGCGACCGGCGCGATCAGCGTGCTGGGCCTGAGCATCAGATTATGGATCGAAGCCCGCAAACGCGCCGCTTCGAAACTTGAAACTGCAAAATAGGAGGCCGCAATGGCTGTCCTCGTAGACGCAAATACCAAAGTCATCTGTCAGGGCTTCACCGGCTCGCAGGGCACCTTCCACTCCGAACAGGCCATCGCCTACGGCACCAAGATGGTCGGCGGCGTGACCCCCGGCAAAGGCGGCACCGAGCATCTCGGCCTGCCGGTCTTCAACTCGGTCCACGAGGCCGTGCATGTGACCGGTGCCAATGCCTCGGTGATCTACGTTCCGCCGCCCTTCGCCGCGGATTCGATCCTCGAAGCCATCGACGCCAAGGTCGAGCTGATCATCTGCATCACCGAGGGCATCCCCGTCCTCGACATGATGACCGTGAAGCGCGCCCTCGTCGATTCCGGCTCGCGGCTGATCGGCCCGAACTGCCCCGGTGTCATCACGCCGGACGCCTGCAAGATCGGCATCATGCCCGGCCACATCCACAAGCGCGGCAAGGTGGGCGTCGTGTCCCGCTCGGGCACGCTGACCTATGAGGCCGTGAAGCAGACCACCGATCTGGGCCTTGGCCAGTCCTCGGCCGTGGGCATCGGCGGCGACCCGATCAAGGGCACCGAGCATATCGACGTGCTGGACATGTTCCTCGACGACGACGAGACCGAAGCGATCATCATGATCGGTGAAATCGGCGGCTCCGCCGAAGAGGAAGCCGCCGCTTTCCTCGCCGAGCAGAAGAAAAAGGGCCGCTGGAAACCGACCGCCGGTTTCATCGCCGGCCGCACCGCCCCTCCGGGCCGCCGCATGGGCCACGCGGGCGCCATCGTCGCCGGTGGCAAGGGCGACGCGGAGTCGAAGATCGAAGCGATGAAATCCGCCGGCATCGTGGTGGCCGATAGCCCCGCAACGCTGGGCGAAGCCGTCATGGCAGCGATCAAGGGTTGAGCTATATCCTTGCGTGGCAGGCAGTTTTGCCTGCCACGCACACGAATTCGTGGTCGGGCGGGGCCTTGCCTTGCCCCCCGCAAACCGGAAGAGGAGCATCGCGAAAGGGGCCCTGAGGCCAAGGTCCCTTTCCTGCTGCTTCACCGATCGGTCTGAAAGGAAGACGCGCGATGACGGATCAAAGCCCGAACGATCAGTTCCATGCCTCCAGCTTCATGCAGGGGGCGAACGCGGAATATCTCGAACAGATGTACGCCCGCTATGCCGAGGACCCCAATGCGGTCGACGCGGCCTGGGCCGAGTTCTTTGCCGCGCTCGGCGACGACGAGACCAGCGTCAAGAAAGAGGCCCAAGGCGCCTCGTGGGAGCGCGCCGACTGGCCGCCGAGCCCCAATGACGACCTGACCGCCGCGCTGACCGGCGAATGGCCGATGCCCGTGCCGCCGAAAGAGGCCAGGGGCGCCGGCAAGAAGATCGCCGAAAAGGCCGCCGAGAAGGGCGTGAGCCTCACCGACGATCAGGTCAAGCGCGCCGTGCTCGATTCGATCCGCGCGCTGATGATCATCCGTGCCTACCGGATCCGGGGCCATCTGGCCGCCGATCTCGACCCGCTGGCGCTGCATGGCCGCGAACCGCATCCCGAGCTCGACCCGAAGGCCTATGGCTTCACCGAGGCCGACATGGACCGGCCGATCTTCATCGACAACGTGCTGGGCCTGCAAATCGCTTCGCTGCGCGAGATCATGGGCGTGCTGAAACGCACCTATTGCGGCACCTTCGCGCTGCAATACATGCATATCTCGAACCCCGAGGAATCCTCCTGGCTGAAAGAGCGGATCGAGGGCTACGGCAAAGAGGTGAAATTCACCCGCGAGGGCCGCAAGGCGATCCTCAACAAGATGGTCGAGGCCGAGGGCTTCGAGAAATTCCTCCATGTGAAATACATGGGCACCAAGCGCTTCGGCCTCGATGGCGGTGAATCGCTGATCCCCGCGATGGAGCAGATCATCAAGCGCGGCGGCAATCTCGGCCTCAAGGAAATCGTCGTGGGCATGCCCCACCGCGGCCGCCTCTCGGTGCTGGCCAACGTGATGCAGAAGCCCTATCGCGCGATCTTCAACGAATTCCAGGGCGGCTCGTTCAAGCCCGAGGACGTGGACGGCTCGGGCGATGTGAAATACCACCTCGGCGCCTCCTCCGACCGCGAATTCGACGGCAACAAGGTGCACCTGTCGCTGACCGCCAACCCCTCGCACCTCGAGGCGGTGAACCCGGTGGTTCTGGGCAAGGTCCGCGCCAAGCAGGACCAGTTCGGCGATACCGAGCGCAGACAGGTGCTGCCGATCCTGCTGCACGGCGACGCGGCCTTTGCCGGCCAGGGCGTCGTGGCGGAATGCTTTGCGCTGTCGGGTCTGCGCGGTCACCGCACCGGCGGCACGATCCATATCGTGGTGAACAACCAGATCGGCTTTACCACCGCGCCGCACTTCTCGCGCTCCTCGCCCTACCCCACCGACAACGCGCTGGTGGTCGAGGCGCCGATCTTCCACGTCAACGGCGACGACCCGGAGGCCGTGGTGCACGCCGCCAAGGTGGCCACCGAGTTCCGCCAGAAATTCGGCAAGGACGTGGTCATCGACATCTTCTGCTACCGCCGCTTCGGTCACAACGAAGGCGATGAGCCCATGTTCACCAACCCGGTGATGTACAAGGCCATCAAGAAGCAGAAAACCACGCTGACGCTCTATACCGAGCGGCTGGTCAAGGACGGCCTGATCCCCGAAGGCGAAATCGAGGATATGAAGGCCGCGTTCCAGGCGCATCTGAACGAAGAGTTCGAGGCCGGGAAAACCTACAAGCCTAACAAGGCCGACTGGCTGGATGGCCGCTGGTCGCATCTCGACAAGCAGAAAGAGGGCAACTACCAGCGCGGCGAAACCGCGATCAAGCCCGAGACGCTGGCCGAGATCGGCAAGGGCCTGACCACCGTTCCCGAGGGCTTCCCGCTGCACAAGACCGTGGGCCGCTTCCTCGAACACCGCAAGAAGATGTTCGAAGAGGGCAAAGGCTTTGACTGGGCGACCGCCGAAAGCATCGCCTTCGGCTCGCTGCTGACCGAGGGCTACCCGGTGCGTCTGGCCGGGCAGGACAGCACGCGCGGCACCTTCTCGCAGCGCCATTCCGGTCTCGTGAACCAGGATGACGAAGAGCGGTACTACCCGCTCAACAACATCCGCGAAGGTCAGGCGCGCTATGAGGTCATCGACTCGGCGCTCTCGGAATACGCGGTGTCGGGCTTCGAATACGGCTACTCGCTGGCCGAGCCCAACGCGCTGGTTCTGTGGGAGGCCCAGTTCGGCGATTTCGCCAACGGCGCGCAGATCATGTTCGACCAGTTCATCTCGTCGGGTGAATCGAAGTGGCTGCGGATGTCGGGCTTGGTCTGCCTGCTGCCGCACGGCTTCGAGGGCCAGGGACCGGAGCACTCCTCCGCCCGTCTGGAGCGCTTCCTGCAAATGTGCGGTCAGGACAACTGGATCGTCGCCAACTGCTCGACGCCGGCCAACTACTGCCACATCCTGCGCCGTCAGCTTCACCGCTCCTACCGCAAGCCTCTGATCCTGATGACGCCGAAATCGCTTCTGCGCCACAAGCTGGCGGTTTCGGATGCCGAGGATTTCACCACCGGCTCCTCCTTCCACCGCGTCCTCTGGGACGATGCGGAAAAAGGCCATTCGGACACGCAGCTGAAGCCGGACGCCGAGATCAAGCGCGTGGTGATGTGCGCGGGCAAGGTCTATTACGACCTGCTGGAAGAGCGCGACGCGCGCGGCATCGACGATGTCTATCTTCTGCGGATCGAACAGTTCTACCCCTTCCCGGCGCTGTCGCTGGTCAAGGAGCTGGAACGCTTCAAGGGCGCCGAGATGATCTGGTGCCAGGAAGAGCCCAAGAACCAGGGCGCCTGGACCTTCATCGAGCCCAATATCGAATGGGTGCTGGGGCGCATCGACGCCACCCACAAGCGGCCGCGATACGTGGGCCGCGCCACCTCGGCCTCGCCCGCCACGGGTCTGGCCAGCCAGCACAAAGCACAACAAGAAGCGCTCGTGAACGAGGCGCTGAGCATCGAAGGGAACTGAGACAATGACGACCGAAGTGCGAGTCCCCACGCTCGGGGAATCCGTGACCGAGGCAACGGTGGCGACCTGGTTCAAGAAGCCGGGCGACAGCGTGGACGTGGACGAGATGCTCTGCGAACTGGAAACCGACAAGGTGACCGTCGAGGTGCCGTCTCCGGTCGAAGGCGTGCTCGAGGACATCGTCGCGCAGGAAGGCGATACGGTCGGCGTCGATGCGCTTCTGGCCAATATCGCCCCGGCGGGCGAGGCCGGTTCGGCGGATGTGGAGCTGCGCCCCTCCGCCACCAAGCCCGAAACGCTCACCGATGCCGGCGATGCCGCGCCCGTCGATGTGATGGTGCCGACGCTGGGTGAATCGGTGACCGAGGCCACCGTTTCGACCTGGTTCAAGAAGGTCGGCGATCAGGTGACCCAGGACGAGATGCTCTGCGAGCTGGAAACCGACAAGGTGTCGGTCGAGGTTCCGGCCCCCGCCTCCGGCGTGCTGACCCAGATCCTCGCAGAAGAGGGTGCCACGGTGGAAGCCGGCGGCAAGCTCGCGGTGATGTCGGGCGGTGCCTCCGCCTCCGCCTCTGCCGCGGCCCCCGCAGCCGCGCCCGCCCCGGCGCCGGCCGCATCGTCCGGCAAGGATGTCGAGGATGCCCCCTCGGCCAAGAAGGCCATGGCCGAAGCGGGTCTCGACCCCAAGGCCGTGCAGGGCACCGGCAAGGACGGTCGCATCATGAAAGAAGATGTCTCCGCCGCCATCTCCGCCGCGAAATCGGCACCGGCCGCCGCTGCCGCGCCCGCCGCCGCGCCGCGCGCCCCCTCACCCGCCGAGGATGCCGCCCGCGAAGAGCGCGTCAAGATGACCCGCCTGCGCCAGACCATCGCGCGCCGCCTCAAGGACGCGCAGAACACCGCCGCCATGCTCACCACCTATAACGAGGTGGACATGACCGAGGTGATGGCGCTGCGGAACCAGTACAAGGACCTTTTCGAGAAGAAGCACGGCGTGCGCCTGGGCTTCATGTCCTTCTTCACCAAGGCCTGCGTGCACGCGCTGAAGGAAGTCCCCGAGGTGAACGCCGAGATCGACGGCACCGATGTGGTCTACAAGAACTTCGTGCACATGGGCATCGCCGCGGGCACCCCGCAGGGTCTCGTGGTGCCGGTGCTGCGCGATGTCGATGCCAAGAGCTTTGCCGAGATCGAGGCCGAGATCGCCGAGAAGGGCCGCCGCGCCCGCGACGGCAAGCTCTCGATGGCCGAGATGCAGGGCGGCACCTTCACCATCTCGAACGGCGGTGTCTACGGCTCGCTGATGTCCTCGCCGATCCTGAACCCGCCGCAATCGGGCATCCTCGGCATGCACAAGATCCAGGACCGTCCGATGGTCGTCAACGGCGAGATCAAGATCCGCCCGATGATGTATCTGGCGCTCTCCTACGATCACCGCATCGTCGACGGCAAGGGCGCCGTGACCTTCCTCGTGCGCGTCAAGGAAGCGCTGGAAGATCCGCGCCGGCTGCTGATGGATCTGTGATCGGTGGGATAATCCCCCGACCACCATCAGCGTTCTGACATGCCGGGCGGGCCCCAAGGCCCGCCCGCATCCCACCCCGGAGCCGGAAGATGCCCCGCCGCAGCACCGAAGAGATCCTGGCTGACCATGACCGCACCCGCGCGGCCCTGGACCATCTCTTTGCAATCCTCGGGCCGATCATCGAACCGGACAATCCGACCTACCTGACCGACGGCGCCATACCGGCCGCTTCGATGCGTGCCCTCGTGACCGAGGGCAAGGCGAGCGCTTCGCAGATTCTCGCTGGCGCGCGCGAAGAGCTGACCTCCATGACCTACGCCATCGAGGACATCCGCCACCGCGACCCGCAAGCCGCCGACTGGGCGACCGAGGAATACAAGCGCCGCACCGGCCGCAACCTCTGGTCCGACGTCAAACCCCCGGCCCGGCAGGTCCGCGCGCTTCTCAAACGCGGCCGAATCCGCAACGAGAGTGACTGGAGCCTGATCAACACCGCCCTCTCGGACCCCATTCCCGGTTTTCTGACCGAAGCCGAACAGGCGCAGGCCGAAACCCTCCTGGCCCGCTGGCACGAGGAAAAGACCGCATGACCCCCGAACTCACCGCCCTCACCCTTGCGCTGCTGCTGCATTGCGCACTGATGATCTACATGGGCACCCGCGCCGGCGAACTGGGCGACTGGGCCGCCGGCCCCCGCGATACACCGCCGCCGAAACAGCCCTCGACCCTCACCGGGCGGCTCTCGCGCACCGTGAACAACTCCTTCGAAAGCCTGGTGATGTTCGCCCCCGCCGTGCTGATCGTCACCTTCACCGACCAGACCAGCGCCGTCACCACCATCGCCGCCGTCACCCATCTGCTGGCGCGCCTGCTCTATATTCCCGCCTATCTCTTCGGCTGGACTCCCTGGCGCTCGCTCATCTGGCTCGCGGGGTTCTTCGCCACCGCCGTCATGCTCATCGCCACGCTCATATGACCTTTCATCTTTCCCGATAAACTCCGGGGGACAAGCGAGCCCCGGCTCGCGAAGGGGGCAGCGCCCCCGCCCCGCCAACCAAGAGGACCACCCATATGGCACAATACGACGTCATCGTCATCGGCTCGGGCCCCGGCGGCTACGTCGCCGCCATCCGCTGCGCCCAGCTCGGCCTGAAAACCGCCTGCGTCGAGGGCCGCGACACGCTCGGCGGCACCTGCCTGAACGTCGGCTGCATCCCCTCCAAGGCGCTGCTGCACGCCTCCCACCAGCTGCATGAGGCAGAGCACAACTTTGCCAAGATGGGGCTCAAGGGCAAGGCGCCGTCGGTCGATTGGAAACAGATGCTCGCCTACAAGGACGACGTGATCGGCCAGAACACCAAGGGCGTCGAGTTCCTCTTCAAGAAGAACAAGATCGACTGGATCAAGGGCTGGGCGACGATCCCCGAGGCCGGCAAGGTCCAGGTCGGGGACGAGACCTATGAGACCAAGAACATCCTGATCGCCAGTGGCTCCGAGCCCAGCACCCTGCCCGGCGTCGAGATCGACGAGAAGGTGGTGGTCAGTTCCACCGGCGCGCTGGAGCTGCCGAAAGTGCCGAAGAAGCTGGTCGTGATCGGCGCCGGCGTGATCGGGCTGGAACTGGGCTCGGTCTACAAGCGGCTGGGCTCCGAGGTCTCGGTCATCGAATTCCTCGATGTCATCACCCCCGGCATGGATGCCGAGGTGCAGCGCGGGCTGCAGAAGATGCTGACCAAGCAGGGGCTGGAGTTTACCCTCGGTGCCGCCGTGCAGAAGGTCGAGGCGTCCAAGACCAAGGCCAAGGTCACCTACAAGCTGCGCAAGGACGACAGCGAACACACGGTCGAGGCGGATGTGGTGCTCGTCGCCACCGGCCGCCGTCCCTTCACCGAGGGGCTGGGGCTCGACAAGCTGGGCATCGCCACCACCGAGCGCGGCCAGATCAAGACCGACGCCCATTGGCAGACCAATGTGCCCGGCATCTACGCCATCGGCGACGCCATCGCCGGGCCGATGCTGGCGCATAAGGCCGAGGACGAGGGCATGGCCTGTGCCGAGGTCCTGGCGGGCAAGCACGGCCATGTGAACTATGGCGTGATCCCCGGCGTGATCTACACCTGGCCCGAGGTTGCCTCGGTCGGCGCCACCGAGCAGGATCTGAAGAACGAGGGCCGCGCCTACAAGACCGGCAAGTTCTCCTTCATGGGCAATGGGCGCGCCAAGGCGGTCTTTGCCGGCGAGGGCTTCGTCAAGATCCTCGCCGATAAGGAAACCGACCGCATCCTCGGCTGCCACATCATCGGACCGGGCGCCGGCGATCTGATCCACGAGATCTGCGTGGCGATGGAATTCGGCGCCTCCGCCGAGGATGTGGCCCTGACCTGCCACGCGCACCCGACCTATTCCGAAGCGGTGCGCGAGGCGGCGCTGGCCTGCGGCGACGGACCGATCCACGCGTAATCCGCCGGTCCCCAGCGGACCCGTCAGAGGCCCCCCGCCCAACGCGGGGGCCTTTCGCGTCAAAAGCCTTCGAAGGCTTTTGCAAATTCCTTCAAAGGAATTTGCCCCGGCCCAACCGGATGCGCCGGCGCAGACCACCTCGGCACGGCCCACGGGTGGCGGACCGACGCTCCCGGACAGGCGCAGGCCCGACCCTTGCAGGCACCCCGGCCCATGGGCGCGCGTCACCCCGCGGCTACCAGAGCGTGCGCTGCGCCCGCTCCGGATAGCTCCGGTCCCACGCCCCGGCCTCGATGTCGCCGCGCGTCATCTCGGACAGGATTTCGCCGAGGCTGGGCACCTCCGCGCTGTCGTCGCGCCCCCAGAGCCCCGAACGCAGCAACGCCTTGGGACATTGCGAATAGATCTCCGCGATGGCGATCACCGCCACCGTGGCGGGCTGACGCCCCTTGCGCTCGAAGCGCGCGCGCAGATCCGCGTCGTCGGTCAGAAAGGCGGTGCCATTGACCCGCACCACCGTGTTCTCGCCCGGCACCATGAACATCAGCGCGATCCGCGCATCGCGCACGATGTTGCGCAGGGAATCCAGCCGGTTGTTGCCGCGCCAGTCCGGCAGCGCCAGCGTGCCCGGATCGAGCTCGAGCACCACCGGCCCGTCATCGCCGCGCGGCGTGCCATCGGTCCCCTCGGGGCCCACGGTCGAGACCACGCAGAACCGCGAGGCGGCGATCCAGCGGCGATAGGCAGGCGTCAGACGCCGCGCCACCTTGCGCAGTGCCGCCTCTCCCGGTGTCCCGTAGAGCGCTTCCAGCGCCTCGATGCTCTCGATCCGCCTCACGCCCCCGTCGCCTCTGCATAGAGCGCGTCGCTTGCGGTTTCGACCTCCTCGGCAAGCTGCTTGAGGAACGCGTCCTTGGGCAGCCCCGGCGCGATGACCGGCAGGAACTCCACCACCGCCAGCCCCGGCTTGCGGTAGATACCCGTGCGCGGCCAGAACGCCCCGACATTGGTGGCCGCCGGCACGCAGGGCTGGCCGGTCTGTTCATAGAGCAGCGCCGCCCCCACCTTGTAAGGCTTGTGCACCCCCGGCGCGACGCGGGTGCCCTGCGGATAGATGATCAGTTGGCCCGGCTCGGCCGTTCCGCGGTCCACATCCTGCAACATCTTTGCGATCGCCGCCCCGCGCTTGCCCCGGTCGACCGGCACGCAGCCGATGCGCAGCGCATATTGCCCCAGCACCGGCGCCCAGAGCAATTCGCGCTTCATGATGAACTTGCCCGCCGGCACCGCCGAGAAGATCATGATGATGTCGAAAAAGCTCTGATGCTTGGCGGCGATCAGCACCTCGCCCTCGGGCGGCGTGCCACGGATCTCGGATTTCAACCCGACCATCCAGTGCGCGGTCCAGCGCGCCCAGCGGCACCAGAGAAGACAGGCCAGGCGCGCGCCCCGGCGCGAGACCATCGCCCAGGGAAAGAACAGGATCCCCAGAACCGCCATCGCGCCATACATCTGCCCGACAAAGATCAGCGACCGCAGCCATTGCACCGCATATGCCATCAGCTCAACCCTCCCAGCACGCGCCGCGCCGCCACCGCCGTGGCAACAAAGGCGACAGCCGCCGCCAGCGGCGGCACCAGCAGCGGAATCAGCCAGTGCCAGCCGCGAAAGCCCAGCCCGGTCAGAAAACCCGCCGTCTCGCCGCCCGACGGCATCAGGAACACCGCGACGACCCCCAGCACCGTGCCCGCCGCCGCGCCGGTGAGCGCCCGCAGGGTGAAGCGGCGCACAAAGGCGCGGGCGATATAATTGTCGGTGGCCCCCACCAGACGCAGCACGGCGATCACCTGCGCATTCGCCGCCAGCGCCGCATTGGCCGCCAGCGTCACCATCGCCCCAACCGCCGCCGCGATCAGCAGCGCCGACACCCAGCCCAGCATCTTCAGCCGCGCCGCTGCCGCCACCAGCGGCTTGCGCCAGCGCGCGTGATCGTCCAGCACCGCCCCCGGCACCTCGGCCTGAAGCCGCAGCCGCAACCCCGTCGGATCGTACCCTCCGGGCGTCTCGATCACCTCGATGAGCTGCGGCACCGGCAGCGAGGCCACCGGCAGATCGGGCCCGAACCAGGGTTCGAGCAACGCCTGCTGCTCGGCCTCGCTCAGCGCCCGGGCCGAAGCGATCCCCGGCGTCTGCTGCAACAGCCGCAGCGCCGCGGCGGTCTGCGCCGCGCGCTGGCCGTCGGGGGCCGAGATCCGCACCGTCGAGGCCCGGGCCAGTTCGTTTCCCCAGCTTGTCGCCAGCCGCCCGGCCGCCAGCGACAGCGCCAGCGCGAAGACCGCCAGAAATGCCATGGCCGCCGCGACGAACAGCGTCAGACGCGCGGTGAAGCCGGTCGGCGGGACAACCCGGTCGGCGGCCGTATCCCCGCGCCCGAGCGCCCGGACGGTTTCGAAAGACAGTCTCACAGATCCGCCCCCGCCGTCTGCAACCGGCGGTTCGAGATCCGCAACACCCGCGCCTGCACCTGCGCCTTGGCCGCGCGGATAAGCTGCAGATCGTGGGTGGCGATGAGGATCGTCTTGCCCATCCGGTTGAGTTCGACCAGCAGCCGCAGCAGCCGCTGCGACATCTCCCAATCGACGTTGCCGGTGGGTTCGTCGGCAAGCACCACCTCGGGTGACATGATCACCGCGCGGGCCAGCGCCGCGCGCTGGCGCTCGCCGCCCGACAACTCGGGCGGAAGCGCCTCTCCGCGTTCGGTCAGCCCGACCCAGGCGAGCAGCTCGCGCAGGTTCTCGGCCTGGCCGGCGCTGTCCTGCCCGGCCACTGTCAGCGGCAGCGCCACGTTCTCGTTCAGCGGCAGGTGATCGAGAAACTGGCAATCCTGATGCACCACCCCGATCCGCCGCCGGCACAGCGCCACCGCGTCCCGGTCCATCTGACGCACGTCCTGGCCGAAAAGCCGGGCATAGCCCGCAGTGGGGCGCAGCGCGCCGTAGCAGAGCTTGAGCAGCGTGGTCTTGCCCGCCCCGGAGGGTCCGGTCAGGAAATGGAATGAGCCCGGCGCCAGTTGCAGCGAGAGATCGGACAGCAGCTCTCCGCCGCCATAGCTGTAGGCCACATTTTCCAGCTCGATCACGCCCAGACCACCCTTGCGGAAACAAGCCCTGTTGTGCATGAGCCGCGCCGCAGATGCAATCCGCCGGGGGCGCGGAAATTGGGCTTTCGCATGCAATCGCGGTAACCTATTGTCCCGCAAGAAGGACCCGCCGAACACACGCAGGAAGATGAGAGCCATATGCGGCTGATTTGCCCAAATTGCGGCGCGCAGTACGAAGTGCCTTCGAATGTTATTCCCGAGGGCGGGCGCGACGTGCAGTGCTCGAGTTGCGGCCATACGTGGTTCCAGGCCCACCCCGACGACGATCCCGAACTGGCGCTGGAACTGGGCCGCACGCTGCCCGACGAAGACTGGCAGCCCGAGCCGGACGCCGAGCCCGAAACGCCGCCGGACCCGGAGCCCGAACCGATCCCCGAACCGGAACCGGCCCCCTCCGAGGAACAGGCGCAGCCCGAAACGCGCCGCCCGCGCGGTCTCGACCCGTCGGTGGCCGAGGTCCTGCGCGAGGAGGCCGAGCGCGAGACGCGCCAGCGCGCCGCCGAGGCCGAAACCCTGGAAAGCCAGCCGGAACTGGGGCTCGAAGAGCCCAGCGAGGACGAGGCCGCCCGCCGCTCGCGCGAGGCGCGCGAGCGCATGGCGCGGATGCGCGGCGAATTCGAGGAAGACGAGTCGCCGCAGCAGCAGGCTGCCGAGACCGCAGCGGCGGCGGCGGCGGCCGGATCGCGGCGCGAGCTTTTGCCCGACATCGAAGAGATCAACCAGACGCTGCGCGCCTCCTCCGAGCGCCGGAGCATGGAAACCCCGCAGGGCCGTGCCGCCGTCGAAGAGGAAGAGAAGGCGCAGCGCAGCGGGTTCTCGAACGGGTTCCGGCTGGTGCTGGCGCTCGCGATCTTCGCCATAGCGCTCTACATGCTCGCCCCCAAGATCGCCGAGATGTTCCCCGGCGCGGGCCCGATCATGGCGGCCTATGTGGCCAAGGTCGATGTGCTGCGCCTCTGGCTCGACGGTCAGATCACCGCGCTGCTGCAAATGCTTGACGGGATGAGCTCCGAGGCGCCCGGCGACTGAGCCGGCCTCCCGGGCGGGATCAGACCGCCCGGCCTTGTCTTGCCGGCCCGCAGAGCGATGCGTCGCCGGCGCCGGATCGGCGAACCGCAGCGCCGCCCCTCTCCCGCTCCGCGTCGCAGAGGCTCAGCCGCGGCCTTTCCACGGCACAAGCGCCTTCTCCGCCAGCCGCATCAGGATGTCGATGCCAAAGCCGATAACGCCGATCAGGATGATCCCCATGATCACGATATCGGTGAGCTGAAACTTCGACGCCACCATGATCATCATGCCCGCGCCCTTTTCGGCAGCCACCAGCTCGGCGGCCACCACGGTGCCCCAGCAGACCCCCATTGCCACCCGCGCGCCGGTGAAGATGTCGGGCAGCGAATTGGGGATGATCACATGGCGCATGATCTGCCATTTGCTCGCGCCCAGCGAATAGGCCGCGTGCACCTTGGAGATCTTCACCCCCGACACGCCCGCGCGCGCGGCGATGGCCATGATCCAGAGCGCCGCGAGGAAGAGCAGGATGATCTTGCCCGGCTCGCCGATCCCCGCCCAGATGATCACCAGCGGGATCAGCGCCAGCGGCGGGACGGGCCGCATGAATTCGACGATCGGGTCGAACCAGCCCCGGAACCAGTCCGATAGCCCCATCGCATAGCCCAGCGGGATGCCGATGAGCGCGCCGAAGAAGAACCCGGCGATCACCCGGAAAAGCGACCAGCCCAGATGCTCCCAGAGCGTGCTGTCGCGATAGCCTTCCCGCGCGATCTCCCTCAGCCGCGCCAGCACCGCCTCGGGCGGCGGCAGCCAGATCGGCTCCATCTGCAAGCCCTTGCTGGGCTCGAAATTCAGCGTGCCCTTGGGCGACATGCCGACCCGTCCGAACGCGGTCATCACCTCGCCGCCGGGCGCGATGGGCGTGCCGTTCACCGCCACCACCCGGTGCCCCTGATCGCGGCCGTGATCATCGTTCCGGTCCACCCGCACGAGCCCCGAGCGCCAGGCGCCCACCGTATCGGCGTCGTTCTTCGCCCAGCCCTCGCCGGGCGCGACCTCGGGTGCCGTGACCTCCTCGCCCACCGGAAAGACGCGGATCGTCACCGTGGCGTCGTCGGGCGCCACGCCCTCGGCCTCGGCGGTATAGGTGAACGTCGCGTCTCCGATGAACGGCCCCGGCGCGTGCAGGACCCCCGGCACCCATTTCGAGCCGGTGAACGCCCCCCAGAGCAGGAAGATGGTCAGCACCGAGACGACACCGGCGACGCGGTTCGGGCGCACCGCGCTCTCGTCGCCGAAGGTCACCGTCTTGCGCGCGGTGAAATCGCGCGTGCTGCGGTGCACCAGCAGCTTCACCAGCAGGAAGGAGGCCACGAAGATGGCGATGTAGATGAGGAAAACGATCATTGCGCCGCCTCGGTGCGGCCCATGATCTCTTCCTCCATGTTCCAGATCATGCCGAGGATCTCTTCGCGGGTCGCCGCGAAATCGGGGTGTTTCTTCACCGCCCGCAGATCCTCGCCCACGCCGAGATCGGCAAAGGGCAGGCGGTATTCCTTGTGGATGCGGCCCGGACGCGGCGCCATGACCAGCAGCCGCTCGCCCAGCAGCAGCGCCTCCTCCACCGAGTGGGTGATGAGGATGATGGTCTTGCCGGTCTCCTTCCAGAGCTTCAGCACAAGGCTCTGCATCTTCTCGCGGGTCAGCGCGTCGAGCGCGCCCAGAGGTTCGTCCATCAGGATCACATCCGGGTCGTTGGCGAGACAGCGTGCCAGCGCCACGCGCTGCTGCATGCCGCCCGAAAGCTCGTAAACCGCCTTTTCCTTGAACTCGCGCAGACCCACCACATCGAGCAGATGGTCCACATGCGCGCCCCAGTCGCGTTCGCGCTTGCCCGCCATGCGCGGGCCAAAGCTCACATTGGCCCGCACATCCATCCATTCGAAGAGCGCGCCCTGCTGGAACACCATGCCCCGCTCGGCGGCGGGGCCGGTCACGGCGTGGCCGTTCAGAAGCACCCTGCCCTCGGTCGGCGCGAGAAACCCCGCGACGATGTTCAGAAGCGTGGTCTTGCCGCAGCCCGAGGGGCCCAGCACCGACAGAAGCTCGCCCGCCGCCAGATCGAGCGAGACATCCTTCAGCGCCTGAACCGACGTTCCGTTGGGCAGGTCGAAGCGCATGGAGAGGTTTTCGAGGACGAGCCCGGTCATGACATCCCGCTTAAAAATCGCGCGACGGCGACCGCTCCTCGAGCCCTTGCGGCCTCTCCTCGCGAAGAGGCCCGCCCGGGCCGATGAGCGGCCCCGCCGGTCACATGCCCGAGGCGGCGGTCAGCGGCCCGATGTTCACGTGATCGGCATAGCTATCTAGCGCCGCGTCGATGGAGCCCGCCTCCACGAACACATCCGCCACACCCTTCATGAACTCCTGCGCGCCGCCGCCCAGCCATTTCGCCGAGAGCTGATCCGCAACCGTCGGGAAGACGAAGCTCGCCAGCGTCTCGGCGGTGGCGGTTTCATCCATGCCCGCATCCTTGGCGATCACCGGCAGCATCTTGGCATGGTTCGCCTCATCCGACCACATGGCGTTGGCCTCCGCCGTCACCTTCAGGAATTCCGCCACCAGATCGGCGTTTTCCGCGACCCAGCCCGCAGGCCCCGAGGTCACGTCGAAGACCAGAATGCCCAGCTCTTCCTTTTCGGCCCCGGTCAGCAGCACATTGCCATGCTCCTTCATCCGGCGCAGCGAGCCGCCCCAGCCGCAGGCCATGTCCACAGCCCCCTGCGCGATGGCCGCCGCCCCGTCCGGCGGCGCCATATCGACGATCTCGAGGCTCGCCAGATCCACGCCGAAATGGCTCATCTGCTTGAGGAATCCGTAATGCGCCGCCGTACCGAGCGGCACCGCCACCTTCTTGCCCGCCAGCTCGCCGGCGGAGTCCTTGTCGATCTCCAGCGCTTCGGCCACGACACAGTTGTCATTGTCCGCATAGCTCACCGCCACGTCCAGGATCTGGAGATCCTGCCCCGCCGAGGCCGCCACGACAAAGGGCGGCACGCCCTGGCTGACCGAGAGCTGCACATCGCCCGAGGCCATGGCCGCACTCATCGCGGTGCCGGTGTCGAAACTCACCCAGTTGATCTCGACGCCCATCGCCTCTTCGTACAGGCCCTCGGCCTTGGCATATTCGAAAGGCATCGGCCATTCGAGGAAATAGCCCACCGTGATCGTCTCGGCACTGGCGGCGCCGGCCAGCAGCGCGGTGCCGGCAACGGCTCCCAAAAGGCGCTTGGTCATCGTCATCTTGTCACTCCCCTGTTTACACGGTCCGCTCCGGAAGGGCGGTACTCTTCGGCGGCCTCTGGCCACGCCTCAATCCGAGCGGAAAACCGGCAGACGATCAACGGTTAATCCCCGAACCCGCCCGGATTGCCGCCCGCAAACCGGGCATCGGCCCGATTGCCGGGCACTCTCAACCGCCGCCTTTCGCCGCAACCGTGCCGGAATGCCCTTGCGTCCCTACGGTGGAGAGTTGCGTCCGGCTTCCATACGTGTGCTAACATCCTGACCGAACCGGCACGCGTGCCGGAGACTCGCTTTTCCGGGAGATTTGGAAGATGGACGGCACCCTTTCGCAGAACGATCTGAGCCACGTTGTCGAGGCGGACAAGGCCCATGTCTGGCACCATCTGGTGCAGCACAAGACCTTCGAGACCACCGACCCGCGCATCATCGTCGAGGGCAAGGGCATGCGCGTCTGGGACCAGCACGGCCGCGAGGCGCTCGACGCGGTGTCGGGCGCGGTCTGGACGGTGAACGTGGGCTACGGTCGCAAGACCATTGTCGATGCGATCAGCGAACAGCTTCTGAAGCTCAACTATTTTGCCGGGGCTCTGGGTTCCGTGCCCGGCGCGCTCTTCGCCGAGAAGCTCATCGAGAAGATGCCGGGCATGAGCCGGGTCTATTACACCAACTCCGGGTCCGAGGCGAATGAGAAGGCCTTCAAGATGGTCCGCCAGATCGCCCACAAGCGCTATGGCGGCAAGAAGCACAAGATCCTCTACCGCGAGCGCGATTACCACGGCACCACCATCGGCGCGCTTTCGGCGGGCGGGCAACTGGAGCGCAACGCGCAATACGGCCCCTTCGCGCCGGGCTTTGTCGAGGTGCCGCATTGCCTGGAATACCGCGCGCAATGGGATCTGACGGGCGAGGCCTATGGCCAAAAGGCCGCCGATGCGATTGAGGAAGTTATTTTGCGCGAGGGCCCCGACACCGTGGGCGCGCTCTGTCTGGAGCCGGTGACCGCCGGCGGCGGCGTGATCGTCCCGCCCCCCGGCTACTGGGAGCGGGTGCAGGAGATCTGCCGCAAATACGACGTGCTGCTGCATATCGACGAGGTCGTCTGCGGCGTGGGCCGCACCGGCACCTGGTTCGGCTATCAGCATTACGGCGTCGAGCCGGATTTCGTGACCATGGCCAAGGGTGTGGCCTCGGGCTACGCCGCCATCGCCTGCTGCGTCACCTCCGAACGCGTCTTCGATCTTTTCAAGGACGATGCCAGCGATCCGATGAACTATTTCCGCGACATTTCGACCTTTGGCGGCTGCACCGCCGGGCCGGCGGCGGCGCTTGAAAACATGCGGATTATCGAAGATGAAGGGCTGCTCGACAACACCGTCGCCATGGGGGATTACATGCTCGACCGCCTGTCCGAACTGAAGGACAAGCACGCCGTGATCGGCGATGTGCGCGGCAAGGGCCTGTTCCTCGGCGCCGAACTGGTTGCCGACCGCGCCACCAAGGAGCCCGTCTCGGAGAAAGAGGTGGGCGCCGTGGTCGCGGGCTGCAACGCGGCGGGTGTCATCATCGGGGCCACCAACCGCTCGGTGCCCGGCCTCAACAACACGCTCTGCTTCGCGCCCGCGCTGATCGCCACCAAGGACGACATCGACCAGATCATCGACGCGGTGGACCAGAGCCTTACGAAAGTCTTTGCCTGACCCATGTCCCACAACAGGATCAACGATCTCGGTCAGCCCGTCGGCCTTCCGGTCGGCGGGTCTTTTCCGCGCCCCCGCCCGCCGCACGCGCCGCTCGAAGGCCGCCTCGTGCGCCTCGAACCTCTGACCCCCTCGCATGCGGCGGGGCTTTACGAGGCCTTTGCCGAAGACACGCTGGGCCGCAACTGGACCTATCTGCCGCGCGGCCCCTTCGCCGATCTGGCCGATGCGGAGCATTGGGCGGCAGAGGCCGCGCAAAGCACCGACCCGCTCTTCTTTGCCATCTGCACCCCCGAGGGCACGCCGCTGGGGTTTTGCTCCTATCTGCGCATCGACCCGGCCAATGGCGTGATCGAGGTCGGCAATATCCATTTCGCGCCGCGTCTTCAAAAGCAGGCGGCCGCGACCGAGGCCATGTATCTGATGATGTCCCGCGCCTTCGACGAGTTGGGCTATCGCCGTTATGAATGGAAATGCGACGCGCTGAACACGCCGTCGCGCCGGGCGGCGCAGCGGCTGGGCTTCAAATACGAGGGCACCTTCCGGCAGGCGGTGATCGTCAAGGGGCGCAACCGCGACACCGCCTGGTTCTCGATCATCGACGAGGAATGGCCGACGGTGAAGGCGCGGCTCGAAGCCTGGCTCGCACCGGAGAATTTCGCCGAGGACGGTACGCAGAGGGCAGCGCTCGGCAGTCTGGGCTGAACGCTGCGGAGGGGCATGGACGCCTCCGGCGGGAGTATTTTCCGGAAAGATGAATGGGTGAGTGCCGAAGGGGCGGGCAGTTTTTGCCCGCCAGCTCGAAGATGCGCGAAACCTTGCGCCGATCCGCCGCCATGTTTCGACAAAGGCCGTGCCATCGCCTAAGAGGGAGAGCGGGCGCGCCGCCTGCGCCCCAACCGGAGGGCCACGCGTTATGCGCATCAAATTCGGCTGCCGCTTTCACCTCGACCTGCCGCAGCCCACGCCGATGATCGCGCTGCTCAACGTGCATTATTCGCGCGCGGGCGATCTGGAGCGCCCCGACCACATCACCACCTCCCCCTCCGTCCCGCTCACCGCCTATCGCGACGGGTTCGGCAACTGGTGCACCAAGCTGGTCGCCCCTGCGGGTGCCTTCAGCATCGGCAGCGGCAGCGTCCTTTACGACAATGGCCTGCCCGACGCGGTGCCGCCCGACATTCCGCAAACGCCGGTCGAGGCGCTGCCCGAGGACACGCTGCCCTATCTTCTGGGCAGCCGGTATTGCGACACCGACCTCCTGTCGGAAGAGGCCTGGCGAATGTTCGAAACCGTGCCCTCGGGGACCATGCGGGTACAGGCGATCTGCGATTTCACCAACCGGCATGTGCAGTTCGGTTACGAACATGCCCGCGCCACCCGCACCGCCTCGCAGACCTTTGCCGAGGCGCGCGGCGTGTGCCGCGATTTCACCCATCTCGCCATCACGCTCTGCCGCTGCATGAACATTCCCGCGCGCTATTGCACCGGCTATCTGGGCGACATCGGTATGCCGCCGCCCTACGCGCCGGGGGATTTCTCGGCCTGGATGGAGGTCTTTCTGGGCGGCGCCTGGTGGGTCTTCGACCCGCGCAACAACGCCTCGATGCCGCGTATCGGGCGCCTGCTGGTCGCGCGCGGACGGGACGCGGCGGATGTGCCGCTGATCCACAGTTTCGGGCGCAATACGCTCACCGGGTTCGAGGTCTGGACCGACGAGATCTCCTGAGACCTTCGAGCAAAAGAAAAGGGCCGCCGAAAGCGACCCTTCGCAGTCCTCGGATGCGGGACGGCTCAGCCGTTCACGCTGTCCTTCAGAGCCTTGGCAATGGTCATCTTGACCTGCTTGTCGGCCTCTTTCTTGAACTGTTCGCCGGTGGCGGGGTTGCGCACCATACGCTCGGGGCGCTCGCGGCAGTAGATCTTGCCGACACCCGGCAGGGTCACGGCGCCGCCGGCGGCCACTTCCTTGGTGATGATGCCGGTGATCGCGTCCAGCGCGGTGGTCGCGGTTTTCTTGTCAGCGCCCATCTCTTCGGCCAGAGCTGCCACAAGCTGGGTCTTGGTCATCGGTTTCGCCATTTCATGGTCTCCTTCACTGCCCGAAAGATTGGGCCTCATCGCTGGAATATAACATCATGTGGAGTTCAATCACAACGATTAGGGGCGGTTTGCAAGTGAAAACTGCGCATTTAGTGGTGGTTTGAGCCGGTTTCCGCTACGTCAGAGGAATGCGGTTTCCTCGAAGCTGCGCAACTTCCGGCTGTGCAGCCGTTCCAGTGGCATGCCGCGCAATCTTTCCATGGCGCGTATACCGATCATCAGGTGACGCGCAACCTGCGTTTTATAGAAATCGCTCGCCATGCCGGGCAGTTTCAGCTCGCCATGCAGCGGCTTGTCGCTGACGCAGAGCAGGGTGCCGTAAGGCACGCGGAACCGAAAGCCATTGGCGGCGATGGTGGCGCTTTCCATGTCCAGCGCCACGGCGCGGGATTGCGACAGGCGCTGCACCGGGCCGGACTGGTCGCGCAGTTCCCAGTTGCGGTTGTCGACACTGGCCACCGTGCCCGTGCGCATGATCCGCTTGAGGTCGTAGCCGTCGAGCTGGGTTTCCTCGGCCACCGCGGTTTCCAGCGCGACCTGGATCTCGGCCAGCGCCGGAATCGGCACCCAGACCGGCAGGTCGTCGTCGAGCACCTTGTCCTCGCGCAGATAGGCATGCGCCAGAACGAAATCCCCCAGCGACTGCGAATTCCGCAGGCCCGCGCAATGGCCCACCATCAGCCAGGCATGCGGGCGCAGCACGGCGATGTGGTCGGTCGCGGTCTTGGCGTTCGACGGCCCCACGCCGATATTCACCAGTGTGATGCCTGAGCCGTTCGGACGCTTGAGGTGATAGGTCGGCATCTGCGGCATCTTCGGGCTGAGCGGAATCTCTGCCCCGGCTTCGGTGATCTCGACATTGCCCGTCGAGACAAAGCTCGTGTAGCCGCTTTCCGGGTCGGCGAGCTGCTCGCGGGCATAGGCCTCGAACTCGCTGACATAGAACTGGTAGTTGGTGAACAACACATGGTTCTGGAAATGCGCCGGATCGGTGGCGGTGTAATGTGCCAGCCGGGCCAGCGAATAATCCACTCGCTGCGCGGTAAAGGGGGCGAGCGGCCCGGCGCCGTCCTCGGCGGGTTTGGCCACACCGTTGACGATGTCGTCATTGGTGACGCTCAGGTCGGGCACATCGAAGACATCGCGCAGGATGAAACGGCCTGCCCCCTCCTGCGGCACCGAAAGATCGGGATAATTCGCCACCGCGAAATGCACCGGCATCGGGGTCGTCGAGAATCCCACCTGCACCGGCACGCCGTGATTGGTGAGCAGCAGGCCGATCTGCTGCTTGAGATAATGGCGGAAGAGATCCGGCCGGGTGATGCTGGTGGCATGGGTGCCGGGTGCGGGCACATGGCCAAAGCTCAGGCGGCTGTCGACCTTGGCGTGGGTCGCCGTGGTGATGCGCACCTCGGGGTAATAGGCGCGAATACGCACCCCGGGATGGCCCTTGGCCATCGCGTCGAGAAACCGGTCGTGCAGAAACTGCACAGAGCTCTGATAGAGCGCGCAAAGCCGGTCCACGGCGGCGGCGGCATCCGAAAAGACCTCCGGTTCCGGCGCCTCGGGCGAGACGATTTCCAGCGGTGCCTGACTGTCCTGCATCCTTGCCTCTCGACGCTGCTTTTGCCGCAGGGTGACACCAAGGACGGGCGGGTTCAAGCGGCGCCCGAAGGGCACGCTGCGGAAAGAGGGGGCCGAGGGCGGGCTGCCGGACATGAGAGGCAGGAGCCAGCCCCTTGATGTGTCCTTCAATCCCCACGCCTCTGGACGGCACAAGGCGTGCGGCGCCCTTGGATCGGGCATAAAAAAAGGGGAGGGCATCGCTGCCCTCCCCCACTGTCGATAAAACCGCTGTTAGCTGCGCACCAGCTTTTCGTAGGCGCCGGCGATCTCCTTGGTCATCGCCCCGACCTCGAAATTGTAATCGCCGATCTGGCCCACCGGGGTGACCTCGGCGGCGGTGCCGGTCAACCAGCACTGCTCGAAGCCTTCCATCTCCTCGGGCATGATGTGACGCTCATGCACCTTGATCTGGCGCTCCTTCAGCATCCCGATCACGGTCTGACGGGTCAGCCCGTTGAGGAAGCAGTCGGCATCGGGCGTGTGCACCTCGCCATCCTTGACGAAGAAGATGTTGGCGCCCGTCGCCTCGGCCACGTAGCCGCGGTAATCCATGAACAGCGCGTCCGAGCAGCCCTTGGCCTCGGCCGCGTGCTTGGACATGGTGCAGATCATGTAGAGACCCGCCGCCTTGGCGTGCACCGGGATGGTCTCGGGGCTCGGGCGCTTCCATTTCGCGATGTCGAGCTTGGCGCCCTTCATCTTGGCATCGCCATAGTAGTTGCCCCATTCCCAGGCCGCGATCGCCAGACGCACCGGGTTGCGCGACGACGCGACCCCCATGTCCGGCCCCGCGCCGCGCCAGGCCACCGCACGCACATAGGCATTGGTAAAGCCGTTGGCCGTCAGCACCGCTTCCTTGGCCGCGTCGATCTCGTCGGCGGTGAAGGGGATCTGGAAATCCAGTTCGCCCGCCGAGAAATGCAGACGCTCGGAATGCTCGTGACCCAGAAAGATCTTGCCGTTGTAAGCCCGTTCGCCCTCGAAGACCGAGCTGGCATAGTGCAGCGCGTGGGTCAGTACGTGCACCTGCGCATCCCGCCACTCCACCAGCTTGCCATCCAGCCAGATCTTACCGTCGCGGTCGTCATATGCACCTTCCATCTCAGTCTCCTTTTCGGCGCTCGTGCATTTTCGTTTTTCATTTGTTGCGCATCTTACGTCCGAACTGGACATAATATTGCGGAAAAACTGCGACTCGCTACCAGTTTGGTATTGGAATGTCAACAAGGCTGACTTAAAGTGCCGCAAAAGACGGGAGACGAGAGGCAAGGAGATGGCAGACGGGCCGGGAACCCAGGGGCACAGCGGCGAGTCGCTGCTCTACCTGACGGACGAACAATTGCGGCAAGGGATCGAGGCAATGTTCTTTGCCTACCGGGCCTTTACCGCCGATCCCGACCGGATCCTGCAAGGCATGCATTACGGACGGGCGCATCACCGCGCCATCCATTTCATTAACTGCGCGCCGGGCACGACGGTCAACAATCTTCTGTCGATCCTGGGGGTCACAAAGCAGTCGCTGAACCGTGTGCTGCGCGCGCTGATCGAGGACGGGCTGGTCGAAAGCCGCGTCGGACGCGCCGACAAGCGCGAGCGGCATCTCTTCCTGACCGAAGAGGGCGCAGAGCTCGAACGGCGGCTGTCGGACGCGCAGCGCGCCCGGATGCGGGCCGCCTATCGGCAGGTCGGCCCCGAGGCGGTGGCCGGGTTCCGCAAGGTGCTCGAGGCGATGATGGATCCGGAGATGCACCGGCATTACTCCGGGCTTCGGGAGATCCGCGGATGACCGATCCCGACGCCCATCTCCTGATCGTCGACGATGACGAGCGGATTCGCGGCCTGCTTCAGAAATTCCTGATCCGCCACGGTTTCCTGGTCAGCGCCGCGCGCGACGCCGCCCATGCCCGCCGGCTGCTGGACGGGCTGGAATTCGACATGATCGTGCTCGACGTGATGATGCCCGGCGAAGACGGTATCAGCCTGACCCGCGCCATCCGCGAGACCAGCACCACGCCGATCATGCTGCTCACCGCGCGCGGCGAGACCGAAGACCGGATCAAGGGGCTGGAGGCCGGGGCGGACGACTATCTCGCCAAGCCCTTCGAGCCCAAGGAATTGCTGCTGCGCATCAACGCGATCCTGCGCCGGATGCCCGACACCCGCGCAGAGGAAGCCGCCCCCAAACTGCTGAGCCTCGGCCCCATCCGCTATGACATCGAGCGTGGCGAGATGTGGAAGGGCGAGGATCTGGTGCGGCTGACCGCCACCGAAAGCCAGCTCATGCGCATCTTTTCCGCCCGCCCCGGCGAGGCGCTGAGCCGCGCCAAGCTGGTCGAGGAGCTGGGCCGCGACAAGGGGCAGGCGCAGGAACGCGCGGTGGATGTGCAGATCACCCGGCTGCGGCGCAAGATCGAGTCGGACCCGAAGCAGCCCCGCTACCTGCAAACGGTGCGCGGCGCGGGCTATATGCTGGCACCGGACTGAGCCTCCGCGTCAAATTCCGGCGATCCGCCAATCCGGTTCAAATCCCCGGCAATCCCCGCTTGCCCGGCACAACCTTTCGGGGAATCCTGTCGCGATATGACGTCAGGGAGGCTCCGTCATGACCACCGCGCTGATCACCCATGCCGATTGTCTGGACCATGTGACCCCGCCGGACCATCCCGAACGGGTGGCGCGGCTCGATCATGTGCTGCACGCACTGGCGCCGCTCGACCTCATGCGCCTCGCCGCCCCGCCCGCCAGCGACGAAGATCTCGCCCGCGTCCACCCGCAAAGCTATATCGACCGGATCAAGGCGGCGGAGCCCGAGGACGGGCAGATCGCCCTCGACGAGGACACCTGGATGTCACCCGGCTCGATGCAAGCGGCGCGGCGCGCGGCGGGGGCCGCGATTCGCGCCGTGGATGCGGTGATCTCGCGCGAGGTGGCGAATGCCTTCTGCGCCACGCGCCCGCCGGGCCACCATGCCGAGCGCGAGAAACCCATGGGGTTCTGTCTCTTCGGCAATGCCGCGCTGGCGGCGAAATACGCGCTCGACCGGCACGGAATCGACCGGGTGGCGGTGGTGGATTTCGACGTGCATCACGGCAATGGCACGCAGGATCTGCTCTGGGACGAACCGCGCGCGCTGCTGGTCTCGTCGCAGCAATTCCCGCTCTGGCCCGGCAGCGGCGCCGCCACCGAGCGCGGCGGCCATGACAATGTGCTGAACATCCCGCTGCGCCCCGGCAGCGGCGGCGACGAGATGCGCGCCGCCTATACCCGCCAGGCCTTTCCCCGCCTCGCCGCCTTCCGCCCCAATCTGATCATCCTCTCCGCGGGCTTCGACGCGCATCAGGACGACCCGCTGGCGCAGCTCACATGGTCGGCGGCCGATTACCGCTGGCTCACCCACGAGCTCTGCCGGATCGCGGCGGAACATGCGCGCGGGCGGGTGGTCTCCCTGCTGGAAGGCGGCTATGATCTTTCCGCGCTGGCCGCGTCGGCCAAGGCGCATGTGGAAGAACTGATCGAGGCAGGAAAATGAGCGACACGCCGGTCGAGGAGATGAGTTTCGAGCAGGCCATGGCCGAGCTGGAACAGGTGGTGGGGCAGCTCGAACGCGGCGAGGTGCCGCTGGAGCAGTCCATCGCGCTCTACGAACGCGGCGCGGCGCTCAAGGCCCGTTGCGAGAAAAAGCTCAAGGAAGCCGAGGAGAAGGTCGCCCAGATCACCCTCGACGCCGACGGCCAGCCCGCCGGCCTGAAAGCCGCCGAAGGGCTCTGACACCCCATGTTCCGCAGCTCTCTGGAGGCCGGCGCGGGCGCCGTGGCCGCGCATTTCGACGTGGTGCTGAGCGGTTTCGCCGATCTGCCGGTGAGCCGGGCGATGCGCTACGCGGTGACCGGCGGCAAGGGGCTGCGCGGCTGGCTGGTGCTGGAAAGCGCGCGGCTGCATGAGGTGTCGGAGGCGCGGGCCCTCTGGCCCGCCTGCGCCATCGAGGCCATTCATGCCTACAGCCTCGTGCATGACGACCTGCCCTGCATGGACGACGACGATCTGCGCCGGGGTCTGCCGACAGTGCACCGCAAATGGGACGAGGCCACCGCCGTGCTGGCGGGCGACGCGCTTCAGGCGCTCGGTTTTGAAATGCTGGCCGATCCGCGATGCCACGACCGTGCCGAGGTGCGCGCCGATCTGACGCTGAGCCTCGCGCAAGCGGCAGGAGCGCGCGGCATGGTGCTGGGTCAGGCGCTCGACATGGCCGCCGAAAGCGCCACAGCGCCGCTCACGCTGGATGAGATCACCGCGCTTCAGGCCGGCAAGACCGGCGCGCTGATCCTCTGGTCGGCGCAGGCCGGCGCGCGGCTGGCTGAGGCCGAGCTCGCGCCGCTCACCGCCTATGCGCAGCGGCTCGGCCTCGCCTTCCAGATCGCCGACGACATTCTCGATGTCGAAGGCGATGCGGCAGAGGTCGGCAAGGCCGTGGGCAAGGACGCGGATCGCGGCAAGGCGACCTTTGTGTCGCATCTCGGCCTCGATGGCGCAAAGTCCCGTGCGCAAACCCTTGTGACCGAGGCCTGTGACGCCCTATCTCCCTATGGTACGCGGGCCGATACCTTGCGGGAGGCCGCCCGTTTCGTTATCTCCCGCCGGAACTGAGAGCCGAGGGACACCATGCCTCACAAGCCCCAAACGCCGCTGCTCGACCGGGTCGCCACCCCTGCCGATCTCAAGCGCTTTTCGGATGCCGAGCTGGAGCAGCTCGCCCATGAGCTGCGGGCCGAGACCATTTCGGCGGTATCGGAAACCGGTGGCCATCTGGGCGCCGGGCTGGGGGTGGTCGAACTGACGGTGGCGCTGCACGCGGTGTTCGACGCTCCGCGCGACAAGATCATCTGGGATGTGAGCCACCAGGCCTATCCGCACAAGATCCTCACCGGGCGCCGCGAGCGTATCCGGACCATCCGCCAGAAGGACGGGCTCTCGGGCTTCACCAAACGCAGCGAAAGCCCCTTCGACCCGTTCGGCGCCGGGCACAGCTCGACCTCGATCTCCGCCGCGCTCGGCTTTGCCGTGGCGCGCGATCTGGGTGGGGTCTGCGACACCGGCGCGGGCGATGCGATTGCGGTGATCGGCGACGGCGCGATGTCGGCGGGCATGGCCTATGAGGCGATGAACAATGCGGGCCACCTGAAAAAGCGCCTGATCGTCATCCTGAACGACAACGAGATGTCCATCGCGCCGCCCACCGGCGCCATGTCCTCCTATCTCTCGCGGCTCTATGCCGAGGCGCCGTTTCAGGACCTCAAGGCCGCCGCCAAGGGCGCCGTCTCGCTCCTGCCCGAACCTTTCCGCGAAGGCGCCAAGCGCGCCAAGGAGATGCTCAAGGGCATGGCGGTGGGCGGCACGCTTTTCGAGGAGATGGGGTTCTCGTATATCGGCCCGATGGACGGGCACGACCTGCACCAGCTTCTGCCGGTGCTGCGCATGGTCAAATCCCGCGCCACCGGCCCGATCCTGCTGCATGTGGTGACCAAGAAGGGCAAGGGCTATGCCCCCGCCGAGGGCGCCGCCGACCGAGGCCATGCCCGGGCAAAGTTCGACGTGGCCACCGGCGAGCAGAAAAAGGCACCGTCCAACGCGCCCTCCTACACCAAGGTCTTTGCGCGGGAACTGACCCGCCTCGCCGCGGCCGATCAACGCATCTGCGCCGTCACCGCTGCCATGCCCGACGGCACCGGGCTCGACCTGATGGCCGAGCGCTACCCCTCGCGCGTCTTCGATGTGGGCATTGCCGAACAGCATGGTGTGACCTTCTCGGCGGGGCTCGCCGCCGGCGGAATGCGCCCGTTCTGCGCGATGTACTCGACCTTCCTGCAACGCGGATACGATCAGGTGGTGCATGATGTCGCGATCCAGCGCCTGCCCGTGCGCTTTGCCATCGACCGCGCGGGGCTGGTCGGCGCCGACGGCGCCACCCATGCGGGTGCGTTTGACATCGCCTTCATGGCCAACCTGCCGGGCATGGTGGTGATGGCCGCCGCCGACGAGGCGGAGCTGATGCATATGGTCGCCACCGCCGCCGCCCATGACGGTGGCCCCATCGCCTTCCGCTATCCGCGCGGAGAGGGCGTGGGGGTCGAGATGCCGGAACGGGGCGAAGTGCTGGAAATCGGCAAGGGCCGGATGATCCGCGAGGGCGCACGCGTCGCGATCCTGAGTTTCGGCACGCGGCTGTCGGAGGTGCTGAAAGCCTGCGAGGCGCTCGAAGCGCGGGGGGTTTCGCCCAGCGTCGCGGATGCCCGCTTTGCCAAGCCGCTCGACCGCGACCTGATCCTACGGCTGGCGGCAGAGCACGAGGCGCTGATCACCATCGAGGAGGGCTCTGTCGGCGGCTTCGGCAGCCATGTGGCGCAACTGCTCTCCGACGAGGGGGTGTTCGACCACGGGCTGAAATTCCGCTCCATGGTGCTGCCCGATACGTTCATCGACCACGCCAGCCCCGACGACATGTACAAGAGCGCCGGGCTCGACGCGCAGCAGATCGAGGAAAAGGTGCTCACGGTGCTGGGCGTCGATGTGATCAGCCGCCGCGCCTGACCCCGCTAGCCAACTTCCGCCGCAAGCAGCGCGCGCAGCCCCGCGCGGTAATCGGGATAGAGCAGCGCGACCCCGAGCTCTTCCTTGATGCGCCGGTTCGAAACGCGCTTGTTCTCGGCATAGAAGCTGCGTGCCATCGGCGTCATCTCGGCCGTCTCGAAAGGCTCTTCGGGCGGCGGTGGCACGTCCAGAAGCTGGGCGGCAAAAAGCAGCACGTCCTGCGGCGGGGCCGGGTCGTCGTCGCAGAGATTGTAGGCGGCACCGGGATTCGGCTGCCGGATCGACGCCTCGAGCACCTGCGCGATGTCCGCCACATGGATGCGCGAGAACACCTGCCCCGGTTTCACGATGCGCCGCGCGGTGCCCTGGCGCACCTTGGCGAAGGGGCCGCGCCCCGGCCCGTAGATCCCCGCCAGACGGAAGATATGCAGAGGCAGGCCGGGCACCGCCCCCCAGGCGGCCTCGGCCCCGGCCCGCAGGCGGCCGCGCCGCGTGTCCGGGGTCAGCGGTGTGCGCTCGTCCACCCAGCCGCCGCCATGGTCGCCATAGACGCCGGTGGTCGACAGATACCCCGCCCAGGCGAGCTGCGGCGCCCGCGCCGCGATCGCCCCGCCGCAGAGGCGCAACGCCGGGTCGCCCTCGCCGTCCGGAGCCGCCGAGACCAGCAGGTGGGTTGCCTCGCCAAGCGCCTCTGTCACCGCCTCGCGCTCCCAGGGCACGGGCGCGACACCCAAGGCGCGCAATGTTTCGGCCTTGTCGGCGTTGCGGGTCGTTCCCAGAACACGCCAGCCCTGCGGCAGCAGGCGCTCTGCGAGCGCCTGTGCGGAATAGCCGTGTCCGAGCGAAAGAAGCGTCTTCTGCATGGGCGCAGACTGGGCGGGTGCCGGGCGTTTTGCAAGGGCCCGCGCTGAGCGGGGAAGCGCCCACAATGCATCGCCGGGATGGGCAGCCCCGCGCCCTTGGGCTATTCAGGACACAGATCCCCTGACGAGAGACCGCCGATGATCCGCCTGACACGCCGCGCGAGCCTGCTGCTGACGCTGGGGGCGCTTGCCGCCTGTGGCACCCGGCGCGAGGCGCCGGAGATCGCCACATCCGGCCGCTTCAGCCCGCCGCTCTATCCGAACGAGACACCGGAGCTGCGCGCGCAGATCAACAAATGGGCCGATCACTACGAGGTGCCCCGCAAGCTGGTGCACCGGCTGGCGATCCGCGAAAGCACACACAATCCCGGCGCCCGCAACGGCCCCTATTACGGTCTGCTGCAAATCCTGCCGCAGACCGCCCGGACCATGGGATTTCGCGGCGCGCCCTCGGATCTTCTGGATGCGGATACCAACCTGAAATACGGCGTCAAATACCTGCGCGGCGCCTGGCTGCTGTCGGATGGCAGCCACGATCAGGCGATCATGTGGTACGCCCGCGGCTATTATTACGAGGCCAAGCGCCGCGGCATGCTGGTCGAGACCGGGCTGCGCGCGGGCTGACGCCCACAACGCTCAGGTGATCGCGCGCAGCATCGCCGTGTTCGACTGGATCACCGTGTTCAGCTCGACGATCTTGGCCAGACGCGCCTCGATCTCGTCCTGCCCCGCGTCGAGCTGATCGACAATCCCCGAGAGCGAATCCCCCGACCCGCTCAGCGCTGCGCTTTCGATCTTGCACATCATGCGCGTCGAACTGAGGCCGGTCACATAGCGCTTCATGTCGAGCACGCTACGGCCCAGCCGCGTCGCCTCGGTCTCGACGACCTTCAGCGCCTCGCCCGCCAGCGTGCTGAAGGCCGTGGCCTGGCTTTGCAGCGTCATCCGGTCCTCGACAAGTGCGCTTGTGTCCGGCGCGCCCTTCATGTCCTCCTCGAACAGCGAGGACATCTCGCGCTGCATGATCGCGGCTGCCATCAGGAACTGGCCGCGCTGGATGGTCTCGCGCATCCGGACATAGGTGCTGTCCCTGCCCTCGACAAACCCGCGGACCCAGCTTGCCATCTCGTCCAGCATAGAGCCGTAATTGACCGAAATCGCGCTGATCGGGCCACCCGCATTCTCCAGCCGCGAGGCGAGGATGCGCATGTTCATCGGCACCGTGCGGATCGCCTTGATGACCTCGGTCATCTCGTCGGTCTCCTGCTTGATCTGGGCGATGGTGCGCACCATGGTCAGGAACCGCTGCTGACGCTGATCCAGCGGCACGCCCATCCGCCGCGCCCGTTCTTCCAGTTCAAGCGAGAGGGCCCCCGCCATGAAAGCCTCGTAATGCTCGAACCCCTGTTCGGCGAGACGCGCTTGCAGCATTTCCGCGCTCTTGGCCGGGGTCACCCCCTCTTCCAGCTCGGCCTGGCGCAGCTCGGCATAAAGCTCGCGCACCTGTGCGAAGAGCTGCGTGTGCGGCTTGACGCGCACCGACAGATAGCCCCCCGCAATCGGCCAGGCGATCGCCAGCACCCAGTAATGGCGCCCGTCCTTGGCCCGGTTCTTGACATAGGCGGCGACCTGCTGGCCGTTCTTCAGCCGCTCCCAATAGAGGTGGAACACCCCCTTGGGCATATCGGGATGGCGGATGATCTTGTGCGGCGCGCCCTTCAGCTCGGCCCAGCCATAGCCCGAGATCCGGCGGAAGATGCTGTTGCCCTCGATGATGACCCCGCGTTCGTCGGTGCGCGAGTAGAACATGCTCGACGCTTCGAACGGAACCTCGCCCAGCCCGGAGTTGCGGGTCTGCGAAATCAGTTGCGGATCGTGCTGGGACATCGGGGCCTCGTGCGGTCAGATGCGACTCTCGCCCGACCATGCACGCTGCACCCTTTCCAAAAGCTGAACACGGGCGGATATTCCGCCCGTGTCATTGCCTTTTCCGGATCAGCTCGGGCTCATGCCGCGCAGCCGCTCGGAGCGCCGCCGCAGCATCTCGACCGAGGCCAGCAGCAGGATCGAGATGCCCACCAGGATCGTCGCCGCGGCAAGGATCGTCGGCGAGATCTGCTCGCGCAGGCCGGTGAACATCTGCCAGGGCAGCGTCTGCCATTCCGAGGAGCCGACGAAAAGCACCACCACCACCTCGTCGAAGGAGGTGATGAAGGCGAAGAGACCGCCCGAGATCACGCCCGGCAGGATCAGCGGCATCTGCACCCGGAAGAAGGTGGTGACCGGATCGGCGCCCATATTCGCCGCCGCGCGGGTCAGCGAGCGGTCGAAGCCCACCAGCGTCGCGGTCACGGTGATGATGACGAAGGGGATGCCCAGCACCGCATGGGCCAGCACGATGCCGATATATTCGCCCTGCAGGCCGATCTTGGAGTAGAAGAAATACATCCCCGTGGCCGAGATGATCAGCGGCACAATCATCGGCGAGATCAGGATGGCCATGATCGCGCGCTTGCCGGGCACATGGCTTTGCGACAGGCCGATGGCCGCCAGCGTGCCGAGGCTCACCGAGATGATCGTCGCGACCGGCGCCACCAGAAGGGAGTTCTTCACCGCGCGGGTCCATTCCGGGTTGGTCAGGAAGTCGCGGTAATGGCGCAGCGAATAGCCTGCGGGATCGAAGCGCAGCATCTCGGGCGTGAAGGTGAAGAAGTTCTCGGCGTTGAAGCTGAGCGGCATCACCACGATGATCGGCGTGATCAGGAAGACGAAGATCGCACCACAGATCACCCGGAACCCGTAATGCCACAGCACCTGCCCCGAGGTGAGATAAGGCAGCAGCTTGGCCCGGTAGCGACCGAAGGCGATCCAGTAGGCGAACCAGCCGAAGAACCAGCCGAAAAGCAGGCCGACCACGGCGCCGGGCAGCCCGCCGAACAGGTATCCGGCGATGCCGAAGAGGACGATCAGCCCCCAGCGAACCGGCTTTTCCTGCGCCTCGCCCAGCATCTCGGCGGCGAGGAAGCCGATCACCGCCATGACCACGGCGCCGATCAGGATGCCGAGGAGTACCGAGCCGTTGGCGGCGCCGACGAAGATCCCGGCAAAGCCGCCGGCCGCGGCCAGCACCGGCAGGGTGAAGGAGAGGGGCTTTTTGCCCACGGGTGTCAGGACGACGTCATTCATGGCCTTACCCCAGCTTCACGTTGTCGATGCCGACGATCTTGTCGTAGGCCCAGTAGAGCAGCAGAACCACCGCCAGAAGGATCGCCCCCAGCGCGGCCGCGAGGCCCCAGTTCAGCGACGAGGAGATGTGATAGGCGATCCGGTTCGAGATGAACGTCCCGGTGGTGCCGCCGACGATCTCGGGCGTGATGTAGTAACCGATGGAGAGGATGAACACGAGGATCGACCCCGCGCCGATCCCCGGCACCGACTGCGGGAAATAGACCCGCCAGAAGGTCGTCCAGTTGGTCGCGCCCAGCGATTTCGCGGCCCGCACGTAAGAATGCGGAATGGTAGACATCACCGAGAACATCGGCAGGATCATGAAGGGCAGCAGGATGTGGGTCATCGCCACGATGGTGCCGAACTGGTTGTTGATCATCGCCAGACGGGCATCGTCGGCGACCAGCCCCAGCCAGACCAGCACGTCGTTGATGACGCCCTGCTGCTGCAGCATGACCTTCCAGGCCGAGGTCCGCACCAGCAGCGAGGTCCAGAAGGGCAGAAGCACCAGGATCATCAGCAGGTTGGCGGTGCGCGACGGCAGGTTCGACAGGATATAGGCGACCGGATAGCCCAGCAGGATGCAGCTGAACGTGATCACCAGCGACATGAACAGCGTGCGCTGGAAGAGCAGCATATAGATCCGCTCGTTCTCGGGACGCGCCTCAGGGCCGTCCGGGGTCAACTGCATGTCCACCGAGTTCAGGAAGTAGCCCGAAGTGTAGCTGGAGCTGTAAAGTTTGATGGTGCGCCAGATGTCCGGCGCCAGCCAGTCCTCGTCGATGTCCTCGAACCCGGCCTGGAAGGTGATGGTTTCGAAATCCGGGCTGTCGACCAGCGCGTCGGCGGCCTTGAGCATCTCGGCGCGCGGGCCGGTATAGCCCGACAGGTCGCCTGCCTTCAGGTCTTCGTAAAGCGCGGTATGCACCGCCGTCCAAGGCTCTTCCTTGAGCGGGCTCTTGTTCTCTTCGGTCTGCTGATAGCGGGCGAAGACGGCATATTCGCGGGCCGTCTTGGGCAGGATGTCGGAAACCCCGTCACGCAGGGCGAAGGCCGGCTGTCGCTCGCCTTTCGTCCAGGCGGCCTGTGCGGAAAGCCAGGCGGGATCGCCCATCAGCTCGGCCCAGGGTTCTGCCTCGTCCCAGTCGCGGTCGAGATCCTTGAACTGGTCCTGATAGACCTCGCCGATGTCGTCGAGCCCGCGGCCCGATTTGCGGAACAGCGAGGAGGCGCCGGTCAGCTCGTAGTTCAGGCGGGTGCCGAGCTTGGTATGCTCCTTGCGCTCCGCCGCGAGGAAAATGTCGTAATAGGCCGCTTCGAACGCCGCCTCGGGGGGCAGACCCTCGCCATCCCACTCTTCCAGAACGGCGGTGGTGTTGGGGATCGTGTCCGAGACGATCTGGTTCTCGACCGAGCGGAACAGCATGTCCGCGATCGGGGCGATGAATGTGACGAGCACAAAGAGCAGCAGCGGCGCGATCAGCATCAGCGCGCGCATCTTCTGCATGCGCAGGGCGCGGGCCAGGCTTTTTTTCAGCGGTGTGCCGTCTGCGGCCAGCATCGGGCCGGACTGGCTGCCGTCTCCGGTTGCGTCGGTCATGATGTCCCCGTTGGTTGATTGTGCCGCGATCTCTTCGGATCGTCGTGGAACGGGCGCCCTCGCCCGTCCCGGAAAGCGAAGGGGCGGACGAGTGCCCGCCCCCGTAGCCGTCTTATTGAGCCAGCCAGGCCTGGAATTTCGCGTCGATGTCGTCGCGATAGTCGGCCCAGAACTCATAGTTGTAGAGCAGCGTGTTGGAGGCGTTCTCCGGATCGGTCGGCATGTGCGGCGCCATGTCGATGCCCAGCTCTTCGTGCTGGCCGACCAGCGGCGCCGAGGACACGCGCGCCGGGCCGTAGGAGATGTACTTGGCCTGATCCGCCAGACGCTGGGTGTCGGTGGCGAAATAGACGAAGTCCTTCACGCGGGCGAGCGCCTCGTCCGACAGGCCCGTCGGAATGATCCAGCCGTCGAGGTCGAACACCTGCATGTCCCAGAGCATCGCAACCGGCTGTTTCTGCTCTTCGATCACCGAGAACAGACGGCCGTTATAGGTCGAGCCCATGATGACTTCGCCATCGGCCAGAAGCTGCGGCGTGTCGGCACCGGCCGACCACCAGACAACGCTGTCCTTGATGGTGTCGAGCTTGGCGAGCGCCTGGTCCTGACCTTCCGGGGTTTCCAGGACGTCATAGATGTCGTCCTTGGCCACGCCGTCGCAGTAAAGCGCCCATTCCATGTTGTTGATCGGACGCTTTTCGAGCGACCGCTTGCCCGGATAGGCGTCCAGGTCGAAGATCGCGCAGATGTCCGTCGGCGGGGTGTCGCCCACGAGGTCGGTGCGGTAGCCCACGGTGGTCGAGTAAACGATCTGCGGGATGAAGCAGTCCGACACGATCATGTCGCCGAAATCGTCAGACGCCGAGGTGCCATCGGGCGCGGGCGCCAGCAGCTCGTCGGGGTCGTATTCCATGGCGAGGCCCTCGTCGCAGAGACGCATCGCGTCTGCGGCCACCACATCGACGAGATCCCAGGTGATGTTGCCCGCTTCGTTCATGGCGCGCAGCTTGGCCACGGCCTCGTTCGAGCTTTCGTCCCAGGAGACGCTCACCTCGGGGTGCATCGCGATATAGGGCTTGGCATAGGCCTCGTCCTGGCTGCGCTGATAAGCGCCGCCCCAGGAGACGAGCGTCATGCTGTCGGTCATGTCCTGCGCGGCCACCGCACCGGCGGCGACGGTGAGTGCCGTCGAGGCCAGAAGGGTTTTGGTCAGTTTCATTGGTTACTCCCTTGTAAACCCGTTTTGGTTCAGGGCCGGGCCCCGGGTAGCGGCACCGGCTCCGTTGAGTAGCCACGGCGCCGGGCCCGGTCTGTCCGGTCCCGCGCCGCGCGCTATGACTTAACCTATGGCGCGTCGAGCGCCCGGCAATCCTGCGGCAGCCAGCCGATCTCGATCTCTTCGCCCGGTTTCAGGCGGATCTGGTCGGGGGCGTTCCGGGTCTTGATGACGAAATCGTTGTTGCCCGCCACGCTCAGCCGGGTGCGGAAGATGTCGCCCATGTAGATGAATTCCAGCACCTTCGCCTTGAGCGTATGGGCGCCTTCCTGAAGGCGCTCCTTGTTCACCTCGACCCGCTCGGGACGGATCGACACCCGGGTGCGTTCGCCGACCTTGCTGACATTGACCGGCTGCGCCTCGATGATCTCGCCATCGTCGAGCTTGACGGTGCAGACGTCGCCCTTGACCTCGGTCACCACGCCTTCCAGCGTGTTGTTCTCGCCGATGAACTGCGCCACGAAGCTGTTCTGCGGCGCCTCGTAAAGCTCATCCGGCGGCGCAAGCTGCTGAATGCGGCCGTCGTTGAACACGGCGACGCGGTCGGACATGGTCAGCGCTTCGGTCTGGTCGTGGGTCACATAGACCGTGGTGATGCCGAGGCTATGCGCGAGGTTGGTGATCTCGAACTGCATCTTCTCGCGAAGCTGCTTGTCGAGCGCGCCGAGCGGCTCGTCCATCAGCACCAGCTCGGGCTCGAAGACCAGCGCGCGGGCCAAAGCGATCCGCTGCTGCTGACCGCCCGAAAGCTGCGCCGGGCGGCGGCCGCCGAAGGCACCCATCTCGACCATGTCGAGCGCGCGCTTGACCTTTTTCTCACGCTCCGATTTGCCGATCTTGCGCACTTCCAGCGGGAAGGCGAGGTTCTCGGCCACGGTCATGTGCGGGAAAAGCGCGTAGTTCTGGAAGACCATCCCGATGCCGCGCTTGTGGGGCGGGATGTTGTTGATGCTGACCCCGTCGAGCTTGATCTCGCCATGGGTGGCGGTTTCGAACCCCGCCAGCATCATCAGACAAGTCGTCTTGCCCGATCCGGACGGTCCCAGCATGGTCAGGAACTCGCCCTTTGGCAAAGTGAGGTTCAGATCCTTCACGACGAGTGTCTCGCCGTCGTAGCTTTTCTGAACGCGTTCGAAGGCGACGAATGCGTCGCTTGTCCCGGTATCTGGCAAATCCGGCTCCCCGTTGATGTCTCGCGGATTGGCCCCGCTGTCTTGTGTCCAAACTAAACCGCGTCAGCCCCCGTCTTGCAACCGTCTAGAGGCAAAACCAAGGCTAAGCCTCGGAACACAGGAAAGCCGGGCACAAAAGCGGCACTCTACAGACGAAAACGTCACTGTAATGCAGCAATTCGGGAAAATGGACTGCAAAATTTTGCGAACCGGACGTGGCGTCAACCTCAATTTTCGGTCGTTTCGACCATTAAAACCGCAGAAGATCGGGATAATTTCCCACAAAGATGCACAACTTCGCGGCAAAAGCAGCGTTTTTCATCAATGAACTCTGCAAACGACGCCGAATGTCGGTTTTTGACAGCTCCAGTTGTACACAAGTGGCTAGCTGGGGCGAGACGAGACCGGAGACTCTCATGCGCCAGCACCGATTCCAGAAAGACCTGCCCTTCTCCGAGGCCGAATACGAACGCCGCCTCGCCCTGACCCGCGCCGCGATGGAGCGCGCGGGCATCGAGGTGCTGCTGGTGACCGACCCGTCGAACATGGCCTGGCTGACCGGCTATGACGGCTGGTCCTTCTATGTGCATCAGGGCGTGCTGGTGTTTCACGACGCCGATCCGGTCTGGTGGGGCCGCAATCAGGACACCAACGGCGCGGTGCGCACGGTCTGGATGGGCGACGACCGGGTGATCGGCTACGCCGACAACTACGTGCAATCGACCGAGCGTCACCCGATGCAGGATCTCGCCCAGCGGCTGATCGGCATGGGTCAGGACGGCGCCCGGCTGGGCGTCGAGATGGACAATTACTATTTCTCCGCCAAGGCCTTTCAGTCGCTCTCCGAGAGCCTGCCGCAAGCCACGCTGATCGACACCACCGCGCTGGTGAACTGGCAGCGCACCGTCAAATCCGCCGAAGAGATCGCCTTCATGCGCAAGGCGGCGCGGATCTCGGAAAAGATCGTCGACGGGCTGCTGGAGCGGGTCGAGCCCGGCGTGCCGAAAAACCAGGTGGTGGCCGAGATCCAGCGCGACGCGATCCTCGGGGTGGGCGACGACTGGGGCGATTACGCCGCCATCGTGCCGCTGCTGCCCTCGGGCTCCGACGCCGCCGCGCCGCATCTCACCTGGGACGGGCGCCCCTTCAACAAGGGCGAGGCCACCTTCTTCGAGATCGCCGGCTGTTACCGCCGCTACCACACCCCCTTCTGCCGCACGATTTTCCTCGGCGAACCGCCGGAGATCTTCCGCAGCGCCGAGGCGGCGCTGGTCGAGGGTCTGGAGGCCGGGCTGGAGGTTGCCCGCGCGGGCAACCGTGCCTGCGACATCGCCAATGCGCTGGCCGCGCCGCTGGAGCGCGCGGGCATCGAGCGCGGCGCCCGCTGCGGCTATCCCATCGGCCTTTCCTACCCGCCGGACTGGGGCGAACGGACCATCTCGCTGCGCTCCGAGGACGAGACCGTGCTGCAACCCGGCATGACCTTTCACTTCATGCCCGGCCTCTGGATGTCGGATTGGGGGCTGGAGATCACCGAATCCATCCTCATCACCGAAGACGGCCCGGCGGAATGTTTCTGCAACCGCCCGCGCAAGATGTTCGTGAAGGACTGACGCCATGCTGAAAGCCACCGAAGCGATCCTCGCCGAGCTCATCTCCTTTCCCACCGTGTCGAGCGACAGCAATCTCGACATGATGGCCTGGATGGCCGACCGGCTGGAGCATCACGGCGCCAGGGTCGAGCTGTTTGCCGACAGCTCCGGCGCCAAGGCCAACATGTTCGCCACCATCGGCCCGGACGTGCCGGGCGGCGTGGTGCTTTCGGGCCATTCCGATGTTGTGCCGGTCACCGATCAGGTCTGGCATTCCAACCCGTTCCAGCTCAGCGAGCGCGACGACCGGCTGCACGGGCGCGGCGCCTGCGACATGAAGGGGTTCATCGCCGCCGCCATCGCCATGGCCGATCCGCTGGCCGAAACGCCGCTGAAACGCCCCGTGCATCTCTGCTTCACCCATGACGAGGAGGTGGGCTGCATGGGCGCCCGCGCGCTGGTGCCCGAGTTGCAGAAACGCGGCTACGCGCCGCGCATGGCCATCGTCGGCGAGCCCACCGAGATGCGGATCATCGAGGGCCACAAGGGCTGCTGCGAATATACCTGCCGGTTCCACGGGATGGAGGGCCATGGCTCGGCGCCCGAGCGCGGGGTGAACGCGGTGGAATACGCGGTGCGCTATGTCACGCGCCTCATGGCGCTGGCGGAGCAGCTGAAAACCCGCGTGCCCGCGAATTCGCGCTTCGATCCGCCCTGGACCACGGTCAATGTCGGCCGGCTTTACGGCGGTGTCGCGCATAACGTGATCCCCGGTTTCGCCGAGGTCGACTGGGAAATGCGCCCGATGCAGGAGGCCGACGCCGGTTTCGTCAAGGAGGCGCTGCACGCTTATGTCGAGACCGAGCTGCTGCCCGCCATGCGCAAGGTGAACCCTGCCGCCCGCATCGAAACCCAGGTGATCGGCGAGGTCGCCGGTCTGGAGCCGCTGCCCGAAAACGCCGCGCGCGATCTGGTGGCGCAGCTCACCGGCAACGAGACCTGCGACGTGGTGCCCTTCGGCACCGAGGCGGGGCTGTTCCAGGAGATGGGCATGTCGGTCGTGGTCTGCGGCCCCGGTTCGATCCACGAGGCGCACAAGCCCGACGAATACGTCTCGCGCGACCAGCTCTCGCAATGTCTGACCATGCTGGAGGGCGTGGCGCGGAGCGTCGCCGCGTGAGCGGTGCCACGCTGCGGTTCCAGCGTCTGCACGCGGAGCTGCGCGCGCGTATCTGCCTGCTCGACTACCCGCCGGCCACGCGGCTCTCCGAGGCCGCGCTGGCCGAGGAATTCGGCACCTCGCGCACGCCGCTGCGCCGGGTGCTGGCCCGGCTGGAAGACGAGGGGCTGCTGGAAAGCCGCCACGGCGTCGGCACGCTGGTCACCGATGTCGAGATCGGCGAGATGGCGCAGGTCTATGCGCTGCGGCTGGAACTGGCGCAGCTTGCGGGCACGCTCGACCCGCTGCCGGTAACCCCCCATGTTCTGAACGAGATGCAAAGCTTTGTGCGTCGGGGCCAGGCCCTTCTGGCCACGCCGGAGGCCCGCGCCTTTGCCCAGCTCAATATGGACTATCACGGTTTCGGCCTGTCGCTGACCGGCAACCCCGCGCTGCGCGAGATCAGCGAACGGCTGTATTACCGCACCGCGCGGATCTGGCTGAAATCCATCCCCCATATGGATCTGGCCGACGAATGCGCGATCTTTCTCAGCGAGATGCGTGAAACCCGGACGGCGCTGCGCGCGGGCGACACCCAGGCTGCGGCCCTCATCCGCCGCGCCCATATCTCGATGAGCGTCCGGCGGATGTCGTAAGTCCGATCTATCGCTTGATCTGTTCTGCATTCCCGGCGACGCTCCGGCACCTCACAAGAAAGGGTGTATCCATGCGAGTCCTGCCAATCGTCGCCGCGCTGCTGCTCTCCGCCGGCACCGCAAGCGCTGAATTTGCCATTTCCTTCACCTGGGGCGACATCCCGCTTTGCACCACCGGGCGGCCCAACCGGGTCGGCGCCCCGGCCTTCACGATCAAGGATCTGCCCGCCGGCACGACCACGGTCGAATTCCGGCTCAAGGATCTCGACGTGCCGAGCTACAACCACGGCGGCGGAAAGGTGAAGATCTCCGGCAGCGGCAAGCTGCCTTTCGGCACGTTCAAATACAAGAGCCCCTGCCCGCCCGGCGGCAGCCACACCTATGAATGGACCGCAACCGCGAAGGCGGGAAACAAGGTCGTGGGCACGGCCAAGGCCCGGCGCGCCTATCCCGAATAGCCCGGCGGAACCGGCAGCGCCTTACCCCGCCATGGTCTCCGGCACGATGAGCCGGGTGCCGGGGACAGCCAGCGCCGCGATCTGGCGCAGATGATCGCGGCGGAAGGCGATGCAGCCCTCGGTGGGAAAGCCCGGCCGCCGCCACTGGTGCAGAAAGATCGCCGAGCCGTGCCCCGGCTCGGCGAGGGGCCAGTTCCAGTCGGTCAGCAGCACGATGTCGTAAAGCGGATCGGCGCGGCGCATCCGCTCGTGGCTGGGCGCGTAGGGCGCCCGCACCATCGTGTTATAGGCGGGATCTCCGGCATCGTCCGACCACAGATCGCCCGGCAGGATCGGATCGGCCCAGGGCGCGGGCCGCGCCACACGGTCGGGACGATAAAGCGTGCCGACGATCCGGTGTATGCCGACCGGCGTCGCCCCGTCGCCTTCGCGCTTGTCGCTCCGGATGCCGCCCCGCCCCACCGAACAGGGCCAGAGCTGCCCTGAGAAGCGCAGGCCCAAAGGCGTCAGAACCATCTCCATCAGAACCTCCGTAGGGTGGGCAATCTGCCCACCGTTCCTTGTCGAAAAACAGGGTGGGCAGATTGCCCACCCTACAGAAGATGCCCCGATTTCGCCGCCTTGGTGGCAAGGTAATGCGCGTTGAACGCGGTCTTGCCGACCTTCAGCGGCACCCGTTCCGCCACGGCGATACCGCACCGCTCCATCATCGCGAGCTTGTTGGGGTTGTTGGTCAGCAGCCGCACCGAGGTAAAGCCCATCTTGCGCAGGATCTCGGCGCCCAGCCGGAAATCGCGCTCGTCGTCCTCGAAGCCCAGCCGGTGGTTGGCCTCGACCGTGTCGAAGCCCTGATCCTGCAACGCATAGGCGCGCATCTTGTTAGCAAGCCCGATGCCCCGACCTTCCTGGTTGAGATAGAGCAGCACCCCCGCCCCCTCTTCACCCATGCGCGCCAGCGCCGCGTGAAGCTGCGGACCGCAATCGCATTTCAACGACCCCAGGACATCGCCGGTGAAACAGGCCGAATGCAGCCGCGCCAGCACCGGCGCATGGCGGTCCGGACGGCCCACCTCGACCGCGTAATGCTCTTCCGATCCGTCCGCCGGGCGGAAGATATGCAACCGCGCGTTCTCGGCCGTCTCGAGCGGCACGCGGGCCGACACCACATGATCGAGATTGGCCAGCATCAGCATCGAGGGCGCCGCCGCGACGCCATCGACCAGCGTCAGATTCTCGTTCAACGCCACACCGCGCGGCGCCGCGACGGGCAGCACCAGCGCCGCCGGCAGCAGCCGGGCGGATTTCGCCAGGGTGATCGCCAGCCGGTGCAGCGCCACATCGCCGCCGCGCCGTTCCTTCAGCGGGCCCTTCATCGGCATCGACAGATCGTCCGCCGGGTCCGACACATTGCGCACCCAGGAAATCCCCGCATCCGCCGGTAGCGCCACCCGCGCCAGATCGCCGTCATAGACCCGCGCCTTGAGCGTCTCGGCCCGCCGTGCCGTCAGAACCAGCTCGGTCTCGCCCTCGGCCTGCCGCAGCAGCGCCAGCCGCTCTTCCGACGCGGTTTCGGCGGCCAGCACCAGCACCCCGGCGCCATCCGCCCCCATCAGCACCACCGGCACCCCCATGCGCAGATCGGCACGGGCACGGGCAAGGATTTCCATCAGGTTCGGTGCAAGGGGCATTCGGGCTCTTCCGGACGGCGGCGCTGTAACAAAACAGCTCGGCTCTTGTAACAAAAGCCCCCGCTCAACACGAGGGCGTGAGACTGGTGCAGCAAATCTTGCCCACACGCAACGGTGTTTCCATGTGATCCTCAAGACGACACGGAGACACGAACATGGCTCAGATCAAGAATATCCTTCTGGTGGATGACGATGACGACCTGCGCGAAGCGCTGGCCGAGCAATTGGTGATGACCGAGGATTTCGAGGTCTTCGAAGCGGAAAACGGCGCCTCGGCGATGTCCCGCGTCAAGGAACAGAATTACGAGCTGATCATCCTCGACGTCGGCCTGCCCGACACCGACGGGCGCGAGCTTTGCCGGCTGATGCGCAAGCAGGGCGTCAAGGCGCCGATCATCATGCTCACCGGCCACGACACCGATGCCGACACGATCCTCGGGCTCGACGCGGGCGCCAACGACTATGTCACCAAGCCCTTCAAGTTCCCGGTGCTGCTCGCCCGGATCCGCGCCCAGCTTCGTCAGCACGAGCAATCCGAGGATGCGGTGTTCTCGGTCGGGCCTTATACGTTCAAACCGGCGATGAAACTGCTCATCACCGAAGACGACCGCAAAATCCGCCTGACCGAGAAGGAAACCAATATCCTCAAGTTCCTCTACCGCGCGACCGAAGGGGTCGTGGCGCGCGACGTGCTGCTGCACGAGGTCTGGGGATACAACGCAGGGGTGACGACTCACACGCTCGAGACGCATATCTATCGTTTGCGGCAAAAGATCGAGCCCGACCCCTCGAATGCCCGCATTCTTGTCACCGAATCCGGAGGATACCGCCTAGTCGCATGAAAACCATGCGGATTTCCGAAGTCTGTGACTTTTCCGCCGTCAGGCAAAAGGTCGCGCTTCCCGCTTGACGCAGATCAAAGTAGTATCGAAACGGTATCTTTAGATACAACCCAAGAGTTCCCGTCGCATGTGCGGGTCATCACATGCACCTCCCTGTTGGACCTGGCCGGGCTTTTCGCCCGGCCTTTTTTTGCCCTTACGTCAGCCCCCTGCCCCGACGCCGCGCGCGCCGCTGCGACCCGACGTCGCGACCGCGATTTTCCCGCTTTCGTGATCCATCCTAAGGTTCACATAACGGTTTCAGAATATAATGTGAGAACGCGCGAACCAAACGCAATGCAGAGGCAAGACCATGAGACAATTGTCATTCGGACCCAAGGGGCATGCGGGGGCCATATCGCAAGAGGTGCAGTACGGGTTCGGCGCAGCCGGTGACGGGAACGAGATCCCCACCGTCCCGGCGGGAAGCGGCGACACCGAGAACGTGACATCGACGGTGCTTTACGACGACGCGGCCATCGCAGAGCTCTACTACATGATCGAAGAGGAAAAGCTCGCGGGGGACATCTATGAGGCGTTCTACGACCTCTACGGTCTGAAGATCTTCGATCAGATCGCAACCTCCGAGGACCGCCATTTCGATGCGCTGATCTCGCAGGCCGAAAACATCGGCCTCGACGTGGATGTCTTCCTTCTCGAACCCGCAGGCACCTTTCTCAACGACGAGTTGCAGGAGATGTACGACACGCTGCTCGCCAGCGGCTCCGTCTCGGTGACCGACGCGCTCGAGGTTGGGCTGGCGATCGAGACCAAGGACATGACCGACATCGCCGAGGCCATCGAAGAGGTGGAGGGCACGCCGCTGGCCGAGACCTACGATCACCTCCTGACCGGCTCCGGTTACCATCTCGACGCCTTCGCGTCGCTGCTGGCTTAACAAACGCGCGGCCCGGCCCCGGTCGGGCCGGCAGGATCGGGCCGGGCGTTCAGCCCGGCCTTCTTCATATCCGCCTCCCTGCCCGCAGCCCGGTGGTTGAAATCCCCCGCCCCGCCGTCTTTCATGGCGGCGGCATCTGACGGAGGGCCTGATGAAAATTGCAGTGATGGGCGCGGGCGCGCTTGGTGGGTATTTCGGTGGCCGGCTGGCGCAGGCCGGGCACGAGGTCTGGCTGATCGCGCGCGGGGCGCATCTCGAGGCGATGCAAGCGAACGGGCTGAAGATCCTCAGCCCCAAGGGCGATGCGCATGTGACCGCGATCCATGCCACGGGCGACCCGGCCGAGGTCGGCCCGGCGGATGTCATCCTCTTCATGGTCAAGAACCGCGACGTGGAAAGCGCGGGCGAGGCCATCAGGCCGATGCTGGGCCCCGACACCTTTGTCGTCACCTGCCAGAACGGTGTCACCGCCTGGGAACGGCTGGGCGCGATCATCGGGCCGGAGCGCGTGCTGCCCGGCGTTGCCCGCATTCCCGGCGACATTCCCGAGCCCGGCACCGTGCGCCACAGCGCCGAGTTCGACATGCTGATCTTTGGCGAGCCCGGTGGCGGCACGAGCCCCCGGGCCGAGGCGCTGGCCGCAGCTCTGCGCGCGGCCGGCACCACCGCGGTCGTCCCCGACAACATCCAGCACGAGCTCTGGTCGAAGTTCTGCTCTCAGGCGACGCTGGCCTCGCTGACCACGCTGACCGGGCTCGACCTTGGCCCGCTGCGCGAGACCCCGGCCTCGCGCCAGCTTTTCAAGGACGCAATCAACGAGACCATCGCCGTGGGCCGGGCGGTGATCCCCGATCTGCCGGACGACGTGTTCGAAAAGAACTGGGTCTTCGTCGAGACCCTGCCCGCCACCATGCACGCCTCGATGCTCGACGACCTGCGGCGCGGCAAACCGATCGAACACGAATATCTGAGCGGCGATGTGGTGCGGCTGGGGGCGCAATACGGCGTGCCGACCCCGATCCATTCGGTGCTATACGCCGCGCTGAAACCCATTGCCGACCAGCTCGAAACCGGCGCGGCATAGTACCTGGCGCAAATTCCCGCGCTGGACGGATGGCGCCGGCAACGCGAAGTGGGCCCCGGTCCCCATCCGGGGCCCCATGAGCTGCCTGAATCCGTGAGTGGCGTCAGCAGCGCCATACGACGCTCATGCCATCATGAAGAGATTAAGAAACGGGTAAAGTCTTTCGCGCTTTCCCAGTACAGAAAAAAACGCCCCGGCAGCGATGCCGGGGCGTTTCCTGTCTCGTTAGCGGGCAGACCTCAGTCGGCAGCCTCTTCCTTTTTCTTCTTCGGTTCCGGCGGCAGCTCCTCGCCGGTCTCCTGGTCGACCATCTTCATCGCCAGGCGCACCTTGCCGCGGTCGTCGAAGCCGAGCAGCTTCACATAGACTTCCTGGCCTTCCTTCAGCACGTCCGAGGGATGGTTCAGGCGGCGGTTCTCGATCTGGGACACATGCACCAGACCGTCGCGCTTGCCGAAGAAGTTCACGAAGGCGCCGAAATCGACGATCTTCACGACCTTGCCCTTGTAGACCTTGCCCTCTTCCGGCTCTGCCACGATCGAATAGATCATGTCATAGGCCTTCTGGATGGCTTCGCCGTTCGGCGACGCGATCTTGATCACGCCGTCGTCGTTGATGTCGACCTTGGCGCCCGAGGTTTCCACGATCTCGCGGATCACCTTGCCGCCCGAACCGATCACTTCGCGGATCTTGTCGGTCGGGATCTGCATGGTCTCGATGCGCGGCGCGTGCACGCTGAACTCACCGGCGGTGGTGATCGCCTTGGCCATCTCGGCCAGGATGTGCATGCGGCCTTCCTTGGCCTGCGCCAGAGCCTGCTTCATGATCTCGGGCGTGATGCCCGCGACCTTGATGTCCATTTGCAGCGAGGTGATGCCGTTCTCGGTGCCCGCCACCTTGAAGTCCATGTCGCCGAGGTGATCCTCGTCGCCCAGGATGTCGGTCAGCACGGCCCAGTCGCCATCGTCTTCCAGCACGAGGCCCATGGCCACACCCGCCACCGGCGCCTTGAGCGGCACACCGGCATCCATCATCGACAGCGAGCCGCCGCAGACGGAAGCCATCGAGGAGGAGCCGTTCGATTCGGTGATCTCCGACACGACGCGGATCGTGTAGGGGAAATCGGTCGGTGCGGGCAGTACGGCCTGAAGCGCGCGCCATGCCAGCTTGCCGTGGCCGATTTCGCGGCGGCCGGGCGAGCCCACACGGCCAACCTCACCCACCGAATAGGGCGGGAAGTTGTAGTGCAGCAGGAAGTTCGAGCGGAAGTTGCCGTGCAGCGCGTCGATGATCTGCTCGTCGTCGCCGGTGCCCAGCGTGGTCACGACCAGCGCCTGGGTTTCGCCACGGGTGAACAGCGCCGAGCCGTGGGTCCGCGGCAGAACCGAGGTTTCCGACAGGATCGAGCGGACCTGATCCAGCGCGCGGCCGTCGATGCGGCGCTTGTTCTTCACCACATCCGAGCGCAGCACGGTGGATTCCAGCTTTTTGATCGCCGAACCGAGGTTCGGATCTTCAAGCTGCTCTTCCGTGAGCTGGGCCTTGATCTCTTCCTTGGCGGCGGCCACGGCGGCCACGCGCTCTTGCTTGTCGGTGGTCGCGTAGGCGGCCTTCATCTTCTCTTCGCCGACGCCTTTCACGACCTCGAACAGCGCGGAGTAATCCGGCGGCTGGAAGTCGAAGGGCTCTTTCGCGGCGGATTCGGCGAGGCTGATGATCAGGTCGATAACCGGCTGGATCTGCTCGTGCGCGAAGGTCACGGCGCCCAGCATCTCGTCCTCGGTCAGCTCGTAGGCTTCCGATTCCACCATCATCACGGCGTCTTTGGTGCCGGCGACCACGAGGTCGAGACGCTGCTCGGGGTTGTTGCGCAGCCCCTGCATGTCGTCGACGGTCGGGTTCAGCACGTATTCGCCATCTTCAAAGCCGACGCGGGCGCCGGCGATCGGGCCCATGAAGGGCACGCCCGAGATGGTCAGCGCAGCCGAGGCGGCGATCATCGCGACGATGTCGGGGTCGTTGACCAGATCGTGGCTCAGCACGGTGCACATCACCAGCACTTCATGCTTGAAGCCCGGAACGAACAGCGGGCGGATCGGACGGTCGATCAGGCGGGCGGTGAGCGTCTCTTTCTCGGTCGGACGCGCCTCGCGCTTGAAGAAGCCGCCCGGCACTTTACCGGCGGCATAGTATTTTTCCTGGTAGTGGACGGTCAGCGGAAAGAAATCCTGACCAGGCTTCGGCTCTTTCGCGAAGGTCACGTTGGCCATGACGCTGGTCTCGCCCAGCGTGGCGATGACCGAGCCGTCGGCCTGACGGGCAACCTTGCCCGTTTCCAGCGTGAGCGTTTCCTCGCCCCACTGCATGGTCTTTTTGGTAATGTTGAACATAAGTGTATCCTGTAAGGGAGCTCTCCCGGCCCTCCGGGTCTCCCGTTGGCGTGGCGGCCCCATTGCCGCCGCCCCCTATCCTCGTGCACGCGCCCGGGGGCCAAAGGCGTCACGTCTCAGATGGCGCGGCCATACAGTGTTTCCCTCCAAATGAAAAGAAAAACCCGCGATCCGCGGCGGTGCGCCGCTTTATTGCAGGGCGTCGCGGGCCAGAAGCGCCCGCTCGGTCCGGTCGAGATGTGCCAGGGCCTCTTCGGCACTGCCGCCCCGGGCCAGCACCCGCCGCCAGATCGCCAGGCAGGAGCTGGGCGACCAGGGCCGTGCCGCCTCGGCCATCCAGCGCCGCAGTGGCGGCGGCAGGGCATCGAAGCGGTGCATCGGATCTCCGGCCCGGGATCGCCGCCGAAGCCGGCTGGCCCCGCAGTTTCCCCGACCTTTCCGGCTCATGCGGCACCCGTTGCGCTGAGTGTCTCTCGCACAAAGACCGATGCAACCGAACAAGCGGCAAGAGGCGGGCGAAGGGTGAGCATGGGCCGGGAAACCTGAGATGATACGATATAACATATCACTCTAGATGTGCATGTCGCGCCTGCCAAGGCCATTTCGCTTCGAGGCGGCGGGACCGGATCACCGCTCCCGCCGCCAAGAGGTCACACGAGCAGCATCTCTTCGCCGATCATCGCAAGATCGGTGTTGGCAAACCGCACGGTGATGCCCTGATCTTCGAACACCGCCACCGTCCCCTCCTGGCTGAACGCGGCCAGCGCCGCATCGGTATCGGCAAAGCCAAAGGCCGTGAGGTCGATGATGTCCCAAGGTTCGAGGTCGAGAACACGATCCGTGCCAAGCAGCCCCGGCTCGAAGACGAAGCGGTCGGAGAGTTCTCCGCCGAACAGCAGATCGCTGCCGGGGCCGCCGACCAGCACATCGTCGGGCCCGCGCGCGCGGATCCAGTCGGTCACCCCGGAATCGTCGCTCATCAGGATCTGGACCGCGGTGAAATCGGCCCGGCTCATGCCTCCGGACAGGAGGGCCTCGGCGGCGTCGAGCGCGCCAGACCCGGTGGGAAGCTCGAGATTGCCCAGAACCAGTGCCGCGAAATCGCGGTCCGAAAGCCCGGTGTTGGCCTTCTGGAACTCAGGCGAGCGCAGAAACTTCTGCGCCAAATCCCCCAGGTCACCGCCCTGGGCCATGCGGTCGTACCAATTGTCGAACCCTCTCGGATCGGGATCGCGCCCGAGCAGCCCGCGATAAGCGCCAAAGACCTCGTCGGCCCAGCCGTTGATCTGCGTACTCAGAATCTCGACCACGGCCCCTTCCGAATGCGCCCGGCTGTATTCCGGGCTCATGACGAAGGCCCGTGCGATCCGCCCCGCATCGTAATAGGTCGACTGCGCAGTCAGCAGGTCGAGCCAGACCTGCCGCCCGGGATCGGAATCCACCACATCGCCGCGGAGCTGGACATAGTAAAAGTCGATCAGCTCCTCGTTGGTCATCTCGCCGTGAAGATCGAGAAACTCGCTGCTCTCCAGGATCTGGCTTGCCAGAACCTCCAGCCGGTATCCCGAGCCCCCGACGAGGCTGACCCCGTTGGCCAGCTCCGACGTCGTCGGCGACCGGCCAAGCAGGAAATTATACATCCCGTAGACCGCCACCATTTCCGCCAGCGTCCAGTCGACCGGCAGCGCATTGTCGCCGATCAGAAAATCGTCGCCGACATTGCCCAGAATGGTATCGGATCCACCGGCCCCGCTGATCGTCTCGTCCTCGCTCCGTCCGACGAACAGCTCCGATTGCGCGTCGCCCTCAACCGCCACCTTCCAGGTGTCGCGCAACAGCCAGACGTTCTCCGGATGGCCTTCTGGCAGTGCGGCGATCTCGTCGGCGCTGTGCTCGAACAGCTCCTGGGCGGTCAAGGCATAGTTGCCCTCCCCGAAATAGGTATAGTATTCCGAACCCCCGACAGAAACGTAATAGGTGCCGTCCTCCGGCGCCGTAAAGACCCCGACGGTCTGATTGTCGAACTCCTGATCCGTCAGCGAAAGCGGCGCGCCGGTTTCGTCATAGACCGCGGCAATCTCGGCCAGCCAGGCCCCCGAGCGGAAAGAATAGGTCGTTCCCGCCTTCAGCTCGATCGCGAACCAGTCTTCGTCCGGCGCGCTGTTTGCCGCCAGCGGCTGAATGTTGCCGAAGGTCGCACTCTCAAGGGTCAGCACACCGGTCGTATCGGGCGAGGCGGGGAAGTCATCCGTGATATCGACGGTCGAAACGCTCAGCCGGTAACCACCGGTAAGTGTGGTATAAGGACTGATTGTGGAATAGGAAGCCGCGGAAATATAGTAGGTGCCGGTCTCCGTTGCTTCGAAAAGCAGTTTCGAAAACAGCGTCCCGTCGCTGTCGTCATTGTCGGTGTTCTCGATGTACTGGCCAGAGGGATCGTACACGCCTTCTATCAGCGTGTCGCTCAAGCCGGGCATCGTTGCGGTCGCCTCACCGACCAGCTCGATCTGGTAGAAGCGCCCCGCCTCCATCTGAACCGCGAACCAGTCGGTATCGGTTGCCGGGTCGATCTCCCCGGTGACGCTGCCCCCCACGAGGACCACGCCGGTGGTGCTGGTATCTGCGGAAAAATCGTCGGCCATGAAAAAGCTCCTCAAACTGCAATCACTTTCCCAGGAAGTGTGCCACCCGTCTCCGGGATTACAACCCGGTTCCGGTTCCGGTTCCGGGCCCGCGCTCGGCGCGCTCTCGCGGACTGCGCGAGGCGGATGCGGACGACCGCGCGAGGACGGCAAAAGAAAACGCCCGCTCCAATCGGAACGGGCGCTGCAAAGCGTTGGGCGGGCGGGGCGCCCGCCGAGGCCTTGGCGTCAGCGGCGGATGCCCAGACGCTGGATCAGGCTCTGGTAACGGCCTTCGTCCTTGCCCTTCAGGTAGTCCAGCAGCTTGCGGCGCTGAGCCACGAGCTTCAGAAGGCCACGGCGCGAGTGGTTGTCCTTCTTGTGGGTCTTGAAGTGCTCGGTCAGGGTCGAAATACGGCTGGTCAGGATGGCCACCTGCACCTCGGGCGAACCGGTGTCGCCTTCCTTGGTGGCGTATTCCGTCATCAGCTTGGTTTTTTCTTCGGCAGTGATCGACATCGGGGTCTCCTTCGAAGGTTGGTGTGGATGGCGCAAGCCGGGATGTCGTCCAGCAGGGCCCGTGGAGAAAGCCGCTCGGTCGTCGAGCGGATGCGCGCGTATAGGGCGATTCCACGCCGATGAAAAGGAAAATCCCAAGTGCCCCCTGCGGCCCTCGCCCACCGAAACAGCAGCCAGACCCGCAGCGCAAGACACGGCCAGCAGGCGGCAGCCTCGCCGCCTAGCGCCGCGCAGACGCCGTATCCGGTTGCGGCCCACCGGTTGCCCCCTGGCCACGCACAGTGTGACCTGCCCTCGTACTCCGGGAGAGCATGCGCCTGGTCCTCGCAAGGTCGAAGCGACCGCCACAATACGCCGGCAGACAAGCTGCGCGGCGGTCTCTGAACCGCAGGCGCGCAGACGGTAAGGCGCAGCCCGCGCCTTGTCCTCCCCCCGTGTGACGCCCCCTCAGGGCGCCGGCGAGGCCGCGCCCAGCGCCGGTGCCATGCTTTCTCCGACAAGAACGATGCTGTCCGGGTCCGGAGCATCCGCCTCTGGCATCACCGCCAGCACGGCGCCGTCCAGCAGGAGCTCCATCATGCCTGGCGTATCGGGGCTGGCCCGCAGTTCCAGCTCGGGCACGGCATCGCCGGCGCTGTCGTCATAGACGACCAGCATCTGGTCCTGCGCGGCATCGAAATCCATCAGCGTGGCCGTCTCGCCCCCGGCACCCCAATGCCCGAGCATGAACAGGTCGGCCCCCTCGCCGCCCGTTGCCACATCGCCCGCGCCGATCTCCAGCGTGTCGTCACCATCGCCGCCGTTGAGAAAATCCTGCCCGTCGCGGTCAGAACCCGCCGCATCCCGCTCCACCCCCGACAGGGCGTCGTTGTCCCAGCCGCCGAACAGCGTATCCAATCCAAGCCCGCCGCGCAGGGTGTCGTCGCCCTCACGCCCGTGCAGCGCGTCGTTTCCGGTGCCGCCCAGCAGCGAGTCGGCGGCTTGCCCGCTTTGCAGCTCGTCGTCGCCGGCGCCGCCATCGAGCGTGCCACCCCCGTCATGGGCATAAAGCACATCGTTGCCCTCGAGCCCCAGCAGCAGATCGCTGCCGCCATCGCCATGCAACGTGTCGTTGCCCGCGCCGCCGATCACCGTATCGGACCCGTCACCGCCCAGAAGCTCGTCATCGTCGCCGCGCCCATCGACCAGATCGTCGCCGTCGGACCCGCCCAGCAGGTCGGTCCGCTCCGTGCCGATCAGCGTATCGTCCCCCGGCGTGCCGGAGGCGATCAGACCCCCGCCCCCCGTCTCAGCCCTGGCCGAAGCGGCGGCCTCCGGATCTGCGGACGCCTCTTCCGGCCCGGCATGCAGGTCTTCGGGCAGATCGCCATCGCCGACATCTTCGTCCGGCGACGTGTCTTGCGTGCCGATGACCGCGACCGATCCCAGCACCATCATTCCCATCAAACCGGCCAACCACAGCATCCGCCATCCTCACATATCAGGCGCGCGGCGATCTTCCCCGATCGCCGACAGCCCTTCAACGGATTTCGCAGAGGAAGGTTAACCGCCGGAAAACGCCGCCGCGGTTTCCGCATAGCGCGCGGCGGCGGGCCAGGGTTCGGGCTGCACCTTGTAGGAGACGTAGAGCGGGTGGCGCGGATGCCCGTCGCGGGTCAGCCCCAGATGATGCAGCGCCCCTCCGAGCGCCGCCGCCATCTCCGGGCCGCGCCCCAGATGCGCGCCATGCACGCCCCAGGCCGCCAGCGTCATATCCGCCTCGCCCTGCCAGGTCTGTAGAAGCGCGTCGTTCTCCGGCCCCACCGGCGCCTCGGCCCGGCGCAGATCCTCGGGCCGGGTGGCGCGCCAGGCGAAGAGATTGGCGATCCGCATGGCGCCGAAGCCGAGCTGCCCCGCGCGGCGCTGGCAGCGTTCGATGGTGGGATCGTTGCGCAGCTCGTCCGCCGTCGAGGGGTTCAGCATGATGTAAAGCAGCATGGGCCCGTCGCCCCAGACCCGCTCCAGCCCGTAGCGGTAGCGCTCGCAGGGCGAATAGAGCGCCCGCGAGCTCACGTCTTCCGCCTGATGATGCCGCTCGATCATGACCCGACTCCTGCCCGGCGCCGCCTTGCAGGGCAACCCCCGTTGACACCCCGGACCGCCGGGCGCACCTTGCCGCCGGAACAAGCCGACAGGATACCCCACATGGACATCGCCCGTATCGAGGCCGCCGCTCTGCGGCTGGCCGGTCACGCCCGCCGCACGCCGCTGCTCTCCTCCCCCTTCCTCGACGAGATCGCGGGCCGCCGCGTGCTGGTCAAGGCCGAGTGCCTGCAACACACCGGCAGCTTCAAGTTCCGCGGCGGCTGGTCGGCGATTTCGGCGCTTGACCCAGAGATCCGCAAGCGTGGGGTTATCGCGTTTTCCTCGGGCAACCATGCGCAGGGCATCGCCGCCGCCGCCCGCGCCCATGGCATTCCCGCCGTGATCATCATGCCCTCGGACGCGCCCGCCGCGAAGGTCGCGGGCACCAAGGGGTTGGGCGCCGAGGTCGTGCCCTATGACCGTGCCAACGAAGACCGCGACGCGCTTGGCGCCAAGCTCGCGGAAGAGCGCGGGCTGACGCTGATCAAACCGTTCGACGAGCCGCTGGTCATCGCGGGTCAGGGCACCTGCGGGCTGGAGATCGCCGAACAGGCGGCGGAGGAAGGCGTGACCGAGGCGGATGTGATCGTCTGCTGCGGTGGCGGCGGGCTCACTTCGGGCATCGCGCTGGCGCTGGAGGCCAAGGCGCCGGGCCTGCGGGTGCGGCCTGCGGAACCCGAAGGGTTTGACGATGTGAAACGCTCGCTCGCCTCGGGCGGGATCGAACGCAACAACCAGCTTTCCGGCAATATCTGCGACGCGATCGTCACGCCGCAGCCGGGCAACCTGACCTTCCCGATCATGCAGCGCCTCTGCGGGCCGGGCCTTGCCGTGTCCGAAGAAGAGGCCCTGCGCGCCATGCAGGCCGCCTTCCGCCATCTCAAGATCGTCGCCGAGCCGGGCGGCGCGGTGGCGCTGGCCTCCGCGCTCTTCCGTCCTGACGAGATCGAGGGCGATGCGGTGATCTGCACGGTTTCGGGCGGCAATGTCGATCCGGCCGTTTTCCGCCGCGCGCTCGACACCACGCTTTGACCCCGCTCAAGGCTGCGGCAAGGTTGGCAGGGTAGACTCGGCGCCATTCCTTGGGAGGCCAAGATGACCGATCTTCCCCGCCGCCGGGGCCTTCCGCCCCTGATCCTTGCGCTGCTTTATACCGGCGCGGTGCTGCTGCCCTTGGCGTTTGCCGCAGCGGCGGGCGAAGCGCATCGCCATGTGACCATGCAATTCGCTGCTGCGACGGGCACCGTGGCGGCAGGGATGATCCTGCTGCAAATGATCTCCAGCGGGCGGTTCGAGGCCGTCTCGGGCCGGATCGGCATCGACATCACCATGGCGTTTCACAAATGGGCCGCTCCCGTGGCGTTGGCGTTTGCATTGGCGCATGTGGCCTTCCTCATCGGCCTGCCCGATCCCGAGCGCCCCTATCGCGTGACCCGGCGGCTGCTCTTCTACGCCACCTCGGACACGCTTTGGGATGCGCGGTTCGCGCTCCTCCTCCTGGTGCTGCTGGTCGTATTGGCGCTGCTGCGCGACCGTCTGCCGGCACGCTACCAGATCTGGCGCGCCAGCCACGCGCTTGGCGCCGTGGCGCTGGTGGCCCTGCTGGTCTGGCACATCCTCGGCGACGGGCGCATGGGCCCGGCGGGCACCGCGCTCTGGATCGGCTTTGCGCTGGCGGTCACCCTGCCCGCGCTCTGGGTCTATGTGAAACGGCTGACGCGCCCCGCCCGCGACTGTTGGACCGTGGCGGGGGTGCGCAAGCTGACCCCGCGTATCTGGGAGCTGACGCTCGACAACCCGCAGGGACACCGGCTGCGGTTCCGCCCCGGACAATTCGTTTGGGCCAGTGTGGGTGGGCGGCGGTTGCCGCTGCACGATCACCCGTTCTCCATCGCCTCGGCCCCGCATGACCCACAGCTTCGCCTGCTGATTCAGGAGGTCGGCGATTTCACCTCCTCGCTCGGCAGCGTCACGCCGGGTACGCGGGTGGGCATCGACGGGCCGCATGGCAGCTTCGGCCCCAGCGGCAAGCCGCGCGGCGGGCTGGTGCTGATTGCCGGAGGCGTGGGGATCGCGCCGGCCCTCTCGATCCTGACCGATCTGGCCCATCGCGGCAGCGCCTGCCCCGTGCGCTTTGCCTATTCCGCGCATGACACCAAGGACATGATCCCGCAGGAGATGCTGCGCCCGGCACTCGAGGCGCTGAATGTCACGCCGCTGCTGATGGCCAGCACGGGCACCGGCGACGGGGTCGCACAAGGGCGGCTGGGCAAAGCGCAGATGCAGCGTTTGCTCGACGGGCTCGACCCGGCGCAGACCGAGGTGCTGATCTGCGGGCCAGGCCCGCTGATGACCTCGCTCACCGATTTGCTGGCCGGGATGGGGGTGCCACTGTCGCAGATCGACTACGAGCGGTTCAGCTACGGCTCCGGAGCACTATCGAGGAAAGACAAGCGGATGCTCGGCGGGTTCACACTGCTCTTCGCCGCGCTGAGCGCCGCCATCGCCGCCTATTCGCTGACCTGAGACAGCAGCCAGTCGATCAGCGCCGCCCGCAGCGCGGCATCCGGCGCGCGGTGGCGGGCAAGGAAGCTGTCGAGCTCTGCCGCCGCCTCTTGCGGGTCGCGCCCGGCGTAGGGCGCGGTCAGCGCCACCACGTCACGATGGCAGCGGGCGCAGGACTGCGTCCAATAGGCTTCGGCCTCCGGCGCCGCCGAAGCGGGCAGCCCTGCATGTCCGGCCAAGACCAGCCCCACCAAAATCACCTTCCGCCCCATGGCACTCTCCTCACGCGACACCGAGACCCGCAACCGGACCTCAATCCTCCAGTCGCCGCGCCTCATCGACCAGCATCACCGGTATGCCGTCGCGGATCGGAAAGGCCAGACCCGCCGCGCGGCTGACAAGCTCCTGCCGCTCGGCATCGTAGTCCAGCGTACCCTGCGTCGCCGGGCACACCAGCGCCTCCAGCATGCGGCGGTCGAATCCGGGCGCCTGGGGCGCGGTCACTGCGTCACTCATTGGATATTATCCTCTCCGCCGCCCCGCAGGGCATATTCGATCAGCGTCACCAGCGTTTCCCGCCGGGTCTGCAACGACGGCGCCTCGAGCAGCGCCTGCTTGTCCTCGACCGCGAATTCCAGAAGCATCGACAGCGAGTTGATCAGCAGCTCGTCATCGGCCTCTTTCAGCGTCGCCCAGTCCGCCGACAGCCCGCGCGCGTCGAAATAGCGGTCGAGCAGTTTGAGAAAGGCGCCCCGGTCGAAGCAGGGATCGCTGTCGCCGCTCTCCAGATCGCGCTCGAACCCCTCCCAGCTCACCTCGCAGCGGCGGTAGGGGGTGAACCCCTCGACCTCGCGCGACACGCGGAAGCGCGACAGGCCAGTGAGCGTGATCATATAGCGCCCGTCCTCGGTCTCCGAGAACTGCGTCACGCGGCCCGCGCAGCCGATGCGGTGCAGCCCGGTGCCGCCGTCGCGTTCGGCCATGCGGTCGGGCTGGATCATGCCGATGATCCGCGCCTCGGTCTTCAGCGCGTCGTCGAGCATCGCCAGATAGCGTGGCTCGAAGATATGCAGGGGCAGCCGGGCGCGCGGCAATAGCAGCGCGCCGGGAAGGGGAAAGACCGGGATCGTGCCCGGAAGGTCGAAACGCCTGGACATGAAGAGCGAGCTAGCCCGCATGCGCCGTCAGGCAAATATCATCGAGCTGAGCTTGCGCCGCCCGTGCAGAACCACCGGATCGTTCGGCTTCAGCGCTTCGAAAATGGTGAAGAGCTGCGCCTTGGCCGCGCCATCGTTCCACTCGCGGTCCCGCTTGAAGACCTCCAGAAGCTGCTCGACCGCGGCTTCGGCATCGCCCTTGGCGTAAAGCGCCTGCGCCAGATCGAACCGCGCCTGAAGATCGGTCGGATCGGCATCGACCTTGGCCTGAAGCTCGCCCACCGGGCCCGCATCCGCCGCCTGTTTGGCGAGTTCAAGCTGCGCATGAGCCGCTTCCAGCTCGGCGCTTTTCGAGATCGAGACCGGCGCGCCGTTCAGGATCGCCTCTGCCTGGTCGAGATCGGAGAGGGCGATATGCGCGCGGACAAAGCCGCCATAGGCGCGGGCGTTCTCGGGGTCTTCCTCGAGGATCGCGGCAAAGGTCTGCGCCGCGTCGGTGGCCGCGCCCTGCTCCAGCATTTCCTCGGCAGCATCGACCGCCTCGTCGAGCCCGCCGCTGGCGTCGCCGCCCGCCGCCTGGATGACCCGGTCGATAAACGCCTTCAGCTCGGAGCCGGGCAGCGCGCCCTGAAACCCGTCGACCGGCTGGCCCTTCCAGAAGGCATAGACCGTGGGGATCGACTGGATGCGTAGCTGGCCCGCGATCATCTGGTTCTCGTCCACGTTCACCTTGGCCATCACCACGGCGCCCTTGGCGGCCTTCACCGCCTCTTCCAGCGCCGGGCCAAGCTGCTTGCAGGGGCCGCACCAGGGCGCCCAGAAATCCACGATGACCGGGACCTCCTGCGACTTGTCCACCACCTCGGCCATGAAATCGGCCTCGGACACATCCTTGATCAGATCGCCCGTCGGCGCCTGCGTCTTGCCACCCAGTTCCAGCATCTTATCCTCCGCTGCTTGCGGTCACTTTGCTGAGAGAAATGGCCCATGCCCCCCGATCTTGCAAGGGTCGAGCCCTGCGGCATAGCAGATAGGGGCCCGCTTTCGGCGTCCTTTGCGGGCTTTCGAAGGTGCCCGACAGCGCATTTTGCACCGCACGGCGCCGTCGCTGCACCGGGCCTTCCCGCCGTTTCCTGACAGGAGCGCGCGGTATCCGCTTCCCGAGACCCACGCTGCCAAAGGAGCGCGCCATGCCGACCCCGTCCCTTTTCCTGCTCTATGTGACCGATCCGTTGGAAAGCGCCGTTTTTTACGAAACACTGTTTGGCGCACCGCCTGCGGCGCGTTTTCCGAGCTATGTCTCCTTTGCCTTCGAGAACGGCACGAGCGTCGGCCTCTGGTCCACCAGCGCACAGGATTTTCTTTCCGGCGGCAGCGGGCACCGCTGCGAAATTGCCTTCTTGGTGGCGAGCGACGACGAGGTGCAGGCATTGCACAACCGGTGGCGCGCTGCCGGCGTCATCATCGAGCAGCCGCCCGCCGAAGCGGTGTTCGGCCTGACCTTCGTGGCGCTGGACCCCGACGGACACCGTATCCGCGTCTGCACGCCGGACGCATGACACCCAGCGCGGCGGCAGCCGGCTCTATCGCCGCTCCAGCTCGGCCCAGATCGGCAGGTGGTCGGAGGCCACCCGTGCCGGACCCGAACGCTCCACCCCCATCTGCGCGATGGTCAGCCCGGCGCCATAAGCGAAGCCGTCGAGCGCCACGAAGGGCCGTGCCGCGTGATAGCTGCGCCCCGGCAGCACGAGCCGAAACTCCGTCTCCCAGGGCTCGTAACCGCGGATGTCGGACCATTCGTTGAAATCGCCCGCGATAAAGGTCCGCGCCTCGTGCCCGCGCAGATGCTCGCGGATCGCGGTCATCTGCAACAGCCGGTAACGCCGCATGAGCCCCAGATGCGCCCCCACCAGCGTCAGCCCCGCCACATCGACCTGCACCGCGCCGCGCGGTTCCAGCCCCGGCAGGTCGATCCGCTTCACGCTCTGCGGCTCCAGCCCCCGGCGCAGCAGCACCGCATTGCCATGCCAGCCGAGGCTCACGTCATTCACCGACAGATCGACCACCTCGTAATCGGTCTCCTGCGCGATCAGGAAACGCGGAATCGCGGCGGGCCGGGCGCCCAGCCGCAGATCGGCCTCCTGAAGCATGACCACATCGGCGCCGATGCCGTTCAGCACCGTCAGGATCCGTGCCGGATCGCGGCGCCGGTCGAGCCCCACCGCCTTGCGAATGTTGTAGCTGGCCAGTTTCAACCGCATCTTTTCCTCACAACACCGGCGCCATCAGCCGCGCCAGAAGCGCCCCGGCCCGCAGCCAGAGCGGCTGCTCGCCCAGCGTCTTCGCGACCGGCTCGGCGGCGGCGAAATCGGTCTCCAGCATCGCCGCCACCTCTTGCGCGAACTCATGGTCGAAGACCGTCGCCATGGTCTCGAAATTCAGCCGGAACGAGCGGTTGTCGAGATTGGCGGTGCCGATCCCCACCAGCCTATCGTCGGTCAGCACCACCTTCTGATGCATGAAGCCCGGCTGATAGCGATAGACCTTCACCCCCGCCTCGCGCACCTCGTCGAAATAGGCGAAGGCGGCCAGCCAGGTGGGCCAGTGGTCGCGCCGCTCGGGCACCAGTACGCGCACATCGCAGCCGCGCAGCGCCGCCGTCTTCAGCGCCGAGAGAATATCGCCGTCGGGCACGAAATAGGGCGAGGCGATCCACACCCGTTCGCGCGCCTCCGAGATCGCGGCGAAGTAATAGAGCGCCCCGGTGTCGAGCGTGTCCACCGGGCCGCAGGGCACGATCACCGCGTCCGCGCCGTCCTCGCGCGGCGCGGGCGTCCAGAACAGCGATGGCCCCAGCGCCTCGCCGGTGGCCCAGTGCCAGTCCTCGATATAGGCGAGCTGGAGCTGCGCCACCGCCGGTCCTCGGAGCTGCAGATGCGTATCGCGCCAGGCACCGAACTTGGCATTCAACCCGCGATAGGTGTCGGACATGTTAAGCCCGCCAAGAAAGCCTTCCCGCCCGTCCACGATCACCGTCTTGCGGTGGTTGCGGAAATTCACCTGCAGGCGCGAGGTCGGGCCGCGCGCATGGCGCGGGTCGAGCACCTGCACCCCGGCCTGCATCAGCCGCGCCCGCCACGTCCCCGAAAGCCCGTAACTGCCGACGCCGTCATAGATCACCCGCACCGTGACGCCGCGCCCGGCGGCGGCGATGAGACGGTCGGCCAGCGCGCCGCCCGTCGCATCGTCGGCGATGGTGTAATACTGCACCAGCACATAGGTTTCCGCCCGGTCGATGGCGGCGAAGATCGCCGCAAACACCGCCTCGCCGTCAATCAGCAGCTCAAGCTCGTTGCCGCCGACCACCGGCAGCCCGGCCAGCCGCTCGAACAGCCGGTGCTCCGGCAGGGCGTCGCGCGGGCGCACCGCCTTTGCATAAGACCCCAGCCGTTTCATCGCCTCGTGGCTGGCGCGGCGCTGCTTGGTGTAGCCATGCAGCTTGTGGTGGCCGAAAAGCAGATAGGCGGGCAGCGCGAACCAGGGCGAGGCCAGCAGAAAGACCACCCAGGCGACCGAACCCTGCGGTGTGCGCGCATGGCGCAGGACCCGCCAGATCGCAAGCGCCACGAAGATGGGCAGCAGGACCGCGATGACGAGGGACCAGAGGATGCGCAGGTCGGAGAAGATCATGGGTTCGCTTGTACAGGGCTTTGATCAACCCTGACAGGGGGCTTGGGTTCCCCGGCGCGGTCCGATCAGCGGAGCAAGCACCGCCGTCCCTGATAGGTCGGGTCAAAATAGACGACCGCGGCAATCGGGGGTTCGCGGCGTGACGAAGACCTCCTCCGAGCCCCTAGAGATCAGCCGTGCTGAGCTTGGGCCATTGGCGAAGCGCCTTCGTCATGCGCCACTGCTCTCAGCCAGTCTCCGAATATCTCGGACACTGAGCCGCCTTTCGGTTCCCGTGCCGACAGTAGGAAATAGGCGCTGCCGTCCTCGCAAAACCCCTGCGGTGCGACGAGAAGCCCATCCCGAATGTCGTTCTGCACCAGATGCCATGGCCCCATGGCAACGCCCAGACCCGCCACGGCAGCCTGCAAGCTGAAATAAAAATGCTCAAAGTTCTGTCCAGGGCCGGAGAGACGGGGTTCGCGGGTGTTTTCTGCCCATGTCGCCCAGGCCGACGGGCGTGAGCGTGTATGCAGCAGCGTCGCATCCGCCTTGATCCGGCCCGCATCGAAAAAAACCGCAGCCATGTCGGGGCGGCAGACTGGACCGATCCGTTCGTCAAACAGGTGCCGCGCAACGTAGGTCCCAGGCCAGGTGAAATCATTTCGGCGAATGGCGAGGTCGATGCCCGACCCAAGCGACACCGGTCCGCCACCGGCAAGCAAGCGGACATCGGCTGCCGGATGCGCCGCATGGAACTGCGGCATTCGCGGAATGAGCCAGCGCATCATCAGCGTCGGTTCGCATGAAACAGTGACCGGAGCATCGACCTGTTCGGCCTTGATGCGCTGCACTTCCTCTTCGATCTCGCCAAGCCCCCGCCCGACGACAAGCGCCAGCCCGCGCCCGACATCCGTCAGAAAAACCGCACGATTGCGACGCTCGAACAGCGGCGTTCCAAGGTCCTCCTCCAGAAGACGCACCGCTCGGCTGACCGCACCATGCGTCAGATTTAGACGTTCTGCCGCCTTGCTGAAGCTCTCAAGTTCGGCGGCCACCCGAAAACAGGCCAGTGCCGGGAGCGATGTGATGTGTTGCCTCATGTGTCATTTATTCTCACACATTCTGTTAGAAGTCATCGTTTTTGCTGCCGTCGGTGCCGGGTTACTCAGCGAGAAGAGCTTGAGGAAACGCTATGACCGAATGGATTGCTGTCATCACCATCACGATCTTCGCCGTCATCAGTCCGGGACCGGACTTCGCCATGGTGTCGCGCAATTCTTTGTCGCTTTCCCACCGGGCGGGCATCCTGACCGCGCTTGGCATTGGTGCGGGCGTCCTGGTCCATGTCAGCTACACGCTGCTTGGTATCGGGGTATTGATCCGGGAGACACCAGCTCTGTTCGATATTCTGAAGCTGGTCGGCGCGGCCTATCTCGTCTGGTTGGGAACGAAGATGCTCTTGAGCCACAAGGCTGAGGGACCGGTTTCCGCGACCGAAACGGTCCTGTCCGACCTTGGCGCCTTGCGGGTCGGTTTCCTGACCAACGCATTGAACCCCAAGACAACGCTCTTCATCGTCAGCCTATTTATGCAGGTCGTTCAGGCAGATACACCGCTCGCGACAAGACTTGCCTACGGAATGTTCATTTCGCTGGCCCATGTGGCGTGGTTCTCCATCGTCAGCCTGTTCTTTGGCGCTCCGCCTGTCCAGCGGCGTATTTTCGATGCACGTCATTGGATTGACCGGGGTTTCGGCGTTTTCCTGGTCGGCTTCGGCATTGCACTGGCAGCGACCGAGCTGGCCCCGTGATCTTTGCAACATCCTGCAAGGGGATGCCCGGCGCGACCGACCAACCTTGTCCCCCACAGCAGACACTCTGACCATGTCATAGCCTCGGGACCCAGCCAACGACATCCCGCCAGACACGCCCCCGGCGCACCCCTGCTCGTTCAGAGATCGAAGGTCGCGAACACCGGCGCGTGGTCCGAGGGTTTCTCCCAGCCGCGCGCGGCGCGCAGGATGCGGCTGTTATGGCCCGCGCCCGCGATGTCCGGCGTGGCCCAGATGTGATCGAGCCGGCGGCCCTTATCCGCCGCGTCCCAGTCGCGGGCGCGGTAGGACCACCAGGAATAAAGCTGCCCCTCGGGAATGTCCTTGCGGGTGATGTCGACCCAGCCGCCCGCCTCCTGCGTCGCCCCCAGCGCCTCGACCTCGACCGGGGTGTGCGAAACCACCTTCAGAAGCTGTTTATGCGACCACACGTCGTCTTCGCGCGGGGCGATATTGAGATCCCCCACAAGGATCGCCTTGCCCGGCTTCTCCGCATGGAACCAGTCGCGCATCTCGGCGAGGTAGTCGAGCTTCTGGCCGAATTTCTCGTTCACCTCCCGGTCGGGCACATCCCCGCCCGCGGGGACGTAGAAATTGTGGATCGTCACGCCGTTTTCCAGCTCGGCGGCCACATGGCGGGCATGGCCGAGATCCGCGAAATCCTTGTCGCCCAGATCGCGCAGCGGCTGTTTCGACAGGATCGCCACACCGTTATAGCCCTTCTGACCGCGCGCCACGATATGGCCGTAGCCCAGCGCCCGGAACGCCTCCATCGGGATCTTGTCCACCGGGCTCTTGCATTCCTGCAGGCAGAGCACATCCGGCGCCTCTTCTGTCAGGAGCTTGGCCACCAGTGCCTCGCGCAGACGGACGGAGTTGATGTTCCAGGTGGCGAGGGTGAAGGGCATGTCTCTCTCCTGCTGATGCCGGCAGAACCTCGCACCGGGAGGGGGAAGGCGCAACCCGGGAGATGCGGAAGCGGCAGCCGTTTTGAGGCGGCCGACGCGGCCGTCCGGTGCAGGGATACGGCGCCCGGACAGCGATCGCGCTCCCGCGCAGGCCGGCGGCGCCCGCGGGAGGCGGATCTGCCGGCAAGGCGGAGCGCCGGCCGGCGGCGGCGCCGGCGCGGTCTCCGGCCCTGTCGCGCGCGGGCGGTCGCGGGTGTCAGCCCGGAACGCTCACCACCATCTCCACCTCGAGCAGCAGATCGGGTGCCGCCAGAGAGCGCACCCCGACCCCCGTCAGGCTTGGCCGGGCGCCGGCCAGGAAGGCACCGAGCCGGGTCATGACAAGCTCCAGCGTTTCGGGGCTCAGATCGGTCGTATAGGCACGCATCTGCACGATCTGCTCTGGCCCGGCCTCGAGCGCCGCCAGTGCGTGGCCCAGGTTTTCGATCACCACGCGGGTCTGTTCCGCGAGCGTGCCGGGCACCGCGCCGCCGTCGCGCCGCCAGGCGACCTGCCCCGAGACAAAGGCAAGCCGCCCGGGCGGGGCCACCGAAATCTGCGAATAGCCGGCGCGCCCGGCGTCGGGCAGCGTGGGCGGGTTCATGCGGGTGAGGGGATCCATCCTCTTCTCCTTTTCAACGGTCTCATCGGCCGCGCGCTGGCTGACAGGCGCGGTCCGAACCCTTATGTATGCGCCAGCAAAGACGAACAGGATTCCATTCTATGACGATTGGAAAGCGGCAATGACGCGCACGGCCCTGAGCGGCGCGCAGGTAGACGAGTTGATGGCCTTCCTTGCGGTCGTGGAGGCGGGCAGTTTTGTTGCGGGCGGCCAGAGCCTGGGGCTCTCGCGCTCGGCCGCCGGCAAGGCCGTCGCGCGGCTCGAGGCGCATTTCGGCACCCGGCTTCTGCGCCGGACCACCCGCGCCCTGAGCCTGACCGAAGATGGCCGCCGCCTGCACGCCCAGGCGCTGGCGCTGCGCGAAACGCTCGACAGCATCGGCGGTGAACTCACCACGGGGGCGGGCGATCCGCGTGGTGAGTTGCGGATCAGCGCGCCCGATGCTCTGGGGCGGCGGCTGGTGCTGCCGGTCGTGCAGCGGTTTCTCGACCGCTGGCCACAGGTGCAGGTGGAGATGAGCCTTTCCGACCGCGTCACCGACATGGTGACAGACGGCACCGACCTGGCCATTCGCATCGGTGTCAGCACCCCGAACCCCGGGCTGATCTGCCGGACCCTGCGGCGGGAACCGCTGGTGCTGTGCGCAAGCCCCGCCTACCTCGCCCGGACCGACCCTCCGACACGTGTCGAGCATCTGAGCCGGCACGATCTGCTGATTCACAGTCACCAGCGCGCGCGGCTGACCTGGCAGATGCAGGAGCGCGACGGCACCTGGATGCGGGTTGCCGGGCGATCCCGGCTCCGGATGGATTCCGGCGAAGCCCTGCGCGAAGCGGCGCTGGCCGGAATGGGGCTGGCCCTGCTGCCGGCAAGCCTGGTGCGCCGCGACCTGGGCTTGGATCATCTGAGGCAGGTCTTGCCGGATCACGATGCCGGATCGGTCGAGATCATGGCGCTTTACCCGCACCGACGGCTGCTCGATGCGAAAGTGCGGCAATTCGTGGATCTGCTGGCCACAGAGCTTGCCCCCTGAGCGGGCCGCCCGTCTCCGGTCGGATGGAAAAGGCAAGGAGACGGCCCGAGCCCCCGAAGCCGGGGGGAGGGGGCCATCGCCGGGCGCGAGCGCAGGCCGGACGGTCCGTTCGGGTCGCTTGCCGCCTCTCGCGCCGCCGATGTCATCCGGACGACGCGACAGCGTCAGATCCTGCCCAATCGGCACAGCGCAACCCGCGCAGGGACCGTCGCTCGTCGTATAGAGGGACGGCGGCACACGGGGAGCCGGATGCATGGGCCACACACCCTAGAAACGCGGGCCGGCACGCGCCGCGCGTGCCCGATCCTCGCCCCGGTGGGTTTGCCGCCAGGGCCGCGCCCCTCGTCAGCCCCTCATAGGCGGCCCCCTGCCCCTGCCGGTATTCCCCACTCGACAGGCCCGCGCCCACCGCGCCATATGACGCCATGAAACCGACCCGCTCTCTTGAACGCGCGCTTGGCGACTGGATGCGCGGCCTGCTGCCCCGCTGGGCGCAGGAAGCCGTGATGTTTGTGCTGAAACAGGGTTGGGCCTGCCTGTTCGGGGCGCTGATGCTGGCCGGACTGCTGGTCAGCAAGGCGATCTGGCAGGACGGCTGGGCCGTCGCGCGCTACGATGCGCTGCTGGTCTATGCGGTGGCGCTACAGGCGGGGTTCCTGCTCTTTCGGCTGGAGACGCTGGCCGAAGCCAAGGTGATCCTGCTGTTTCACCTCACCGGCACCGCGATGGAGTTCTTCAAGGTCGGCGCCGGAAGCTGGGCCTATCCCGAACCGGCGGTGCTGAAGCTCTGGGGCGTGCCCCTGTTTTCGGGCTTCATGTATGCCTCGGTCGGCTCCTACATGGCACGGGTGATCCGCATCTTCGACATGCGCTTCGCCCCCTACCCGCCGTTCTGGACAACGCTGCTGCTGGCGATCGGGATCTATGTGAACTTCTTCGCCCATCACTACCTGCCCGATGCACGCTATCTACTGATGGCGGCGACCCTGCTGCTCTACGCCCGCACCCGCGTGTGGTTCAGCACCGGTCACGGCACACGCTGGATGCCGCTGCCGCTGGCCGCCGGCCTGACCTCGGTCTTTCTCTGGATCGCCGAGAATGTCGGCACCAACACCGGCACCTGGGTCTATGCCGGACAGGCGGATTTCGAGATGGTGAGCTTTGCCAAGATGGGCTCGTGGTATCTGCTGCTTTACGTGAGCTTTGTCACGGTCACCCTCGTGCTGCGCGATGCGCTGAGCCGCGCGCCGCTTACAGCACCAGCACGAGCACCAGGATCGACAGCCCAAGAAAGCCGATCCCCGCAAGCTCCCGCATCGTGACCCGCTCCTTGAAGAACAGCACCGAAACCAGGATCGAGAACACCAGCTCGATCTGCCCCATGGCTTGGACATAGGCGGCGGTCTGCAAGGTGAAGGCAATGAACCACGACAGGCTGCCCGCCATCGAGACCAGACCGAGCCAGACCGCCATCCGCCGGGTGCCCCAGACCGCCGAGATCTGACCCTTTTCGGCGCCGCGCAGCCACAGCGCCATGGCCGCGACCTGAAACAGCAGCACGCAAAGCAGCGTGACCGAGGCGCGCAGAACCGGATCCTCGGAGGCCACGGTCAGCGAGGCGCCGCGATAGCCCACCGCCGAGAAGGCAAAGAAGAACCCCGAGGCAAGCCCCAGCACCACCGTGCGGTTGCCGAACCGCCGCAGCCACGAGCCGCCCGCCCCCGGCATCTCCGACAGCAGCAGCACGCCGACCAGCCCGATCAGGATCGCGCCCCAGCCCGCCGGCGAGATGCGCTCGCCCAGCAGGACGAGCCCGACCAGCGCGGTCTGGATCACCTCGGTCTTCTTGAAGGTGATCCCCACCGCAAAGTTGCGCTGCTTGAAGATCGCGATGACGCAGACCGTGGCCAGGATCTGCCCCAGCCCGCCGGTCACCGCATAGGGCCAGAACCCCGCCCCCATCTCGGGCCAGCGCTGCCCGGTCGCCAAGATATAGAGCCCGGTGACCAGCGCGGCAGCAGGCAGTGCGTAGAGGAAACGCGCGAAGGTGGCACCGGTGGCGGAGAGCCCGCCCATGCTCAGCACCTTCTGCAGCATGAAACGCAGCGTCTGAAAGAACGCGGCAGAGATGGTGACGACGATCCAGAGGTCCATGGCCCGCAGCTATGGCGCCCTTCGGCGCAAATGACCAGATCTGTCGCCGGCGCGGCCTGCTCAGAGCGCGCGCCATTCCCCGGGCGCGAGCCCCTGCACCGTCCAGTCCCCCACCGACCAGCGCACCAGCCGCAGGCAGGGCAGCCCCACATGCGCCACCATGCGGCGCACCTGCCGGTTGCGGCCCTCGGTGATGGTCATCTCCAGCCAGGCGTCGGGCACGGTCTTGCGGAACCGCACCGGCGGGATGCGCGGCCAGAGCAGCGGTGGTGGGATACGCCGGACCTGCGCCGGGCGGGTCGGCCCGTCCTTGAGCGTCACCCCAGAGCGCAGCTGCGCAAGCTGCGCATCCGTCGGATCCCCCTCGACCTGCACCAGATAGGTCTTGGGCTTCTTGAATTTCGGATGCGCGATGCGCGCCTGCAACCGCCCGTCGTCGGTGAGCAGCAGCAGCCCCTCGCTGTCGCGGTCGAGCCGCCCCGCCGGATAGACCCGCGGCATGTCGATATAGGCCGACAGCGTCGCGCGCGGACTGCCTTCGGTGCCCTTGTCGGTGAATTGCGAGAGCACCCCAAAGGGTTTGTTAAAGAGAATCAGCATCCCCTGTCCCGCCTCTCGGCAAAGAAGCTCCGGAGCAGCGTTTCGGCCTCTTTTGCCGCAATCCCGTCATAAATCTCGGGCGTATGGTGGCATTGTGGATGCGAAAACACCCGCGCGCCATGCGCCACGCCGCCGGATTTCGGATCGCCCGCGCCGTAGTAAAGCCGCCCGATCCGGGCAAAGGAAATCGCCGCCGCGCACATCGGGCAGGGCTCGAGCGTGACGTAGAGATCATGCCCCGGAAGCCGTTCCGACCCGGCGGCGGCGCAGGCCGCCCGCAGCGCCAGAACCTCGGCATGCGCCGTGGGATCGTTCAGTTCGCGCGTCCGGTTCCCGGCGGCGGCCACAACCGTTCCCGCCGGCGAAACGACCACCGCGCCCACCGGCACCTCGCCGCGCGCGGCGGCGGCGCGGGCCTCGGACAGCGCCTGCTCCATATGACTGCGAAAGCTCATGGCGCGGTGATAGCCGAGCGGCGGCGCTTTGGCGAGGCGGCTTCCCCCGGGCGCGGCTTTGCAGTAAGCGGGGACGCATGACAAAGCCTCCTGCCCGCCCCAGCAAAGACCCCCAGACCCCGCCCGGCGACCGCATCGCCAAGGTGCTGGCACGCGCCGGCGTGGCCAGCCGTCGCGAGGCGGAGCGCATGATCGAGATGGGCCGTGTGACGGTGAATGGCGAAACCATCACCCGCGCCGCGCTGAACGTCACCGCGCAGGACAAAATCACCATTGATGGCAAGCCCTTGGAGGCACCGCAGGCGCCCCGCCTCTGGCTTTATCACAAGCCCACCGGGCTGGTGACCACCACCCGGGACGAGCAGGGCCGCCCGACGATCTATGACGATCTGCCCGACGATCTGCCGCGAGTGATGAGCGTCGGCCGGCTCGACCTCAATTCCGAAGGGCTGCTGCTGCTGACCAATGACGGCGGGATCAAGCGGCGGCTCGAACTGCCCTCGACCGGCTGGCTGCGCAGGTACCGCGTGCGGGTGAACGGCCGGCCCACCGACGACATGCTGGCGCCGCTGCGCAACGGGATCGTCGTCGATGGCCAGGCATTCCAGCCGATGCAGGTGGCGATCGACCGGCAGCAGGGCGCGAATGCCTGGCTGACCATCGGGCTGCGCGAAGGCAAGAACCGCGAGATCCGCCGCGCGATGACCGACATCGGGCTGACCGTGAACCGGCTGATCCGCGTCTCTTACGGCCCCTTCCAGCTCGGGCAGCTAAAGCCCGGAGAGGTCCAGGAGATCCGCGGCCGGGTGCTGCGCGACCAGCTCGGTCTCGAGGGCGCCAAACCCGACCGCCCGCAGCCGACACGCCGCCGGAAACCGCGCGGCGGGCCGCAAAAAGGCTGAGGACCCGGCACCGCTAAGCATCGGTTAACTTAGGCGAAAATTAGCCCGGTTTTTCCCGAGACACGCCCCTTTTTCGCCCGGATTCGGGGGCAGTCTTTGGCCATGATGACAACGATCCTCGCCTTCGCAATCCTGACTGCCACCACGCTGCTGGTTCTGGGGAACCTGCGCATGGTGGCGCATGACACGTTCGAAGCGCTGTCGCATGCCGCGACGCGGATGCGGCGCAGCGGCAACCCGGGCGCCAAGATCGCCTTTGTGGCGCTCTGGCTGCTGATCTTTGCTCTGAGCTATCTCTGATCCCCTCGTGAACGGAGCCTCCGCCATGGCCAAGACATTGCATGGACAGACACAGGACGACGGCATGGGCCCGCTCGATTCGGGCCTGAGCGTGCTGTTCCTGGCGGCCTTCCCGATGATCCTGCTGCTGTTTCAGGGCAGCCCGACCTCGGCCTTCGCTGGGGTACTGCAACTGGCGCTGTTCCTCGCGGCGCTGCGGCTCATCCATCGCGGCCAGCAATTGCAGAACGCCTATGACGCGGCCGAGACCGCCCGCGCCCCGCGCTTTCCGCGCAAGGCGACCGGCGCTGCGCTGATCGGGCTGATGGTGCTGCTGCTTGCCGGGCATCATTTCGTGTCGCTGCTGCTGCCGCTGGGTTTCGGCCTGATCGCCTCGGCGCTGACCGTCATGGCCTTCGGGCTCGACCCGATGAAGGACAAGGGGCAGCCCCTGGACATTGCGGCGCCGCAAAAGACCGACGGCCACGCCGCCCCCGAAGCGGTGCTGGCGCGGATCGACAGCACGCTCGACGACATGGTTCAGGAGATCTCCGATCTGGGCGATGCCGAGCTCTGCCGCCAGGTCGAGGCGCTGAAATCCAGCGTCATGGGGCTGATCCGCGCGCTTTGCGAACAGCCCTGCGACATGAAGCGCCTGCGCAAGCCGGTGGTGAAGTTCATCGACCTCATGCGCCGCGAGAATGCCAGCCTGCTGGCCGCCTGGGACTCTGGCGACCGGCAGCAGGCGCGCCGCCGCTATGTGGCGCATATCACCACGCTGGGCGAAGCCTTTGAAGAGAATGCCCGGAAAACCGGCGCAAAGACCGGTCGCGATGCATTCGAGCTTGAAGCGGACCTGCTTTGGATCCGCATGCGGCAAGACCGCGCCGCCTGACCGAAAGCCCGGGCCTTTCCCCCTAGCAAGTTGCCCGCTTTCCCCCTAAGTTTTCCGCGAACCGCGAAAATCCGGGAGGCGGCATGTCTGGGACGGCCTTGCAGAAGGTAGCCTATGTTCTTCTGATCGTGCTCCTGTTCGGGGTCACCTCGGGCTGGCTGGGGGGCCTCTGACATGGCGCAGCGCTACGGCGGGAAATACAGCCCCGAAGCCTCCGAATCGGCCGATGACGAACCGATCCGCCCCAGCCATTACCGTGGCGCCAAGGTGGATCCTGTGGGCGCGCGCTCGAACGTGCTGTTCGTGCCCCCGATCGTGCTGGCGGCGACCTCGCTCAACGATGGCGCCGCCGGGCTGACGCTGGGGCTCGCGGGCGCCGGTGTGCTGCTGCTCGGGGCCTGGCTGCTGCGTGACGGGCTGCGGGCGCAGGCCGCCTTCGACGAACGTCGCGTGGCGCGGCGCCCCTCGATCCCGCGCAAGATCTTTGCCGCCGGCCTCGCCGGGGTCGGCATCGCCATCGCCGCCTTCAAGGCCGAGCCGGGCGTCATCGCCCCGGCGCTTTACGGGCTGTCCGCCATGGTGCTGCATCTGGGCGCCTTCGGCATCGACCCGCTGAAAAGCAAGGGCATGGAAGGCATCGACACCTTCCAGCAGGACCGCGTCGCCAAGGTGGTGGACGAGGCCGAAGCCTATCTCACGGCCATGGACGATGCGGTGAAACGCGCCTCCGACCGCCAGGTCGAGGCGCGGGTCGAGCGCTTTCACCAGAAGGTCTCGCAGCTGATCCGGACGGTCGAGGAAGACCCGCGCGACCTGACCGCGGCACGCAAATACCTGGGCGTCTATCTGATGGGCGCCCGCGATGCGGCGGTGAAATTCGCCGACATCTACAGCCGCACGCAGGATCGCGGCGCAAAAAGCGATTTCATGATGCTGCTGACCGACCTGGAAGAGAGCTTCGGTCAAAAGAATGAAAAACTCCTGCTGGATAACAATGCCGACCTGACGGTCGAAATCGAAGTTCTTCGGGACCGGCTGCAACGCGAAGGCGTGCGGCTGAGTTGAGCCGAAGCGTGTAAATGAAAAGTCTGGGGGACATCCGATGTCTGAGAATGTGAGAGCCGAAGCCGAAAAGGCGCTGGCGATGGTTGACGAGGTGAACGCGGTGGTCCTGCCCGAGCCCGTCGAGGCGGCGGCGGTCGTACCGCTGGCCGATGCCACCCCGGAAGTGGGCGAAGAGATCCGGTCGCGCATGTCCGAGATCGACATGGCCGACACCAATTCCATCGTCTCCTTCGGCTCTGCCGCGCAAGCCGAGCTTCAGGAGATCAGCCAGGCCATGCTCGACGGTGTCCGCAACAAGGATGTGGGCCCGGCCGGCGACAGCCTGCGCAACATCGTCACCACGATTCGCGGCTTCTCGGTCTCGGAACTGGACGTGCGCCGCAAGCGGAGCTGGTGGGAGAAGCTGCTGGGCAAGGCCGCGCCCTTCGCCAAGTTCACCGCCCGCTACGAGCAGGTGCAGGGCCAGATCGACAAGATCACCGATAGCCTGCTCAAGCACGAGCACACGCTGCTGAAGGACATCAAGTCGCTCGATCTGCTCTATGACAAGACGCTGCAATTCTACGACGAGCTGGCGCTCTATATCGCCGCGGGCGAGGAAAAGCTGAAAGAGCTCGACGGCACGGTCATTCCCGCCAAGGAAGCCGAAGTGCAGGCCGCGCCCGAGAAGGATCAGGTGATGAAGGCGCAGGAGCTGCGCGACCTGCGCGCCGCCCGCGACGATCTCGAACGCCGGGTGCACGACCTCAAGCTGACCCGTCAGGTCACCATGCAGTCGCTGCCTTCGATCCGTCTGGTGCAGGAGAACGACAAGTCGCTGGTCACCAAGATCAACTCGACGCTGGTCAACACCGTGCCGCTCTGGGAAACCCAGCTTGCGCAGGCGGTCACCATCCAGCGCTCGGCCGAGGCCGCCGCCGCGGTGCGCGACGCCAATGACCTCACCAACGAGCTGCTGACCGCCAACGCCAAGAACCTGCGCGACAGCAACAAGATGATCCGCGAGGAGATGGAGCGCGGCGTCTTCGACATCGAGGCGGTGAAGCAGGCCAACTCCGACCTGATCGCCACGATCCAGGAATCGCTGCAAATCGCCGACGAGGGCAAGGCCCGCCGCGCCAAGGCCGAAGAGGAGCTCAAGAAGATGGAGCACGACCTGCGCGACACGCTGGCCTCGGCCAAGGCGCGCCGCGACGGTGTCGGCGACACCGCCGGCACCTCGGTGCCGAAAGGCGCCTGAGCCATGCGCGGGGGCGTGCGCCGTATCGCACTTGCGGTCAGTCTGCTTGCGGGTCTCTCGGCCTGCGAGACCTCGCCGCTTGCCCCCCGCAAGACCGACGTGCCGCCGCATGCGCGTCCGACGGGGCTGCAACCGGTGGCCCCGTCGCCCCGCAAACCTGCGGGGCAGTCGCTCGCCAGCCACGATCTCGAGGTCTATTACGCCCGCGTCCAGGCCGACCTTCTGGCGCAGGGCCTGCTGCGCACCGATGGCGGCGGCCCGGACACGCCCTTCACCGACACGATGTTGGCGCGGAACTTCGAACGCATCGCGCTGGCCGAGGAATACGAGCGCGGCGCCGGGCTGCGCCCCTCGCGCGGCGAGCTCGGGCGGGTGAAGAAATGGGTCAAACCGGTCCGCGTTTCGGTGGAATTCGGCGATCTCGTACCGGCGGATCAGCAGGTGCAGGACCGCAACATGCTGATCCAGTATGTCAGCCGGCTGGCGCGGGTGACCGGGCATCCGATCACCATGACCACCGGCGCGGCGAACTTCCATGTGCTGTTCATGTCCGAGGACGACAAGGCCAGCATCGCCCCGCGCATCCGCCAGCTCGTGCCCGATGTGAACCCCGCCGCGCTGGAGGTGTTCCAGAACCTGCCGCGCTCGATCCACTGCCTGGTCATCGCCTTTTCCGAGCAGCCCGGCGGCTATTCCTACGGCGAGGCCATCGCGGTGATCCGGTCCGAACATCCCGATCTGCTGCGCCGCTCCTGCATCCACGAGGAAGTGGCGCAGGGGCTGGGGCTGGGCAACGACTCGCCCCAGGCACGCCCCTCGATCTTCAACGACGACGACGAGTTCGCCCTGCTGACCACGCATGACGAGATGCTGCTGAAAATCCTCTACGATCCCAGGCTGAAGCCGGGCATGGACGCCGACACCGTGCGTCCCATCGTGCGGGATCTGGCTGCGCAGCTTGCCGGTGGCACAGGGCCGAGCTGACTTTCAAAGGAGCAACCAATGGGCATTCTGGATTTCCTCTCGGGCCAGTTCATCGACGTGATCCACTGGGTGGACGACACCCGCGACACGATGGTCTGGCGCTTCGAGCGCGAGGGGCACGAGATCAAATACGGCGCCAAGCTGACCGTGCGCGAGGGCCAGGCGGCGGTGTTCGTGCATGAGGGGCAGCTCGCGGATGTGTTCAGCCCCGGTCTCTACATGCTCGAGACCAACAACATGCCGATCATGACCTCGCTCCAGCACTGGCATCACGGCTTCCGCTCGCCCTTCAAATCCGAGATCTATTTCGTCAACACGACGCGGTTCAACGGGCTGAAATGGGGCACCAAGAACCCGATCATCTGCCGCGACCCGGAATTCGGCCCGGTGCGTCTGCGCGCCTTCGGCACCTATTCGGTCCGGGTGAGCGACCCGGCGAAATTCCTGAGCGAGATCGTCGGCACCGATGGCGAGTTCACCTCCGACGAGATCAGCTTCCAGATCCGCAATATCATCGTGCAGGAATTCTCGCGGCTCATCGCCGGCTCGGGCATTCCGGTACTCGACATGGCTGCGAACACCGCCGATCTGGGCCGGATGCTCGCCGAGGGGATTTCGGCCACCATCGCGGAATACGGGCTGAGCCTGCCGGAGCTTTACATCGAGAATATCTCGCTGCCGGAAGCCGTGGAAAAGGCGCTGGACCGGCGCACCTCGATGGGCGTGGTCGGCAATCTTGACGCCTATACCAAGTTCCAGGCTGCCGAAGCGCTGGGGGCCGAGGGCTCCGCCGCCGGTCAGGCCATGGGCACCGGTTTCGGCGCCGGGCTCGGCATGGCGATGGGCGCGCAGATGACCGGGATGCAGGCCGGACCCTGGGGCGCGCGCCCGGCGGCGGCGCAGCCCGCGCCCGCCGCTTCGGCCCCGCCGCCGCCTCCCCCGCCGCCGGTCGAACATGTCTGGCACATCGCCGAGAACGGCCAGACCAGCGGCCCCTTCTCCAAGGCGCGGCTGGGCCGCATGGTGACCGAAGGCGGGCTGACCCGCGAAACCTATGTCTGGACGCAAGGTCAGGACGGCTGGCAAAAGGCCGAGGACGTGACCGAGCTGGCACAGCTCTTCACCGTCATGCCGCCGCCGCCCCCCGGCGCGTGAGCGGCGAGGGCGGGCAAGCCGCCCTTCGCATCCTCAGAGGATTTCCACCTCGACAAAGCTCATCGGCGCGTCGCCCGCGTTGATGACATTATGTTCGGTGCCCTTGTCGCGGCGATAGGCCTGGCCTGCCGGGGTGAACACCTCGCGGGTCTCGCCGCCCGGCAGTTCCAGCCGCATGGTCAGGTCGGTGACCGCGACGATCACGTAATCATGATCGTGCACATGCCAGCCGGTTTCCGCACCGGGGGCGAAATCGAACCGGGTCGTGCGGGTCTGCTCATCGGAAAGCAATGGGGTGGCGACAGCCTCAGTCTTGGCCATGGGGAGGGTCCTTTTCGGTTTGGAAAGACACGGGAACGGCTCGCGCGGGCAGCGCGCTCATAAGCATCGGCCCCAGACAGGCATCGGCCGGAAACGAAATGCCCTGCTCCCGCCGCGCGGGAAAGGGGCGCGCGGGCGCCACCTGCGACTCGACCACCAGGCGGCCGTTGAGGCAGAGATCCTGCGCCGCATTGCCGATGTTGAAGCCGAAACCGCCGGGGCCGCAGTCGGTGCCCGCCCCGTCCATGTTCCAGGCCTGCGGCATCAGACGGCCGGGACCGAAGACAGCGAATTCCGACGAACGCGGCAAAAAGGTCAGCACCCAGCTTGTCTCTTCGTTCAGCATCGACAGCGCCCATCGCCCGACCGGCGCTCCGTCGTGAAACCCCTCGATCACAAAACAGCTCAGATCGGCGGCCCGGATTTCCTCGCGCGCCAGAAGCTCCGCATCGAACCCCAGCGCGCCGCGCATGGAATACCCCCCCGAGCCCTGCCAGTCGAACCGGTAGCTCACGGTCTCGGCCAAAGCCGGAACCGCGCAAGCCGCCAGCCCCGTTGCCAGAATCGCCGCTCCTAGCCGCTGTTTCACATCCGCCTCGTCTTGCATATCGAACCGCCGCGGGCCGGGCCGCGGTGGCGCCACCCTAGACAGGGGCGCGGCAAAGGAAAACCGGGTTCCATCCCCCTTGCATCCGCCCTAGGGTCGCGCTGCCGGAACCAAGGGTGCAATCATGATCGAGGAACACCGCTTTCCCTGCGAACAATGCGGCGCCGATTACCGCTACGATCCCGCCAAGGGCCAACTGGTCTGTGACCATTGCGGCGATGTGAAAGAGATCGGCGACACCGGCCCATGGAAGGGCAGCATCCGCGAGCTGGATTTCCGCACCGCCATCGACAACCTCCTGCCCTTGCAGGAAATGGAAGAGCTGCGCGTCACCCAATGCCCCAATTGCGGCGCCGAGGTCGAGTTCGACCCCGACACCCACGCCACCGAATGCCCGTTCTGCGCCACCCCGGTGGTGACCGACACCGGCACCCACCGGCAGATCAAGCCGCGCGGCCTTCTGCCGTTCCAGCTTGACGAGGAGGCCGCCCGCAGCGCCATGACCGACTGGCTGGGCCGGCTCTGGTTCGCCCCGAACGGGCTTCAGAACTATGCCCGCAAGGGGCGGAAGATGCAGGGCATCTACGTGCCCTACTGGACCTTCGACGCCAACACTGCCTCGGACTACCGGGGCGAGCGGGGCACGGTCTATTACGAGACGCGGCAGGTCATGCGCGACGGCAAGATGCAGACCGTCCAGGTGGCCAAGATCCGCTGGCGCCCGGCCTCGGGCCGTGTGGCGCGGTTTTTCGACGATGTGCTGGTTCTCGCCTCGCATTCCCTGCCCAAGCGCTTCACCGACGCACTGGAGCCCTGGGATCTGACGCGGATGGAACCCTACCGGCCGGAGTTCCTCGCGGGGTTCCGGGCAGAAGGCTATCAGGTCGATCTCGACGAGGGCTATGGCCAGGCACGCGCGCTGATGGACCGGCAGATCGAACGCGACGTGAAATTCGACATCGGCGGCGACCGCCAGCGCATCCACCGCATCGACACCGCCGTGTCGAACGTGACCTTCAAGCACATCCTGCTGCCGGTCTGGATGGCGGCCTATAAATATCGCGGCAAGACCTACCGCTTCGTGGTGAACGGCACCACGGGCCGGGTGCAGGGCGAACGCCCCTGGTCGGCCTGGAAGATCGCCTTCGCCGTGGCACTCGGGCTGATCGCCGCCGCCATCGTCGGCTATGTCATGGCCCAGAATCAGGGCCTATGAATGAAGGGTGGACATTGCTGTCCACCCTTCCGCGATAACGCAGGCACAGGCTTCGGGGAAGGCGGGACGGGGATCACCGCCTTAGCGCCTATCCCTTCGTCACCGCGATCCTCTTGCCGCGGCCTTCCTCCGGCGCTCTTCGCGGGACGGTCACCTCAAGCACGCCGTCCTTCATATGCGCCTCGGCCTTGCCGGCATCGGCATCGCCCGGCAGCCGGAACGAGCGGCGGAACGCACCATACTCCCGTTCCGTAAAATACCACGTTTCTCCTTTGTCTTCACGGGTCGCGGTCTTCTCGCCCGTCACGGTGAGAACGCCGTCGTCCACCGTCAGCTCAAGCGCATCCTCGGGCACTCCGGGAAGTTCGACCGAGATCCGGTAGACCCTGTCATCCGAAGACGCATCCGAGGCCGGAGACAACCATTCCGACAGCTTGGTACTCAGCCCCCGAAGCGGCGCGTAAAGGTGCGGCCAGAGGCCGGTTTGGTTGGTTTCGACCATGACAACCACCTCCTTTCCTCACATTGCGGATTATCCCTCAGAGGCAGGGACCGCGCCATGATCCTGCGCAAATCCGGGCCTTGTGTCGGCGGATTTGTCAGGGCAGGTTGCGGCGCTAACAGAGGGAGGTTGCCATGATCCTGTGCTGTGGCGAGTCGCTGATCGACATGCTGCCCCGGACCACCACCGCCGGCGAGCCGGGCTTTGCCCCCGTCCCCGGCGGCGCGGTCTTCAACACCGCCATCGCGCTGGGGCGCCTGGGCGCGCCCGCGGGCTATTTCGGCGGGCTTTCCACCGATCTGTTCGGCACCGCGCTGACGGAGGCGCTCCGCGCCTCCCGGGTGGACGACAGGCTCTGCCCCAGGTCCCCGCGCCCCACCACGCTGGCCTTCGTCACGCTCACCGACGGGCAGGCGCAATACGCCTTCTACGACGAGAACACCGCCGGCCGGATGTTGGCCGCAACCGACCTCCCTGCCCTGTCCGACGAGATCGCCGCGCTGTTCTTCGGCGGCATCAGCCTGGTCGCCGAGCCCGCCGCCGATACCTATGCCAGCCTCTGCGCGCGGTCGGGCGACCGGCTGGTGATGATCGACCCGAATATCCGGCCCGGCTTCATCACCGACGAGGCCCGCTATCGCGCGCGGCTTGGGGCGATGCTGGCACGGGCCGACATCGTCAAGATCTCCGACGAGGACATGGCCTGGCTGGGCACCACCCCCGCCGCGCTATGCGCCGGAGGGGCGGCGCTGGTGCTGGAGACACGCGGGGCCGAGGGCATTCTGGCGGTCAGCGCGGCGGGCGAGATGCTGGTGCCCGCGCACAAGGCCGAGGTGGTCGATACGGTGGGCGCCGGCGATACCTTCAATGCCGGGCTGCTGGCCGGGCTCTGGCGGGAGAACCTGCTGGACCGGCAGGCGCTGCGCGCCGCCGGGCTCGAGGCGCTGCGCCCCTGCGTCGCGCTTGGCGCCCGGGCGGCGGCGGTGACGGTGAGCCGCGCCGGAGCCAATCCGCCTTGGGAGGACGAACTGTGAGGGCGCTCATCCAGCGCGTCTCGGAGGCGCGGGTGACGGTCGAGGGCGCGGTGCTGGGCGAGGTGGGCCCCGGTCTTCTGGTGCTGATCTGCGCCATGCGCGGAGACGGCCCGGCGCAGGCAGAGAAACTGGCGGCGAAGATTGCCAAGCTGCGCATCTTCCAGGATGCAGAGGGGCGCATGAACCGCTCGGTCCGCGATCTGGGCGGCGCAGCATTGGTGGTCAGCCAATTCACCCTGGCCGCCGACACGCGCAGCGGCAACCGCCCGGGCTTTTCCACCGCCGCGCCGCCCGAGATCGGCGAAGAGCTTTACGAGTATTTCGCCGCGCGGCTTCAGGCGGAGGGGGTTTCGGTGGCCACGGGCCGGTTCGGCGCCGACATGAAGGTCGCGCTAGTCAATGACGGGCCGGTCACGATCTGGATGGACAGCGAGGCGTAAGGCGTCTGCGGCGTGGTGGGCAGATTGCCCACCCTACGGTGACGAGAAGCATCGGGCGTCGTGCCATCGCCGGACCGTGGGATGGCGATGCAACGCAACGAACCCCTTATTTTTGCTTTATCTTGGCCAAATCCGAGGGAGCTCGCAACAAAGCGTAGACGTCACCAAATCGCTTGGCCATGTGTGAGAGGCGGTGTGAGAGGCGGCTTCGCCTTGTCCCACGCTGGGGCAACGCGCGGTAGGGTGGGCAATTTGCCCACCACGCCCCTCTCCTCACACCGGGTTCGGCACCGCCTCACCGGCAAAGAACGCCCGCAGGTTCTCCACCGCCATGCGCCCCATATCCTCACGCACCTCCAGCGCGGCGGTGCCCAGATGCGGCAGCAGCGTGACGTTGTCGAGCGCCCGCAGCGCCTCCGGCACCAGCGGTTCGTGCTCGTAGACATCAAGCCCCGCCCCGGCGAAAGCATGCGACTGCAGCGCCGCGATCAGCGCCGCCTCGTCCACGATGTCGCCCCGCGCGATATTGACCAGATGCGCATGCGGCCGCAGCGACGCCAGCACCCCGGCATCCACCATATGATAGGTCTCGGGACTCGCGGGCACCGCGACCACCAGCACATCCGCCGCCGCCGCCAGCGCTTCGGGCGAAGCAAGCCGCTCCGCCGGAAAGTCGAGTGTCTTTTCCGTGCGGCTGGCATAGGCGACGCTCATGCCAAAGCCGAAATGGCAGCGCCGCGCGATGGCCTGGCCGATCCGGCCCATGCCCAGAATGCCCACACGCTTGCCGCTCAGATGCAGCCCCAGCATCTGCACCGGATGCCAGCCCTGCCAGCGGCCCGAGCGCACCAGCCGTTCGCCCTCGCCCGCGCGGCGGCAGGTCATCAGCATCAGCGTCATGGCGAGGTCGGCGGTGGCGTCGGTGACGGCGCCGGGGGTGTTGGTCACCACCAGCCCGGCGGCACGCGCCGCAGCCACGTCGATATGGTTATAGCCGACGCCGAAATTGGCGAGGATGCGCGCGCGCGGCGCCCCGGCCTCGGCAAAGACATCGCCCCCGAAAGCATCTCCCAGCGTGACGAGCGCGCCATCGTAATCGCGCAGCGCGACCAGCATCTCCTCCCGGTCGAGCGGCTCGGGCCGGTCGCGATAGGTCACGTCGAAAAGGCCCCGGGCCGCCTCGACGACACGCGCGGGCAGGTTGCGGCCGATGAGAATGCGGGTCAATGCAGCCGCGCGCCCAAAGGCACGTCCTGGTCGGGGCCGGCGAGCACCACCGCGCCGCTTTCGTCGGAAAAGCCCAGCGTCAGACATTCCGACATGAAGGGCCCGATCTGACGCGGCGGGAAATTCACCACCGCCATCACCTGACGCCCGACAAGGCTCTCGGGATCGTAATGCACGGTGATCTGGGCCGAGGATTTCTTCTGACCGATCTCGGGGCCGAAGTCGATCCAGAGCTTGATCGCCGGCTTGCGCGCCTCGGGGAAAGGTTCGGCGCGGATCACGCGCCCCACCCGGATATCGACCGCGAGAAAGTCGTCATAGGTGATCTCAGCCATCGGCAAGCTCCTTCGACCGGCGGGTGGCCGCCGCCACCGCCGCCGCCATCAGCGGCGGCAGGCCCGCCGTCTCGTCCATCAGCACCTCGAGCCCGGCCTGCGTGGTGCCGTTGGGCGAGGTCACGTTGCGGCGAAGCTGCGCGGGGTCCTCATCGGCCTGCATCGCCAGCGCCCCGGCACCCGCGACCGTCGCCTTGGCCAGTTGCATCGCCAGTTCCGGTGCCAGCCCCTGCGCCTCTCCTGCCGCGGCGAGGCATTCGATCATGTGGAACACATAGGCCGGCCCCGATCCGCTGACCCCGGTCACCGCGTCCATCTGCGCCTCGCTCTCCAGCCGCACCACAGCGCCCACGGCGGAGAGCAGCTCTTCGGCCTGTGCCAACTGCATATCCGTGGCCCGCGCGTTCCCGACGATGGCGGTGATCCCCTGCCCCACCGCCGCCGGGGTGTTGGGCATGGCGCGGATGACCGGCGTGTCGGCGCCCAGCATCGTCTCGTAGGTCGCGATGCGGATGCCCGCCGCGACGGAGAGGAACAGCGTCGTGCCATTGCCGAGCGGCACCAGAGACGGCAGCGCCTCCGTCATCATCTGCGGCTTCACCGCCACCAGAACGATGGCGGGATCCTCGGGCAGTTCGTCGTTCAGATGCACGCCCCGGGCGCGCAGCCAGTCCGAGGGGTGCGGATCCATCACCCAGACCGATGTGGCGGGAAGCCCGCGTTTCAGCCAGCCCTCGAGCATGGCCGACCCCATCTTGCCGCATCCCAGAAGCACGAGGCCCCGGCGTGCAATATCACCATCCTGCATGATGTCTCTCTCCTAGCGTCGGCGCCAATCTGTCGTGGCAGGCTCCGGGATTCAAGCTGTGCCGTCAGGCGCGCGCCTCTCCGGCAGCACAAGGCCGCTGCCCAAGGGGCAACGGCCTGGAAATCCCGGGCTCTGCGAAACCCGCGCCGCCACGGCAGAGCCCGAAGATTTTTCGTCCGAAAAATCTTCGGGCGCCCGGTGGTCAGGCGCGGCCGTAAGCCTCGGCGATGGCGATCTTGATCGCTTCGGAGGCGGGCTTGCCCGCCCAGGCGATGAGCTGGAACGCCGGGTAGTAGCGCTCCGACGACAGCACCGCGGCCGAGATCATCGTGTCGATCTGCTCGGCGCTGGCGCTCTGCCCGCCCGCGAGCACCAGCCCATAGCGATAGACCATCAGCTTGGGCTCGGCCCAGTAGCTGAAGGATCCCGCCCAGCATTGATCGTTGACCGCGTTCAGCCCGGCATAAAGCTCGGGCAGCGCGTGCTCGGGCGGTTCCATCTCGAAAGTGCAGATCAGGCGCAAGGTCTCGTCGTAGGGGGACCAGGCCAGGGTGATCGAATAGGTGCGCCACTGGCCTTCCACCGCCATGGCGATCTGATCCTCGGCGATACGGTCGAAATCCCACTCATGGTGTTCGGCCAGCGTCTCGACGATATCGATGGGGTGAATCTCGTCGCTCAGAAACTCTTCGGACAGTGCCATGCGCCACCTCTTTGTGCTCGTAGCGCCGGGGAAATGGCTGCGCCCCAAGCGCTAGCTGACTGCTCTAGGGGCTGGGAGTTGTTCCCCTCCCCTTACCATATATCGTGCATGTGGGGGGCAGCTTCTGTAAAGCGAAATATTCGAGACCCACGCAATAAGTTGTGGATGACTTCCCGTAGCGCTCAAGATGGCGACTGTGGATATGTGGGTAACTTGCCACGCGGCGCTTTGCAGGGGAACGCGGGACTTGCCCTGACGCCGCGCCATCCGCAACCGGAAAACGCCCTGCGGCCCGGAACCGCCCGCCAACGCTTGATCAGGACAGGAAATCCTGCCCGAAACAGACCGACAATACCCCCGGCGCCGCCAGTTCCGGCACCACCTCGAAGCGCTGTTCCATCAGACGCTCGCCCTCGGCCTCCAGCGCCATGACCCACTCGCCGGGGACCATCTCGTAGGGGAATTCGAAGGTGAAGAGATTGAGGCTGCTGCGCCCCTCCGAGACCGCCGCGGTCCAGCTTTCGCGGGTGATGCCCTCGGGCCCCATGGGCGGATGGGTCACGATCACCCGCATGTCGCGCTCGCCCGTGCCGGGGCGCAGGGTGAACTTGATCCCGAAGCTGATGCCCGCCTTCGCCGGCACCACGCGGGTCGTCACATCCATATCGCGGGTCTGCTCGATCAGGTTGATTTCGCCCAGCAGCGTGTCGGGCGCAGGGCGCGCACCCTGCGCGGTGACCTGACAGATCACACCATGGTCGATCAGGATCATCGGATCGTGGGCATAGGACTCCGCGGCAACAGCCGGAGCCGGCGCCGCAAACGCGGCGAGGCAGGCAAGCACGGAACGGGACAGTGACAGCATGACGGTCTCCGGAAAGGCGGATCCTGCGACGGGATACTGCGCGAGCCCACAAAGGGAAAGAGCATTGCCCGGCAAGTTTGCGCGATCTCCCGCGCAACGCAAAACGCCCGCCGTTTCCGGCGGGCGCTGTATCTCTCATCCGTCGAGCGACGGGATCAGCCGATGGCGGCCGCTTTCACGTCGTCGTCGATATAGGGCACGTATTGCTCGAAATTGTCGGCGAACATCTTCACCAGCTTCGCCGCCTGAGCATCGAACGCCTCCTTGTCCGACCAGGTGCGGCGCGGGTCGAGCAGCAGCTCCGGCACGCCTTCGACCGACACCGGCACCTCGAAGCCGAAATTCGGATCCTTGCGGAACTCGACCTTGGCCAGCGAGCCGTTCAGCGCGGCATGCAGCAGCGCGCGGGTCGCCTTGATCGGCATGCGGTGGCCGGTGCCGTAGGCGCCGCCGGTCCAGCCGGTGTTGACCAGCCAGCAGGTCGCGCCGTGCTTGGCGATCTTGTCGCGCAGCAGGTTGCCATAGACCTCGGGGCGCAGCGGCATGAAGGGCGCGCCGAAGCAGGTCGAGAAGGTCGGCTGCGGTTCGGTGATGCCACGCTCGGTGCCCGCCACTTTCGAGGTGAAGCCCGACAGGAAGTGATACATCGCCTGCGCCGGGGTGAGCCGCGCGATCGGCGGCAGCACGCCGAAGGCGTCGCAGGTCAGCATGATGATGTTCTTCGGATGCCCCCCCAGCGCGGTCGGCGACGCGTTGGAGATATACTCCAGCGGGTAGGCGCAGCGCATGTTGGCAGTCAGGCTGTCATCGTCGAAATCGAGCTCGAATGTCTCGGGATCGAAGACCATGTTCTCGATCACGGTGCCGAATTTCGAGGTCGTGGCGTAGATTTCCGGCTCGGCCTCGGCGCTCAGGTTGATGGTCTTGGCATAGCAGCCGCCTTCGAAGTTGAAGGTGCCGCGATCCGACCAGCCATGCTCGTCATCGCCGATCAGCACGCGCTCGGGGTCGGCCGAGAGCGTGGTCTTGCCGGTGCCCGACAGGCCGAAGAACACGGCGGTGTCCACCGGATTGTTCGGCGCGTGGTTGGCCGAGCAGTGCATCGCCATGATGCCCTTGAGCGGCAGCAGGTAGTTCAGCAGCGTGAACACCGATTTCTTGTTCTCGCCGGCATATTCGGTGTTGCCGATCAGGATCATCTTCTTGTCGAAGTTCATCGCGATGACCGTATCGGTGCGGCAGTCGTGCTTTTCCGGATCGGCCTTGAAACTGGGGCAATTGATGACGGTAAAATCGGCAATGAAATCGTCCAGCGCGTCGCGCTCGGGGCGGCGCAGCATGTGGCGGATAAAGAGACCGTGCCAGGCCAGCTCGGTCACCATGCGGACCTTGATGGAATAGGCCGGGTCGGCACCCCCGGTCAGGTCCTCGACGAAATAGTCGCGGCCCTTCATGTGTTCGATCATGTCTTCATAGAGGCGGTCGAAGCCCTCGGGCGACATCTCGCGGTTGTTTTCCCACCAGATCTTGTCCGCGACGGAGTCGGTCTTGACCACGTGCTTGTCCTGCGGCGAACGGCCGGTGAACTTGCCGGTGGAGACGTAAAAGGCGCCGCCCTTGCCCAGCGTGCCTTCGCCGCGTTTCAGGGCGGCCTCGATCAGCGCCGGCTCCATAAGATTGTAATAGACATTGCCCAGCCCCTCGATCCCCTGATCCTCCAGCCGGAATTGCGGGTTCACCCGTCCAAATGTCATCTGCCAAGCTCCTGTAGCCGCGCAAAACGCGGCGGTCGTAATCAGAACGAAAAAGAGATCCGTTCACCGGAGGCGCCCGCCGCCGGCACCGGAGCCTTTAGCACGACGCATTACGTCAAGAACAGGACGCATCCGCTCAGTTAGCGCAACCAGCTCTGGTTTAGCGTTAGCACCCGCGAAACCCCGCCGACCGGCCCGGCAGCGACTGAGGCATTTTAGCCATTCCTTACCACATTTCCTCTGCAATGAGGGCGGGACGCTTGCCTGATTCGCAGTTTGGGATTGTTGTAAAGCCCAAATTCCCGCATAGTGCGGCAAAAAACAGGCAGTTGAGCAGTACAAGGAAACAGGCCCATGTCGAAAATCGCCTTGGTGGACGATGACAGGAATATCCTGACATCTGTGTCGATGACTCTCGAGGCAGAGGGGTTTGAGGTCGAAACCTACAACGACGGGCAGTCCGCGCTGGACGCGTTCAACAAGAAGATGCCCGACATGGCCGTCTTCGACATCAAGATGCCGCGCATGGACGGCATGGATCTGCTGCAGCGGGTGCGGCAGAAATCCAAGATGCCGGTGATCTTCCTCACCTCCAAGGATGACGAGATCGACGAGGTACTCGGCCTGCGCATGGGCGCCGACGACTACGTGAAAAAGCCGTTTTCTCAAAGACTTCTGGTCGAGCGCATCCGCGCGCTTCTGCGCCGCCAGGAGGCGGTCGCCGGCGATGTGGTGGGCGACACCGAGGAAACCAAGCTGATGACCCGCGGCTCGCTGAGCATGGATCCGCTGCGCCACGCGGTGACCTGGAAGGGCAAGGATGTCTCTCTGACCGTCACCGAATTCCTGCTGCTGCAGGCACTGGCGCAGCGTCCGGGCTTCGTGAAATCGCGCGACCAGCTCATGGATGTCGCCTATGACGATCAGGTCTATGTGGACGACCGCACGATCGACAGCCATATCAAGCGCCTGCGCAAGAAGATGCGTACGGTGGATTCCGATTTCTCGGCCATCGAAACCCTGTACGGGATCGGGTATCGTTACAACGAAGAGTAAGCGATGGCCCTGGCCGAAAGGATCTCGATGCGCGACGACCAGTCGGGCGAACGGCAGGATGCCGATGTTGTTCTGGGGGACGATTGGGTCGCCCCCGACAGCACGGTTGAGAAAGAGCTGCGCGACAGCCGCGCGCGGCGCAGCCTGTTTTCGCTCAATCGTTCGCCGCTGACCCGCAAGATCATCACGTTCAACCTGATCGCGTTGAATGTGCTGGTCGCGGGCATCCTGTGGCTCAATTCCTCACGCGATACGCTGGTGCTACAGCGCAGCAATGCGCTCATCTCCGAGGTCGAGCTGATCGCGGACGTGTTCGAGGCGCAACTGCCCGCGACGCCGGCGGCGGTGCTGGGCAACACGCCCGGGGTCGATCTGGCCGCCACGCTCGACGGGCTCGATCTGCGCCAGGGCGTCGAGGTGCTGGTGTTCGACGCCGGCAATTTCCTTGTGGGCGAAACCACCGGCACGCTGCCCCTGCCCCAGCCCGTCGATCCGCGTGGCGAAGATCACCCGACGCTGATCTCGGATTTCCTCGATACGGTCTGGCGCGGGGTCGCCGGGCTGTTCTCTTATTTCGAAAGCGCGCCCGAGCTCGATCTCGAAGACCGGCTGCGCCGCGCCATCGAGGCCGGCGACCCCACCGCCACGCGCGTGACCTCGGGCAGTGGCAGCAGCGGCGAGACGCTGTTCACCGCGCTGTCGCCGATCCGCCAGGGCGACGCGATCATCGGCACCGTGGCCATGGTCTCGACCGCCGCCGGGATCGACGCCGCCGTCAGCGCCGAGCGCGAGCGCGTGCTACAGATGTTCGTCATCGCCACGCTGGTCTCCATCGGCCTCAGCCTGGTGCTGGCCTCGACCATCGCCAACCCGATTTCCGACCTCGCCGACGCCGCCGAGATCGGACGCGACCGCAACGACCGCAGCAAGGGCGCGTCGCGCCGCATCCGCATTCCCGACCTGACCGCCCGCCCCGACGAGATCGGGCGCCTTTCCGGCGCGCTGCGCGGCATGGTCTCGGCGCTCTACGACCGCATCGACAGCAACGAACAATTCGCCGCCGACGTGGCGCATGAGATCAAGAACCCGCTGGCCAGCCTGCGTTCGGCCATCGGCTCGCTGCGTATCGTCAAGAAGGAAGAGCATCGCGACAAGCTGCTCAACGTGATCGAACACGATGTGCGCCGGCTCGACCGTCTTGTGAGCGACATCTCCAACGCCTCGCGGCTCGATTCCGAGCTGGTCAAGGAAGAGGAGCAGGAGTTCAACCTGCTCGAAATGCTTGGAAATATCACTCAGTTTCTGGGCGAGGACGCGCGCAAGAAAGGGGTCGAGTTCATCACCGACCTGCCCGCCAAGCCGATCATGATCAACGGGCTGGAACCGCGTCTGGCGCAGGTCTTCGTGAACCTCATCACCAACGCCATCAGCTTCTGCGAGGATGGCGACGCGATCCGCGTCTGGGCGCGGCGCCGCGACAACCGCGTGCTGGTCGTGGTCGAGGATACCGGCCCGGGCATCCCCGAAGAGGCGCTGCAAAAGATCTTCAAGCGCTTCTATTCGCAGCGCCCCGAGAACGATTTCGGCAACAACTCCGGCCTTGGCCTGGCGATCTCGAAGCAGATCGTCGAGGCGCATGGCGGCGTGATCTGGGCCGAAAACATCCGCCCGACCGAAGCCGACGTGACCTCGGAACCGCTGGGCGCGCGCTTTGTCGTGGGCCTGCCGATCTGATCCCGTGACCTGGGACAGCCCGTCTCCGCTGCACGCCACCGCCGTGGCCGTTGCGGGCAACGGGCTGCTCATCCGCGGCGCCTCGGGCAGCGGCAAGTCGGGGCTGGCGCTGGAAATGATGGCGCGCGGCGCGGCGCTGGTCGCCGACGACCGCGTGATCGTCTCCGCCCGCGACGGCGCGCTGTGGCTGTCGGCTCCGGATCCGCTGCGCGGGCTGATCGAGGCGCGCGGGCTGGGGCTGCTCTCGGCCGAGCCATCGGGGCCCGTCCGGCTGGCCGCCATTCTCGATCTCGACCATGCCGAGACGGAGCGCTTGCCGCAACGCCGCGAAATCATGCTGCAAGGGCAAAGAATCCCCTTGCTTCACAAAGCCGCGCATCCCTATTTTCCAGCAGCCCTCGTGCAATATCTGAAGGGGGGCAGGAGGAATTGAGCTGCCATGCAGGATCAGCCGACGGGAAGCCAGCGCGTCGTTCTGGTAACCGGGCCTTCGGGCGCCGGGCGCTCGACCGCGATCAATGTGCTGGAGGATTTCGGCTATGAGGCGATCGACAACATCCCCCTCAGCCTGATCCCGCGCCTGCTGCTGGAGGGCGGCACGCTGAGCCGCCCGGTGGCGCTGGGGATCGACATACGCAACCGCGATTTCTCGGTGCAACGCCTGCTCGACCTGCACCGCCGGCTCGGCGCCGAGCCGGCCATCGAGGCGCAGCTCTTCTATCTCGACTGCCACCCGGCGGTGCTCGCCCGGCGCTATTCCGAAACCCGCCGCCGCCATCCGATGGCGCCCGACGAAAGCTATACCCAAGGCATCGCCCGCGAGCTGGAGCTGTTGCAGGACGTGCGGGTCGCCGCCGACATCCTGGTCGATACCAGCGAGCTGTCGCCGCATGATCTGCGCGCGCAGATGGAAGGCTGGTTCACCGACGAGACCGGCCAGCGCCTGGCGATCTCGCTGCACAGCTTTTCCTACAAGCGCGGTCTGCCGCAGGGGCTCGACTGGGTGTTCGACTGCCGCTTTCTGGACAACCCCCATTGGGAACCCGGGCTGCGCACGCTGACCGGGCTCGACACGGAGGTGACCGCCTATATCGCGCGGGATTCCCGCTTTGCGCCCTTTGTCGCAAAGATGACGGATCTGGCGCTCTTCGTGCTGCCGGCCTGCAAGGAAGAGGGCAAGGCGCATCTTTCGTTCGGTTTCGGCTGTACCGGCGGGCAACACCGCTCCGTTGCCGTGACGGAAACCGTCGCCAGCGCCCTTGCAGAGCGCGGCTGGCAAGTGTCAACTAGACACCGCGAGCTGGAGCGGCGCGGACTTGCGGCCCGGAGCGGGCAAAGCGAAGCTAGCGGAGGAAGGCAGGGGTGATCGGCATCGTGATCGTGGCCCATGGCGGACTGGCGCGGGAATATCTCGCGGCGGTGGAACATGTCGTGGGCGCGCAGCCCGGGGTCGTCGCTGTCTCGATCGAAGCCGATCATGACCGCAGCAAGAAGCAGGCCGAGATCTGCATCGCGGCCGACAATGTGGATACCGGCGACGGCGTGGTGGTGGTAACCGATCTCTATGGCGGGTCGCCCTCGAACCTGTCGCTGATGGCCTGCCAGCCCGACAACCGGCGCATTCTCTATGGCATGAACCTGCCGATGCTGATCAAACTGGCGAAAAGCCGGCAGATGGCGGTGCCGGATGCGGTAAAGGGCGCTCTGGAAGCCGGACGGAAATATATTGACAGCGTCAACGTCAAGCCCGATCCCGTCTAGCGCAAGAGCTGCCCCAAGGGAAAACCGAGTCCATGACCGAAACCGTGCATCGCGTGCTGAAGATCGTGAACGAAAAGGGCCTTCATGCCCGCGCCTCCGCCAAGCTGGTCGAGGTGGTGGAAGGATTCGACGCGCGCGCCGAGGTCTCGAAGGACGGGCTGAGCGCCGGGGGCGACAGCATCATGGGGCTTTTGATGTTGGCAGCGTCCAAAGGAACCTCTATTGAGGTCGAAACCTCAGGGCCGGACGCGCAGGCGTTGGCCGATGCCGTGGAAGCATTGGTCGCCAACCGCTTCGGAGAAGAGAACTGAGCCCCGGACGACGGTCCGGGCGCAAGGAAACGGGATAGAGCGGGCGCATGGTTGAGAGCTATCAGGCCACGGCCGGACAGGGAAAGGTGGCACGCCCCCAGCCCGCCCCCTATGACAAGCGCAAGCTGAGCTATGCCAATACCTTTACCAATCCGTGGAAGGCCAACACCATCCGCGCGATGGAATGGGCGACGGGAAAGATCCCGCTGATCCGGCTGGTGCGCCGCTTCGAACGCTCGGGCGTGACCGAGGGACAGGGGTTCTGGCCGCAGGCGCTGGGGCATATGGGCATCGAGCTCCAGACTCCCGAGGAGCAGATCCGCCGCATTCCCGAAAAGGGCCCGCTGATCGTGGTGGCGAACCACCCGCACGGTCTGGTGGACGGCATGATCCTGGCCGAGCTGATCGGACGGGTGCGCACCGATTACAAGATCCTCACCCGCTCGCTGCTGACCGGCGTGAAGGAGATCGAGCAGTTCATGATCCCGGTGCCCTTCCCGCATGAGGAAAGCGCCCGCGAACAGAGCCTGGAAATGCGTGCCAGCGCCATGGACCACCTCAAGAAAGGCGGCGTGATCGCGCTCTTTCCCTCGGGAGTGGTGGCGGCCTCGCGCACGCTCTTCGGCCCGGCGGTCGAGGCGATCTGGAACCCGTTCACCGCGAAGATGATCCAGCGCTCGGGCGCGACGGTGGTGCCGATCTATTTCCCCGGCCAGAACAGCCGCGCCTATCAGATCGCCAACAAGCTGTCGCCGACGATGCGCCAGGGGCTGCTGATTCACGAGGTCATGCATGCCTGCGGACGTCCGCAACGCCCGGTGGTGGGCGAGCCCATCACCCCAGAAGCGGTGAAAGCCTGGACGGGAAAGCAGCGGGAATTCGTGGCCTGGCTGCGCGAAGCCACGCTCAGCCTGCGCCAACAGGCTTGACCCACCCCTGAAAATTCTGCGAATTTTCCGAAGCCCAAGATTTTTCGGACGAATAATCTTGGGCTGCCTGCACGCTCAGCGCGTCGGCACAGGCTCTTCGCCGCGATAGTCGTAGAAGCCGCGCTTGGTCTTGCGGCCCAGCCAGCCGGCCTCGACATATTTGGTCAGCAGCGGACAGGGACGGTATTTGGTATCGGCCAGCCCGTCATGCAGCACGTTCATGATCGCGAGACAGGTGTCGAGCCCGATGAAATCCGCCAGCTCCAACGGCCCCATCGGGTGGTTGGCCCCCAGCTTCATCGCCATGTCGATCGAACGCACGTTGCCTACGCCTTCGTAAAGCGTGTAGACCGCCTCGTTGATCATCGGCACCAGGATGCGGTTCACGATGAAGGCGGGGAAATCCTCGGCGCTGGCAGCGGTCTTGCCAAGGTTCTCGACCACGCGGAGGCAGGTCTCGTAAGTGTCCTGATCGGTGGCGATGCCGCGGATCAGCTCGACGAGCTGCATCACCGGCACGGGGTTCATGAAATGGAAGCCGAGGAACCGCTCGGGCCGGTCGGTGCGCGAGGCCAGCCGGGTGATCGAGATCGACGAGGTGTTCGAGGTGAGGATCGTATGCGGCAGAAGATGCGGCGCGAGGCTGTCGAAGATCTTCTGCTTGACGGTTTCCTGTTCGGTCGCCGCCTCGATCACCAGATCGGTCTGGCCGATCTCCGCGATGTCCAGCGTCGTCTGGATCCGGGCCAGCGCGGCGTCGCGTGCCTCTTGCGAGACCTTGTCGCGGCTGACCTGACGGTCGAGGTTCCGGGCGATGAGCCCCACCGCCGAATCAAGCGCGTCCTGGCTGACATCCGACAGCCGCACCTCGTAGCCGGCCAGCGCCATCACATGGGCGATGCCATTGCCCATCTGCCCCGCGCCCACAACACCGATCTTGTTGATTTCCATCGCCCGCATCCCTGATTTTCCACCCCAACCATAGCCACGCGCCGCGACCCGCCGCAAGGCGCACAGAGGGGATTTGTCGGGCTTTTTCGCATTAGCGAAATGGCAAGATCTTTGCCGGACTCTGCCTCGCGGGTGAGATCGACCGAAGGTGGGAGCCATGACCTATGCTGTCACGGCGCAGGGTGCGCTGGACTATTATCCGTGCCGGTACGGCCGGTCGCGCGTGCTGTTCCGGGGGCCCAGACGGCCCCTCGATGCGCCTTATATCGGCTTTCTCGGCGGCACGGAAACCTATGGCCGCTTCGTGGAAACCCCCTTTCCCGCGCTGATCGAGGCCGCGCTTCAGCATCCCTGCATCAATTTCGGGGCGGTGAATGCCGGGCTCGACCTCTATCTGCACGATCCTGCGGTGCTGCATGTGGCCGAACGGGCCGAGATCTGCGTGCTCCAGATCATGGGGGCGCAAAACATGTCGAACCGCTATTACAGCGTGCATCCGCGCCGCAACGACCGGTTCCTGCGCGCCTCGGACCGGCTTCAGGCGCTTTACCCCGAGGTCGATTTCACCGAGTTCCATTTCAACCGCCACCTGCTGAGCCGGCTGAGCGCGCTGTCGGACGACCGCTTCACCGAGATCGCCGAGGAACTGCGCCAGGCCTGGATGGCCCGGATGAAACATCTGCTCACCATGCTGCGCGGGCGTGTGCTGCTGCTGTGGTTCGCCGACCATCCGCCCTCGGAAAAGCCGGTCGCCGGGCTCGAGGGCGATCCGCTCTTCATCGACCGCACGATGATCGAGGCGCTGCGCCCCCGCGCCGCCGGGATCGTCGAGGCGCCACTCACCGAAGCCGCACGCGCACGCGGTGCCCCGGGGCTGGTCTTTGCCGATTTCGAGGCCGCTGCCGCAGCCGAACTCATGGGCCCGGCGGCGCATGAGGAAGTCGCAGACGCGCTTGTTCCAAAGCTGCGCGACCTGCTGACCTGACCCCGCTCTGCCCGGTTTTTCACCGGTCGCAACGGAAGACTGCGGCGAAGAGCGGCTTATGCCGCGGTGCGGCGAGCGGACGCAGCCCCGGGTCATGGATTACATACGTTTGCCGCGTATAGCTGATCGCGACAGCCCAAACCGTTCGGTCGCCCGCGCGGTGTGCCGGGGCGCCGACAGCCGGAGATCTTAATGCATATCGAAAACCGCACCTTCGACGAACTCAAGGAAGGCGACAGCGCCGAGCTGCGCCGCCTGGTGACCGCCGACGACCTGCTCGCCTATGCCAATGTCTCGGGCAACCACAACCCGCTGCATATCTACGATCAGGATGGCGACGGCGACGGCCGCCCCGAAGCCATGGCGCCGGGCTCTTTCGTCGCGGCGCTGGTGGGCGCGGTTCTGGGCAATGTGCTGCCCGGCGCCGGCACGCTCTACCGCGCACAAAGCTGGGTGTTTCACGCCCGCGTCTTCGCCGATGACGAGATCGTCATGCGGGTGACCGTGACCGGCAAGAACGAGAAGGAAAGCACCGTCACGCTTGCCACCGAGGTGCGCCGCATTGCCGACGACGCGCTGGTGCTGTCCGGCGTGGCCGAGGTGCTCGCCCCGCGCCGCAAGGTCGAATACAACAGCCAGGACCTGCCCGGCCTCATCGTGCAGCGCCACCGCCATTTCGAAAAGCTGCTGAAAAAGGCCGAACCCCTCGCCGCGCTGAAGACCGCCGTCGTCTGTCCGGAAGAGCCCAACTCGCTGGGCGGCGCGCTCATGGCGCGGACCCACACGCTGATCGACCCGATCCTGATCGGCTCTACCGCCAAGATCGCCGAGGTCGCGAACGCCATGGGCGTATCGCTGGACGGCATCGAGATCATCGAGGAACCGCTGCACCGCAACGCCGCCCGCAAGGCGGTGGAGCTGGTGCACGCAGGTCAGGCACAGGCGATCATGAAGGGGCATCTTCACACCGACCTGCTGCTGCGACCGATCCTCGACAAGCAGACCGGCCTGCGCATGGGCCGCCGCTTCACCCATATCTTCGTCATGGACGTGCCGGGCTATCCCCATCCGCTGCTGGTCAGCGACGCGGCGATCAACATCGCCCCCGATCTCAAGACCAAGGTGGACATCACCCAGAACGCCATCGACCTGGCGATCTCGCTGGGGATGGAGCAGCCCAAGGTCGGCGTGCTCTCGGCCACGGAGACGGTGAACCCCGACATCCCCTCCTCGATCGACGCGGCGCTGCTGTCCAAGATGGCCGACCGGGGCCAGATCACCGGCGGGCTGGTCGACGGGCCGCTGGCGATGGACAATGCCGTCGACATCGCCGCCGCACGCACCAAGGGCATCACCTCGGCGGTGGCGGGCCGGGCCGACATCCTCGTGGTGCCCAACCTCGACGCGGGCAATATGCTGGCGAAGCAGCTCACCTATATCTCCCATGCCGAGGCTGCGGGCGTGGTGATGGGTGCGCGGGTGCCGATCATCCTCAACAGCCGGGCCGACGACGATATGAGCCGCCTCGCCTCCTGCGCGGTGGCGGCCCTGCATCACGCGCGGATGAGCGGCATCACCGTCTAAACCTCTTCCGGCCATCCGGCAGAGAACCGCGCCTCGCGGGCGGTGGGCAGGATTGCCCACCCTACCCCCTGTTCGGGCGGGATTGCGCTCCGCCAAATAATTCAATAATTCATGAATCATGGAAATGATTCGATTCGACCAGCTCAGCACCCTGAGCCACCCGCAGCGGATGGACCTCTTCCGCCTGCTCCTGCGCCGCTATCCCGATGCGGTGCCGGCGGGCGAGATTGGCACGGCGCTGGGGCTGAAGCCCAGCACCGCCTCGGTCTATCTGGCCGCGCTGCGCGAGGCGGGGCTGATCACCCAGACCCGCGAGGGGCGCTCGCTGCTCTATCGCGCAGATGTGGCGGCGGTACAGGGGCTGATGGGGTTCCTGTTCAACGATTGCTGCCGGGGGCGGCCCGATCTTTGCCCGCCCGAGGCGCATAACCCGATGCAAGGAGACCCGGAGATGACGACCCGCAAATACAACGTGCTGTTCATCTGCACCGGCAATTCCGCCCGCTCGATCATCGCCGAAACGCTGCTCCGCGCGCTCGCCGGTGACAGGTTTGAGGCCTATTCGGCGGGCACCCGGCCCTATTCCGAGTTGAACCCGATCGCAGTCGAGATGCTGCGGGACAAGGGGCTCGACACGACCCCGCTGCGCGCCAAGCATATCTCGGAGTTCTGGGCCGAAGACGCCCCGCGCATGGATTTCGTCTTTACCGTCTGCGACCGTGCCGCGAACGAGGATTGCCCGGCCTGGGCCGGCCAGCCGATCAGCGCCCATTGGGGCCTGCCCGACCCGGTGAAGGCGACGGGCACCCAGGCGCAAAAGCGCCTCGCCTTCCAGCAGGTCTACGGCATGCTGAAACACCGGCTCGCGGGGTTCACCGCGCTGCCGCTCGACACGCTCGACCGGATCTCGCTTCAGGCCGCCGTCGACCGGATCGGACAAACCGACATTGAGGATCACACCGCATGACCACCTACGCACTGAACGGGCTTGGCCGCATGGGCAAGCTGGCGCTGCGCCCGCTGCTGGAAAAAGGCGCCCGGATCGCCTGGATCAACGACGCGGTGGGCGATGCGGCGATGCACGCGCATCTGCTGGAATTCGACACGGTGCACGGGCGCTGGCCCGCGACCTTCTCGCATGATGCGGACAGCGTGACCATCGACGGCACCCGCCTGCCCGTGCGCTGCGAAAAGCGCATCGAGGACCTGCCGCTCGACGGGGTGGATGTGGTGATCGACTGCACCGGGGTCTTCAAGACCGAGGCGAAACTCGCCCCCTATTTCGCCGCCGGGGTGAAAAAGGTCGTGGTCTCCGCCCCGGTCAAGGACGGCCCGACCGCGAATATCGTCTATGGGGTCAACAACCACGCCTATGATCCCGCGACACATGACATCGTCACGGCGGCCAGCTGCACCACCAACTGTCTCGCTCCGGTGGTCAAGGTCGTGCACGAAAACCTCGGCATCAAACACGGCATGATCACCACGATCCATGACGTGACCAACACCCAGACCATCGTGGACAAACCCGCCAAGGACCTGCGCCGCGCCCGCTCGGCGCTGAACTCGCTGATCCCCACCACCACCGGCAGCGCCACCGCGATCACGCTGATCTACCCCGAACTGACGGGCAAGCTGAACGGCCATGCGGTGCGGGTGCCGCTGCTCAACGCCTCGCTGACCGACTGCGTCTTCGAGCTCGACCGACCCACCACCGCCGAGGAGGTCAACGCCCTTTTCAAAGCTGCCGCCGACGGCCCGCTCAAAGGCATCCTCGGCTACGAGGAACGTCCGCTGGTCAGCTGCGACTACGTCAACGATCCCAGATCGAGCATCGTGGACGCGCCCTCGACCATGGTCACCAACGGCACCCAGCTCAAACTCTATGCCTGGTACGACAACGAATGGGGCTACGCCAACCGGCTTTCCGATGTGGCGCTGATGGTCGGCGCCTCGCTCTGACACAGCCCTTTCATCTTTCTGCAAAATACTCACACCCGACGCCGCCACCCGAAGGACCGCCCGACATGCCGACCGAGAGAGCCAGCGGGCTTGCCGCCTATGTGGCAGTGACTGCCGCCTATTGGGCCTTCATGCTCACCGATGGCGCGCTGCGCATGCTGGTGCTGCTGCATTTCCACACGCTGGGCTTTTCGCCGGTGCAGCTTGCCTATCTCTTCGTGCTCTACGAGATCGCGGGGGTGGTGACGAACCTCTCGGCGGGCTGGATCGCCGCACGGTTCGGGCTGACGGCGACGCTCTACGCCGGGCTGGCGCTGCAAGTGCTGGCACTGATCGCGCTGGCGCAGCTCGACCCGTCCTGGGCGATGGGGCTCTCGGTGCTTTATGTGATGCTGGTGCAGGGCGCTTCGGGCGTGGCCAAGGACCTTGCCAAGATGTCCTCGAAATCCGCCGTCAAGCTGCTGGCCCCCAAGGGCGAGGACGGGCTCTTTCGCTGGGTCGCGGTGCTGACCGGATCGAAAAACGCGGTCAAGGGGCTGGGCTTCCTGCTGGGCGCGGCGCTGCTTGGGCTCGCGGGCTTCGTGCCCGCGGTTTTGGGCATGGCGGCGGTGCTGGGCGTCATCCTGATCGCGGTGGTGCTGCGCATGCCGGGCGGGCTGCCGGCGGGCCGCAAGGACGCGAAATTCCGCGAGGTCTTTTCGAAGAACCGCAACGTCAACTGGCTGAGCTTCGCGCGGGTGTTCCTGTTCGGCGCACGCGACGTGTGGTTCGTGGTCGGCATCCCGATCTATTTCTATGCGGTGCTGTCGGACGGGACCGAAGCCGGCAACCGCATGGCGTTTTTCATCATCGGCAGCTTCATGGCGGTCTGGATCATCCTTTACGGCGCCGTGCAGGCGGCCGCCCCCAAGCTGCTGCACGCCCGGCGCCGGGGCACTGCGGCGCTGATCGCCGACACCCGGACCTGGGCGCTGATGCTGGCGGCGGTGCCGCTCGTGCTGGCCGGGCTGGTCGCTGCGGCGGGTGCGCCGGCGCCCTGGCTGACCGCCCTGCTGGTGGCCGGGCTGCTGGTCTTCGGTGCGATCTTTGCGGTGAACTCCTCGCTGCATTCCTATCTGATCCTCGCCTTTACCGAGGACAAACGGGTGACCATGGATGTGGGGTTCTACTATATGGCCAATGCCGCCGGGCGGCTCATGGGCACGGTGCTGTCGGGCGCGAGCTATCAGCTCGGCGGCCTGCCGCTCTGTCTCGGCACGGCGGCGGCCATGGTGGCTCTGAGCGCCTGGGGAGCGGGGCACCTGCGCACACAGCCCACGCAACAGCCGGCCTAGGGGGCAACGTCCTTCGAAGGACGTTGCAAATCTCTTCGAAGAGATTTGCCCGCGCTCAGTCCAGCGTCCGGCGGAACCTCAGCAGCGCCGCCAGCGACAGGATCAGCACGAACACCCCCAGCGCCGCGAGCGATTGCGCCACCGTCTGCGCATCCGCCCCCTTCAGCATGACCGAGCGGATCAGCCGCAGGAAATGGGTGAGCGGAAACACCTCTCCCAGCGTCTGCGCCCAGCCCGGCATCCCGCGATAGGGGAACATGAAGCCCGAGAGCATGATCGAGGGCAGGAAGAAGAAGAAGGTGAGCTGCATCGCCTGCATCTGCGTGCGCGACACTGTCGAGATCAGATAGCCCAGGATCACCAGCGCCAGCACGAAGACGAAGATCCCGAACAGGATCACCCAGAGATGCCCCACCATGGGGATGTCGAAGATCGCCTTCGAGGCGACGAGCACCACAACCACCTGCACCGCCCCGACCCCGAGATAGGGCACCACCTTGCCCAGCATGATCTCGAGCGGCGTGGCGGGCATCGACAAAAGGTTCTCCATCGTGCCCCGCTCGGTCTCGCGGGTCAGCGCCATGGCGGTCATCATCACCATGGTCAGTTGCAGGATCACCCCCAGCAGCCCCGGCACGATGTTGTATTGCGTGATGCCCTCGGGATTGTAGCGCTTGTGCACCACGACCGAGAGCGCCTGACCGTCGCTCTGCGCCCCACCCGCCTCGCGTTGCAGCGCCTCCGAGGCGACCGTGCCCAGGGTCGAGATCGCCCCCGAGGCCACCGAGGGATCGGTGGCATCCGCCTCGATCAGAATCGACGGGGCGTCGCCGCGCTCCGCCCGCCGCCCGAAATCCGACGGCACCGTCACCACGAACACCACGTCCCCCCGCGCGATCATCTCCTCGGCCTCCGCCGCCGTCGCGTCGGGCGCGATGAAACGGTAATAGCCGGTCAGCTCCAGCGCGCTGACCATCGCGCGGGTAAAACGGTCCTGCGTGGGGGCCACCAGCGCGGCGGGCAGCTCCTTCGGATCGGTGTTGATGGCAAAACCGAAAAGCATGAGCTGCACCAGCGGGATGCCGATCATCATGGCAAAGGTCACCCGGTCGCGGCGCATCTGGATCGTTTCCTTGACCAGCAGCGCCCAGAGCCTTGTGAACGAGAGAATGCGTGTCATGCCATATTGTCCTGCGCATCGCCCATGAGCTGAATGAACACGTCCTCAAGGCTGGTCTCGGCATCGGCCATCCGCGTGCCCGTCTCCTCCGCCACCCGCGCCACCGAGGCCCGCAGCGCAGCGCCGTCACGCCCCACCACATGCAGCGCATTGCCGAAGGGAGCGATCTGATCGACCCCCGCCGCCCCGGCCAGCCGCCGTGCTGCCTCGGCGGTCCGCTCGCCGGTGACGATCACCGTGGTGAGCCCCGCGTCGCGCACCACTTCGGCCACGGTGCCGCGCGCCACCAGCGTGCCGTAGGAGATATAGTTGATCCGGTGGCAGCGCTCCGCCTCGTCCATGTAATGGGTCGAGACCAGAACGGTCAGCCCGTCCGCCGCGAGCCGGTGGATCTCGTCCCAGAAATCGCGCCGCGCCTTGGGGTCCACCCCCGCCGTGGGCTCGTCGAGCATCAGCAGCTTGGGCCGGTGCATGACGCAGGCCGCCAGCGCGAGCCGCTGTTTCCAGCCGCCGGACAGCGCGCCGGCAAGCTGCCCGCGACGGCTGTAGAGCCCCAGATCCTGAAGGGTCTCGCGCACCACCTCGCGCCGCCGCGTCATCCGGTAGAGACCGGCGACAAAGTTCAGGTTTTCCTCGATGGTGAGATCCTCGTAAAAGGAAAACCTCTGGGTCATGTAGCCGACCTCGCGCTTGATCGCGCCGCGGTCGGTCAGGATGTCATGGCCCAGCACCCGCCCGGTGCCACCATCGGGCTGCAACAGCCCGCACATCAGCCGGATCGTCGTCGTCTTGCCCGAGCCGTTGGGCCCGAGAAACCCGGCAATCTCGCCCCGCTCGACCGACAGCGAGACCCGGTCGACCACCGTCCTGTCGCCGAAGCGCTTGGTCAGGTCGTGAACCGATATGGCCGGCTCGGTCACTGCGCCGTCTCCGCCAGCGAGACATCGACGATCTGCCCCGGTTTCAGCGATGAGGGCAGCGTGGGCCGCGCCTCGATCAAATAGACCAGCTTCTGCCGGTTCTCGAGCGAGTAGATGACCGGCGGCGTGAACTCCGCCTCGTCCGAGACATAGGTCACCCGCGCCGTCATCCCGGCGCCGCAGCCATCGCAATTGACCGCCAGAAGCGTGCCGACCGACACTTGCGAGAACTCTGTCTCGGGCACGTAGAGCCGCAGCTTCACCGCGCCCTCCGCCAGCATCGAAAGCACCGGAGAGGACGGGCCGGCGATCTCTCCCTCATGGCGGATCACGTCAAAGATCGTGCCCGCCGCCGGAGCGGCGAGGGTCCGTTGATCGAGGTTCCAGCGCGCCTCGTCGCGCGCGGCCTCGGCCCCGGTCATCGCGGCCTTTGCGGCGGCAATCGCCTGCGCCCGCGCCGGCAGGCGGGCGACGGCCAGCTCGGCCTCGATCTGTGCCACATGCGCTTCGGCGACCGTGGCGGCGGTCACGGCGTCGTCGCGCTGGCTTTCGGTCACGGCCCCGCGGCTGGCGAGGCTGACCATCCGGTCGCGGGTGCGGGCCGCGTCCTCGGCCTGCGCCTTGGCGGAGGCCAGCGAGGCCTCGATGGCGCGGATCTCGGCCGGGCGCTTGCCTTCCTGAAGGTCCATGAGCTGGCTTTCGGACTGCGCCAGCGCCGCCTCGGCCCGGGCGAGCGCGATCTCGGCATCGCGCCGCTCCATCGTGACCAGCACCTGGCCCGCCGCGACCGTATCGCCGCTGGTCACGGTAACGCCCCGGATCTGCGCGGTGGCAACCGGCGCGATCAGGGTGAAATCCCCCTCCACATAGCCGGTGGCCAGCGGGCCGGGATCCGCGCAGGCGCCGAACAGCGCGGCGGCAAAGGGAAGCGCACAAAGCAATCCTGTCATATCCGGCTCCTGTCGATAGAGGCGCGAAGCTGCGCCACGAGATGTTCGGCGATGCGCCCGGCCTCGTCGGGACCGACCGCGTCCCAGCCCATGCCCCGCAGCACCACCGGCTGTCCCAGTCGGAAGTAAAGCACCTGCCCGATCATCGAGAAGACCGATAGCCGCACCTCCTCGCTCTCCGCCGGGCGGCCGGTGGCCGCCGCCCAGAGCGCGCAGAGCTCGCGGTGTTTCGGGCCGACGAAGCGGTCGAAAAGGATCTGGACGATCTCTTCGGAGGCGTTCATCTCGCGCACCAGAAACCCCACCATGCTGGCCGCCTGTTCGCCGTTCAGCAGCAGCGCGGCCAACCCGCGCAGCGCCTTTTCCAGCGCCGCAACCGCCGCGTCCGCGCCGATGGCGCCGGGATCCCGCGGTGCGCCCACCGCGTCGGCGATCCGCTCCGCCGCCGCCTGGGCGCAGGCGGCGTGCAGCCCGGCCTTTCCGCCGAAGTGATAGGCGATGGAGGCGACATTGGTGCCCGCCCGCTCGGCCAGCCTGCGCGTCGATGTCGCCGCATAACCGGCAGTACCGAACAACTCGAATCCCGCCGCGATCAGATTGCTGCGGGTGGTCTCGGCGGGGCCGGATGAGTCGGGACGCGGTGCCATGGTCAGGAATTAATCAATCGTTTGATTTATGGCAAGTCACGATTCGCTGACCCGGGGTTCCGAAGTGACACGAAAAGGTTACGCTAACGGCTCAGATACGACGTAACGTCGAGGGGGTTTCTTGCTCTTGATCAAGACATTCCAAAGCAAATCGTGCCAGAGAGGGGCCATGAAACACGCCGGAAACATCCCCCCCGCCCAAGCGGTGCCGGCCGCGGACGCTGACCAGCACAGCGCCATCGACCGCGCCTTTCACGCCACCATCGGCAGCCTGACCGGGGGGCTTTCCCCCATGGGGCTGGCGACCGCCTGGTTCGACTGGGCGGTGCATTTGGCAGGCTCGCCCGCCAAGCAGGCCGAATTGCAGGAAAAGGCCGTGGCCAACGCGGCCCGGGCCATGCAAGCCTCGGTCAGTTGCCCGCTCTCCCCCGAGGGGGGCGGCTGCGCCGAGATGGCCGCCGACAAGCGGTTTCGCGCCCCCGAATGGCAGCGCTACCCCTATAATCTCATGGCCCAGTGCTTTCTGCTGACGGAAAGCTGGTGGGATACCGCCACCAGCGGCGTGCAGGGCGTCGCTCCGCGTCATGAACACATGACCAATTTCGCCGCCCGGCAAACGCTCGATATGATGGCGCCGTCAAACTACGCGCTGACCAACCCGGTGGTGCTGGAACGCACGCAGGAAGAGCATGGCGCCAACCTGCTGCGCGGCTTCCAGAACCTGCTCGAGGATTTTGCCCGCTACGCCGAGGATGCACCGCCGGATACCGGCGCCTTCAAGGTCGGGGAAAACATGGCAATCACCCCGGGCGAGGTGGTGCACCGCAACCGGCTGATGGAGCTGATCCGCTACCGGCCAACCACCAAGACCGTCCAGGCCGAGCCGCTGCTCATCGTGCCGGCCTGGATCATGAAATACTATATTCTCGATCTCTCGGCGCAGAACTCCATGGTGCGGTTCCTCGTGGATCAGGGAATCGAGGTCTACATGATCTCCTGGCTGAACCCCGATGCCGAAGACGCAGAACTCTCGATGGAGGATTACGTCCGTCTCGGCGTGTTCGAGGCGCTCGACGCCATCGGCCAGGCCGTCCCCGATCAGAAGATCCACGCCGCCGGCTATTGCCTGGGCGGGACGCTGCTCTCCATCGCCGCCGCCGCCATGGCGCGCGACGGCGACAGCCGGCTCGCCTCGCTGACGCTGCTGGCCGCGCAGGTGGATTTTGCCGAAGCGGGCGAGATCACGCTGTTCATCGACGACAGCCAGGTCGCCTTCCTCGAGGACATCATGTCCGAGCAGGGCTATCTGAAATCCGACCAGATGGCCGGCGCCTTCCAGATGCTGCGCTCGAACGATCTGATCTGGTCCCGCACGATCAACGATTACCTGCTGGGCCAACGCGGCGGGATGAACGACCTGATGGCCTGGAACGCCGATGCCACGCGCATGCCCGCGCGGATGCATTCGGAATATCTGCGCAGGCTGTTCCTCGAAAACAGGCTGGCGCTGGGGCAGTACAAGCTCGGCGGACGGCCGGTTTCGGTCGAAGACATCGACATTCCGGTCTTTGCCGTCGGCACCGAAAAGGACCATGTGGCGCCTTGGAAATCGGTCTGGAAGATCACCCGCTTCGCCGATGGCAGCAACACCTTCCTGCTGACGAGCGGCGGCCACAACGCGGGCATCGTCTCGGAGCCGGGCCACCCGCGCCGGCATTACCGGATCGGCGAGGTGATTGGCCACGCGGAAAGCGCCGACGCCTGGCAGGCATCCCATACGCCTGTCGAGGGATCGTGGTGGCCCGCATGGGCAGACTGGCTCTCTGGCCGGTCCTCGGGGACGCGCCCCGCTGTCACCGATGCGCTGCCCTCGCTCGGGGCAGCGCCGGGAACCTATGTGTTCGGCTGATCCGCGCCGGGTTTCGGGAACCACAGCCGCTCGGCCAGCTCCGACATCCGGCCCGCATGAGCCCGGTAGTCGGTGACGGCCTTGCGGAAGAACCCCGCCTGGATCTCGAACATTTCAGCCGGGCTCTTGCAGTGCAGGAACCGGTGCTGCGTGCTCACGTCCTCGCGAATCCGGTCCGCATAGAAGGACTGCATCTCGCTACCGAGATCGAGCCACGCATCCACCACCGAGGTGGCTGCGAAGGGCTCAAGGCTCCAGCGGATGTGAAAGTCGCGATCCGGCATGCGGTCGGTTGTGAGACGGTCTTTGGTAGCGATCATATTCATGATGAACCTCCACCCTTTCATAATTTGGCGATTCTAACACATCACCGCAATGCCGCCATTGATTCTGGTCATGGCCGGCGTCGCGGAATCTGAGACAATGCCGCGAGGCGGAGGCACCCATGCCAGACGACCAGACAGAGGTGATTGCCTATCTTTCCGACCCGGCCAGCCATGGCGGCGCGCCGGTGGAACATGTGCAAACCCATGGGGCGCATGTGTTTCTCGCCGGCGACCACGCCTACAAGATCAAGCGCGCCGTAACCTACGACTACATGGATTTCTCGACCCTGCCGCTGCGCGAGGCGATGCTGCGCCGCGAACTTGATCTGAATCGTCCCATGGCGCCGGAGATCTACCGCGACATCTGCCCGCTCACCCGCCGCGAGGATGGCGGGCTGGAGCTGGATGGCAGGGGCGCCGTGGTGGAATGGGTGCTGCGCATGGCCCGATTCCCCCGCGAAAACGAGCTCTCGGAGATTGCCGGGCGGGGCGCCCTGACCGACGGGCTCGCACAAGCGCTGGGAGAGTCCATTCACGCCTACCACGAACAGGCGCCCCGGCGCGATGCCGATGGCGCCCGGCTGATGGCCGACATCGTGACCGAGCTGGAAGATGCCTTTTCCGGCATGACGGAGGAGCTGGGCCCGGAGCGCCCCCTGCTCTTCCGCCAGCGCGCGCGGCGCCTGCAAGCGGCGCTGGCGCCGCTGCTGACGGCGCGCGCGGCAGAGGGCCATGTCCGCCGGGCGCATGGCGATCTGCATCTGCACAATATCGTGCTGCTGGACCGGCGCCCGGTGCTGTTCGACGCGCTGGAATTCGACGAGGTTCTGGGCACCTGCGACGTGCTCTACGATCTCGCCTTTCTGGTGATGGATCTGCGCCACCGCCGGCTGGCCCGCGCCGCCTGCATCGTGCTCGATTCCTGGCTCTTCGCGGCAGAGGGGCAGCAGGATGCCGGGCTCGCCGCCCTGCCCTATTTCCTGGGCATCCGCGCGGCGATCAAGGCGATGGTCGAGGTCCAGACCGGACGCGCCGCCGGAGACCCCGCAGAGCATGCCGCGCAGGCGCGGGGCTTTCTCGACGACGCGCTTGCCAGCTTTGCCCCGCCGCCGCCGCGGCTGCTGGTGGCGGGCGGGCTCTCGGGCGTCGGCAAGACGACGCTGGCCCGCGACCTCGCCCCGCTGCTGAGCCCTGCCCCCGGCGCCGTGCATCTGCGCAGCGATCTCGAGCGCAAGCGGCTTGCCGGGGTGCGCCCGCTCGACCGGCTGCCCGCCGATGCCTATGGCGCGGCGGCGACGCAGGCGGTCTATGACCGGCTGCTGGCCCGCGCCGAAGCGCTGCTCCGCGCCGGGCGCAGCGTGCTGATCGACGCCACCTGGCTCGCCCCCGCCGAGCGCAGGGCGGTGGAGGCGATGGCAACACGGCTGAACCTACCGTTCGCGGCACTCTGGCTGGAGGCGGAAACCGGCACCTTGCAGGCCCGCGTCACAGCGCGGCGCGGCGATGCCTCGGATGCGGATGCGGGCGTCGTCGCCCGCCAGGCGCTGCATGCCCAGGTGCCCGCCCATTGGCGGCGCATCGACGCCTCGGGCCGGCCCGGCGACACCCTGCTGCGGGCGCGCGAAGCGCTGGGGCTGTGAACGCTATTCGCCCTCCGCCCGCTGCGCCAGCCGGTCGAGCCGGCCCATGCGGTAGAGCTTGATCTCGCGGCTCAGGCGAAGCGTCGGCTTGGCCATGAAAAACACCGAGCCGATGGTGAAGAGCCAGACCGCCGGGATCTCGTAGACCGGAAAGAAGAACAGCACCGAGCCCACGGTAAAGCAGAGCGCGGCGGCGAAATCGACGGCGGTATAGGCGATCTCGAAGAGCGCGTAGACACGGCGGGTGGCGTCGTTGCGTTCGCGGTTCTCATGGTGAAAGAGCTTCATGCCGAACAGTCTCTCTTGTGGCGGGTCTCGCCCACCCTACAAAGTCGAGAGGGGCAGGCGAACCTCTGCTTCGAGACATCGAAACGTCCAATCCCCGTGCGCTCGGCCCGGAATCAAGGCCGAAGGCCGCCGGGCCCGGCTTTCGTTTCGCTTGCGATCAGGCGGTCTACGGTCCGGATCCCCCCGAGCCGCGTACCTTGCAGCCGCCTTACCGCGACAGCCCGCCCCGGATCGTCGGCACGTCCAGCGACGCAAAGCCGTAGTTCCGCAGCCAGCGCAGATCGCTGTCGAAGAAGGCGCGCAGATCGGGGATGCCGTATTTCAGCATCGCGATCCGGTCGATCCCCATGCCGAAGGCAAAGCCCTGCCATTTGTCCGGATCAACCCCGCCCGACCGTAGCACATGCGGGTGCACCATGCCCGAGCCCAGCACTTCCAGCCAGTCGTCGCCTTCGCCCACCACGACCGAGCCGTCTTTCCACTGACACTGGATGTCGACCTCCGCCGACGGTTCGGTGAAGGGGAAATGCGAGGCACGGAAGCGGGTCTTCACCGTGGTGCCGAAATAGGCCGAGAAGAACTCCTCCAGCACCCATTTCAGGTTCGCCATGGAGATGTCCTTGTCGATCGCCAGCCCCTCGACCTGATGGAACATCGGCGTGTGGGTCTGGTCGTAATCGGCCCGGTAGACGCGCCCCGGACAGATGATGCGCAGCGGCGCGCCATGCTGTTCCATCGAGCGGATCTGTACCGGCGAGGTATGGGTGCGCAGCACATGCGGCGGGCGGTCGTCGTCCGCCGCGCGGTGCATGTAGAACGTGTCCATCTCGGCACGGGCCGGGTGGTGGCCGGGGATGTTCAGCGCATCGAAATTGTACCAGTCTTCCTCGACCTGCGGGCCTTCGGCGACGGCAAAGCCCATATCGGCGAAGATCGCGGTGCATTCCTCCCAGACCTGGCTGACCGGGTGGATGCTGCCCACGCGGCGGGTGCGGCCCGGCAGGGTCACGTCCAGCCATTCGGCGGCAAGCCGGTCGTTCAGCGCGGCATCGGCCAGCGCCACCTTCTTGGCGGAAAGCGCCGAGTTGATCTCGTCCTTGAGCGCGTTGAGCTTCGGCCCCATAACCTGCCGCTCTTCGGGGCTCATCTTGCCGAGGCTGCGCATCTGCAGGCTGATCTCGCCCTTCTTGCCCACGGCCTGCACGCGCAGCTCCTCCAGCGTGGCCTCGTCGGCCGCTGTGGCGATCAGGTCGATATATTTGTCGCGCAGGTCATCCATCGCGGTACCCTCGGATCTGTCTTTGCCGCCTCACCTACCGAGGCCGGGGGCCGGACGCAAGCGGACAGCGCGGGAGAGGGCGGGAAATGCCCCTCCGGCGGCGATTGCGCAGCACCGGGCGAGGGGCTAGAAGGACGATATGCCGGCCCGTTAGCTCAACTGGATAGAGCAGCTGACTTCTAATCAGCAGGTTGAGGGTTCGAGTCCTTCACGGGTCGCCAGCACCCCTCATGTGCAAAAGAAAACCGCGCCCGGATCGCTCCGGACGCGGTTTTTCTCGATTAATAAGCGCGGGCTCAGGCGGCCAGAGCGCCTTTGGCCTGCTCCACGATGGCGCCGAAGGCTTCGGGCTCGTGCACGGCGAGATCGGCCAGAACCTTGCGGTCCACCTCGATCCCGGCCTTGGTCAGACCGTTGATGAATTTCGAATAGGTCAGCGCCTCGTCATACGAGCGGACAGCCGCGTTGATCCGCTGGATCCACAGCGCGCGGAAGTTGCGCTTGCGGTTCTTGCGGTCGCGGGTCGCGTATTGGTTGGCCTTGTCGACGGCCTGGGCTGCGACCTTGAAGGTGTTCTTGCGGCGGCCGTAATAGCCTTTCGCCTGCGAGAGAACCTTCTTGTGACGGGCGTGGGTGACGGTTCCACCTTTGACTCGGGACATGTGTCGATCCTCCTATCAGCGGTCGTAGGGCATGTAGCCCTTGACGATTTTCGCGTCGGGGGCCGACAGCGTGGTGGTGCCGCGCGCGTCGCGGATGAATTTCTTGGTGCGCTTGATCATGCCGTGGCGTTTGCCGGCCTGAGCGGTGATCACCTTGCCGGTGGCGCTCACCTTGAAGCGCTTCTTGGCGCTCGACTTTGTCTTCATCTTGGGCATTTCCGTCTCCTTGACGTTTGGCGTTGACGCGCGACTCGGCATGCCACTCCGGGCCGGCCGCGCGGGTAGAGGCGCCCCTATAGGACCGAGCGCCCGGTGATGCAAGCGGGAATCGGGCCCTGCGCCCGGCCATACCGACGCGCCGTGCCCTGCGGCGCGTGCCACGGCACACACAGGCCAGCGGCGGCGCCCGGCCCGGCAAAGGCCGAAGCGGCGGGCGCGCTTGCGGCGACATCTGCCACAGCCCGCCCCGCTTTTCCAGGCGCGTTCCAAGCCACCTTGCACCCGGACGCGCGGGCGGCTAGGGCTTCGGCCATGCGGATCATCCGGGATTATCAATTCGTCGAGACCCAGGACCGGGGCGCCAGCGTGGCCATCGGCAATTTCGACGGTGTGCACCGCGGCCACCAGGCAGTGATCCGCCTCGCGCGCGCGGCCTGCGCCGGCGCGCCGCTGGGGGTGCTGACCTTCGAGCCGCATCCGCGCCAGTATTTCACCCCCGACGCCCCGCCCTTCCGGCTGATGTCGCCCAAGGCGCGCGCCTCGCGGCTGGAGAAACTGGGGGTCGAGCGGCTTTACGAGCTGAATTTCAACAGTGCGCTGGCGGCGCTCACCCCTTATGAGTTCGCCCGCCGCGTGATCACCGACGGGCTGGGCCTGTCGCATGTGGTTGTCGGCGCCGATTTCTGTTTCGGCAAGGACCGCAAGGGCACCGTGGACGATCTCAAGCGCTTCGGCGACGAGATGGGCTTTGGCGTGACCGTCGCCGAGATCCTCGAATATGACGGCGGTCAGGTCAGTTCCACCGCCATCCGTCAGGCGCTGAGCGATGGCCGCCCCCGCGATGCGGCGGCGCAGCTCGGCCACTGGCACCGGATCGAAGGCACGGTCATCGGCGGCGAACAGCGCGGCCGCGAGCTGGGCTATCCCACCACCAACATGTCCATCGACGGGCTGCATCCGCCCAGGCTCGGCGTCTATGCGGTGCTGGTCGATGTCATGGACGGCGAGCACAAGGGCCAGTATCACGGCGCCGCCTCGATCGGCGTGCGCCCGATGTTCGGCGAGAACCGGCCCAATCTCGAGACCTTCATCTTCGATTTTTCCGGCGATCTCTATGGCGCCACGCTCAGCATCGGGCTGGTCGACTATCTCCGCCCCGAAGAGAAATTCGATAGCCTCGACGCGCTGATCACCCAGATGGAGGCCGATTGCGCACAGGCGCGCGCAATCCTGGCCGCCCTATGAGCGATCCCATCGACCGCAGCGGCCTGACGCCGCGCTTCTGGGAGAAGAAACGGCTCGACCAGCTTTCCGAGCGCGAATGGGAGGCGCTCTGCGACGGCTGCGGCAAATGCTGCCTGAACAAGCTCGAAGACGAGGAAACCGGCGAGGTGGCGCTGACCTGCGTGGCCTGCCGGCTTTTCGACGACAGCACCTGCCGCTGCGCGCAATACGAGATCCGGCATCAATTCGTGCCGGAATGCATCGTTCTGAAACCCTCGAATATCGACGAACACGCCTACTGGATGCCGCAGACCTGCGCCTATCGTCTGCTCTGGCAGGGCAAGCCGCTGTTCGACTGGCATCCGCTGATCTCGGGCGATCCCGAGACGGTGCACGCCGCCGGCGTGTCGATGCGACACCGCACGGTGCCGGAGTTCGAAATCGACGAGGACGATTGGGAAGACCATATCATCGAGGAACCGACCTGATGTTCTTTGCCTCCGACAATTCCGGTCCCGTGGCGCCGCAAGTGCTGGAAGCGCTGGCGCGCGCCAATGACGGCTATGCGCCGGGCTATGGCAGCGACACGCTGTCGGAACAGGTGGTGGAGCGGCTGCGCGCGTTGTTCGAGGCGCCCGAGGCGGCAGTCTATCTGGTGCCCACCGGCACGGCGGCCAATGTTCTGTCGCTGGCCTGTCTCTGCCCGCCCTATGCCACGGTCTTCTGTTCCCCTGTGGCACATATCCAGGAAGACGAGTGCAACGCGCCGGAATTCTACACCGGCGGCGCCAAGCTGACGCTGGTGGGCGACGGCGACCGCATGCGCCCCGAGGCACTGCGCGCGGCCATCGCGAACGAAGAGACCCGGGGCGTGCACGGCCCGCTGCGCGGCCCGGTCTCGATCACCCAGGTTGCCGAGCGCGGCAATGTCTACAGCCTCGACGCGCTGCGCGCGCTGACCGATGTCGCGCGGGAGTTCGGCCTGCCGGTGCATCTCGATGGCGCGCGCTTCTCCAACGCGGCGGTGAAGCTGGGTGTGACGCCCGCCGAGATGAGCTGGAAGATCGGCGTGGACATCTGCGTCTTCGGCGGCACCAAGAACGGGCTGATGGGGGTGGAGGCGGTGCTGATCTTCGACCCGGCCAAAGCCGCCGAGTTCGAGCTGCGCCGCAAGCGCGGCGCGCTGCTGTTTTCCAAGCATCGCTATCTCGCGGCGCAGATGGCGGCCTATCTGGACGGCGATCTCTGGCACGATCTCGCCTCGCGGGCCAATGCCCGCGGCGACCAGCTTGTGCAGGGGCTGAAAGGCATGGGGGTCGCGGTCAGGACCGAGGCCCATGCCAATGTGGTGTTCTTCGAAATGCCCCGGCGCGTGCACCGCGCCGTACAGGAGGCCGGCGCGGTCTATCACCTCTGGGACGATCTGGAGGGGCCCGGGGACAGCCCCGCGCTGGCGCGGCTCGTCTGCGACTGGTCGCTCTCGCCGAAAGCCGTGTCCGACTTCCTCGATCTGGTCGGCAAGGCGCTCTGATCCGCGCTCAGCGCGGCAGGCGCGCAAGCGCCAGCCCGGTCCCCGCCAGCAGATAGAGCGCTCCGGTCAGCCGGTGCCGCAGCCGCCCCGCGCCCTGAAGCCACCGGCGCGCCCGGCGGGCGGCCAGCGCCCAAAGCAGATCTCCCGCAAACAGCACCGTGAGATACAGCCCCGCGACTCCCGCCAGCGCCGCCGCGCCGCCCTCAGGGGCGACGAATTGCGGCAGGAAGGCCGCGTTGAACAGCAGCGTCTTGGGGTTCACCGCGGCCACCAGCGCGCCCTGCCCCACCAGCCGCAGCGGCGGACAGCGCGGCGGCTCTGCCGGTGCCAGCCCCTCGGCCCCGCGTCGCCAGGCCGCGACCCCGAGCCAAAGCAGATAGACCACCCCGGCCCAGCGCAGCCAGTGCAGCGCCCAGCCCGCCAGATCGAGCAGCGCCGCCAGCCCCGCCACCACAAGCCCCACCTGCAAGGCCACGCCCAGCGTGGTGCCCGCGACGGTGGCCGCGCCATGGCGCAGCCCGTGCCGCAACGTGTTGCCCACGATCAGCGCCACGTTCGGCCCCGGAATCGCCACCAGAACCGCCGTGGAGAGCACAAGGGTCAGAGCCGCCGCGAGATCCATGCCCGAGGCCCCGCCGCTGCGTCAGTTAAGCTGGAAATGCAGCTCGTAGCTGCCATCGTTGAAGGCGCCGAACAGGTCCGGGATGTCGGGATGATCCACCGGCTCGCCGGAATAATCGGCAACCAGATTCTGCTCGGACACATAGGCCACGTAGAAACTCTGATCGTTCTCGGCGAGCAGATGATAAAAAGGCTGGTCCTTCACCGGGCGCGACTCCTCGGGGATGGCTTCGTACCATTCCTCGGTATTGCTGAACTCGGGATCGACATCAAAGACCACGCCCCGGAAAGGGTGCTTGCGATGCCGGACGACCTGGCCCAGATGATATTTCGCGCGCTGTGTGTGCATTCAGACCTCTTGGGCCAAGTTTTGGCATTTCCGTGGCGGATTGTCCAACTTAAGGACGATTTTTACAGGAAACACACTGTGAACTGCGGCCCAACAGTGGCATTCCCGGACAGCGTTGCCCGTTCGCCAGCATAGAGTTGCTGACGCGGGCTACCAGCGGAAATGTGATTCCCTCCGCCTGCGCATTGGGGTAAACTCAAGTTTAGGCAAGAAACCCATAAAAACAATGAAAAGCGAGAGGCAGATGAGCAGATGGCTTCGCGCGTTGGTGATTGTGTTGCTGGCCGCTTCCTGCGGGGGCGGCGGCGGAAGCGGGCAGTCGCCCGGCAATCTTGACGACGCCTGTTCGATCCTGAACCAGCGGCCGCAATACATCCGCGCCTTCCGGGCGACCGAACGGAAATGGGGCGTGCCGGTGCATGTGCAGATGGCGACAATCTATCAGGAAAGCAAATTCAAATCCGACGCGCGGACCCCGTTCCGCTACGCGCTCGGCGTGATTCCCTATGGCCGCCAAAGCTCGGCCTTCGGCTACAGCCAGGCGCTGGACGGCACCTGGGAGGAATATCTGACCGCCACCGGCAAGCGCGGCGCGCAGCGCGACGACATCCGCGACGCGACCGATTTCATGGGCTGGTACATGGCCGGAAGCCGCGACCGTCTGGGCATCAGCCTGCGCGACGCCCGCAACCAGTATCTCGCCTATCACGAAGGGCGGACGGGCTTCAAACGCGGCACCTACAATTCCAAGGCCTGGCTGCTGCGCGTCGCAGACGAGGTCGGAGACCGCGCGGTGGTCTACGAGGTGCAACTCGCCAATTGCCGCGCCGCGCGGCGCTGACGGAAAAACACAGGGCGCCCCGGGGCGCCCTGCCCTTTGGGACGGGTCAGCGGCCGCCCACGCGCTTCACGTCGAACACGCTGTTGGCCAGCGCGGTGTCTTCCAGACCGCCCAGCACGACCGTGGTCCGGTTGCCGTTGCCATCGTCGATCACCCATTGCCGCAGCTCCACCGGATTGCCGGTGAACTTGAGCTGGATCGAGCCGTATTCCGGCCGCTTCGGATCCTGCGCGGTCACCGTGGTCGCGGTGCCGTCATAGCTGTGCCCGGTGACCATGCCGGCCTGCGCCAGATTGACGTTGCGCGCCAGGATGATCGACAGCGGCGTCTGTGCCAGCGGATAGGTCTCGGGCTGCCCGCTCACCTTCTTGTCGAAGATATAGACCGCCCCCGACCAGGCCAGCACCAGCGCCTGATCCGGCGGGTTGTATTCGAACCGCGCCTTGCCCGGGCGCTTGATATAGATCGTCCCGGTCGAGATCGTGCCGTCGCCATTGATCTGGGTGAAAGGGCTCTTGGCCGACTGGATCGTGTTCAGATAGCCCGAAATCTCGTTCAGCGAGAGTTTCTGCGCCGCCGCCGGCAGCGCGGTCAGCATCAGCGCCGCCAGCGCGGCGGGGATGAGTCGGAGCATGTGACGTCCTTCCTGCTCGTGTCGTCGCCTCTATATGGCAACCCGAACGCGGTTATGCGATAGCCGCCCGCCGATATGAGCAGATAGGCGCCCCGCTGCGCCGGTCCAGCCCCGCACCGGGCAAAGCGCGCCGCCCCCCTTCATCTTTCTAAAAATACTCAAAAAAATGCCGCCCGCGCCAAAGGCGCGAACGGCGGTCCTGTCAGCGAATCCTGCCCCCGCGGGTTCAGGCCTGCTCCGGCACCAGGATCTCGCGCTTGCCCACGTGGTTCGCCGGCGAGACGACGCCCTCGTCCTCCATCTGCTCCACAAGCCGCGCGGCCTTGTTGTAGCCGATGCCCAGCTTGCGCTGGATGTAGGAGGTCGAGCACTTCCGGTCCTTGATGACGATGGCCACCGCCTGATCGTAAAGCGCATCCTCGCCACCGGTGTTGCCGCCGGTGTTCAGCCCCAGCACCGCGTCGATGTTCTCGGCCTTGTCGTCATCCGGCCCCTGCACCACGCCCGCGACATAATCCGGCGGACCGAAGGCCTTGAGATGGTTCACCACCTCCTCGACCTCCTCATCCGACACAAACGGTCCGTGGCAGCGGGTGATCTTTGCCCCACCGGCCATGTAGAGCATGTCGCCCATGCCCAGAAGCTGCTCGGCGCCCATCTCGCCCAGGATCGTCCGGCTGTCGATCTTCGAGGTCACCTGGAAGGAGATCCGCGTGGGGAAGTTCGCCTTGATCGTGCCGGTGATCACATCCACAGAGGGCCGCTGCGTGGCCATGATGATATGAATGCCCGAGGCCCGCGCCATCTGCGCCAGACGCTGGATGCAGGCCTCGATCTCCTTGCCCGCGACCATCATCAGGTCGGCCATCTCGTCCACGATGACCACGATATAGGGCATCTTCTTGGGCTCGAACTCTTCGGTCTCGAAGACCGGCTCGCCGGTCTCGTCGTCAAAGCCGGTCTGCACCGTGCGCTTGAACAGCTCGCCCTTCTTCAGTGCCTCGGCGACCCGGCCATTGTAGCCGTCGATGTTCCGCACGCCCATCTTGGACATCTTGCGATAGCGGTCCTCCATCTCGCCCACGACCCATTTCAGCGCCACGACGGCCTTCTTGGGGTCGGTCACCACGGGCGAGAGCAGATGCGGGATGCCGTCATAGACGGAAAGTTCCAGCATCTTGGGGTCGATCATCACCAGCCGCAGATCGTCCGGCGTCAGCTTGTAGAGCAGCGACAGGATCATGGTGTTGATGGCCACGGACTTGCCGGAGCCGGTGGTCCCGGCGATCAGCAGGTGGGGCATCTTGGCGAGGTTCGCGACCATCGCGTCGCCGCCGATATCCTTGCCCAGCGCCAGCGGCAGCTTCTGGTTGCCGTCGCCGTAATCGCGGGACGACAGGATCTCGCGGAACGACACCATCTCGCGGTTCTCGTTGGGAAGTTCGATGCCGATCACCGAGCGGCCCGGCACGGTCGAGACACGGGCCGACAGCGCCGACATGGAGCGCGCGATGTCGTCGGCAAGGCCGATCACGCGCGATGCCTTGAGGCCCGGCGCCGGTTCCAGCTCGTACATGGTGACCACGGGGCCGGGGCGGACCGAGACGATCTCGCCCTTCACGCCGTAATCGTCGAGCACGGTTTCCAGCATCCGCGCGTTCTCTTCCAGCGCCTCGTCGGAGAGGTGATGGCGTTCGATGGCATCGGGGCTGGCCAGCAGGCTGAGCGGCGGCAGTTCGTATTCCGAATGCCCCTCGTCAAAGCTGAGCTGCGGCTGCGCCTCGGCCTGCGCGCGGCGCGAGGGCTGCATCGGCTTGCGCTGCGGCTGCTGCACCACCTTCTTGGGCTGTGCGATCGGGATCGCCGTGCGTTCGACATGAGCGGGCATGGCGGGGATGTGGTCGTCCTCGTCGCCGTAATCGTCGAAATCGCGGTAATCGGCAAAATCGTCGTAATCGTCGGTCACCGCGTCCTCGGCCTGCAACGCCTCGCTCAGAGGCGCCGGAGCGGGCGGCACGACTGGCATCGGCGCGGCAACCCGGGCGGTCTCCGGCTGCGGCGCGGGCGCCGGGGCCGACAGGACAGGCTCGGGCGCGAGGGCCGGCGCCGGGGCAGCAGGCGCTGCGACAGGCGCGGCCGCCACCGCCGCACGCGGCGCAGAAAGCGGCGGCTCCGGCGGCAGGCTGTGCGGATGCGGATGCGCGGCGCTCACCGGCGGCTCGCGGCGCACAGCGGGGGCGGGCTGATAGATCAGCGGATCGGGGCCACGGCCACGGCCCTTGGTCAGCGGCTTCGAGGGGTCGGGCACAAAGGCGGGCGCCGCCTCGGAGGCCGGCTCGGGACGGCGGGCGCGGATCACATCGGCGATCTTGGCGCGGATCCGCTCCTCGCCCGGCTGCTCCACATCGTGATCCATCTCGGCGGGTTCGACCAGCTCGGGTTCCGGCATCGGCTCGGGGCGCTTGATCAGCCCGGGCACGCGCGCCAGCAACCCCTGCTTTTTCGGCTCGGGCGCGGGCTCTGCCTCGACAAAGCCGGCATAGCCCTCGTCATAGTCCGGTGCCGGAGCGGGCGTGGCGGTCATGACACGCGGGGCGACGGGCTGCGTGGCCATCGGCGCAGCCGCGGGCGCGGCAGCGGGCGGGCGGCGCACCAGCGAGGGAGACGGAACCGCCTCTTGCGCGGCGGCCCAGGCGGCGGCCTCTGCCGCTTCCTGCTGGCGACGCTCGCGGCGGGCGGCCTGAGCCGCCTGCATATGCTGCGCGGCAGCCACCGACGCGCTGGCCCCGCGTCCCAGCAGGGTCAACAGGGTGGCATAGACCATGACCACACCGACCAGCAGGAACCGCGCGATGGCATTCAACTCGATCCGGGTGAAGCCCAGCACGAAGGCGCCCATGGTGACGATGCCGACCCCCAGCACGATCATCGCGAGCTTGAGCCCGAGCCCCGCGCCCAGCGGCAGGATGCCCAGCACAGAGCCCATCATCATATCGCCGAACAGCCCGCCCAGCCCGAAGCTGTGGGTCCATTCCGGCCCCACGGGCTGGCCTGCGGCATAAACGGCGGACAGGGCGATCCAGATCGGAGCAAAGACGACCCGCGAGAGCGCACGCTCTTCGCCGCGGTGAAGGGCGAGGCGCACCCCCCAGACCAGCAGCACAAGCGCAAGACCCCAGCTTCCCCAGCCGACGATCATGAAAAGCGGCGCTGCGATGGAGGCGCCCATGCGACCCATCCAGTTCTGCACCGGCGCATCGGTGGCCGACAGCCAGGAGGGATCGTCGGGCGTATAGGATCCGATCATCGCGGCAGCCATCAGCCCCAGCGCCACCAGCGCCAGACCGCCCAGCTCCTTGCCGCGCTTCTCGATTGCCGCCTGCATGTTGCTGTCGAATAGGGGGTCACGCCCCCGTGCCTGATATGCCATCGCTCGCCTCGTCTTTTTCTTATTGCCCGAAGAGACAGTCACGGATCCGCGTCAGCCCCTGTTCGGTTTCTTTTGCGGGGGCCACGAGGGCCACCCTGATATATCCCTTGCCCGGATTGCCCGCGGCCGTATCGCGCGACAGATAGGCCCCCGGCAGCACCCGCACCCCGGTCTCCTGCCAGAGTTTCAGCGCCGCCGTCTCGCCATCCTCGACCGGCAGCCAGAGGAAAAACCCCGCCTGCGGCGGCGCGTAGCCCGGCACATTGCCGAAGATGCGGTCGGCCATGGCGAATTTCTCGGCATAGAGCGCGCGGTTCTCGACCACATGTCCCTCGTCCGCCCAGACCTTTTCGCTGACCCGCTGGATCGGCAGCGGCAGCGGCGCGCCCGCGTAATTGCGCAGTTGCTTGATCCGCGCCAGGCTCTCCGGCCCGCCGGCGACAAAGCCCGAGCGCAGGCCGGGCAGGTTCGACCGCTTGGAGAGCGAATGGAAGATCACCACGCGCTCGGGGTCGGCGCCCATCTCGCGCGCGACCTGAAGCGCGCCGGGGGGCGGCGTGTCGCGGTAGATCTCGGAATAGCATTCGTCGGCGAGGATCTGGAAATCGTGCTTTTCGGCCAGCGCGATCAGCCGCTCCCAGTAATCGCGGTCCGCCACCGCGCCCTGCGGGTTGGCGGGCGAACAGATATAGGCCAGCGCCGCACGGTCGAGCACCTCGGCGGGCAGCGCCCCGTAATCGGGCAGATGGCCGGTCTCCTGCGTGGCGTTCACGAACACCGGCTCGGCATTCACCGAGACCGTGGCCACCGCATAGACCTGATAGAACGGATTGGGGATCAGCACCGTGGGCTGCTGGCCGGACTTGGTTTCGGGGCAAAGCGCCATCGCGGCGTTGTAGAGACCCTCGCGGGTGCCGTTCAGCGGCATCACCTGAGTGGCCGGGTCCAGCTCGACCCCGTAGCGGCGGGCGATCCAGCCGGTGATCGCCGCGCGCAGTTCGGGCGTCCCGTCATTGGGCGGGTATTTCGAGAATTCCGCGACATTGGCCGCCAGCACCTCGCCCACCCAGGCGGGAAAGGCGTGTTTGGGCTCGCCAATCGACATATGCGTGACCGGGCCGCCCGGCGCATGCGCGTCGAGCAGCGCCCGCAAACGCGGGAACGCATAGGGCGGCAGGTTCGAAAACCGCTCGGGAAACATGGGCTACGTGCCTTTGGACTGCCTGCAATACTGCTTTTGTTCTCGGGATCGTTGTCGTCCCGTTTTGTGAGCACGATAAGGGATGAGACGGCGCTTCGTCCAGCGCCGAGGTGAGTCCGCCGGGGGATGTGGCGCGAAAGCCGCAGCTCCGGCGGAAAGCGTGCAAGACCCTTTGGGCGTTGCATTTCCGCCGCGCGTCCGGCGCCCTTGCGGGGGAGAGGGGGCGCTGCCCCCTCGCGCGCCGGGACGCGCTCCCCCCGGAGTATTTGCCGGAAAGATGAAAGGCTCAGGCGAGCGCTTTTTCCGCAGCGGCGCCCAGCCGGAGCAGCCTGTCCTCCTGCCGGTGCGGGCACATGAGCGAGATGCCACAGGAGGGCACACCGGTGGGCAGGGTCAGGGTGCAGGTGCCCATGAGATTGCCGACCCGTGTGTTGCGCAGAGCGAGCAGGTTCTCGGTGACGTAATACTCTCCCTGCTCCATCAGCTTGTCGATCTTCGGCGGCAGGATCGGCGCGGTCGGGCAGAGCACCGCATCCACCCCGGCGCTGGCGGCATAATAGGCGTCGCGCGCGGCCATCATCCGTTCCCAGGCGCGCAGGTAATCGGCGCCGGTGTAATGCTGCCCGGCCTCGAAACGCTCGCGGATCGGGGCGAACATGACGTCGGGGTTGGCGATGATGGCCTCGCCCCAGGTGGCCCAGGCTTCGGTGGTGTAGAGGACGCCCGCATCCGCCATGGGAATGGCGATCTCGGGGACCTCGAGATCGACGATCTCTGCCCCGGCCCGCGCCAGTTTCTCGAGCGCCTGCGCATAGCCGCGCGCGGGCTCGGGGCGCAGGTCGTCGAGCACGATATTGGTGAGCCGGGCAAAGCGCTTGCCCTCGAGCGTGGCGCCACGCAGATCGGGCGCCGCCCGCCCCTCGAGCGCGGCAAAGACCAGCGCGGCATCCGCGACCGAGCGGCAAAGCGGCCCCACCGTGTCGAACCCCGCGGCCAGCGGCACCACACCCTCGAGCGAGATGCGGCCCGAGGTGGTCTTGAGCCCCACCAGATCGTTCCAGCAGGAGGGAATCCGCACCGAGCCGCCGGTGTCCGAGCCGATGGCGGCGGCGGCAAGCCCGAAGGCCACCGAGGCGGCGGCGCCGGAGGAGGATCCGCCCGCCACAGCCTCGGGATCGTTGACCGAGGGCGGCGTCGCGGTGACCGGGTTCAGCCCCAGGCCGGAAAAGGCCAGTTCGGACATATGCGTCTTGCCCAGGCAGACCAGCCCCATGGCCGTGGCCACCTGCAGCACCGGCGCGTCGACCTCGGGCACCCGGCCCTCGAGCAGCTTGGAGCCCGACTCGGTCGCGACCCCCGCCGTGTCGAAAAGATCCTTCCAGCTCACCGGCACCCCGTCGAGCGGCGAGCGGCGCTGCCCGGCGGCGGCGCGGTCACGGGCGGCCCCGGCCTCGGCCAGCGCGCGTTCAGGGGTCAGACGGGCATAGATGCGGTCCTTGAGCGGATGCGCGGCGATCTTGTCGAGAAAGGCCTGCGCCAGCGCCACGGGGTCGATCTCGCCCTTGCCGATCCCCTGCCCCAGTTCTGTGGCACTCATCTCCGTCCAGTCGCTCATCGTCTTCCCTCTCCTGTTCGCGCGCGACGGTAGCGGCAGCGCGGCGCATGGACAATCCCGGGAAGGGGGGCATATTTGCCCCCATGGAACATGATTGCGACATCCTGATCGTGGGCGGCGGGCTCAATGGCCCCGCCCTGGCGCTTGCAGCCGCGCAAAGCGGCCTGAAAAGCATCGTCATCGACGCGCTTCCCGAGGCTGCGCGTGCGGAAGAAGATTTCGACGGGCGCGGCTACGCGCTGGCGCTGTCTTCGGTCAGGTTGCTGGAAAATCTGGGGATTTGGCCGGTTCTGGCGCCGAATGCCCAGCCGATGACCGAAATCAAGGTCAGCGACGGGCGTGTCGGCGAGGCGCGGGTCTTCCTTGGGCTGCATTTCGATTCGGCGGAGATCGAGGAAGGCCCGATGGGCCAGATGATCGAGGACCGCTACCTGCGCCGCGCGCTGATGGCGGCGATGGACGCCTCCGAACGGGTCACCCATCGCGCGGGCGAGACGGTGGTGGCGCAGAGCGTGACACCGCAGGGCGCGACGGTGACCTTGGCCAGTGGTGAGACCCTGACCACACGACTGCTGGTGGGCGCCGACGGGCGCCGCAGCGGCACGGCGGAGCGGGCGGGCATCCGGCGGACGGGCTGGGGCTATGGCCAGACGGCGTTGGTCTGCGCCATCGCCCATGAGAAACCGCATCACGGCATCGCGCATCAGTTCTTCATGCCGCCGGGACCGCTGGCGATCCTGCCGCTGCCGGGCAACCGCAGCTCCATCGTCTGGAGCGAGGCGGACGACCGGGCCCGGGCGATTCAGGCGCTGCCGGACGAGGACTATCTCGCCGTGCTGCGCCCGCGGTTCGGCGATTTCCTGGGAGAGATCGCGCTCGCCGGGCAGCGGTTCCTCTATCCGCTGAACCTGACGCTGGCGAACAGCTTTGTGGGGGATCGTCTGGCGCTGATCGGAGACGCGGCGCATGGCATGCATCCCATCGCCGGGCAGGGGCTGAACGCCGGGCTGCGCGACGTGGCGGCGCTGGCGCATGTGCTCGCCCATGCCCAGCGGCGTGGCGAGGACATCGCCTCGCCCATGGTTCTGGCGCGCTACCAGCAATGGCGGCGCTTCGACACCGCCTCGCTGGCGGCGGCGACGGACCTTTTCAACCGGCTGTTCTCGAACGACAATCCGCTTTTGCGGCTGGGCCGGGACCTGGGCATGGCGGCGATCAACGCCGCCGCACCGCTGCGCCGGGGCTTTATCCGCGAAGCCGCCGGGATCACCGGAGACCTGCCGGACCTGATGCGCGCCTGACCGCGCGCGCCTCGCCTCCCCAACGGAGAAACGACCGGGACGCTCCTGCCAGACGGCAGGGGTGCGCGCGGAGTTTTGTTCGCTCAAATTAGGAACATTTCAAGGATAGTCATTCAACAAAATATCCATTTCGTGGAAAATAAACTCGGCCTAGGTTGCCCTCATCGCAACGCAGAGATGCACCGATCCAACCAAGGAGACCACGACATGAAAACGCTCACGACCCTCACCGCCGCCGCTCTGACCGCCGGCCTCGCCACAGCCGCATTTGCCCAAGACAGCGCGGTCGTCACCGCCGCCCTCGCCGAGCTGGCCCAGCGCCAGGCCGAGGACGCCCGCATCGCCAAGAACCTCGAAACCTTCGACACGCTCGATTTCGAGGTCTTCTCCGGCCAGCAATGGGACCGCCTGCACGAAAGCCACGCCGAGGACATCGTGGTGCACTGGCCCGATGGCCGCACGGTGCAGGGCCTCGACGCCCATATCGACGATCTGAGCGCCTTCTTCGTCTTTGCGCCCGACACCACCATCGACAAGCACCCGATCCGCATCGGCCAGGGCGAATGGACCGGCGTCGTGGGTGAGATCACCGGCACCTTCTCGGAGCCCATGCCGATCGGCGGCGGCCAGGTCATCCAGCCCACCGGCAAGCGCTACACGCTGACCATGGCCACCATCGGCCACTGGACCGACGCGGGCGTGATGGACGAGGAATACCTCTTCTGGGACAACCACGCCTTCTATCAGCAAATCGGCCTGATCGAGTAATCGGCGGGCACCGCTCCGGCCGCACAGCGGTCGGAGCGGATTTGCACAGACCCTGCGCCCAGGCGAACCGCCACGCGGCTTGCCGGGAGCGGGGCACGCTCCTTATCTCAGGGTCAAGGCGGCAGAGGCCGCGCAAACCGTTCAAGGAGCCGGATTCATGAAGAAACTCGGATTTCTTTCCTTCGGCCACTGGGATGCCTCCCGTGGTTCGCAGGTCAGGACCGCCGCGGATGTGCTGACGCAGTCCATCGAACTGGCGGTCGCCGCCGAAGAGCTGGGGCTCGACGGCGCCTATTACCGTGTCCACCATTTCGCCCGCCAGCTCGCCTCGCCCTTCCCGCTTCTGGCGGCGGTCGGCGCGCGCACCTCGAAAATCGAGATCGGCACCGGCGTCATCGACATGCGTTACGAGAACCCGTTCTACATGGCCGAGGACGCGGGCGCGGCGGATCTGATCGCAGGCGGACGCCTGCAGCTCGGCATCTCGCGCGGCTCGCCGGAACAGGTGATCGACGGCTGGAAACATTTCGGCTACCGCCCCGACGAGGGCGAAAGCGCCGCCGACATGGCACGGCGCCACGCACTGGTGTTTCTCGATCTGCTGAAGGGCGAAGGCTTTGCCCAGCCGAACCCGCGACCGATGTTCCCCAACCCGCCGGGCCTTTTGCGGCTGGAGCCGCATTCCGAAGGGCTGCGCAACCGCATCTGGTGGGGCGCGGGGTCGAACGCCACCGCGATCTGGGCGGCCGAGCAAGGCATGCATCTGCAAAGCTCGACCCTCAAGGACGACGAGACGGGCGAGCCCTTCCACATCCAGCAGGCCGACCAGATCCGCGCCTATCGCGCCGCCTGGAAAGAGGCGGGCCATGCGCATGCGCCGCGCGTCTCGGTCAGCCGCTCGATCTTTGCGCTGACCAATGACATGGACCGGATGTATTTCGGCCGTGGCGGCAAGGAGAGCGATCAGGTGGGCTTCATCGAAGAGCAGCGCTCGATCTTCGGACGCGGTTACGCCGACGAGCCCGACCGGCTGATCGAGCAGCTGCGCCGTGACGAGGCGATTGCCGAGGCCGATACGCTGCTGCTGACCGTGCCGAACATGCTGGGCGTCGACTACAACGCCCATGTGATCGAGACGATCCTGAAAGAGATCGCCCCGGCGCTCGGCTGGCGCTAGGACGGCTTTCTATCCTCCCTCCCCCGTGCCAAGACTTGGCAAAGCCATGTGGGAGGGAGGAGACACATGACCGGAAACTGCGCAATCGTCACCGGGGCCGCGCGCGGCATCGGCCTTGCCACCGCCGATCTGTTCGCCGCGCGCGGCTGGAAGGTCGCGCTGGTCGACCGCGACAGCGACGAGCTGGAGACGGTGGCCGCCACGCGGCCCGACATGCTGGCACTGCCCTTCGACATTTCCGACCCCGCCCAGGTGGACGGGATGCGCGACGCGGTGCTGCGTTGGGCGGGCCGGATCGACGCGCTGGTGAACAACGCGGGCGTGGCCGAGTTCGGCCCGATCCGGGACTGCGATTTCGCCATGTGGCGGCGCGTCATGGCCACCAATCTCGACGGGGTGTTCCTGTGCAGCCAGGCCTGCACCGAGGCGCTGGCCGAAACGCGTGGCGCCATCGTCAACATCGCCTCGATCAGCGGGCTGCGCGCCTCGACGCTGCGGGTGGCCTATGGCACCTCGAAGGCGGCGGTGATCCAGCTCACCAAGCAATACGCCGCCGAACTCGGAGAGGTCGGCATCAGAGTGAACTGCGTCGCGCCGGGGCCGGTGCGGACGAAACTCGCCATGGCGGTGCACACGCAGGACATCATCGACGCCTATCACGACGCGATCCCGCTCAACCGCTACGGATCCGAGCAGGAGCTGGCCGAGGCCATCGTGTTCCTGGCCTCGCCAAATGCCTCCTATATCACCGGGCAGGTGCTGGCGGTGGACGGCGGGTTCGACTCGACCGGCGTGGGGCTTCCGGCGCTGCGGGAACGATCCCCGGAAAGCACCTAGCGCCCCTCAACACATCGCTGCGCCATTCGACGCGCATCTGGCACAAAAAAAGGGCGGGCATGATTGCCCGCCCCGAATCTATTCCGGCCTCCCAGCATGGGCGCCGAAGCGCATCGCTATTTGATCCGCTGCCCGTTGGCGAGCACATGCCCCTGCTCGTTGACCTCGATCTTCGATGTCAGCGTGTCCGGCTCCGAGCCCGGCACGCCGAACATGCTCATCATCATGCGCGCCCCCATGGCGTCCTGTTCGGCGACCAGCCCCATCTGGATCAGCTTGTCGATCAACCCATTGGCCCCGGCCACCTGAAGATCCAGCGCGCCGGTGGGTTTCGGCATCCCGTCGAAACTCTGCAAATCGGTGTTGTCGAAGGTGAAATCGCCGGTGCCGGTGATTTTCGCCCCCGCCGCCTCGACCGTCAGGCTGTTGAGCGTCAGCGCGTTCAACTCACCCGGCGGCTGCGATCCGGCCTCGACCCCGGCAAGCTGCGCGGGATCCATGAAATCGACGAACGGCGTCACCTTGCCGGTCAGGTCGAAGGCCACCGTCGCCGGATCGCGCGGCAGCACCGCCGCCGGGTCGAAGATGTTCCAGATCATGTCCGAGGTGGTGAACCCGCCCAGCGTCAGCGCGAGCGCCACATCGCGCGGCGTGTCGGATTTGCTGATCGGCGCGGCGATCGTCAGCCTCATCTCCTCCATCGCGGCGCTGACGGGAAAGGGGATCTCGCCCCCGGACAGGCTGTAATTCACCTCGCGCGCGGCGATGTCATACATCAGCGCGTCCTTCGACATGCCGATCTCGAAGCTGCCGCCCGCACTCGCGCTTTGGCCGCTGGTGGTCTGCCCCTCTTCGGTGAAGGAGAATTGCGACTGCCCGGCGTCATAGGTCATCTTGCCCGACACGGTCATGCCTGCGGCCAGAAGCGCGGGCATATCCGCCGCACCGGACTCGGCCGGAATGCGCGCAAGGCTCTCCGAGACCAGCCCGGTGAGCGAGCCCAGCAGCATGCCCGCCCCCTCGCCTTCGGGATCCTGGCCGGCGACGTCATAGGAGACCGTCCCGATCGAGACCGTCTGCACCACCTCGCGCGTGCCGTCGGCAATGGTCACCTGAGCCTCGCCCTCGACCGGCCCGGTGGTCAATTCGGCCCGCAGACCGTCGCGCGGGATCTCTTTGCCATCGACCACCAGCTTCGACAGCGCCATCGCCATCGCCTCGGCGCTGAAGACATAGGTCATCGCCTCGGGATCGCCCGACACCACCATGTCGAGCGCGTCGAGCGAATAACCGATCTCCATATCGACCGCGTCCTCGTCCTCGGGCGCGACGGTGACGGAAATCGGCACGGTTTCGGGCAGGACCACCTTGACGGACCCGTCGCCCTGGCCGCGCAGCTCCATGCTGCCGAACGCGACCGCAACCGCGCCATTGGCCTCGGGCAGTGCCATGGTCACGCGCAGATCCGACAGCGTCAGCGTGTCGCCGGACAGCGCCTCGCTGGCGTTCACCTCGTAGCCGAAGCTCTTCAGATAGCCGCTGAAATCCTCCCAGACCTGCTCGGGCGTCACCTCGGCCAGCGCCGGCGATGCCATCAGCAACGCTGCGGCCACCGGCACGATGGCATATTTCGAAACCCGCATAATCAACCCTCTCTTCGGCGTGCGAAAAATCAATGGGCGGAGCTTCTGCCTCATGACCTGCCGGGTCAAGAGGCTGGACCGGGGGTATTCCAGCCTTTACCAAGGATGTGAATCGAAAAAACGAGGCATCCCATGGATCTGACAGGGAAAACCGCGCTGATCACCGGGGCGAGCCGCGGCATCGGCGCCGCCGCCGCCCGGACCTTCGCTGCGGCCGGCGCCAAGGTGGCTCTGGTCGCCCGCAGCGGCGACGCCGTTGCCGAGCTGGCCGGCGAGATCGGTGCAAACGCCGTGGCCATCCCCTGCGAAATCTCGCGTTACTGGGAGGTCGAGCAGGCGGTGCAGAACTGTCTGACCGCCTTTGGCGGGCTCGACATCCTGATCAACAACGCCGGCGTGATCGAGCCCATCGCGCCGCTCGGCGCAAGCGATCCCGAGGCCTGGGGCGCGCTCATCGACATCAATATCAAGGGTGTCTACCACGGGATGCGCGCCGCGCTGCCGGTGATGACGCAGGCCGGCGGCGGCACGATCCTGACCATCGGCTCGGGTGCGGCGCATCGCCCGCTCGAAGGCTGGTCGGCCTATTGCACCTCCAAGGCCGGGGCGCTGATGCTGACCCGCGCGGCGGACGAGGAATACCGCGCCAAGGGCATCCGGGCGATCTCGCTCTCACCGGGCACGGTCGCCACGCAGATGCAGCGCACCATCAAGGCGAGCGGCGTGAATCAGGTCAGCCAGCTCGACTGGGAGGATCACATCCCGCCGGACTGGGTGGCCAAGACATTGCTCTGGATGTGCGGCGAAGAGGCGGACGGGTTCCTCGGCGGCGAGGTGTCGCTGCGCGAGGAGGAGATTCGGAAAAAGGTGGGCGTGGCATGATCTCGCTGGAAAAGGACGGAGGCTATTGGCTGGCGGTGATCGACCGCCCGGACAAGGCCAATTCGCTGACCCCGGAGATGCTGGAAAAGCTCTGTGAAATCGCCGAAGCGGCGCGCGAGGCGCAGGTTCTCGTGCTGACCGGGGTGGGCAAGGTGTTCTCAGCCGGCGCCGATCTTGAAGCCGCGCGCGCGGGGCTTGCCACCTCGCCGCTCTGGGAGCGGCTCTCGGGTGCCATCGCGCGGCTGCCCGGGCTCAGCATCGCGGCGCTGAACGGCACGCTTGCGGGTGGCGCCATGGGCATGGCGCTGGCCTGCGATCTGCGCATCGCGGTGCCGGGGGCGAAGGTGTTCTATCCGGTGATGAAGCTGGGCTTCCTGCCGCAGCCCTCCGATCCCGCCCGGCTGGCGGCGCTGGTGGGGCCGGCGCGGGCCAAGATGATCCTCATGGCAGGGCAGAAGGTGCCCGTCGAGGAGGCGATGAGCTGGGGGCTGATCGACCGTGTGGTCGCGCCCGAGGCGCTGCTGCCCGCGGCCCGCGCACTGGCCGAGGACACGCTGGGCGCCGATCCGGCCCATGCCCGGGCGATCAAGACGCTGATCCGCTGAGCGGCCGCGCCGGATGTGCGGGCGCTTCGCGCTGACCCAGCCGCTCGACGTTCTGACGGATCTGTTTCAGGCCACGCCCGACAACGATCTGCCGGAGCTGCCGGCGTATAACATCTGCCCCACCGTGCCGGTCGCCACGGTGCGCAGCGATGCCGGCCATCGCAGGCTCTCGGCCATGCGCTGGGGGTTCCTTCCGCACTGGTACAAGACCCCCGGCGACGGGCCGCTGCTCTTCAACGCCCGGGCCGAGACCCTGGCGCGGAAACCCGCCTTCCGCGACGCCTGCCGCAGCCGACGCTGCCTGATCCCCGCCAGCGGGTTCTACGAATGGACCAAGGACGCCGAGGGCAATCGGCTGCCCTGGTACATCCACGCCCCGGATCATCGGGCGATGGCCTTTGCCGGTGTCTGGCAGGATTGGGAGCGCGACGGGCAGCGCCTGCGGAGCTGCGCCATCGTGACCACCGCGGCAGAAGGCGCGATGCGGCAGATCCACCACCGGGTGCCGGTGGTGCTGGCCAAGGCGGACTGGGCGCTCTGGCTGGGCGAACGCGGCCATGGCGCGGCCGTGCTGATGCGGGCCGCGCCGGAGGACGCCCTGCGCTTTCATCGGGTCGCGCCGGAGGTCAACTCCAACCGCGCGAGCGGCGCGCAGCTTGTCGCACCGCTCTGAGCCCGATACGCGGCTCGGAAATCTTAGTGATTGTGTTCGCTGTTGCGCTCGAGATCGAGCGGCGCCGCGTTGAGATAGTCGATCACGCCTACAGCGGTGCTGTCGGTCGCGACGGTATCGACAAAGGTCTGCTTCATGCCCTCGACGACTTCGAGGATCACCACCGCGCCCGGCTCCATCCGGCCGGTGGTCCAGCTCGCATCGGTCGCGGTGGCCGACATGGCGACGTTGGAGTTGTTCACGAAACGGATCGTGTCGCCGTAGTTGGGATAGACATAATCGGGGAAATAACCGTCACCAAGCAGCAGCACATAATGCTCTTTGGCCTGAAGGGGCATGGCGAGGCAGCCCAGGGTGAGGGCAAGAAGACCGGTCTTGCGCAGCATGGTTCGCTCCTTAGAACAGCACAATCGGCCCCCACCTCATGGCTGATGGCTTTCATAAGGGGTAACTAAGGCAAAAATTTGTCGAATTTTCAGATTCTCGGCGTTTTTTGGCGCCATAAGGCAGAATAAAGCTGCGCATCACGCAAGAGGCCCCTCTCCCGCCGATGCGCTCAGGATCCGCGCCGCCGCCGCGCCCAGCCCCGGCAGCACCGCGGTGGGCGCCAGGCGCGCGCGGGCCTCGTCTCCCGGACGGTATTTGCCCGTCTCCACCAGAAATGCCTGCCCAAGACCGGCCGTCAGCGCGCCCGCGACATCGCTTTCCGCATCGTCTCCGACCATCGCCACTTCCGACGGCGCCAGCCCCATGCTCTCGCAGCCCGCGCGAAAGAAAGCCGGCGCCGGCTTGCCCAGCACCTCGGCCGGCGTGCCGCTGGCATATTCCAGCGCCCGGACAAAGGCCCCGGCATCGAGGCTGAGCTGCCCGTCGGCGTCGCGGAAGACCCGATTCGCCGCCAGCGCCAGAAACGGCGCCCCGGTCTCCAGCACCCGGAACGCCGCGTTGAGCCGCGTATAGGAAAACCCCTCGCCCGCATCCCCCAGAACCAGCGCCTCCGGGCCAGAGGCCGGCGCCCCGGCAAAATCCTCTTCCAGATCGGGATGCACCAGCAGATGCGGGCGGTATCCGCCCGCCCGCAGCCGCGCCAGCGCCGGGGCGGCGGGGGTCAGCACATCCGTCTCGGCCACCTCGATACCCGCGTCCCGCAGCGCCGCAACCACCCGCCGGCGCGGCTTGCGCGTGGAGTTTGTCAGGAACCGCAGCGGCAGCCCCGCCGCGCGCAGGGCCTCCACCGCCTCCGCCGCGCCGGGCAGCGCCGTCTCGCCGTCAAGCACCACGCCCGCGATATCGAGCAGAATCCCCTTGATCATGCCGTCAGTGGAGCATGCATCCGCCCCGCCGGTCAAACGCCGGGCGCGGCCAGCAGCGCGGTGGCGATCATGTCGGCGGCGGAGGGGCCCAGCGCCAGCGGCGTGTCGTGCAGCGCCGCCAGCCGGCTCAGCGCCTGAAGATCCGCCTCGCCGCCATGCGGCACGGTGGGATCGGCGAAAAAGATCACCGCATCCAGCTCGCCGGTGGCGATCAGCGCTCCGAGCTGCTGGTCCCCCCCGTGCGAACCGCGTTGCAGGCGGCGCAGGCTGAGCTGCGGCGCGGCCTCGGCGATCATCCGCCCGGTGCCGCCGGTGCAGACCAGACGGTGCCCCCGCAGCGCCGCCGCGTGACGGATCACCCAGGCCCGCAGATGCGCCTTGCGGGTGTCATGCGCGGCCAGCGCCAGCCGGCGCGGCGCGGTCGAGCGGGCCCGTCCGCGCGCGGTGAAGCCCATGATCGCGCGCACCTGTGCGGCAAAGCCCGGCCCCTCGGCGGGAAAGGCCCCCGCCAGCGCCGCCGTGCCGACGGTAAAGCCGGCGGCCCCGGCCTCGGCGGCGGCCAGAATCCGTGCCTCGCTGTCAATGCTGCCCGCCATGATCACCGGCTTGCCCACGGCAGAGCAGACGCCCGTCATCAGCGCCGGCACCTCGCCGGCAAAGCGATAGGCCAGCAGGTCGAGCCCGTGCACATGTTCCAGATCGGCCAGCCGGCGAGCCGACTCGACGATCTCTCCTTCCGGACCTTCCAGCACGCTGGGATGGCCGGTGATCCGGCCCGCGAAGGGGAAGTAGCGCAGCGGATGATCGCGGGTCACCCGGGTTACCGCCTGCGGCCGCGTGCCCCCCAGAAGACAATCCACATCCAGTTCGACCGCCGCGCGGGCGGAGACCAGCTCGCTCTCTTCGTCCAGACTCACCACCTCCAGATACGAGCGCCCGCCCGCCGCGCGGATGGCATCGGCCAGCCCCTTGAGCTCGGAGAACGGCAGCCCGACATCCTTGAAGCCGATATGCCGCACGCCGCCTTCCAGCGCCTCGTCGAGCCGCGCCCGTGCCTCCGGAATCGTGCGGTCGTTCTCGGTGAGCATCAGGATGAAATCGAAGGCCATGAGCAGGGTCTTTGCGGAACGGGCCGCGCGGGGCGGCGGATACGGGCAGGGACGACCGCAGGGGCCGCTCACCCGCAACCGTAGAGCCCGGAGCACGCGAGCAGAAGCGAAACTTTTCCCGCCGGGCGCGGCACCGCCAAAGGCGCTGCGGAAACATCCCGCTTGACCGCCGCTGCCCCATGAACTAGGCGTGCTAACCGCTGAGCGGGCGTTGTGTAATGGTAAGACCCTTGCCTTCCAAGCAAGAGATACGGGTTCGATTCCCGTCGCCCGCTCCATCCTCCCTCCGCCGCCAGCCATCGCCCGTGCCGACCGATCCGGACGCGGCCGATCCCGCCAGCGCGGCGGTTTCCGCCCCGCGCGGGGCGACAGGCGACTTGACGCCCGTGGGAGGCATGGCAAAACAGCCCGGCGCAGGACAGGAGGGGACATGGCTCACGGAAACCCGGCGACCGCGGTCGCGGAAGAACGGGAGAAATCACGCAAACTCGGATCGCTGGCGGCGCTCTGGCCCTTCATGCTGCCCTATAAGGCGCTGATGCTGGCCGCCACGCTGGCGCTCATCGCCACCGCAGGCGTGTCGCTGACCCTGCCGCTGGCGGTGCGCCGGGTGGTGGACAATTTCAACGTCGAGGACGGCGCCCTGCTCGATCTCTATTTCCTCGCGGCGCTCGGGATCGCGGCGCTGCTCGCGATCGGCACCGCGCTGCGCTACGCGCTGGTCACGCGGCTGGGGGAACGGGTGGTGGCCGACATCCGCAAGGCGGTGTTCGACCGGGTGATCGGGCTGTCGCCGGTGTTCTACGAAAAGGTCATGACCGGCGAGGTGCTGAGCCGCATCACCACCGACACGACGCTGATCCAGTCGGTGATCGGCTCGTCCGTCTCCATCGCCCTGCGCAACATCCTGATGATGGCGGGCGGTCTGGTGCTGATGCTGCTGACCTCGGCCAAGCTGACCGGGCTGGTGCTGCTGCTGGTGCCGGTGGTGATCGTGCCGATCCTCACGCTGGGACGCAAGCTGCGCAAGCTCAGCCGCGAAAACCAGGACTGGATCGCCGCCTCCTCGGGCAATGCCGCCGAGGCACTGGCGGCGGTGCAGACCGTGCAGGCCTTCACCCACGAGGCGATCTCGCGCGAGGCCTTCGGCGCGGTTACGGAAAAGAGCTTCGATGCGGCGCGGCGGCGGATCTGGGTCCGGGCGCTGATGACCGCGATCGTGATCTTTCTGGTCTTCACCGGCATCGTCGGCGTGCTCTGGATGGGCGCCTGGGACGTGCGGGCGGGCCATATGAGCACCGGCGCGCTGGTGCAGTTCGTGATCTATTCGGTGATGGTCGCGGGCGCCGTGGCGGCGCTGTCGGAAATCTTCGGCGAGCTGCAACGCGCGGCGGGCGCCACCGAACGGCTGGTGGAGCTGCTGGAGGCCCAGGACACGGTTCGCGACCCGGCCCAGCCGCGCGCGCTCGCGGCGCCGGTGCGGGGCGAGATCGCACTCGATCACGTCGGCTTTGCCTATCCCGCCCGGCCCGGCGTGCAAGCGCTCGACGATGTGGACCTCTCGATCCGTCCCGGCGAGACGGTGGCGCTGGTCGGCCCCTCGGGGGCGGGCAAGACCACCATCGTGCAGCTCATCCAGCGCTTTTACGATCCCGATACCGGCCGGGTGACGCTGGACGGCGTTCCCCTGACCGAGATGACGCGCGACGCCTTCCGCCAGCATATCGCGCTGGTGCCGCAGGATCCGGTGATCTTTGCCGCCTCCGCACGCGAGAACATCCGGTTCGGACGCCCCGGCGCAACCGACGCGGAAATCGAGGAGGCCGCAAAGGCGGCGGCGGCGCATGATTTCATCACCGCGCTGCCCGACGGTTACGACACCTATCTGGGCGAGCGCGGCGTGATGCTGTCGGGCGGTCAGAAGCAGCGAGTCGCGATCGCAAGGGCGATCCTGCGCGACGCGCCCGTGCTGCTGCTCGACGAGGCGACCTCGGCGCTGGATGCGGAAAGCGAGCGCGCGGTGCAGGCGGCGGTGGACCGTCTGGCCGAGGGGCGCACCACGATCATCGTGGCGCACCGGCTGGCAACGGTGAAAAAGGCCGACCGGATCGTGGTGATGGATCACGGGCGTATCGTGGCACAGGGCTCGCATGATGCGCTGGTGGCCCAGGGCGGGCTTTACGCGCGCCTGGCCCGGCTGCAATTCACCGACGGGATGGCGGCGGAATAGGCCGGACCCGCCGGCCCGGCCCGCGCCTTCCTAATAGGGCATCGGATGGCTCCGGTGCACCGTGTCCAGCGCTTCCAGAAGCTCCTCCGAAAGCGTCACCTCTGCCGCGCCCAGCGCGCGGTCGAGCTGCGCCAGCGTCGTCGCGCCGAAGATCGCCGAGGCCACGAAGGGGCGCCGTGCCGCCCAGGCCAGCGCCATATGCACCGGATCGAGGCCGAACTCCCGCGCCACCGCCAGATAGGCATCGACCGCCGGGAACACGCGCGGCCCCTTGCGCCCGCCCAGATCGCCGTTGATCGCCATGCGCGAGCCCTCGGGCACCGCGCCGTTCTGATACTTGCCGCTCAGCAGCCCGGCCCCGAGCGGCGAGAAGGGCAGCAGCCCCACCTCCTCGTTGACCATCAGCTCGGCCAGATCCGTGTCGGCCATGCGCCAGAGCAGCGAATATTCGTTCTGCACCGTGACCACCCGCGGCCCGCCGCTCTCTTCGGCGATGCGCAGCCACATCGCGGTGCCCCAGGTGCTTTCGTTCGACAGGCCGAAGGCCCGGATCGTGCCGCGCTCGACCTCGCGTTGCAACGCGCCCAGCGCATCCTGCATGTGCTGCACGGTTGCCGCCCGGTCCTGGGTCCAGGGCGCAAAACGCCAGTTCTGCCGGAAATGATAGCTGCCCCGGTTCGGCCAGTGGAACTGATAGAGGTCGATCACATCGGTCTTGAGCCGTTTCAGAGAACCTTCGATGGCGACCGGAATGGAGTCGGCGCTGATCGGGGCCTCGTCGCGGATGAACTTGGAATCGCCCGCATGTTTGGTGGCCAGCACCACCTCTGCCCGGCGGCCGGTCTTTTCGAACCACGCGCCGACGATCTCTTCCGTGCGCCCGACGGTTTCGGCACTGATCGGGTTCACCGGGTAGATCTCGGCGGTGTCGATGAAATTGACGCCCGCAGCCAGCGCCCGGTCGATCTGGGCAAGGGCCTCGTCGGAACCGGTCTGGCTGCCAAAGGTCATGGTGCCGAGACAGAGCTCCGAGACCGTCATCCCCGTGCGGCCCAGCGGTTTCATCTTCATGGCGTCTCTCCTGCTTCGCATTCGGCGCCACACTACGCCGCGACGCGGCAAAGCCAACCCCCGCCGACACCGGACTTTCCACGCCTTGCCACATCCGCTAAAGCGGCTTCGAAGCGGAGCAGAAGGCAGGCAACAGATGGCGCGTCATCTCATCACCTCGGCGATCCCCTATATCAACGGGATCAAGCATCTGGGAAATCTCGTGGGCAGCCAGTTGCCCGCCGATCTCTTTGCCCGCTACCAGCGCGCCCGTGGTAACGAAGTGCTGTTCCTCTGCGCCACCGACGAACATGGCACCCCGGCCGAGCTGGCCGCCGCCAAGGCGGGCAAGCCGGTGGCGGAGTATTGCGCCGAGATGCACGAGATCCAGGCCGAGATCGCCAAGGGATTCCGGCTCAGCTTCGACCATTTCGGCCGTTCGTCGAGCCCGCAGAACCACCGGCTCACCCAGCATTTCGCCGGGGTGCTGGCCGAGCGCGGGCTGATCCGCGAGGTTTCGGAAACCCAGATGTATTCGCCCACCGACGGGCGTTTCCTGCCGGACCGCTATATCGAGGGCACCTGCCCGAATTGCGGCTTCGAGGATGCGCGCGGCGACCAGTGCGACAACTGCACCAAGCAGCTCGACCCGGTGGACCTGATCAACCCGCGCTCGGTGATCTCGGGCGCCACCGATCTGGAGATGCGCGAGACCAAGCACCTCTACCTCTGCCAAAGCCAGATGAAGGACGAGCTGGAAGCCTGGATCGACAGCAAGACCGACTGGCCGGTGCTCACCACCTCGATCGCCAAGAAATGGCTGAACGACGGTGACGGGCTTCAGGACCGGGGCATCACCCGCGATCTCGACTGGGGCATCCCGGTCAAGAAGGGCACAGAGGACTGGCCGGGAATGGAAGGCAAGGTCTTCTATGTCTGGTTCGACGCGCCCATCGAATATATCGCCTGCGCGCAGGAATGGGTCGAGGCCGGCAAGGGCGCCGACTGGGAGCGCTGGTGGCGCACCGACAAGGGCGCGGAGGACGTGACCTATACCCAGTTCATGGGCAAGGACAACGTGCCCTTCCACACGCTCAGCTTCCCCGCGACCATTCTCGGCTCGGGCGAGCCCTGGAAGCTCGTCGATTACATCAAGTCGTTCAACTACCTGAACTACGATGGCGGCCAGTTCTCCACCTCGCGCGGGCGCGGGGTGTTCATGGATCAGGCGCTGGAGATCCTGCCGGCGGATTACTGGCGCTGGTGGCTGCTGAGCCACGCGCCGGAAAGCTCGGACAGCGAGTTCACCTGGGAAAATTTTCAGGCCTCGGTGAACAAGGATCTGGCGGACGTGCTGGGCAATTTCGCCAGCCGCGTCACCAAGTTCTGCCGCTCGAAATTCGGCGAGGCGGTGCCCGAGGGCGGCGCCTATGGCGATCTCGAGACCAAGCTCATCACCGCTCTGACCGAGAAGGTCCGGGAATACGAAACCCACATGTCCGCCAACGAGGTGCGCAAGGCCGCCACCGCGCTGCGCGCTGCCTGGGTGCTCGGCAATGAATATCTGCAAGAAGCCGCCCCCTGGTCGACCTTCAAGACCGATCCCGAGGCGGCGGCGATGCAGATCCGCCTCGCGCTGAACCTCATCCGGCTTTATGCGGTGATTTCCGCGCCCTTCATCCCCGACGCCTCGGCGCAGCTCCTGACCGCGCTTGCGGCGGATGGCGAGGCATGGCCCGACGATGTGGCGGCGGCGCTCGAGACCCTGCCCGCCGGCCACGGGTTTGTCGTGCCCGAGGTGACCTTCCGCAAGATCACGGATGCCGAGCGCGAGGACTGGCAGGCGCGCTTTGCCGGGCGGCGCGACTGAGCTTTCGCCGCCCGAACAGCCACGCTCGGACCCACAAGATCCGCCTTCGCCGGCGCCATTTCCGGTGGCTGGCAAGCCTGCGGGCAAACAGCGCCTGCTCGCTCCGATAAAGCGTCGGCGGTTGGGTCGTGTCATACGGGTCATTCTTGCACATCTTCCACCTTTGCAAGCAAAGCCTTCCCCCCGGCGGCGATCCTCTCGCGACAGATCCCTTGAAAATACTGCCGTTCGGCGCAAACTGACTTTCATGAATGAAAGTCATTTCAGCCTCGACGACCTTCTGTTGCTGCTCGATGTGGCCGATGCCGGGTCGCTGACCGGCGCCGCGCAACGCCGGGGCGTGCCGCTGCCGACCCTGTCGCGGCGCATGACCCGGCTCGAACGCGACAGCGGGCGGGTGCTGTTCCTGCGCGGCAAGGCTGGCTACGCGCTCACAGCCGAGGGGCGCGCGCTGGCGGCGGAGGCGGCCGAGCTGCGCGCGGTGCGCCGACGGGTGGCGCTCTGGGCCGATGCCGGCCACGGCCCCGCACCGGTGCGCATCACCGCCGGAACCTGGACTTCGCGCCACCTGGCCCGGGCGCTGTCGCCGGGCCGCAATCCGCTCTGGCTGCCGCTGTTCCTGCCTTCGAACGCGCCGCTCGATCTGGCGCGACGCGAGGCCGACATCGGCATCCGCAACCGTCCGCCCGACTCGTCCCGTCTGGCGCGGCGGCGGCTGCGGCGCATCGGTTATGCGGTCTATGGCAGCAGCGCCGAGGTCACCGGCTATGTCGCGCAACCCGACGGGCCGGGGCTGGCCGCCTCGCAGCGCTGGCTGCGCGCCGAGCATGGCGACGAGATCGCAACCACCGCCAGCGACCTGCGGCTCTGCCTCGATCTGGCGCTGGCCGGGTTCGGGCGGGTGGTGCTGCCCTGTTTCGCCGGCGATGCCGAGACCGGGCTGCGACGGCTCTCCGATCCCATCGCCGCGCTGGCCCATGACGAATGGCTGGTCAGCCACCACGAGGCGCGCCACGACCCGCCGGTCCGCGCCGCGCTCGACACCATCGCGCGGACACTGAGCGCCGCACCGCCGGGCGACGATTGACAAGCCCATCCGGTCCGCGCTACCCCGCGCGCCTCAGCAACCAGAGGGCAGATATGGCACGCAAGAAGGGCCGCGACATTTCCGGCTGGCTGATCGTCGACAAACCCGCCGGCATGACCTCGACCTCGGTGGTCAACAAGGTCCGCTGGGCACTCGACGCCAAGAAAGCCGGCCATGCGGGCACGCTCGACCCGGAGGCGACCGGCGTTCTTGCGGTGGCCCTTGGCGAAGCGACCAAGACGGTGCCCTATATCACCGACGCGCTGAAAGCCTATCGCTTTACGGTGCGGCTGGGACAGGCGACCAACACCGACGATGCCGAGGGCGAGGTGATCGCCTCCTCCGACATGCGCCCCTCGGATGACGAGATCAAGGAGGCGCTGCACGCCTTCGTCGGCGAGATCCAGCAGGTGCCGCCGCAATTCTCGGCGGTGAAAATCGACGGCGAACGCGCCTACAAGCGCGCGCGCGACGGCGAGACCATGGAGATCGCCGCGCGACCGCTCTGGGTCGAGGAACTGGTGATGACCGGGCGCCCCGATGCGGATCATGTCGAGCTGGAGATGACCTGCGGCAAGGGCGGCTATGTGCGGTCGATTGCCCGCGATCTGGGCGCAAAGCTGGGCTGCCACGGCCATGTGCTGCGACTGCGGCGGATCTGGTCGGGCCCGTTCGACGCCGAGGACGGCATCGGCATCGACGAGATCGACGCGCTGGCCAAAACGCCCGCCCTGGACGAGAGACTGCTGCCGCTCGAAGTCGGGCTCGCCGAGCTGCCCGAGCTGAAATGCACTGCCGAGGGTGCGGCGCGGCTGCGCAACGGCAACCCCGGCATGGTGATCCCCGGCGAGGCCGAGTATGGCGACGAGGCTTGGGCCTCGTTCGAAGGCCAGCCCGTGGCCGTTGGGGTCTTCAAGGCCGGAGAGCTGCACCCGACCCGGGTGTTCGTCAGCCCGCCTCCAGCGCCGTCGCAAACCTGACTTCGGCAAAGTCGCCGCCAAGCGCGATCCCGCCCCCGGGAGAGCCGTAATTCCAAAGCGCCGGCGTGTAGATCACATCGTTCCCGGCGCCCGATTCACGCAGATCCAGCACGTCGTCGCCATCGCCGCCGGTGACCGTTGCATCGCTGTGCTCCGTGACGATGGTGTCGTTGGCGGCGCCGCTTCCATCGAGGACGCCGAACGCCCAGCCCAGAACGACCGCGCCGAACAAAAGCCCCAGTGCTCTGATACCAAACACATTACCGCCAAAGGCGAGTCGAAAACCTATGTTTCAATTCACTCACGATTCGGCCTTGTTTGACCACCCTAGGGGCAGACGCCCCCATTGATCGCCGTTCTGGAAACAATCGCCCGCCAATGCGGAAATTGTTTCCACATCATCCTCCGTCAGCCCAGCATCTTGATCCAGCGGGAGAGTGCATCGAGCGCCTCGGGCTCGTCGAGGAAGGGGATATGTCCGCGCCCAGGCACCTCCACCGCGATCATGTCGGGGCGGCGCGCCTTCATCTCGGCAAAGGTCTCTTCTGAGAGCAGATCCGAGTTTCCGCCCCGCAACGCGCAGAGCGGCAGCCCCTTCAGCGCATCGAAGAGCGGCCACAGATCGGGCGCCGGCTGCGCGCCGTCGCCCAGCACCGCGTCGCGCAGCTTGGGATCATAGGGAATTTTCAGCCCGTCCGGCGTTTCGCGATAGAGCTTCTCCACCTCCTCGCGCCAGCGGCTTTCCGGCACATCGTCGAAACCGAACCGGGCGGCGCTCAGCTTGCCCACCGCCTCGTCTACGGTTTTCCAGGGCGGGTTGCGCCCCAGATAATCCTTGATCACCGCAAGCCCCCCCGGCGCGATCTCGGGGCCGATGTCGTTCAGCGCCACGCCCAGCAGCCGGCCCTTTGCCGTGGCCGCCAGCACCATGGCGATCAGCCCGCCCCGCGAGGTGCCGAGCAGCGCGGCCTTCTCGAGTCCGAGATGGTCGAGCAGTTCCAGCGCGTCGCGGGCTTCGACGGGGATGGTGTAGGTCGCGGGATCCCCCCAGTCAGACTGCCCGCGCCCACGATAGTCGAGCCGGATCATCCGCACAGCGTCGAGATGCGGCGCGAGATAGTCGAAATCGTGCCCGTCGCGGGTGAGCCCCGCAAGGCAGAGCAGCGGAAGGCCCTCCCCGTCATCGGTGTAGTACAGCGAGAAATTGTCGGAGGTGGTGAAACGCGGCATCAGAGAAGCTCCGGGATAGACGTGAGATCGGTGAGGATATGCTGCGGGCGGGCCGGCAGCCGGTCGGTCGGCAGCCCCGCCCGGTTCACCCAGACGGTGGCAAAGCCGTAGGCTGCGGCGCCTGCCGCGTCCCAGCCGTTGGACGACACAAAAAGCACCTCGCCCGGGTCGGTGCCGAAACGGGCCCCGACCAGGTCATAGACCGCCCTTGCGGGCTTGAAGACGCCGGCCTCCTCCACCGACAGCACCGCGTCGAGGTAGAGCCCCAGACCGGCGCTGTCCACAGCGCCCTCCAGCATGTCCGGCGAGCCGTTCGACAGGATCGCGCAGCGCTTGCCCGCCGCCTTGAGCCGCGCCAGCAGGGCGGGCACCTCGCGATAGGCGGCCAGCTCCCAGTAGAGCGCCAGCAGCCGTTCGCGCAGCTCCGGGTCGGCCAGCCCGTGGCGCTCCATCGCCCAGTCGAGCCCGTCCTGCGTGACCTGCCAGAACGAGACATGATCGCCGGTGATCGCGCGCAGCCAGGAATATTCGAGCTGCTTGCGCCGCCAATCCTCGGCCAGCGCCTCCCAAACCGCCGCGAGGGCCGTCTGCCCCGGCTCTCCGGCGGCGTTGCGGGCGGCGGCAGAGACATCGAAAAGCGTGCCATAGGCGTCGAAGATGCAGGTCGTGATGGTCATGCGGGCCCCTCCGCGCGCAAAGGTGGCACGGGCGGCGGGCCGGGGGAAGGCCAAACCCGTCAAGATTTGCAATCGGGCGAGCCCGGGGCTAGGTTGGAGGCGAGCGATACGAGCACCCGCTTTCGCGGCCTCGTCCATTCACACAGCTTCCCCCAACAGAACGGAGTTTCTCATGACGCAGGTCAAGACCGGCGACACTGTCCGCATTCATTACACCGGCACGCTGGCCGACGGCACCACCTTCGATTCCAGCGCGGGCCGCGATCCGCTGGAATTCACCGTCGGCTCGGGCCAGATCATCCCCGGTCTGGACAAGGCGATCCCCGGCATGACCGTGGGCGACAAGAAGACCGTCGAGGTGCCCTCGGACGAGGCTTATGGCCCGATGCATCCCGAAGCGCGCCAGGCGGTGCCGCGTCAGGAAATCCCCGATCACATCCCGCTCGACCTCGGCACGCAGTTGCAAGTGCAGACGCCCACCGGCCAGACCATGCAGGTGGTGGTCGCCGAGGTGACCGAAACCGAGGTCACGCTCGACGCCAACCACCCGCTGGCCGGCAAGGACCTCACCTTCGCCATCGAACTGATCGAGATCGCCTGAGGCCGCGGCCTGCCATCGCACCACAGACCGGGGCGTCCGCGGCCCGGTCCTGCCGACGGTCGCCACGGCCCTTGCGCGCCCTCTCTTTCCTCTCGCGGCAAGCCCCGCTAGGCTCGCCGCGAGAAGATCAGGGAGGCAGCCCCATGCAGATGGCCGATCTGGGCGACATCCGCCTGCATTACCGCATCGACGGCCCCGAGGACGGCGCACCCGTCGTCTTCGCCAATTCGCTCGGCACCGATTTCCGGCTCTGGGACAAGGTGGTCGCGCGGCTGCCCGCCGGGCTGCGCATCCTGCGCTACGACAAGCGCGGGCACGGGCTCTCGGACGCCCCCGAGGGCCCCTATTCCATGGGCACGCTGGTGCGCGACGCCGAGCGGCTGATGGACCATCTGGGCTTTCGCGACGCGGTGTTCGTGGGCCTCTCCATCGGCGGGATGATCGCCCAGGGGCTGGCGGCCAAGCGGCTGGATCTGGTGCGGGCGCTGGTGCTTTCCAACACCGCCTGCAAGATCGGCACCCGCGAGATCTGGGGCGAGCGCATCGCCGCGGTCGAGACCGGCGGCATCGCCGCGCTTGCCGCGGGCACGATGCAGCGCTGGTTCGCCCCCGCCTTTCGCGAAAGCGCCGAATGCGCGGCCTGGCGGCACATGCTCGAACGGACGGACATGCAGGGCTATATCGGCTGCTGCGCCGCCATCGCGGGCACCGATTTCATGACCCCCACCTCGGGGCTGCGGCTGCCCGCGCTGGGGATCGCCGGCTCCGAGGACGGCTCGACCCCGCCGGATCTGGTGCGCGAGACCGTCGAGCTGATCCCCGGATCGCAATTCGCGCTGATCCGCGGCACCGGGCATCTGCCCTGCGTCGAGAAGCCCGACGATTACGCGCGGCTCCTCACCGACTTCCTCACCGCACAGGGGCATGGCATCCAATGACCCGTTTCCTGCTCGTCCACGGATCCGCCCATGGCGCCTGGTGCTGGCGCGACGTTCTGCCGGCGCTGACAGCGCTTGGACATGAGGCGCAGGCCATCGACCTGCCCAGCCACGGCGCCGACACCACCCCGCCAGAGGCGGTCACGCTCGAATCCTATGTCGATGCGATCCTCGGCGCGCTCGCCGAGCCCGCCATCGTGGTCGGGCATTCCATGGCCGGCGTGCCGATAACACAGGCCGCCGACCGCGCGCCGGAGCGGTTCCGCAGGCTGGTCTATCTCTGCGCCTACATCCCCGAGACCGGCGACAGCGTCGCCACGCTGCGGCGCAAGCAGCGCGACCAGCCGCTGCTGCCGGCGGTCCGGCGCGATCCGGGCGGCGTGACCTTTCATTTCGCGCCCGAAATGGCCCGCGACATCTTTTATCACGATTGCTCCGACGCGGCGGTGGCCTATGCGCTGGCGCATCTCACTCCGCAGGCCATCCCGCCGCAGGAAACCCCCGTGACCCTCACCGGCCAGGCCGAAACGCTGCCGCGCAGCTACATCGTCTGCGGCGAGGACGGAGCGATTCCGCCCGCGTATCAGCGCGAAATGGCGGCAGCCCTGCCGGCGGGAGACGTCTACGAACGCGCCTGGTCGCATTCGCCCTTCCTCTCCGATCCGGAGGGGCTGGCGGCGCTGCTCGACCGCATCGCACGGGGCTGAGCGCTGGTCTCCGGCGGCGCGCTTGCCTATAGGGAGGCGCAGCCAGAGACGAGGACGCCATGACCGCAACCCCTTTCGACAGCGCGCATCTGCACCGGCTCTTTCCCGCCGGAGATCTGGGCAAGCTGTTTTCCGACAGCGCCGAGATCCGCGCGATGATGATCGTGCTGGGTGCGCTGGCCAAGGTGCAGGGCGCTGCGGGGCTCATCCCCGAGACCTCGGCACAGGCGATCCACCGCGCCAGCCTCGAGCTTCAGATCGACCCGGGCGGGCTTGCCGCCGGCACCCTGCGCGACGGCAGCCCCGTTCCGGAGCTGATCGCCGCCTTCCGCAGTCTGATGCAGGCCCCCGAGCACGCGCGGCACCTCGGCTGGGGCGTCTGCCCGCAGGACATCGAGGACAGCGCGCTGATGCTCAGGCTGCGCCAGGTGCTGACGATCTTCGGCTCCGAGCTGACGGCGCTGCTGGCGTCGCTCGCCGTCGCCGCGGACGCGCGGGCAGAGAGCGAAGCCGGCGCCCTGGTGGCGGGCTGGGGCTGGCCGCTGCTGGCGCTGCGCGACGGGCTGCCCGCGCTGCGAAGCACGGCGCTCCGGGTCTCGCTGACCGGTCTGGCCGAGCTTGGCCCGAAGGCCCCCGCCCTGCGCACGGCTCTGGCGGAGGCGCTGAACCTCGGCGATCCCGGCCATGGCTGGCATGGCGACCGCCGCCCGGTGCTGGCCGTCGCGGGCTGGAGCGCGGGGCTCGCCACCGCGCTCGCGAAGATCGGGCAGGATCTCGCCCCCGGCGCCACCGACGCGGCAACCGGGGTCGCGGCTTCGATCGTGATGGCCTGCGGCAGACATGTCGCGGGGCTGCTGGGCGCCCTGCATCAACCGCAGGACATGGCGGCGCGCTGCACCGAATGGCTGAGCCTGCCGCAGCTCCTGCTGAGCACCGGCGCCGCGTTGCACCACGCCCGCAGCCTCGCCGAGACACTGACCGCCCCCGACGCGCCGCTGGCCGACTCGCGGCAGGGCACGGCGCAGGCCGCCGAAGAGGCGCGCCGTTTCGTGCGGGCCGTCCGCACGGCGCCTCCCGCCTGACACGGCCCCCAAAGGGCAAAAAGCGCCGCTTTTCCGGCTTTTCCCGCCCGGGCAGAGGCCAAGCGACCACGTCGCCATCTCGCATTCCGCCGCAAACATGCTATATATTCGACACTTGCGAAGAGGTCCTGACACGTGAACTCCCAGACGATCCCTGCCCCGCCCGAGGAAATGGCCACCAATGCGCGCAGCGCGGCGTCCTTTCTGAAAACACTGGCCCATGAAGGCCGGCTGATGATCCTGTGTCATCTGGGATCGGGCGAAAAGTCGGTGGGCGAACTGGAAGAACTGCTCAGCATCCGTCAGGCGGCGGTCAGCCAGATGCTGGCGCGGCTGCGCGAGGAAGGGCTGGTGACCACCCGGCGCGACGGCAAGACGATCTATTACAGCCTCGCCAACGAAGACACCGGCCGGGTGATCGGCCTGCTTTACGAGATCTTCTGCGCCAAGGGCGCCTGCTGAGCAGCCAACCCGCCCGACACCCTTGCCCGGCGACCTCCGGACCCGGCCGCGCCCTGTCCCCGCAGACCCCGCGCGGTCAGCGCCTCATGCCGAGGCCCGCGTCAGCGCGACCTCCTCTTCCGCCCAGTCCCAGGGCCGGGTGAACGCCCCGAGGCAATGGCCGACCGCTTCGGCATCGGCGCCGTTGCGTTCGACCAGCGCGATCAGCCCGCGCTTGCGATCATCGACCACCGAGACCACCCGCGCGGACAGCCCCGCCTGTTCCAGAGCCCCGTTATAGACCCGCGTGATCGCCTGCATCCGCAGCTCGGGCTTGAAGATCTTGCCCACGGCGGTCTTGGGCAGCTCCGGCAGGATCGTCATGTGCTTGGGAAAGGCCGCGCGCTCGTGGATATGCACGCGCGCGTGTTTCATCAGCTCGTCCTCGGTCACCTCCGCCCCGGCCACCAGCTCGACATAGGCGCAGGGCAGCTCGCCCGCATGCGCGTCGGGCTGGCCGATCGCGCCGGCAAAGGCCACCGCGGGATGCACCAGCAGCGCCTCCTCGATCTCGGCGGGGTCGATGTTGTGGCCGCCCCGGATGATCAGATCCTTCGCCCGTCCGGTGATCCAGAGATAGCCGTCCGCATCCATCCGCCCCAGATCGCCGGTGCGCAGAAAGATCCCCTCGTGGAACAGATCCCGGTTCTTGTCGATCTCGGTATAGGTCGCGCCGGAAAAGACCCCCGGGTTCGAGACGCAGATCTCGCCCACCTCGTCACAGGCGCATTCGCGCGGCCCCTCTGCTGTCTGCTTGACGATCTTGACATGGGTATAGGGGAAGGGAATGCCGATCGAGCCCACCTTCTTGACCCCTTCGGGCGGGTTCACCGAAACGAGGCAGGTGGCCTCGGTCAGCCCGTAGCCTTCGCAGACGGTCACCCCGCAGGCGGTCTCGAAGCGGCGGAAGAGCTCCAGCGGCATCGGTGCCGAGCCCGAGAATGCCACCTTGACCGAGGAAATATCCGCATCCGGCTTCTGCTGCATCAGCGCCGAAACGGCGGTGGGCACGGTGATGATGAAGCTGATCTTCCAGCGTTCGCACAGCTTCCAGAAATTCCCGATCACCCCCTCGCCGCGATAACCCGCCGGTGTCGGCAAGACCACATGCGCGCCTGAACAGAGCGCCGACATCAGGATCACATGCGCCGCGAAGACGTGGAACAGCGGCAGCGGACAGATGATGTTGTCTTCCTCGCTGAACAGCAGCGTGCTGCCGAGCCAGCCATTGTAGAGCATCCCCGAATAGCGGTGCCGCGCCACCTTGGGCATGCCGGTGGTGCCGCCGGTGTGGAAATAGGCCGCGACACGGTCCTCGGCGCCATCGGCAAAGGTCAATGTGGTCGGCTGCTTTGCCAGTTCCCTGGCAAAGCACAGCACATCGGCGTGGCGCTTGGCCGTGACCTTGGGGCGCAGGAAGGGCACGATCCAGGATTTCGGCGGCGACAGGTAGCGGTTGAGATCGACCTCGAGCACATAGTTCACCTGCGGCGCATGACGGCAGGCCTCTGCCACCTTCTGCGCCACGTCGGTCTTGGGAAAGGCCTTGAGCGTCACCACGACCTTGGCCTCGGTCTCGCGCAGGATGGCGGCGATCTGTTCGGGCTCGAGCAACGGGTTGATCGGTGTCACGATCCCCGCCACGGCGCCGCCGAGCAGCGTGAACACCGTCTCGTTGCAGTTCGGCAGCACATAGGCGATCACATCGGTCTCGCCCACGCCGAGGCTACGGAAGAGGTTCGCCGCCTGGGTCGTCTTGTCCTTCAGAACCCGCCAGCTCAGCGTCTCGGCCGTGTCGCCGGGCCCCGAGAAAAGCTGAAAGCTGACGGCGGGGCGGTCGGGAAAGGCTTCGGCGGTGCGCTGCAACTGGGCGTAAAGCGTGGCGGGCACATCGCGCGCGGCCCAGGGCATTTCCGCTTCGATGGCATCTCGGTCGGCCACGGACGCGAAGGTCATGGTCGTCGCTCCTCCCTGACGTCCCGAATGGGTTCGGGCGTCTCCCTGCTAGAGCCGCAGTCTGGAAAGGAACGCGCCGCAGCGCAAGAGGCGGAATTGCGGCAAAGCCCGGCACACCGCCGGTGCGCCGGGCCGTGGGGCGAGGGGATGCCCCCTCGCCCGGAGGCGATCAGGCCTCGGCGCTGGCGGGAATACGCAGCACCTGGCCGGGATAGATCTCGTCGGGATCCTTCAGCATCGGGCGGTTGGCCTCGAAGATCTCGTTGTAGCGGGCACCGTTGCTCAGGGTCTTCGCGGCGATCTTCCAGAGCGAATCGCCTTTCTCGACAGTGTGGAACACCGCCGTGTCGGCCTCTTCCGCCTCGACCTCGGCCACGCCTTCGACATTGCCCACGGCGAGGATCACCTTTTCCCGCTCTTCCGCGCTCAGCGCGCCGCCGGAAACGGTCACCTTGTCGCCCGCGACCGAGATCTCGACATCGTCGGCCTTGAGGCCCAGAGCGGCGACCTCCTGCTTCAGCACCTCGGCGGTCGGCGCGGCGTCACCGCCGCCAGCGAGCGATTTGCCGGATTTTTTCCAGAAGTTGAACAGACCCATCTCGGATCCTCCCCGATTACACATTGCCGGGGCAATCTCTGCGCCGCCCCACCCGAGGGCAAGAGGGAAAAACCGCTGTGACGCGGCATTTTGGCCGCGCCCGGACTGGGAACGCCGGGGCCGCGGGTCAGCGCCGTGGCGGTTCCGGGCGCCGCAGCAGTCCCGAATAAAGCAGCAGACCCCAAGGCGCCAGCGCGCCGTCGATTCGCGCCCAGAGCGCGCCGAAGGCCAGCGGGTCGATCCGCGCGGCACGGGCGATCTCGTCCAGGCTGCGCCGACCGTCGATCCCCGCGATCAGCGCCGCCGCCTCCCTGGGCAGCGCCAGCTCGGCCGAGAGCTGGCCGATGCGCAGCGGCAGCGACCGCCCCTGCGCCACCGCCCGCGCCAGCGCCTGCCGCTGCACCCCGCGCAGATGCGGCACGAGCTGGCGGTTGCGCCCCTGTGCGACGCTTGGCCCGGCGCCCTGCGCCACGGCATAGGCCGTATGCATCCGGATCGTCCCGCGCAGCTTTTCGGCCACCGCCATCTGCGTCTCGGGCGCCATGTCCTCGGGCACCTCCGTGATCAGCGCCAGATCGTAAAGCGCCGGTGTGGTGAAGGAGGCCAGATCCCATCCGGTTTCGGCCAGCACCGCCAGCAGATCCGGCACCGCATAGGCACGGTCCTGCCCGTGCAAAAGCAGGTCGTAGAACGCCGCGTCGCTCTTGCGGTGGTCGCTCAGATTGGGATTGCAGGCAAAGGGATGCCCCTCGGGCAGCCCCGCCACCAGCCGTTTCGCCCGGTCGAGCCGCGCCTCGGGCGGCAGCCCCTCGAAAAGCGCGCCGAACGCCTCTTGCAGCGGATAGACGCCCGATCGGCCATAGGGCGCATAGACCATGAAGCCCAGGCCTCCGCCCGGCGCCAGCGCCGCGCGCAGGGCCCGGAACCCCGCCGCCGGGTCGGGCAGGTGATGCAGCACACCGCAGCAGTCGATATAGTCGAAGGTGCCGAGCTCTGGCGCCTCCAGCAGACTGCCGCTGTGAAAGGCGATATTGCCCAGGCCCCGGATCGCGGCGCGGGCCTCGGCCACCTCGCGCGCGGCGGCCGAGAGGTCGAGATAGGTGAATTCTGCGGGCGCGCCGGCCTTCTGCATCAGCGTGGCAAGCTGGATCAGCCCGTCGCCGGTGCCGCCGCCCGCCACCAGCACCCGCAGCGGCTTTGACCAGTCGCGCAGCCCGTTCCAGAGGAAATGGTCCATTTCCAGCGGATGCGAGGGCGATCCGGTGATCAGGCGGGTGCGTTCGTCTTCCGGATCGCGCTCGGGATAGGGGTAGGCTTCGTATTGTTCCTTGACCGTGACCATGCGCCCGCGCCTCCTGTGCCCCAGCTTCCGCCGCGCGCGACACTGGCACGGGCGGCGCGGGATGTCCAAGCCTCAGCGCGCCTTGCGGGCGATCTCGATCTTCGCTTCCAGCAGCGACATATCCTGCATCAGCCGGCGCCGCGCGCTGCGGTCGGCGGTCTCGCGCAGCTCTTCGCGCAGCTTTGCCAGCTCGCGCGAGAGCGAGACGAATTCCGGCACCGCGCCATTGTCCTTCAGGATCCGGTTCAGCACCGCGTTTTCAGGGTCGTCGCAGGCCGGCAAGGGCTGTCCGGCGCCGGGCAGGTTGTCGAAGGCGCCCTCCTCCTCGGCCTTGCGGATGCGCGCGTTGATGAGGTCGATCAGCGGGTGGTCCATCGCGTTCAGCCCTGTTGTTGCTGTTGCTGCTGCGCCACGCGCGCAAGCTCTGCCGCGCGCCGTTCCAGCGCCTCGGGGCGCCAGGTGGCCGAGCGGCGGTAGAAGGCGGGAAAGACCCGCGCGCCGTCGGGAAAGGGGATCCAGGGATGGGCGCTTTCGGTGAAGATATGCACGTCCGGCGCGACGCGCGACGCGTCGTCGAGCGTGCCCACCCGGACAAAGGCAAAGGCGCGCCCGGCCCCGGCATAATGCGACCAGAGCGCCACCTGACAGCTGGGGCAGCGCGCCACGGTCTGGCCCTTGCCGCTGGCCGAGGGCAGCGCGATTTCCTGCGGACGGCCCGCGTCGCATGCGATGTTGCGGGTTTCGATCATGGCGTTCAGGGCAAAAGCCGAACCGGTCTCCCGCTGACACCATGTGCAATGGCAGCAATGGGTGATGAGCGGCGTATCGGTCAGGTGAAAGCGGATCTCTCCGCAGGTGCAGCGCCCGTGCATGGCTCTCTCCGGCTGACTTTGGCGGACAGCATGCCGGCGATCCGCGGGTTTGGCCAGTGGCCAGGCGGGGGCGCTGCCCCCTCGCGCGCCGGGGCGCGCTTTCCCCCGGCGTATTTGCCGGAAAGATGAAAGAGGCGGTCAGTCCTTCAGCGCGTCGATGGCGCGGGTCATCGCGGCGACGAAAGCGGCGCGCTCCGGCGCAGTCATCGCGGCCATCGCCCGGTCGTTCACCTCCTGCGCGGCCCGTTCGGCGGGCCCCTGAAGGGCGCGGGCCCGGGCGGTGAGATGGATGGTGCGGGCGCGGGCATCCTCGGCATGGGCGCGGCGGGTGATCAGCCCGTCGCGCTCCATGCGCTTCAGCGTATTGGCCATGGTCGCCTGTTCCACATCCAGCCGCGCCACCAGATCGCGCTGGGTGAGCCCGTCCTCGCGCCAGAGCTCGAGCAGCGTCATGAACTGCGCCGGCGCCAGATCCAGCGGGCGGATCCGCTCGGCCAGCGCATGGGCAAAGAGCCGCGCCATGTGATTGGCCAGATAGCCCGCGGACCGGGTCTTTTCGAAATCGCTCATGGGGCTTGCCTACACTTGCATAGCGCGCTATTCAATACGCCACATACATAGCTTGCTATCAAAAAGGAGTCTTCCCCATGTCCCGTTCCCGTCTGGTTCTGATCCATGGCGCCTCGGGCGCCGCCGCGCTGGCGATTGTCGCATCGTTCTGGTCGCTGGCACTTTATGCCGAATTCCTCGCCTCTTCCGGCGCGGTGATCGCGATCCGGCAGGCGATCCTCTATGTGCTGCCATTCCTGGTGCTGGCCATGGCGGCCGCCGGCGCCAGCGGCGCCAGGCTCGCCGGAGGGTCGAAAGCCCCCGCCGTGCGGGCCAAGATGGCACGGATGCGGGTGGCGGCGCTGAACGGTCTGCTGGTGCTCGTCCCGGCGGCGGTGTTTCTCGGGCTGCGGGCACGGGCCGGAGATCTGACCGGCGCCTTCGCCTATGTGCAGCTTCTGGAACTCTGCGCCGGCGCGCTGAACATCGTGCTGCTGGGGCTGAACATGCGGGCGGGGATGGCCATGAAGGCCCGGAAACGCGCGCATGTGGCATGAGACCGTGGCCGCCCGACAGAACAAAGCGCCCGAAACGAAAAACGCGCGGGGTCGCCCCCGCGCGTTGCCATCCGAGCGATGGGAGCCGCTTACTCCTTCACGGTGATGCGGCCATCGGTATAGGGCGTGTAAGGCGCGTTGGCGGCGATGAATTCCGCCGTCACATCCGCCAGGTCCGGACCGAAATCATAGGCGTTCTGCGCATCGACGAACATCTTGTAGCCGTCGCCGCCGTTGCGCACGTAGTTGTTCGACACCACGCCGTAGAGCTTTTCCGGGTCGATGGGCTCGCCGCCCACCTTCACGTCGGAGATGCGGCTGCCGACCTCGGCCTTGGGATCGACGGTGTAGGAGAGGCCCGCGACCTGCGCGAAACGGCCCGCGCCTTCTTCCATCTGGCTGGCGCCGTTCTCGAGCGCCGCGATCATCGTCGCGCCGGTCACCTGGAAGGTCGACAGCGTGTTCTGGAACGGCAGGACCGAGATCACCTCGCCCATCGTCACCTCACCCGCGTCGATGGAGGCGCGCAGGCCGCCGCCGTTCTGGATGGCGATCTCGATGCCCTGATCCTTGACCCGGTCGAGCATCGCATCGGCCACGAGGTTGCCCATCGTGCATTCCATCGCGCGGCAGCTGGTCCGGTCGCCGTCGATCGGCTCGGCCGCCTCGGCGACGATGGTCTGGCGCATTTCGTCGAGCGGCCCGGCAAGCTCGGCGACGCGGGCGACGGTGGCCTCGTCCTCGGCAACCGAGGCATCGAGCAGCATCGGCGCGCCGGTCAGCCCGGTCAGGGTGCCCGCGTCGTCGAAGGTCACCTTCATCTCGCCCAGATACTTGCCATAGGCATAGGCGGTGACGATGGGCGTGCCGTTGGCCATGGTCGGATAGGGGCCCTCGGCGCCGTCCATGTCACCCAGCAGCGTGTGGCTGTGGCCGCCGATGATCAGGTCGACGCCGCTCAGCGATTCGGCGAGATGGATGTCGGCCTTGTATCCGACATGGGTCAGCAGGATGATCTTGTTCACGCCTTCCGCGGTCAGACGGTCGATCTCGGCCTGGGCCGCGTCGATGGAGGGCGAAAAGATCACGGTATTGCCGGGCGAGGAGGTCTCGGGCGTGTCCTCGGCCAGAACCGAGATGATGCCGATCTTTTCCGAACCGGGTTCGAGCACGGCGGATTTGGCCACGCGGCCCGCCAGCAGGTTGTTCTGGCTGACGTCGATATTCGCCGAAAGCACCGGGAAGGACACGTTGTCGAGGAAGGCCGACAGGCCCTCGGGGCCCTTGTCGAACTCGTGGTTGCCCACGGCCATCGCGTCATAGTTCAGCTTGGTCATGAACTCGGCGGCCAGATCGCCACCGTATTGCGTGAAGAACAGCGAGCCCTGGAACTGGTCGCCCGCGTCGAGCAGCAGCACGTCGCCTTCGGCGCCCGCGCGCGCGGCCTCGATCGCGGTCACAAGGCGTGCGATGCCGCCAAAGCATTTGCCCTCGGTGTTGTCCTCGGAGGAACAGGTCGAATCGTATTTGCTGATCGGCTCGAAGCGATCATGGAAATCGTTGGTGTGCAGGATGGTCAGCGAATAGTCCGCGCTGGCCGCACCGGCGGACAGTGCCAGCGCCGCAACACTCGTCAGAAGACGGAAAGACATGGGAAAACCTCTCTGTAGGCGTTTTATGACAGAAATGTTGCAACGCTTCGGGGAGAGTGTCAAAGCACTGCTTCGCGTGACGTAGCGCCGGGAGATGACATTCCCATGGCATCGCCCAAACTCAGGCCGAAACCGGCCGGTGGCGCGATGCGCCGGTTGTCGCCAGGAGAGACCATGCAAAACCCGGCAGAGACACACGCTCACTGGAGCTGCGCTGACGGGCGCGAAGGCGCAACCGCCGGGTCCGCGCCCGTGTTTCCCTATTGGAGCTTTACCAAGACCGTCATAGCCCTTTGCGCGCTGACGCTCTCCGAGACCGGCAAGCTCGATCTCGACGCGCCGGTGACGGCGTTCCCCGCCACGCTCCGGCAGCTTCTGACCCATACCGCCGGGTTGCCGGACTACGGGCCGCTCCCCGCCTATGCGGCGGCGGTTGCCGCGCAGGAAGAGCCCTGGCCGCGTGAGCGGCTTGTCGCCGCTGTCATGGCAGAGGGCCCGCTATTCGCGCCCGGACAGGGCTGGGCCTACTCGAATCTCGGCTACATGCTGGCACGCGAAGAGATCGAGCGGGCCGCCGGGACGGATTTCTTTTCGCTCTTCAAGGCGGCGCTCGGCGATCCGCTCGGGCTCGACAGCATCGCGCTTGCCCGGACCCGCGCCGATTTCGCCCGCACGGCCTGCCCCACCGCCGGCGCCTATCATCCCGGCTGGGTCTATCACGGCTGTCTGACAGGAACCGCGCGCGATGCGGCGCGGCTCCTGCATGCGCTGTTCTCGGGTGCGCTTTTGTCTGCGCCGGCTCTGGCACAGATGCTTGAGGCCGTTCCCCTCGGCGGCGCGCTCGCAGGCCGGCCCTGGACCGAATGCGGCTACAGTCTTGGCCTGATGAACGGCCGGGCGGGCGATGCCGGCCGGTGCATCGGGCATTCAGGCGGCGGCCCCGGCTGCGTCTGCGCGGTCTATCACTTCCCGGATCTGGACCGCCCGGTCACCGTGGCGAGTTTCGCCGACGGCCACGACGAAGGCGTGGCCGAATTCGCGGCGACGCGGCTTGCCCGGCGCGCCGGCGCGGCCCCCGGGGCGATCCAGGACGGGCTCCGCGACTAACCGTCGGCGGGTTTGGCCCAGCCCCGCACCAGAGACCGCGCCATTCCGGCGGTGTCGGTGTCGAGCCTGTCCACCAGCAGATGCAGCCAGGCCATCGCCATGACCGTCCGCGCCATCTCGGGGACCGGCACCTCGCCGGACAGCTCGCCGCGCCCTGCGGCGCGCTCGAACACCTCGCCAAGCCCTATCAGGCGCTCCTGACGGTAGATCTCCAGCGCCTCGCGCAGATCGTCGTCGCTTTGCGACGCGGCGATGATATGGCGAAAGATCCGCCCCTCGGGCCGGCGCCAATGCGCGAACAGCGTGTCGAGCACCGCCGCCACATCGCCCTCGAGCGTGCCGGTCTCGGGGTAGCCGGTGATCTGCTTCTGCCGGCGGTAGACGGCCATCAGAAGCGCGCCCCGCGTCGGCCACCAGCGGTAGAGCGTCGCCTTGCCCGCCCGTGCCCGCTTGGCCACCGCTTCCATGCTGACCCCGGCGATCCCGCGCTCCGCCAGCAGCGCCGCGGCGGCATCCAGAATGGCCGTTTCGGTCGCGGGATTGCGCCGGGCCCCGATGGACGCACGCTTGACAGTCATTTGCATCGCCTTTCGCCGTTTCCGCCTGTTTACCCCTTTACAGAGGGCGATGCCAGAAAATATAGGAACGATACGTTCCGTTCATATAAAGGAAACGCGCATGACTTCCTCCTCCCGTCCGCCTTCCCGGCCGCGCCTTGCGGTCTTTGTCTTCCTCGGCGTCTACCCGCTTGTCACGCTGGCCCTCTACGGGCTCGCCCCCATGACCGAGGGCTGGACGATCTGGCAACGCAACCTCGTGATGGTGCCGATCATCGTCGTGTCGATGATCTGGGTCATCATTCCCCGCATTCACCGCCATTTCGGACGCTGGCTGTGACGCTCTATCGCTCCGCCGGGGATTGACCGGCGGGGCGTTCCCCGGCATCTCACTCTCATGCTGATCTATAAAATCCTGAGGTCCGGGGAATGGGCCGCGCTGCAAGCCGAGGGCGAAACCACCGGAGCACCGGTGGACGAGGCCGATGGCTTTATCCATTTCTCCACCTTGGATCAGGTGCGCGAAACCGCCTCCAAGCATTTCGCGGGCGAGGACGGGCTCTTTATCCTGGCCTTCGAGGCCGACGATCTGGGCGATGCCCTGAGATGGGAACCCTCGCGCGGCGGGGCCCTGTTCCCGCATCTCTACGGCGCCCTGCGGCTGGCCGATGTGCGCTGGTCGCGCCCCCTGCCGCTGGGCATGGGCGGGCATGTGTTTCCGGATGACATGACATGAGCCTCGTCGAGCGCGCCGGGCTGGCGCTGTTGCACCGCATGGACCCCGAGTCCGCCCACGGGCTGGCGCTGAAGGCGCTGCAATCGGGGCTGGCCGCGGCACCGGGCACGATCACCTCGGACCGGCTGCGCTGCCGCCTCGCGGGGCTCGATCTTGCCAATCCGCTGGGCCTTGCCGCCGGGTTCGACAAGAACGCCGAGGCGCTGTCGGGCCTCTCCCGCGCCGGATTCGGCTTTGTCGAAGTGGGCGCGGCCACCCCTCGGCCGCAGCCCGGAAACCCCCGGCCCCGGCTGTTCCGCCTGACCGAAGACCGCGGGGTGATCAACCGGTTCGGCTTTAACAACGACGGGATGGATGCCATCGCCGGGCGGCTGATGCATCGGCCCAAGGACATGATTTTAGGTCTAAATCTCGGCGCCAACAAGGACAGCGACGACCGCGCGGGGGATTTCGCCCGCGTCCTGGCGCGCTGCGGCGCCGATCTGGATTTCGCCACGGTCAATGTCAGCTCGCCCAATACCGAACGGCTGCGCGACCTTCAGGGCAAGGCGGCGCTCGCGGCGCTGCTGGCCGGTGTGATGGAGGCCCGCGCGGATCTCGACCGCCCGATCCCGGTCTTTCTCAAGATCGCGCCCGACCTCGACGCGGCCGGGCTTGCCGATGTCGCGGAGGTGGCGCTCTCCTCGGGTGTGGCCGGGGTGATCGCCACCAACACGACCCTCGACCGCGACGGCCTGCGCTCGCCGCTGCGGGCGGAAGCCGGCGGGCTCTCGGGCCAGCCGCTGTTCGAGAAATCGACCCGCGTGCTGGCGCGCCTCTCGGTGCTGACCGAGGGACGGCTGCCGCTGATCGGCGTGGGCGGTGTCGGCTCGGCCGAGCAGGCCTATCAGAAGATCCGCGCCGGCGCCTCGGCGGTGCAGCTTTACAGCGCCCTGGTCTATGGCGGTCTCAGCCTCGTCTCCGAAATCCTGCACGGGCTCGATGCTCTGCTGGCGCGGGACGGATTCGCCTCGGTCGCCGAGGCAGTGGGCACCGGACGAGAGGACTGGACATGATTCTCTGGCACAACCCCCGCTGTTCGAAATCCCGGCAGGCCCTGGCGCTGCTCGAGGAAAAGGGGCTTCGCCCGGAGATTCGCAAATATCTCGACGACGCGCCCAGCTACGACGAGCTGAAGGCCGCGCAGACCGCGCTCGGCCTGCCCGCCATCGCGATGATGCGCACGAAGGAGGCCGCCTTCCGCGAGCGGGGTCTGACCCGCGAGGACAGCGACGAGGCGCTGCTGCGCGCCATGGCAGACGAGCCGAAACTGATCGAACGTCCGGTTGCCTTCGCCGAAGGGCGGGCCATCATCGGCCGCCCTCCGGAACGGGTTCTGGAACTGCTCTGACCCGCCTCAGGCGCGGCTTGCCGCATAGTCCCCGACCAGCCCCGCAAAATCCTCGACGCCGGGAAAGCCCGCATAGCTGCGCTGCGCCGGGGTGCTGACCCAGGGCAGTTTCTCATCCGTCATCGTCTCGAGGAAGGGCACGCACCAGTCGGGCCGGTCGAACATGGTGGCCCTTGCATTCACAAAGCTGTCGGCCCCCTCGAAGCCGCTCAGACGGGTGAACATCCAGGTCAGGCAGTCCGGGCAGAACATGTGATCCAGCCCCGGCGTCTTCGCCCCGCCGCGCACCGGCACCCCCTGCACCACGCGAAACGCCCCGGCGGGCACCATCGCGGTCAGCGAAAACGCGCTGGCGCTCATCTTCTGGCAGCCGGTGCAATGACAGACGGCGGTCATCAGAGGCTCGGCACTCACCTCGATCCGGGTGGCACCGCAGCGGCAGACCCCAAGGGCCGGGGAAACGGACATGAGACAGCTCCTCGTTCAGAGCGCCTCCCTCCCCGTCCGACACGCGGCCTCCGGGCGCCCGCCGCGACCCTGCGCAGCGCCCGCCCGGGCGTCAAGCGCTGCGGCGCTCAATCGTAGCGCCGCGTGTCCTCGATCACCACGCCGTCGCGCGGCAGCCCGCCCGGCTTCACCAGCTCCACGGTCCCCTTGAGCTTGAGTACCTCGGCCACGGTGCCCGCATAGGGGGCCGGATCCTCGGCAACGGTCTCGATACGCACGGTCATCACGTCCATCTCGCCCTCGCGGCTCGCCACCACCCGCGCGCGGTCGATCTCGGCATGTTTGGCCACCAGCGCGGCGACCTGTTCGGGGCGCACGAACATGCCCTTGATCTTGGTGGTCTGGTCGGCGCGCCCCATCCAGCCCTTGATGCGCATATTGGTCCGGCCGCAGGGGCTTTCCCCCTCCATGACCGCTGACAGATCGCCCGTCGCGAAGCGGATCAGCGGGTAATCGGGGTTGAGCGTGGTCACCACCACCTCGCCCACCTCGCCCGGCGCGACCGGATCGCCGGTTCCGGGCGTCACGATCTCGACGATCACCTGTTCATCGACGATCATCCCCTCCATGGCGTCGCTTTCATAGGCCACCATGCCCAGATCGGCGGTGGCATAACATTGCTGGCAGGAAATCCCGCGATCCGCGTAATATTGCCGGAGCGACGGGAACAGCGCCCCCCCCGACACCGCCGCCCGCGCGATTCCCAACCCCAAGCCCAGCGCATCGGCCTTTTCCAGAATGAGCTTGAGATAATCCGGCGTGCCCGCATAGGCGGTCACGCCCACGTCATGCGCCGCCCGCGCCTGAAGCTCGGTCTGGCCGGTGCCGGCGGGCAGCACCGCCGCGCCCACCGCGCGGGCGCCGTTCTCAAAGATCATCCCCGCCGGCGTCAGATGATAACCGAAACAATTCTGCACGATGTCCCCCGGCCCGATGCCGCAGGCCGACAGGAACCGTCCCAGCCGCCACCAGTCGTGCGCGTTGCCGCCCGGCTCGTAGATCGGTCCGGGCGACTGAAAGACATGCGCAAACCCATGCGCGGGTTTCGTCGCATAGCCCCCGAAAGGCGCCGCCGACGCCTGCGCCGCGACCAGCGCCGATTTCCGCAGCACCGGCAGGCGCGCCAGCGCCGCGCGATCGGTGACCGCCGCCGCATCGACCTCGGCCAGCGTCTCCGCATAGCCCGGCAGCCCCCGGGCCCGCGCGATCTGCTCCGGCATGGCCGCCGCCAGGGCCGCCGCGCGCGCATCCGCGCTGCGCGTCTCCAGATCGTCGTAATACCTGCTCATCCGAGCCTCCTTGTCATTCCGTCCCGGACCATGGCCCCAGCGGATACTCCGCCAGCGTTTCGTAAACCGCCCCCTCGGGCGTCAGCACCGATCCCACGAGCCGCAGCGCTGCCACCGGCGCGGGCGGCGTGGCCAGACCCGCGAACCGCGCCAGCGCCGCATCCAGCCGCAGCCGGTCGGCCTCGCGCAGACCGGCGCCGAAGCGCACCAGCGTCACATGCGGGCGAAAGCGCGCGCGTGGCAGGGCGATCTCTGCCGCGCTCACGGCCCGCATCGCCGCGCGCTGCAACGCCATCAGCGCCGGCGCCCGCGCCACATCCGCCGCCAGCAGCCTGGCGCGGCGCCCGCCGAACAGCGCAAGCCCCGTCAGCGCCAGCGTACAGCCCGGCAGCGCGCGGCTCTCCAGCGCCAGATGCAGCTCCTGCAATGCCGTCTGCGGCTGATCGTCCAGAAAGACCAGCGTCAGGTGCAGGTTCTCCTCCGGCACCGCGCGGCCCACGGGCACCGCCTCCTGCACATCCAGCAGGGCGGGCAGAAGCGGCTCGGGGATGGGAAGCGCCAGAAAACATCGCATACATGCGCGTCATGCCAGCCAGCGCTTGCGGCGGCGATAGGACCGCACGTCGCGGAAGCTCTTGCGGCCCTCGTCCGACATGCCGAGATAGAATTCCTTCACATCCGGGTTCTCGCGCAGATCCGCCGCGGGCCCGTCCATCACCACCCGGCCATTCTCCAAGATATAGCCGTAATGCGCATAGCGCAGCGCCACATTGGTGTTCTGCTCGGCCAGCAGGAAGGACACGCCCTCGCCCTCGTTCACCGCCTTCACGATCTGAAAGATCTGCTCCACCAACTGCGGCGCCAGCCCCATGCTGGGCTCGTCCAGCAGGATCGTCTCGGGGCGGCTCATCAGCGCCCGCCCGATGGCGCACATCTGCTGCTCGCCGCCCGAGGTATAGCCGGCCTGCGATTTCCGCCGCTCCTTCAGGCGCGGGAAATACTCATAGACCATCTCCAGATCGGCGGCGACCGCCGCCTTGCCGTCGCGCCGGGTGAAGGCCCCGGTCATCAGGTTTTCCTCGATGGTCAGATGCTCGAAGCAATGTCGCCCCTCCATCACCTGGATGACGCCCTTCTTCACCAGCGCGGCGGGGTCCAGATCCTGTACCCGCTCGCCGCGATAGATCACCGAGCCCTTGGTCACCTCGCCCCGCTCGGAATGCAGCAGGTTCGAGATCGCCTTCAGCGTCGTGGTCTTGCCCGCGCCGTTGCCGCCCAGAAGCGCGGTGATCCCGCCCTTGGGCACCGACAGCGACACGCCTTTCAGCACGAGGATGACGTGGTTGTAGATCACCTCGATATTGTTGACCTCGAGAAGGGTCTCGGTGCGTCCCGAATCCAGCATCTTCTTCTCTTTCCAAATACGCGAAATCCGGCGGCGACACCCGCGCCGCCGCCGGGCAGCTCAGATCACATCTTGCAATCGTCGTTCATCGGCCAGGGCGCGTTGGCTTCGGCATATTCCTTGGCCTTGGCCTCCTCCAGCTCGGCGATCGCCGCGCTGTCGGGCATGATCAGATCCGAGGCCTTGGTGAATTTCGCCCCGTCCCATTCCAGGATCCAGCCGCCCGAATGGCCGGTGTGGTTGGCGCAGGAGGTCGAGAAGGGCGGCACCATGCCGGTCATGCCCAGCTCGGCCAGACGCTCTTCGGTGAGGTTGAGGTTCTCCAGCCCCCAGCGCAGCTCGGAGGGAGAGATCTCGCCCTTGCCGAAATGCGCCTGCGCCACATGGATGCCCTCGGCGAGCATCATCGAGATGACCAGCCCGCGCGAATAGAAGACCCCGGCCATCTCCTCCGGGTTCGACAGGGTGTTGCCCGGCTCGACGAGATATTTCTGCAGATCCGCCATGATCGGCGCATCCGGGTTCGGGAAGGACCAGCTCACCGATTTATAGCCCTTGCCGGCCTCGCCCACGAGGTTGAGATCCGCGTCATGCCCGGCCCACCAGACCCCCAGCATGTTCTCCATCGGGAACTTGGTCTTCACCGCCTCGGTGATGGCACCGGCATTCATCGCGCCCCAGCCCCACATGATCACGTAATCCGGGCGTTCGCGGCGGATCTGAAGCCATTGCGCCGACTGGTTCTGCATCTCCTTGAGCCCGACCGGGATCGGCAGCAGCTCGAAGCCCTGGCTTTCCGCCTTCATCTCGAGATAGGGCAGCGGCTCCTTGCCGAACGGGTGGTCGAGATGCAGGAAGGCGACCTTCTTGCCCTTCAGATCCCCCTGCTGGGACAGGTATTCCAGGATGATCGAGGCGCCGTCCCAATAGGAGAGCGGCGTGTTGAAGGCCCATTTGAACACCTTGCCGTCGGCCATCGGCGAAAAGCCGTAGCCGGGCGCCAGGATCGGGATCTCGTCGACATTGGTCTTGGGCAGCACCTGGAGCGTGATGCCGGTCGACCAGGGCTGCGTGACGATGGCCCGGCCCTTGGTCTTCTCGTAGCACTCCACCCCCTTCTCGGTGGAATAGCCGGTCTCGCATTCCTCGAAATCGACCGGAACGCCGCCGATGCCGCCGTCGCGGGCGTTCAGCAGTTCCATATAGTCCTTCTGCCCGTTCATGATCGGGATGCCGGTCGCCGCAAAGGGCCCGGTGCGATAGGCGAGGTTCGGCGTGTAGAGCCCCTCGGCCAGCGCCGTGCCGCCCATCAGCGCGCCCAGCGCCGCAGCGGCGGCCAGTCTGGTAAAGTGTTTCATCGAGTCTCCTCCCTTGAATGTCCGATGAATGGTTGTGTTTTCCGGTCGTGCCGACCCGCCCGTCAGTGCGGGAAGGGCCAGATGATCAGCTTCTCCCGGATCAGCGCCCAGAGACGGGCGAGCCCGTGCGGCTCGATGATCAGGAAGAAGACGATGAGGCTGCCGACGATCATGACGTTCAGATGCTCGACCGTGGCGGACGAGATCGGCAGGCCCAGCGCCTCGGGCACGGTGTTCAGCACCACCGGCAGGCCGACGATCAGGATCGCGCCCAGGTAGTTCCCGAGGACCGACCCGAGCCCCCCGATGATCGCGATGAAGAGGATGCGGAAGCTGAGCGGGATGTCGAAGAGGTTGGGTTCCGCTGCGCCGCGCCACATGAAGACGAAAAGCGCGCCCGCCACGCCCACCACATAGGACGAGATCGCAAAGGCGGTGAGCTTCGAGCGCATCAGGTTGATGCCGATGAGCTCGGCAGCGATGTCCATGTCCCGCGTCGCCTTCCAGCTCCGCCCCAGCGTGCCGCGGGTGAGGTTGATGCAGATGAGGGTCATCAGCGTCACCACCCCCAGCACCACGAAATACTGCACGACGGACGAGGCCTGCGGCCCGGCCACATAGACCCCGAACATCTCGAGATTGGGCACCTGGATCGCGCCCGAGGCGTTGTAGTTGTAAAGCCAGCCCCATTTCTCGAAGAGCCAGACCAGGAAGAACTGCGCCGCCAGCGTCGCGATGGCGAGGTAGAACCCCTTGATCCGCAGCGACGGGATGCCGAACAGCACCCCCACCCCGGCGCTGAACACCCCCGAGAGCAGGATGGCCACAATGGGGTTCATCCAGGGGAACAGCGTGACCAGCTTGTAGCAGGCATAGGCGCCCACCCCCATGAAGGCCGCCGTGCCCAGCGAAAGCTGCCCGGCATAGCCCGTCAGGATGTTCAGCCCCAGCGCCGCCAGCGAATAGATCAGGATCGGGATCAGCAGCGTCTGATAGGCGAATTCGCTCGCCACCAGCGGCAGGATCGCCCAGGCGAAGATCAGGATGATGCCCAGCAGAACCGCGTCCTGACGGATCGGGAACAGGGCCTGGTCGGCCTGATAGCTGGTCTTGAATTGTCCGGCCGTGCGATACAGCATCCCGCCTTCTCTCCCTTGTCTGTGAGGGTGCAGGGCACCCGTGCGGTCGGGACACCCCGCCGCGAACTGCATTGATCAGAGCCGCTATTGAAGCGGTGTCAGAGGCTGCCTTCGTGCTCCCGGAACTCGTCCGGGAAGGCCCGCTTGGGCGCGGGCGCATAGCCCGTGCGCTCGCTGTGCCCGACCAGCCAGAACCAGGCCCAGAGCCCCAGCGCGCCGCCAAGCGCCGCCAGGATGAGCGCGGTGACCGTCTGCCCGCCGGCCGCCGTATTGGCGGTGAGCGCCAGATAGCCGAACGCCCAGAAGCCCGCCCAGGCCACCACGTTCAGGATCGCAATCAGCTTTGCCATCTTGATCTTCTCCCTTGATCGGCGGCCCCGTCTCTCCTCCCGGCGCCACCCGCTCCGTCCTGTCACCGCGACGGCCCGGTCGTAGGGTGGGCAATCCTGCCCACCATCATCTGTCTCTTCCTCCGAGGCGCCCGCATATGGCGGAAACCGATCCCCGGAGGTCTTTCCGGGCTGCCCTCGTCGCTGCCTCGTCATCGGGGCTCCGCCCTCTGCCGCCTCAAACCCTCCCCCGGAGGGTTTGCCGGGCTTGCGCCCGGACCGGCGTCAGACCCTTTCGATGATGCGTTCCCCGAAGAGCCCCTGCGGGCGGAACAGCAGCACGATCAGCGCCAGCATGAAGGCGAACCAGGTCTCGGTATTGCCGCCCAGCAGCGGCTGCCCCCAATAGATCTCGAAGAGCTTCTCCAGCATGCCGATCATCAGCCCGCCCACGATGGCCCCGGTGATCGATTCGAGTCCACCCAGCATCAGCACCGGCAGCGCCTTGTAGGCGATGACCTCCAGCGCAAAGCTCACCCCCGCGCGCGCGCCCCAGGCGATGCCGGTGACCAGCGCGATGATCCCCGCGATGAACCAGACCAGCACCCAGATCGTCTGAAGCGAGATCCCCACCGACAACGCCGCCTGATGATCGTCGCCCAGCGCCCGGATCGCCCGGCCCATGCGCGTCTTGTTGAGGAAGGCCAGCAGCGCCACCACCAGCAGGGCCGCCACCACAACCGCGGTGATGTCCTTCTGCTCGAGGATCAGCAGCCCGCCCCAGGGTTCCAGCAGCACCGAGTCCGTGGGAATGCCCAGCTCCGAGGTGATCATCACCTTGTTCTCGCCGCCAAAGATGATCTCGCCGAAGCCGATGAGGAACAGCGTGATCCCGATGGTGGCCATGAAGAGGATGATGTCGGGTTGGCCGACCAGCGGGCGCAGCACCACCCGCTCGATGGTGACCGCCAGCACGAACATCACCCCCAGCGTCAGGATCACGCAGATCCAGGCCGGCACGCCCATGGCGTGCAGCCCCACCAGCGTCAGCGCGGCAAAGACCACCATGATGCCCTGGGCAAAGTTGAAGATCCGGCTCGACCGGTAGATCAGTACAAAGCCCAGCGCGATCAGCGCATAGAGGATCCCCGACACCAGCCCTTCCCAGAGCACCTGCAACAGAAAATCCGGCGCCCCGACCATATCGGCGAAGGGTTTGATGAAAATCTCGTTCAGCATAGCGTCTGCCCCGTCTCACTCCCTGTCACCCCCATTCCGGACCGGCGCTCTGCCGCCGGCCGGCACACACCGCCCCCCGGCCTCAATGCGCCACTCCCAGATAGGCGTCGATCACGTCCTGGTTCGCCCGCACCTCCTCGGGCGGCCCGTCGCCGATCTTCTTGCCGTAATCCATCACCACCACCCGGTCGCTCAGATCCATCACCACGCCCATGTCGTGCTCGATGAGACAGATCGTGGTGCCGAACTCGTCGTTCACGTCGAGAATAAAGCGGCTCATGTCCTCCTTCTCCTCCACGTTCATCCCCGCCATCGGCTCGTCGAGCAACAGGATCGACGGTTCCGCCGCCAGCGCCCGCGCCAGCTCCACCCGCTTCTTCAAGCCATAGGGCAGCCGCCCCACCGGCGTCTTGCGGATCGCCTGGATCTCCAGAAAGTCGATGACCTTCTCCACCTTCTCGCGGTTGGCGATCTCCTCGTCGCGCGCGCGGCCCCACCAGAGCGCCTGCGACGCGATGCCCGCATGCATATGCGTGAGCCGCCCGGTCATGACGTTGTCGAGCACCGACATGCCCTCGAAGAGCGCGATGTTCTGAAAGGTCCGCGCCACACCCATGCGCGCCACCTCATAAGGTTTCATCGCAGGCCGTTTCGCGCCCTTGTACCAAAGCTCGCCCTCGGAGGGCGTGTAGAACCCGCTGATGATGTTCAGCATCGAGCTCTTGCCCGCCCCGTTGGGCCCGATGATCGCGCGGATCTCGCCTTCGCGAATGTCGAAGGAAATATCCTTGATCGCCACCACGCCGCCGAAGCGCAGGGTGATGTTGCGCAGTTCCATCAGAACCCCCCCGATCTGCCGCCCGTCGGCGGTCACATAGCCTTGCGTGTCCGTCACGGCCTCCTGCCTTTCATCTTCCCCCCAAATACTCTGATCCGCCCCATCCATCATCGCGGGCCTCCCCGGCTCGGGCGCCCCACGGGATGGCGGGCGGGGCGATGTGCGCAGCACGAGCGACGTCCAGCCATCCCGCTCACTCCGCCGCCATCGCGCGCGGTGCCACCGGCACCACCTGCGCGTCCACAACCGTCAGCGTCGCCCTGATCTTGCCCTTGCGCCCGTCCTCATAGGTCACCTCGGTCTCGGTGTAGACGCTCGACGAGCCGTCATAGAGCGCGGTCACCAGATCGTGGAACTTCTCCGCGATGATCTTGCGCCGCACCTTCCGCGTCCGCGTCAGTTCGCCATCGTCGGCATCCAGTTCCTTGTGCAGCACCAGAAAGCGGTGGATCTGGCAGCCCGAGAGCATCTCGTCCTCCGCCACCGAGGCATTCACCTCCTCCACATGGGACCGGATCGTCTCCAGCACCTGCGGATGGCCCGCCAGCTCCTGATAGGAGGCATAGGCAATATTGTTGCGTTCAGCCCAGTTGCCCACCGCCGTCAGGTCGATGTTGATGAAGGCGGTGCAGCGGTCGCGATCCGCGCCGAACACCACCGCCTCGAGGATATTGGGATAGAACTTCAGCTTGTTCTCGACGTATTTCGGCGCGAACAGCGCCCCGTCGGCCATCTTGCCCACATCCTTGGCCCGGTCGATGATCCGCAGATGCCCGGTGCCCTCCTCGAAGAACCCGGCATCGCCGGTGGCGACCCAGCCCTCGGCGTCCTTGGTGTCCGCCGTGCTGTCGGGGTTCTGGTAATATTCCACGAACACCCCCGGCGAACGGTAGAACACCTCGCCGTTCTCGGCGATGCGGATCTCCACCCCCGGCGAGGGCACCCCCACCGTATCGGGCCGCACCTCGTGATCGGGCTGCTGGGTGATAAAGACCGACGCCTCGGTCTGCCCGTAAAGCTGTTTCAGGTTGATCCCCAGCGCCCGGTAGAAATCGAAGATCTCCGGCCCGATGGCCTCGCCGGCGGTATAGCCCACCCGCACCTTGGAAAACCCCAGCGTGTTCTTGAGCGGCCCGTAGACCAGGAACGACCCCAAAGCGTATTTCAGCCGCTCCAGCACACCCACGGGCTTGCCGTCCAGGACCTTCGGCCCCACCCGCCGCGCATGCGCCATGAAATGGTGGAACATCCGGCGCTTCAGCGCGCCCGCATCCTCCATGCGGATCATGATCTGGGTGAGCTGCGTCTCGAAGACCCGCGGCGGCGCGAAATAATAGCTGGGCGCGATCTCGCGCAGATCGGTCATCATCGTCTCGGCGCTTTCGGGACAGTTCACGCAGAACCCGGTCCAATAGGCCTGACCGATGGAAAAGATGAAATCGCCGACCCAGGCCATCGGCAGATAGGCCAGCACCTCCTCGCCCGGTCCCAGCTTGTCGAACTCCGCCGAATTCCGCGCCGTCTCGATGATATTGCGGTTCGACAGCACCACGCCCTTGGGCTTGCCGGTGGTGCCCGAGGTGTAAAGCATCACGCAGGTGTCGTCATAACCCAGCGCCTCGCGCCGCCTGGTCAGCTCGCCGATGAACTCGTCATAGGCGGCGCGACCCTGGTTCTGGATGTGGGCATATTCGTGCAGCGTGCGGTGATCGTATTTCCGCATGCCGCGCGGGTCCACATAGATCATATGCTCGAACTGGTGCAGGTCCTCCTGGATGTCGATGACCTTGTCGACCTGCTCCTGATCGGCGGCGATGACAAAGCGCGCGCCGCAATGTTGCAGCACATATTCCATCTCTTCGGCCACCGCGTCCTGATACAGCGGCACCGGCACCGCGCCGCACATCTGCGCCGCCACCATCGACCAGTACAGCGTCGGTCGGTTGCGCCCGATCACCGCGACATGATCGCCGGGGTTCACGCCGAGGTTCAGCAGCCCCAGCGCAAAAGCCTCGATCTCCTTTTCGACCTCGGCCCAGGTCCAGCTCTGCCAGATGCCGAACTCTTTCTCGCGATAGGCCGGGCGCCCCGCGAATTGCGTCGCGTTCCTGTGCAACAGCGCCGGAATCGAGCGCAGACCTTCCACGCCCTCGGACATATACGCCAAGTTGTTTCCTCCCGTTTCGCCCGGTCTCCCGGACGCACGCCCCCTCCTCCAGAGGGCCATCGCGTCTGATGCGCGATTCTGACCCCATTAAGGGTCACGAGCATGCTGACGGTCAATGTTTTCGTGAAGTTTTCCCAATCCTTACGAATTGTAACAGCCGGGCGCGTCATGCCGCCCCGCAGCATTCCCGCCCGCCTCCACGCAAATGCCGCGCCACGCTTTCCAGCCGCGCCGGGCGGTGCTAGCCATAGACCAGGAGGAGACATGACCAAGGCTGCACTGACCCAGGCCGGGCTGAACCTGATCCAGCAGGCGCTGTCGATCTACGACAGCGATCTGCGGCTTGCGGTCTGGAACCGCCGCTTCGGCGAGATGTTCGACCTGCCCCAACGGCTGATGACCGAGGGCGCAACCTTCGAGGAGACCATCCGCCATCTCGTCGCCGCCGGCGAATACGGGACGGTCACCGACATCGAGGCCTTCGTGCGCGCCCGCGTCGATCAGGCCCGCGCCTTCGAGCCGCATTACATGGAGCGCACCCGCGCCAACGGCCGGACCATCAGCGTCGAGGGCGCGCCGCTGCCGCAGGGCGGCTGGGTCACGGTCTATACCGACATCACCGCGGTGAAGCGGCAGGAGCAGCTCCTGCGCACCCGCTCCGAGCTGCTCTCGGAAGAGGTGCTGCTGCGCTCGGAAAAGCTCGCCGCCGCCAACCGCAAGCTCGCCGCCACCAACGCGGCGCTGGAGGAGGCGCGGCGCGAACTGACCGAGATGGAGGCCCGCACCCGGCTCACCACCGAGATGATGCCCGCCCATATCGCCCGCGTGGATGCCACCGGGCATTACACCTTTTCCAACCGGCGGCTGTCCTCGGTGATGCCCGGGCGGCCCTCGGACATCCTGGGCCTGCATATCTCCACGGCGCTGGGGCCCGCCTATGAAAAGGTGAAACCGCATCTGGAACGCGCGCTCGCGGGGACGCAAAGCATCTTCGAATTCACCGATGACGGCTCGTCGCGCCGCATCCGCGCGGTCTTTACCCCCGATCCGCAGGATCCCGGGGTCTATATCCTCAGCCATGACGTCACCGAAGAGACCCAGGCGCGCGCGGCGCTGCAACAGACGCGGCGGCGCGAACTGGCGGTGCAGCTCACCTCGGGCATGGCACATGATTTCTCGAACCTGCTGACCATCATCCTCGGCATGCAGTCGAAACTCGCCCGCATGGTCGAGACCCGCGAGGCCGAGGCGCTGGTCGCCGGCACCCTTCAGGCGGCGCGGCGTGGCGGCGATCTGCTGAACCGCATCGCCGACATCACCACCCACCGCGCCTGGCGGCCCGAACCGGTCGCACCGGCGGCGCTGCTCAGCGATCTCGCAACGCTGGCCACCCCCTCGCTGCCCGGCAGCGTGCGTCTGGAGACCGACGCGCAGATCGAAGGCAGCTTCCTGCTCGACGCAGGCTTGTTGCAGGACGCGGTGCTGAACCTGATCCTCAACGCCGCCGATGCCTGCGGCAGCGAGGGCGTCATCCGCGTCAGCGCCCGTGCGATCAAGGATACCTGGCTGGAGCTGTCGGTCGCCGACACCGGGCCGGGGTTCAGCGAAGAGGCGCTGAAACACGGGCTCGACCCGTTCTTCACCACCAAGGGTGGCGAGGGCACCGGGCTCGGGCTCGCCATGGTCTACGACATGGTCAAGCTCGCGGGCGGCGGGGTGAAGCTCAGCAACGGCGCGCCCGGCGCCTGCGTGACCCTGCGCCTGCCGCTGCGCCGCGCCCTGTCGCTGCCGCAGTCCGGGCTCGTGCTGCTGGTCGAGGACAATCCCGAGCTGCGCGCCCAGGTGCGCGAGATGCTGACCGCGCTCGGCCATGTCGTGGCCGAGGCCGCCTCGGTCGAGGAGGCCTGCGCGCTGGCCGAGGGGCTGGAAGTGGATCTGGTGCTGTCCGACATCACCCTGGAAGGGGCCGAGCCGGGCTCGGACCTGCCGCTGCGCCTGCCGCATCTGCCGGTGCATCTGATGACCGCGCTGCCCCCCGATCACCCGCGGCATGTGGAGGCCCGCCGCCGCGCGCCCGTGCTGACCAAGCCCTTCACCGCCGACGAGCTCTCTGCCTTTCTCGGCCACCGCAGGAGCGCCGCATGACCGCCCCGCTCGTCTCCATCCTCGACGATGAACCGGCCATTCGCGTGATCCTGTCGGACGTGCTGACCGAGGCCGGGTTCCGCACCATGACCTTTGCGCGGGCCACCGAATTCGAAGCAGCGCTGAAGCGCGCCACGCCGGATGTGTGCCTGGTCGATCTGGGTTTGCCCGACCGCGACGGGCTGACGCTGGTGCACCGGCTGGCGCTGGAACAGGGCGCGGCGGTGATCATCATCTCGGGGCGCGCGCAGGTGCAGGACCGGGTGACCGGGCTGGAGCTGGGCGCCGACGATTACATCATCAAGCCCTTCGATCCGGCGGAGGTGGTCGCCCGCATCCGCGCCCGGCTGCGCGGCCCGCGCGTGGCGCGGCGGCAGGGCGACACGGCGACGTTCGCCGGCTGGACGGCCCATTTCGACCGCTACGCGCTGGAGGACGAAAGCGGTGCCGAAACGCCGTTTTCCCATGCCGAGGGCGAGGTGCTGCGGCTGTTCCTGGACAGTCCGAAACGGCTGATCACCCGCGCACAGATGCAGGAGACCCTGGGCGGCGCGGCGGGCGAGAGTTTCGACCGGGCGATGGACGTCCGGATCTCGCGGCTGCGCACCAAGCTGCGGGAAG